>NZ_LYXZ01000034.1 GCF_001676615.1 Labrys sp. WJW | reverse complement strand
CTTCCACGCCGACCCGCATATCCAGCCCCTCTTTGCAGGGCTTTCGGCGGCTGCGGCGGGGCTTCTCATTTCGATGGCGATCAAGGTCGCGCGTCCGCTACGGCGCGATCCCGCCGGCATCGTGATCGCCTGTGCCTGTTTCCTGGCTATCGCCGTCCTGCGCCTGCCTCTGCTGGCGACCATGCTGGTCCTGGCGCCCCTCGGCATTTTCCTGGCCTGGAGGAAAGCGTGATGGCGTCGACCCTGCTGGCCCTTGCCTTGATCTTCACGGAGCTTTCGCTGCTTGCCTTTGGTGGCGGCAATACCATCCTGCCCGAAATGCACCGGCAGGTGGTCGATATCCATCACTGGATGTCGGCACAGCAATTCGGTGCGATGTTTGCCCTCGCGCAGGCCGCCCCCGGCCCGAACATGATGATCGTGCCGCTGGTGGGTTGGCATGTCGCGGGATTGCCGGGCGTGCTGGTGACCTCGCTCGCCAAGTTCGGCCCCTCCTCCCTCATCACCGGTGTCGCCGTCAGGCTCTGGGACCGCTTCCGTGACCGGCCCTGGCGGCAGAAGGTACAGGCGGGGCTGCTGCCGATGACGGTAGGGCTGGTTACGGCGAGTGCCGCGGTGATCGCCGAAGCCTCCGCCGAAACCTGGCTGCTGGCCGGTATCATCGCCCTCTCCGCCTTCCTCACCGCGACGACTCGCATCCATCCCTTGCTGGTGCTGGCGGGAGGCGCCGCGATCGGACTGAGCGGGCTTACCCAGTTCTGAAGCGGGGACGACGAAGAAGATCTGCAATAATGACAGCGTAGCGCCGGACCCGCCACCGGCCTCGAAGCCTAGCCCAGGGCAACACCACGCCTTTCCAGGAAAGACAGCAGCCACGGCTCGCCCTGGAAGACCTCGGCCTGGAACCCGGCCTGCCTTGCACCTTCGACATTGGCAGGCAGGTCGTCGAAGAAGATGGAGCTGGCAGGATCGATCCCCGCCTTTTCGGCGACCACCTGGAAGGAACGCAACGAGGGCTTCTCATGCCCGATCTCGTGGCTGAGATAGGGCTCGAAACCAGCCAGCACGCCGCCCGATGCCTTCCGCACGAAATCCCAATGTTCCTGATTGGTGTTGGAGAAGATCATCACCCGGTTGCGCTTCGCTAGGCGTTCCATGACGGCAAGCATCGAGGGATTGACGGCGAGATGGCAGTTCCAATCCTCGACGAAGATATCCCAGGGCGCCTCATAGCCGCCGGCCTCCGCCAATTGCTGGTGAAACAGGCGGATCGGCGTTCCCGTGCCCCAGCGCGATTGCCGAAACAGGCTCACGACCTCCTCGGGTGTCCAGGAGGGACGGCAGCGCGAAGCCAGGCGCTCGAACAGCACGGCATTGTCGTGCTCGACCACGACACCGCCGAGATCGAAGACGAGTGCTTGGAAAGGCGACGACGACATGATGCTTCCCGCTTTCAAACCAGATCCGGTGCAAGGACTAGAAAGGCATTGCGGCGCCGATAGGTTCATCGGCGCCGCTCGACTATTTGTACCCCTTTATATACAGCTGGAGACTTCATTCTCCTTTCAAGGCAACGGCTGGTGAAGGCGCAACCTCCCGTTCGGCCTTGCCCATTGTCTGTGTCTGTCCGGATCCGAAGATGAGGTAGCTGAGAATGGCCAGCACGATCACGCCAATGCCGCCATAGAGCATCACCAGCTCGAAGCCGTCGACCAGCGCAGCGTGGACTAGAGTGCCGGACGGATCCGCCCCGGCGAGTTTGGGCACGTCCTGGGTCAAGCTTACGAGATTGCCGGCGGCAACCTTCTCCGCCAACGTCCGCAGTTCCTCGGTCGCCAGCGCCGCCCCAAGGCTCGCTTGCAGTGAGGCGCGGATGCCTTCGACCAGGACGAGACCCATCACCGCGATATTGATGGCAAGGGTGATCAGGCGAGCACTGATGTCGATGCCGGAGGCCATGCCCGCCCTGTCCGCCGACACCGAGGCGGTGGTGGTGTTGGTGGTGGGCGTCGAGGTGATGCCAATGCCGAGGCCCGCGATCAGAAGGCCCGGCAGCAGGGTCAGCCAATTGGCGCCCTCTACACCGGCACCGATCTTCATGGCGATGAACCCTACACCAATCGTCATCAGGCCGAGCGGAATGGCGATCCGGGCTTGATAGCGCCGGCGCAGGGCCTCGCCGAGCGGCGGGCCGACCATGAAGGGCAATGTATAGGCCAGGAGCAGCAGGCCCGCCTGCGTCGCGTCATAGCCGAGGCCGCTCGAGACATAGATCGGCAGATAGATGATGAAGGGCCAATAGCTGAAATTCATGCCGATGCAGCCCATGATCGCGCCCGAGAACTGCCGGATGCGAAACACCGAGAAGTCGAACATCGGATGCGGGCTGACCTTTTCGGCCGCCAGAAAGGCAACGAAGGCGACGATGGCCACTGCGGCGACGCCCCAGCGCATGCCCGGTGCCAGATCGGCTCCTTGGGTGATCAGATAGGAGAAACCGAACACGGCCAGGGACAGCGTGACGATGCCGGCCAAATCGATGCGCTTTGCCTGAGGATCGCGCGACTCCCGGACACCGATACCGACGAGAAGCAGCGCCACGACCGCAAGTGGCACATGGATGAGGAACACCCACTGCCAGTTGGAAAGCGAGACGATCAGGCCGCCGATCAGTGGCCCGAAACCGAGGCCGACACCCGAGACGATGCCCCAGGCCGTAAAGGCCCGGCCACGCTCGGCGCCCTCCTGGAACTGGTGCGAGAGCACCGCCACCGTGCATAGCAACATCGCCCCGCCCGCCAGGCCCTGCAGGAAGCGGGCGATGATCAGCACCAGCGCCCCCTGTGCGAGACCGCAGATCAGCGAGGCCAGCGCGAAAGCGATGGTGGTAATGATCATCACTCGCTTGCGGCCGAAGCGATCGGCGAGGGTGCCGGTTGCCATCAGGACGGTGGTGCAGGCGATGGTGTAGGCATTCATGATCCACTGCAGATCCTTGAAATCGGCCTTGAGCGCGGTTTCGAGGGTCGGCAGGATGACCGGCACGCTGGAAATCTCCAGCCCGAACAAGAGGGAAGCGAGACATACGCCCGCCAATGCGACAGCATTGCGCCCTGTCTGAAAAGTCATGATCGAACAACCCGGTCCGGGGCCGGCGGCGATAGCCGCGCACTCCTCCCCCGGCTCTTGAAAAAGACGGTTGTCCTCACATAGAAGATGGCCGATCATATAAAAAGACGATCATCATCTATTTCAGAAATGACAAAATGGTATTGATGCAATGACGACGCTGGATGTCGATGCCGTCAAGGCCTTCGTGATGGTGGCAGACTTGCAGAGTTTTACCCGGGCCGCCGAGGCGTTGGCCAGCACGCAGGCGACCATCAGCGTCAAGCTGCGGCGCCTGGAGGAGAAGCTCGGCGCAAGGCTGATCGAGCGCACGCCGCGGCGGGTACGCCTGTCGCCGCGCGGCGCTGCCTTCCTGCCTGCCGCCCGCGACTTCATCGCCGCCCATGAACGGGCGATCGCCGAGTTCGCGTCGGCGCCCTGCCGGCTCTCGCTCGGCTTCGTCGATCATGTCGCCGGCCCCGAACTGCCGGCCCTGTTGGCGCAGCTCAACGCCCACGACCCGACGCTCACCTTGAAGGTGAAGATCGACACCACCACCATGCTGATGGCCGCTCTCGACGAAGGCGGGCTCGACGCCGTCATCGTCCACAACGAGGACGATCGACGGCCGGGCACACCGCTTTCGGCGACCCATTACGGATGGTACGCCTCACCCGGCTTCGAATGGCGGCGTGAAGATCCCTTGCCGCTCGCCATGTTGAGCATGTGCGAGACCTGCCCCGATCGCCTGCGCTCCACACAGGCTCTCGAACAGGCAGGCCTTGCCTGGAGCGAGACCTTCGTCGGCGGCGGCGGCTCGGCCCTCAACCTTGCCGTTTCCGCCGGCGTCGCGGTTGCAGCCCTCGCCCACCGCGTCGCCCCGCCCGGCGTGATCGAAGTCAGCGCCAAGCTCGGCTTGCCTCCCTTGCCGCCCTCGCAAATCATCCTGCATTGCAACGCGCTGTCGCCGCGGGCGCGGGATGCCCTGCGCATCCTCACCACGGCCTTCCGGGAACACCGGACGACCTGAGGCACGGAGCAAGCATCATTCTTCCTCCTGCAGGCTCGAGAGCGGCAGCCCTTCGAAGCGCTTCAGCGTGTCCAGCACGATCGAGGTCTTCACATGCTGCACGGAATCATGGGGCAGCAGCACCTCGTTGACGAAGCGTGACAGGCCGGCGAGGCCGCGCGTCGCCACCTTGAGGTGGTAATCCATCTCGCCGGTGAGAGCATAGGCCTCCAGCACCTCGGGCAGGTCGTTGACCAGCTGGGCGAATTTACGGGCATTGTCGCGATTGTGGGTAGCGAGCGTCACGGAGATCACCACCAGGAGGTCGAGCCCGACCTTGTGCGGATCGAGGCTGGCCTGGTAGCCGCAGATCACCCCCGATGCCTCCAGGCGGGAGCGCCGGCGCGAGCATTGCGATGCCGACAGCGCGATCTTCTCCGATAGCTCGATATTGGTCAGGCGGCCGTCACGCTGCAGCTCCCGCAAGATTCTGAGATCATAAGCATCGAGATCGATCATTGCATCAATCCGGGATTTCATGCGTGTTTCGTGCATAGTTTTCGCCGAACACGCGAAAGATGCAAGCACATTGCATGCGCAAGGTGGCACAATTCCCCACAAAGTCGAGGGCGCGACATCGCCCTCACAGCAGGAGGAAATTATGGGTCCCTTCCCGCATGATGCGCCGCCGGCGGCGATCACTCCCGACAATCCCGCCGGAACGGACGGGTTCGAATTCGTCGAATTCGCCCATCCCGAGCCCGCCAAGCTGCAGGCACTGTTCACCAGCATGGGCTATGTGCCGGTTGCCACCCACAAGACCAAGGACATCACGGTCTGGCGCCAGGGCGACATCAACTATATCGTCAACGCCGAGCCCGGCAGCCACGCCATGCGCTTCGTCGAGGCCCACGGCCCTTGCGCGCCCGCCATGGCCTGGCGCGTGGTCGATGCCAGGCATGCCTTCGAGCATGCGATATCGCGCGGCGCCACGCCGTATGAAGGCAGCGACAAGACGCTGGACGTGCCGGCCATCGTCGGCATCGGCGGTTCCCTGCTCTATTTCATCGAGACCTATGGCGACAAAGGCTCGACCTATGATCGCGAATTCGACTGGCTGGGCGAGCCCGACCCCAAGCCGGCGGGCGTCGGTTACTATTATCTCGACCACCTCACCCACAACGTCTATCGCGGCAACATGGACAAATGGTGGGCCTTCTATCGCGAGCTGTTCGGCTTCAAGCAGATCCACTTCTTCAACATCGACGGCCGCATTACCGGCCTCGTCAGCCGCGCCATCACCTCGCCCTGCGGCAAGATCCGCATCCCGCTCAACGAGTCCAAGGACGACACCAGCCAGATCGAGGAATTCCTCAAGAAGTATCATGGCGAAGGCATCCAGCACATCGCCGTCGGGACGGAGGGCATCTATGACTCGGTCGACAGGCTGGCTGCCAACGGCTTGAAATTCATGCCGGGCCCGCCCGATACCTATTACGAGCGCTCCCATGCCAGGGTGAATGGCCATGATGAGCCGATCGAGCGCATGAAAAAGCACGGCATCCTGATCGACGGCGAAGGCGTGCGCGATGGTGGCATGACCAAGATCCTTTTGCAGATCTTCTCCAAGACGGTGATCGGCCCGATCTTCTTCGAATTCATCCAGCGCAAGGGCGACGAGGGCTTCGGCGAGGGCAATTTCCGCGCTCTGTTCGAGTCGATCGAAGAGGACCAGATCCGGCGCGGCGCCCTGGCTGCCGAGTAGCCACTTTCAGAAGCATCAAGAAGAAGCCGACGCCATCGCGGCGTCGGCATTGTTGTCTACGCCGTCAGCCCGCAACAGCGGCGAGGCCTTCCTCGGCATCGGATTCGAAGCGATCCCCAACCGCAAGGCCGTGCGACTTTGCAAAGCTAGCCGCCGATTGCTTCTGCCCGGCATCGTTGCGGATAGTGGCAATCTCGATCAGTCCGCCCTGCACCGCGATCGCAATGCCCTGCTCGCCGATGGCAGCGATCTCCCCGGGCTTCCCGCCGACATCACCGAAACGGCGCACCGGCCGCAGGACGCTGCCGAACAGGCGGACCTTCCTGCCCTGTACCATCGTCCAGGCGCCGGGGGCCGGATCACAGCCCCGGATGAGATTGTGGACGGCCTCGGCATGCGCATTCCAATTGATCCTGGCCTCGGCCTCCCGGCACCAGCCCTCATAGGAAGCAAGGCTTTCGTCCTGGACATGTTCGGAATGATGCCCGGCCACCACCAGATCCGCAGCCTCGAGCATGGCCGCGACGCCGAGCGGGAACAAATGGTCGAAATAAACGGTGCCGAGCGTGTCGTTCGAGCCGATAGCGACGGTCTTCTGCAGGATCACCGGCCCCTCGTCGAGCCCATCCGTCGGGCGGAAAATGGTGAGGCCCGTCTGCGTGTCTCCCTTGATGATCGGCCAGTTGATCGAGCTCGGGCCCCGATAGAGCGGCAGCAGGGATGGATGGTATTGGATCGTGCCGTGCCTGGGGATGTTGACGAAGGATTGCGGCGCGAATTGCAGCACATAGGCCATGACGGCGAGATCGACATCGAGCGCGCGCAGGGCGCCCTCGGCCGCCGGGCTCTTGAGATTGGGCAGTTGGAACAGTTTGAGTCCGCGCTCCTCGGCGGCGAGGCGGAGCGGATCCGGCCGGGCACCCGGCTTTTCGGGAGCACAGAAGACGGCAGCCACCTCGTCGCCGCGCGCCAGGAAGGCCTCCAGCACGCTCTTGCCGAACGCTTGCTGGCCGATGATTGCGATACGCATGATATCTCCATGAATTCAGGCAAAGAAGGTCCGCCCCCGCTCGCGCGGGGTTGGAAAACGCGTCCTGTCGTCGGGAAAGCCGGTGTTCACACCGGCGTTCGGCAAACCTGGCTTTGGTCAGGCGCCGGTGTTGATCCACACCGCCTTGGGCTCGGTGAAATTATCGATCGCGGCGTCGCCATGTTCGCGGCCGAAGCCTGAATCGCGCGCCCCGCCCCAAGGCAGGCGCACGTCGGTCGGGCCGTAGGTGTTGACCCAGACCGTGCCGGCCTTGAGCCGACGGGTGAAGCGATGGGCGCGGCCGATATCCCCCGTCCACACGCCCGCCGCCAGCCCGTAAACCGTGCCATTGGCCAGGCGGATCGCCTCTTCCTCGTCCTTGAAGGGAATGACGGCCGCGACAGGCCCGAAGATCTCCTCCTGGGAGATACGCATCTCGTGCCGGACGCCGGCAAACACGGTCGGCTCGACGAAGTAGCCGGTCTTGCCATGCCTTGCGCCGCCTGCGACGACCGAGGCGCCCTCCTTGCGGCCGATATCGATATAACGGAGCACCCGCTTCATCTGCACCTCGGAGACCAGCGGCCCCATGCTCGTGGCTGCCTCCAGGGGATCGCCGACACGGATCGAGCGGGCGCGGGCCGCCAGCCGCTCGACCATCTCGTCATAGACGCTCTCATGCACGAGAATGCGCGAGCCGGCGGAGCAGACCTGCCCGGTGTTGAAGAAGATGCCAGCGCCGGCCGCCTTGGCGGCGGCGTCGAGATCGGCATCCGGGAAGACGATATTGGCCGACTTTCCGCCCAGTTCGAGTGTCACGCGCTTGAGATTGCCGATCGCGCCCTGCAGGATCTGGCGCCCGACCACGGGGGAGCCGGTAAAGGTGATCTTGTCGACATCCATGTGGTCGACGAGCGCCTGGCCGGCGATCTTGCCGAAGCCGGGCACGACATTGAGCACCCCAGCCGGGAAACCTGCCTCCAGCGCGAGCTCGCCGATCTTCAGGGCGGTGAGAGGCGTCAGTTCGGCCGGCTTGAGCACGACGGTGCAGCCACAGGCCAGAGCCGGCGCAATCTTCCACATGCCGATCATCAGCGGGAAGTTCCAGGGGATGATGGCGCCGACCACCCCCAGCGGCTCGCGCACCGTATAGGTCAAGGCGTCGGTGCGGGCCGGTATGACCTGGCCGTTAATCTTGTCGGCCATGCCGGCATAATAGGTGAGCGTATCGAGGACCGCGGGCAGATCCTGGCGGCGAATGGCAGAAACCGTCTTGCCGGAATCGAGACTTTCGAGCCGCACCAGTTCGTCTTCGTCGCGGCGAATGAGATCAGCCAGCTTCAGCAGCAAGGCTCCTCTCTCGCTGGCCTTCATGCGCGACCAGCTGCCTTCGAAGGCCGCACGGGCCGAGCGCACGGCGGTGTCGACATCGCCGGCATCCGCCTCCGCCACCCGGGCAACGACCTCACCGGTTGCCGGATTCAAGGTCTCGAAACTGCGTCCGGAAGCGGCGGCGATGCGCCGGCCATCGATCAGGAGGTCATGAATGTCGCCATATACCCGTTTCAGCACGTTAGAGCTCCCATATATGTATTATAGTTCATATCTAATGCTTTGACCGACGACGAAGCTCGTCGGATGCAAGACAGAAATCATGCTAGTTACCCAATAAAATCATGGGAATATGAAATCTTCTGCTTATAAGAGAGAGCGGAGTTATGAACGTATGATCCTATGTTGTAGCCAATATAATATGTTTTCTATTTCATATATCGAGGTCCGAGCCTCTAGGCTCGGAGCGGGAGAGGCGGCATGATCCGGATCGAGATCGAGCCCGTTTGGCGTTTTCACCGGCAGGAAGACGCGCAATCGCTCCAGGTCATGCTGGATTTCCTCGCCGAGATCCGCGCCACCGGAAAGATCACCGCCGCCGCTGATAAGGCGAATGTTTCCTATCGCCACGCCTGGAACCTGATCGAAAAATGGTCCGAGTTCTTCAGCACGCCCATCGTCGTCCGCCGGCAGGGCAGCGGCACCAGCCTCACGCCCTTCGGGGAGAAACTGGTCTGGGCGGGACAAAGGCTGGAAGCCAGGCTGGGACCGCTGCTACAGAACCTCTCGCAGGAACTGGAAACCGAGATCAACCAGATGCTGCCGCACGGGCCCCTGGTCCTGCGCATCCATGCCAGCCACGGCTTCGCCGTGCCCAAGCTGCGCAAGCTTCTCAGCCGCGAGCCGGACATCGATATCGATTTTCGTTATGTCAGCAACCAGAGCTCACTGGTTTCGCTGGTCCATGACGGCTGCGACCTTGCCGGCATGCATCTGCCGCAGGGCGAATTGCGCAAGCGCGCCATCGCCGCCAGCAAGGGCTGGCTCAACCCCAACCTACATCGCGTGATCTCCTTCGTGACACGCGAAGTCGGCTTGATCGTGCAGCGCGGCAATCCGCGCGGTATCGATGGGCTGGAAAGACTGCTCGATCCCGCGATCCGTTTCGTCAACCGCGACCCGGACTCCGGCACGAGGCTCGTCTTCGAACAGCTTCTGGCCCAGCATGGCATCGATGGCAGCCGCATCAACGGCTATGAGCATTCCGAATTCACCCACGCCGCCGTCGCCGCCTATGTCGCCAGCGGTCTCGCCGACGTCGCCTTCGGGGTCGAGGCGGCCGCCCGACAATTCGGCCTCGATTTCGTACGCCTCCTCACTGAAGACTATGTCTTCGTCTGCCACAAGCAGATCCTTGACCAGCCGGCCATGCAGCGCGTGCTGGCGGTCATGCGCGGCCAGGAATTCCACACCGCCATCTCGCAATTGCCGGGCTATCGCGTAAAGGAGGCCGGCGCGATCAAGACCATCCGGGATGTCTTCCGCAAATCGGAGTAATACCGGCTCGCCGAATGATTGACCCGTTCGTGCGATGAGCTCTGTCATCCCCGGCGGGGTCGAAGACCCCGGGAAGGGGATCCAGGGACTAAAAGTCGCGCCCTATGGCCCCTGGATCCCCTTCCCTTCGCTCTCCCTCGCTGCGCTCGTGAGTGGCTCAGCCGGGGATGACGGGTCGAGGATTTCGAGACTTGGTATAACATCCTTTTCTCGGGGCGCCCTCGTGTGATCCTGCACAGTATCTGCGCCGCCATCCCCCTAGAAGGACATCAGCGATACCGGAAAGACAGGGGAGCGCCATGACACGCAACGACATCGTCGAGACCATTTTTGCCAGTTTCCTGCTGGCACTGGCGGTTGTGCTGCTGCTCTCCTCCGGCGCGTTGGCGGCAGAGCCTTTCACCAGCGCCTATACCAGCTTCGACACCGCCAAGTGCCCTCACCAGCCTGGAGGCGACGAGGAGGATTACGGCAGCTGGCGCTGCCCGGGCTATCGTGGCCTGCCGATGCGGCTTGCCGCCGGGGACCAGCGCATGTTCGTCAGTTTCGGCAAGGCCGGCGCCAACGACCTGGCTGCCAACGAAACCTTCGCGGCCTTCAACAGCGCCGATCACGGCAAGGTCGAATGGCGTCTTGCCGCTGGCGAGAGGCTGCCCTTCGCCACCATCCTGCAATGGCAAGTGATGACGGAGGCGGACCACAAGGCCGATGCCGAGGGTTCCTCGCCCGCATCCGGCCGCGTCCTGGTCGTCACCCGTCTCGGCAAGGACGGCACCTGCCATGTCGGCTATGTCGATGCTCGCGCGAATGACGACGCAAATACGCTCGCGCGCAAGATCGCCGACGAACATGCCCGCTCCTTCCGTTGCGGCCAGGACAAGCCAGTCGTGCTTGGAGCCGTTTCTCCTGGCCTGATCCTGCCCGGCAAGGCCCGCTGATCGCTCCTTTGCAGGTTGTCCCAACTATCCTTGGATATCTGCCCGGCAGGTGCTTCACCCTGCCGGCCATCCATGCAAAGCTGCCCTCACGATCGAGGCCCACGAAGATCGGGCGCTTAACGGGAACGTCAAGGGGAGACGCTGCGTGGGCTGTTCCGTCCGAGCCGCTGCCGGATTGCCGCAAGAGCGGACGGCATGAGTTACGAGTTCGAGTTCGCTGATGTCTTCGCCTACTGGCCGGAGCTTGCGGCCGGCGCCCTGCACACGCTGATACTCTCGGGACTGGCCATGGCCATCGGCATGGTGGTGGCAGTCATAGGGGCACTCGCCAAGACCTCCGGCCCCCCTCCGCTGCGTTATGCCATCGACGCCTATATCGAGCTGATCCGCAACACTCCCTTCCTCATCCAGGTCTTCGTGATCTTTTTCGGCCTGCCCTCGCTCGGCCTGCGCCTGTCCTCGAACAGCGCGGCGCTGCTCGCGCTGGTGGTCAATGTCGGCGCCTATGGCATCGAGATCATCCGCGCCGGTATCGAGAGCATCTCCAAAGGCCAGATCGAGGCCGGCAAGTCGCTCGGCCTCAAGCCGCTGCAGATCTTTCGTCTCGTCATCCTCAAGCCGGCGATCCAGGCGATCTATCCCTCGCTGACCAGCCAGTTCATCCTGCTCATGCTCAATTCCAGCGTCTGCTCGGCCATCGCCGCCAGCGAGCTGACCGCAGCGGCTGGCGACATCCAATCGCGCACCTTCCGCAGCTTCGAGGTCTATTTCGTGGCGACCGCGATCTATCTGGCCCTGTCGATCGTGTTCTGGTGCCTGTTCGCAGGCATAGAGCGCGCCTTCCTGCGCCAGCCGAGCCGGCGATAGGGGGGCGGTATGCGTGTATTGAGCGAAGCCGACATCCTCTACATCCTGCTGGCCTTGCGCTGGACGCTGCTGCTTTCACTGGCCGCCTTCATCGGCGGCGGCATTGGCGGCCTTGTCGTCGCCTTGGCGCGAACGTCCGAGATCCGACCCCTGCGCTGGCTGGCGATGGGCTATATCAAGCTGTTCCAGGGCACACCGCTGCTGATGCAGCTTTTCCTCGCCTTCTTCGTACCCGGCATCTTCGGCATCGACGTCAATCCCTGGACGGCGGCGGCGATCGGCCTTTCCCTTAATGCCAGCGCCTTTCTCGGCGAGATCTGGCGCGGCGCCATCGAAGTGGTGCCACCGGGCCAGAGCGAGGCGGCCCGCGCCCTCGCCCTCACCTACGTACCGCGCATGTTCAAGGTGGTCATTCCCCAGGCGGTGCGTATCGCCATTCCGCCGACCATCGGTTTCCTGGTGCAACTCATCAAGGGCACCTCGCTCGCCTCGATCATCGGCTTCGTCGAGATCACCCGCGCGGCCCAGATCATCAACAATGCGGCCTTCAGGCCCTTCACCATCTTCGGCCTGGTGGCGCTCGCCTATTTCCTGGTGTGCTGGCCGCTGTCGCTCTGGAGCCGCGCCATGGAGCGGCGGCTGACCGTCGCCAGACGCTGAGAATTTCGATCAAGGAGAGGAAACGATGATGGCTTCGACATATCCGATTTCGCGCCGACGGCTGGGCCTGTATCTGGCCGCCGGCATGGCCGCCCTGGCCCTGCCTCTCGCGGCCGGGCCTGCCTCCGCCGCCACGCCCGATGAAATCAAGGCGCGCGGCAAGCTGATCGTCGGTGTCCTCACCGACTACCCGCCCTTCGGCGGCACCGACACCGAACAGAAGCCGGCCGGCTATGATGCCGATGTCGCCGCCCTGATGGCCAAGAAGCTCGGAGTCTCGCTGGAACTGGTGCCGGTGACCGGCCCCAACCGCATCCCCTATCTGCTCACCAACAAGGTCGACCTGCTCATCGCCACTTTCGGCATCACGCCCGAACGCATGAAGCAGGTGCTGTTCTCCAATCCCTACAGCACGTTGACCACCTATATCATGGGCCCTAAGGACCTGAAGGTGACCAAGCCCGAAGATCTCGTGGGTGTCACCGTGGGCGTGGCGCGTGCCTCGACACAGGACATCACCGTCTCGCAGATCGCGCCATCAGGCACCCAGATCATGCGCTTCGACGACGACGCCACCACCACCCAGGCCCTGATCTCGGGGCAAGTGCAGTCGATCGGTGCCTCCAATACGGTACTCGCCCAGCTCACCAAAGACTATGCCAGCCTCGGCATCGAGGCCAAGTTCAAGATGAAGGAACAGGCCAACGGCATGGCCTTCCGCAAGGCCGATACCGCTTTGCAGGAATGGTGCAACGGCTTTATCGGCGAGATCGTCGCCGACGGGCAACTCAGCCAGATCAACCAGAAATGGTTCGGCTCTCCCCTGGCCCCCCTGCCGCCCATGCCGAAATTCTGATGACGCCGCTTCACCGGCTGGTGCGGTTCATCCTCCCCGGCCGGCGATACACCGGCGAAGACCGCATCTAGCGGTTTTCAGGCCAAGATCGTCCAGCAGACGGCCTGAAGAAGCCGTTGAGGAAACGGGTAGAGTTGGTATAGGCAACGGAAGTCTCGGCGATCCCTCCTCGATCGTCGCATAAGGAGGCCTGACCCGGCCGAGAGCAGACAGCGAAAAACGAAAGCCAGCCGTGGTAATCTCCTCCAAAGCGACAACCCTGACCTATGCGCCTGACGACATCGTCATTCGTTCCGCCCTGCATCGGCGCTTGCTGCAAATCGGGCTGCCTCGCTTCGCCTTGCGCAAAGTCTCCAAATGGTCGCGCTCGCATTATGGTCCGCGCGACGATTTCATGCGGGCGCTGGTCGAGCAGCGCTTCGGTATCCGCGTCGGCAAGTACAGCTACGGATATCGCCCGCTCTGCACCAAGCAATCCAAGATTGGCGAGATCGGCGCTTTTTGCTCGATCGCCACCGAGATCAAGGTCTCAGGCGGCAACCATCCTCTCGATCTCGTCTCGACCAGCCCCGCCACTTATCTCGAAGGCTGGGGCATCGTCGACGAAACGATCGACCGCCATTATCCCAAGAACGATCCGATCGTGATCGGACACGATGTCTGGATCGGTATGGGGGTGACCCTGATGACCGGCATCACCATCGGGCATGGTGCGGTGATCGCCGGTGGCGCGGTCGTCACCAAGGACGTGCCGCCCTACGCCATCATGGGCGGAGTGCCAGCCAGGCTGATCCGCTATCGCTTCGATGACGACACCGTCGAAAAATTGCTGGCCAGTGCCTGGTGGACCTGGCCGGACGAGGCGATTAGGGCCAAGGCGTCGCTGCTACGGGATCCGGTCGCGTTCGTCGCGCAGCTTTGACTATGTCGCTGGGCGGTTGAAAAAGGAAACGCCAGCCCAATGAATCAGCGATCTGCCTTGTCACCCGTCAGGTCATTACATAATCAAGATGTTACTTTGACGTTTTACCGAAATAGATCATGTAGCTCACAACTCCGAAATCGAGCATGACAACTGTTGTAATCACCCAGCCCATGCTGTTCCCTTGGCCCGGTTTTTTCGAGCAACTCGCCCTGGCGGACGTCTACGTTTATTTGGATGATGCTCAGTTCTCGAAGGGAAGCTTTACGAACCGTGTGCAGGTCAAGATCGGCGATCAGATCAAGTGGATGACCATTCCGCTTGCCGGCGGAGGCACCTACAAGCCCATCATGGATCTGGAAGCCACGGCCGCCGATTGGCGAGCAACGCACCAACTGCTCCTCAAGCAATCGCTCGCCGCCGCCTCCCATGCACAGGACGCGATCGACATTCTCGACAAGGCGTATGAGCAAGACAGACTGTGCGAAGCCCTGATCCAAGGCATCGAGCTAACTGCAAACCATCTCGGGATTGGAAAATCGCGAAAAATAACCCACAGCAGTAAGCTGAATATAGCCGGTTCCTCATGGAAGCGGGTACTGGACATCGTCCTCAGCGTCGGCGGAACACGATATCTCACCGGACATGGGGCCGCGCGATATATGGACCATGAAGCGTTCGAAGCGAGCGGCGTGACCATCGAGTATATGGACTACAGCCTGACGCCATGGCCGCAAGGTGGCGGTGCCTTTACACCCTATGTCTCCGTCCTCGACCTGATCGGCCATGCCGGCCGCGATGCCCATCGCTATCTGAAGCCCCGAACCACTCACTGGCGCGAATTTCTGGCAAAGCAGGCGCCATGACGCGTTAGCCGGCAGACTTCCTCTATCGACTGCGGCCATCAAGCAAACAGGAATGCGATATTGAAGCGAGTGAGCTTGAGATCTCCGGAAAATAGCGATTTCGAGTTTCTCGCCTCGCTTCGGAGAGATTCTGCCCTGCAAGCCCTGCTCCTCAATGTGGTGACATCAACAGATGATGACGCTGTCGCCGAATGGCTGGAGCGCCGGAAAACCGACCCCAATGGCGGTTTCCTGGTCATTGCCGACGGCATGACAGGTGAAGCAATCGGCTTTGCCCAGATCACCAATATTCACCGTCGAAATCGACATGGCTTTATCGGGATCGTCATTGCACCGGGCGCGCAAGGCCAGGGCCTGGGGCGCGTTGCAATGGAGAATCTCATTGCGACGGCGAAAGAAAAATATCACCTGGAAAAAATACTTCTGGAAGTCAGAGCGGACAATCTCGCTGCACTCTCCCTCTACAAGTCCATGAACTTTAGAATTGTAGGGACGATGCTGAGCCACTTTCGTGCGGACGACGATATTTACGACGTTGTATTGATGGAAAAGCAGGTATAAATTTTAGTATATACAACAATATTTACTTCATTTCTTGCGCCTAAATAACGCTAAAACCTGCCTGAAAGCGACACGGGTGATCTTCCCAATGCGAGCAACCCGTTTACCGACATAGAAAAAAGTAATCCCCTTCAGGGCAAGCTTCTCGACCCCGCTAAATCCGGCTTCATCGATATCGTGGAGGCAGGCTTTCCAATAGGCTCGCCGCAACCGGATGAGATGCATGGCCGGCACGATCCTCATCGAGCGATTGGCTTCTTTCCAGACGATACGCTGAGAAAACTGAGCCTCCGGTGCCATCGCAACGGCCCTGCGTATGAAAACCGGATACATCACCAGATGATCGGATCCCCATGGGTCCGGATACGCCCGATTGACGTAATCCAATATTCCACGCAAGGCATCGGTTCGCCACATGCCATAGAACCAGCTTGCAGGAGAATTATACAGAAGATCCGCGATCTGCCGCAATTGCGACCCCCGCGGTTCCCGGGGCCGCGCGATGGTGACGGGCCTGTCACTTCGATACGTCATCACCGTGGGAACGGCCAGCAAGGCATTCGGCGTTCGATCAAAAGCGGCGACCAGTCGCTCGACATAGTCGGCGGAGGACAGGTCGTCATGCGCCCGCCACAGGAAGAGCGGTGTCTGCGCCGCATCCACCAGCCCACGGAAATTCCTGACAGGCCCGACATTCTCGGGCCGCCGCAGATATGTAATCCGATTATCGATTGCCGCATATCGCTCGACGATGGCTTGAGTGCCGTCCGTTGAAGCATTATCCGATATGACGATATGAATATTTCTGTATGTCTGGTTCAGTAAACACTCCAGACATTCCGCGATCATGTCTTCTGCATTATAGATAGGAATCCCTATAGTTACGCAGGGTCCTGACATGTTCACGGGCTCCTATCGGCCATCAACCGAAGCATGTCCTATTCCTTTGCAGCAATAGCCGCAACCAGCAATTCTCGCGCCGCCCCGGCCATTTTGATCGGTCTGGCGCCGCGTAGGTGGGCGCGGTATGTATCGGCTGCCAATCAAGTAGAGCCGAGTCACCGTGATCATTGCCCCCGAACGCATTCCCGTCGCAGGTCCCTCCATCACCGAGAGAGAGGCCGAACTCGCCGCGGAGGCTGCCCGCACGGCGTGGTATGCCAATCACTATGCCTATAATGCCCGCTTCGAGCGGATGATGGCCGATTATGTCGGCGTGAAGCATGCCGTCAGCGTGCCACATGCGACGGCGGCGCTGCATCTCATCCTGGCCGCGCTCGGCATCGGCCCGGGCGACGAGGTGATCGTACCCGACGTGACCTGGATCGCCTCGGTGGCGCCGGTCACCTATGTCGGTGCCGAACCCGTGCTTGTCGACATCCTGCCCGATACTTGGTGCATCGATCCGCGTGCCGTAGAGGCCGCCATCGGTCCCAAGACCAAGGCGATCCTGGGCGTGGATCTCTATGGTTCGATGTGCGACTGGCAGGCCTTGCAGGACATAGCCGACAGGCACGGCATCCATCTCATCGAAGATTCGGCCGAGGCCCTCGGCTCTCGCTATCGCGGCCGTCGCGCAGGCAGCTTCGGGCGGGCAGCAGCCTTCAGTTTCCACGGCTCGAAGACTGTCGCCACCGGCGAAGGTGGCATGCTGGTGACCGATGACGACGATCTCCACCAGCGTGTGCTCTGCCTGCGCGACCATGGCCGCGCGCCCGGCGATCACCGCCGGTTCATCAATCAGGAGATCGCCTTTAAATATCGCATGAACGGCGTGACCGCAGCGCTCGGGGTCGCACAGATGGAACGCATCGACACGCTGATCGCCCATAAGCGCGCCATTTTCGATTGGTACCGGCAACGGCTCGGCGGGCTCAACGGCATCACCCTCAATGCCGAACCGGAAGGAAGCGAAAACTCCTTCTGGATGGTGACGGTGGTGCTCGATCCAGCCCTCGGCCTCGACAAGTTCAGCCTGATGGCCGAATTCGACAGGCGCAACATCGATACGCGCCCCTTCTTTTCGCCGCTGTCGAGCATGCAGGCCTTCGCCGATCGTCCGGCAGCCAAGCGTCTGGTCACGCCGCATGACAAGGGACAGGCGATCGCCAGGCATGGCATCAATCTGCCGTCCGGCTACAATATGACGGAAGACAAGGCAGATATCGTTGCGGGCGCGTTGCGGGAGATTCTCGCAGAAAAGGGCTGATGCTCGGGAGACCGACGGTACTGCTGTCGGGACAGCCGGCTCATGTGGCAAGGTCTCCTTGCCGCCACTCTCCCGAATCCCATTTCCCCAGGGCGAAACGCCAAACAACGTATAGCCGTTGCGGACTACTCAATTCGGTTCTTTTTCTCATCTGAAAAGGTAAATCGATATAAGTTCCGCAACGGACGGGTTGCTTCAATTTCATACTGGACAGGCCTGAAATTGGTTGTAGCATTCTACCTTGTTAACAAAGGCGCCATTGGGGTTGTGGGCGCTATTTCTGCCAAGCGTTGCTTCACATAACAACCAAGTGCAGATTTCGCTTGCGAAAGCTTGGCGTTTCGAGAAATCGGTGAACGGGGGAAGAAGCATTGCTTCTTCCCCCGTTTTCATTGCCGGATGACATTGCTGGCTTTTCCGGTCCGGGGTTCCCTTACCCAAACACCAGCCCCCTTTCATCGATGGCCAACTAGCCCGGCATGGCCGGCGGATGCTTGGCAAGCAGGCCGATCGAGTGCACATTCCCGGCCCTCGCTTGACGAGCCGGCCGGCGATAACCACGTGCCACGAAACGATTCTCCAGGATCACGCCGCATCGGCTGCCGCCGAAAGACTCTCCAAGTCGCCGGCCATCACAGGATTTTCCATGCCGCACAGCTTTGCTCGCAACGCTCTGGTGCTCGGCCTGCTCGCCGCCATCGGGCCCTTCGCCATCGATATGTATATTCCCGCCCTCCCCTCGATGGCGGAGCATCTCCAGACCAGCACCGCCGCTGCCCAGATGACCCTGATGGCCTTCTTCCTGGGGTTTGGCTTGACCCAGATCATCTACGGGCCGGTCTCTGACATTGTCGGCCGCAAATTGCCGCTCTATTTCGGTCTGACAGTGTTCACATTGGCATCGATCGGCTGTGCGTCGGCCCCAACCATTGATTGGCTGATCGGCCTGCGCCTCGTCCAGGGCATCGGAGCGGCGTCGGTGATGGTGATCCCGCGCGCCATCATCCGCGACCTGCATACCGGCGTCGAGGCGACCCGATTGATGTCCCTGGTGATGCTGGTCTTCAGCGTCTCCCCCATTCTCGCCCCTCTCACAGGCAGTGCCCTCATTATTCCCTTCGGCTGGCGCGCCATCTTCGTCGCCGTCACCATCGCCGCAGTGCTGAGCCTGCTGCTGACGGCTTTCGTGCTGCCGGAGACCCGGCCACCCGCCGAGCGCATCGCCGGCGACCTGTCGACAGTCCTGTCCAATTACGGGCTGCTGCTGCGTGACCGCCATTTCCTGGGAGTGACCTTCATCGGTGCACTGGGCATGTCGAGCTTCTTCACCTTCCTGGCCAGTTCCTCCTTCATCTATGTCGATCATTTCGGCCTGACCCCGATGCTCTACAGTCTGGCCTTCTCCGTGAACGCCATCGGCTTCATCGGCGCCTCCCAGTTCAGCGCCTATCTCGGCCAGCGCTTCGGCATGGGCCGGGTGATCCTCGGTGCCGTCTTCGCCTATGCCATCTCGGCCATCACCCTTTTCGCGCTGGTTGCAAGCGGTGTCGACAGCCTGCCGGTGCTGATCGGGATGCTCTTCATCACCTTTGCCTTTCTCGGCTTGGTCATACCGACCAGCATGGTCCTGTCGCTGGAACATCACGGCCCCATTGCGGGCATGGCCTCGGCTCTTGGCGGCACGCTGCAAATGGTGACGGGTGCCGTGACGATCGTTATCGCCAGTCTGTTCTTCAATGGCACGGCCCTGCCGATGGTCACGATCATCGCCCTCTGCGCCATCGGAGCGCTGATTCTGGCCAAGCTCACTTTGACTGAGAAGGAGATCGCCGCGCCGGCGGAATGAGTTCAGCCACGGCGGCTTCGCACCGTTGTCGATCCCAGCCGAATCGGAGCCCATATCGTCCCCGGCGAACGGCGAATGCTGGCCCTCTACTAAAGAGGTAGGAAGATCGGCTTCCTGCTGACGGCCAAAGCTGCTAGATCTATTCCAATCCATGCATTTTTATGCAAAAAACCTCGCCTCCACTTGCAGCGAGGCTTGCGCGCCATTCGCGCCTTCCCAGCCAATCCGTCAAATTCGACATGTCATATTTGACGGAGTGTGCTCCTAGCGCCGCCCGTCTAGATTGATCTTGCGAACGGCGCAGCGATCTCCAAACAGATCCCCTCCATGCTGTGCTGTTCGCACCTTCGCTCGGTTCTCTCGATACCCTCCCAAGCCCGCGCAGCGGGCTTCTTTTTGTGATCGGCAAGACAGACATAAGTTTGGAATTTCGAACGATATCAATTCGATAGGCTCCTTTGGCAGCCCAGAACGGTTTGGAAGCTCATTGGCATTTTGAGGCCCGACGATGGCGCTCTCTCCCTCATCGTATCAGCTGAATTCCCGGCAAGATCGCGGGCCGGATTGGGACTGTGAAGCCTTGCCGTTCGCCGAGCTGAGCCCTCCGTCGAAATTCAGCACCGATACCTCTCCTTTCCAGGCCCGGGACCCGCCAGACCGGTGCTCCCAGATTGTTCTTCCTGGCTTGATGCCCCGCCGGCCGGCGCGTTGCTGGCCGGTTTCCTCCTCCGACTAAGAAAGTAGCCTGACGTGGAAGCTCGCCTCGATCCCCTCACCCTCGACAGAATGTTCCATGCGCTCGCCGATACCAGCCGTCGCACCATGGTCGATCGTCTTGCCCGTGGACCAGCCTCTGTCAGCGAACTCGCACTCCCCCTCTCGATGGGCATGCCCGCGGTGCTCAAGCATCTCGGCGTGCTCGAAGCCGGGGGTATCGTCGTCTCCGAGAAGGCAGGCCGCGTACGTACCTATCGCATGACGCCGCATGCCCTGGCCCTGGCCGAAAGCTGGGTCGCCGAACGCATGGCCCTGCACGACAATGCCATTGACGATGCACCGATGCCGGTGAAGCTGCCCGAACGCAGCCCGGTGACGCAGCTTCGTTCGGTCGAAGCTCGATAAGCCCTCACCAAGCGGGCGATCGGGGCGGGCATCATTCAGGTGCCTGCCCTTTCCGGCATGACGGCTGCCACGAATTGCCTGAGTTCGCGGCCGACATGGTCCGTAACCGGACAATTGGGGTCGAACCCCCACCATGCGAGCGAGCCCTGCCATTGCGAAGCCATCAATTGGCCAAGCCCGTGGCGCCTGCCCCCCCGCTCCGCCAGACAGGTGTCGAGCACGCCGACGAGGACATCCCGCCAGCGCGCGCCGCGTGCGCGCAACAGAGGATCGCGCAGATCTTCCCTCAGGATCAGCAATCCTTCGGCATAGGATTCGATGGCGCCATAGTCGACGGAAAGAGCCACCAGCAGGTCGATGGCGCCCTCGGGCGTGCGTGAAATATCCGCCGCCAGCTGTGACGTTCTTTCGTCCAGGCGATCCCAGGCATGGAGCAAGGCTGCCTGCTTGAGCTGCGCCTTGCTGCCGAAGCGCTGCACCAAGGTTGCAGCCGCCAGGCCGCAAGCCTGCGCCAATCCCGCAAATGTCAGAGCCTCAGGCCCCTTGTTGTGCAGAAGCTGCAGGGCAGCCTCCAGCACGGTCTGGTCGGGCAACGTCTTCGGGCGGGGCATCTTGACATCCAATTATAACCGAACAATCATTTATATATTAATTCCCGCCCATGGAAAAGGCGCGCTGCAATCGACAATGGGAGCTGTGATGATGCTCAAGGGAAAGGTTGCCCTTGTTGCCGGCGGCACGCGTGGCGCCGGCCGGGGCATTGCCATCGAACTGGGAGCCGCGGGCGCGACCGTCTACGTCACCGGCCGCAGCACGCGCGGACGACGCTCGGAGTATGATCGACCGGAAACCATCGAGGAAACGGCTGAATTGGTCGATGCCGCCGGTGGCAAGGGCATTGCCATCCGCGTCGACCATCTCATGCCCGGCGAGGTGCAGGACTTGGTGAACCGGATCCGAGCTGAACAGGGCCGCCTCGATATCCTCGTCAACGACATCTGGGGCGGCGAGAAATTGTTCGAGTGGAACAAGGCCGTCTGGGAACACGATCTGGACAAGGGATTGCGCCTGCTGCGCCTGGGCATCGACACCCATCTGATCACCGCGCATCACGCCCTGCCCCTGCTGATCGAGCACCCCGGCGGTCTTCTCGTGGAGATGACGGACGGAACGGCCGACTACAATGCCGGCCACTACCGCCTCTCGCCCTTCTACGACCTGGTCAAGTCGGCCGTGATCCGTCTTGCCTGGGCCCATGCCAAGGACCTTGCCAAGCACGGCGCCACCTCGGTGGCGCTCACTCCGGGCTGGCTGCGCTCGGAAATGATGCTGGAGGCTTTCGGCGTGGCAGAAGAGCACTGGCGGGATGCCACGGCGGCGGTCCCGCATTTCGTCATTTCGGAAACGCCGCGCTTCGTGGGGCGTGCCGTAGCCGCCCTCGCCGCCGATGTCGAAAAGAACCGCTGGAACGGCCAGTCTCTTTCGAGCGGACAGCTGGCGCGAATCTATGGTTTCACCGATCTTGACGGCTCCCAGCCCGACGCTTGGCGCTACATTCCGGAGGTCGAAGAAGCCGGAAAGCCGGCCGACGCGACCGGTTATCGATAGGTTCCTTCATGGCCATGCCTGCCTCTGCCGAAACCACAGGATCCGCCCGCGGCATCCTGGCCATGATCATCGCGATGGTGAGCGTGCCGACCGTCGACGGCATCGCCAAATATCTGAGCGCGGACTATTCGCCCTTCTTCATCGGCTGGGCGCGCTACGCGGTCGCCGGTCTGGCGGTCCTGCCTCTCTCGGCCTTCCTTCATGGCAGGAAGATGTTCCCGTCGGAGCATCTCGCCTCCCATGCCGCACGCACCGTCTTCCTGGTCGCCGCGATGACTCTGTATTTCCTCGCCATCGCCCGCATCCCGCTGGCGACGGCGCTCTGCGCCTATTTCGTCGGTCCCATCCTGGCGGTAGCCCTTTCGGTCGTCGTGCTCAAGGAACGCATGACGCTCGTGAAGGGGCTCAGCCTTGCCTCGGGCTTTGTCGGCTCGATCATCATTCTCCAGCCCGGCGGCGCTGTCGAACCCGGCATTCTTCTGGCTCTGGCTTCGGGCATCTGCTTTGCCTTCTACCTGATCGCCACTAGGCGGGCGGCGCAGCAGAGCGATCCCGTCAAGACGCTGGCTTTCCAGTGCCTCATCGGTGCGGCGCTCCTCACGCCGCAGGCCGTGCTTTCCTGGACCACCCCTGCCGGCGATCACCTGCTGCTCTTCGCCGGTCTCGGGCTGATCTCGGCGGTCTGCCACCTGCTCTCCATCATCGCCTTCCGGCTCGCCGATGCCTCGACCCTGGCGCCCCTCGTCTATGCGGAACTCGTCGGTGCCGCCATCGTCGGTTATTTCGCCTTCGGCGATGTACCGGATGGCGTGACGCTGCTCGGTGCTGCCTTCATCATCGCGGCCGGACTCATCTTGTTGTTGCGCCGGACCGCCACCTGATGCCCGGCGAGACGATACCTGCCGCCGACGACAGGACGTTTCCCCCAGCAAATATCCAGGGTTGCCGCGAGCAGGACCAGCCAGTTTACTCGGCCCATCACGAATCTCGGCACCGGCCGGGACACCCATAAGGGGAAGTCCGCATGAAGCCCGCATTGAGACTATTCGCCCTCGTCCTTCCCCTCACTGCCGGCCTCCTGGGGGGTGCCGCCTGCCCCGCCCTGGCCGAGGTCGTGCTGCACAAAGGCAATGGCGCCGAGGCCCAGACCCTCGATCCGACCCACAGCTCGATCATCGCCGAGCAATTCATCCTCAAGGACCTGTTCGAGGGGCTCACCGTTTTCGACGCCGCGGGCAAGATCACGGCGGGGACAGCCGAGAGCTGGACGATCTCCCCCGATGGTCTCGTCTACACCTTCAAGCTGCGCCCCAATGCCAAATGGTCGAATGGCGATCCGGTCACGGCCGCTGACTTCGTCTTCAGCTTCCGACGGCTCGAGGATCCCAAGGAAGCCGCCAGCTTCGCCAATCTGTTCTATCCGATCAAGAATGCCGAAGCCGTGAACAGCGGCAAGGCCGGCGTCGACACGCTGGGCGTCAAGCCCCTCGACGACAGGACGCTGGAGATCACGCTGGAACGGCCGACGCCTTATCTCCTGCAGCTCTTGGCCAATCAGGCCGCCCTGCCGGTGCATCAGGCCTCAGTCGAGAAGCTCAAGGCCGATTTCGTCAAGCCTGGCAATTTGATCTCCAATGGCGCCTACACCCTGACGGAGAATCTCGCCAATGATCATGTCACGCTGGTGAAGAATCCGCGCTACTGGGATGCCGCCAATGTCCACATCGACAAGGTGATCTCCTATCCGATCGATGACCAGGCTGCCGCCCAGCGGCGCTTTCTTGCGGACGAGCTCGACATGACCTTCGAGTTCGCGGCCGATCAGCTGAAACTTCTCAAGGAGAAAGTGGGCGATCAGGTTCATGTCTCGCCCAACCTGACCAATGAATACTATGCCTTCGATACCCGCACCCCGCCCTTTGACGATGCCAGGGTTCGACGTGCCCTGTCGATGGCGGTCGATCGCGACTTCCTGGCCGAGAAAATCTTCTCTGGCACGCGCGTCGGCAGCTACAGCTTTGTCCCCTCCGGCTTGCCGGGCTATACGCCCGCCAAGCCGGACTTCGCCGACAAGCCTCAGCTCGATCGCGAGGACGCGGCCAAGGACCTGCTCAAGCAGGCGGGATTCGGCGAGGGCGGCAAGCCGCTGAAACTCACCATCCGTTTCGGCACCAACGACAATAATCGCCGGATCGCCACCGCCGTGGCCGACATGTGGAAAGCGCTCGGCGTCGAGGTCTCCCTGCTCAATTCGGACAGCAAGTCCCACTACGCCTTCCTGCGCGACGGCGGAACCTTCGAGGTGGCGCGCGCAGCCTGGGTGGCCGACTATGCCGACGCGGAAAACTTCCTTGCGCTACCGACGACGGCCAACAAGGCGTTCAACTATTCCCATTTCGCCAGCCCGGACTATGACGCACTGGTCGCCAAATCCTATACCGAAACCGATCCGGCCAAGCGTTTGAAGATCCTGGAGGATGCCGAGGCCCTGCTGGCGCGCGACCAGCCCGTAGCCCCCTTGCTCTCCAATGCCGACCTCTGGTTGGTCTCGAACAAGGTGAAGGGCTGGCAGGACAATGCCGCCAACGAGCACCTGACACGATTCCTCAGCAAGGAATAATCGGAGGCCGGTCTTCAGACCGGCACTTTCAGAGTGTTGGGTCCGAAGTCCAGATCGGGTGGAGCAACTCCTCATCCGCCCCCTCGGGGCACCTTCTCCCGCAAGGGCTATCCGATTCACACATCGCAGTATCGCCAGTATATGGCGCCGAAAATCCTTCCCCGACGTTGGGGAAGGTGGCGATGCGAAGCGTCGACGGAAGGGGGAAAGTGGCGCCAGCAGGCCTGACGATGGCGAGATCGCGCCACTCTACCCCACCCGACCCGGCTTTGCCGGGCCACCCTCCCCGAAGCCGGGGAGGGATTCACGCGCTTTACTTGTCTCAGTTGAGATGTGTGAATTCGATAGCCCGCAAGGGGAGAAGGTGCCGGCAAGCGGATGAGGGGTCGCAATGCCCCGTCCCGGCCTTTTTCGCTGCTTGTTCGAAACTCCTTGTTGAGGGCTGGTCCAAAGACCAGCCTTCCTTATACAGCCAGGCCGAATTCGGCGGCGCTGTCGCTCAGCCAATGCCAAAAGCTGCCGGCCATGCTGCGGAACAAGGCGATCTCGTAGGTCGGCGTTTCATCGAGCTGCCAAAGCGTCACGCCGATGTGCGAGCAGGCCGTCACGGCGGCATCGCCTGGTGCGAACGCACGCGGATGCAGGTCGATGTCCAGGCCCTTGGCGAACATATCGCGGACATGCGGGCCTGAGACCTTCAGCACAGCATAGCCGGAGGTCTGGTCGGTTACCGACGCGAGTGTGCCCACGGCCTCGATCAAATCCGAGACGAGCAGATTGGGTTCGCCCGCCTCGCGCGTGACCAGCCAGGCCGACGGCCCGGTGCCCAGGGCGGCGAGCGTACCGGACACGACCCGCTTGGGGCTATCGGGCAATCGCAAGCCATAGGCGGCCTGCATGCGCGCGGCCAAGGCCCCCTCCTGGCCCTTGCGGGCGGCCAGGGTGACGATTTCCAGGCCCGAGCGATCCTGCACGGTGACGCCTGCTCCCGTTCCGACCGGTTTGAGCAGGCCGGCAAAGGCGCTACGGGACTCCAA
This sequence comes from Labrys sp. WJW, assembly GCF_001676615.1. GTDB lineage: Bacteria > Pseudomonadota > Alphaproteobacteria > Rhizobiales > Labraceae > Labrys > Labrys sedimenti. Next base: position 122,908 of record NZ_LYXZ01000034.1, on the reverse strand, counting down.
ACGCCCTGCACTGATGGCGTCAAACATGGAGACGGCTCCCTTCAGGATCAAAGAAGATGGGCGAGACGACCTCGACCTCGATATCGCCGTTGCGCACCGGATCATAGGCGCGGATCACCTCGCCGTGGCGGGACGGGCCGTTGGCTAGCAGGCCAAGGCCGATCCAGCTTTCGAGCATCGGCGAATAGATCACCGAGGTCGCAAAGCCCTCGTCATTGGCCGCAACGGAGGCGGCACCCTTCTTGAGGAAATGCGAGCCGGCCCGCAGCCGATCCGCCGGGTTGACCGGCTTGACGCCGACGAGGCCAGGCCGATCCGGGGCCACCAGGGCAGGACGCTGGGCCAGGACACGGCCAATATAGTCCTTCTTGGTCGACATCATCTTGCCGAGGCCGAGATCGCGAGCCGTGGTCTGGCCGTTGAGCTCGTTGCCGGCGACATGGCCCTTCTCCACGCGCATGACGCCAAGGGCTTCGGTGCCATAGGCGCAGCCGCCCATCTCCTCGGCCAGCGTCATCAGCGCCTTGAGCAGAGCAAGGCCGTAATGGGCGGGCACCGCGATCTCGAAGGCAAGTTCGCCCGAGAAGGAGAGCCGGTAGAGGCGCGAGGCGACATTGCCGAGCTGCAGCGTGGCGCATCCCATATAGGGGAAGGCCTCGTTCGACAGATCGGCGCTCGAGCCATAGAGTTTCTGCAGCAATTCCCGGGCCTTCGGCCCGGCCACCGCATATTGCGACCATTGCTCGGTGATCGAGGACAGCGAGACGTCGAGTTCGGGCCAGAGCGTCTGGCGGCAGAATTCGAGGTGCTGCATCACCTTCACGGCATTGGCCGTGGTGGTCGAGATCACATAATGATCCGGCGCGAAGCGGGCCGCCGTGCCGTCGTCCATGACGAAACCGTCTTCGCGCAGCATCAGGCCGTAGCGGCATTTGCCGACCGCGACCGTCGAGAAGGTATTGATGTAGACGCGATCGAGGAAGGCGCCGGCATCCGCACCCTTGATGTCGATCTTGCCGAGAGTCGAGACATCGCACACGCCGACGATCGAACGGGTGGTCTTGACCTCGCGGCAGACGCTTTCCAGCCAGTCCTTCTCGCCGGGGCGCGAGAACCATTGCGGGCGCAGCCACTGGCCGGCTTCCACCATGGTGGCGCCGTTCGCCATTGCCCATTCATGGCCCGCGGTGAGGCGCGTCGCCTTGAAATGCTTGTCGCGATGGGGGCCAGCTAGGGCACCGATCGCCACCGGGAAATGCGGCGGCCGCGAAACCGTGGTGCCGACCTCGGTCATCGAACGGCCGAGCAGGCCCGCCATCATGGCATGCCCGGCGATGTTCGACGTCTTGCCCTGATCGGTGGCCATGCCCAGCGTGGTGTAACGTTTGAGATGTTCGACCGAGCGGAAGCCTTCGCGATGGGCGATCTCGATGTCCTTGGCCGTGACGTCGTTCTGCTGGTCGACGAAGGCCTTGCTCTTCGTCTCGGCGACATGCCACAGGGGCTTGAGGCCGACAGGCTCGTCGTCGCAGGCCGGGATCGGGGCCTCACCGGCGGAGAAACCGCAATCGCCGGCCGCCGTGCGGCCCGCTTGTGCACCGGCCCGCAGGCAGGCGCCCAGCGAGAAATCACCATTGGCGGCACCGACCACCGTCATGCCGTCGGGCAGATCGCCCGGCACGAAGGCGGCCAGTTCGTCCGACCAGCGCGGCCGTGCGCCCTTATGGGTGGTGAGTGCGACCTGCGGGTTCCAGCCGCCGGAGACCGCCAGAAAATCGGCGGGAATGGTCTCACGCTTGCGCCCGGTGACTACCTCCACCGACTTGATACCCTGGGCACCGCCCTTGGCATCGGTGACGCTCGCCCCCAACAACGTGCGCGTTCCGGCCTTGCCGGCCCAGCCGGAGACCGCCGCATCGACCTGCGAGCGCGGGTCGACGATCGCAGCCACGGTCACGCCGGCGGCGACGAGATCGGCAGCCGTACGCCAGCCATCGTCGCTGGTGGTGAACACTACGGCCTGCCGGCCCGGCGCCACACCATAGCGGTTGAGATAGCTGCGCGCCGCCGAGGCGAGCATCACGCCCGGCCGGTCATTGCCGCCGAAGACGATCGGCCGCTCGATGGCGCCCATGGCGTTGATGCAGCGCTTGGCCATGATGTGCCAGAGGCGCTGGCGCGGCTGGTGCGCGGGCGGCACGGGCAAATGATCCGACACCCGCTCCAGGGCGCCATAGGTGCCGGTGTCATAGACACCGAAGACCTGGGTGCGGCGCATGATGCGCACTTCAGGCATGGAGGCCAGTTCCGCCTCGACCTCTGCGGCAAAGGCAGCGGCCGGCTTGCCGCCGACCTCATGCCGCTCGGCCAACAACCGACCGCCAAGACGGAAATCATCGTCGCACAGGATCACACGGGCACCGGCCCGGCCGGCTTCCAGGGCCGCCATCAGGCCGGCAGGACCCGCGCCGATCACCAGCACGTCGCAGAAGGCGGCGGCTTTCTCGTAATGATCCGGGTCCGGCAATTGGCTGGCGCTGCCGAGCCCAGCCGCGCGGCGGATCATCGGCTCGTAGAGCTTTTCCCATAGCGCCGCCGGCCACATGAAGGTCTTGTAGTAGAAGCCGCCGACGAAGATGGGACCGGCAAGCTGGTTCACGGACAGCAGGTCGAATTTCAGCGAAGGCCAGCGGTTCTGGCTGGCCGCCTCCAGGCCATCATAGAGCTCGATGGTGGTGGCCTTGGTGTTGGGCTCGCGGCGGGCACCGCTGCGCAGTTCCACCAGCGCGTTCGGTTCCTCCGGCCCTGCGGTAAAGATGCCGCGCGGGCGATGATATTTGAACGAGCGCCCTACCAGGCGGATACCGTTGGCGAGCAGGGCCGAGGCCAGCGTGTCACCGCTCAGGCCCTCATAGCTGTTGCCGTCGAAACGAAACCGCACCGTGCTGTTGCGATCGACCAGGCCGGCGGAAGGCAGGCGGAATGAAACGGCGTCGCTCATGATGCGGCTCCCAAGGCTTGAGGCATCACCAGTTCAGCCTTCTCGATTGCGTGGGTCTTGGTGTTGCGCCGAACCTTGAGCCAGGAACGGCAACCCGAGCCGTGATACCAGAACTCCTCATGCACGCCCTCGGGGTTGTCGCGCAGATAGGCATATTCATAGAAGTTCTTGCCGGCGTCCGGCGCCGCGGCATCCGGCCGCGTGAGCCCGGCATCGCCGAGATAGGTGAATTCGTGCACGCCGCGCGCACCGCAATAGGGACAGGCAATCCGCATCGAACCGTGCCTCAGTGAAGATTGGGTTGGGCGCCCTGGCCCTTTTCGTCGATCACCGCTCCGGTCTCGAAGCGATTGAGCCGATAGGCGGCAGCCACTTCGTGCGGCTGATCCTTGGCGATGAGATGGGCAAAGCACCAGCCCGAGGCTGGCGTGGCCTTGAAGCCGCCATAGCACCAGCCGCAATTGAGGTAGAGGCCATCGATGCCGCTCTTGTCGATGATGGGCGAACCATCCATCGACATGTCCATGATGCCGCCCCAGCTGCGCAGCAACCGGAGACGACCGATCATCGGCATCACGGCCATGCCGCCTTCGCAGACATCCTCGACCACCGGCATGTTGCCGCGCTGGGCATAGGAATTATAGCCGTCGATGTCGCCACCGAAGACCAGGCCGCCCTTGTCGGACTGGCTGACATAGAAATGGCCGGCGCCGAAGGTGATCACACCTGGAATCAGCGGCTTGAGCCCTTCGGTGACGAAGGCCTGCAGCACATGGCTCTCGATCGGCAGGCGCAATCCGGCCATGGTGCCGACCTTGGAGGTATTGCCGGCCACGGCCATGCCGATCTTCTTGGCCCGGATGGTGCCGCGAGTGGTCTCGACGCCGACGATGGCACCACCCTCGCGGACGAAGCCTTTCACCTCGCAATTCTGGACGATATCGACGCCGCGATCGCTGGCGGCGCGCGCATAGCCCCAGGCCACCGCATCGTGGCGCGCCGTGCCGCCGCGCCGCTGCAGGAGGCCGCCCTGGATCGGGAAACGGGCATTGTCGAAATTGAGGAAAGGCGCCATGGCCTTGACGCCATCACGGTCGAGCAATTCGGCATCGACGCTGTTCAGCCGCATGGCGTTGCCGCGGCGGGCGAAGGCATCCCGCTGGGCATCGGAATGATAGAGGTTCAGCACGCCGCGCTGGCTCATCATGGCATTGTAGTTGAGGTCCTGCTCCAGGCCCTCCCACAGCTTCATCGCATGCTCGTAGAAGGGAATGTTGCCCTGCAGCATGTAGTTCGAGCGCACGATCGTGGTGTTGCGGCCGACATTGCCACCGCCGATCCAGCCCTTCTCGATCACCGCAACGTTGGTGATGCCGTGATTCTTGGCGAGATAATAGGCTGTGGCCAGGCCATGGCCGCCGCCGCCGATGATGATCACATCGTAGTTGAGGCGCGGTTCGGCGTCACGCCAGGTCGGCGTCCAGCCACGGTGGCCATTCAGGGCATTCTTGAGAAGGGAGAACAGGGAGTAATGCATCGATCTTCTTGCCGGGGAAGAGTTCGGAAAACTTCGGTTATCCGGTCGCGTCCTCGCCCGGCGAGAAACGGATCCCAGGGCTTGCTGCAAGAGCTTGCCACCCAGCTATCCGCATCCAAGACCAGGCCACGCCGGCACGATCAGCGCTTATCGTCGAGAATCATGGATACCTCTGCCCCCAGCGAATTCGGGCTGCCTGGTTCATAGGCATAGCAGCCTGTTACCCACAGTGAAAGATTATTCCTGCGCGTGCAACACCTTTTACGATTTTAATGTCAGGAAAAAAGTTTCACCACGAATGCCGGTCGCCGGCAAGCTGCCGGCTCGTCGGACCGCAGCGGCCGTGGGCAAAGGCGCTTCCGCCCGCCTGCCCCGGCATTCGGGCTCAAAAGAGGGCTTCCAGCGGTTGCGGGCGGGCAAGAACGAAGCCCTGGGCTCGATCGACCCCGATGGCACGCAACAAGGTCAATGTCTCCTCATTCTCCACCTGCTCGGCCACAGTAATGGCTCCCAACCGGTGGCTGACCATGTTGATCGATTCGACGATGGTGCGGTCGACGTCGCTCTGTGCCATCTGCCGGATGAAGTCGCCATCGATCTTGAGACCATCGACGGAGAATTGCCTGAGATGGGTGAACAAGGACAGCCCCTTGCCGAAATCATCGAGCATCACGCCGCAGCCGGCAGCCCGCGCCTTGGAAAGGAACTGCTGCGCGGCCGCCAGATTGTTGATCACGGCCATCTCGGCAATCTCGAAATGGACGCGCCGGGGCGACAGGCCCGATTGGGCGAATTCCTCCTGCAGCAGCGGCCAGAGGAAGGGATCGTTCAGTGAATTGGCAGAAAGATTGATGGCAAGGGAGATGTTGCCGGCGCCGAGCAAGCGGGAGCCATAGCGGCGAAACGTGGCATGAATGACCCAGCGGTCGATACTGCTCATCAGGTCGTAATGTTCCGAAGCCGGGATGAAGGCGGCCGGCTCGACGACGTTGCCGGCATCGTCGAGCATGCGCAGCAGGATCTCGAAATGGCGCTGCCCGCCTTCCCGCCCGGAAAGATCGAAGATCTGCTGGGCATAGAGGCGGAAGCGGTTGGCTTCGATCGCGTGGCGGATGCCGGCCGCCACCCGCATCTCGCTGTGGTTGCGATGGGTCGAGCCCTTCCCATCTTCATAGACGGCAAGCTGGTTGCGGCCCGACGTCTTGGCGGTGTAGCAGGCGATATCGGCCTGGCTCATCAACTCATCCTGCCTCGGCGCTTCCGCATCGATCCTGGTCAATCCCACACTGGCCCCGATCTGATAGGTCCGGCCATCCCAGGCGAAGCGCAACTGAGCCAAACCGCGCAGAAACCGTTGCGCAATCGCCTCTCCCTCGACGATCGTGCAGTCGCGCAGCAGGAGGGCGAACTCGTCGCCACCCAAGCGGGCGGGCACGTCCTCGGTCCGGCAGACACGGCGCATCAGATTGGCGACTTCACGCAACAGCGCATCGCCGGCGGCATGCCCGGCGCTGTCATTGACGATCTTGAAGCGATCGAGGTCGACAAAACACAGCACGTGCCGATGCTGGCTCTTGCGCGCCTGCTCGAGCGACAAGCGGATCTCGCGCTCGAAGGCGGAACGGTTGGGAAGTCCGGTCAAGCTGTCGTGATTGGCCGAGTGTTCCAAAGCCTGCTGCAGGATGCGGGCCTTGGTCACGTCCTGGAACACCAACACGGCGCCGATGATCTCACCCGAGGCCGTGCGCACGGGAGCGGCGGAATCGCGCACGCTGCGCCGCTCGCCGTCGCGTCGCAGCAACACGGCCCCCTCACTGAGATAGTAGGGACGCATGCGAGACAGGCAGGTTTCCACCGGATCGGCAAGGGGTTCACCGGTGGCTCCATCGACGATGCGAAACACTTCGGACAGGCGCCTGCCGACCGCATCCGGACCCGGCCATCCCGTCATCTCTTCGGCACCGGGATTCATGAACGTGATCCGGGCATGAGCGTCGGTCGAGATCACGGCATCCCCGATCGAATGCAGCGTGATGCGCAGTCTCTCCTTCTCCTCGAACAGCGCCTCCACCAATTCCTTGTGCTCAGTCACATCCCAATCCATGCCGACCGTGCGGATCGGAGCACCGGCCTCGTCGCGGATCACCCGGGCCAGGGAATGGATGTGGCGGATCTTGCCGGAACGCCGGTCCCACAGGCGGAACTCCATGTCGAACAGCGTGCCTTCACGCATCGCCCTGTCATATTCGCGCGTGATTGCGGCCACGTCGTCGGGATGAATGCGATCGAGCCAGGCCTGCCGGCTGCCGTCATAGCTATCCGGCGGCATGTCATAGAGCCGATGCAGGCGGTCGTCCCAATTGTAGCGCTGGGAAGCGAAATCATATTCGAAGACACCGACACCGGCCGCCTCGATCGCCAGTTGCAGCCGCTGGTTGAGGGCCAGGATGGCGCTTTCGGCCTCCTTGCGGGCCGTGATGTCGGTATGGGTGCCGATGATACGCACGGCACGCCCATCCCCCGCCCTCTCGATCACCTTGCCGCGATCATAGATCCAGCGCCACTTGCCATCCTTGGCCAGCAGGCGGTTCTCGAAGGCGAAATCCGGTGTCTCGCCGCGCAGATGCGCCTCGATGATGGCCTGGCAACGCGACAAATCCTCCGGATGTACGCGGTCCCACCATTCGCGGGCACTGGTCCCGACCTCGTCCTGGTCATAGCCCAGCATCGCCTTCCACTGATGCGAGTAGAACACCTCCCCTGTCTCGAGATTCTGGTCCCAGACCCCATCGCCCGAGCCGTAGAGCGCGAATTGCCAACGCATTTCGCTGTGCCGAAGTGCCGCCTCAGCAGCCTTGGCATCGGTGATATCGCGGGAGATGCCGATCAGCCCGGTAATCTCGCCACGCTCGTCACGCCGGGGCGCCTTGGTGGAGGAGTAGGTGCGCAGCACGCCACCGAGCATGGCCATTTCCTCCATGGTGGAGGGTTCCCCGCTCTGCATCACATGGCGGTCGTTCTCGATCAGGCGGCGCGCCAGCTCGTCCGGAAAGATTTCGGTATCGAGCCGGCCTAGGATCTCGTCGCTCGGCCGCCCCATCAGTCGCTCGACCGAGGGGTTGACCAGGGCGTAGCGCCCGTCACGATCCTTGGCATAGATCAGGTCGGGCGTGCCGTTCATCACGGCCTGCAGCAGGACCAGCGTGTCGTGCAGTCTCTGGTTGCGCTCCACGTCGTCGGTAACGTCCCAACACACGCCGATCCCATGCGTCAGGGCACCGTCATCGCCACGGATCAGCCTGACCGTGGAGCGGATATGATGCACCCCACCCGTCCTTGGACACCGGACACGATAGTCGAGCTGATAGTGCGAACCAGACTGCAGCGCACTCTGGCGAATGCGATCGACCCTGGCGGCATCCTCGGGCGAGAGCAAGCCGAAGAACTCTTCCAGCGTGTTGCCGAACGTCTCGGGCGTCACGCCGTGAAGCGCGTAGGTTCGTGCATCCCAATGACGACGGCCCGAGGGATAATCGACGTGGAAGATGCCGATTCCGCCGGCTTGAACGGCTACCTCCAACCGCTCCGAAACAGCGGTAAGACGTTCCTCCATTTCCTTTTGGTAGGTGATGTCGGCAATGGTTCCGATCATACGCTTGACCGTGCCGTCCGGTGCGTACTCGACCGACCTTCCGCGGCTGACCACCCAGATCCAGCGACCGTCATTGTGCCTCAATCGATAGGTCGCGTCGAAGTCCCGATCGCCATCGCGCCCGACACGTCCTGCAGCCTCCGCCATACGAGCACGATCGTCCGGATGCATCTTGCTCAGCCAGTTGGCAATCGAATGCACGCGCTCTTCGTCCGGCAGGTCGAGCATGGTGCGCCAGCGTGACGATACCCACACCATTCCATGGGGTACGTCGAAGTCCCATACGACCTGCCTCGAGCCTTCCAGGGCCTGGCGCCAACGCCACTCCGCCTCGGCCAGGCTGGCCTCGTAAAGCTTTTGGTCCTTGACGGCCACGATTTGCACAATGGCGGCAAAGGGGGAGGCCATGTCCGCCGCGTCAAACCGGGAGATACTGGTCAAACCGGTAAAGACCGTCCCGTCCTCACGGCAATAGCGGCACCCCACACCGTCCTTGTTGCGGCCATCCCAAGAAAAGCCGGCGCGATCTTCAGGATGAGCAAGATCGGCAAGGGTCATGCCGACATAGTCGGCGGCCTGGTAACCGGTGAGCCGACAAAAGGCCGGATTAGCATAGCAAAACCGGCCATCATGGCCAATCAGGGCCATGGCGACGCCGGCTTGCTCGACGACACGGCGAAGGAGTGCCACATCGCCCGGAAGAACGACCGCATCAAGGCGATCGGAGCCCAGCCCGGCGTCTATCTTCATCTAGCGGATCTCACCTGCGCGAGCGAAATCATCAGCATTCAAATTACGACAATGGTACTGAGAAGCTGCGCCATTGCCAAATGCCGTCGCAAGAATTCATGCCGTTTTCAGCAGTGTTTTATGCTCCATGCAGCAGGTCTGCCAGGAACACTCGGGAAGCACCGGACTGCCCCGGTTCTTCTTCCCGGGTCATGAGGCCGGCCTGAGGCGCCGTTAGGGCAGGCGCTCTCCGCGCGAAGCCACGAGCACCGCATACCACTCCTGTCGGCTCCAGCGCGGCTGATAGGCCTGGGGAATCTCGCGGATGCGATCGAGGTTCTGGGTGCCGACGATTGGAATGGTCCGCGCGGGATGGGCCATCAGCCAGCTCAACGCCACCGCCGTGCGGGATACGCCCACCTGTTCGGCCTTGGCGTCGAACAGACTCACGACCGCCCGCGCCCGTTCGTCCTGCGGCTGCGCCAACCGCCCGCCGGCCAAGGGCGACCAGGCGAGCACGGCCATATCGTTCAGGATCGCTTGATCAAGAATTCCGTCCGCAAGCGGATCGAGCTTGAGGGCCGAGAATTCGGGCTGATGACTGACGATGGGCAAATCGAGGCAGGCCGCAAGGCCCTGCGTCTGGGCAGCCGTATAGTTCGACACGCCGATGGCGGCGATCTTGCCGGCCCGATGCGCCTCCTCCAGGGCACCGGCGATCTCGCTGGGATGGGTGAGGATATCGGGACGGTGGATCTGCCACAGATCGATGCGATCGACCTGCATCCGCTTCAACGAGGCGTCGATGGCCGAGGAGAGATAGGCGGAAGAGGAATTATAGGGCGTGCCGAAGACGATGCCGCCCTTGGTCGCCAGCACCATGCGCCGGCGCAATCCGGGGCTGGCCGCCAGTACGCGGCCGAGCTGGCTTTCGGCGACGCCGAAACCACCAAGATCGGACGGACCATAGATATCAGCGGTATCGAACAGCGTGACGCCGGCTTCGAGCGCGGTTTCCACCAGCTTCTGGGCCGAGGCGAGGTCCTCTCCCCCGAAGCGCCACATGCCCCAGGCCACCGAACTGACCGACATGCCGCTGCGGCCAAGGGGACGGATGGGTTCGGGTACCGGCAGGTCGCTCATCTCGGGATCTCGCAGTGACGATGCGTCACTTCTATCAAGCGGAGGTCGCGATGGACATCCCCTCCTCCCAATAAGGCGGGTCGCCGAAGCTGCGTTTCAGATGCTCGGCCAGCACCCGCAGCTTGACGGAAGGCTGCCGTCCTTCGGGATGGGCGAGGAAGATGAATTCCGGCTCCGGCCGAATGCCGATATCGATGACTTTCAGCCTGCCGGCACGGATCTCGGGTCCGACGATGAAAGTGGGCAGGAGCCCGATGCCGAGGCCGGCAAGCGCGGCATCTCGGATCACGTCGCCATTGTTGACTCGCAAGGCGACCTTGGCCCGCACGATTTCGACGCCATCAGGCCCGAGGAAACGCCAATCGGCAGCCCCCCGGTTCGAATAGAACAGTCCTTTATGCCGATCGAGCTCGCCGATGGAACGCGGCATACCTTCGCGATTCAGATAATCCGCCGACGCCACCAGGTAACGCTGGCTCGGGGCGAGACGCCAGACCATCAACCGCGTATCCGCGATGGTACCGTGCCGGATGACGCCGTCATGGGCACCGGAGGCGACGTCGACGCGGCGATCATCGAGATCCAGGATGAGCTCGACCTGGGGATGGGCCGCCAGGAACGGGAACAGGGCCGGGCCGAGATGCAGGCGCCCGAAGGTGATCGGCGCGGCAATCCGCATCGGGCCGGCCAGGGTGCCGCGCCGTTCGGCCAGATCGGCAGCCGCCTCTTCCACCTCGCGCACGATCCGTCTGGCGCGCTCCAGAAAAGCAGCTCCATCCTCCGTCACCGACAAACGCCGTGTGGTACGATGGAGCAATATCGTACCGACACTCCGCTCCAATTCTCCCAGGCGTTCGCTGACCACCGATTTCGACAGGCGCAGGCTGCGGGCCGCCTCGCTGATCGATCCGGCCTCTGCAACCGCAACGAAGCTTGCGATCCCGTCTAGTTTCATCGTTCGGAAATTCCGGAAGATAGAGCCAACATATGCAGGATACTCCGAACAGAATGATTGCGCCATATTCGCTCCATTCAAAGCATCTCCCATGAACGAGGAACTGCAATCATGAACAGACTCTCAGGCAAGCGTGCGCTCATTACCGGCGGCACCACCGGCATCGGTCTGGAAACCGCCCGCCAATTCCTGGCGGAAGGCGCCCGCGTCGCGGTGACCGGCACCAATCCTCAGACGCTGGAGGCCGCCCGCAAGGAACTGGGCGAAAACGCCCTGGTCATCCAGTCGGATGCCGCCGACGCCGCCGGCCAGAAAAGGCTCGCCGAGACCATCGCCGAAGCCTTCGGCGGGCTCGACATCCTCTTCGTCAATGCCGGCATCGCCCAGCTCAAGCCGCTGGCGGACTGGAGCGAGGCCGCGTTCGACAAGCTCTTCGACATCAATGTGAAGGGCCCTTATTTCCTGATCCAGGCCCTGCTGCCGATCCTGGCCAATCCGGCCTCGATCGTGCTCAACACCTCGGTCAACGCCCATATCGGCATGCCGAATTCCAGCGTCTACGCCGCGTCGAAAGCCGCGTTGCAGTCGCTGATCCGCACCCTGTCGGGCGAATTGATAGGCCGGGGCATCCGTCTGAACGCCGTCAGCCCCGGCCCGATTGCCACGCCGCTCTACGGCAAGCTCGGCTTTGCGGAACAGGACCTGAAGAACGTCGCCGATAGCATCAAGGGCCTGGTGCCCGCCGGCCGCTTCGGCGAGGCCAGCGAAATCGCCAAGGCCGTGGTGTTCCTGGCCTCCGACGAAGCAGCCTATACGGTCGGCAGCGAACTCATGATCGATGGCGGCATGGGCACGCTCTGAGCACCGGCGGCGATCCTATTCTTCCCGCCCGAGGCTCGCCGCCTCGTCTTCCGACAAGGCCGGGGGCTGGATGCCCTCGGCTTCGATGGAGACCGGCCTTCCGGAGCGCGCCGCCTCCAGGATGCCCTCCATGATCTCGAGCACATGCAGCGCAAGCTCGCCGGAAGCCCGGGGCCGCCGCCCTTCCTTGAGGCTGCGAGCGAGATCGGCCACTCCGAGCATGCGATAATTCGCTCGGTCGGGCGCGGCGTAGGGCCAGTTCAGGCCACCATAGGTCATGGCGGCCGTATCGATGTCCTGCCAGGGCTCGCCCTTGCGGCTGAGGGCAAGAGTGCCGCCGAACGTGTCCGGGTCGGGCAGGCTGAGCGAGCCCTCGCTGCCATGCAGTTCGATCGGCTGGTTGGAATGGCGGAAGACATCCCAGCTCATGCCGACATTGACGACAGCGCCGCCGGCGAATTCGACCAGGGCCATCAAGGTGGTGGGCGTACCCACGGCGAAACTCGTGCCTTGGTTGGGTCCGGGCGCGGTGATCAGCCGCTCCGCCTGCCCGGTCGTGGCCATCGCCGCGACCTGACGCGCCGGTCCCAGCAGATTGACCAGCATGGTCAGGTAATAGGGTCCCATGTCGAGGACGGGACCGCCGCCTGGCTGATAGTAGAACTGCGGGTTGGGATGCCAATGCTCCATGCCTCGCGTCATCATGAAGGCCGTGCCGGCAGTCGGGCGGCCGATCGCCCCTTCCGCCATCAGCCGGCGGGCCGTTCGTCCCGCGGCGCCGAGAAAGGTGTCGGGGGCGGAACCGATCGCCAGCTTGCGCCGGCTAGCCTCCTCGACCAGCTTCCGGCCCTCCGCCGCCGTGACGGCAAGCGGCTTTTCGGTAAAGACGTGCTTGCCGGCGGCAAGAGCCGCCATCGACACGTCGAAATGAACGGCCGGAATGGTCAGGTTGAGGACGAGGTCGACTTCGTCGTCGCCAAGCAGTTCCTCCACGCCGAGAGCCCGAATGCCGTATTCTTCAGCTCTGACCTTGGCGGCTTCCGTTGAGATATCGGCACAAGCCCGCAATTCGACGCCGGGAAAAAGCGCGGTGTTGCGCAAATAGGTCATCGAGATGTTGCCGCATCCGATCACGCCGATGCCGAGTTTACCCATGCGTCTCCTCCACCAGCCATTCCAGCTAGCTTGCTCATTTTTGCATTAATTTAGAAAGTAAACACGAGAAGCTTCGCGTTTGAATGAAATTTTTTGAACGAAAATGACAATTTATCCTTGACAGTCGCCAGCCTCAGGCCAAGCATGATCGAAAAATCAGGGTGGCCATTCACCCATGCAGGGAGGAACTGTGATGTCGGACGTTCAGTCACGCGCGACCCCGGCTGCCGGGGCTTCGCAATCCGGATCGGCAGCGCCGAGCCGGCGCAGTTTCCTGCAGGGAGCCGGCCTTACCGCAGGCGCCCTGGCGCTCGGCCTGCCCAAGCGCGCCCGCGCCGCGGACCGCACCGAGATCACCTTCGCCAGCGCCAAATTCTTCGGCAAGCAGACCATGGCACAGGTGGTGGACGCCTATAACCAGTCCCAGGGCAAGATCCACGTCACCTATGTCGAGCTGCCGCCGCCCAGTTCCTCCACCGAAGTGCACACGGCGCTGGTGCAGCAGCTCGCGCGCCGCACCGGCACGCCCGACGTCTTCACCCAGGATGTGGTCTGGATCGCCGAATTCGCGGGCGCCGGCTGGGCCCTGCCGCTCGACGAATATTTTAACGCCTCGGTGCAGAGCCAGTTCTTCCCTGGCCTGGTGGCGGCCTGTACCTACAACAACAAGCTCACCGCTTTGCCCTGGTATGTCGATTCAGGCATGCTGTTCTATCGCAAGGATCTCCTGGAAGGGATCGGCGCCAAGCCGCCGGAGACCTGGGACGAACTCGCTGCGGCCGCGCAGGAGATTCAGAAATCCGGCAAGGCCGATTTCGGCTATCTCTGGCAGGGCAAGCAGGCCGAAGTGCTGGTCTGCGATCTCGTGGAAGCCATCGCCTCCAATGGCGGCTCGATCCTCGCCCCCGACGGCAAGTCGTCGGCACTCAGCGACGACAAGGCGGTGGCAGCCGTCCAATTCCTCTACGACACCATCAACAAGACGAAGATCAGCCCCTCCGATGTGCTGAGCTGGGACGAGGAGCCTTCGCGCCAGCCCTTCACGGCCGGCCGCGCGCCCTTCCTGCGCAATTGGTCCTATGTCTATGCCATCGCCCAGGACAAGGCCGCCTCCTCGGTGGTCGACAAGGTCGGGGTGGTGCCGCTGCCCCATTTCGCCGGCGGCAAGAGCGCGGCCTGCCTCGGCGGCTATCAATATGGCGTCAATGCCAACACCAAGAACCGGGAAGCGGCGATCGAGTTCCTGACTTGGATGTCCTCGCCGGCCACCCAGCTCCAGTTCGCCCTGCAGCTCGGCATCGCTCCGACCCGCCCCGAAGTGTTCGAGGATGCCCAGCTCGGCAAGGAGCAGCCTTTCATGAAGCAGCTCAAATCGGTGTTCACCGGCGCGACGCCGCGCCCGGTCACGCCAAAATATGCGCAGGTCACCCTTGCCATCCAGTCCGGCGTGTCGAAGGCGCTGGTCAGCGGCAACATCAAGGCCGAGCTCGAGGCCGCCAGCGCCAAGATCAATGCGATCGTCGCGGGATGACGCAATGAGTGTGCAAGCCTCCGCGGCCAGCCCGCCCCTCGGGGCTGGCCTGCGGTCCCTGGACCTGGCGCCCTGGCTCTTGATCCTGCCGCTGCTGATCTCGCTCGGCTCGGTCTCGGTCTATCCCATCGTCAACGGGGTCTGGCTGTCACTGACCAACACCTCGCTGGTCACCCAGGAAGACGCTTTCGTCGGCCTGGCCAATTACCGCATGCTGCTGGGCGACGACGCCTTCTGGAATGCCTGGGGGCATACCGTGCTGTTCACGGCGGTGTCGACGGCGCTCGAAACCGTGCTCGGGCTTGGCATGGCCTTGCTGCTCTACGAGCCCTTCGTCGGCCGCTCGCTGGTGCGCGCCGCCATGCTGGTGCCCTGGGCCATGCCCACCGTGGTCACCTCCAAGATGTTCGGCTGGCTGTTCGACGGGCAGCACGGGCTGATCAACTACCTGCTCAAATCCGTCGGGCTGATCG
Source organism: Labrys sp. WJW (assembly GCF_001676615.1). Lineage (GTDB taxonomy): Bacteria > Pseudomonadota > Alphaproteobacteria > Rhizobiales > Labraceae > Labrys > Labrys sedimenti. The sequence goes on along the minus strand of NZ_LYXZ01000034.1, from coordinate 107,871 downwards.
ACGGCAACGTCAACTGGTATGGTTCCGTCGACCACGCCCTCAACACCATCATCATCGCCGATGTCTGGAAGACCACGCCCTTCATGGCCCTGCTGTTGCTGGCCGGCCTGCAGACAGTGCCGCGCTCGCTGACGGAGGCTGCCAAGATGGACGGGGCCTCGGCCTGGCGCATCTTCTGGCATGTGCGCCTGCCGCTGTTGCTGCCGACATTGCTGATCGCAGGCATGTTCCGGGCCCTCGATGCCTTCCGCATCTTCGACCTCGTCTATGTCCTCACCGGCGGCGGTCCCGCCGACTCCACCGAAACCCTGTCGACCCTGAGCTACAAGGTGCTCTTCTCCACCCTGCAGTTCGGCTATGGCTCGGCGCTCTCCACCGCGATGTTCATCACCGAAACGCTGATCGCCATCGGCTTCGGCATCTTCATCGTGGCGCGTCTGAGGAGGCACGGATGAACGCTCGCGAGATCCTGCGCCTCGTCATCGTCTATACCGGGGCGGCCCTGCTCCTGGTCTGGTCGGCCGGGCCGTTCTTGTGGCAGTTCTCCACCTCGCTGCAGCTCGACAAGGCGCTGACCGATCCGGTGCCGAGCTTCTGGCCCTCGCCGGCCACTCTCGAACACTATGCCAATGTCTTCTTCGTCAAGAAATTCCAGCTCTACGTGCTGAACTCGGTGATCGTCGCCGGACTTACCACCTTGTTCTGCCTCGCCATCGGGGCGCTGGCCGCCTTCTCGCTGTCGCGGCTGGAGATCAAGGGGCGCTTCGGCATACTCGGAGTGGTGCTGTCGGTCTCGATGTTCCCGCAGATCGCCATCGTCGGCCCGCTCTATCTCACCGCCTCCAATTATGGCTTCCTCGACACCTATAGCGGCCTGGTCATCGTCTATCTGGCACTCGGCCTGCCGCTGGTGACCTGGGTGCTGTTCGGCTATTTCGACACGCTGCCGCGCGAGATCGACGAGGCCGCGCGCATGGACGGCGTCGGGGTCATCGGCCTGTTCCTGCGCATCATCCTGCCGATGTCCCTGCCCGGCCTCGTCACCACCGGCCTGCTCGCCTTCATCGCGGCCTGGAACGAATTCATGTTCGCCCTCGCCTTCACCTCGACCATCGAGCACCAGACGATCCCGGTCGGCATCGCCAATTTCACCAACCTCTATTACGTGCCCTGGGGCGACGTGGCCGCCGCCTCCGTGGTGGTCACCGTGCCGCTGATCGCGCTGGTGCTGTTCTTCCAGCGCCACATCATCGAGGGCCTGACACAAGGCGCCGTCAAGGAATGACATCATGAGCGAGACTGCCAAGCCGAAGGCCGGATGCCAGACCTTCACCTGGGAAATGCTGGGCAAGGCCTGGACCGGCAATGCCGATGACCTGCTCGCCGCCATCGCGACGGCAGGCTATGCCGGCATCGAGATCACCGACACCATGATCCCGCCCTATGCCGACCGCCCGCAGGACTTTGCCAGGGCGTTGGAAGCCCATGGCCTGACGCTGGTCGCCTTCGCCTGCGGCAGCTCTTCCGGCTTCACCGAAGCCGGCGCCGTCGAGGCCGACCTCGCCATGGTCGACCGCGCCTTGCGCTTCACCGCGCATTTCCCCGGCGCCATCCTGTCGCTGGGCAGCGCCACGATCATGAGCCCGGGCCCGCTCGACGACAAATTCGCCGTCGCCGGGCGCTTCTACAATTCAGCCGGCGAACTCGGCCGCGTCGTCGGCGTCGATGTCGCCGTGCATCCGAGCTCGCATCACGACACCCTCTTGAGCTCGCGGGCCGACTATGATCGCATCATGGCCCTGCTCGATCCCGCCCTAGTCGGCTGGGTACCCGACACCGGCCATATCCTGCGCGGCGGCCAGGATATCCTCGACACGCTGCGTACCTATCAGGACCGCATCCGCTATCTGCACCTGAAGGATGTCGATGCCGAGGGCCATTGGCGCATGCTGGGGCAGGGCATCTGCGACCTCAGGAGCGTGGTCGACATCGTTGCATCAGGGCCGAACTTCAATGGCTGGCTGGTGCTGGAGGAAGAATCCGACATCGCGGCCGCCGATCCCGCCGCCGCTGTCAGGGCCAATCGCGAAACGCTGCACCGCGCCGGCATCTGAGCTGCACGCCGGCAGCACGAAACCCGCAAAGGAGAACGCCGAGATGGCCACCGTCAATCTCAGGGGATTGCGCAAATCCTATGGCGCCGTCGAGGTCATCAAGGGCGTCGATCTCAAGGTCGAGGATCGCGAATTCGTGGTCTTCGTCGGCCCCTCCGGCTGCGGCAAGTCGACCCTGCTGCGCATGATCGCGGGGCTGGAGAAGATCACTGGCGGCGACCTCCTCATCGACGGCCGCCTTTCCAACGACATTGCGCCGGCCAAGCGCGGCCTCGCCATGGTGTTCCAGAGCTATGCGCTCTATCCGCACATGACCATCGCCGACAATATGGGCTTTGCCCTGCGCATCGAGGGCGTGCCGAAGGCCGAACGCGCGGCCAAGGTACAGGCTGCAGCTGAAACCCTCCAGCTCGGCCCCCTGTTGCAGCGCCGGCCCAAGGAGCTCTCCGGCGGCCAGCGCCAGCGCGTCGCCATCGGCCGCGCCATCGTGCGCAACCCCAAGGTCTTCCTGTTCGACGAACCTCTGTCCAATCTCGACGCGGCGCTGCGGGTGCAGATGCGCATCGAGCTGATGCGCCTGCACGAACAGCTCCAGGCCACGATGATCTACGTCACCCATGACCAGGTCGAAGCCATGACCATGGCGGACAAGATCGTGGTGCTCAATGGCGGGAAGATCGAGCAGATCGGAGCGCCACTCGAGCTCTACAATCACCCCCGCAACCTGTTCGTGGCGGGCTTCATCGGTTCGCCGCGCATGAATACGCTGCCGGCCCGGATCGTCGCAATCGATGCAGGAGGCCTCAGCCTGTCCCTGCCAGGCGGCAAACGCATCACCCTGCCCGTTGCGGCCGGTGGCCTCAAGGTGGGTTCCGAGGTCACTTTCGGCATCCGCCCCGAACACATCACGCTCCTGAACGGAACTGACGACGCAGGCGACGCCATCGCCGGCACGACCAGCATCGTCGAGCATCTGGGCGGGCTGACCGTGTTTCATACGGCCATCGCGGAGGGGCAGACATTGGTGGTGCAGACCGACGGCAAAAACCCGGTACGAGCCCATAGCGAGGTCAATTTACGGATCGATCGCGATTCAGCCCACGTCTTCGGGCCGGACGGCACAGCCTTGCCGTACCTGGCCGCAAATGCCGCCTGAAATGTCCGGGTCACAAAGGCGCAAAGGACCGCTGCGGACGGTGTAAAACGTCCGTGTCCTCTCCCTACGTCCTGGCCTGTCGCTCAGCCATGCAGCGAGTGGCTGCCACGCAATTCGGTAAGCGGAGCCGCTGTTATAGCGGGGCGTGGGTGCTGCACCATATGGAAGGCCATGCGCCCGGCGCCGATCAGTTCATAATAGCGCAGCATCGCATCCGCCGCCCGAGGCGCATGGCCCTCGAGATTGGCCCGGTGCTGTCCATCCTTGGGCACCACCTTGAAATCGCCATTGGCCGCCATCAGGCGGCGGGCACAAAGGCCTTCGATGATCGGACGGGTCTCTTCCGTCCATACATACCAGCCATAGTCATCGGCCTGCGTGCGCAGGAATTCCAGCTCCTCGACCGAGAAGACGGCGGCACGGCTTTCTTTCATGGCTCCACCCTATCGTTTCTGGCCCCGCTCGATTGAACGCGGCGAGGCACATATGGTTCCGTCAAGGCAGTGCAAAAACTATAGCGCGCATTCGCGTCATTACCTAGGTATAGAAATCGATTCATCTTTTAAATTTTATTCATTTACCTGGATTTCATCGCGTAAAAATTGAGCAAACAAGTCATAATTCGGGCAGAGTTGCATAAATCCGTCATATGGGCATTTTCCGGGCCGGCAGGTCAGCACGAAATTTTGCCGTCTTGAGTCGTCGTCATCCAACGGACAAATCCGTACATCACCGCCGGATCAGCACGCAAAAAGGCGAGTAATGACCTGACCTTGCCGTTCCCGGACGGGGGTCTTGGCCGGCATGATGACGAGAGTGTCGTTCCAACCGGAAAAGCTCTCATGCGCTGCCTTTCAATCGCCTTCGTAACGACCGTCCTGCTCGCGGGTTCGGCCACGGCCGAGACCTTCAAGGACTGGCAGGTGAGCTGCGATACCGGCCGCCAATGCCAGGCCATCGGCCTGGCCGCAGGCGACCCGGACGCGAGGGGCTATGTCAGCATTCGCCGCCACGTCTCGGCACCGATGGAGGTTCGCTTCGCGGTGACCGATCCGACCGGCGCCCTTGCCGGCCGGCCCCATGTCCTTCTGGCGGATGGCAAGCCCATCGGGCCCCTCTCAGGCCCGATCACCTTCTCGGCTCCCGAAGAAGAAGGCGGGCTGGTCGAGGCTACCCTCGTCGTCGATGCAAGGTCATCTCTGACCCAGAGCCTGCAGCATCACCATTCCTTGCAATTGCAAGCCCTGGACGGAAGCCTCGCGGTGAATGTCTCGCTTGCCGGCGCCGCTGCCGCCTGGTTCTACATGGATGAACGGCTCGGAAGGAATGCCCCTCCCGTCGAGCCTGCGATATGAACGGTGGATCGCGGGAGGGGGAACCTTGCGCCCGCCTCTACGCACGTATACTCCTGCGACCCCGAAATCATCGCAGGCGCGGGCATGGCCAGGAAGAAAGCACCCCCTCCCCCCCAATCGAGTCCGGCGCTCCAGGCCAAGCGTCCTCGCAATGCCGCGGCGACGCGCGAAGCCATCCTGCAATCGGCATTGATCGCCTTCTCGCGCGCGGGCTATGACGGCGTCGGCCTGCGCGAAATCGCTGGCGAAGCCGGCGTCACCGCCATCCTGGTGAATCGCTATTTCGGTTCGAAAGAAGAGATGTTCGCCGAGGCGGCCAAGATCGCCTGCGCCGACCCCGGCCTGTTCGAAGGCGATGCCACCACCCTTGCCGACCGCGTGGCGCAAGCGATGGTGGCCAATCCTCCCAGCGAAAGCGCTGGCGTCGATCCGTTCCGGCTGATGCTGCATTCGGCCTCCAACCCCAGGGCCGCCGAAATCCTGCGCGAGACCGTCACTGCGCAATTGGAGCGACCGCTTGCCGCCGGCCTGCCCGGAAAGGACCGGCCGGAACGCGCTGCCCTGTTCCTCGCGCTGATCGCCGGCGTCGCGCTGATGCGGGACGTAATCGCCAGTCCCGCCCTCGCCGAGGCCGACCCGTCGGCGCTGGCCAAGCGGCTCGCCCAGATGCTCAAGCCCCTGGTCGACGACAAGCCGGCCAAGAAAACCGACAAGCCCCAGCAGCTCAGCCTCGGGTTTTGAGACGGGCTCTAAGCGGTCGGCGCAACGGCCGCAAGCACGACCACGGCCGTCCCGACGGGAACGCGCCGATGAAGGTCGATGATGTCCTGATTGAGCAGGCGCACGCAGCCTGACGACACCATGGTGCCGATCGTCCAGGGCTCGATTGTGCCGTGAAGCCGGTACAGCGTGTCACGGCCATCCTTGTACAGATAGAGAGCACGCGGGCCGAGGGGATTACCGGGGCCGCCAGGCAAGCCGGCGGCATATTTGGCATAGCGTTCGGGCTGGCGCCGGATCATGTTGGCCGTCGGCGTCCAACGTGGCCATATGGCCTTGCGGGCTATGGTTGCGCGGCCTTGGAAATTGAAAGCCTCTTCCTTGCCGACACCGACGCCGTAGCGCAGGGCTCTACCACCCTCCAGCACGAGATAGGCATGACGCGCGGCAGGATCGACCACGATCGTGCCGGGCTGCTCCTGCGTCGTATAGGCAACCTCCCGGCGCAGATATTGCGGCTTCACGCGGCGCAGATCGACGGCAGGCACGGCGAAGGGCTCTGACTCGATGGCTCCGTAGAGCAGGGCTTGTTCCGGGTCGACCGGCACCTCCTGCATGCTTAGCTCGGGTTTGCGGTCCTGCGCACATCCAGCAGCCAAGAAAGGCAAACCAATCACAAAACTACGCCTGCTTATCATCATCACGCCTTCCGCAACGCCACTGACACGGCACGGAGGCCATTGAGCCCGATGACACCGCTCGCGTCCATATGTTATGATGCTATAATAATCATAACCAAGAGGCATGAATGGACATCGCGATCGCCTTGCGCGCTTTCGTCCGTACCGTCGAGCGCGCTTCGGTAACGGCGGCGGCGCGTGACCTTGCCGTCTCGCAGCCCGCCGTCACCAAACATCTGCGCAATCTCGAACGGCATGTCGGCGCGAGATTATTGGAACGGTCCTCGCGCATCGTACGCCCGACACCGCAGGGACAGGCCCTTTACGAAGCGAGCCGAGGCGCCCTCGCTACCATCGACGCGGCCCTGGAAGGCGTCCGGCATGACATGGGGACCATCGAAGGCCCGCTCCGGATGCATGCGCCCTCCTGCATCGGCGTCAGGCACCTGCATCCAATCGTCATGGCATTCCAGAAACGCCATCCCGCCGTTACGGTCGATCTCATCCTTGAGAACCGTGATATCGACCTTGTCTATGAAAACTTCGACTTGGCGGTGAGGTATGGACGCCCCGCCGGCCAGGAACTCATCATCCGCCGTCTCGGCTTGATCCGGCGTATCCTGGTCGCGGCGCCGGGTTTCCTCGCCCGGTTCGGGCCGATCGACACGCCGGAGCGACTGTCGGAAATCAGCATCGTCAGCAGTGCCAGGCTGCTTTCGCCGCGCGACACCCTGGCATTGCAGCATCGCGGCGGCGAAACCCTCGACCTGCCCGCCCAGCCTATCCTGCGAACCAATGACGCCGAAGTCATCACCGCTACGCTCTTGCAAGGGCACGCGGCCGGACCGGTCCAGCAATTGCTGGTTAATGGCGAGCTTGCCGAAGGACGTCTGATCCGGATCCTGCCCGACTACGTCGTCCGCCCGACGGAAGCCTTCCTGGCTTTCCCCTCGGTTCGCTATATGCGTCCCGTGGTACGCGCCTTCACCGACTTCACCATTGCAGCGCTGCGCCAGATCGACGGCATCGACTCGACAGAAAACGATGCATTCCAGCTCTCCTTTGGTCCCGATGCCACGATGCCGGCTCCCTGCGGCATAGAGACGACACTCTAAATACGGCTTGATTGCTATCGGTGTGTTTGCGCAGGGGCGATCGGACCTCTCCGACTGCAGGCGCCAAAAGAACATGAATTGTTCCGCCCCCTCATGTCGGGTACCTCTTGGTTCGTTCGTCCTTGGCTCAAGAGGAAGCAGACAATGCGATATACGATCCTTTGCTACAATTACGAAGACGTCGTCGGTGCCTGGACCAAGGAAGAGGACGACGCCGTGATGGCACGCCTGCAGAAGGTGCATGAAAAGGTCGCGGCTGCGGGCAAGCTTGGCCCGGTGGTGCGGCTGCTGCCGACCACCGCAGCCACCACTTTGCGCAAGACCGGCGGCGATCCCCTGGTGATCGACGGCCCCTTCGCCGAGACAAAGGAGCAATTGCTCGGCTTCTATGTGGTCGACTGCGAAAATCTCGAGGAAGCGCTCGATATCGCCCGTGATCTCGCCAAGGCCAATCCCAGCATCGGTTCCTATGAGATCCGCCCGCTTTCGATCTTCCAGCCCGGGGTACTCGGACAGAAGGCGCATGCAACATGACGGATGCGGCCTGGATCAACAGCGCGCTCGCCTCTGCCCGCCCACAGGCCATGGGAGCGCTGCTGCGCTATTTTCGTGACCTCGACACCGCCGAGGAAGCCTATCAGGAAGCCTGCCTGCGCGCGTTGAAGAGCTGGCCGAAAAACGGCCCGCCGCGCGATCCCACCGCCTGGCTGATCTTTGCCGGCCGCAATTCCGGCATCGACGCCAAGCGCCGCGAGAAGAAGCAGGAGGCCCTGCCGGACGAGGACCAGATTTCCGATCTCGGCGATGCGGAAGCCGAACTCGCCGAACGCCTCGACGGCCAGCATTATCGCGACGACATCCTGCGCCTGCTCTTCATCTGCTGCCACCCCGACCTGCCCGGCACCCAGCAGATCGCCCTTGCCTTGCGTATCGTCTGCGGGCTCAGCGTCAAGCAGATCGCTCGCGCCTTCCTGGTTGGCGAGGCGGCGATGGAACAGCGCATCACCCGGGCCAAGGCGCGCATCGCCAATGCCGACGTGCCTTTCGAGGCGCCGGGCGCGGTGGAGCGCTCGGAGCGCCTCGGTGCCGTGGCCGCCATGGTCTATCTGATCTTCAACGAGGGCTATTCGGCCGGTGTCGAGGATGACGGCAGCCGCGCCCAGCTCTGTGACGAGGCCATTCGCCTCGCCCGCCTGCTGCTGCGCCTGTTCCAGACCGAACCCGAGATCATGGGTTTGACGGCGCTGATGCTGCTCCAGCATGCGCGCTCGCCAGCCCGTTTCGACGCCGAGCGCCAGATCGTGCTGCTGGAAGATCAGGATAGGCGCCTATGGAACAGCCAGATGATCGCCGAAGGCCTCGCTTTGATCGACAAGGCCACCCGACACGGCAGCCCCGGCAGCTATCAACTCCAGGCCGCGCTCGCCGCGGTGCACGCCAGGGCAGCGACGCCCGAAGACACCAATTGGCGCCAGATCGATTTCCTCTATGCGTTGCTGGAGGAGATCCAGCCCTCGCCCGTGGTCACGCTTAATCGGGCCGTGGCCGTTTCGAAGACACAGGGCCCCGAAGCCGCGCTCGCCATGATCGAGCCCCTGGAAGCCCGCCTCTCCGGTTATTTCTACTTCCACGGTCTCAAGGGCGGCCTGCTGCTGAAGCTCGGCCGAGGCAAGGAAGCACATCAGGCTTTCGACCAGGCCATTGCCCTCGCCAGTACCGCGGCAGAGGCCAATCATATCCGCCAGCATCTGGACAGGCTGGTGAAGGACGCCGCAGCGCAGGCATGACGCCATAGGAGCCATGCCGCGCGACAACCCTCTCCCCGGAAAGGCCTCCTCACTTTCGTGGGCGCGGCCTCAGATCAGCCCGCCATTGGCCCTCAAGGTCTGCCCATTGATCCAGCTGCCATCCGGGCCGGCCAGGAAGGCGACTGCCGCGGCAATGTCGTCCGGCGTACCGAGCCGCTCGAGCGGCGCCATGCGGGTATAGTGCTCGATCAATTCCGCCGATTTGCCGGTGAGGAAGAGATCGGTTGCCGTCGGGCCCGGTGCGACGGCGTTGACCGTGATCGCCCGCCCGCGCAGTTCCTTCGCCAGTACGCTGGTCAAGGCTTCGATGCCGGCCTTGGTCGCGGCATAGATGCCGTAGCCCGGCTGGCGCAGGCCAACGACGCTCGACGAGAAGTTGATGATGCGTCCGCCCGTGCGCAACCGCCGCGCAGCCTCGCGCATGGTGTTGAAGCTGCCCTTGAGATTGACCGCCACCAGCCGATCGAAACCGTCATCGTCCGTCTCTGCGAGCGGGGACAAAGCGATGATGCCGGCATTGTTGACCAAGACGTCCACGCCGCCGAAAGCCGCCTGCACCGCCTCGAACATAGCGGCCACAGCCGCGGGATCGCTGACATCGGCTTGTGCCGCCAGCGCCCGGCCTCCCGCACTCTCGATCTCGCGAACCAGGGACTCGGCCCGTTCAGTGTTGCCGGCATAATTGACGACGACCGAGAAACCATCATGCGCGAGGCGCCGGGCGATGGCGGCGCCGATACCGCGCGAGGCGCCGGTGACGAGGGAGACTTTGCTGTCATTCATGGTCATTTTGTTCTCCGTGACGTGAGGTTGATCGCTGAAAGGCACTATCCACCTTCTGTCACTTCGGATAATCATGCGAAATTTGATATGACTATTCGGATACAGGGAACAATGGATCGTTTCGACACCATCAGGCTCTTCACCCGCATCGTCGAGCGCCGCAGCTTCACCCGGGCGGCACAGGACCTCGGCTTGCCACGCTCCACCGTGACCGAGGCGATCCGTCAATTGGAGACGCGCCTTGGCGTCCGCCTGCTCCAGCGCACCACCCGCGTCGTCACTCCGACACTGGACGGCGAGGCCTATTATCATCGCTGCCTTGCCATCCTTGCCGACATCGAGGATGCCGAAGCGGCCTTTGGCGACACCAAGCCCCGCGGATTGCTGCGCATCGACGTGCATGGCACGCTCGCCCGGCATTTCCTGATGCCCGGCCTCGCCGATTTCCTGGAACGCTATCCGGGCCTGCAGCTCCATATCGGCGAGGGGGACCGCCTGGTCGATCTCGTGCGCGAAGGCATCGATTGCGTGATCCGCACCGGCGATCTCCAGGACAGCTCGATGGTGGCTCGCCGCGTTGCCATGCTTGCAGAGGCCACCTGCGCTAACCCTGCCTATCTCGCCCGCCACGGCGTGCCGGCCACGCCGGACGACCTCGAGGGTCACCGCATGGTCGGCTTCGTTTCCTCGGCGACCGGTAGCGTCATGCCGCTCGAATTTCAGGTGGACGGCACCATACGCCATGTCAGCCTGCCCACTGCGCTGACGGTTACCGGGTCGGAAGCCCTGTTCGGCGGGGCGCTGGCGGGGCTGGGGCTCATCCAGGTGCCGCGTTACCATCTCCTGCCCTATTTCGCCGACGGCAGGTTGATCGAAGTGCTGCCGGCCCACCCGCCGACACCGACGCCCGTCTCCCTGCTCTATCCGCAGAACCGCCAGCTTTCACCGCGGGTTCGCGTCTTCATCGATTGGGTAGCAAGAAGCTTCGCCGATTGGGCCGATGCCGGGGTGATTTCCCGGTCACCAGGGCCAGCGTGATAGGCTGGCGCCTCCTGTCAGGCGTCAGGTCTTGCGGAAGGTCAGATTGATGCGATTGCGCCCCAGGCGAGGATGCTGGCCTTCCTTCAGCGGCAGGATGCCGTGATAGGCCAGACGCGCCGGGCCGCCCCATACCATCACGTCGCCATGCTGCAGCGGCACCTTGCTCGGCCTGTCGCTGCGTGACAGGCCACCGAACTGGAACATGGCGGGCAGGCCGAGCGAGACCGAGACGATGGGCTTGCTGAAATCGCGCTCGTCCTTGTCCTGATGCAACGACATCTTGGCCCCCGGCTCATAACGATTGATCAGGCAGGCGTCCGGTTCGAAGCCGGGAAATCCTGCCTCCGCCGCCGCCGCGCGTGCGAGGATGGCGAAGGCCCCGGGCATCTCCGGCCAGGGCTGGTCCGTCTCGGGATCTTCCGCCGTGTAGCGATAGCCGCGCCTGTCGGTCACCCAGCCGGCCCGGCCGCAATTGGTCATTGCAACCGACATGGTGAAGCCGCCAGGCGTGACCATATGGCGGAACGGGGCGGCGGCCACCACCGTATCGAGAGCGGCAAGCAGGGCCTCTTCGCTGGCGAGGGCACGGCCGCCGAACAGCACGGCGCCCTCTGCAATGTCGAGGCGGCTGGGCTGGTCGAAGCTGAACAGATCCATCATTTGCTTGTTCTGGCCCATAATCTGGGCGCCTGTGTGACCCAACGGCAGCGTCCCTGCCCTGTTCTCCGACGGCGTTTACAAGCGCTCGATCAAGGCCTTGGCCGCCGTGGGCGCCTTGGGCTTGAAGCCGTTGATCATGAAGACGAAGACGTCGCGGCTGGCCGCCTGGGAGGGTTTCTTGTCCGAGGTCTTGTCGAGATCGGCAGGCTCGCCGCCCTTGGCCCAGGCCTTGGCCCGCTCGGCCCAGTTGTCCAGCGCAGCGGCAGAATAACCGAGTTCCTCATCCTCCTTTGCCGTCTGTAGGCGCGCGTAGACAAAGGGAGCCGTGACATCGTGGATATGCGGAAAATCCGCCTTGTCGGTCAGGACGATGCCGACATCATAGGCCCGTACCAGCTCGATGAATTCCGGCACCTTGAAGCTGTCGTGCCGGACCTCGACGACGTGGCGCAAGGCATGGCCCTCATGGCTCTTGGGCAGGAGCTTCAGGAAGCCCTCGAAATCGGCCGGATCGAACTTCTTGGTGGGCATGAACTGCCAGTTGATCGGCCCGAGCTTGTTCTTCAATTCGACGATGCCGCTGCCGATGAACATGTCGATCGACTTTCCGGCCTCCGACAGCACCTTCTTGTTGGTGGCGAAGCGGTTCGCCTTCATCGCGAAGACGAAATCATCCGGTGTCTCCGCATGCCATTTGGCGAAGCTCTCCGGTTTCTGGGAGCCATAATAGGTGCCGTTGATCTCGATCGCCGTCACCTGGCGGCTGGCATATTCGAGCTCCCGCTTTTGGGTCAGGTCGGCGGGGTAGAAGCTGCCGCGCCAAGGCTCGAAGGTCCAGCCGCCGATGCCGACGCGGATTTGGCCAGTCATGCGAATTCTCCCGATTTGTTCTCGGTCGACAACCGACCATAGCACGCTGAGTCCGGCAACCCGAAACCTCTGGCCTATGAGCGCTCCTTATCCTGCCTGCCCCTGGTTGATCTGCCAGCCCGAAATCCACAATTCACGCAAGCGGTCGCCGTCATGGCGGAAATATTGTCCCGTCGGTATCAAGGACAAGGCACGATCGGCGCGGAAGTTGCGGATTGCCTGGCGAAGTTCGCACCAGGCCACCAGGACGAAGGCCTGCGAATAATAGATCAGCGCGAGCGGGCGGATCGTCCGCCGCGTCTGTTGTCCCTGTTCGTCGCGATAGTCGAGATCGAGCTTCTCCTCGTCGCGGATGGCCCGGCGCACCAGGCCGAGGTCGATGCGCTCGGGCGTCGGCGCGATGTCGCCCCAGGCATGCAGCGTGCGCGAGGAGAACAACTGGCGCAGGGGCTCGGGCACCGCACCCGCCAGTTTCGCGCCGGCTCGCCGCGAGGCCTGCGTCAGTTCGGGATCGCCGGCGCGTTCGATCAGGGCCAGGCCGAGCATCATCGCCTCGGTCTCCTCGATCGAAAACATCAAGGGCGGCAGGTCGAAACCCGAGCGCAGGACATAGCCGATGCCCCGTTCTCCCTCGATCGGCACCCGCATGGCCTGCAGTGCGGCGATGTCGCGATAGATCGAACGCATGGTGACTTCCAGGGCCTCCGCGATGGCGGCAGCCGTGACCGGTTTCCTCGCCAGCCTGAGAATCTGGATGATCTCGAACAGACGTGCCGCCTTGCGCATGAGACCTCTTCACAACTGACACATCCTTGTCAGTTGCCTCTCTCTATAGAGGCAACCAACCCTTTGAAAAAGCGGCGAGGATGTCAGCGAACAGGCCTCGCCCCTGGCTGGCAACTGACATGACCTATACCGACAATCTCTGGCTCTTCCTCATCCTGCTCGCCGGCATCATCATCGTACCGGGCATGGATATGCTCTTCGTACTCGCCAATGCCCTGACAGGCGGACGGCGCGCAGGCCTTGCCGCCACCACGGGCATCATGGCAGGCGGCGTCTGCCATACCCTGTTCGGTACCATCGCCGTCGCCGCCCTCAGCCGGCTGGTCCCGGCCCTCGCCACCGCCATGATCGTGGTCGGTTCGGCCTACATGATCTGGATCGGCATCCGGCTGCTGCGCAGCTCGATCACCGTCGGCGAGGTCGAAACCGGCCGCGCTGCGGCGCTGGCGCGCATATTCGGTCAAGGGCTGATGACCTGCCTGCTCAATCCGAAAGCCTGGCTGTTCGTGCTGGCGGTCTATCCGCAATTCCTCAACCCGCGCTTCGGGCCGCTCTGGCCCCAGGCTGTGGTGATGGGCCTGATGACGGTACTGATCCAGCTTGCCGTCTATGGCGGACTGGCCCTGATGGCCGCCCGCGGGCGCGACGCCCTGACGTCGAGCCCCGCCCTCACCATTTGGGCCGGGCGCAGCGCGGGATTGCTGCTGGTGGCGATTGCGGCCTTCGGCCTCGCCCACAGGCTCGCCAGCCCGTGATACCAGATTGCCGAATTGTTGACCCGTTGGTGTGAAGGACTCTGTCATCCCCGGCGGGGTCTTCGACCCCGGGAAGGGGATCCAGGGGCTAAAGGTCGCGTCCCATGGCCCCTGGATTCCCTTCCCCTCGCCACGCTCGGCCGGGAATGACAGCGCTCCCATTGCAGGCATCGGTCAAACATTATGCGACCTGGTATAAGCGCCGCCTCAGCCCCGGCGCGCGTCCTTCGTCAAGGCGGCGAGAGCGAACTCGACGGTCTGACGCAGGCTCTGCGTGTCCGCACCGGCCTTGCCGCTGACCTTGAGGCCGCGCAGGGTCGCCTGAATGAAACGCACAGCCCCTTTGATGTCCGTGGCCGTACCGATTTCGCCCTCCGCCCTGGCCTTGCGCAGGCTACCCTCCAGCGCCGCATCGAGCGCGGCCTCGTCCTCGGCGAGCATGCCGGCGATTTCTTCGTCGTTCCGACCGAACTCGACGATCGCGCCGACATTCATGCAACCGAGTGCCCGGAAGGAGGGATCGGCTTCCGCCACCGCCAGCAGCATCCGGCGGATCCCGGCGAGGGGCGATGCTTCCGCGTCGAGTTGCGCCAGCTGATTGGCGAGATTGACCGCCTGATAGCGCCCGAGCGCCTCCAGATAAAGGCGGCGCTTGTCGCCGAAGGTGTCATAGAGGCTCTGGCGGCCGATCTTCATCGCCGCAAGCAGATTGTCGGTGGATGCCGCCTCGAAGCCCTTGGCCCAGAACACGGCTGTGGCGCGCTTGAGCGCCTCGTCACGATCGAATTCTTTCGGTCTTGCCATGTCAGCAGAAACACCGTTTCGGACAGGTTTGTCAATAATTTTGTTGCAATGCACAAGAGCAGGAGTCGTTCCTACCGGATCGGTCCGGCTAAGACCCGCTGTCGCCAGCGATATTGCAACATCACCACCGGCTTTCGATCGCCGCAAATGCTGGGAAGGAGACTACTGGCACAAGGAGAACTTGGCGAGATAGTCGGCAATCGGTCCACTCTTCTCGACGGCACACGCCGGCCCCGCCATGGCGGCGGCTCCGCTGGGATCCCCCTTGCTTTTCAGGAGAGCGGCAAGGACGGCCCGGACCCTGTTTTCGAAATCAGGGCCACCAACTTCCGCGATGAGTTCCCGATCCGCCAGCGCCGCGCGCAAGTCTCTCTCGGCGCCCTGAAGGTCATTTCTCCGCAGCAAGACTTGTGCTCGTAGGAAGGACAGGCGTGGATCCCGAGGGTAGGCACGGAGCAGGCTTTCGACGGCCGTATCCGATGGGGTTGTCGCGACCGGTAGATCCGGCGCGAGCAGCATCCGGCGCACATAGTGCTCCCGGATCGGCAGGCACGCCCCTGCAGCGATCGAGAAGAACCCAATGGCGACAAGCACGGCCAGATTGCCCAGTCGCGGCCGTGGCAGGCGATCATGCCACAAGCTCAGCAAAAGGAAGCCGATGGTCGTACCGCCGATGGCGCCGCCGAAATGTGCACCGTAATCGATACTTCCGCCGCTGACCGCCGTGTTCAGGAAGGGCAGCAATGCCGGCACCAGGCCATAAATGGCCTGGCTGATCAGCCGGGCACGGGCAGCACCTGCTGGAATGCGAAAGGATATCACCAGAGCCGCAGCAAGCAGTCCGGTAATGCCTCCCGATGCGCCGACGCTCACCATGTTGACGGGATTGGCAGCCAGCGACATCAGGGAGCCGCTGACCGCCGAGACCGAGAAGGTTGCCGCGGTCCAGCGCCAGCCGATCAAGGTTTCGAGCGGATTGCCGATAAGAAGGAGCACGAGGCAGTTGAAACCGATATGCGTGATGTCGCCATGCAGCAGCGGCGCCGTGAACAGACGCCACCATTCTCCATCCCCGACCACCAGCGGATAGCTCAGGCCTCCCAGGACCTGCAAGGTCTCGATGGTCGGCACGGCCGGCTTTCCGGTCTTGCCGACGGCGAAGATCTGTTCAGCGACAAAAACCAACAGCAGCAGAGCCATCAGCACCCAGACGAAGATTGACCTTCCCGTTTTGACGGCTCGTTCCGGCCCTGACAATTCTGCGGCTGACAACCGCGGCGCGCGAAGGAGCTTCTCCATCTGCCCGGCCGGGCTGAACCTGCGCCCGAACAGGGGCAAGGGCCAGGCCTGGCGCTTCGAAACGTCGACGGCGATCGCCTTGGTGGCATACTTTCTGCCTCGGCTCCTATGGCCGGACAGACGGGACTTGTCGGCTCTTCCGATCGCGCGGGAGCCGATCTCGTAGATCGTGATTGCAAGTCCCGCGGCGGCCGGCAGCGAACCGGCGATATGCTGCGCGAGCCCTGCGAGACCTTGCGCCGGCATGGTGAAGGTCTTGCCTTCGCTACTGTCACAATTGACGATGCCCACGATCGAGATGCGTTTGCCGGCCGATTTGGTCAGCACATAGTCGCAGTGCTGCAGCAACTCCTCCGATTGTGACAAGGCTCCCAGCCTGTAGCCATGTTTGGCGACCAAATAGCGAGCGTAGTAGCGGGAAAAATGTTCACGCTCTGTCGCAGACCCATCCATCGGCTCGCCTTGCCTTTCCCGCCACCCCTCCCCGATGTTTGCATGAGGACTTGTCCGCTTGGCAATGTGGATTTAAGTGCCGAAGAGCGGTCGTGCCGGATTGTTGTGGGCGACAATGCAATCCCGATGGCGCTGCCGTCATGCCGGAAACGCGCAGCAGTATCGCGTGATCGCCCTCGCAATTGCCGATGATTTGCTGTATTGGGCTCCTCCATCAGTGAAATCCTGCAGAAGTGGACGCTGGCGCGCGGACTTTATTCCCGTGGGCGCGCCGCCCCCGACCCGGCATTTCACATGACCGGTTTTCCTCATCGACAGGCTTTCCCCGTGACCCTTCCTTCCCTGAACCCGGCCCTTCGCCAGGCTCTGACCGATCGCAATTACGAAGAACTGACCCCGGTCCAATCGGCTGTGCTGGCCGATGACGCCGCTGACCGCGACCTGCTCGTCTCCGCCCAGACCGGCTCGGGCAAGACGGTCGCCTATGGCCTGGCCATCGCACGCGACCTGCTCGGTGACGATGAGCGCTTCGAACAGGCCGATGCGCCCCTCGCCCTCATCATCGCTCCGACCCGCGAACTCGCCATCCAGGTCGAGCGTGAATTGCTCTGGCTCTACCAGAAAGCTGGCGGGCGCGTGGTTTCCTGCGTCGGCGGCATGGACCCGCGCCGCGAGCGCCGCCTGCTCGCCGACGGCGCCCATATCGTGGTCGGCACGCCCGGCCGCCTGCGCGATCACATCGAGCGCAAGGGCATCGATCTGTCGGCCCTGCGCGCCGTGGTGCTCGACGAGGCCGACGAGATGCTCGACCTCGGCTTCCGTGAGGATCTCGAATTCATCCTCAAATCCACCCCCGACGACCGCCGCACCCTCCTCTTCTCGGCAACAATGCCCAAAGGCATCGTCGCCATCGCGCGCACCTATCAGAAGGATGCGTTGCGCATCGAGGTGAAGACCGCCGAGCGCGGCCATGCCGACATCGAATACCGCGCCATCCGCGTCTCCCCCAAGGAGACCGAGCACGCTGTCGTCAACCTGCTCCGCCTCGTCGCCTCCCCCACCACGATCGTGTTCTGCAATACGCGCGAATCCGTGCGCCATCTGCATGCCACCCTGCGCGAGCGCGGATTTTCAGCCGTTCTGCTCTCGGGTGAACTCGGCCAGCACGAGCGCAACCAGGCGCTGCAGGCCCTGCGCGACGGCCATGCCCAGATCTGCGTCGCCACCGACGTGGCGGCGCGCGGCATCGACCTGCCCAATCTCGGCCTGGTCATCCATGCCGACCTGCCCACCGACGCCGAGAAACTGCAGCATCGCTCGGGCCGCACCGGTCGCGCCGGCCGCAAGGGCATTAGTGCCCTGCTGGTACCGATGTCGCGCCGCCGCAAGGCCGAGATACTGCTCAGCCAGGCGGGCGTGAAGGCCCAGTGGATGGGACCGCCGACCGCCGATGAAATCCGCGTGCTCGACCAGCAGCGCATGCTGGAAGATCCCCTGCTGACGGAGACCCCCGGCGAGGAAGACCTGGCCATCGCCAAGCTGCTGCTGGAAAACCGCAACGCCGAGGACATCGCGGCGGCACTTGCCCGCGTCTACCGTTCGCGCCTGCCCGAGCCGGAGGAGGTCAGCGACCCCGGCGAACGCTTTGAGCGACGCGACCGCAAGCCCTCGCGTTTCGAGCGCGACGATCGCTATGGCCGCGACGAGCGTCCTTCCCGCTTCGAGCGCGAAGACCGGCCCGAACGCCCCGATCGTCCGCGCCGCTTCGAGCGCGAGGAAACGCCTGCCGATCCCAATGCCGTGCTGTTCCGCCTGTCCATCGGCCGCCGCAACAATGCCGATCCCAAATGGCTGCTGCCCATGCTCTGCCGCCGCGGCGGCGTGAAACGCCGCGACATCGGCAACATCAAGATCCTCGACAATGAGACCGTGGTGGAGATCGCCAAGGACGCTGCCGAGCACTTCGCCGCCAATGCCCGCCGGCCGGACGAGGAAAACATCCGCATCCAGCCCTATCGCGACCGCGGCGGCGAGGACGCCCCGCGCGAGCCCAAGCCGCACCGCAAGGGTCCCAAGAAGCCTTGGTCCGATGAGAAGAAGCCTTGGTCCGACGAGAAGAAGCCTTGGTCGGACGAGAAGCCCGGCAAGCGGCGCGGGCGGGAAGGCTAAGCCCGAACAAGTGAGGCACGACTCCCTCTCCAGCTTCGTGGGGAGGGAGTCGTGCCTCATCCTGCAAGTCTCCTTTCAAATCTCCCCTTGCATTTCCCGCCGCAAACTCCTATTTGCGCCATCCCTATCGTCATCCCGCCACAAGGCACCGGACCCATGCGGACGTCATCGTCGATATCGCTGATGATCCCGAGGAACATCGATTCCTCGGCCGCACGCGCTTTGCCCTAGGCCGGACCGAAATCACCTGAGATCGAGCCAGCCCGGACGCAAGAGCGGTTCCGGGCACTTTTTTGGCTCTCGTGGTGCCCTGAGCCGTGCAACCTCCCCAAGCGAGGGCCGGAGAAGCACCACAGGTGTAGCATGACCAAGCAGAAGTTCACCCGGACCAAGCCCCATTGCAATGTGGGCACCATCGGCCACGTCGACCATGGCAAGACGACGCTGACCGCGGCGCTCACCAAGGTCTCGGCAGACCGAGGCTGGGGAGCTTTCGTCTCGTATCAGGACGTGGCCCGCGCCTCCGCCGTCCAGGGCACGCGTGATGCCTCGAAGATCCTCACCATCGCCTCCGGGCATGTGGAGTTCTCGACTGGGAATCGCCACTACGCCCATGTCGACTGCCCCGGCCATGCCGATTATGTGAAGAACATGATCACCGGCGCGGCGCAGATGGACGGCGCGATCCTGGTGGTCTCGGCCCTGGATGGCGCCATGCCGCAGACGCGCGAGCACATCCTCCTGGCGCGCCAGATCGGCGTGCCCCGCATCGTGGTGTTCCTCAACAAATGCGATGCGGTGGAGGATCCTGAGCTGATCGACCTGGTCGAGCTCGAGATCCGCGAGTTGCTGACGCGGCAGAACTACGAAGGCGACAAGGTGCCCTTCATCCGCGGTTCCGCCCTGCAGGCCCTCAACGGGGTCAGGGGCGAACTCGCGGATGAGGCGATCCTCCGGCTCTTCGAGGCGCTGGACAGCACGATCGAGCTGCCCGAGCGCGCCGAGGACAGGCCCTTTCTGATGCCGATCGAGAGCGTGCGCACCATCTCCGGCCGGGGCACGGTGATCACCGGCCTGATCGCGCGCGGTGCGGTCAGGCTCGGGGACGAGGTCGAGCTCGTCGGCTTCGGCGCCCGTCGCAAGACGGTGGTCACCTCCATCGAGACCTTCCAGAAGATCCTGGACCAGGGTCTCGCCGGGGAGAATGTAGGCTGCCTCCTGCGCGGCGTCGAACTCAAGGAAGTCCGGCGCGGCCAGGTCCTGGCGAAGCCGGGCACGGTTGAGCCGCATGCCCGCTTCGAGGCCGAGGTTCACGTCCTCAGCAAGGAAGAAGGCGGGCGGCATACGCCCTTCTTCGGCCATTACCGGCCGCAGTTCTTCTTCCGGACGGCCAACGTCACCGGCAGCATCGAACTGCCGCCGAACGTCGAGATGGTGATGCCCGGCGATACCGTCGTGCTCACCATCGCCCTCAACCAAGCCATCGCGCTCGAAGCCAATACGCGCTTCGCCATCCGCGAGGGCAACCGCACGGTGGGGGCCGGCGTGATCAACCGGCTGCTCGACTGAGGGCAGCAAAGCGGAGGGCGGGCGACTGCCCTCCGCATTCAACGTGGACTTGGACTTTCAGGACAGAGCGCGACCGGCCTTCTCTCCTTGCAGGACCTGGCACTTCCTTTTGAAGTGCCTCGGGTGGCCGAGTGCAACGAGGCCGGATGAGGGGTGTTAGCAAAAAGCCCGCAAGGCAGTGTTTCTCCCCTCATCCGGTGCTTCGCACCACCTTCTCCCGCAAGGGGAGAAGGCTGGTCGCGCCTCATCCGGCCCGCTCCTGACCCGCTCCGATCGCCGACTCCAGAAGGGTGCGCACCGAGGTTTGCAGATGCTCTTCGAGCCGCATCTGCGCTTCTTCGATCACGCCGGATTTCAGGGCAGTGAGGATGCTCAGATGCTCGGCCAGCGCCGTGCGGTAGCGCTCGATCTCGTCGTCCTTGCGCCACTGATAGTGGTAATGGAAGACGAAGGACACCACGTCATAGAAGCTCGTCACGAAGCGATTGTTGAGCTGATCCACCAGGAAGCGGTGGAAGCGACGGTCGAGTTGCGGAAACTGGCGGATGACCTCGTCCCCTCCCCGGCTCATGGCCTCGTGGGTCTCGATCAGCCGGCCGATCTCCCGCCACACCGGATCAGCGCTGCTGCGTTGCGTGAAAAGCCGGATAGCCTCGATCTCGAAAGTGCGCCGCGTTGCCGCAAGCTCACGGGCGAAGGGGGCATCGAAGGCGCAGAGCCGCCAGCCTCCGCGCGGCGCCTTCTCGACCAGGCCGTAGCGTGAAAAACCGATCAAGAATTCGCGCACGCTCACCGTACTGGCGCCGAAAGTCCGTGCGAGTTCAGCCTCCGAGAAATTGCGTCCAGGCATCAGATCCCCGGCGACAGCCATTTCGAGGAAGCGCCGTTCCACCAGATCCGAACGGCTCTCGGTTTCGGCCACGCCGAAATAATCCGAGGCCAACGGCAGTCGGTGCAGCAAGGTGCGCCGGCCGTCGCGCCGGACCAGCCCCGCTTGTTCCAGGCCTTCGAGGGCCGAACGCATCGCCGTACGGCTCACGCCGACCTCACGCGCCAGCACCGCCTCCGGCGGCAGCAGCGCGCCGGGCTGCAGCTTCGCCATGATGTCGAGGGCCAGATTGGTGGCCTTCATCGAGACATTGCGCGGGCGCGGCATCGCCGTTCCTCAGGATTACAGTCGCATTTCGTTGTCGCTCGACGTCTGGTCGTCGCTGCGTGGCCCGCATAGATGCGATTCACGGCTGCACAATCAAGCAAGAGCTGAGATAGCCGGCCCAATGCGGTCGCGGCGCTTTGTGCCCTTGTCGCCCCCAGCAGTGCATGCTAGTGTTCTCTATAAATAAAAGACACCTATACAACAAGGGTGTCCGAAGCAAAGCGCGTTTTGGCTAAACCGCGCTTTGGCTCGCACTTCGGTTCGACGCGTCTTTGCGATTCGAGGCGATGCCCTCAAATCGCAAAACACTTTTGGAAACGCACAATGCTCGCCACCCGGCTCGAACCGAGTGATGCCGCGCTGGAAGCGCGTGGTATCTCCAAGCGGTTCGCAGGCGTCCCCGTCCTTGATGATGTCGACTTCTCGGTCGCGGCCGGGGAGGTGCATGCGCTCGTGGGCGAGAACGGCGCCGGCAAGTCCACCTTGATGAAGATCGTCAGCGGCATCCTGACAGAGTTCGACGGCAGCCTGTTCAGTCGCGGTCTCGGCCTTCGCTTCACGTCGGTGCGGGAAGCCCAGGCCGCCGGCATCGCCATAATCCATCAGGAACTCAACCTCATTCCCGAGATGACCGTGGCCGAGAACATCTTTCTCGGCCGCGAACCGCGTATCGCCGGACTGTTCGTCGACCGCCGCGGCCTTGCACGCGCTGCTGGCGACCTGCTCACGGGCTTCGGCGTTTCCCTCGATCCCGAAGCGCGCGTGGGATCGCTGCGGGTGGGCGAGCAGCAACTGGTCGAGATCGCCAAGGCGCTTTCGCTGGAAGCCCGGGTCCTGATCATGGACGAGCCGACCTCGGCCCTGTCGCCGAGCGAATGCGAGCGCCTGTTCGGCATCATCCGCAAGCTTGCCGCCTCGGGCGTGGCGATCGTCTATATCAGCCACCGCATGGACGAAGTTTCCCTGCTCGCCGATCGCGTCACGGTGATGCGCGACGGGCGGCGCGTGCTGACGGCTGCCATGGCGGAGCTGACGCCCGAGCGCATCATCGCCAGCATGGTCGGCCGCGATCTCAGCCTCGCCACGCCGCCGCACACGCCTGACCGCTCGGCGGAGGCCCTGGCCGTGCATGGCCTCGGCCTCAGCCTGCCCCAGGCGCGGGGCGGCTGGAAACGCGTGTTGCGCAACGTGTCCTTCGGCCTGCATCGCGGCGAGATCCTCGGCATCGCCGGCCTGCTCGGCTCCGGCCGCACCGAGATCCTGGAAACCATCTTCGGGGCCACCACGGGGCGCCGTGAGGGCCGGATCCTCGTCGACGGTGTCGAGGTCCGGACCGACAATCCGCGCCAGGCCATCCGGCACGGCCTCGCTCTGGTGACGGAAGACCGCAAGGCGACGGGGCTCCTCTTGCACTCGGCCATCCGCGACAACGTTTCGCTGCCCTCCCAGCCGCTGCTGCGACGCTTCGGCCTGCGCGATGACCGGCAGGAAACCCGGCTTGCCCGCGAGGCGATCGCCAGCCTTTCGGTGCGTTGCCGCTCGCACGAGCAGGTCGTGGCCGAACTTTCCGGCGGCAATCAGCAGAAGGTGGTGATCGGCAAATGGCTCGCCATCGGTCCGCGCATTCTGCTGCTCGACGAGCCGACACGCGGCATCGACATCGGCGCCAAGAAGGAGATCTATGACCTCATCTTCCGCCTCGCCGGACAGGGCATGGCCATCCTCGTCGTCAGCTCCGAACTGCCCGAACTGCTGTTGCTCTCCGATCGCGTGCTGGTCATGCAGGAAGGGCGCCAAGCCGGGATCCTCGAACGCCGGGAGGCCAGCGAGGAAGCGATCATGACCCTTGCCTCGCCTCGACGGTCGGCCGCCCTGCCCGAGCCCACCGGCATTCCACCTCGCCCGCCTGCCCCCAATATGCCGTCAATGAGCCGTCAATGACCTTTCTGAGACTTCTGTCGCGGACCAAGCTGTATTGGGGCCTCGCCGCGCTCTTTGCGATCGGCGTGGCCTTTTCGCCGGTCACTTCCAAGGGGCGGAACATCTTCCTCACCTCCGGCAATCTCTCGGACGTGCTGCGCCAGGTCTCGATCACCGGCCTGGTCGCCGTCGGCATGACCATGGTGATCCTGATCGGCGGCATCGATCTGTCCGTCGGCTCGATCCTGGCCCTGGGCACCGTGCTGGCGGCATTGCTGCTCACGCAGCCGGGCTTCACCGTGGCTGCAGGCATTGCTCTGCCCATCACCTTCCTGGTCGCGATGGTCGGGGTCGCCCTGATCGTCTCCTTCATCTCCGGGCAGGTCGGCACGGGCAGATCGGCCGCGACGTCAACGCCGATCCACCCAAGCCGCCGTAGATCGGCGCTCTCGGCAGTCTGGCTCCCTGTCGCGGCTGGCATCGTCGTCGCCGGCCTGTTGACGCTCTGGCTGGCCTCCCAGGCTGGCAGCCAGTTCGGCATGCCCGGCGTCCTGATTGCCGTCTCCTGCGTCGGGCTTGCGGTCGGCGCGCTCAATGGCGCGATCATCGTCAGCGGTCGCCTGCAGCCCTTCATCGTCACCCTGGCAATGATGGTCACCATGCTCGGCCTCGCCCGCCTGGTCGCCGGCCAGGACAGTGCCGTGGTCGCGGTCTATTCCGGTACCAACGCCACAGCCGACATCGATCTGCTGCGCGCCGTGCTCTGGGGCGTGTTGCCGGTGCCGGGCCTGTTCTTCCTGGCAGCGCTTGCGCTCTTCATGGTGGTGCTGAAATTCACCGCCTTCGGCCGTTATGTCTATGCCATCGGCGGCAATGAGGAGGCGACGCGGCTGTCCGGCATCGCCGTCACGCCGGTGAAGATCTCCGTCTACGCCTTTTCCGGCATGCTCGCCTGCATCGCCGGCGTGCTCTATGTGGCGCAATACCGCCAGGGCAAGCCCGATGCCGGCGTCGGCCTCGAACTCGACGCCATCGCGGCCGTCGTGATCGGCGGCACCAGCCTGATGGGTGGGCGCGGGAGCCTGGCCGGCACGCTGGTCGGCGTGCTCATCTTCGGCCTGCTCACCAATATCCTGCAGCTTCACAACATCTCCACCAACGTCCAGTTGGTGATGAAGGGGCTGATCATCATCCTCACCGTGCTGCTGCAGGAACGCAATCTTGGCCAGATCTTCGCGTCGCTCCGGGCGAGCCCGCAAGCCGAGGCGCAGGATGAGAAGACCTATAACAAGCTGGAGGAAACCCCATGATCAACCGCCGGAACTTCATCCACGCCGCGCTCGCCAGCGGCGGCGCCATGCTGGTCCCCTTGGGCTGGGCGCCGCGCGCCCTTGCCGACGACAAGAAATATACGATCGGCTTTTCGCAGGCGACGACGCTCGAGCCCTGGCGCGTGCAGTTCAACAAGGACTTGAAGGCCGAAGCCGGGAAGCATCCGAACGTCAACCTGCTGATGGCCGACGCCGAGGACAAGACCGAAAAGCAGGTGGCCGACACCGAGAGCTTCATCACCCAGGAGGTCGATGCCATCCTGATCAGCCCGAAGGAATCGGCCGGCCTGACCGCCGTGGTCGAGAAGGCGATGGACGCCAAGATCCCGGTCTTCGTGCTCGACCGCAACGTCAATTCCGAGAAATACACCCAGTGGATCGGCGGCGACAACGTGGTGATCGGCCGGGCGGTCGGCGACTTCGTGGTCAAGACGCTGGGCGGAGCCGGCAAGGCCAAGGGCAATGTGGTCGAGATCTGGGGCGGCCTCGGCACACAGGCAAGTCATGACCGCTCCAACGGCTATCACGAGAAGGCGGACAAGGAGAGTGGCATCAAGCATCTCCTGAACCAGCAGTCGGCCGACTGGAAGCAGGCCAAGGCCTATGAGGTGATGTCGACGGCGTTGCGCAATTTCGAGGACATCAATCTGGTCTACGGCCACAACGATCCCATGGCCTATGGCGCCTATCTGGCCGCCAAGGATGCCGGCCGTGAAAAGAACATCCTGTTCGTCGGCGTCGACGCCCTGCCCAATGAGGGCGTCAAATACGTCCATGACGGCGTGCTCGCGGCGACCTTCGTCTATCCCACGCCCGGCGCCGAGGGCCTGCGCCAGGCCCTGAAGGTCCTGGGAGGCGGGACGGTCGAGAAAAAACTGGTGCTGGATACCCAGACCATCACCAAGGACAATGCCGACACAATCCTGAAGGCGAACGGATTGCTGTGAGGTAGTCTAGGCGGAGAAGGCCTCGCCTTCTCCGCGCCGGCAACGCCAAGGCTGGGACCGCGGACGTCTCGTCCGCCTCTTGGAACCACCGCATATGCAGGAAAGCAAGAAGCGGACGAGACGTCCGCGGTCCCAGCCGCTCTGCCTGCCTACCCCAGCCGCATCAGCACCAGTCCGCCCAGGATCAGCAAGGCCGAGAACCCGCGCACCGGCGTGAGGGGTTCCTTCAGGAAGACCATGGCGATCAGGCCGCCGAACAGCACGCTGGTCTCGCGCGTGGCGGCAACCAGGGCGATGGGCGCCACCGTCATCGCCCAGATCACGATCCAGTAGGCGGCGAGGGACATCGCTCCGCCGGCAAAGCCCGGCACCAGGAATTTCAGGGCCGGCCGCACGCCCGCCCAGCCCTTGCGCCACAGGCAGATCACCAGCATCGGATAGGCATCGAGCGCAAACAGGGCGGCCGCATAGGAATTCGGGCTTCCCGCAGCGCGGGCACCGATACCGTCCACGATGGTGTAGAGCGAGATGGTGACGGCGGTGAGCAGGGCGTAGATCACGGCTGTCCGGCTCGGGACCAGCGAACCGCGCTGCCCCTTCAGCGAGATCAGCAGGACCCCGAGCCCGAGCACGGCAATGCCGGCGACATTGCCCCAGGTCATGGGATCATGAATGAAAGCCAGGGAAATCGCCGTAGTGGCCAGCGGTGCCGCACCGCGCGCGATCGGATAGACCTGGCTCATGTCGGCCCGCCGATAGGCCTCGGCCAGAAACAGGTAATAGGCCAGGTGGAGGGCGGTCGACAGCGCCACCCACACCCAAGCCTCCTCGTTGGGCAAGCCCGTGATCGCCAGGGCCGGCAAGGCGATGATGCCGCAGGACACAGCGATCAGCGTCATCGCCAGGAAAGGGTCGAGCTTGATCTTGACCAGCGCATTCCACCCGGCATGCAGGGCCGCCGCAGCAAGCACGGCCAGGAAGACGGGGAGTTGCAATTCCATGGGACAGCGACTTCGAGACGAGGGGCACCGACCGGCGACGGCAATGGTGCTGGCCGGTGGCGCACGATAGAGGGACGGGCAAAACGCCAAGCGAATTTCACCAGCGCTTTCAGTGCCCTCCTTCTCATCATGACAGTTTGATGTCAAAGCCGCTTCACGGGGTGCGACGTTTCGCGTGCGCCTTCAGGCCGCAACCCAAACCAGATTGTCGTTGGAGAGAACGGATTCGCCGGACCAGCGATAAGCCGTCAGCACGCCACCCTTGGCGACGCTGAAATCCAGGCACGACGCGGTGGGCGACAACAATTGCGGCCGGCCCGACAGCCAATAATGGCCGAACATCACGGGTATGGCTTCTTCATAGCGGCATTCGGCAGGCACGGGATCGTCCAGCAACTCGCTCCTTCGATCCTCCAGCCCCAGGGCCGCCAGCCGGAAAGTCGTGGCCTCCCGATCCCACCAGCGCAGGCGAGCCTCATGCCTGGTGTGGCCGTCTTTGTCGCGGAAAGAGTGCCCGCTTGGCAGCCGCACTTCCGGTCCCTTGAGCAGGACATCGGCGGCGAGATGCTCCGGCGTGCCGCTGCGATAGGCTTTGCGCAGGCCCTCCCCATGAAAGCGTCCGGCCGAGTCGAGGCAGGTTGCGGCAAGGCAGGCCTGCGAAGCGGCGTGCCAGCACGCATGCACGATCCGCAATCCGCCGAGATCGAGCCACACCGGCAGCGAGGCAAACCAGGCCAGCGCCTCGTGGTGGCCCCGCGATCCCTCCCCGATCTGCGCCAGAAAGGCAGCATGCTGCTTTTCGTTCTTTTCGGAATGGGACCGCAGGAAGCCGCCTGCGCCGTCCGGCGTGGCCCAGCCGAGTGCATTGAACTCGTGATTGCCCATGACCGCCCGAGCCGTGCCCGCCCCCGCCATGGCACGGACGACGCGGAGAACCTCGACCTGTTCCGGTCCCCGATCGATGAAATCGCCCAGGAAGATCACCGAGCGCGAGGCATGCCGATGGGCGCCGTCCCGTTCGCGATAATCCAGCCTCGCCAGTAGCCTGTGCAGCGCATCAGCATGGCCATGAATGTCACCGATCACATCATAATTCTTTATCAAGTTATTGATTTTCCTTGTTCATATCGAGACACAAGCGATTACTCGCTTGCCCCCTTCTCCTTCCTGGGACGCCACGCCCACTCTCTCCGGGCGGGCCATGACCGCCGCTTGACAGGGAATGGCTGCCCGCGCCAAGGTAAGCCATGGCCATCTTGCGCATCACCTTCGCCGTTTCCAAACAGCGCCTCCACATCGGGGGCAGGTGATCGCGCGCGCCATCAACAGCGAAGTCAGATCGAAAATGTACCCCGCCGGTTCGACGGGGTTCTTTTTTGCTGCCGTCTCCGGCCAATCGGAGATGATCCATGGAAATCCCCTTTTCCTCCGCGCGTTCCCATGCCTCCCCGCAGGGCCTGTGGCTGCCCTTGATCACGCCATTCCGCGACGGCGCGCTCGATGAGGTTTCGCTCAGGCGTCTCATCCGCCATTACGGCGAGCTCGGACTGGACGGCCTCGTTCTCGCTGGCACCACAGGTGAGAGCCTCACGCTCGACGAGGGTGAAACGCTGCAGCTGGTCGAGGTCAGCGCCGACGAGCTTGCCCGGCAAGGCTACCGACTGCCGCTCTATCTCGGCCATTCCGGCAGCGATACGCGCAAGCTCGCCAAGCAACTTCACCGCCTGGCGGACTGGCCGATCGCGGGCCACCTGATTGCCTGCCCCTATTACAGCAGGCCCTCCCAGGCTGGGCTGGTCGCCCATTTCAACGCACTGGCGAACAGCACCCGGCACTCGATCCTGATCTACAACATTCCCTACCGCACCGGCGTCAATCTGGGCAACGACGCGATGCTCAGGCTCGCCGAACGGCCCAATATCGTCGGAGCCAAGGATTGCTGCGCCGATCCGGCCCAATCGGCCGAATTGCTCCGGCGCCGGCCGCCCGGCTTTTCCGTGCTGACCGGCGAGGATGCCTTCTACCACGCCGCCCTGGCTGCCGGCGCGGACGGTGCCATCCTCGCCTCCGCCCATGTCGAGACCGCCAGCTTCATCGCCCTCCGCGATGCCTTTGCCCGCGGCGACGAGCCGGTCGCCGACGCTGCCTGGCGCGCCCTCGCCGAACTCGTGCCTCTGCTCTTTGCCGAACCCAATCCGGCCGCGATCAAGTACTGGCTCTGGCGAACGGGCCTGATCGACAGCGGCGAATTGCGGCTGCCGATGACGCCGGTGAGCGCCGCGCTCGCCGCCCGCCTCGACGGCACGATAGACCGCCTGAAGCTGGCGGCTTAGCCCTCAACGCCATTCACTTGAGGGGGAAACACTCCGATGCGTCGTAGCCGGGTCAAGCCTCGGCTATGACAAAGGCCTGCGAAATGGAGAACTCTTAAATGGCATGCATTGGACTTAGCCTGCCCCATACTCAGAAGGCCGCCCGCAGGATTGACGGGTCGCGGCGCGGGTGTAGGCTCCATTGCGGATGATGGAGGGGGACAGGATGATGAAACTGGCATCGTGCATCGTGGTGGCAACCGCCCTGATGTCCATCATCCCGGCCTTCGCCCAGGCTCCCAAGAGCACGGTTGCATCCGCCGCCGTGCAGAAGGAATTCAGCGGCTTCATCACCAAGTTTCGGGCTGCGCTGAAGGCCAATGACGCAGCGGCCGTCGCCGGCCTGACGAAACTGCCATTTCAGAACGACAGCGCCATCGCCGACGCCGCGCAGTTCCTCGCCAAGATCTACCGGCCCGATTTCACCGCAAAGACCCGGACCTGCCTGCAACGCGAAAAACCCGTTTATGATCGCGATGGCGACGGCAACGACACCTATTCCATCGGTTGCGGCGAACAGATCTTTGTCTTCACCAGGACGCCAACGGGCTTCCTCCTGAGTGACATCGCCATGAACGATTGACAGGCCCGGCCGGATCAGGCCGCAGCCGACCTTTAGCGCGCCAATGCCGCCTTGCCGCGCTGGCGCCATTTCGGCCAGATCAGCAGCCAGCCGACCAGGACGAGATTGACGACATTCCACAGGAAGCCGTGCAGGAAGGCGAGCCGGTAGGACTGGGTGGCGTCATAGATGAAGCCCGAGGCGAGACCGCCGCAGGCCATGCCGAGCACGGTCGCCATCAGCACCAGGCTGATGCGCGCGCCCGC
Organism: Labrys sp. WJW; assembly: GCF_001676615.1. Taxonomy (GTDB): domain Bacteria; phylum Pseudomonadota; class Alphaproteobacteria; order Rhizobiales; family Labraceae; genus Labrys; species Labrys sedimenti. Next base: position 78,179 of record NZ_LYXZ01000034.1, on the reverse strand, counting down.
TTCGCGCGGCGGCAGGAACTGGCGGATGATCACCGCATACATCGGTACGATGCCGCCCTGGAACAGGCCGAACAGGCCCGAAATCACCCAGAGCGAGGAGAGGCTGTTGAAGAAGAGATAGAGCAGCAGCGCTGCCCCCTGCATGGCGGAGCCGATCAGCAGCATTGGCCCGGCACCGATGCGATCGGCGACAAAGCCGGAAGCAAGGCGGCTTACCACGCCCAGGCCCAGCATCAGGGAGATGATCTGGGTGCCGATGGCCACGCCATAGCCGAGATCCCCGCAATAGGCGACGATGTGGACCTGCGGCATCGACATCGCCATGCAGCAGGCAAAGCCGGCTACCACCAGGATCGCCTGCAGGGCATTCGCCGACAGCCCGAGCTCGCCGCGTGCGGCCTCGGTGGCGGCCTCGGCCGCGGCATAGGTGGTGGTGGCAGGACGACGCGTCAGGGCCAGCGCCAGCGGCAGCATGGCGGCCGGCGCGAACAGGCCGATGCCGACATGGGTGGCGCGCCAGCCATAGGCGGACTGGAAATGCTCGATTACCAGCGGCCAGACGGCACCGGCAAGATAGCTGCCCGATGCGGCGAAGGTCACCGCCAACGCCCGGTGCTTGCGGAACCAATGCGAGAGATCGGAGATCAGCGGCGCGAAACCAGCGGCCGAGCCCAGGCCGATCACGGTCGAGAGAGCAGCGAACTGCCAGATATTGGAGGTGGAGGCGGCAAGCACATAACCGGCGCAGAGCAGAGCGGCACCGATCACGATCGGCACGACGATGCCGAGCCTGTCGGCCAGGCGGCCCATCACCACCCCGCCGAAGGCAAAGCCCAGCATGGTGCAGGTATAGGGCAAGGAGGCCCCGCCGCGCAGCGTATCGAACTCCACCTGCAAGGTCGGCAATACGACCACGACCGACCAGTTGCCGACGCAGGCGACCGTACCCAAAATCAAGGTGAGAACAAGACGCAGCCAGGAATAGGCGGAATCGACATCGCCAGGCCTTTTGGCCTCACGGGGCAAAGCTGACACGGGGAGTTTCCTCGTTCCGGAATATTATCCTGAATATGCATGTTTCGCCGACCGGACGGCGTGCAATGGTCAGGCTATAGCAGCTTCCTCCCCGGCTTCGCCAGATCGATCCAAGCATGGCTGGCCTTCCGGATGGATGCCTCATGCGCTCCCCTGCTGCAGGGCCCGCAATACGAATGCCGCGCGCTCGCCAACGGGCCGCAGCGGCAACGGCACCAGCTCGTAACCGAGACCGGCATAGACCTGCATCATCGCCTCATGCGTTGCCTGTGCCTCTTCCAGGCTCTGCTTGCGCTCGGCATCGCCGGCATAGATCGCCGGCCAGGGTGGGGTGATGAAGACCTGCCGCCGGTAACGGCAAAGCGCTGCAGCCTTGCGAGCCGGCCCAGGCACCGGCAAACCGCAGAGGTGGAGGTAACCGATCACATCGGGGATGCCGCGATCGAAAACCACGAGCCCCTCGGCTGCCTGCGCCTCGCGATAGGAGCGCATGTCGGCGGCAAGCATCAGATCGGCGAAGGCAGCGCGGTCGGCCCATGGCAGGGCATCGCCGCCGATGGCGACCTGGTCCTGGATGATCGCGCGGCCGGCCTCCGGCATGGCCTGGATTCCCTGGGCAACCAGGGCTGATATCAACGTAGTCTTGCCGGATCCGGGACCACCGGTCAGGACGACGAAACGATCGATCTGAGACAAGGCTCGATCTCCTCTTGTGATAGCGCTGCAGTCAGGGGGACCCAGCAAGCATGGCAGGACCCCGTGCGAACGGGGTGCAAGCGGCAGGTCAGGAAAAGGAATTGGAGGGATAACGTCGACCGGCCACTGTCCGGGATGTCGACCTCGAGCGCATGGGCAGAGCACGCCATCGGCCCTGCGACTCACGCGTTAACGCTACACCGCCGACGGTTCGACCGAAACCGCTGCCGCCTCGCCGGCTTTCGGCGCGCTACCTCAACGGCCCAGGAAATCAGGAAAGCGTCGCCTCTCCCATAGAGAGTGTCGGTTGCAGGTCATTTGCTCGACGCCCGAGGCAACACGATGCAGATGAAGAGGGGTACGCCGCTCATGGCGCAACATCACAGGGGACAGTCAGGCATGACAGACAGGATCGGCAGGGTGGGTGCGCAGGGCTTGATCGTGGATCGCCGCGAGCTGATGAAAGGAGCCGCTGCGCTCGGCCTCGGCTACGGCCTGACCGGCATTCTCGGAGGGCCGGCTCTGGCTGCGGAGACGCCCAAGAAGGGTGGCACGCTGCGCATTGGCATGGAGGGCGGTTCGGCTTCCGACACCCTCGATCCGCGCTCCTTCGCCGATTCCATCCCGCTCAACTACGGCTATCAGATCTGGAACGGCCTGATCGAGATCGACAATAACGGCAATGCCGTCGGCGAACTCCTGGAGAGCTGGGAAGCCAAGCCCGGCGCCAAGGAATGGATCTTCAACGTCCGCAAGGGCGTCACCTTCCATTCCGGCAAGACGCTCGATGCCGATGACATCATCTATTCGATCAACCTGCATCGCGGCGACACCAAATCGGCGGCCAAGGACCTTCTGTCGGGCATCACCGAGATCAAGAAGCTGTCCCCGACCCAGATCCAGATCAGCCTGAACGGCGGCAATCTGAACCTGCCCTACAACCTGACCGATTATCACATTCTCGGCGTGCCCAACGGCTTCACCGATTTTTCCAAGCCAGACGGCACCGGCGCCTACAAGCTGGAGACCTTCGAGCCGGGCGTGCGCATCGTAACCAAGAACACCGGCAATTACTGGAAGCCGGGCTGCGGCAATTTCGACTCGGTCGAGCTGCAATATATCGGCGACTCCTCCTCGCGCCTGCAAGCGCTGATCGCCGGCCAGGTCGACGCCATCAACCGTCTCGACCCCAAGACCATGGATCTGGTGACATCCTCGCCCGACGTGAGCGTGGTGCAGACCAAGGGCACCGGCAACCGCTATGCCTTCGTGGCGCTGTGCGACACCGATCCCTATTCGAATGTCGATCTGCGCTGGGCGCTCAAATATGGCATCGACCGCAAGAAGATCGTCGACACCGTCTACCAGGGCTATGCCACCGTCGGCAACGACACCACGATCAGCCCGATGAACAAGTATTTCGCCAAGGACCTGGCGCAGACGCTCTACGATCCGGAGAAGGCCGCCTTCCACTACAAGAAGGCCGGCAGCCCCAAGCTGGAAGTCAAGGTCTCGGAAGGCGCCTATAGCGGCGCCACAGACGCCGCCCTGCTCTACCAGGAATCGATGAAGCAGGCTGGAATCGAGCTCACCGTCACCCGCGTCTCGGCCGACGGCTACTGGTCGAACATCTGGCTCAAGGATCCCTTCTGCGCCGTCTATTGGGGCGATCGTCCCGCCATCGACCTGCAGCTCTCGCAGACCTATCTCTCGGACGCGGCCTGGAACGACACCCATTGGAAGCGGCCGGACTTCGACAAGCTCGTCCTCGCCGCACGCGTAGAGGAAGACGAGGCCAAGCGCAGGGAAATGTATTTCGAGGCGCAGAAGATGATCCATGACGATGGCGGCATGATCTGCTTTGCCGTCAGCGACTATCTCGACGGCTATGCCAAGAAGATGATGGGGACCGCACCCCATCCGCGCTACGACATGTGCGACCAGCGCATTGCCGAAAAGGCCTGGTTCGCCTGAGCCCGAACGCCCCAGCTAGGGCGCCGGTCAGCGCCCTAGAGCGTTTTTCAGAAAAGTTGATAGACTTTTCGATTAATAAAACGCGTTAAAACAAAGAGTTAGAGAGAAAGTGCGGTTCAGAGAAATCGCACTTTACTCTAGCCCCACCAGAAAATGGCGGCGATGATGACGTAGAGGCCGACAAGCGCAGCGCCATCCGCCATGTCGGCCCGGCCATCCGCCGTGACGACCACGCCGATGATGGCCGACAGCATCAGGGCCACCGCCAGCATCGGCGGGATCACCAGGGTGAAGGGCGTCCCACCCATGGCATAGCTGACGAAGACCAGCACCGGGATAAGGGCGAGCGCAACCTGCAGCGACGAGTTCAGGATCACGCTGATGGCGAGTTCGGCCTGGTTGCGCAGAGCGAACTGGATGCCCACGACATTCTCCACTGCGTTGCCGACGATGGCCACGATGACGAGGCCGGCGAAGGCCTGGGAAATGCCGAGCGTCTCGATCGCCGGGTTCAGTGCCTCGACGAACCAGTCCGACACGAACAAGGCGGCGACGCCGGCGAGCGCCAGGATCGTCAAGGCCAGCCAGAGGGGCCAGCCCCCCTCCTGCTGGCCATGCGCCTCGGCCGGCACGGTGCGTTCGCTGCCGCCGAGCATGACCCTTACGGAAACCAGGAAGACGAGAAGCAGGACGCCGGCGCAGACCAGGGCCAGCTTGTCCTCATGGGCGCCCGCCGGCAGGTGCATCACCGAAGCGAGCGTCGGCAGCATCAGCGCGGAAACCGCCAGAAGCAGAAGGGCCGCGATCATGCGCGGTCCTGCCGCATCGAACACCAGCACCTTGTGGCGGACACTGCCCGCGATGAAGGCAATGCCGAGCACCAAGAGGCTGTTGCCGAGAATCGAGCCGATCAGCGAAGCCTGCACCACCTCGATCAACCCGGCGCGCAGCGCGAAGATACACACGCACAGTTCAGGCAGGTTACCGACCGCCGATTGCACGATGCCGGTGGCGGCCGGGCTGAGATAGCGCCCGAGATGGTCGGTGGCCTCGCCGATCAGCGAGGCCAGCCCGGCAAGAGCGACGGCACCGATGACGAAGACGAGGATGTGAGAGGCGCCGGTGTAGTTCGCGATACCTGTGGCGGCCGATGCCCCTCCCGCGATGGCGAGCGTCACGAAATCGCGTTTCGACAGCATGGAACCTCCTGCGAAGCCGTATAGGTTTCATAGCCCGGCGCGGAGACGCAAGGGAAGGTCAATCTTGCCCCGAAGAACAGGCCCCCAGATTGAAGAGCCGTCGCCATTCGCCTGGAAGCAGTGGAGCCGTGCACGGATTTTCCACGCCATGCGGGCTCGACAGGCAACATTCCCGCGCCCTACCTTCCATACCACCATGCCGGAGGGTCCATGCGCGCAACAGTCCTTTTCCCGATCGTGCTTGCGCTGACGGCCGTCCCGGCCCAGGCGGAGAGCCTGCCTCCCCTGCGCCAGGGCGACCTCGTCTTCCAGCAGTCGAAGAGCCCGCAAAGCGAGGCGATCCGCCTGGCCTCGGGCAGCGCCTACACGCATTTGGGCATCGTCGCCCTCACACCCTCCGGGCCAATGGTGATCGAGGCAGCCGATATCGTCCGGCAAACGCCGCTCGAGGCCTTCCTTGCCCGCGGCATGAAAGGCCGCTTCGCCGTCTATCGGGTACGCGGGCTCGATCAAGCCAGGGCAAATGCCGCCATTACGGCGGCACGGACCTATCTCGGCCGCCCCTATGATCTCTATTTTCGCCTCGATCCGAGCGCCATCTACTGCAGCGAACTGCCCTACGAGGCTTTCAAGAGCGCTGGGATCACCCTCGGGCGAATCGATCGTTTCGGTGATCTGTCGGTCCGAAACCCCGCCGTGAAGGCGCTGTTCGCCAGGCGCTGGGCCAGCCATCCCGATTGCAAGGGCAAGGCGGCGAATGCCACGGCCTGTTGGGCCCGGATCCAGGATCAGGGGATCGTCACACCGATCAGCATCGCCCGTGACAACCAGGTCGACCGTGTCGGCGGCAATCTCTAGAGCAAGGCGCGTTTAGACGGAAACGCTGCATTGCTCTAACTCTTTGGTTGACGCGTCTTTGCGATTCTTGGCGATTCCGCCAAATCGCAAAACGCTCTAGCGCGCTCCGGGGCAGGAGATCGTCACATTTCCGGCTTGCCGGACGGCTCGGCTGCAATAGGATGTCATAAAAGCCGTCGTCACCATCGGGAGAAAGCGCTGCCATGGCCCTCTTCGCCGATCGTTTCAAAGGCCGAAGTGCCGTCATCACCGGCGGGGCTTCCGGCATCGGCCTCGCCAGCGCCAGGCGCATCGCCGCCGAGGGCGGCCGGATCATGATCTGGGACGTCGACGCCACGCGCATCGACACCGCGAAGGCGCAGATCGGCCCCGGCACGTTCGGCCTGGTGGTCGACGTCACCAATCCGGAGGCTGTCGAGGCTGCCGCCAAGACCTCCGAGCGCCATCTCGGCCAGATCGACGCCCTGATCTGCTCGGCTGGCGTCGCCGGGCGCAACGCGCCGGTGATCGACTATCCGATCGAGGAATGGAAGCGCATCTTCGAGATCAATGTGAACGGGCTGTTCTATGCCAATCGCTTCATCGCGGCGATGATGAAGAAGCGCGGCTATGGCCGCATCGTCAACCTGGCCTCGATCGCCGGCAAGGAAGGCAATCCCACCGCTTCGGCCTATTCGGCCTCGAAGGCCGCGGTGATCGGCTTCACCAAGGCGCTGGGCAAGGAATTGGCGAAGAGCGGCGTCACTGCCAATGTCATCGCACCGGCCACGATCGACACGCCCATCCTCAAGCAGGTGGCGCAGGCCCATATCGACTACATGCTGTCCAAGATCCCGATGGGCCGCTTCGGCCGGGTCGATGAAGTCACCGCCATGATCGCCTGGCTCGCCAGCGAGGAATGCTCCTTCGCCACCGGTGCGGTCTTCGACGCCTCGGGTGGCCGGGCAACCTATTAAGGCCAAGGCATCGGGTTCGATCAGCCCGCCTCAGCGCCAACGATAGTTGAAGCTCACGCTGATTCGTTCTTCGTCCGCCTGGTTGACCGGCACTTCGTGCCGCAACCAGCTCTCCCACAGCAGCACCGTGCCGGCCTGCGGCGCCTCATAGACGAAGGACCGCTGCTCCTGGGCCGCCTTGGCCTTGCGCGGGGGCGCCGCCATCATCAGGCCGAGCCGCGGATCCTCGAGCTTGAGCGCGCTGGAGCCCTTGGGCGTGGCGACATAATAAGTGCCTGATATCACCGAGCGCGGATGGATGTGCGAGGTATGTACCCCGCCTTCCGGCAGCACATTGACCCAGATGTCGTCGAGCTTGAGCTTGTCGCGGCCGAGATCGAGCTCGAGCTCCTTGGCAAAGGCGGCAACATGGCCATCCAGCACCTTCACCAGTTTCTTGATTGCCGGAAAACGCCAGGGCAGGTCATTCAGCGATGCGTAGGACGTATAGCCGGGATAGCCATGCTTGTAGCACCAGGCCTGCCCGGCCTCATCATCCTCGGCGAGGGAACGGCAGGTCGCGTCGATCTCGGCGAGCGGCGCTTGCGCCTCGTCGAGTTCGGCACGATAGAGCTTGGTGACGAAAAGGGTCTTGATCTCGGCCATGGCCAGGGAGTTGCCGGGCAAGCGCGCGCCTGTCAAGCCACTTGTCGCTTCGTCTTGCGTTCGGCAGCGAAAGCTCGCAAGCCCAACGCCCTGCCGCAATGCCGAAGCCCTCCCCTATTTCTGCCAGAAGGGCTTGGCGATCTCCTCCTCGACCTGCCACTTCTTCATGCCGATATCTTCGATCAAATGGGGATTGGCTTTAGCCATTTCCTCAAGGTCCCTGCGAAAATAGATCCGCTGACGCCAGATCGTGATCATCCCTGGCAGGATCGCCAGACTGCAGAGCCGGCGCAATGTTTTGCTCTCTCCAGGCCATTCCTGATGGTGGCAGGCCGACCCAAGGGCGGGAAAATCGTTCATGGCAACCTCCATAAAGTTCGAGGTCCAAGAGGGTCCCCGATCTGATTGAGGCTGGATTGTGCAAGACACGAACGGCGCCGTACTTAAGCTCTCCCAAATAGTTCTCAAAACTTCCAAATGGGCTATAGATTGCGCCCCATGCAGGGATCGCGCTTTACCTTTGGCCCGTTCGTGCTCGATTCAGGCGCGGGAACGCTTCTTCGGGACGACGCTCCCGTTGCCGTCGGCTATCGGGGGTTGAAGCTGCTTGCGGCGCTGGTCGAAAAGCCGGGCGAGATCCTGGGCAAGGCCGCGCTGATGGATGCAGCCTGGCCCGGCACGGCGGTCGAGGAAGGCAACCTCACCGTCCAGATCGCACAATTGCGCAAGCTCCTCGGCCCGGCCACCGATGGCGGTGAATGGATCGTCACGGTTCCACGCATCGGCTATCGTTTCACCGGTGCCGTCGAAGAACTCGGCCGCGACCAGCCAAAGCCGTTGCCGCTGCCCGGCAAGCCGTCGATAGCGGTGCTGCCTTTCGTGAATGTCAGCAACGATCCCGAGCAGGAATCCTTCGCCGATGGGCTGACCGAAGACCTCATCACCGATCTGTCGGGGATCTCGGGCTTGTTCGTCATCGCCCGCAACTCGGCCTTTGCCTACAAGGGCAAGGCGATGAATGTGCGCGGCATCGCTCAGGATCTTGGCGTACGCTATCTGCTGGAGGGCAGCGCCAGGCGCGCTGCCGGGCGCGTCCGCATCAATGCGCAACTGGTCGACGCGGTGAGCGGGGACCATCTGTGGGCGGAGCGCTTCGACCGCAGCCTGGACGACATCTTTGCCGTCCAGGACGAGGTCACCGGCAAGATCATGGAAGCGCTGCTCCGCCGGCTCCGTACCCCTCCGCCCCGCAATCCGCCCCGGAACCTCGAGGCCTACGACCTGTGCCTGCGCGCCCGCAGGCTGATGGACGATTCACCACAGACCGCGCAGGAAGCCCATCTCATGCTGACGCGCGCGACTTTGCTCGATCCCGATTATGCCGAGCCCTATCGCTGGCTTGCCATGAATCACTGGATGGGATGGGTGCATTCAGGTGGTCCGACCGAGGCCTCCCGTAGCGTCGCGCTGGAGCTGGCGCGCAAGGCGGTGGCGCTCGATCCAAACGATGCCGGCTGCCGCTGGGTCCTGGCCTATCTGCTGGCCTATGACCGCAGCTTCGCCGAATCGGACACGCAATTCGCCAAGGCGATCGAACTCGATCCGAACGAGGCCGACATCTGGGCGGTCCTATCCGACATCTCGGTCCTGGCCGGCCGGGTCGAGGAAGGTCTCGAGCAGATCCGCAAGGCGTTCCGGCTGAACCCGTTTCCGGCAAGCTGGTACTATCTGACGCTGGGGCAGGCGCAATATGCGGCCGGCGACTATGAAGCTGCCGTCGAGACGCTGCGCAGGGACGAGACCTATCGTACGAGTTCACGCCGTTTCCTGGCGGCAAGCCTGGCTCAGCTGGGCCGGCTCGACGAAGCCCGCATAGAAGTCGAACTGTTCCTCGTCGGCAACCCGCATTTCACGATTCGGCACTGGGCCGAGACGGAACCCTTCCGCGATGCCGCCACGCTCGAGCATTTCGTCGACGGCTGCCGCAAGGCCGGCCTGCCAGATTGAGAAACACGATTCGAGAAAATCGCCTCTTCTCTAATCTTCAGTCCGGTCCGTAGCTTCACGATCGCGTTCGTGGTGGCTCTTGAGCGGAAACGGCGGCAACCACGATTCGCGGCGGATGATCCAGCTTTCATAGGTGGGCATCAACTGATCGGGGGCATCGAGGGTGCCCAGATGCACTTCGATTTCGTCAGCGCTGCGTGCGAAAACAGACGAGCCGCAACGGGGACAGAAAAACCGGCCGGCATAGTCGCGTGTCTGGCCCTCGATCGTCACCGCCTCTTGGGGGAACACTGCGGAGGCATAGAAGAGCGCCCCATGATGCTTGCGGCAATCGAGACAGTGACACAGGCCGACCCGGTATGGGCGCCCCGATGCCACGAGCCGGACATCACCACAAAGGCAGCCGCCAGTGAATCGGTCCATGCTGCGCCTCCCCTGCGATCAAGCGATCAAATGGTTACAACGAACCGGCCCTTCATTGCCACGATCCCGCGGGGGATCCTGCGGCCGATTCGCCTTTTTGCCGATCCCCTGTCTCGCTGCATTTTCATACGTCGAAAAGTCAGCTGGCCTTTCGAAGGGCACCTCGAACCGCTCAGTCCCATGCTGCTTAAAACCTGATCCTGCTGCCAACGTATTGGCCAGATCATCGTCTTGCCGAGACCGTCCGGCGGTATATGGATGCCGTCCCGTTCTCAGGCGGCGGTATTCTCTCCTCGACATGAAGAGCCCGAGCTCAGCTGGATCGGCGCTCGCACCTCCGTAATCGGGACTTAGCCCGGCAACACCGGAAGGAAAAACTTTCCCTTTCAGCGTTGTTACAAAGTTGTCATGTAGCATCGTGTCGATGAAGCAGGCTGTAGAAAACTACCGCCTTGCACTCTGGACAAAAAAAGACGGCCGGGACGAACCCGGCCGTAGCTTGGACAAAGTCCAAAAGTCACCATCCAGAGGGGAACGTCAGATGCTCCAGGTCGCCACCGGGAGGATGATGGCCCGAACGTCTGACAAGGCTGAGATTATATTTGCCGGCCCCCTGCTGCAACGTTTTCTTTCACATGCCGGCCCTGCGTGCTGCGCATAGATGCAATTGCTGCCAAAATGCACACCCTTGTCGCCCAATCCTTGATCATGCGGGCACATTACGCGCCCCTGCTGCCAAAACAGGCAGGCGGCCGCCGAACGCCACCTGGAGCAAGGAAATTGACCCGGGTGGGAAATGCTCCGACTTTGATCCGGCTGCCCGGAGGCCACGCGCATCGCAATCAGCAAAACACTCCCTTGCCGCGCCATGCCCGACAAAGACATGCCCCGTGCAAATCTGATGGCGCCTAAACGAACCGCAGGGGCGCCACGGCATCCGACCCGTTTCCGAAATCAGGCCTGAAGCCGTGAGTCATGGTTGCTGCAGCGTCTTTTGCCGAAAAGCGGGGTGTCCCCTTCTCGGCACGGTGCTTTAGAAGGCCCAGCGCTGGGCCTTGCTGACCAGGAAATCCCGGAGAACCTGGATGCGTGCCAGATTCTTCATCTCCTCGGGATAAACGAAATAGGTCTCGAGCTGCGGCATTTCCGCATCGGGCAGCACCTGCACCAGCGTCGACTCACGGCCGACGAGATAATCGGGCAGCACGGCGAGGCCGACGCCCCTCTCCACTGCCGTCTTGACGCCGCCGAGATTGTTGACCTCGAATACCGGCTCGCGCGGATCCTTGGGATCGCGCCCGACGGTATTCAGCCAATTGATCGCCTGCAGGAAGCTGCCGGCCGTGCCGCCGAAGCTGATGATGCGGTGGCGGTCGATCTCCTCGATGCTGCGCGGCTGGCCGAAACGCTTGATATATTCGGGCGCGGCATAGGCATGGAAATGCACCGTGAACAGCCGGCGCTGAATGAGGTCGCCCTGCTCGGGCTGGCGCATGCGCAACGCGACATCGGCTTCACGCATGCCCAGGTCGAGCTCCTGCTCTGTCAGCAGGAGCTTGAGCCGCATGTCGGGATAAAGATCGAGAAACTCGCCGATGCGCGGCGTCAGCCAATAGGTCCCGAGCCCCACAGTGGTGGTCAGGCGCAATTCCCCGTTCGGCTTTTCCCGGCTGTCGCTGAGGGCGCCCATCGCCGCTTCCAGCTTGAGCATGACGTCCTGGGTGGTGCGGAACAGCATCTCGCCCTGTTCGGTCAGGATCAACCCGCGCGCATGGCGATGGAACAGCGGCGTGCGCAGGTCCCCCTCCAGAGCGGAGACCTGCCGGCTGACGGCCGACTGCGACAATCCGAGCACGTCGCCCGCATGCGTGAAGCTGCCGGCCTCCGCAGCCGCGTGAAAGACCTTGAGCTTATCCCAATCCATGAAGCACCCAGTTCAGCCCCGCTCCAGATTCTGCGCTTCGACCCTTGCTTTGCTTCGGTTCAACGTCGGCCAAGTTCAACGCGTATTCGGCGACGCGCGAAGATCTGATTTGCGCAGAGTATATGATGATTGCCTAAAAGTTTGAAACGGGTGGCAAATTTAGGGCGGAAATCGATTTATTCCGCAGCTTCCCTGTGGACTTCCTCAGCTGCCAGCCATTTCTCCGCCTCGAGCGCCGCCATGCAGCCCATCCCGGCCGCGGTAACGGCCTGGCGATAGACGTCGTCGGCGACGTCGCCGGCGGCGTAGACACCCGGAACGCTGGTCGCCGTCGTGCCCGCGACGGTCTGGATATAGCCGCCATTCTTGAAGGTTAGCTGTCCGGCGAAGAGTTCGGAGGCGGGCTTATGCCCGATGGCAATGAAAACGCCGTCCGTGTCATGCTTGGTCACGACGCCGGTTTCGACATTGCGCAGATTGACATGCGTAACACCCAGCGGGATCTCGTTGCCGCCGATCTCGTCGAGCGCGCTGTTCCAGACCACCTCGATATTGGGATGCTTGAACAGGCGATCCTGCAGGATCTTTTCCGCCCTGAAATGATCGCGCCGATGCACAACCGTCACCTTGGCCGCGATATTGGCTAGATAAAGCGCCTCTTCCACGGCCGTGTTGCCGCCACCGACGACGGTAACGTTGCGATTGCGGAAGAAGAAACCATCGCAGGTCGCGCAAGCCGAGACGCCGAAACCGCGGAACTTCTCCTCCGACGGCATTTCCAGCCATTTGGCCTGGGCACCGGTGGCGATGATCAGGGCATCGGCGAAATAGATGTCACCCGTATCCCCTTCCAGGCGGAACGGGCGCTGCGATAGGTCGACCTTGGAGATATGGTCGGAAACCATGCCCGTGCCCATATGCTCGGCCTGCTTGCGCATTTCCTCCATCAGCCAGGGTCCCTGGATCACCGAGGAGAAGCCAGGATAATTCTCGACATCCGTGGTGATGGTGAGCTGGCCGCCCGGCTGGATGCCGGAGATCAGCAGGGGCGACAAATTGGCGCGTGCAGCGTAGATCGCCGCGGTATAGCCCGCCGGGCCCGAGCCGAGGATGATGAGCTTGGAGTGACGGGTAGCCATACCGAGGTTCCAATTCAGGATGCCGCGCGAAGGCGCGCGAGGATTTCTTGAGCAATCAAAGGGGTTGAATCTAGGGGTTCATAGGGGTGGTTTTCAAGATGCCCGTCGAACTTCACCACAGCCCCGTGCGCAATCAGGCCGTCGACGAGGCGCATGATCTTGGCTGGAACGCCCTTGGGCAGGTAGACATGGACGGTCTTGCCGGTCGCCGCTGCCTCGCTGAGCATGTTGGCTGAATCGGCGGTAACCACGAAAGCATCCGCCAACCCCAGCATCTGCGCATAGGGATTTGGCCCCTGCCCGTCCCAGATCCACGCCGGTTTGCCCTCCAGGGCCCGCGCGATCGCCTGTGCCATCGCGGGCGGCGTGCGGCGCGATGGGGTGACCATCAGCCCCACCCCGCTATCGGCCAGCCGCGACAATGCCGATACGAAGCCGTCTACATCATCGGGAGCAAAGGCGACGTCCTTGGAGGGACCGCCCGCCAACACGGCGACACGCGGTTGCGGCAGGGCCGTGAGTTCGGCACGAGCCCCCGCGCGCGCTGCCGCCAGCACGTCCGGCGTTTGCCGGTGCGGCGAGGTCAGCGTCGCCAACACATTGGGCCCGCGCAGACGGTCATGCGCCGGCACCCAGATGAAATCCGCCGCTTTGGTTCCGGTGCGAGGATCCTTGAGAAATACGGTCAGCGTCTCAGGCGAGCGCCGCTTGAGCCAGGACAGATAGCTCACGGCGCGACGGCCGGAGGCGATCACCAGGTCGGGCCAGGGCGGAGCCAGGTTGCGCAGGTCGGCCGGATCGGGCGGCCCCCAGGGCATGGCAAGGGCATAGAGGCGCCGCGGCGATACCTTGTGCTCCACAATGCTGCCGCCGGCTTGCGCCAGCACCGCCTCGGCAACGCCGAGGCACTGCAGGGCATCGCCCGCCTTGCCGTCCGTGAGGGTCCAAATCAGAGCCATGACGGCGGTCTTAACATGTCCTTTCCCGAGCACGCCACCTGGGTTCAAATCCGGCGTGTTTTTTGTCTGGAAATCCAGTCCAGATTAGCTCTCCGGAGCGCTGACAACAGAGTTAAGTCCTTGAGTTCATCGGGTCTTTTTTGTCAATCATATTGAGAACACAATTCACCTTATAACCCGGCGCATCCCCAACTATTGAGAGCTTGACTGAATGACGTCTAAAACGACGAACGCTACATTTTTTGCCGCAGCAATTACTCTACTAACGATGACGGGAACTAGCTATGCTGACTCCGTCGGTGTGGCCTCCTACTACGGCAAGGAATTTAGCGGTCGCCGCACTGCCAATGGCGAACGTTTCAACCCGGGCGGCCTGACTGCCGCGCATCGCTCCCTGCCCTTCGGAACCAAGCTGCAGGTGACGAACCTGCGCAATGGCAAGAAGGTGGTGGTGCGCATCACCGACCGGGGTCCCTTCGCCAAAGGCCGTGTCCTCGATCTCTCCTATGGCGCCGCCCGCGCCGTCGGCATGGTGTCTTCGGGCACCGCCAAGGTGAAGATGGAGCGGCTCGCAGCCCGCTGAGCGAGACAATAAAGAGAAGACGAGCGAATTGGGGCGGCCTCCGGGCTGCCCTTTTTCTTTGCGCCCGCCGGCCTTTGAAGCCGGCAGCGATGCCGTCTCATTCCACGCTCTGGTTCAATTTGGAGAAGATGCGAACCAGTTCCGCCAGGTCGACCGGGGCGAGCGCTGCGACTTCGCGCGGCGTGCGATAATATTCTTCCATCAACTCCTTGCGGGTGACCTCTCCCTTTTCGGTGAGCCGCACCAGCTTCACCCGGCGATCGCCCGGCGCTGGCGAGCGCTCGGCAAGGTCCGCCCGCTCCAGCCGATCTACCAGCCAGGTCGCCGTCGAGGGATCGGCACCCCATTGCCGCGCCAGCGTGCCGATCGGACGCGCCTCTTCCCGATCGAGGGTGAACAGGACCCTGGAATCGTTGGGCGTGAGGCCGCGGCTTTGCAAGCTCTCCAGGCGCTGCGGCGAGGAGCGCATCAGATAATCGAACATCAGCCGCCAGGCCGTCGAAGCGGGGTCGGGGCTGCGATCCGGCGGCGTCATCAGGGCATCCTCGGGCACATGGAAATTCGTTCGCTAAAAATATTTGACTATTAAAATATTTTAGTCAATCAAAATAATAATGAATGGAGATGGCAGCCATGGGAACGACCCCGCAAACCAGAACCTCGGTGCTCATCATTGGCGGCGGCCTTACCGGCCTGACGGCAGCCGCGCTGCTCGCCCATCGGGGCATAGACTGCCTGGTGGTAGAGCGGCATGCCGGCACCTCGATCCAGTACAAATTCACGGGTATCTCGCCGCGTAGCATGGAAATCTTCCGCAGCATCGGGCTGGAGACCGAGATCCGCGCCGAGCAGACCGGCGATCAGCAGGGTGGCGGCATTGCACGGGCAAGAAGTCTCGCCGATCCCGACATCCACTGGAGCGATCTCGGCTGGCCGGATGCCTCCCCTTTCAGCCCCACCCAGCCCGCCACCTGCGACCAGCACGCGCTGGAGCCGATCCTGCGTCGTCATGCGGAACGCCATGGCGCCGACATCCGTTTCAACCACCAGCTCGAAGGCTTCGGTGAGGACGCCACGGGGATCCGCGCCCGCATCCGCAACCTGGCCAGCGGGCGGGAAGAAATCGTGCTCGCCGACTATGCGATCGCCGCCGACGGCGGCAATGGCGGCATGCGTGAGCGGCTGGGCATCGGTCGCAGCGGCCCCGGCCCCCTGCAGCACTGGATCAGCATCATCTTCGATACCGACCTGCCGCCAATCCTGCAGGGTCGGCGCTTCACCTCCTGCTTCATCACCGACCTCAACGGCACCGTCACGCCGCGCGCCGGTGGTCGCTGGCTGCTGGCATTGCAGTATTTTCCGCAGAAGGGCCAGCGCCCGCAGGACTTCGACGCCGCCCGCTGCCGCGAACTGGTGATCCGCGCCGCTGGAAGCCCTGCAATCAAGGCAGAGCCGGTCGACATCAGGGCATGGGAGGTCGCCGCTGCCATCGCCGACCGCTTTCGCGAGGGCCGTGCCTTCCTCATCGGCGACGCCGCCCATCTGATGCCGCCGACCGGGGCCTTCGGCGGCAATACCGGCATTCACGACAGCCACAACCTCGCCTGGAAGCTGGCCATGGTGCTGAAGGGCAAGGCCGGGCCGAGCCTGCTTGACAGCTATGACGCCGAGCGCCGCCCCATCGTGCAGGCAACGCTGGCCCAGGCCCTCGCCCGGCTGCAAAGCTGGTTCAAGGATCCCTCCAACCGCCTGCCGCCAGCCGTGCCGCTCGTGCCGGATTACGACGTCGTGCTCGGCCAGCGCTTCGACGCCGGCGCCTTTCTGCCTGCCGGCCCTGCGCCGGACGCTCCCTTCGAAGCCCATGCCACGCTGGCGGCGAGGCCCGGCACCCGTGCCCCGCATGTCTGGCTCAGACTCGATGGCCAGCGCCTGTCCAGCCTCGATCTTCTCGGCGGAGATTTCCTGCTGCTGGCGAGCAAGGCCATCTGGCGCCAAGCCGCTGTAGAGGCCCGGGAGCGCCTCGACCTGCCGCTCGCCTGTGAGATCATCGGCGAAGATAGCGACCTCGTGGATGTCGACGGCCGCTGGCCGGCTGCCTATGGTCTGGATCCGGACGGAGCCGTGCTGGTACGGCCGGACGGCTTCATCGCCTGGCGTTCTTCCCAGGATGAAGGCAAGCCCGCCGAAGCCCTGCATGACGCCCTGCATCGTCTTGGCCTGGGCACGAGCGGAAATGCGGGGCAGGCATCATGACCGCTCGGATCGCATGCCTGCTCGCCTCCGAGATTGCGCTCTTTGCCTGCGCTTCCACGGTGCATGCCGGTCTCTTGCCTTTTGGAGAGCCTCATTCGAGAGCTGCGACCGCGGAGGCGATCATCGCTGTCATCTTGGCGCTGGGCCTCGTCACCGGCCTTGTCCGGCCATCCCTGGCGCGGCGCGCCGCCCTCGCCGCACAGGGCCTTGCTCTTCTGGGGACGCTGGTCGGCGCCGTCACGATCGCCATCGGCATCGGACCGCAGACGGACGGCGACAAGGCATTCCATCTCGTGCTGGTGGCCGTGCTGGTATTCGGCCTGTGGCTCGCGGGCAGAATCCGGCGGCGTTGACGGGACTTTTGCCATCGGACAGGGGTTTCTGCCGCAGCCCGGTTGCCCCCGAACGGCCGGCGCTCGGACACAGGTCGCAACAAGCACGCTTTGCGTCGCTTCCCGCCTCCTGTGCAAGGCAGCGGCAAGCGTAGCCTCCTCAAGCTATGACGGGCAAACCAAGGGGCATCACCATGGGCAAGCGCGTTCTGATCACGGCGGGCGGCAGCGGCATCGGCCGGGCCATGGCCGAGGCGTTCCACAAGGCAGAGGCGCGCGTATGGGTCGTCGATATCGATGCAGATGCCCTCGCCTCCTGTCCGCCGACCTGGGAACGCGAACAGCTGGACGTCTGCGATGAAGCGGCGGTTGAAGCCTTGTTCGCGCGGCTCCGCGCCGCCTGGGGCGGGCTGGACACCCTGTGTGCCAATGCCGGCATCGCCGGTCCCACGGCTCCGATCGAGACTATAGAGGTCGCGGATTGGCGGCACTGCCTGGCGGTCAATCTCGAGGGCCCCTTCCTGTTCGCCAAGCATGCGACGCCCCTCATGAAGGCACAGCGCTCCGGCGCCATCATCCTGACATCCTCGACCGCCGGAATTTTCGGCTATCCCAACAGGGCGCCCTACAGTGCCTCGAAATGGGCCATCAACGGCCTGATGAAGACGCTGGCAATGGAACTCGGCCCCTTCGGCATCAGGGCCAACTCGATCTGCCCCGGTGCGGTCGAAGGCCCCCGCATGGAAGCCGTCATGGCCAGGGAGGCTGCGGCCAAGGGTACGACGCGCGATACGATCTATCGAGGCTATGCCGGCGGAACCTCGATGCGTTCCTTCGTCGGCGCCGAGGATATCGCAGCCATGGCCCTGTTCCTGGCCTCCGACGCCGCCAGACTCGTGTCGGGCCAGGTCATCGCCGTCGACGGGCATACGGAAAACCCGGATCCGAAGGCGTGACCGCGTCGGGCCAGGAAGTGGTGGTCATGCCTCAATAAAAGGCCCGCCCCATCAGGGGCGGGCCGGATAACGTCCAGATCCCCGACGATCAGACCAGCGTGTTGCAGAAGCGCTGGATACGGCGGCCGGCCTCCTCCAGCGCCTCGGTCGAGGTCGCGTAGGAGATGCGGAAATTCGGGCCGAGGCCGAAGGCCGAGCCATGCACCACCGCCACCCCTTCGGCCTGCAGCAGTTCGGAGACGAAATCCTCGTCCGTCTCGATTACCTTGCCGCTGGGCGTCTTCTTGCCGATCGTGCCGGCGCAGGAGGGGTAGACATAGAAGGCACCTTCCGGCGTCGGACACTGGATGCCCTTGGCCTGGTTGAGCATGCCCACGATCAGGTCGCGGCGGCCCTCGAAGATCTTGCGGCGCTCGGGGATGAAGTCCTGCGTGCCGTTGAGCGCTTCCACCGCCGCCCATTGGGCGATGGTGCAGGCGCCCGAGGTCTGCTGGCCCTGGATCATGTCCATCGCCTTGATCAGCTTCTCGGGGCCGGCGGCATAGCCGATGCGCCAGCCGGTCATCGAATAGGCCTTGGAGACACCGTTGATGGTGAGGGTGCGGTCATAGAGCTTGGGCTCGACCTGGGCCGGTGAGTAATAGACGAAATCGCCATAGACGAGATGCTCATACATGTCGTCGGTCATCACCCAGACATGGGGATGGCGCAGCAACACGTCGGTGAGCGCCTTCAGCTCGTCGCGGCTATAGGCGGCCCCGGACGGGTTGGAGGGCGAATTGAAGATGAACCATTTCGTCTTCGGCGTGATCGCCTTCTCCAGCGCTTCGGGCGACAGCTTGAAATTGGTGGCCAGCGTGGTTTCGGCGAAGACCGGCGTGCCGCCGCACAGGGCCACCATCTCCGGATAGGACACCCAGTAGGGCGTGGGGATGACGACCTCGTCGCCGGTGTTGAGCGTCGCCATCAGGCCGTTGAACAGGATCTGCTTGCCGCCGGTGCCGACGATGGTCTGCGAGGGCTTGTAGTCGAGCCCGTTCTCGCGCTTGAACTTGGCGGCAATGGCCTCGCGCAGCTGCGGAATGCCGGAGACCGGCGGATACTTCGTCTCCCCGCGCATGATGGCGTCGACCGCGGCCTTCTTGATATTGTCGGGCGTATCCATGTCGGGCTCGCCCGCACCGAGACCGATGATATCGCGTCCCGCCGCTTTGAGTTCGCGCGCTTTCTGGCTCACCGCGATGGTCGCGGAAGGCTTGATGCGCGAGAGGGCGTCGGCGAGAAAAGCCATGGCTGGAAACTCCTGTAAGCCGTGGGAAATGCGGGTTGAAGCGGAACATGGCGGTAGCCCGGCGGGCGGCCCCCTACCCGCCCCGCAAGGCGCGCCTCTGCTTAGGCGCCGCCCGGCCTGCATTCAAGCGCAAAGATTACGTCCAATGCACAACTTGCCGGAGAGGTCCCGCGAGTTCATTGCTTGATGACATCGACACAACAATGCCGCGAAACTTCCTCACCGCCGCCCGAGAACGTGCAAAAGGCCGCCGTGATCGGCAGCGATGCTTTGATCGTAGCCGATGCGCTTCATGGCCACGCGAGTTCCTGGTGGTATGAGGCACAGTTGGAAGTAACCGAGTTAAGTGCCGCGTGCGTTTTCGCACTTCGTCCCGCCGGGCGAAGTTCTAGACGGAAGGACGTTAGAGGTTTTCCAGTCGAGCGTTTCGAGGAGATCACGATGGCCGTCAACCAGGCAACCGCACGCATGTTCAAGGCCGACACCCGCGCCATGCGCGTTTCGGCAGCCGAAGCGGAACGTCAACTGACCTTGGCGCTCTGGCTCGTCGGACTTCTCGCGACCGCAACAGTAGTAACAGCGACCATTGGGTTCTTCGCCTAGTCCCCCCGCAAGCGAATTGAACGGGTCGCTCAACGCGCCGGATGGTCCCCCCGCCATCCGGCGCATTTTTTTGGTACAGTCCTTCACACAATTCTTGGCACTTTTCGCTGGTCCCATGGCGCGGCTATTTCAGAACCGATCATTCTGAGACGAGGTCAGCCATGTCCCGAACCACTTCACCGCGAACCATCTTTCTGGCCGGTGCGACCGGTGCCATCGGCGCGCCGCTCTCGCACCTGCTCCTTCGCGCCGGTCACAGGGTTGTCGGCACCACGCGCACGCCTACCAAAGCCGATGCGTTGCGCAAGCTGGGCGTCGAGCCGGTCGTGGTCGATGTCTTCGAGCGTGACGCGCTGATCGCCGCGGTGACGGCCGCCAAGCCCGAAATCGTCATCCACCAGCTCACAGACCTGCCCCCGGCCCTCGACCCGGCCCGCATGGCCGATTTCGTGCCGCGCAATGCCCGCATTCGCCGGGAGGGCACCGCCAATCTGGTCGCGGCCGCTCATGCGGCCGGAGCCCGGCGGATCATCGCCCAGAGCATTGCCTGGGTCTACGCGCCCGGGCCGCTCCCGCATGCCGAGGCCGATCCACTCAACCACGGCGCCGAGGGCCCCGGCGCCGTCAGCGTGCAAGGGGTGATTGCCCTGGAGGATGCCGTGCTCCAGGCGCCGGTCGAAGGCGTCGTCCTGCGCTACGGCTATCTCTATGGTCCCGGCACCGGCAGCGACGGTCCGCGCCGTCCGATGTCCGTGCATGTCGATGCCGCGGCACAGGCGGCGCAGCTCGCGATCGATCACGGCAAGCCCGGCGCCTACAATGTCGCCGAGGCGAGCGCCGAGCTCTCCACCATCAGAGCTTTGGACGAGCTCGGCTGGCGGGCCGATTTCCGCCTTCCGGCCTGAGCGGAGCATGGTTTGCCGGGCGGCATAGGCTTTGCCGCCCTCGGCGACGCTTGTCACTTTTCCCTTGCCACGGCCTCCAATCGGCGCGACGGTTCCGATCAGCCGCCCAAAAGAGCGGCGGCCAGAACAGGAGGGACGCGACAATGACGCAGAACACTCCAAACGGCAGACGATCCAGCGGGCCGCGCTGCATCGCCCTGGTCGGCCCGTTCCAAAGCGGCAAGACGACCCTTCTGGAAGCCATCCTCGCACGCATGGGCGCCCTGCAGCGCCAGGGCACCGTGGCGGCCGGCTCCACCATCGGCGATGCCAGCGCCGAGGCGCGTGCCCACACCATGAGCGTGGAGGCCAACATCGCCTCCGTGGATTTCATGGGCGAGACCTTCACTTTCATCGATTGCCCCGGCTCGATCGAATTCCTGGCCGAGATGCGCCCCGTTCTGCCGGCGATCGATGCCGCCGTGGTGGTCTGCGAGGCCGACGAGAAGAAGGTTCCGGCCCTGCAGCTGATCCTGCGCGAACTCGAAGACCAGAAGATTCCGCGCTTTCTCTTCCTCAACAAGATCGACAATTCACACCAGAGCGTGCGCGATGCCCTGCCGCTGCTGCAGCCGGCCTCCCGCCTGCCGTTGCTGCTGCGCCAAATCCCGATCTGGAAGAACGGCGTGGCTGTCGGCTATGTCGACCTCGCACTCGAGCGTGCCTTCATCTATCAAGAGCATGCCGCCTCGCAGGTGGTCGAGATCCCGCCGGACGAGCGCGACGAAAGCAAGGATGCGCGCTATTCCATGCTGGAGCGCCTGTCGGATCATGACGACGCCCTGATGGAGCAGCTCCTCGAGGAGGTCGAGCCACCCCGCGACCGGGTGTTCGACGACCTCGCCCATGAACTGCGCGACGGCCTGGCCGTGCCGGTGCTGATGGGCTCGGCCGCCAACGGCAACGGCATGCTGCGCCTGATGAAGGCGCTGCGCCACGAGGCACCCTGCATCAAGGAAACCGCCAGCCGCCTGGGCGTGACGCCCGGCTCGGAGCCGCTGGGTTATGTGATGAAGACCTTCCACACCGCCCATGCCGGCAAGCTTTCGCTCACCCGCGTGCTGAGCGGCGCCTTCCAGGAAGGCATGACGGTGACGACATCCTCCGGCGAAACCGGCCGCATCGCCGGCTGTGTCCGCCTGCTGGGCCAGACCACCCAGAAGACGAGCCAGGCACACGCCGGCGATACCGTCGCCTTCGGCAAGGTCGACGCCGCCCATACCGGCGACATGCTCGCCATCGGCAAGGCCGTGCCGCGGCCGGCCGAGATCGAGGCGCCCCAGCCGGTGATGTCCCTCGCCGTCCGGGCCCGTGACCGCAAGGACGACGTCAAGCTCTCGGCTGCCCTCCAGCGCCTGACCGACGAGGACCGGGCGCTCGCCATGGAACAGAATGCCGAGCTCGGCGACACCATCCTGCGCGGCCAGGGCGAGATGCATCTGCGCGTGGCGGTGGAGAAGCTCGCCTCGAAATTCGGTGTCGCCGTCGATTCCAGCCAGCCCCAGATCGGCTATCGCGAAACCATCCGCAAGCCGGTGACGGGCGTGCGCGGGCGCCACAAGAAGCAATCGGGCGGGCATGGCCAGTTCGGCGACGTGGTGATCGACGTCGTCCCCCTGCCCCGTGGCGAGGGCTTCGCCTTCATCGACAAGATCACCGGCGGCGTGGTGCCGCGCAACTACATTCCCTCCGTCGAGGAGGGCGTGAAGCACTATCTCAAGCGTGGCCCGCTCGGCTTCCCGGTGGTGGATGTCGGCGTGTCGCTGACGGACGGCTCCTATCACACGGTGGACTCCTCCGACATGGCCTTCCAGACCGCGGCGCGCATCGGCATGAGCGAGGCGATGCCGCAATGCAATCCCGTGCTGCTGGAACCGGTCCTGGCGGTGGAGATCTCGGTGCCCTCGGACGCCACGGCCAAGGCCAATGCCATCGTCTCCTCCCGCCGCGGGCAGATCCTCGGCTTCGACGCCCGCGAAGGCTGGGAGGGTTGGGATGTGGTGCAGGCCCTGATCCCGGAGGCGGAGATCACCGATCTGATCATCGAGCTGCGCTCGGCGACGGCGGGTGTCGGCACCTTCCGGGCGAAATTCGACCATCTGGCCGAACTGTCGGGCCGGCAGGCCGATACCATCGTGGCCTCCCGGCAGGCGGCGCAATAGGGAGGGTCATCCCGGACAAGCTGCGGCACATCGTGCCGCGGCACAGATCCGGGACCACATAGGGAGCTAAGCGCCCGTGCCGAAGAACGGTCCCGCATCTGCGGAGCAGCATTGCATGCTGCACCGCGTGCGGGATGACATGAGGAATTTGCCCCCTGCCTCCAATGGCGCTAAAGAGCGGCGATGCCGACCATCGAAATCGCCGCCTTCTATCATTTCGCCCGCCTGCCCGGGTTCGTCGACCTGCGCGAGCCGCTGGCCAAGCTCGCCTGCTCGCTCGGCATCAAGGGTATCATCCTGCTGGCGCATGAGGGCATCAACGGGACGGTGGCCGGCACGCCCGAGGCGATGGCGATCTTCCATCCGCGCCTGCGCGAGATTACCGGCCTTCCCGACATCGAGCACAAGACCTCCTTCGCCGAGGAGATGCCTTTCCTGCGCATGAAGGTCCGGCTGAAGGAAGAGATCGTCACCATCGGCGACAAGAGCGTCGACCCGCTGGAGCGCGTCGGCACCTATGTCGAGCCTGCGGACTGGAACGCCCTGATCTCCGATCCGGACGTGCTGGTCATCGACACGCGCAACGATTTCGAGGTGCGCATCGGCAGCTTCAAGGGCGCGCTCGACCCGAAGACCGAGAGCTTCGGCGACTTCCCCGGCTATGTCAGGGACAATCTCGATCCCGCGCGGCACAGGAAGGTGGCGATGTTCTGCACCGGCGGCATACGCTGCGAGAAGGCGACCAGCCTGATGCTGCGCGAGGGTTTCGAGGAGGTCTATCACCTCAAGGGCGGGGTGCTGCGCTATCTCGAAGAGGTCCCGCCGGCCGAGAGCCTGTGGGAGGGTGCCTGCTTCGTCTTCGACAAGCGCGTCGCCGTCGGCCATGGCCTGAAAGTCGAGGACTTCACGCTCTGCCATGGCTGCCTGTCGCCCCTTTCCGCCGCGGACCGGCAATCGCCGGACTATGAGGAGGGCGTGAGCTGCTCCTATTGCGCCGCCACCCTCACCGAGATGCAGAAAGCCTCCTCGCGCGAGCGTCATCGCCAGGAGACGCTCGCCCGCCGGCGCGGCCATGCCCATCTCGGCCCACGCCTTGCCACGGCAGTTGAAGAAAGTTGAAAAAGCCCGTCGTTCCAATGGCATGAGAGCGCTTCGTGAATCGGCTCGGGATGGAGAAAACCATGTCTGACAAGGCCCTGGTCCTGTTCTCGGCCGGCCAGGATTCCACCACCTGCCTGGCCTGGGCACTCGAGCGCTTCGACAGCGTGGAGACGGTCGGCTTCGACTATGGCCAGCGCCACGGTATCGAGCTGGCGATGCGCCCCGTGGTTCTCGCCGCCCTGCGCGAAGCCTTTCCGGCCTGGGCCGGGCGCCTGGGCGAAGACCATCTCGTCGACCTCGGCATACTCGGCCGCATCAGCGAGACCTCCCTGACGCGCGACGTCGAGATCGCCATGCAGGAGAACGGCCTGCCCAACAGCTTCGTGCCCGGGCGCAATCTGCTCTTCCTGACTTTCGCAGCCACCCTTGCCTATCGGCGCGGTGCCCGCCACCTCGTCACCGGCGTGTGCGAGACCGACTTCTCCGGCTATCCCGATTGCCGCGACGACACCATGAAGGCCATGCAGCTGGCTCTCAATCTCGGCATGGAGAGCCGCTTCGTCATCCACACGCCGTTGATGTGGATCGACAAGGCGCAGACCTGGGCGCTGGCACGGGAACTCGGCGGCGACCGTCTGGTGGACCTCGTCCGCGAACACACCCACACCTGCTACAATGGCGATCGCAGCCACCGGCACGACTGGGGCTATGGCTGCGGCACCTGCCCGGCCTGCGAACTGAGGTCCAGCGGCTACCGGCGCTTCATGGCCGAGAGCGGCTCCTGAGGCGAGGACCCGGGCCGCCACAGGCGCGAGGACAAGGGCTGGGCAAGATGATTGACCCGCGCGTCATTGCGAGCGCAGCGAAGCAATCCATGAGCCACGGACACCACGTTTTCCATCTCTGGATTGCTTCGCTGCGCTCGCAATGACGGTGCTTGATCGGTCAAGCATCAATATCGTTGGTATGACGCCGCGTTCTCCGCCTCATCGTATCGCCTGCGGCCAGCCGCCCGTCCTCACTTGCTGCCGGGCGGTACCTGGAAATAGCTGCCGTCGGCCGAGCCGTTCATGCCGCAATAGCCCACGCTGCGCTCGGTCGCACCGGCCGGAAATACGGTCTCGGCCTTGAGGCTGGCGCCCTCGTGGGTGAGCTTGAGGATCGAGGCCTCGCCGTCTTGCTTGACCTCGAGAACGCCGCCGGCGTCCCGCCCACTGCCCGAGACCTCGCAGACCCAGCGCCCCATCACCGGCTCGACGACATCGCCCGAGACCGTCAGGCTGCCATCCGGCTTGGCCTCGATGTCGAAGCCGCCCGCATTGTTGCGCCAGCTGCCGACGAAGCCGCCCTGCGGCTTGACCCTGATCCCCTTCAGGAAACGCGCCCGCTCCGTGAGACGCTCCTTCAGCGTGCGAAAGGCGCCAACCCCTTCCTTGCTGGCGCCCGCCTCGTCGCGGGCGCCGACGAACCAGCGCTGGTCGGCGGCAAGCGCCGCGGCGGCCTGGGGATCGAGGGCCTTGCGCAGCCGCTCATAGGCGACGGCGATCTCGGCATCGGCTTTCGACAGGGCCGGACTGGCGCAGATCGCCTTCTCTACCTCGGTCGAGGCCTTGCGGCAATCGAAGGAAGGCTTGCCGGCAGCCAGGGCGATCGCGGGCATGGCGATGACCGGCAGGAGGCAGGCGACGGCCAGACCATGCCCGATCATGGCTTTGCCCCGGTTTCGATGGTGGAGAACAGATCCGTCTCGATATCACCCTTCTCACCCTGCGGCTTGACACCGCCGGCCGGCCGATAATGGCCGTTGTCATAGATCAGCTCGAAGCGTGCCG
The DNA here is from genome assembly GCF_001676615.1 of Labrys sp. WJW. Classification (GTDB taxonomy): domain Bacteria; phylum Pseudomonadota; class Alphaproteobacteria; order Rhizobiales; family Labraceae; genus Labrys; species Labrys sedimenti. The sequence goes on along the minus strand of NZ_LYXZ01000034.1, from coordinate 52,307 downwards.
GTTTGCCGGGCCGCTTGTCGAAGCTGCATTCGCCGGCAACCTTCTTGGAGGTTTCGTGGCTGACGGTCTGCTCGACCGTGAGGTCGCGATAGCCGAGCTCGACCTTGGGCCCGAGCTTGACGGTGCGCGTCACCGCGGTGGACTCGCCCTCGCAATCGCCATTGTTCTCGCCATTGCTGCGCTCGACGATCAGCCCGTCCAGCACGCGCTCGATGCGTCCCTTGTCGAAGGTGTACATCCACAGCGCCTGCTCCTCATAGGGATTGACGCGCGAACTGCCCGATTGCGAGGTGCGCAGGCCGAAGGCACGCAGCCCGTCGCCGACGTCGTAGCGGGCGGTGTCCAGGCTCATCGAGCCGAACTGGATGGCATCCGAAAAGGCCATGCCCTTCTCCAGCCGCCGCGCGACGGGATTGCCGGTGGCGACATCGGCGATGATGATCTCGACATCACCCTTGTTCTCGCCCTCGATCGGCGGCTTGGCCTCGATCAGCGGCACCGCCGCCAGCATCAGTTCGGGGCGATAGGGCCAGGCCTTGCAGACCACGTCGTCCGGGTTGATCGAGCGATCATAGGCACCGCCCTTGATCAGCAGGCCGTTCTCGCTTTGCTGTGCATCGGGATAGGCCTGCTTGAGCAGGGCATCGGTGATGTCGCAATCGGCCAGGGCCTGGCCGGGCAGCATCAGGGCCAGGGCAGCGGCACCGAGGGCGAACTGGAGCTTCATGTCGGGATGATTCCATTCCGGAGGGGCGGTTCCACATCTAACACGGGCTGGAACCGGCACAATCTCTTGCACCCTCTGGTCCGCGACCTCAGTTTCGGCGGGTACAGGGGGCACCCGCCCCGCGATTGCCTGGCCGGCATCGCCCCGGTAGGCTCGCCCCATGCCTCTCGACACAGATTCCCTGCGGACCTTGTTCAGCCGCCGCCTCGACACTCTCTATGCCACCGACGACCGGGGACGCCTGCTGCACAGCAATGAGTGGGATTCCCGCCCGGCGCCCCGCTTCCACCTGATGCGCACGCCGGCCGGGCCGCTGTTTCGCTGCCGCGCCAACATGCCGGATGCCGTGGTTGCACGCCTCGGCGAGCTCTGCCGCGGCGAGGTGCTGGGCGAGGTGCCGCAGCAACCGCCGGCCCGGCAGCAGGCCTATCTGGACCTGCTCGGCCACCAGGCTGCGGTGACGCAGATCTGGGCCGGGCCGGTCTACCGGGCGGACGCCGTGCCACCGCCATCCCCGCCGCTCGTGGCCATCCATGAGGGCAATGCCGAATTGCTGCGGCCGCTCTTTCCCGACTGGCTGGCGGACGTGCCGCACCGGCGGCCTTTCCTGGCGATGGCCGAAGGCGATCGCGCCGTGGCGCTCTGTGCCAGCGTGCGCATCTCGGACGCGGTGCATTGCGCCGGGGTCGAAACCCATGCCGATTACCGCCGCCGGGGCCATGCCGCCACGGTCGTTGCCGGCTGGGCACAGGCGGTGCGGGCGCTGGGCGCCGTGCCCTTCTACAGCACATCCTGGGACAACCAGGCCTCGCGCGCCGTCGCCGCCCGCCTCGGTCTGCCCCTGGTCGCGACGGACTTCCATGTCCGTTGAGGCAGCGGGAAAGCCGGCCATCGCCAGCGATGGCGGGTGTTACGCCAACGGCATAGCTGCTTGCCCGATCAAGCATCGTCATTGCGAGCGTAGCGAAGCAATCCAGTGCCGGGAAACGTGGTGGCCATGGCTCCTGGATTGCTTCGCCATGCCAATCCTATGGATTGGCAGAGCTCGCAATGACGCGTGGGCTAAACATCGTGGCGGTTGGTCTTACTGCCCGTCGCCCAGGGCCGAGGCCCAGTCCTTCTTGACCTGGGCGATGCGCGCCACATAGGCGCGCTCGATGCAGGGGGCGCCGGTGCAGATGTCGCGCACCGTCTCGCGCCAGCGGGTCTGGTCCTTGCCGAAGGGGTCGCTGGCCGCGCCGGTCTCGCCGTCGATCCCGCGCGTCTCGCCCTCGATGGCCTGGTAGAGCCGGTTCATCTCATCATCGAGGCGGGACAGTTTCGGATAGGCGCAGATCAGCTTCTCGACGGCCGTATGCGCCTTGCGGCAGTCGAAGCCGGCGGCCTGGGCCGGGCCTTGCAAGGCAAGGGTTGCGACGGCCGTGGCGGCAATCATGATAAAACTTGCAGGACGGATCATCCGGAACTCCCAAGGCGACGAACACCCCGTCGCTAGCACAGGGACACCGGCCTTGTCGTGCCGCGGGGAACGTCGTCACCCTGCTGACAGGACGTTGTCAGCAAGTTTCCGACGACAGCCCTTCCCCCCGCGCGTGACTCACCCCATTATCAGGGCATGTCCGATACACCCAAAGCCCCCTCCTCGAGCAAGACCCCTGCTCCGAAGAAACTCCGCACGCCCAAATCCAAGGCGGCGCGGCCGGCCTTGCCCTCGCTCGACGAGCATCTGAAGGCCCTGCTCAATCCCGGCCTGCTCAAGGAAGCCAAGAGCAGCCTGCGCGACGACGAGAAGCCGGGGTTCGGCGAGGGGCCGCAGAGCGGCTTCGACACCGGCGCCGTCACCGGCCTCGACCCCGAGCTTGCCGCCAAATTGGGCGTGCCCTCGGCCGGCGGGGGCGCGGAGATGGAGGGCCGTACGGTCAAGCGCAAGCCAGCCGACAAGAAGGCGCGCGCCAAGGATGGCGGCGAACTCGATCCGGACGGGCTCGACAAGCTCGGCGGCTCGGCCGGCACCATCAAGGCGCTCTCCGAGCTGCTGGAGGGCGGCGACCCGCGCATGGTCGGCAAGCCGGTGTGGACGCCGCACCGCCCCGCGCGCCCCGACAAGAGCGAAGGCGGCATCCGCCTGGACCTCGTCTCGGAATACAGCCCGGCCGGCGACCAGCCTACCGCCATCGCCGATCTGGTCGAGGGCCTGCAGAGCCATGAGCGCGACCAGGTGCTGCTCGGCGTCACCGGCTCGGGCAAGACCTTCACCATGGCGCAGGTGATCTCCCGCACCCAGCGCCCCGCCTTGATCCTGGCGCCCAACAAGACGCTGGCGGCCCAGCTCTATGGCGAGTTCAAGTCGTTCTTCCCCAACAATGCGGTCGAATACTTCGTCTCTTATTACGACTACTACCAGCCCGAGGCCTATGTGCCGCGCACCGACACCTATATCGAGAAGGAGTCCTCGATCAACGAGCAGATCGACCGCATGCGCCACTCGGCCACGCGCTCGCTGCTGGAGCGCGACGACGTCATCATCGTCGCCTCGGTCTCCTGCATCTACGGTATCGGCTCGGTCGAGACCTACACCGCCATGACCTTCTCGATGAGCGTGGGCGAGCGCGTCGAGCAGAAGCAGCTGATCGCCGACCTCGTCGCCCTGCAATACAAGCGCATCAGCGCCGATTTCGGCCGCGGCACCTTCCGGGTGCGCGGCGACGTCATCGAGCTCTTCCCGGCCCACTATGAGGACCGCGCCTGGCGCATCAACCTGTTCGGCGACGAGATCGAGAGCATCGGCGAGTTCGACCCGCTCACCGGCCAGAAGATCCAGGACCTGCAATCGGTCAAGGTCTACGCCAATTCGCATTACGTCACGCCGCGCCCGACGCTGAACCAGGCGATCAAGGGCATCAAGGACGAGCTCAAGGTCCGGCTGCAGCAGCTCTACACCGGCGGCCGCCTGCTGGAGGCCCAGCGCCTCGACCAGCGCACCACCTTCGACCTGGAGATGATGGAGGCCACCGGCTCCTGCGCCGGCATCGAGAACTATTCGCGCTGGCTCACCGGCCGCCTGCCCGGCGAGCCGCCGCCGACCCTGTTCGAATATCTGCCCGACAACGCCCTCGTCTTCACCGACGAGAGCCACGTCACCGTGCCACAGATCGGCGCCATGTACAAAGGCGACTTCCGGCGCAAGGCGACCTTGGCCGAATATGGCTTCCGCCTGCCCTCCTGCCTCGACAACCGTCCGCTGCGCTTCGAGGAATGGGACGCGATGCGCCCGCAGACCGTGCATGTCTCCGCCACCCCCGGCAAATGGGAGCTGGAGCACACCGGCGGCGTCTTCGCCGAGCAGGTGATCCGCCCAACCGGACTGATCGATCCAGTATGCGAAATCCGCCCGGCCCGCACCCAGGTCGACGATCTCCTCGGCGAGGTGCAGGAGGTGGCGCGCAAGGGCTATCGCAGCCTCGTCACCGTGCTGACCAAGCGCATGGCCGAGGACCTCACCGAATATATGCACGACCACGGCGTGCGCGTGCGCTACATGCATTCGGACATCGACACCATCGAGCGCATCGAGATCATCCGCGACCTGCGCCTCGGCGCCTTCGACGTGCTGGTCGGCATCAATTTGCTGCGCGAGGGCCTCGACATTCCCGAATGCGCTTTGGTCGCCATCCTCGACGCCGACAAGGAAGGTTTCCTGAGGTCGGAAACCTCGCTGGTGCAGACCATCGGCCGCGCCGCCCGCAATGTCGACGGCCGCGTGCTGCTCTATGCCGACAACATGACGGGATCGCTGGAGCGCGCCATCGCCGAGACCAACCGCCGCCGCGAGAAGCAGATGGCCTGGAACCAGGCCAACGGCATCACGCCGGAGAGCGTCAAGCGCTCGATCGCCGACATCACCAATTCGGTCTATGAGCGCGACCGCGTCACCGTCGACAAGGGCCTGGCCGACAATGTCGCCACCGTCGGCCATAATTTCGAGGCCGTCACCGCCGACCTCGAAAAGCGCATGCGCGACGCCGCCGCCGACCTGCGCTTCGAGGAGGCCGCCCGCCTGCGCGACGAACTCAAGCGCCTGCGCGAGACGGAGATGGCCGTCGCCGACGACGGCTCCGCGCGGCAGGTCAATGTGCGCCAGAAGGCCGGCGCCTATAAGGGCCCGAAGGCCTATGGCGACGCCGCGAACCTGCCGAAGACGCGGGCCGCCAAGCCGGGGCTGGACAGCATGGGCCCAGGCACGGATCGAGAAGTGCCGCTAGGGGCCGAGGCAAGAAAGAAGGGTGGTGGCAAGCCTGGACGGGGGTGGAAGAGATGAGGTCTTTGCCTCAAACAGTGCGCTTCTCAACTTGCGATACCCAAAAGTATTTCTACTCACAAGATGCTTGTGCCGTTTTCAATTGACTCACCAGGTCCTCAGCTCATGTAACACCAAGAACTCAATTTTTCATTCGATAAGCGCACAAACAGCGCAAGAGTGTTGTCGTTATGAATAATCAGGTGGTATGTTTAAATAGAATCTTCTGTACCGATCGTGGGGGGAAATGAATGCCATCTCATCCGTATATATCCGGCCCAGGCAATGTTACACAGATGATAGGGTTTCTTCGGAAGAATTTTCCACCAACAATTAATTCAGAGACGGTAAAGAAATTTTCATTGGCACCAAACAATGAAAGTTACGTCATTAACGCTCTTCAATTCATAGGAATTATAGACGAAGACGGAAAACGAACAGAAAAAGGTCATGATATATTTGTTCTTGGGGACGATGCGTTTTCAAAATCGTTCGGTAAACTCGTCAAGGAAGCATATAAAGATCTTTTCGATTTACGTGGCGAAGAAGCTTGGACTCTCGGAAAGAATGAACTCGTCACCTATTTTCGTACCACCGACAAAACAAGTGAAATTATTGGTGGTCGACAAGCAGGTTTGTTCCAAGCATTTCGAGCTTTATCTGGCTATGAACAGACTACTGAAAAAGCAGCTTCCAATAGCATTTCCAAAGCGAAGCCTTTAAAGTCAAAGCCCAGCATACAGTCTCAGAAGAAGACCAAATCCGCTGAATCAAATATCGCCCAGCCAGTATCAATAGCTTCCGAACCTATCGTCAATCCACGCAGCATGGCGATGACGGTACGAATCGAAATTAATCTGCCAGCAAATGGCACTCAAGAAGTTTATGATTCAATTTTTAAAAGCATCCGGGCGAACTTGATCAATGAATAACTCGCTCAGCGTATTCGAGAAAATTGTTCGCCGCGCAAGAGAGCTGAGTGTCGTCACGGATATTCTACAGGTTAACACACATCCGTTTGATGAGCGCAATATCCATCCGGAGATTAGCAAGGTCAGCCTAAAATTATTTGATGACGGCCACTTCTCACAAGCGACATTTGAAGCGTTTAAGCTGGTTGATATATATGTAAAGAAGCTTTCCGGAATAAATGATAGTGGATACAAGTTGATGATGGCTGCGTTCTCCGACAGTAATCCAAAAATTAAGTTAACTCAGCTGATTACACAAAGCGATATCGATGAACAGGCAGGGTATAAGTTCATTTTCGCGGGATCCATGTCTGCGATCCGCAACCCTCGAGGTCATGATATAAATATTGATCCAATAGACCGGTGTTTAGATCATCTATCTCTAGCATCTACACTTCTAAGAAGACTGGAGGAGCGCGTACCTTGATGGAATTACTGGGTTACGGCGACAATGCATTCTATTGACATCACGGACTCTAGCTCTTGTGGGCCATGATCCAGCGATGGCCCTCCGGCTCCTTGGCCGTGGCGCATAAGACGGCTCTATTACCGGGTTACGGTGACAGTGCATTCTATTGACATTACGGAATCTAGCTCTTGTGGGCCATGAGCCAGCGATGGCCCTCGGGCTCCTTGGCCGTGGCGCAGAAAACGGCTCTGTTACCGCCTGCAACGCCGCCACATTGACGCCAAGCCTCGGTATACTTGGCGATCTGAGTAGCGCACCTGTCCACTTGGTCGGGCGCAGCGTTCTTGAGGCAGTCATCCCTGGAATCGATGGCATCCCGCTGCATGTTCATGCAGCGTCTTTGTGTTGGTGTGAACGGTACCCATGGCGTTGCGCCACACGCCTGAAAGGCATGTTTCGCTTGGGCCTCCGTCACCTGGTTCGGACCTTGCCCAGCGCAGCCAGCCAGCCCCAACACTCCGAAAATCACTGGAATCATCAGACGCATTCTGTTCCCCCTCTATCGCTCCCCATTCAGGAGCGCCGTCCGTACTATTACTCCACAGTACTCCTCATTCACCCATCACGGCGTCTCCAGCGGATGCATGTGCTCGAGTCGCAGCTCGGCCAGATCCGAGGCCTGGGAGAATTCGTCGAGGTCGATGCTGAGCGTCCCCGGCTGCCTGAGGCGATAGAGGCCGAGCTTGATGGATTGCATCCCCGGATCGGCCTTGGGATCGATGGGCGGCCGGGTGCCGAAATCGCCGCTGACACGCACGATCTTCCGGCCGTCGGCCCAGACTTCGAGCAGGGCGCCGACCGGCCTGCCGGACGGGTCGTGGTGCGCGCCCCTGATATGATAGACCATGTCGACCCAGCCATCCCTCGGTGAGGGCAACCGCCGATCCGACACCGACTCGATACGAACCAACGCGCTCGGACAGTCGAGATATTTCGGGAGGTCGGAAAGGAAGGCAAACCCTCGCAGGTAATCGGCGACACGATTCACGCCGCTGCGCAGATCCACCGACTCCTCGCCTGGCAATGGCGGCGGCAAGGGAGCATTGGCGGAGAGTAGGCCGGTCAGAACTTCCGCCTGTCTCTGCTGCCCTATTTCGCCCCGTATGATCGCGACAGTTTTTTCGCGCACCCGATCGTCGGAGGTGTCCAGGGAGCCGAGAAACCTCTGGGCTGCAAGCATCTCGACCACGTTTTTGCGTTCCGTCGCAACGAAGCAGCGCCCGTCGGCCGCTTCCACGGAAATTGTGAAAATGCCGTCATCGTAGCGCTGCGCCACGAACGGGCTGTCATTGCCCGGTCCCTTCCATTGACCGATGACAATGCGGTGGCTGCCGGTGTCAGCGACCTGCCCCCGGATGCGGAAGCTGAACGCATACCAGCTGTCGGAGCCGTAAGGGAGCGCCGCGCTCCTGGCGACCTGCAATTCGGCCCGCTGGCAGCCGCCCGCCGGCATTTCCTCGAGCGGGCAATCATTGCCGCCATCGGCGTCCGTCGTGACGATCGAGATGGCGCCCGCGGTTCCGCCGATGCCGGGGAAGAGAGGTTGCACCTGCTTCGACGGATAGCCGCCGACGAACTTGCCGAAGCTCCACAAGGCTGGGTCGGCGCTGCCGCTGTCGAACCCGTCATGGCGATCGCCGGCCCGGCAACCTCCGGCCAGGCTTAGCGAGATCAGCAAGCCGGCAATCAACCACCGCATGCGGTGCTTCCCAATCGCGCGAACATCATGCAAAGCTGAGGTGGAGTCAAAACGATGGTTAGGGTTGCCCCCGAAGGGCCTCAACTGCGGACGGGAAATGTTCTCAGCGCCCACGCCATAGCCGCGGGTGCCTTACGAATCCGACATGCTTGGATGTTGGGTGCGGGCACAGTCTTTAGGCATTGAAGTGTGGCCGTAATATATTGACCCACATGCCGCATACAGTCGTCCCACTCGGATGTGCCTGGTGACTTCAAACGAGAGCAGAAGGCCGACAATGATGCTTTCGACGGTCTGTCGTGCGCATCGATCGAAATCTTCTGGCTCGGAGACGCACAGCCAGCAAGAGCAATCGCGATGCCCAATAGAATGATGTGTTTCATGCTTACCCCAAGCACGTCACCCTGAGTTACGGTGGCAGTTTACTTGACTTTCCTGTTCCGAACAGGGGTACGATATAACTCGCCCTCATTTTCCCCGCGATACTTCCAGGCCCTTGGCTTCCGTGCCATGTTACCGCAGCCGCGACCTGCACCAGCCCGGAATCGGGCCAGGAGATCATGATGCCCACGCATAGAACCTACGCCTTCGTCGCCGCGGCGATGCTGCTTGCCGGCGGAACCCAGGCTGCCTGGGCGGCCGAGGCCGTGCCGGCCGCATTGCAGCCGCCGGCCGGCTACACGCTTGTTTTCACCGCCAAGGCCAGGGGCCTGCAGGTCTATACCAGCGCGGCGGAAGCCGGCGCGGCGCCGAAATGGGTGCTCGAGGCCCCCGTGGCGGAACTGGCGGCGAAACAAGGCGCCGTGCATCATTATGCTGGCCCCTCCTGGGAGGCCGCCGATGGCAGCAAAATCGTGCGCGACAAGGATACGGCCGTGGTGACGGTGCCGGCCAGGAAGGCCAGTGCCGACATTCCCTGGCTGCTCATCAAGGTCACGGCCGATCCGGCGGCCGGCGCGCTGAGCAAGGTCGGCTATGTGCAGCGCATCGCCACCCATGGCGGCGTCGCTCCGGCCACGCCGCCCGTTCGCACAGGGACGAAAGTCGGCGTGCCCTACACCGCCACCTATGCGTTCTTCGCCAAGACCAACTAAGCCGGCGCCAGTAAATCCTGGCCGATACGGGCAACGGCGCGTCATCCCCTTCCCACGGCCTTCGGTCGTGCCGGGAAAGACGGGTCAACCCGCCGCCTCGATTTCAGCCAGACGTGACGACGTGTCAGGACCGTCGCTTCAGCAGTTCCGCGAAAGTCGTGCGCTGCCGTGGCAGGACGAAAGGTACGGCACCGCGCTTGCCCAGGCCGAAAGGATCGCCCGCCACGCGCTCGACGACATGGCCCTGATAGAGGGCGATCCCCTCACATTCCCAGTTGCCGCCATAGTTGAGCGTGAGCGGATTGTAGGTATTGGCGCCGTATTGGAAGCAGATGTTGTCCTGGAAACCGGTGGTCGGATCGGCGCCGACGAGACGCCAGCGGCCCTGCAGCACGATACCGTTGCCGGGATACCAGAGGGCGGTCCTGCCATCCTTGCTGAAATATTCGACCTGCGTGCCATGGGCGCTGAACGTCATGTTGGTCGTGCCGCCCTGGAATGTCTTCTTGGTCTCCGCACTCGGTGGCGTCGTGCTGTTGGCATTGACGCCGACCAAGGGCGCACAGCCGGCCAGCAAGACCGACATCCCCAGTGCTACAATGAAATTCCGTAACATCGCCAGCCCCACGGTAAAACACCAGCGAACACACCATGTTTTATTCGAAATTGAAACTATAGAGACAGTGCTCGCCGTCTTTTGTTTCGCGACACGCTCGATCGACACTTATCACCCGTTTACCGGCCCCTCCCCCAAGTGACGCAATGTGCAATGACGAGTTATGCCGGCCTATAGCGCCACCAGCGGCCAGAAGCTGATCTTCCTCGACCTGAGAAACGCCGATTCACCCTGCATCGGGTCCATGTCGGTGTAGGTATTGCCCATCCGATCCTTGTTCCACAAATCGATGTGCCCGCCCCACATCGAGGTTTGCCCCTTGATGCTGAAATAATGCGTGAACAGGATGATGCCCTGGCGGCCTTCGACGAATTTGAACGCGGCCAGACCAGGCATCGGTTCGGGCGAGAATGGGGGCTTTGCCTCCCAGACATAGGCCTTCCCCTTGGCCCAGGACCAGGTTGGAAAATCATAGGGGTTCGAAAAATGATGCCGGTGATCGGCGCCGGGAAGCTGGCAGGACGAGCCCCAGCATCCCTTGAACGACACGCCGCTCAGATGCAGGGCCTCGCAGAGCCGGACGAAACACTGCATGTTGCGCAGCGGTGCCTCGCCATTGTTGCAGGGATAGTGCACGGCGCCGTTTGTCGGGCTCATCGGATGGTTGTTCCACATCTCCTGAAAGCTGCCGACATGCCGGCCGGGCGCCGCGGGCAAGACGAGCAGCTTCGAATTCGCCTTGACGCTGACGGGCAGTGACGGCGCGTAAGTGGCGCCCATCTTCCCGGCTTGTGAGACCCAGTAGAAAGCATCCAGTTCGGTATCACCGGCGGACTTGCCGCAAATCTGGAAAAAGAACCGCCCATGAGCCTCGATCGGAACATTATCAGCCGCGACCTTCGCCATGTCATAGACGTCGATATATTTCTTCTTGGTCACATCGCCCAGATGAACGCATTGCTGGCTGACGGCAATGTCCGAGTTCCGTGCGATCACGCCCACTTCGACCATGGGCTGCAAATTGAATTTCTTCAGGCCGACGATCCTCGTTTCACCGACAGCGAGATCGATCCGGTGAACCGGCTTGCCATGAATATCGACAAAATTGTCCATGGAAATTCTCCGCGAGCCTGATCTTCGAACCCCTGTGCGTTGAATTCGCGACGCCTGTCATGGAGCTGGTTTTGAGGATTGCGGATCCATAGTGAAGACCGAAGCCGTGACAGGCCCGTGAAAAGCAGCACGAGACCATCAAAACAGTCGTTGAAAACATCGTCCGGCGGTGCGTACCTTATCGGCGAACTATCCATGCCTGAAATACCCGACTTCGTAGCAGAAAGCCTCGCTCTGCATCGCATCCGTGCGCGTCTATAGTGACTGTCGATTTCAGCAAGCACCCTTTTCCTGCCGTGAGTTCCTCAATCCTTTTCACGCCGCGACGCAGTGCGAGGTCACGGAAGTAAAACCGCGCGACCATACCTATCCGCCTGAGATCTGCTGTCCAAATGGGAGGGGCTGCCATGGCTGATTGCATCGTGATTTCGCAAGCATCACTTTTTCCGGATCCCGACGATTCCTCCGTGGCGCTGGTCAGCCTCGCGGCGGGCGACCGGGTTTCGCAGCTGCGGGAGTTGTCGAGCTGGGCCAAGGTCTCGTTCACCGACAAGGCCATCCAGACCTATCTCGGCTGGCTGCATGCCGACATGCTGAAGATCGCGCAGGCGACGGCGTTCAAGCTCTATGACGAGCCGCTGGGCACGCCCAGGCCAGTCTCGGGCAGCATCATCGAGGAACGCGCCCAGCTGCCGCCCTGGAAGAAGGTGCGGATCCGGCTGGAAGACGGCAGCGCCGCCGAAGGCTGGATCGACACCAACGACCTGCCGGCCGGAGGCTCCGGCGACGCCGGCGGAGAGGAGGCCGAGGGGCCGGGTTCCGATGCCGGCGACGAGCTCAGCCTGGGGCCGAACGAGGTCTATCGCGCGCCCCTGCTCAAGGCCCACGGCATCACCGACATCGATGCTGCCGCGCTCGCCGCCCTCATCGATGCCGAGGCGGCGAAACTGCCAAGCGGCCAGTGGAACAGCAACTCCAAGGCCGGCACCAGCAGCGCGGCCGGGCTCACCCAGTTCCTCGACAGCACCTGGGCCTCGCACGCCACCAACAAGAAGACGCTGCTGAACCAGGTCTGCAAGGCCAAGGGCTTCATCGACGCCGGCAACGACATCGTGGCCGCGCGCAGGCAGGCCCTGCTCGACCTGCGCTTCGATCCCGAACTCGCGATCGTCTCGGCGGCCGAATACGGCCTGTTCAACCTGGGCGCCCTGATCGCCGAGGGGCTGGTCGACGACCAGATCGGCGACGACGAGAAGGCCCGCTTCATCTATATCGCCCACCATGAAGGGCTGGGCGGCGCACAGGCCTTCCTGAAACAGACGCGCTCCTACACCTTCAGCGACCTGGTCACCCAGATCGGGCGCAGCAAGGCGCAGTCCTATGTCGACGCCGCCGGCGGCGACACCACGCGGGCCTATCGGGCCTGGCTGAACGACTATGTCGACAGCCATATCGTGCCGGCCAAGTTCCGCAAGAGCGGCTCCGCCGCCGAGGCCACGGGCGGCGGCACGACCGCGCTGTCGCAATTCAATGGCGCCGCCATCGCGGTGGCCGAGCTCGGGGGCAAGACCGGCCTGGTCAAGGCGATCCAGTGGCGGCTGTCGGAGCTGGGCTTCCTCGACCCGCCCGCCGACGGCAAGTTCGGCCCGGTCTCGCTCTGGGCCCTGAGCGAATTCTGCGACCTCAACGGCATCTCGCTCGGCGGCGGCTTCAGCAGCGCCATCGCCCGCCGGCTGCTCGAGCCGACGGCGCTCCTGCCCGAGATCGCCGCGACCGGAACCTGGTTCGACAAGGTCATCGCCTATATGAAGGAGCAGAAATACTTCATCTGCCGCCATCCCGACTGCAAGAACATCGCCTATCTCGAAGGGGTGAATGCGGACGGCACGCTGAACGACGACAGGCACAACGTCTTCAACGACCTGAGGATCGTCTTCGCCATCGACAAGAACGGCCATCCGGATTTCGAAGATTCGCTCTGGGAAGGCACCACCGAGCCCGGCGATTTCTGGACCATCCATCCGATGAATCCCAAGGGGGCGGCTAGGATCGCCTTCAACCAGTACAAGGCCTGGGTGGTCGGCACCCATCATGCCGGCTCGTCGTCGGCCCACGAGGCCCTCGTCCAGGCCGAGCCTCTCAGCGTCTTCCGCGACCTCAACAAGGACTTCCAGCGCACCGGCGACCGGCTCGATACCGGCCTGTTCGCCATCAACCAGCATTGGGGCTATGACGCGCCGCAGGGCGACCTCGGCCGCACCAGCGCCGGCTGCCTCGTCGGCCGCACCAAGAACGGCCACCGCCAGTTCATGACGCTGATCAAGGCCGATCCGCGCTATGGCGTGAACCGCGGCTACAAATTCGTGTCCGCCATCATGCCGGGTGACAAGGTGCTGGGCTGAGGGGGTGGAGGCGCGGTGACGTTCGGCTCGTGCGTTTTTGCGGGCCGCCCCTCACCACGGCTTCCACCAGGGCTTCTTCGCTGTGCGGGGCTTGATGACGCCCTCGACCTTGGCGATTCGCTGCTGGGCGTCGAAGGCAAGCCTGATCTCCGCGCCATCCGTGTCCCGCGCCGCCGAGAGCAGCGCAGGCTCTGCCTGTACCGCAAAGCCCTGCTGGCGCAGGAAGTTTTCGGCCATGCTGCGGTGATCGACCTCGAAATTGCTGACCACCTGCATCAGCACCGTGTTCACCCGCTCCGGGGCCACCGGCGCGCGGATCGAGGCGGGCAGGTTCTCAAGCAGAAGAAAGACGGCGCCGCCCTGATAGGGTGCCCGGTAGTAGCAGCTCCTGTCCAGGAGAGCGCCGCACAGCATGGCGAGCATGTGGTCGGTGATGCGGTCGAGCGTGAATTTCGGCTCGACGAATTCACCGATGCCGCGCTGGCTGCCGACGTCCTTGATGCGCAGGTTCGCCGCGAGGACGGCAGCCGGCAAGCCGCTCTGCTGGTTGGCCCAGGCCCACAGCCAGCTGTTGTCCTGGTCCGAGCAGGTGCCGAGGACCTGGATCGGGAAGGAAAGATCGCTGCCGAAGGTGATCTCGCCGCGCCCGATGTCGACGTTCCACGGACGGTCGCCGATCAGATCGCCGAGCGCCAATTGCCGGGCGAAAGCCGAGCCGGCCTCTGCGGAGAACAGGTCGTTCAAGCTGGGAGCCATGGCTGCCTTCCCGGATTGTTGCGTGGATGCCCGGCGGCCGAGCGGCATGATTGCGCCGCCGCATTCCTACAGCCGGGACACGACGGCACAATGTCCAAGGGAACAGGGTCCGAGGGAAGATGGTGCCGCACCATCACGCCGCTGACGCCCTCGCATCGAACCTGCGGCGTTGAATCGCCGCCCGCTTCTCAGCTACCCTCGCCCGGTCAATGCGGAGACTGCCATGCGCTCGCTGTTCCACCTTGCCTATCACGTCACCGATCTCGACCAGGCCCGCCGCTTCTATGGCGAGGTGCTCGGCTGCGAGGAAGGCCGCAGCACGCAGAGCTGGGTCGATTTCGACTTCTTCGGCCACCAAATCTCGCTGCATCTGGGCACGCCCTTCGCCACCAGCCGCACCGGCAAGGTCGGCGACCACCTGGTGCCGATGCCGCATCTCGGCGTGATCCTGCCGCTCGACGGCTGGCTGGCCCTGGCCGCCCGGCTGGAAAAGGCCGGCATCGCCTTCGAGATCCCGCCGGTGATCCGCTTCGAGGGCGAGCCCGGCGAGCAGCGCACCATGTTCTTCCGGGACCCGAGCGGCAATCCGATCGAGATCAAGGGCTTCAAGGATTTCGACGGCGTGTTCGCGCGATAGAGCGTTTTCCAGAAAAGTTGATAGACTTTTCGGTGAAGAAAAACGCGTCAAAACAAAGAATTAGAGAGCAAAGTGCGATTCGGAGAAGTCGCACTTTGCTCCAGGCAGGCCGCGGGCATAAGACGGGCGCCCTTTCAGGCGCCCGCCGTGCCACGGCCCGTGCCGAACGGCCTTACCAGACCGCCTGCACCTCCGGCGCCTTGCGCTTGAGATGCACCTGCTCGTCGACATGATCGACCCAGTCCAACGGCACGAAATGATGCACACCGTCGGGCGAGGTATTCTTGGCAAGCCGGATCTGGTCGTCGCCGAGATCGTCGACCGTGCCGATATTCACGCCATCGGAGGTGATGACCTCCATGTTCTCGCGGATGTCGCCTCCGGCGGTATGGTCGGGGGCAAGCAGCGCGCCGTCCGGGGCCACGGCGGCATAACCCGGCCAGCCGCCCTGGCGCCAGGTCTCGGCCCGCGCCGGCAGGTCGATCGAGCCATATTCCTGCATGATCATCCGGGCGGTTTCGATCTGGTGGCTTTCGGCCTCGACGGTGAGCAGCGTGCCACCGCGGCTCAGGCCCTCGCTGTAGAGGTAGCGTCGCTCGTCGGGAAAGAAGAAGTGCTTGAGCATCGCCCAGAAGCCGCCCTCGTCGCGCTGATGATCGTAGGAGGTGGCGTCTTCGTCGCGCACATAGTCGGAATTCTCGTCCTTCGCATTGAGCGTGATCTGGTCGCGGGCAAACCCGGCCGACAGCAATTGCTCGAGCGCGGCTTGGGCATCGGATCGATTGTCGTAGAAGCCGGTGATGATCTCGGTCATGGCAGTCTTCCTTTGCATCCGACCGTGGAGGCCACGGGTCTTGGGTGAGAGGACGTTCCACCAAGACAATCCCCGAAAGGCCCCTGCGTTCCATCGAAAGCGTAAATCGATGGCAGAAAAGACCAGGCGAACGGCCTGAATCCCCGCTTCAAATAAGCTGATTTGGCGTGCAGGAGGGCGTTCTAGGCGTGCCGATCTGCCGTTCGATTCGGTTCCGGCGAGAGCCCGCCAGCCTCTATTCCCGCACCGCCTCCACCACGCTGACGGCCGACTCGGTCTGCACCACCCGCGTCAGGCGGAAGCCGGCCTTGGCGAGAAGCTGGCGGTATTCCTCTTCCGTGCGCTCCTGGCCGCCGGGAAGGGTCAGCATCACCATGTCGAGCAGCTTGCCGGGATGGGGCGCATCGCCGGCGGGCAGCACCATCTCGACCAGCAGGAGCCGCCCATCGGGCTGCATCGCCTTGTGGACATGGGCGAGGATGGCTAGGCACTGCGCTTCGCTCCAGTCATGGATGACATGGGAAAGCACATAGGCATCGCCCCCGGCAGGAACCGTCTCGAAGAAATCACCGGGCTCGATCGTCACGCGCTCCCGCACGCCGCGCGCCTCGAGCAGGGCCGGCGCCTCGGCCACCACATAGGGCCGGTCGAACAGGACACCGCGCGGTTCCGGATGCCGGGCCAGGATCGCTGCGAGCAGATTACCGGTGGCTCCGCCCACATCGACCACGCTACGGAAGGACGAGAAGTCATAGGCCGCGGCGACGGCTTCAGGTTCCTGGCCATGCACGCCGACCATGGTCTCGCTGAACAGGGAGGCTTCCTCGGGGTGCTGGCCGAGATAGTCGAAGACCGGCATGCCGTGCACCTTCTCGAAGGCGGTCTTGCCGGTCTGTAGCGAATAGATGATTTCGTCGAGGGGGTTGAAGAACCAGGCACTGCCGAAGGTCAGCACCGTGGCCCGTGCTGCGCCCGGCGCGCCGGTCCTGAGCGCCTCGCCCATCTCCGTCAGGGCGAAGCGCCGGTCGGGACGTTCGCCGAGGACCCCCAGGCTGGCCAGGCAGCGCATGAAACGGTGCAGTGAGGGCGCATGCAGACCGAGCGGGCCGGCCAGCTCCTCGGCGTTGCGCGGGCCGGCGCCGAGCTGATCGGCCAGGCCCAGCTTGGCCGCCGCCCAGACCATGCGCGCAACCCAGCTGCCGGTGGCGATCTGGATCAGCTTGACATGCGGGGGAGGCTCCTGGATTGACGAAGGCATGGACTGAGCTGAGGCTGCACGAGTCTTGTCGTCCATGGCACCTCTCCCGGGTGGCTTGTGATGGACAGGATCCACAACCTAAAATAGCACGGGCGGCGATGCCTCGCACGGAATTGATAGGGTTGAATCCTACCGTCCCGGGTCCCTCCCTCTCCCCTGCTCAAGGGCGAACAAGCATCGCCAGCAGCGCTTCAACCTTGCCGAAGCCTTCCAATACCTTGGCATTCTCTACGGCAGTCGCGGCGGAAAGCCTTGCCATCCACACTGCTTCCCCCTGCCTCAAAGTGGGCTCGAAGCTCTGGCAGCGATTAGGCCAGGACTGACCCCATCTTCAGCCAAAAAACGGCCCGGAGAAAACGTTAGCATACGAACAAACATTATTGAGACGTCCTTATGAAATGTTGTTTTCTGCAATACTACTTGGATGTACTCCCTTGACCCGGTTGACATTGCGAAAAGTGGGTATAATCTTCGACGTCAACAGCCCTATTACAGGGAAGAATGGAAGTTGGGGATGTCAATCGTCAGTGTCATTGCCGCCCCAGGCAGAGACCAGCGCGACTTTCGACCTTGATGACCGGATAAAACTGAAATCTGAGGGAGGTTTTCGGACCTCCCTTTTTTATTGCCGTAGGGTTATTGCAGGACCATCGCGCAAAAAAGCAGCCCGTTCCTGCAGGAAGAGGGCCGCAATAATAACCGGCGACAGCCATCCTTGTGCCCTCGGCCTGCGAAAGAGCCTTGCTTTCGGCGACGGCGTTGACGCGGCGATCGATGTCGCGCGGTCAGCCCGTGATACGTCCCCTCCCCGCCATCAGCGCCACGCAGGCCGCCGTCAGCGCAACCATGGCGACATAGCCGATGGCAAGCGGGATCACGGTACCGTCGAACACCTGGCCGATCAGGATGCCGATGGCGGCACCGGGCACCATCTGCAGGAAGCCCTGGGTCGAGGCGGCGGTTCCCGCCACTTCGCCGAGCGGTTCCATGGCCAGGGCGCCGAAATTCGACAGGATCATGCTGAAGACCAGGAACTGCACCGCACTGAGCCCGAAGAACAGCCAGAGCGGCAGCGCCTGCAGCAAGGCCGCGACCAGGATGGCCAAGGCCGCCGCGCCGAACACGCCGAGCGCCAGCCAGGACAGGAACCGCATGCCATAGCGATTGACCAGCTGCGCATTGACCATGCCGCCCAGCGCCGAGCAGGCCGCGCCGCCGGCGAAGAACAGCGGAAACATCGCCTCGACGCCGAAGACGTCGCGATAGATCTGCTGGGAGGAATTGAGGAAGCCCATCAGCGCGCCGAACAAGGCCGCCATGCCGATGATATAGGCGAGCGCAACCCGGTTGGCGAAGACGATGCCGAAGCCTTCGATCACGGCGCCAAAACTGAGTGGGCGCTTGTGCTGGGGCTGCAGCGTCTCGGGCAGGCGCCACCAGACCCAGGCGATCACGATCGCCCCCCAGCCGGCCATGAAGCCGAACAGGCCGCGCCAGTCCATCACCGTCATCAGGCCCTGGCCGAGCGAGGGCGCGAGGATCGGCGAGAGCATCAGCACGGTGAACACCAGCGACATGATCCTGGCCATCTGGTTGCCGGCGAAGACGTCGCGCACCAGCGCGGTGGCAATCACGGCGGAGGCGGCCGCGCCGCTGCCCTGAATGAAGCGCAAGGCGACGAGCGCATTGAAATTCGAGGTGGAGAAGGCGCACAGCGCCGCCACGCAATAGATGCCGAGCCCGACCAGCAGCGGCCCGCGCCGGCCGAAGCGGTCGGACAGCGGCCCGAATACCAGCTGGAGCAGGCCAAAGCCGAGCAGATAGGCCGGGATCACCAATTGCCGCCGGTTGGGATCGGGCTCGCCGAGGCTGGCGCCGATCTGCTGCAGGCCCGGCAGCATGATGTCGATCGCAAAGGCATTGACGGCAACGAGGCTGGCCACCAGCACGATGAATTCCGTGCGCCCGAGCCTGCCCACCACGGGCGCGCGGCTTGTCGTATCGGTCATGATGGGATTCCTATGAAGGGCTTTCATAGGATGATTCCAGGGGTCGCCGATAGGGTTTGGCCGCGGTTCGCCGGCGTCCCTACAGCCCGGCCAGCCGTGCCCTGCCTGCCTCGCTGATCGCCACCTTGGTGCGCTGCGTGCGCGCCTGGCGTTCGACCACGTCGAGCCAGCGCCCCTCCTCGGTGAGCTCATGGGCAGCCCGGATCACCAGGGCATGCTCCACCTCGAACAGCCTGGCGAAGCTGCGGGTATCGTCGGCAATATCCAGGGTCACGGCGGCAAGGATGACGCCGTCGAGCGGCGAAAGGCGTGGGTCGAGCCGCCGGATCGCCTCGATCGTCGCCAACAGATCTTCTTCTTCCTCGCTCATGCGGCCACCGCCACCCGGCGCCGGAGAGAAACCAGAACCGATTTGGAGGTCGGCGTATCGCTTTCCTCTCCGGCGCTCGACAACGGCACCAGCACGTTCGCCTCGGGGTAATAGCCCGCAATGCAGCCGCGCGGGATGTCGTAGGAGACCAGTCGGAAATTCTCGGCGACGCGGGTGATGCCATCGTCATGCTCGCCGACGAGATCGACAAGCTCGCCGGGCATGGCGCCGATGGCGGCGATGTCGTCGGGATGGATGAAGATCACCCGGCGCTCGCCCTTGATGCCGCGATAGCGGTCGTCATGGCCGTAGATCGTGGTGTTGTACTGGTCGTGCGAGCGGAAGGTCTGCAGCACGAACACGCCCTTGCGCCCCCGCGCCTGCTGGAAGGCCGTCGCCTCCGGCAGGGGCACGGCCGCGAAATTGGCGAGGCCGGTCGGCGTGTTCCACTCGCGCTCGGCGGCAGCATTGCGCAGATGGAAGCCGCGCGGCTTGCGCACCCTGGCATTGTAGCCCTCGAAGCCGGGAATGGTGCGGGCGATCCTGTCGCGGATCAGGTCATGATTGTCGGCAAGCGCCGCCCAGTCGACCTTACCCGAACCGACGGTCGCGGCAGCAATGCCGGCAATGATGGCCACTTCCGAACGCAGTTCCTTGGAGGCAGGCGGATTGATGCCGCCCGAACCGTGCACCATGCTCATCGAATCCTCGACCGTGACGATCTGGATCTTGCCGGCGCTGTTGCGGTCGACCTCGGTGCGGCCGAGGCAAGGCAGCAGATAGGCGGCGCGCCCCGGCATCAGATGCGAATGGTTGAGCTTGGTCGCGATGTGGACGGTGAGGTCACAGGCCCGCAACGCCTTTTCCACCAGGGGCGAGTCCGGCGTGGCGCGAGCGAAATTACCACCGAGACCGATGAAAGCCTTGGCGCTGCCGTCGAGCATGGCGCCGATGGCGGCGAGCACATTGTGGCCGTCGGCGCGCGGCGGCTCGAAGTCGAATTCCCGGGCCAGCGCATCGAGAAAGGCTGCCGGCGGCTTTTCGTTGATGCCGACGGTGCGGTCGCCCTGCACATTGGAGTGCCCACGCACCGGGCACAGGCCTGCGCCGGGGCGACCGACATGGCCGCGCAGCAGCAGGAGATTGGCGATCTCGCGGATCGTGGCCACCGAATGGAGATGCTGCGTCACGCCCATCGCCCAGGTGCAGATCACCTTCTCGGCCGCGAGGTAGATGTCGGCGGCCATCTCGATCTCCACCTGCGTCAGGCCCGACTGGTCTTCGATCTCCTCCCAGTTCGTCGCTTCGACGGCGGCGCGATAGGCGGCGAGGCCATGGGTGTGCTCGGCCAGGAAGGCTTCGTCCAGCAGGGTCGGTCGGCCGGCGGCGCGCTCGGCGTCGTCGCGGGCGAAGACGGTCTTGGCCATGCCGCGGAAGGCGGCCATGTCGCCGCCAAGACGCGGCTGGAAATAATCGCTGGCGACCGGCTTGGAGCCGCCGCGCAGCATTTCGAGCTTGTCCTGCGGATCGGCGAAACGTTCGAGGCCACGCTCGCGAACCGGGTTGAACACCACCACGCGGGCACCGCGCATCGCTGCGCGCCTGAGGTCGCCGAGCATGCGGGGATGGTTGGTGCCGGGATTCTGGCCGACGACGAAGATGGCGTCCGCCTCCTCGAAATCCTCGAGCAGCACCGTGCCCTTGCCGACGCCGATGGCCTGGCGCAGGGCGACGCCGCTCGCCTCATGGCACATGTTCGAGCAGTCCGGGAAATTGTTGGTGCCGTAGAGCCGCACGAAGAGCTGGTAGAGGAAAGCTGCCTCGTTGCTGGCCCGGCCCGACGTGTAGAACTCGGCCTGGTTCGGATCGGCCAGCGCGTTGAGATGGGCGCCAATCTCACGGAACGCTTCGTCCCAGGCGATCGCCTCGTAGCGATCGCTGGCCCGATCATAGCGCATCGGATGGGTCAGCCGGCCCTGGGCTTCCAGCTCGTAGTCGCTCCAGCCACTCAGTTCGGCGAGCGTGTGCTCCCGGAAGAAGACCGGCGTGGTGCGCTTGTCGGTCGACTCCCAGGCCACGGCCTTGACGCCGTTCTCGCAGAATTCGAAGGAAGAACCATGCTCCGGGTCGCCCCAGGCACAGCCGGGACAGTCGAAACCATCGGGCTGGTTCGCCTTCAGCATGGTGCGCGCACCCGTCAAAGGCGAACCGCTCGCCATGAGATGCCGGCCACAGCTCTTGAGCGCGCCCCAGCCACCGGCAGCCGCCTTGCGAAGCCCGGACTTGCCGGCTTCGGTCTTCGTGGTCTCGGTCATGGAGGGCTCGCGTCGATCTGAAAAACTGCCCTTGCGAGATATGGGCGACAACCAGCTTTATCAAATCGAAATATTCTATCGTGCGATAGGATATTGCCTTCATTCAGTATTTATATGCAGCCCTGTTCATATTTATACGAATTACAAACTGGGTACGCGGTCCATTTCCAGTCATACCGCGCAATAACATGTCGCTATAGGCGCATCAGCGACACGAAAGCGGGCTTCATGCCTATTTCAGAGGCATCAACTCTCATCACCTCAAGTAGATCTGCACATATTGCATGGCGCGTCAGCGCCAGGCTCATACCGGGCCACGACGCAACCTATTTCAGGAAGAGCTTGTGGCGAGTTGGCAACTACGGAGCGGCAGCCACCGGCGCCGTCGGCATCGGAGCGAGCTTGCGCAACTCCTCCGCCATGCCGGGCGAGAGCTCGCCATCGGCCTTTCCTTCGATGAGGTTGCGCTTAAGCAATTCCTGCTGCAGCACGACCCGGTATTCCCTGGGCCATTTGCCGAAATTGGCCAGGATGTCGTCGACGCTGCGCGGATCGCCGCCGACGACGGCATCGCCCATCATCCGGGCGGCGGCGGCATAGTTCTGCGGCACGCCGAGGCCATCGAGATACATCAGGGCGAGCTGATAGGTGGCGTAGCTTTCACCCGCCTTCTGCGCCTTGCCGAATTCCTCCAGCGCATCCTTGACGTCCTGCCGGACGCCGTAGCCGGTCTTCAGCATCAGCGCGAGATGGATGCCGGTATCTTCCGGGCGCGGCAGACGGGCCTTGTCGAGCGCAGCCATGCCCTTGGCATAGTCCTTCGGCACATTGAAGCCGAAGAGATACATGTAGCCGATCCAGACATTGGCCGCCTGGTCGCCAGCTGCGGCCGCCTTGCTCAGGTCGCGCGTGATACCGGCCTTGCCGCGCAGACGCTCGAAGGGCTCGACGAAGCCGCGTTTGAAGAAGAAGGAGCCGAGCGGCTGCTGCCAAGCCATGGTGAGGGAGATGGAGCTGTTGCCATCCGGATTGCTGGCCCCGCCGGCTCTCGCCTTGAACAGGCGGCCGGAGCTGATCCAGCCGCCCTGGTTGCCGGCGATGCCGGCGCGCAGGTTCATGCCCAGGGCCTTGTCGTTCTGACCCGCATCGGCAAGCGCATCGCCAAGCTGGTGCATGAAGCGCCGCTCGCGCGGATATTGCTTGAGCGCCGCCTCGCAGGCCGCAACGACCTCCTTGGGCGAGGCTGCACGGGTACGGCGCATCACGGTGTCGGGATCGAGCGGTGCCGCTCCGATGCGATCGCATTCGGTTTCGGGCGCCGGGACGCGCTCGCCGGCCGGCGGCGGCAGCGGATCGAGTTCGCTGACGCCCAGGAGCTGCTTGAGCCGTTCTTCCGCCGCGCCGGCGTCCCGGGAATCGCGGTAACGGTCACGGAATTCCTCGATCACATCCGGCATGTCGACATCCTTGACCACTTGCCAGACACGCGGATCGGTCATGCGCAGCATCGCGCCGTTGCCGGACCCGCCATTCTGGAACAGCGAGGGTGGCACCGCCAGCGGCGTGAACTTGGTCTGCTTGCGCGGCGGCGGCTCGACCGGCGGAGGCGGTTCGGCCGGCGGCACCATGGCCACCTGCCCACCAGTTGCGGGCGCGAGCGTGATGACGTCGCCGCCGAGCGAGCCGTTGAAGAACGGCGTCTGCTGCCTGTCGGTGGCGTTCAGCACGTCGTCGCGCACCTTGCCTAGGGCGAGGCGGATGTCGAGGCCGGGTTGGGCGAGATAACGCGCCAGGGCCTGTGCATAGGGGCTGTTGATGCCGTTGCCGTCCAGCGCCACGCTGCCCTCGCGGGCGGCATAGGCCACGAGCACATTGTCCCCTTCCGGCTCCACCCGCGCCAACCCCTTGCCGACAGAGCGTGTGCCGCGCGTGCGCGCCATCCTGGCGAGGAAGGGATTGTTGCGGCAGGCATCCAGGATCACCAGCTTGAGCTGTCCGGCTCCGTCGGTGGATTCGACCACGCGCGACAGCGCCAGCGTCTCGTCCTGCACGTCGCGGTCGCTGGACAGATGCGCATCGGTCGGCACCAGATAGTTCTCGCCGCCGATCTCGATGCCGTGCCCCGAAAAATAGATCACGGCGATATCGGCGCCCGAGGCGCTGGCCTGGAAGCGGCGCAGCGCCGCGATCATGCCGGCCCGATCGGCGTCGACGATGGTATCGACCGCATCGAAGCCGGCCTTCTGCAGGGTCTCCTTCAGCAATCCGACGTCGCGCCCGGGATTGGCGAGGCGCGGCACCTTGGCATAGTCGCTATTGCCGATCAGCAGCGCCACCCGCCGGCCGGCGAGCGCGGTGTCCGGCATAACGGCCAGGACGAAGAAGAACAGCAAAGCAAGGCAGCGTGTCATCGGGCAATCGAACCGTTTGTGAAACTTCATGGCCACGGAAAGGCGGTGCTTCACTCTCCGATGGAACAAGCTGGCGCCAATGTCCATGGCCGTCTCAGGCTTTCGGCCCTCCAACCCGCCCCCTACTTCGGAATCACGACTGCCTTGGTGACTGTCTCGAAATCCGGGCGCCAACGGTCGAACCGAGACCCGAGCGCATAGCAACTGATGGCAGTCCGGCCCTTGGCCGTTTCGAAGATGGTCCAGAGATGGCGGGGCTTGCCGGGGAACTCGCTGACAAAGTCGGCGGTGAAGGTGATGCCCGCTATGCCCTGCTGGCTGATATCCCTCACACTTCCCATGCGAAAGTTACCGTTGAGTTCCTGCTGTGCCGCCTGGAGCAGGCCGGCCCGTCCCGGCTGGGCGGCCGCCTTGCCGCCCCTCGCCCCGGCGGTAAAGGCCACCTTGCAATTGCCGATTCCCCAGGCTTCGCGGGAGATCTCGAAAGCCGCGCCGCCAGGCTTGGACGCCCGCGTGACGGTAAACTCCCAGGATAAGTCGCCCACACCCAGGCCGGTTTTCCCGTCACGGACCGGCTCGGCCCACGCCGCGGACATCAGCGACAGGCTCAATAGGAAAGCCACAAGCATCTTCATGAATAAATCCCGCCGTTCAGCGAATCAAAACGTAGCGGAATGACGATAACGATACTTTCCTACAATAGGAAATTTATCGATTGCGAGAATGATTTACTCAATCGGAATGTATACCCATCAATACCAGAGCGTGTGCGCGCACCGACCGTGCCAACGGCTCCAACCGGTAGCCGCCCTCGACCTCCGAGACGATACGGCCGCCGCAGACCTTCTCGGCCACCTCCATGATCGCGTCCGTCACACTGGCATAGTCTTCATCCTGCAGTTCGAGATGGCTGAGCCGGTCCTCGCCGTGAGCGTCGAAACCCGCAGCGATCACAATGAGATCGGGCCGAAACTCCATAACGCGCGGCAGGATGATGCCGCGCCAGGCCGCGAGAAAGACCTCCCCGCCATCGCCGGCCTTCAGCGGCACATTGACGATCTGCCCATGGGCACCCTGCTCGCGCGCTCTGCCTGTACCTGGATAGAGCGGCATTTCATGGGTCGAGCAGGCCATCACATCCGGATCGCCCCAGAAGATGTCCTGGGCGCCGTCCCCGTGATGGGCATCAAAATCCAGGATGGCAACCCTGTCAGCACCATGGGCGACCTGCGCGTGACGTGCCGCTATCGCCACCTTGTTGAACATACCGCCGCCGCCAGGTGCGTCATATTTGGCATGGTGGCCATTGGGCCGGGTAGCGAGCAAGGCATTGCGTGCCCGCCCGCTCATCACCTCGTCGACACAGAAGGTCACACCCCCGACCCCGTGCATAGCCGCCTCCAGCGTACCGGGTGACATCACCATGGTATCACTGAGGCGGTAGAAGCCTTCCCGCGGCGCCACCGCCATAACGTGCTCGATATAATCGGGCGCATGGACGAGCAACAGGGTTTCAAGACTGCCTCGCGGCGCCAATTCGCGCCTCAGGCTGGCAAATTCCGGTCCCGCCAATCCTTGTTCGATCGCAAGCAGACGTTCAGGGCGTTCGGCGAGACCGCCGGTGTGGTGGTCGAGGCCTGACGGATGAGAGACATAGAGCGTGGTCATAGTTCTCCGTCGTCACCATCGCCGAAGATAAATTTGAACATATGGAGAACAGAAAAACATCGTCGGTACAAGCTTTTTGGTCTCGCAATGGGCGTCGTTTCCTTCATCGCCGCGTCACACCCTAGCCCTATCCAGGCCGGCAGTTTCGACTCGCATTATTCGGGGGCTACCATGATCCAGCGTCGCAATTTCCTGATCAGCGGACTGCTGACCACCGTGATGGCGGCGGTGACGCGGCCGGCGCAGGCGGCCGAGAGCGTTGCTCTTCCCGCGCCAGATCCCGGCAAGCTTGCCACCGATACCGCCTTCTGGTCCGGCGTCCGCGACCTCTATGACGTCGACAGGTCCACCGCCAATCTCGAAAACGGCTATTGGGGCATCATGGCCCGGCCCGTGCTGGAGACCTATGTCGAGAACATCCAGCGCGTGAACCGCCAGAATACGGTCTATGCCCGCAAGTCCTTCGATGCCGATTTCGCCGCCGTGCGCGACCGCGTCGCCGGCGCCCTCGGCGTCTCGCCCGAGGAGATCGCCCTCACCCGCGGTGCCACCGAGGCATTGCAGACGCTGATCGCCGGCTACAACAAGCTCCAGCCCGGCGACACCGTGCTCTATGCCGATCTCGACTATGATTCCATGCAATATGCCATGGGCATGCTCGAGAGCCGACGCGGCGTCACGATCAAGACCTTCGCCATCCCCGAGCCGGCCACGCGCGAGGCCGTGCTGGAAACCTATCGCAAGGTGCTGGCGGAGACGCCCAGGGCGAAATTGCTGCTGCTCACCCATTTGTCGCACCGCACCGGACTGGTGATGCCGGTGCGCGAGATCACGGCGATGGCGCGCGCCAGGGGCGTCGACGTCATCCTCGATGCCGCCCATAGCTGGGGCCAGTTGCCGCTCGACATGACCGATCTCGGCGTCGACTTCGCCGGCTTCAACCTGCACAAATGGATCGGCGCGCCGGTCGGGCTCGGCTTCCTCTATATCCGCAAGGGGCGCCTCGCCGACATCGACACCCATATGGGCGACAAGGACTGGCCGGCCGACGACGTCCGCTCGCGCATCCACACCGGCACGCTCAATTTTGCCGCCGCACTCACCATTCCGGCAGCCCTCGATTTGCACCAGGCGATCGGCGTTACCGCCAAGCATGCGCGGGTCAGCCATCTGCGCAATTACTGGGTGGAGCGCGTCGCCGGCATCGATGCCATCGAGATACTGACGCCGAACGATCCGGCCCTGCATGCCGGCATCACCTCGTTCCGGATCAAGGGCAAGGTGAGCAAGGACGACAACACGGCGACGGTCAACCGGCTGCGGGACGAGTTCAAGGTGCTCACCGTGCGCCGCGCCGGCGTCGCGGCCGGCCAGTGCATCCGCGTTTCCCCGGCCGTCTACACCACAGAAGCCGAACTCGACCGCCTCGTCACCGCCCTGACGGCCGTCACGGCAGCCTGAAGCAAAAAGCGCTCGCCCCGGCTCTCACCAGCGCATGCTGCGGTCGACGCGGATGTCATCCTGCACCGGCGAGACCGCCGCCCGGACGGCGGCGCGCTCTTCGTCGGTAAGATCGAGCATTTCGAGCCCGGCATCGAGCAGGATCGGCGTCGAGGTCGTCTGGGGCACGACCGCGAGCACCTGGCGCTCCTCGGTATCGAGGAAGAACGGCATCTCGTTCTTCTTCAAGATGCTGGTCGCCTTGCGGGTCTTGCCGTCGAGCGAGTATTCATACTTGATCGTCTGGTTCAGCCAGGTCCGGGCCTGCGTCAGGACCTTGGCGACGACAGGCCTCATGACAACCGGTTCGGCCACCGCCCGCCTGAGCCTCGATGCCTTGAGCAGCATGGCAAGGCCCGCAATGCCGAGGACGGCAAACCCGCCGACAAAGGCAAGAAAGGTGAGGATGCGGTCGCTGATCTTTTCGACACCCAGTTCCAGCGTCAGCAGCCGGGGCTCCTCGCGCGAGCGCACAACCCCGGTTTCATAGTCTCCGGCATGCATGTCCACGAACATCATCTCGACCCTGCTCCTGGCACCGTCGGGGGCGATGATGGTGGCCGAGCAATCGGTGAAGACGAGCTTGCGGGTCTTGCACTCGCCATTTGAAATCCGCGCATCGTCGGCGATCTCGTAACTGCGGCTGATCTTGTAATCGCGCCATAGATCCTCGGCCTGCCACCAGGCCATGCCGCCGGCGAAGGCGAAGCCGACCAGGACGACGAAACACCCCGTGAGGCGGCTGATGCCGATACGGTTCGCCCGCAGGGGGCGGGTGGGAAATGCGTCGAGCACACTCATGGGGCCGCTTGATCCGGATTGACGATGGGCTCGTCTTATCGCCGGGCAGCGGGCGTGTCATCAGATCAAGCCGGCTTTCTTCTTGAGAAATTACAGTCGAGTTTCGCCGGTTACACCGACATGACTTCGGCAAGCCGCGATCATCATCGCGCGCGGCCCGGAAACGCTTTCGTTACCGCGTTATCGCCGCTGCACACTCTTCATCCGCAATTTGCGATCCGGCCGCAGTGTGATGCGCAGCTTCGGCTTGGGTTCGGACATATCGACGGAACGCAGCGAGAAGCCCTTCAGCAATACGGCGAGAATGGCTACCGCCTCCAGCATGGCGAAGGCGCTGCCGATGCAGGTGCGCGGTCCGGCGCCGAACGGCATATAGGCATAGCGATGGCGCCCTTTCGCCTGCTCCGGCGCGAAGCGATCGGGATCGAAGCGCTCCGGCTCCTCCCACAGGCTGGCATGACGGTGCACGGCATAGATCGGCACATAGATCGCAGCGCCGGCTGGAATGACATGCTGGCCGAGCTTGAAGTCGACCAACGCCACGCGCGGAATGATCGCCGCCGGCGGGTAGAGCCGCATCGCCTCCTGGAACACCTGGCGCGTATAGGCCAGGCTGGCAACATGTTCCGGCAGGACAGCGCCGGCCTCCCCGGTGACGGCCTCGATTTCCGCCAGGACGCGCGCCTCAACGTCGGGATGGGCAGCAAGGAGATGGAAGGTCCAGGCGAGGCCGAGCGCCGTGGTTTCATGACCGGCCATCACGAAGGTCAGGAGATTGTCGACCACCTGCTCGTCGCTCATGCGGCGCCCGCTTTCCGGGTCGGCAGCCGACAGCAGCAAGCCGAGCAAATCCTGGCGTTGCTCGGACGACTTGCGGCGGTCGGCCACGACGCGCGACAGCGTGGTGCGCAGATAGCCGGCCGATCGCGTAATGCCGCTGCGCCCGGGATAAGGGAGCCATTCCGGCGCCTTGAGCAGGCCCATGGCGAAGGTCCAGCCCGATCCTTCCAGGTAGCGGGTGACGCTGCGCTCCACCGCCTCGGCGTCGATCGCCCCCTGCCCCGACACCATGGTCTCGACGATGATGTCGAAGGTCGTGTGCATCATCTCGTGGCCGATATCGAGTTCAGCGGCGGGAGCCGTTTGGCGCCAGCGCGTGCGGGTGCGCTCCGCGGCAGCGATCATGGTGGGCAGGAAGGCCAGCAGCTTCTCGTGGCGAAAGCCCTGCGCCACCGACTGGCGCTGCCATTTCCAATGCTCGCCATCGGCCGTGAGCAGCCCCTCCCCGAGCGCCGGGCCAAGCCCGCGCCTCGTGTCCTCGCCCTTGCCGAGAGCAGCGCTGTTCGTGGTCAGCGCTTCGTGGATCAATACAGGATCGGTGAGGAAGATCCGCAGCTTGCCGCCGCTGCGCGTGACCACCAACGGCTCCCTGAAGGCCTCGGGCGGGATGACCTTGAGCGGATTGGTGATCATGGCCGAGAACACCGCCAGCAGGGAACTGCGGCTGACGGCGACGCCTTCGCTCGCTTCGGAAATCACGGGATCGACTGCAATGTTCACGCCGGCCTCCATCGCCTCGATTGTACCCACACCAGCAATCGATTTAAGGTAATGACCTTAGAGTTGGGCAGCATTAAGGTGAACACCTTAAATCTGGATGGAGACGCATGGCGACCGGAGCGAAGCAAAGCACGGCAGCAACCAGCAAGGGCGGCCAGACGCGCGGGCGCATCGTCACGCTCGCGCTCGGCCTGTTCAACGAGAACGGACCGGACCGCGTCACCACCGCGCAGATCGCCGCCGCCGCCGGCATCAACGAAGGCAACCTTTATTACCACTTCCGCACCAAGGAAGCGCTGGTCGCGGCCGTGCTCGACCGTTTCGAGGCCGATGCCATGGCGTTGCTGGCGGAAGGAACCGAGGGCACGGCCGATCCGGCGGCCTCCTTCGGGTTGCTGGAGCGCTGGTTTGCCCTGATCTGGGACTATCGCTTCCTGCTGCGCGACATGATCGGCCTGCTGGCGCTGTCCCCCGATCTGCGTCTGCGCGTGCGGGGCCTGAGCGCGCATCTGCGCGAGGCGGTCGAGGCGCTGGCCCAGCGCCTGCGCGAGCGGGACCTGCTGATCGTGCCGGACGAGCAGTTCCAGCCATTGCTGGCCAATCTATGGATCGTGGCGACGTATTGGGCCCTTTATCTCGACCTGCACGAAGGTATCGATGCCCTCACACCGGACCACCTGGCCTGGGGCCTCGGCCAGGTCCGCTGCCTGCTGCGCCCCTATCTCGCGCCCTCCCTCCAGGCCCTGATCTAGGCAGAATCGAGCCGTATTTCCTGCAGCGGATCACCACCATCGATGAAAAACCGCCCTTGCGGCGTCAATGCGGCCGCCAGGCGCAACAGAGCCGTCTCACCGGCCGCCGGATGCCGGCCATCAAGCGCACCGACGCGAATGGCGACGGCCAGGTCATAGGGCACCTCGCCGCGTTCCAGCACGAAGGCCTCGGCGGCGACCTGCCGGAAGCTGAGCCGTCCCGCTGCGATCTCGGCCCTGGAGCCTGCGGCCGCCCGGGCGATCGCACGGGCCGAACGGTCGATAGCCAGGACGTGGCCTTCGCCGATACGCGCCGCCATCGCCCGCGCCAGCGCGCCCGGACCGCACCCGATTTCCAGCA
Source organism: Labrys sp. WJW (assembly GCF_001676615.1). Lineage (GTDB taxonomy): Bacteria > Pseudomonadota > Alphaproteobacteria > Rhizobiales > Labraceae > Labrys > Labrys sedimenti. Next base: position 21,707 of record NZ_LYXZ01000034.1, on the reverse strand, counting down.
CGCGCAGGCCCGGGCGCAACGGCAGAGCCTCGAGGATGGCGCGCAGCCGATCGGAGAGCGCACCCGTCATCGCGGTGCTGGCAATGCCTTGGCGAAATCGCTCCAGGCACAGAAGCCATCCTGGTCGGTGGGGCAGCCCTTGAGCTTCAGGGTCACCCGGCGCGGCGGGTTCTTCGCCGTCAGCTTGGTGCCTTGGCGCAATTGCGCCTTGGTCTGGTAGACATAGTCGAGCCGGAACAGGTCGCGATTGCCCTTGGTGTCGCGCCAGCGCTGGAACTGGATGACGCCGCCGATGGGCGTCTTTTCGTCCTGCCCCGGCAGCACATAGGGCTCGGCCTCGAGGGCGGCGAGGACGGAAGCGACATTGGAATCATGGCCGAACAGCACCGTTACCGGCACGGCCTTGCCGGCCTCCGGCTTCACCAGGGCACCGGCGATATAGGCCAGCATCGGCCCGGCAACGTCACGCGCCACGGCGGGTGAGGTGAACAGGGCTTCCTGGTAGCCGTTCTTGATGGCAGCGAGCGAGCGCCACTGCCCTTCGTTGCGGATCTTGCCCCAGGCGACGTCACCGGGTGGAAAGCCCTCGTAATATTGCAGGGTGAAGGCGTCGACCACGGCATTGCCGAGCTTGAGCGGCCCCTTGGTACCCGGCTCCTCGCCGGCCTTGGCCGTAAAACTGTCCTGGCCCTTGGTCAGATCGCACAGCTTGTCCTGCGTGCAGCTTTGCGACGCCTTGAAGCCGAGGATGCCGTCAAGCAGCCGATAGCCCGATGCCAGCGGCGTGGCCTTGGCCTTCTCGGCCATCGCCGCGACTGCCTGATCCCTGAAGCCATCCTGGTTGTCGCGGATGGAGGGATTAAAGGTGGGATCCATCGAGCCCATCTTGTCCTGGTGGTGCACGGCGACATCGCAGCCGGCAAAGGCGCCGGCGACGAAGAACTGCGCCGTCGCTACCGTGCGCTGCAAGCTGTTGGCATAGATGTGCACGCTGCCGGATGCCGGGCAGGCATCCTTGGGGACCAGGCCGTTCTCCGCCAGCCAGCCACCGATGGAGCGGCCCATATAGGTTTCGAGAATGCCACCCTTGACCGTGAGATTGCCGCCCGGCACCTCCCATTCCGGCCATTTCTTCTCGGTGACCTTGGCGAGCGCACTGCCGCTATTGGCCAGCGGCGCGCGCAGATTGTGCCGGCTGAGCATCAGCACCTGCTCGAGCTTGTAGCCTTCGGGCACCGATCCGGCCGACGCCTGCACCGCCGGAAAGGCGCAGGCTGCCGCGGCCAGCAATACGGCATGTCGTGCGATCATGGCGATTCCTCCCCCTTGCCTGCCCTATCAGTGGCACAGGTGGTGGACGTTGTCGCCCCGACTGTGCGGCGATGGCACGCCGCGGTCCTGTAACAGCGGAGATAAGCGCAATCACGTAATCAAGGTAGGATCGCGTAGCGATATCAGCCGTCGGAACGCTTCGATCATGAACACCAACCGCAGAACCGCCATGACCCTGCTGCTGACGGGGGCGATAGCCACGGTCGGCCTGCCGGCGCTCGCTGCCATTCCCGACATGTCGCCAGCCGCCCTCACCGCCGAGGCGGACCTCATTCTCACCGGCCGCCTGGTGGCCGTCACGATCACCAGGAAGGTGCCGGAATGGGTGAAAAAGCGTGATGACATTTCCTTCTTCGAAAGAGGCGCGTTCGTCGACGAGATCTTCACCCTGACGATCGAGGTCGGCACGGTCGAGAAGGGGTCGCGCGCGCTTGCCGGCAAGACCATCGCGGCGCATGGCTGGCGCGCCTATGGACGCCCATCGGGCTGGGCCGGCCCGGGCGGCACCGTCCGCGACCTGCCGGCCGAGGGCACACGGATCAAAGCCTGGCTGCGTCGAGAGCAGGACCGCTGGGACATGATGTCGCCCTCCGGCCTGACGCCCGCGCCATGATCGGATGAGCGGGCGGCACCACCTGACGGAGAATCGGCAGGTGGTGCCTTTCAGCGCAGGATCACGCCCCGCGCTTTCGCCCAGCGCTTCAGCATCGCCTCTTCCTCCGGCCTGGCGAGCCGGTTGGCGAAGCCGCGGATCTGGATAGCGACATGCTGACGATCGAGTTCGATCGTCAGCAGGCGCTCCACCGCCCCGGCTGCCCGGCGGCGTAGCGACCAGATCGAGGCATTGCCGGCGAGGCACTTATAGGCATAGCCCGAGACGCAATGATGCATGGCCCGGCTCTCGGCGACGAGATCGGCGCCGGTCCTGAGCTGCACCACCAGGATTTCCTCCCTGCGATGCCGCGCCTCCTTGGCCGAAGGCTGCCATGACCAATCGGCCAGGGCCGCGCCCGGCCAGCGCCCGCCATCCGACGGCCTGCCATCGGCAGCCGGTCGCCTTGCCTGCGCGCCGGCATGGCGCTGTGCCATTCGCCGGATCTGGTCCAGCTGGGCCAGTTCGCGGTGCCATTCCCGCATCTGCCGCCGCAGCGAAGCGGGCGTACGCCCCTTCAGGCTGTAGCGCCGGTCGGCCTGGAAGCGGGCCGAAAGGAAATCGCAGAGATCGTCGATCTCCTCGAGCGGCAGCGGATGCACACAGAAGAAGCGCGCTGCCTCGCGCCAGAAGGCATGCGCCTTCGGCGTGCGCGGGGCGGTGGCAATCTTCGAGCGGGCGATACGCAGCGCCACGCCGACATCGTCGGTGTAGGAACGGGCGATCGCCTGCCAGAAAGCCGCCTCGAAAGAGAGCGCCACCGGCGGATGGAGGAAGGCATGCACCTCCATGCGGGAGAGCAACTCCTTTGCGCACTCCTTGTAGAGCGAGCCGCCCTGGGCAGCCACGAGATACCAGCGCTTGCGCTCCTTCACCTCGGACGCACCCAGGCCGGCAGGCCCGGACCAGATGTGTTCGAGCGGAGCGGGAACTGGGTAGCGAGCGAAGAGATAACGCGCTGCCGCCAGCTTCAGGCGGGCGGGATCGCGCGTCTTCAGCTGAGGACGCCAGTCGTCGGAATCGCGCAGCACGAAGCTGGACAAGCCGACCCGTACCGCTGCGATTGCATCGCTCAGGAGAGAAGGAGATTGCGCCCGCCGCGCACAAGCGCGCAGCGTGGCCTCATAGGCCTCGATACGTTCGCGCTCGGCGTCCTGCCGGCGCTGAATCATGGAACGTGCCATGGTCGTTCAACCTGATGAAACTATGGACAGCCGGACGCAATGCGGGCGCCGGCACGAAACGTGGCGTTCCCTGTTGCGATCTCATGGCTGTTCTCCCTCGGGTCGAACGGTTGCGGGGGGCGCTCTCTAATCCCGCCCCGGCGCCGGCGCAAGACTTTGTGTCGAACGCACGACATTTCAGGTCGCCCTGTGGCATTCCCGCATCACAGGCAGCCGTCGATTGCGCCGGCTCGCTTTCCAAACCAGGCGCTGGCGCCTATACACGGCGGGCCCAAGGCCCAGGCAAGGAGCCCCCTGATGACCCCTTCCCGTTTCGAGCCTCGCGCACTGCGTGGCGCCGCCGTGTTCGCTGCAAGCCTGATGCTGGGTATTACGGCAGGCCTGTCCGCCTCACAGCCGGCCACCGCCGGCGACGTCACCGACAAGGCCGTGATGCTGTTCCGCGACGCCTGTCTCGCGACCGCCCCCGCCTTCGACAAGGCCATGGCGGCGGCCAAGAAACATGGCATCAAGCCGCAGATGGATCTCGGGGCCAGCCTGGTCGGCATGGCGCCGGACGGCTCCTATTCCCTGCAGGTGCGCGGCAAGAAAGAGTGTGCGGTCACAGCCGAAAAAAGCGCCGGTCCGGCCGTGGCCGAACAATTCCGCAGCGTGGTCGGCGCAGCCGCGGGCGTGCCGGCCACCAGCCTGGCGAGTGAGGGCCCGATCCAGATCACGATGCGGGGCCAGACCTATGTGGTCCGCCACGATCGCAAGGGCGGCGAAGCCTATGTCATCATGAGCAGTGCGGGTTTGTAGGGAGAGCGAGACACTCCTGGTCCGAATCCGCAGCCGAGGTCCCAGTACAATCGACGACATGGATAACCTAACGTCACCATGCTATCGATAAGATCCTGCCGGAATAGTCTCATCATGCAGCGGGATTCCATGATCAAATACGGTATCGCAGCCTTGCTTGTCTTCGGCGCAACCGCCGCCCAGGCCCAGAACTGCTCCTCAAACTTCACAATCTCTGGCGGGCTCGCTCCGGCCATCTCGACTTGGCAGGCCTTTCCCGGCTTGAGCCCGTCCACAGCGATCGACAATCTCACCCGCACCGCGCATCTCAACAGCTATTGGGTCAGCATCAAGGTGAACCGCCGCCTCGGCCTTCTGACGGCTCTCAATGATGGAGCGCGCAACGGGCGGGTCCAGGAAGTCAAGATGGTCGCCCGCAAGCGCGGCAACGGCACGCGCGTCGACTACACCATGATCCTGAATCCCGGTCAGATACCCGGACCCGACTTCCGCTCCGATGTCTGCCGGATCGTCCGCTCCGCGGTTGGCGGCTGAAGCATTTTCCAGAAAAGCTGGTAAATTTTTCGGTTCAGAAAATGCGTTAAAACAAACGGTTTCTATTCCCTGCAGGTGCGCGCAAGAAGAAATGTGCCGTCACCGCCGAGAAGAGTGCAGGCCAGGGCGTGGCCGAGCAGTGCCGCAGCGTGGTCAGTGCGGCTGCGGGCGTGCCTGCCACTGGCCTGGCGAGCGAAGGTCCGATCCAGATCACGCTGCGAGGGTAGACTTTGTGGGCCGCCATGACAGCAAGGGCGGTGAGGCCTACGTCATCATGAGCAGTACGGGTTTGTAAGGGAGGCGCCCCTCCTGATCCATCCAAACCCCAATCCAAACGCCCCCAAGCTGCGGCAACGAACATGAATAGAAGCAGAATGGACTCCTCTATATTCATTTTTTGATCCCAATAATATTTATAAATACATTCCAATATCGGAAACTTTCGAAGAGTTTTATAAAAAACAACTCTTATAATTTACAAAATTAATGTTATTTTTTGCATTAATGTTTATATTGAATTTTTTTATTAAAACTTATAGCAAAAAATAAATATAAAATCTCGATATATTCCCAAAAGTAAATACTGTTTGAATCTCATTTCACGCCCGTGTCCCGCCCAGTAGACATGCTTGCGTCGCGCTATGTCGATCCCTATCCGCCCCTCCTAAAAACACTGACGTCAATAACCAGAACTTAACTAACTGCACCAGGAGAGGGCGCTCCATCCAACCCCGCTTTCAAGAATAGACTGCACAGCGAAACCTAATTCTTCCTTTATACTATAATATAAATATATCTATATTATAGTATAAAATATTTGATCGTTAAAAATGCCAACCCATGAGGCCTGAAATGGCAAACTATGACGACGATTCTTATTTTCAACCAAGCAACACCAAGAATCCAGAGGCACTCAGATACTGTCCCGGGGGCGACCCGTTCATCACCTTCGCAGGGCGGCAATGGTGGATCAATTATCACTGGACCCAGAGATCCGGGACCTGGGCTGACGAGCCATTCAAGTCGATCTTCGATCCGAAGATCATTCAGCGCACGGACAAAGGGATCCGGCTCCAAATATTACCCAGTGACCAGCCGAATGTCTGGCGTACTTCCGAATTGGTCCTGATGGACAAGCTGGGTTACGGCGAATACCTCGTGACCGCAGAAGCCGACGGCGGATCATTCTCTAATCTTGACGCCAATGCAATCTTTGGCGCTTTTCTCTATCAGTATTCCGAGGCTCCTCCATCCAATGGACCCAATATCCATCGCGAGATCGACTTTCTCGAAGTGCTTCGGAGCGGAGTAGGGAACGCACAGTTCACTCTGCAACCCTATGACAATAATCCTCATCCTGTGAGTTTCTTCAAGATTCCTCCCGGCACCAGTGCGATCACCATATATAACCACTGGTACAAAGATCCGGGCTTCAATCTCGTCTCCTATTTTGCCTGCTATGCCGGCAAGTGGTCACTGGGCAATCTACCCCCTCGCGAAGCAGCGTTCGCATGGTGGATGCCGAGCAACCAGGAGGGGATCAAGCGCCTGATCCCCGACCATACCGACACGAGCTGCGAGCGCCTGCATCTCAATCTCTGGCTGATGCACGGAGCAGCGCCCTCCGGGCCGCAATCGGTGACAGTGACCGGATTTGAGTTCCGACCGTCCAGTTGATGACTCCGTCTCGTTGGTCGGGACGTGGCTACCGCACCCGTCCATTGTCGAGCCAACGCAAGGCAAAGCGCCTTCGTGATTGAACGTGCTTTGCTCTGTCCCAATTTTCTCGAACTTTCGCAGATCCCGCTAAGTGTCACAGCCGGCGGCAGCAATATCGTTGAAATCAGGGTGTCTGCGCCTCGTAGACGAACAGGGTCGACTTGTCGTCGTCGGGCATGAAATAGGCTCGCAAGCCCCCCTCCTTGGCCTCCACGAAGGCCGGATTCTGGGTCATCGGCAGGCCGGAGGGCGCCCACAGCTCGACGGGCACCTGCCAGACCGGCCTGTTGTCCTTCAGATCGACCAGTTCGAGGCCGCCCAGACGGAAGGGCGCGGCGTCCGGCGTCACCTTGTAGGCATTCAGACCGGAACAGAGCATGCGCGAACCGCCAGCATAATGGCAGTCCTGATAGTCGATATATTGAGCCAGATTCATCACCCGCAATTTCTCGGCCGGTATGTCGGCATTGGTGATCTTGCCGTCGGCACCAAGTGGCCAGGCATAAAAGCGCCGCGAGCCCCAGCTCACGCCATGCAGCGAGTTGCGCTCGGTGTCGTGGACGATGCCGCCGACATGATCCTTGAAGCGGAACACCTCCACCGCCTTCATGGTGGCGGGATCGACCTTGTAGATGATCGACTGGCTGTTCGGCCGATATTCGGCCACCGGCACCCAGATGAACTTGCCGTCGAAATCGATGCCGCCGGGGTGGTAGACACTGCCCTCCCCCAGCTTGAGGTCGGCCAGCAGCTTGCCATCCTTGGAAATGCGGAAGAGATGCCCCTCGCCTTCGCCGGTATCGCGGTCATAGCCCTCGCGAGGCGCCGGATATTTGGTGGTCGGCTTGATGATGTTCACCGAGGATACGAAGAAATCATCGCCGATCTTGACCATGCCCTGGGGATGGAAAGTCGGGAAGGCGATGGGGATGGCCGCCACCTGCTTCCATGCGGTCCCGCGCGTGAGCTTGGTCACGCGATCGGCAACCGCCGGCTCACCGGCAAAGGCATTGGAAGCCAAGCCCGGCGCAAGCAACAGGGTGGAGAGAACAGCGGCAATCCTGAATCCGGTCATCATGGCATCCTTTCGTCCCGGCGCCTTACGACATCCCCATAACGGCGATGTGACCGCACGCGATTCAATAGATCGTCTGGCGCATCCGTTCGGGATAGGCCTTGTCATAGGCTTCGCCGTCGAACTCGCCCTTGCTGATCGTGCTGAAGATCTGGCCCATGGTCGGCAGTTCAGCGCGCGAAATCTGGATCGAGGGATCCCATAGCCTGGAGCGCACCAAGGCCTTCTGGCATTGGGTATAGACTTCCTCCACCGTGACGACGATGACGCACCGGGGCGCCTTGCCCTGCATGGTGAAACTGGCGCACAGCTCGGGATCGACCGAGATCACCGCGCGGCCGACCACCCGCAGCGTCTCGCCGATGCCCGGGATCAGGAAGAGAAGATGGACGCGTGGGTCCTCGATGATGTTGCGCAGCGAATCCAGCCGGTTGTTGCCACGCCTGTCGGGGATGAGCAGCGTCTTGCGATCAGCGACACGCACGAAGCCGGCCGGATCCCCGCGCGGCGAGCAATCGACTCCGGCTGCCCCGACCGAAGCCAGCACCATGAAGGGCGAGGCATGGATGAAGGCATGGTACTGGTCGGATACGTGATCGAGAACCTTGAGACGGGCCGTGGGTTGCACAGGTTCGCTGTAGAGGGCTTCGAGTTCGGCGACAGTGGTAATCAAAGACATCGAAAATCCAATTCTGTTGGCGCCGGCAGCACCGACGCTCCCCCTATCAATAGGTTCTCCAAAGGCCCGGCGTGGCCAGTTCCAGCATATGACCATCGGGATCGCGGAAATAGACACTATCACCGCCGGCCGGCCAATGCGTGCGGCCTTCCACCAAGACGGCATGCGCGGCCAGGCGCGCCTCCCAATCCGCCAGTTCCGCGGCACCGACGGCAAAGGCGATATGGATGCGGCCGCTGGCATCATGCCCCGGTATGGTACCGATCGCCGAAGTCATGTCGTGATCGGAGGCGCCGCGCTTGAAGACGAGCAGGACACTGGCGCCGCCGACATCATAGGCATAGAGCCGGTCGATCTTCAGCAAGGGCGCGAGCTGCAGCACCGTCTCGTAAAAATGCGCGGCGCGGTCGAGGTCGTCGACATAGATGGCGGTTTCCAGGATGCGGTCGAGCTTGGGCATGCGACACTCCGGCTTGGGCTGGAAGGATCCCCCCAAGAAGCGTTTTCCAGAACAATCGGCAGGCTTTTCGATTAGGAAAACCTCTCAAACTAGGCGCTGGAGCAAAGTGCGGCTTTGGTGAAAGTGCACTTTGCTCCACGACACTACTTCACCGTGATCTCGATCTCCATCGTGTTGGGCACCATGCGCACATTGTCCGTGTGCGACGGCGTCATCCAGTTCACGGTCAGATGATCGACGCCGGTGAAAGAGCCGGCAGGCCTGTAGACGACGACGGGCGCCTTATAGGCCGTGCCGGCACAGACGCCGGCCTCCTTGCCGAGCTTGGTCGCGACCGTGAAGATCTGGGTGGCGCCATGTGCGGGGCCCGAAGCGATGCGCACATCCTTGACGGGATAGGATTCGCAGGTACCGGCACCGAAGACCCCCAGGGCCAGCACGGCTGACGCCTTGCCGCGCGGCACGGTGATCTGTTTGGATCCGGCGAAGGCGAAGGACGGCATTGCGGCGACGCCGACGGCGATGCCGAGAAGTAACTTCTTTACTTTATCCATTGGATAATTATCCGAATTGCACGAGCAAACCGACTATAGTGCCAGCGTTCACCAGTCACCGACGGCAGCTATACGCTATTCAATCCGGGATTCTCAATTGGGTTGACTTGTCGAAAAGATGAATTCCGGCCGGCTCGACAGTAAAATGCATATCATCGCCGATGGCATGCTCCATGGCCAGGGAAACGACCAGAGGCTGCCCGTCGATGTCGCCATGGACGAGGCGATGCGCACCGAGTTCCTCGACATAGCGCAGCTTCACGGCCAGGCTGCCCGGCGTCGGGGTGGAGACCGGCTGCAGGTCCTCCGCGCGCAGCCCGACCAGGACCTCGCCCGGAACCTGCCCCGGCAAGGTCAGGCGCGTCTGCCCGAGAATGAGCGTATTGCCCTCCCCCCGCGCTTTCAGGACGTTCATGGCCGGCGAGCCGATGAAACCGGCCACGAAGGTCGAGGCGGGGTTGCGGTAGATCTCCAGCGGCGCGCCGATCTGTTCGATCACGCCGCCATTCAGCACTACCAGCACATCCGCCAGGGTCATCGCCTCGAGCTGGTCATGGGTGACATAGATCGAGGTGGTGCCGAGGCGCTGCTGCAATTGCTTGATCTCGCCGCGCATCTGTACACGCAGCTTGGCGTCGAGATTGGAAAGCGGCTCGTCGAACAGGAAGGCGGCGGGTTGGCGCACGATGGCCCGGCCCATCGCCACGCGCTGGCGCTGGCCGCCGGAAAGCTGGCGCGGCTTGCGCTTGAGCATGTCGTCGCTGAGCTCGAGGATGCGGGCCGCTTCCTTCACCCGCTGGCCGATCTCGCCCTCGGCGGTCTTCCGGTTGCGCAGGCCATAGGCCATGTTGTCGTAGACCGACATATGCGGATAGAGCGCATAGTTCTGGAACACCATGGCGATGTCCCGGTCCATCGGCTCGATCTCGTTGACGCGACGCTCACCGATATGGATATCGCCCGACGAAATGCGCTCCAGCCCCGCCACCATGCGCAGCAGGGTCGACTTGCCGCAGCCGGAGGGCCCGACCAGCACGCAAAAGCCGCCATCCGGCACGGTGAAGCTCACCCCCTTCACCGCCTCATAGCCGTTGTCGTAGATCTTCTTGACGTTGTTCAGAACGACTTTCGCCATCGGTTACTCACTTCTCGGTCTCGACCAGGCCCTTGACGAAGAGCTTCTGCATGACGACGACGACCACCACCGGTGGCAGCATGGCGAGGATCGCCGTCGCCATGGCGATCTGCCATTCGGTCAGGGCGTCCTGGGTGGTGATCATCTTGCGGATGCCGATGACGATGGTCTGCATCGAATCCTGGGTAGTGATCAGCAAAGGCCACAAATACTGGTTCCAGCCATAGATGAACTGGATCACGAACATCGCCGCGATCGAGGTGATGGAGAGCGGCAGCACGGTGTCCTTGAAGAATTTCAAGGGACCGGCCCCATCGATCTTGGAAGCCTCCAGCAACTCGTCCGGAATGGTCATGAAGAACTGGCGGAACAGCAAGGTCGCCGTCGCCGAGGCGATCAGCGGCAGGGTCAGGCCGGCATAGGTATCGAGCAGATGCAGGTCGGAAACGATCTTGTAGGTGGGATAGATGCGCACCTCCACCGGCAGCATCAGCGTGATGAAGATCAGCCAGAAGGCGAACATGCGGAAGCGGAAGCGGAAATAGACGATGGCGAAGGCCGAGATCAGCGAGATCACGATCTTGCCCACCGCGATCGCCACCGCCATGATCAGGCTGGTGGTCAGCATGGTGAGCACCGGTTCGCGCGTGGCCCCTTCCGTGCCGTGAAACAGGGTCTGGCTGTAGTTCTTGATCAGGTCCGGGCCGGGCAGCACGCCGATCTGGCCGTTGATGATGGTGGTGGCGTCATGGGTGGAGGCCACGAAGGCCAGCCACACCGGGAAGGCCAGGATCAGCACCCCCAGGATCAGAATGGCGTGGGGCAGGAGGTTTCCGAAACGGCGGTTCTCAACCATGAGCCGTTCCTCCCGACAACAACGAGGAACAGGCCATCAATAGGTCACCTTCTTCTCGATGAAACGGAACTGCAGGGTGGTCATGGCGATCACCATGATCAGCAGGATCACCGACTGCGCCGCCGAGCCGCCGAGATCGCCGCCGCTCTGGCCGTCATTGTAGACCTTGAATACCATGGTGATGGTCTCCCCGGCCGGGCCGCCATGCGTCACCGCATCGATGATGCCGAACGTGTCGAAGAAGACGTAGACGATATTGATGACGAGCAGGAAGAAGGTCGTGGGCGACAACATCGGTAGGATGATGGTCCAGAAGCGCCGCGCCGGCCGGGCACCGTCGATGGCCGCCGCCTCGATCAGCGATTTGGGGATCGATTGCAGCCCCGCCAGGAAGAACAGGAAGTTGTAGGAGATCTGCTTCCAGGTTGCCGCCAGCACCACCAGGATCATGGCGTGATTGCCGTTGAGCAGGGGATCCCAGGGCAGGCCGAGTTGCTTGAGGCCACGGGCCACCAGGCCGAGCGAGGGCTGGAACATGAAGAGCCAGAGCACGCCCGCCACCGCCGGCGCCACGGCATAGGGCCACACCAGCATGGTGCGATAGAAGGAGGCGCCCTTGATCTTCTTGTCCGCCTGAACGGCCAGGATCAAGGCAAGGCCGAGCGACAGCACCGAGACCAGGCCGGCAAACACCAGGGTGACGCCGACGGCCTTGTAATATTCCGGTTGCTGGAACAGCAGCTGATAGTTCTCGAACCCGACGAATTCGGAGGTGGTGCCGAAACTATCCTCGATGAAGAAGGATTGCCGGATCGCCTGCAGCACCGGCCAGTAGAAAAAGATGAGCGTGATCGCCAATTGCGGCGCCAGCAGCAGCCAGGGCAGGGTCTTGCCGGAGAAGACGGAGCGTTTTTCCATGGATGCTTCCGGACTATGCAATTCAGTCAAGCTGGAAGGGTGCGGGTGCCTTCTCCCCTTGCGGGGAAAGGCGGTGACATCTTCGATACGAAGATGTCACCGTTCATTTCAGAGAAATGACGGGTGGGGTGTGGCGAGCAACGCGGCCTGCCGTGAAGGCCGGCACGACGATTGTGCAATCCAGTCGCGTTCGACGCACTGACTGCCACACCCTATCCGACCCGGCTTCGCCGGGCCACCTTCCCCGCTACGCGGAGAAGGCTTTTACGCGGCCTTTATCGCCCCGCCGTGCGGGCGAAGGTCTTCAGGATCGCATCGCCCCGGCGGACGGCATCGTCCATCGCGGCCTGCGCGGTTTTCTTGCCGGCCAGGGCTTGCTCGATTTCTTCGGCCCAGACATCGCGGATCTGGGCAAGGTTGCCCAGGCGCAGCCCGCGGGAATTCTCCGTCGGCGCCTTGTTGGTCAACTCCAGCACGGCGACTTCGCTGTTGGGATCCTTGGCATAGAAGCCCTGCTTCTTGGAGAGCTCGTAGGCGGCCGGGGTGATCGGCAGATAGCCGGTCTCCTGGGCCCACCAGGCCTGCACTTCGGGCTTCGACAGATAGGTCAGGAACTTGGCGATGCCCTTATAGGATTCGTCCGACTTGCCACCCATCACCCACAGCGAAGCGCCACCGATGATCGAGTTCTGCGGTGCGTCCTGGACATCGGGATAATAGGGCATCGGCGCCACCGAATATTTGAACTTGGCGTTGGCCTTGACGTTGCCCAGGAAGGCCGACGACGTCAGGAAGAGCGGGCATTCGCCCGAGGTGAAGCGTCCCTCGCCCTGATTGGTACGGCCGGAATAGTCGAACGTCTTGTCCTTCTGGGCCTCGACCAGGTTTTCCAGATGCTTCACCACCACCGGATTGTTGAACTTCAATTCGGTATCGAAGCCATCCAAGCCGTTGGCCTTGGTCGACAGCGGCACGTTGTGCCAGGCCGACAGCTCCTCGATATTGGCCCAGGTGGTCCAGGCCGTGGAAATGCCGCAGGTGGCGTAACCGGCTGCCTTCAGCTTCTTCGCCGCCTCGAAAGCCTCCGGCCAGGTCTTGGGTGCCGCCGTCAGATTGGCCTTCTTCAGCGCATCCTCGTTGACCCACATCACCATGGTCGAGGAGTTGAAGGGAAAGGACAGCATCTCGCCCTTGGCATTGGAATAATAACCGGTGACGGCAGGCAGGTAGGACTTTTGGTCGAAGGGTTCGCCCGCATCCTTCATCAGCTGGTAGACTGGCTTGATCGCGCCCTTGGCCGCCATCATGGTGGCGGTGCCGACTTCGAAGACCTGCAGGATATCGGGCGCATTGCCGGCCCGGAACGCGGCAATGCCGGCATTCATCGTATCGGGATAGGAACCCTTGTAGGCGGGAACGATCCGATAGTCGCTCTGGCTGGCATTGAAATCATTGGCCAGCTTGACGATGCGGTCGTTGTTGGCCCCCGTCATCGCATGCCACCACTGGATATCGGTGGCCGCGAGAGCCCCGGTCGATACACTGGCCAGAAGAACCACGGCCGAAGCCAGAACGCTCAACTTCATCACATACTCCCTCAGGATGCGCCGCTTCTTAAAAGGACGGCGTCGTTTAAGACTTCACTGGTTGCGCCTCAATGACGAAGAAATGAAGCAAATATGACAGGTAATATGTTGCAGGGTTTATCCTCGGCTTCTCCCTGCGTTCGCTTCGGTGCATTGCCCCAATCCCGACGTAGCGAAACCACCATGGATTTCTTTCAATCCTGCGGATGAGATTAATAGATCATTTTTTTTAATTATAGAAATTTCATTCCATTGCAGACCTGTATTGTCAAGGCCTGAATCCCATCGAACCGACAGCCGATGGAGCGCTTCCCCCTGTAAAACCCGCTGGCGGTTTCGATACCGAGCGCCGCGCTCCCAACCCATTGGCATATCGGCGACATCACGGCATCTTCGCAGTCGGTCCGGAGCGCCCCATGGCAGGCCGAAAGAGAGCCGAAGCACGAAAAGCCTGAAGCCCCCACCACGGTGCAAGGCCTACCGGCATGCCGATGGAAGCCGGGCGTCTTGACCCCCTTGCCCCCGAATGAAGCGTCGCCGCCTTCATGTGCAGGGGCAGCCGTGCGTCATGCTCCCTCGCCCAAGTCGCTCGTTGCCGGCCGGCGGTTTCAGGGCTAAGCAACTGGAAACCATATTGCCAGGGAGGCTCCATGTCGTCGATTGTCATCGCTCAAGGAGGCGGCCCGACCGCCGTGATCAATCAGACACTCTGCGGCGCGATCATCGCCGCCCGCCGGCACGACCCGTCACTGCGCATCCTCGGCGCCCGCCACGGCGTGCGGGGCCTGACGCAAGGCGATCTCGTCGACCTCACCGCGCTTTCGGAAGGCGATCTCGAGCGCCTGGCCCGCACCCCGAATTCGGGCCTCGGCTCGACGCGGGACAAGCCAGATCCAGCCTATTGCCAGACCATCCTGCAGGCGCTGGAAAAGCTCGATGCCCGCGGCTTCATCTATATCGGCGGCAATGACACGGCCGGCACGCTCGATCTCCTGCGCCAGCAGTCGACCGGTTCCTGCAGCTTCGTGCACGCCCCCAAGACGATCGACAACGACCTGATGGAGAACGACCATGTGCCGGGCTTCATCTCGGCCGCCGCTTTCGTCGCCAATGCCTTCGTCAGCATGGATCTCGATTTCCGGGCGATGCCGGGCATTTATGTCGCCATCGTCATGGGCCGGCATGCGGGCTTCCTCAGCGCCGCGGCTGCCGGCTGGCAGCAGGCGCCGGAGGACGCGCCCCATCTGATCTACACGCCCGAAAAGCCCTTCTCGGTCGAGCAGTTCCTCAATGACGTCGACATGGTCTACACCCGTGTCGGCCGCTGCATCGTCTCGATGTCGGAAGGCGTGCAGGACGAGACCGGCCGTCCCCTCGCCGAGGCACTCGCCGCCGGCGCGGTCGAGCGCGACGCCCATGGCAATGTGCAACTCACCGGCGGCGATCTCGGCATCGAGATCCAGAAGGCCCTGAAGCAGCGCTTCCCCAAGGCACGTGCCCGTGTCGACACGCTGGGCTATCTGCCGCGCGGCTATCTCGGCATCATCGACGAGACCGATGCCAAGGAAGCCTTCGAGGCCGGCGCCTTCGCGGCCCAAAGCGCCTTTACCGGTTCAGGGTCGGTGGTGCTGCACTATGACGGCAAGCACACCTCCCCGCGCATCGTCGCCCTCGACCAGGTCGCCGGGCGCACCCGTCACATGCCCGATAGTTTCTTCACGGGTGCAAATGCCGTCTCGGAGGAAGGCCGGGCCTATTTCCGCCGCCTGCTGCCGCCGCGCCCCGACATCTTCACGCCCTTCGTGTAAGAGGCGGGGCCGCCCCTTGTTTCGTCAAGGGCAGGCCTGCGGCCAACGCTCCAGGGCCTCCCTGCCCGCGGGCGTCAGGCCGTAAATGCCTTTCTCGACCCGCTCGAACCAGCCATAGACATTGCCCTGCAGGATCTTCGGAGCGTCGGGCACGGTCTTGGCGAGATCCCGCCGGCGCAGCGGCGCCACCACCAGCGCAGCGGCACAGGCCAGCGCCTGCTGGCGATAGGCCGTCATCTGCGGCGCACGGTTCGAGCCGCCGACGACAGGATCGCCTTGGCGCTTGCGGTGCTCTCTCAACAGGCGGGAACGGCGCTTGGGATCGCGGCGCGGGAACGGCGCCTCGGGCGTGACGATGATCTGCACCTGGCCGCTACCGGACACCCCCAGCAATCCGAAGCCGAGACGGCGGCAGAGATTGCGGAAACGCGCATCGCTCTCGCGCCCCTTGCCGCGTAGGGAGAGACGGGCCGCAAGCCAGATCTCGTCACAGGCCCCGGCCCTGTCGACGCCCTGCAGCACCAGTTCCAGGTTGAAACTCTGCTTGAGCTCGCAGATCACCGCCACCGGCGGCTCGCCTTCGCGCAGGGCCAGGACGTCGCAGCCGCCGATCTCGCCTTTCACCGCAAAACCAAGCGACTCCAGGAAGGCTTTGACCGGCAGATAGAGCTCCGTCTCCACGGCCGGCCCTCACTGCAGTCCGACAGGATCGACGATACCGGCCTTGCAGCCCTGATCCGTCGGCGAGGCGGCGGCGATCAGGTCGGCCAGCTTGGCACCGTCCTTGACCTCGCCGCGCAGGCCGATGGTCATCTCCACGATGATGCTGCGGCTGCCGTCGCGCTTGCAGGCAAAGCGCACCCGCTCGCCGGCCCCCGCACCGAAGCCCTGGTCGAAGGCGCTGCGAATCTGGCTGGTGTCGATCTCCTTGCCGACATTATCGGCGAACAGCTTCTGGACGGGCGAGGCATTGATCTCCCCGATCAACGCCACCGAGCGGCGGAAATAGGCATCGGCCGATTTCTCGAAGAAGCAGGTGCCATGCTCGATCCATTCGTGTCGATCGAGGAAGGAGGCGGTGCCGGGCATGGCTTTCTCCAGGGCCGTGCGCGTTGCCGGCTCGAGCTGGGGCTCCGGCAGGTCCTCCCAGCGATGCGCCTTGTCAGCCTCGACATCGCGCCGCGCCACGCCGCAATAGGCATTGCCGCGCGGCTGCGGCCAGAGCCCGTGCAGTGTGAAGTGGCTCGCATCATAGCGATCGGTGGTTTGCGTCCTGCACTCGGTCTTGTCCGGCAGCCCCTCGCAGAACGCCGCCTGCCAGCTGATGGCGAAGACATAGGAAGCCTCGCCGGCCGAGATTGCCGCATCGGATTTGGCCGGGCCAGGCTTGCCCGCACCCGGCGCGACAGCGGTGCCACCATCGCCCGCCTTGACCTCGCCGCAGGAGACGGGCACCCAGCGCTGCGCCGGCTGAGCATCCTCCACCTGGACGCGATAGAAGGTCGGATCGGGCTTGTTGCCGGCAAGCAGCCGATAATCCTGTCCAGGCGCCAATTTGATATCACCGGGATTGGTCTGCTTGCGGATCGACTGGAGGGCCGGGCAGGCCTCCCGTGCCGTGAAGATTCCCTTCATCGTCTCCTCGGCCTTGGCCGGCATGAAGGGCATCAAAGTCGAAACGGCCAAGGCCGCCAGCCAGCTCTTGCGCATGCAATTCTCCCGGTCCACCTGAGCAAGGCACGTTTTGGTGAAAACGCATCTCTGCTCGAACTCGTTGGTTCGACGCGTGTTTGCGATTCGAGGCGTTTGATTCAACCCACAAACGCTTTTGCGCCGGGCCATATCGCTCCCGATCACTCTCGCCGAGCAAGGAATAAAGCACAGGGCTGAACAGAAACCTACCTCGCCATGCTGCATTGCAACATGAGCCGACCTGGCCTCCATCCCGGCAAGCCATGCGAGCATCGGGTATTCCAGCCCGCGCATCGGCCGGTAACTTCCTCTAAACCATGCAAAAATAGCATGCCGGGCATACGACTTTGCGCGTGCGATTCTGCACAAATTTTGCCGCGATTTGCCTATATATGCAGCGCAGTAAACGTAGCGCTTTTTCTGGAACCACTCCCGTGACGACCGTCGCCATCATCAACGCCCTCTCCGCCCGCCTCGTAGCCTATCGTAACCGCCGTCGCCTCGCGACCGTGCGCCGCGAACTGAGCTATCGCGACATGCTGGATCTGGGTATGTATCGCGGCCATATCGACCGCGTCGCCAGCGCCGAGAACGAGCCGATCTGAGCTCTTCTCGAGCTTCGGGCCTGCCATGCCCGCCCGACAGTCCGATCGCGATCCTGGCCAGCCCGGATCGCGATTTTATTTTCCGCCCCTTGCCGTCACGACCTTCTTTTCATCGCGTCAGCGTGATGAATATCATCACGAAGATTTATAGATGACGATGCGTCTCGATATTTCCCGATTGGCGACATTCGGCTAAAACGGTTTAGCGGGCGGCTCCCGCATCTCTTCCCATCACCCGCATAGCCCAGCGGAACCAGGCCCGATCGGCCTTGGCGTGCGCCAAGATGCCGATTTTTCGTGCCGCAACAAAGGGATAGTCCGCGTTTGCACCCCGCGTGCCGCCGCGGGTCTAGCAATGACGTATGGACGCCAAAGCAGCCACCCTGCCCCCCTCAGGTGCCTTCAGCCCCGAGCGCACGGCCTATTCGATCCTGATGGCGATCAGCGTCTCGCATTGCCTCAACGACACCATCCAGTCGCTGATTCCCTCGATCTATCCGATGCTGCGTGACAATTACGCCCTCAGCTATACGCAGATCGGCCTGATCACGCTGGCCTTCCAGCTCACGGCATCGCTGCTGCAGCCTTTCGTCGGCCTCTATACCGACCGCCGCCCCCTGCCCTATTCGCTCACCGTCGGCATGGGCCTCAGCCTGATCGGCCTGGTCCTGCTCGCTTATGCCCAAAATTACGCCACAGTCCTGATCGCCGCCATGCTGGTCGGCACCGGCTCCTCGGTCTTCCATCCCGAATCGTCACGCGTCGCGCGCATGGCTTCCGGCGGCAAGACCGGCCTGGCACAGTCGGTCTTCCAGGTCGGCGGCAATCTCGGCACCTCGATCGGGCCGTTGCTCGCCGCCTTCATCGTCCTGCCCTATGGCCAGCATTCGATCGCCATCTTCTCGGTGATCGCCCTGCTCGCCATGTTCATCCTGTGGAATGTCGGCAACTGGTATGCCGCCTATCGCCGTCATACGGCCGGCATCAAGACCAGGACCGTGTCGGCGGTGGCCTCGTTGTCGCGCGGCCGCGTCATCGCTTCGCTGGCGGTGCTGCTGGCGTTGGTCTTCTCCAAATTCTTCTACATGGCCTCGTTGTCGAGCTACTACACCCTCTATCTCGAGGACCGTTTCGGCCTGTCGCCCGAAGCCGTGCAGATGCAGCTCTTCATCTTCCTGTTCGCCGCGGCCGCCGGTACGCTGCTCGGTGGACCGATCGGCGACCGCATCGGGCGCAAATATGTGATCTGGGTCTCGATCCTCGGCGTGCTGCCCTTCAGCCTGGCCCTGCCCTATGCCAATCTGACCTGGACCCCGGTCCTGGCGGTGATCATCGGCTTCATCCTGTCCTCCGCCTTCTCCGCCATCGTGGTGTTCGCGCAGGAGCTGGTGCCGGGCAAGACCGGCATGATCGCGGGGCTCTTCTTCGGCCTCGCCTTCGGTATGGGCGGGGTGGGTGCGGCCGCCCTCGGCGTTCTCGCCGATAAGACCAGCATCGAGTTCGTCTACAAGGTTTGCTCCTTCCTGCCGATGATCGGGCTGCTGACGATTTTCCTGCCCAATATCGAACGACCAAAGCCGCAGCCCGTCGAAGCGGTGAAGGAAGTGTTCAAATAGAAAGGCGGCACCTCGCCTTTCCATCCCAACGTTTCTGAGGCCGAACGGGGGCTGCGCACCAATGAGGGCGCGGCCCCCGCTCCAATTTCAAATAACCAATGGAAACGACCAAATGGCTACGGTATTTCCGCCGGCAGGCTCGCAAAAGAGCCTCGGTGGTCACCAGAGCTGGAGCCGGGAAGCACTCGAAACCCTAATCCTGGCCTGGCCCCTCATTCTGACCAATCTGGTCGAGCTGGCGCTGACCACCACCAATCTCATCCTCGTCGGTGAATTGGGGTCGCAGGCGATCGCCGCCGTGACTCTGGCCAACAACCTGTTCTTTTTCTTTGCCATCATCGGATTGGGCGTGGTGACGGCGGTGGCACCGATGGTGGCCAGCGCCTTGGGTGCCGGTGACGGCAGCGGCCGCGATATCCGCCGGACCGTGCAGCAGGGATTGTGGACATCGCTGATCGTCTCGATCCCGGGCCTCGCCTGCCTGATGAACGGCGAATGGATCATGCTGCAACTCGGGCAGAATCCCGAGATCGCCAGGCATGCCTCACAATATCTCGGCGGTCTTGCCTGGTCGCTGCCGGCCTTTGTCGGCTACATCGCCCTGCGTTCGGCAGCGGCCGCCATGGGACAGCCCCGCGCGGCCATGTGGAGCGCGCTTGCCGGCATTATCATCAACGCCGTGCTGGCCTGGGGCCTCACCTTCGGCCATCTCGGCCTGCCCGCCCTCGGCGTGTCGGGCCCGGGCATCGCGACCACGATCGCGACCTGGATCTTCTTCCTGCTGCTTGCCGCTTTCCTGGCCTTCAGCCGGCCGTTCCGCCACTATCAACTGTTCCAGAACCTGTGGCGCCCCGATTGGGAACGGCTCTGGCAGATCTTCCGGCTGGGTGTGCCCATCGCCGTCACGCTCGCCTTCGAGGTCACCGTCTTCAATGCCGCGGCGTTCCTGATGGGGCGCATCGGCGAGACGGACCTGGCGGCCCATGGCATCGCCATCCAGATCGCCTCGATCAGCTTCATGGTGCCGCTCGGTCTCGGCCAGGCGGCAACGGTACGGGTCGGCCTCGCCTATGGCGCCGGCGACCAGCACGCGATCAGCCGATCCGGCTGGACGGCCTATGTCCTCGGTGTCGGCTTCATGTGCGCGGCAGCGGCCTTCATGCTGATCGCACCGCACCTGCTGATCGGCCGGTTCATCGATCTTGCCGATCCGGTCAACGCCGACGTGGTGGCCAGGGCCAGCCTGTTCCTGATCTTTGCCGGCCTGTTCCAGATCACCGACGGGGCCCAGGTCGTGGCTGCCGGCATGTTGCGCGGCCTGCACGACACGGTGATCCCGATGCTGTTCGCCGCCATCGGCTATTGGGTGGCGGGGCTGCCGCTCGGCATCCTGCTCGGCTTCCATTTCGGCTGGGGCGGCGCCGGGATCTGGGCCGGCCTGGTAAGCGGGCTGACAGCCGTCGCCGTGCTGATGACCCTGCGCTGGCTGCGGCGGGACCGCCTCAAGCCGGCGACGTGACCGCGGCCGCCTATTGCAGGGACTGGAAGTAGTTCAGCCTTTGCCGATAGGCGGCCTCAATGCAGCTGGCCGTTGCGCCGCAGCGGTCGCGATTGCTACGCCAGGCCGTTTGGCTGGCCGACAGGGCGACTTGGTCGGCCTTCGCCAGGCCCCTGAACCGGGCCTTGAACACGCCGTCGAGAGCAAGGTCGAGCCGCGCCAGCGTATCGCTCTGGCAGATGGCACGCTCGCTCGGATTGAGGCGTCCGCCGCAGGGGAAACTCGGCGACACGGAGGGCGTGCCGGCCGCCTTGTCGACCAGACCCTTCAGGAAGGCGAGACGCTGCCGGTAGCTCACACCGATGCAGGCGGCATCAGCGCCGCACTCGTCGCGCTGGGCGCGCCACGCCGTCTGGTTCGCCTTCAGCTTGGCCTGCAGATCCTTCGGCAGGGCGGCGTTGATCACGCCATAGGCGGATGACAGCGTCTGGTCGAGGCTGGCGAGACCGCCATCCTGGCAGATGGCATTTTCGGTGGGATTGAGGCGGCCATTGCAAGGAAAGCTCGGCGACACGGACGCGGGAACGGTCCTGTCCGGGACCGCAAAGTCGAGGGCCGCATTTTGCTGCGGCGCGGCCCCGGTCTGGTTGTCGCCGCCTGTCGTCACGGCCGGGGCAATGTCGGTCGCGCCCTGCGTCGCCGGCTGATCGACCGGCACTGAGGTCGTCGTGCCAGCCGCCTTGACCGGCTGCACGTTCTCCGCCTTGCCGGCCATGGCGAAGGAACCGATGATGGCCTCGTTCACCCAGGGGGTCTGGCCGCCCTGGGTCGACTGGTCGACATCGGCCCTGACCTGGCCGAACATCTGGCGGATGTCGAGGCCGGGCGTCTCCATATGGGCGAGCAGTGCCGTGGTGAAGGGCGAGTTGCGCCCGCTGCCGTCCTGCGCCACCGAGCCCGGCGCCGTCGAAAAAGCGATCAGCGTGCCCTTGGCCGAGGAGGCGTC
>NZ_LYXZ01000033.1 GCF_001676615.1 Labrys sp. WJW | reverse complement strand
GGGGAGCCCCCCGGCCCCAAAAACCCGCCGGCCCAGCCGATGCCGTTCTTGCGGTCGAGGCCGACGGTGGTGCACCAGTCGCGCGGCACACCGAGCACGCCGCACCAGGCATGGTCCATCTTCAACCCCTTGGTCTGGGGCAAATGGCGCATCAGGATGGCGTAGAGCTGGGCGATGGTCTCGGCCTGGGTCTGCCCGCGATTGTCGGTGGCCGAGCCGTAGCGATAGGGCACGCCGCGCCCGC
This sequence comes from Labrys sp. WJW, assembly GCF_001676615.1. Lineage (GTDB taxonomy): Bacteria > Pseudomonadota > Alphaproteobacteria > Rhizobiales > Labraceae > Labrys > Labrys sedimenti. Next base: position 150,155 of record NZ_LYXZ01000033.1, on the reverse strand, counting down.
CCATGGCGATGCGGCCCTCGCGCGTGCGCTGGGCATAGCAATAGCCGTGGGTGGCATCGCCCAGGAGCTCGTAGCCGTTCCACCCGATCCGGCTCCATTGCTCCTCGCTGAGGGGCTCGGTCATCAGGATGGCGCTGTTCATCGGGATCCACAGGCGCTCGAAGCCGGGAATGCCGGCGGTGAAGCCCTCCGTCGCCCTGATGATGATCGGCGCGCGCACGGTGCCGCGCTTGGTGGTCACCGCGCCCTTCTCGATACGGGTCACTTCGGTCTGCTCGTAGATCGACACACCCAGGCGCTCGACCACGGCGGCGAGGCCCCGCACCAGCTTGGCCGGCTGCACGCGGGCGGTGTCGTGATGCACCAGGGCGCCCTCGACATTGTGGATCTCGATGCGCTTGCGCATCTCCTCGCGGCCGATCAGGCTTATGCGTGCGTCGGGAACGCTCCAGCCTTTTTCGTAGTCGTAGGATTTGCGGATGCGGCCGAGTTGGGCCTGGTTGACCGCCACCGTCAGCGTGTCGTTGCGGCGGACGTCGGCGTCGATGCCTTCGCGCTCGGTCACGGCGATCACCTCGTTCACCGAGCCGTGCATCGCCGCTTCCATGTCGACCACCGCGCCGCGCGAGGAGGTCTTCAGATATTTCTCGCGCGACCAGCCGAAGCCCCCCGAAAGCCAGCCGCCATTGCGCCCGGAGGCGCCGAAGCCGGCGAATTCCTTCTCGACCACGATAATGTTGAGGCCGGGATTGGCCTGCTTCAGATAATAGGACGTCCACAGCCCGGTGAAGCCGCCGCCGACGATGCAGACATCGGCGCTGCGGTCACCCGGCAGCGCCGGGCGATAGCCGGGCACGCCGCCGATATCGGCATACCAGAACGAGATGTTGCCGTTGGTCTTGACGTCCATGATGGGGGTCTCGTGCGTAAGGAAATGAATGATGATGCCGGTTTCCGGCGACGAATGGATTGCAGAAAAAACTCAGGTCAGGGTCAGGTCGGCGCGCTCGTCGTCGGCCAATAGCTTGGCATCGCCGGCCGCCCAGCAAAGATCGACCGCCTCGCCGATGACGAAGGGCCGGCTCTCCAGGGGCGCGCGCACGATGGCGACCGAACCGTCGGCCAGCACGACCTGATATTTCGAGCTGGAGCCGAGATAGATCGCCTCGCTCACCTGGCCGGACAGGCTGTTGTGGCCGTCACGCGCGCCCGTGGCCGCCGGTGCGAGCGAGAGCTTCTCCGGCCGCAGCAGCATCACCGGCTTTCGGCCGTCGGCGAGCCTTTCCCGCGAGACCACCTTCTGCCCGGCGATGGAGAGGCAGGTCTCGCTGCCGGAGGTCTCCACGCCGCCACGCAAGGTGGTGGATTCGCCGATGAACTTGCCGACGAAGAGGGTGGCCGGCTCGTCATAGAGCTCCCGCCCGGTGCCGACCTGCTCGATGCGGCCATGGTTGAACACGGCGATGCGGTCGGACAGCACCAGGGCCTCCTCCTGGTCGTGGGTGACATAGACGAAGGTGGTGCCGAGCTCGCGATGGATGCGCTTGATCTCCAGCTGCAACCATTCGCGCAGCTTCTTGTCGAGCGCGCCGAGGGGCTCGTCCATCAGGAGGAGCGGCGGATCGAACACGATGGCGCGGGCCAGCGCCACGCGCTGCTGCTGGCCGCCCGAGAGCTCGCTGGGATAGCGATGGGCGAAATCGGCCATCTTGACCATGTCGAGGGCGCGGCGGACACGGGCCTCGCGCTCGCCCTTGGGAACGCCGCGCAAGGCGAGAGGATAGGCCACGTTCTTGCCGACCGTCATGTGCGGGAACAGGGCATAGTGCTGGAAGACCACGCCGATATTGCGTTTGTGCGCCGGCAGGCCGCCAATGTCCTCGCCGCCGACGGCGAGCGCGCCGCTGGAAAGCTCGGTGAAGCCGGCCACCACGTTGAGCGTGGTCGTCTTGCCCGAGCCGCTGGGGCCGAGCAACGTCATGAACTCGCCGGGCTCGATATGGAGGCTGACATCGTCGAGCGCGGTGAAGCTGCCGTAATGCTTGCTGGCATTGCGGATGTCGATGGCGGCGCCGGCCGCGCCTTGGGTGGATGCGGCGGGGGTGGAGACGGCGGCTGCGTTGGACATCTCAGCTCCTCTTCGAGCGCGCGCCGAGAAGGAGGCCGGCGGCGATCAGCAGTGTCGTGGCAAGGAAGACGATGGTTCCCACCGCGGCGACCGTGGGGTCGGCGTCGCGGGTGATGGAGGTGAAGATCTGCACCGGCAGCGTCTTCAGGTAGGGATTGGTGATGAACAGCGCGACGATGATCTCGTCGAAGGAGGTCACGAAGGCAAAGAGCAGGCCCGACAGGATGCCGGGCGCGATCAGCGGCAGCGTGATGGTGCGGAAGGTGGTGAAGCGGTTGGCGCCGAGGCTGGCCGCCGCCTTTTCGAGCCTGACGTCGAACATCTCCAGGCTCGCGGAGACGGCGATCAGCACGAAGGGAATCGCCAGCATGGTGTGGGCGATGACGAAGCCCAGATCCGTGCCGACCAGCTTATAGGTGAGGTAGACCGAATAGATCCCCACCGCCAGCACCACGCCCGGCACCACCATCGGCGTGATGAGGAGGGCGCGCAGGATGCCGCCGCCCGCATGCTTCATGCGGCTGAGGCCGAGGGCGGCGAGCGTGCCGATCAGCGTGGCGATGATGGCGACGATGGTGGCGATGCGCAGCGAGTTGACGAAGCTGGACGACCAGTCCGGATTGGTGAGGAAGTTCTCGTACCACTGCCAGGAGAAGCCGGAGGGTGGAAAGGCCAGCGACTTGTTCTGGTTGAACGACATCGGGATGATAACCAGTGTCGGCAGCACCAGCCAGATCGCGACCAGCAGGCAGAAGAGGGCGAGGAAGAGACGCAGCGGTTTCATCGTCAGCTCCTCGACGCCTGCTTGTGGCGTTGGCGCATCAAGGGCGCGGCGATGGCGAGCAGCAGGAAGGTCGCCACCAGCAGGATCACGCCCATGGCGCCGCCGCGGCCCCAGGCCAGCAGGCTCAGCACCTGGTTCTGCACCAAGGTGGAGAGCATGGTGCTGCGCGGCCCGCCCAGCAAGGCCGGGGTGATGTAGAAGCCGAGCGAGAGGATGAAGACGATGATGGCGCCGGCGAAGACGCCGGGCAGCGACAAGGGCAGGTAGATCTGCCAGAAGGCCCTGACAGGGTTGGCGCCGAGGCTGCGCGCCGCCTGGATCAGGCGCAGGTCGATGCTGCGCATCACCGAATAGAGCGGCAGGATCATGAAGGGCAGCAGCACCTGCGCCATGCCGATGACCACGCCGAGCGGCGTACGGATCAGCTTGATGCCGTCGAGGCCGACCGCCTGGAGCGCCGTGTTGATCACGCCGGAATCCTGCAGGAGCACGACCCAGGCGAGCGTGCGCACCACGCCGCTGACCCAGAACGGCACCAGCACGCACAGAATGAGCACCAGCCGCCATTTCGGCCCGACAGCCGTCATCAGATAGGCATAGGGATAGGCCGCGATCACGCAGACCAGCGTGACCCAGGCGGCGATGGAGAAGGTGCGGGCCAGCACGGTGAGGTTCGCCGGCGTGGAGAAGAACCAGACATAGTTCTGCAGGCCCCAACTCGGTTCGGCGAAACTGCGCACCACCACCGTCGCCAGGGGATAGCCCATGGCGAGGATCAGCAGCAGCACGGCCGGAACCGCCAGCAGCGACGGATAGGCCGAAAGCGGCCTCAGCCTGCGCTGCCGGCCGATGGCCATGGAGGGTTGCATGGTGTCCGTCACGTGCGGCTCCTGAGTTCAAACGGTTCGGCCGGGACGAGCAAGGCACGACTAATCTTCTCCCCTTGCGGGAGAAGGTGGCATTGCGAAGCAATGACGGATGAGGGGTGTTGGCGGACAACCATCAAGGTTGCGTGTCCCCCTCATCCACCCCTTCGGGGTACCTTCTCCCGCAAGGGGAGAAGGGAGGCTCGCCTCTTTCTGCTCCGCCTCAATTGCCCGCCAGCAGGGAGCCCCATTTCTCGTTCAGGGCCTCGAAGTTCTCGGTCCAGAAGGCCGTGTTGAAGCCGTAGCCCTGCTTGACGCGCTCGGGGGTGTTGGTGAGGAAGGCCTGCACCTGGGCGTCGACCTGCGGCTTGGACTCGTTGTTGACCGGGGAATAGGAGGTCTTCTGGGTCAGGGCCTCCTGCGCGGTCTTGCCGAGATAGGCGTTGATCAGCGCATGGGCGGCGGCGGGATCCTTGACGCCGACCGGAATGGTGAGCTGGTCCTTGACCACCAGCCAGTCCTGCCAGACGGGGGTGTATTTGGCGCCGTTCTTGACCGCGGTCATGGCGCGTCCCGTCCACATCAGCAGCATGTCGATCTCGCCGGACTCGGCGAGTTGCTGGGATTCGGCGCCGGTCTTCCAGAACACGGTGTCGGGGCCGAGGGCCTTGATGCGGGCGATGGCCGTGTCGATGTCCGCCGGCGTCATCTTGTCCACCGGATGGCCGTCGGCCAGGAGCGCCTGTTCGAGCAGGCCGACCGGCGGGTCACCGCTGCCGTCGATGCCGCGCGTGCCCGGGAAATTCTTGGTGTCGAAGAAGTCCTTCCAGTTCTTGGGCGGATGATCCTTGAACTTGTCGGTCTTGTACATCAGCACGATGCCGTAATTCATGGCCGGCACGCTGCAGGGACCGACCTGGCCGGGCGGGATGTGCGAGATGTCGATCTTGGTGAAGTCGAGCTTCTGGAAATATTTGCCGCAATAGGCGAAGGGCGCGAGGTCGCCGGTATCGACGACGTCCCAGGTGACGTTGCCCGATTCGATCTGCGCCTGGAGCTTGGCGAGCTCGGTCGGGCCGTCATTCAGGAGCTTGACGCCGGACTTGTCGGCGAATTCCTTCAGCGCGGCATTCTGGCCGTCCTGGTAGATACCGCCATAGGAGACGAAGGTCAGCGTCTTGTCCTTCAAGGAGCCCTCGGCGATGGTACCGGCGGGCGGTGCGTTCTGGGCCAGGGCCGAGGAGGCCGCCAGCAGGGCGAAGGCCGTGCCGGCCAGGCCGGCGCGAAACGCTTTTACGCAAGATGTTTGGGCGAATGCCGTTGCAGTTGTCATCCCATTATCCCTCTGAAGACTCGCTTGTTTATTGTGGCGATCCGGATGCGAGCGATTTCCGGATCACATATTGGTCGAGATCGGCGGCGCCGCTGGTCGGTGGCGAGATGATCCACACCACCTCGGCCGGCGTGTCGCCGATGTTCACCGTCTTGTGCGGCGTCGAGGACGAATATTCGATGCTGTCGCCCTCCTCGAGGATGAAGCTCTCCTGGCCGAGAGTCAGCTGCAGGCGCCCGCGCAGCACCAGGAACATTTCGTGGGAATTGCCGTGGGTATAGGGCTGGTCGCCGGTGGAGCCGCCGACGTCGAACTCGCCGGAATAGACTTCGAGGTCGCGAAGCGGGCGCCGGGACAGCAGAGTCTTGTGGCAGCCGCCGCTGGCCGGCAAGGCCGGGCGCTCGGAGCGGGAGACCACCTTGTGCGGCGAAGCTTCGCCCTCGTCGAAGAGGTCGGCGACATTGATGCCGAGCGCGTTGGCGATCCCCATCAGCGTGGAGGTGTTGGCGCCGGAAAGCCCGCGTTCGAGCTGGGAGAGGAAGCTGGCGGTGGTGCCGGTGAGATCGCCGAGCTCGCGCAGGGTCAGCCGGCGCGCGGTGCGAAAGTCCTTGACGCGCTGGCCCAGGACGCTCGAGTGCCGCGCTTCCAGATTGGGTGCGGCGCCGCTGTCGGCAGTGTGATCGTCGGCACGCTTCATCGGGGCCTCGGCAGGTTCACTTAACAAGTCATAAAGTGAATTGCCGTACTTAACAAGCCTTAAAGTGAACGCGCGAAGACGCGTTTCGGTAGGCCGGTCTGAGGAGGTCGACCGAAGATCGACGGAACTCGACTTTTGTCATTGCCGAGCCTGTCCCGGCAATCCAGGGCCGCAGTCTCAACGAACAGCGGAAGCTGGATGCCCGGGACAGGCCCGGCAATGACAAAATTGAGCTTTTCCCGGCCTCGTTGCGATTGCTGAGTGAGTCTCTCCAGGTCGGCCCGGAACCGTTACGCTTCTCACCGAACTTGCCGGTCCCGCTCCCTCAATTCCCCGTAGCCGGCTGGCCGAGCTTGATCACCTCCGCCTTGCCCGGCTCGGTGACGATGTGGTCGAGCGCCGGCGGCTTGTCGCTGTGCAGGAGATCGCTGGTGGGCGCGCCCGTCTTGATGAAGGCCTCGATGTCGGCGGCGACGGCGTCCGGCGCGCCCCATTGCACGTTGTGGCCGATATCGCTGACCTGCGCCCCGGAGGCCGGCAGGGGGATCACGCCGTAGCGCTTCCAGAAAGCAGGGATGCCCTTGGTCTTGGCCGCTTCGCCGAGCGACTGCTTCAGCCAGGCCTGGTCGGCCTCCAGGAAGATGCTGTCCTGCGTCGCCCAGAGCACCAGCACGGGCACCGAAAAGCCCTTCAGCCGCTCGGTGTTGTCGGTGGCGAGCAGCGCCTTGCTGGCGCCGATCCAGGTGCCGAGCCGCACATTGGCGGTCTCCGGCACATAGGGCTTGAGGAAGGCGGGATCGGCAGCCGGGTCGACCACCCAGTTCTTGGCGATCCAGTCCTCGGCCTTGGGATCGGCCTTCAGCGGGGTGAGCATGTAGAAGCCGGCAGGATATTTCCAGCCCTTGGCTTCCAAGGCCTTCTTCCAGGAGCCTTCCACCGGCTCCTTCAGCACGTAGTCGCGCAGGGCGACATTGTCGACGCCCTTGGTGGAACTCGCCACCAGTACGGCACGCTCGACCAGCTCGGGATGCTCCAGGGCGACTTCCTGGGTGACGAAGCTGCCGAGCGAATGGCCGGCCAGCGTCGCCTTGGCGATCTTCTTGGCCTTCATGAAGGCGACGATGTCGCCGGCGAAATCGCTGGTCCGGAAGCATTTCTCCGGCGCGGGCGAACAGGCCGCCCGGGGCGGCATCGAGGTCTGGCCGTGGCCGCGCAGGTCCATGGCAAGGATATGCAGGCCGGGGTCGCGCTTGTGCAGCGCCGCCATCGTCGTCGACCAGGAGCGGATATTGTCGGTGAGGCCGTGGATGAGCAGCACCGCGGGCCCGTCCTTCGGCCCGGTCTCGACATAGGCCATGGTGATGCCGCCGGGCAGCTTCACCTTGCAGCGCCCGGCCGCCAGGTCCTCGCACCCCTTGGCGCTGGCGGGCGATGCGGCGCCCATGGCGAGGCCCAGCACGAGGGGCAGAGCGAGCGCGCCCGCTTTGGCGAGACGGATGAAAGGGGTCGGCATGCGGTTCCTCCTCCGGCAGGGTTTTGAGCGGAACTATAGCCCTGGATTGTTGCCGGGCAATTGCCCGGGGGCGACATCCAGCACCTCCCGGGAGCGCGGACATCCTGTCCGCTCCTGGAAAAGCCGATCTTGCGAAAGGACGAGCTGATATCGCGACATGCAAGCATGTCGCTGTGATGCCCGTACTCCCAGGGGACAACCCCGTGGGCTCACGCAGCCGGCACGCCGGTGGCCGGGATGGCCCCACCCGTCACCACGCCGCCCTCCGGCGAAAGCAGGAAGGCGATCAGCCGGGCGATCGCTTCGGGCGCCACCCAGGAGCTGGTATCGGCCTTGGGCATGGCGGCCCGGTTCGGCGGTGTGTCGATCACCCCGGGCAGCACGCAATTGGCGGTGATGCCATCCTTGCGATATTCCTCGGCGATGGCCTCGGTGAGCCGCAGCAGCGCCGCCTTGGAGGCGGCATAAGCGGCCATCCCTGCCGACGCCTTCTGCCCGGCCAGCGCCGCCACATGCACGATGCGGCCCTGGCGCGCCGCCTGCATCGCCGGCAGCACCGCGGCGCTGATGGCGAGCGCCGTGCGCGCATTACCGGTGAGCATGGCATCCCATTGCGACAGCGCCTTGGCGACCGGGGCCATCGCGAAGCCGCCCACCGTGTTGGCGAGCCCGCCGACCGTGCCGAACCGCTCCACGGCCTTAGCCACTGCCGCTTCGCAGGCCTCTTGCGAAGTCATGTCGGTGCCCACGATTGACAGCACCTCGATGCCCGAGGGCAGCGAGGTGACAAGCGCCTCCAGTTTCTCGGCCGAGCGCTCCATCAGCACGAGCGGGGCACTGCCTTTGGCAAGCTCGCGTACCACCGCGGCCCCGAGATTGCCGGCCGCGCCGGTGACGATGATGGCGGGGGACGAAGACATGGCAGGGCTCCCTGGTGTGGCTGGACCGGGAGAGTGTCACGGGTGGAAGCAGGAGGGAAGGGCGAGGATCGTGGCACGCATGACGGATCGCGGCGACACATCCTTCGGCATGAAGTGAGATTGGTGCCCTAGCCGTCATCAAATTCGTAGCATATGTAATTGATATACTTAGATTTTAATTTTTCTTCAGATAGAGAATACCACCAATCATACCACCAGCACGGTTCGCTTGCAGCGCTCGTCCGCTCCGTGGAGCGGCGGAGATGCTCTTTAGCCAAGGCTTTGACAGAATTTCATCTTTGCACTTCCGGTCCTCTGAAGGGGAGTTAGTCGACCATTTTGCCGCGGTCGTTTAATCTGCTCGTTACGGCTCTTGGGGACTCAGGCTTAGACCGCATTCTTTTTTGAACCTCCGCTCGCAGCTCGAAACACGAGAGAAGTCTGCCGCATTCGGCGTCGTGCAGGTCGACACGCTTGTGAAGGGTTCTGCACCAAAGTAGGATCTTGTTCGTACGAAGCGCTTCGGGGAACTTCAGCGTAGATGAGCTACTTTCGTGTTCTAGCGGGAGGGCTTCGATCATCACAACAGACGATCAACAGAGCCTTTCTCATCGTCGATAGTTGGGACGATTGGTTTAAGTATTCAACCCTTTATACCCTCATCGTTTTCGACGAGAGTGGTACGCGTCATACTATTGGCGGCGTGAAAATAGGCCAGTTCGCCATGGAGGAAGGGCAACGCAGACCGAATATTCCCGATGAATTTGATGAACTTGACGAGAGATTTTTCTCTCTGGGACAAGATGATAGCTATTACGATGATCTCAATGGCTTGGGCGCGCCGATACGGGATCGTGTCTTACGTGCGCTTCGTGATGTTGCCCTCGATGCCGAACTTTTTGAACGCGCCCTCGACCAGAAAGTGACTGGTACATCTCTTTTGCGCTCGGTAGACCGTTCGACAGTCACTGGGCAGTTTCGTCGAATGGCTCTCGGTGGAGTTCGCCTTACTCATTACGATTTCAGCTACACCGCTCCTAGGCGCTCCCGGAATGTAGAGCCGCTTAGTCTGACATTCAGTGTTGCGCCTGAGTCATATCCGCCAACAAACGTACACGTTCTGATAGGCCGTAACGGGGTAGGAAAAACAACGCTGCTCAACGATATGACTCGCGCAATCGTTGAGGGGAACACCAACGCAGATGAATTCGGTGCCTTTTCCGCCGAAGTTGACGAGTTCGATGATGATCGGCTGTTTACTAGCTTAGTTTCCGTTACATTCAGTGCATTCGACCCATTTGACCCTTTACCTTGGCGCCAAGATAAATCCGAGGGTGTCCGCTATGCTTACATTGGCTTAAAGCATACGGGCAAAGATAAAGACGGCAAAACTAAGCCACCGAAAAGTCCTGATGCGTTATCTGTTGATTTCGTAAATAGTGTTCTGATTTGTCGACAAGGTGCTAAGGTCGCCCGATGGCAGCGGGCGCTAGATATGCTACAGGCTGACCCGATTTTTCGAGACGCAGAAGTCTCTTCTCTTGCGCAATCTGGCCTTGAGGCTGATGAAATTAAGTCTGATGCGCGAAGAATATTCAAAAACTTGAGTTCAGGGCACAAGATCGTTCTTCTCACGATTACGAGACTTGTGGAAACTGTCGAAGAGAAGACACTTGTATTGCTCGATGAACCAGAGGCGCATCTTCATCCGCCACTTCTCGCTGCATTCGTTCGAGCCCTTTCCGACCTACTAATCAACCGTAACGGGGTCGCTGTAATCGCGACGCACTCTCCCGTTGTGTTGCAAGAAGTGCCGGCGAGCTGTGTCTGGATGGTAAGGCGCAGCGGGATGCGTGCGATAGCAGAGCGTCCAGAAATACAAACATTTGGTGAGAACGTAGGATTGCTCACGCGCGAGGTGTTTGGGCTGGAGGTGACACAGTCAGGTTTTCACAAGATGCTCCGGGACGCTGTTGCCAAGTTGCCAGGCTACGACCATGTGATACGTCGATTTCACGATGAGCTAGGCGACGAAGCCCGAGCAATTATCCAAGGCTTATTCGCTGCGCAGCCGGATCCAGAAAATGAGGATCCCTGATGTGGGCTCTTGAGCGACCAGCGTATTCAGCTGAGGCAGCCTTTGGCACGTGTATAAGTCGGGTTCGCGATGAGGGACTTGCTGTTCGTCTGACAGCGGCAAGGCCGGCAATTGTGGAGGCATCGGAGCAGTTCGATTTGGCAGCCCAGCGCGCTCGCCTTGATGAGATCGCTGCTCACAATATAGTTGCTCCGGATATCACCGTCGGCGAAATGGAAAAAGTTTATACACGGAGGATGGCTAAGATCGGCGCACCAGGCCGCGACATCTATGACGCAATTTTTGCAGCCTCCCCGGGCGGTCGGTGCCCTCTATGTATGCAACGATCCGTTGCCACCCTCGATCATCATCTCCCAAAAGCACATTTTCCATCTCTGGCCGTGGCACCGTTGAATCTCATTCCAGCTTGTTCAGATTGTAATAAAGCCAAGCTTGACGCGATTCCGGCATCAGCCGAAGAGGTGCCATTGCATCCATATTTCGACCGGTTAAGCGACGAAGTTTGGTTGCATGCGGAGGTTGTCGAACGCCGACCGACAGCATTGCGGTTTTACACCACGCGCCCCGCTGGCTGGAGCGACGTCCTAGTCGCTAGAGTGCAAAGCCACTTCCGATCGCTTGGACTCGCAGCGCTATTCGCCTCGGAAGCAGCTGAAGAACTCCTGAACATCCGACATCAGTTAAGTTTGCTGAACGCTGCAAATCCCGAACGAGGAGTACGCGACGAATTGCACCGGCGCGCCATAAGTTGTGCGACTGCCAGAGCAAATGGCTGGCGAACTGCGGCTTATCGCGCGTGGTCCGAGAGTAACTGGTTTTGTAGCGGTGGCTTCTTACCGGCGCGCTGAAATCATCGCCTCAATCTCCAGGTAAACTTTATTTCGTCAAATGAGCGTAGGCGCAGCGCGCTTCAGCCCTCGTCTCATCAAGCAGTTGTTCCTGAACATGCAACGCTTTCCTGATCTCGCGCACGGCATCCCGCATCGCGAGCCGCTTGCCGCCTTTCCAAGCATTGAGCGAGGAGGTTGCTTTTCCCTTTGCACTACGCGGGCCGGTGGATTTCAACCATGGCTGCCACTGCCGAATTATCGTCGCCTGGCGCGCTCGCCGGTCGGATGTCCATAGGCTGCTCATGGCTGGTCTCCAATAGTTTGTTTGGCGCAGAATGTGTTTCTTCCGCGCGCGGGCCGGTCGGGGTGGCAACGCCGTTGTTCACCTGTTGCGGGCCGTTGGCGATATTAGCTTGCCGGGCGAAAACCACCGGCGGGTTCTTGAGGGCCGCTAAAGTCTCCAGTGTGGTGCGACACTGGCTTTGGGCTTTCAGGGCAAGCCGCAGATAAGTCTCGTATTGCTTAAGGTAGTCCTGCGCGGCTGCGCGCCGCGACAGGCTCATAAACATGGATTGCAGAGCCATTGCTTGTCCCATTAGCATGGCCTCGCAACCGCCCATGTTGCCGGCCTGCACTTTATCGATGTTGCTGCCCACCGCTGCGGCGATCAACTCGATACCGGGCTCGCCCATGGCGGAAGCGCTGAATTTCTCGATGATCGCGGCGGCATTGACGCCGGCATGCGTCATGAGGATCGCCTGGCTCTTTGCGACGCCGTCTTCGACCTTCGGCGCCTTGTGCGGAGCCGTTTTTGTCTTCGTGCTCATGCCGCGCTCCTTTTACGGCCCGACAGAAGTCGAGGGAGACTTTCGATTTCCAGAGGGGCAGCCGCAATACTAGCTGTGTCACCCCTAATGCACGGGCCGGCCGGAATTGGACGAAGCACCAGTGATGTCAACGATTTGCGCATCGTGCGACGCGATGTGAAGTCTGTCGTCATCGGTTTGTTCCTTGGCCCTTGTTGGTGCGGATTGTGGCCGTTTGCGGTTTTCCTTTTGGCCGCTCGCCAGTGGTCGCCAATGGAGAAAAGTCATCTTGGCGGGCTCGCCGGCATAGCGCGGTTGACAGGTGAGCGAATAGCGCGAGATGCGCTTGTCGCGGGCGCCTCGGAACGAGCCGATGGCCTCGATTTCGAGCCAGCCCAGTTCCACCAGGCTCGCGACGGCCTTCACCGCCGTCGGGCGGGAGCAATGCGCCAGTGCAGTCGCCTGCCGGTCCGACAGGGCGATGCAGTTGCCGTCGAAGGGGCGAAAGCGCGCCATCAGCGTGACAAGCAAGGTGATGGCTTCGGGGCTTAGGGCGTCCCAGGCCGGCAGGTGCAGCCATTCGGCATAGAGCCGGGCATGCGGGCGGTCCCGCTGCTTGGTGGCGAGCGCCATGATGGTTAGGCTGCATGGCGTTCGCTCGACGACAAGCTATCGAGCCAAGCCCGAAAATCACCGTCCCGGATCAAGGTGGCGCGGCCCAGCTTGACGATGCGAAGCCGCCCGCTGGCAATCTCGCCGTAGATGGTTGTACGACCGACATTGGTCATTCGCACGATATCGTTGATGCGGTGGAGCAAGGCGTGTGAAGACAAGAGCGTTTGGTCGTCGGTGTTCATCTGTGTTTCCTGATGATGGCCCGGATCGTGCCGGGTGTTAGGAAACATGAGCGAAAACCATGGCCGGGGGATAGGAGGGTAGGTTCCAGAAAACCCGTGGCGCATTCGCGCTGGGTTTTCGGTGAAAGTGGCAAGGCCTAGGTAAGGTTTTGGCCAAACCCTCCCCAGGGTTTCGCCGAACCCTCAGAACGGAATGTCATCATCGTCGTCCAGACTGTATTTGCTCTTGGCGACAGCCGCCAGCCGAGGCGCGGCTTTCACTCCTGTTGGAGAGGGAGGAGGGAGCACTTGCACGGGGGTCCTCGGTGCACCGCCTTTAAGCTCCCAATTGGCAACCTTGGCGCATTCCTGAACGCCTGTTTCATTGACGTTGCCGTCAGGATCGGTCAGGCGGTGTTCCGCCGCATGTTCCCGCAGCCATTTTTCCAGCGCCGATTTCGGCGACTTGCTGCCAGGGTTCTCGACTGCGAGCCAGGCATGGACCGCGGCCGCCAGTTTGGGAGCAAAGCGCGGGTGGTCCGGATCGAGATAATCGGCATCCTTCTGCCGATCGGGAAAAAAGAAGCCGGTCGTGAACCCTTTTGAAAACAGCCACCGGCGCAAATCGGTGACTTCGATCATGGTCCTGTGCGGATTGATGAAATCAACCTCGCGACGATAGCCGTCGAATTCATTCTCGGGATTGCCCATGTAGACAATGCTTGCATCCAGGGTCGAACGCCGTATAGCGCCGACGAGAGCGGCCTTGGCGGAATTATACTGGGTTGGCTGGCGATGGGCTTCCCATTCCTCGACATACTCCTGGACGCCGTCTTCACTGGGATCGAGCCCGACTAAAAGGAGGGCTGCCTGGACGACTGAGAGCGCGTCACAGAGCCTCCAAAAATCGAGGCTTGTGGGTCTGCGTGCTGGTTTGCCGACAAAAGCTAAGTCCGAACCCTGATCCATCTGCTTCTTCCATCGCTGAACGTCGGCCGATTATGACGAACGTGCGCGACCGTTGGCAAGCAAATGTTCTCATTATGTTCTAAGGCGGGAATGAGTGTGAGTTCTCGAAAGCCTCACTCCTCAGTGAAGAAATCCTCGTCGAGTCGCTTGAATTCCAAGGTACGGCTAACGCGCACGCCCACACCGTGCTCAATCATCAAGTCGGCAAGACGCTCGCCGTCGATGAGGATGACGCGCTGAACGAGATGGCGGACATAGTCGCGAGCATGCGGGCTGAAAGTCGAGGGGGTAACGAAAACCCCCTTGGTCGCGCCGAGCCCGACTAGACTTCCCACGAAGGCCTGTACGTCAGGCCGGCCCACTGCATTTGAGCTGGCATAGCGCTTGGCCTGCACATAGATACGGTCGAGTCCCAGCCTATCTTCATTGATGATGCCGTCGATGCCGCCATCGCCGCTGCGGCCGAGATGCTCGGCGGCGTTGCGGAGCGAGCCGCCATAGCCCATGGCAACGAGGAGATCGACGATCAGCTGTTCGAAGAAGGTGGGGCTGTTCTGGGCGATCCGATCCAGCAAGTCTGCCCGAAGGGCGGTCTGAGTCGCCTGAAAGGCGCGCTCGATCTGCTCCTCCGGGTTGATGTCGGGGATATCCTGTGATGGCGACGAAGCCGGAATTGGCCGCGGCTCCTCGCCCGTTGGTGGTGACGAATTGTAAAAGGCCACAAAAGACGGATAGGCCTTCAGCAGTTTGACGTCGATGCGCCCAGGATTGGTCGCGAGAAGATCAGACCCTGCCTTGGTAATGCCGAAACGCCCACGAGCGGGAGAGGCAAGAAGACCCGCCTTCGTCATATAGAGCTTGGCCCACCGGATTCGATTGTAGAGGAGCCGCTGCCCACCGCTGGGCAGGAGCTGTTCCCGCTCCTCGGTGGTTAATTTGAGATCGTCGGCGATGCGCGCCTCGACATCGGCACTGCGTTTCTCGCCTTCGGCCGCCAAACACAGCACGGGCAACATCAGCGTTTGATAATCGGGAATGGGCATCGTTCACCTCACCGCCTTGCGACCACGCTTGGCTTTGAGTGCGGCGATGCGCTCGGCATGGATGCGCTCCAGCAACACTGAGGCAGGTTCGTCGGTCGGATCCTGCGGCACCAACTCACCTAGGAAGGCTTTGGCCAAGATTGCTTGGTCGAGCTTGTCGATCAGCTTGCGTGTGCTGGTGGCCTCGGCGGCAAGACTGTCTACCCGGGCAAAAGCCGACTCGATGCGCCGGACGATCTCCCCTTGTTCGGCAAGTGGAGCGAGGCAAATATGCATAGCCCGAATTTCTGGGAAGTATATCGTTGTATGGGTTGACCCCTCGCCGAATTTTCGAATGTTATCGCCCTCGGCCATTAAAGCATACATTAGAAATCTCGGGACCAGAGCATCGGAACATGTCCATGTCGCGAAATCTTGGCTGGTAGCCATCGGGCTACCCATAATGGTGACATAACCCACAGAAGCTGTTCTAGACAGGCATACGGTGCCTGCCGGCAGTAATCGTGCAGACGAATTATCCAGTCCTGCGTCAGAAATTGTCTGGATAGTATCGCGTATGACGGTGCCGTGATGCTTCCCTGCGTCACGAATGCCGATCCAGGGTACGCCTCCATCCCAATATTCGGGTCTCGCTCTACTTGGCGTGTGACCGGTTTCCTGCTTGGCGATTCGTCCCAAGGGCGTCCATGCCCAACCTGCGGGAACCGGTGTTCCAGGGTTGTTTATGGACAGCCCCGCGATGCCCGGCCTAACGTTAGTAGTCGCGTCTCTGCCCCCACGAGATTTTGCAGGTTGCTTAGTTCGGGAGATCAGCATCTCAGCTGTTTCAATATCTGGCTGCTTGACCCGCCACTGGTGAGTTAGATCCCCGCGAAACGCCGCCGCCAGCACCGCTTGCTTGTACTTCTCGACGAGGCGCGGGATGTGGTCGAGATGCTCGCGGGCGCGTTTGGATTTGCCGGTGAGGCTGTCGATCTTTGCGACGATGCGGCGCTGTTCGGGCAGCGGAGGAAGAGCAAGATGAAACGCTTTGACCTCAGGAAAGTAGATGGTTGTATGTGTAGAACCTTCTCCAAAGCGACGTATATCTTCGCCCTCAGCTATAAGTGCCTGCATTAAATAATCTGGATCGAGCGCCTCGCCGCAAGACCAAGTAACAAAATCTTGGCTTGTAGCCATATCGCGCCCCATCTTCACCACGTAGCCAACGGACGCTGTCCGCGACAGGCAGACAGTCCCTTTTGGCAGCAGACGAGCAGAGGAATTGGCTAGGCCGAGATAGGTTATGTTCTGAGTCGTGGCGTTAATAATTCTTCCGTGGTGTGCACCAGCATCTCGAATTCCAAGCCAGGGAACATCGTCGCCCCAATATTCGGGATGCTTACGGCTGGGAGTGTGACCAGTTCCCAGTGCAGCGATGTCTGTTAGCAGCGCCCATGACCATCCGACGGGCAATCTGATTGCCGGATCTCCGACCGATAAGGCGTATTTTCCAGGAATAATTGTCGTCGACGCCTCTCGCCCACTCATTCGGCAGCCTCTGCTACTGCACTCTCAGCGCTACTGTCATCGCCACCCAATTCCGCGGACAGCCCATCGATTTCCTCCAGTGCAGCCCTGAGATGCCCGATGATGGCGGCGGCTATGTCTTCTGGCTCGGTCAATGCCTCCTCGGCTTCAACTTCGGTATCGCGTAGCCAAGCGATGTCGAGATTATCGTTGCGCGCGGCGATGGCCTCGCGGGTAAAGAGGCGCCAGCGGCTCTCTTCTCCTTCGTCGGTACGAACTGAACCGCCGTTGGGATCGTCGCCGTAGGCATTTTCGAACGCGGCGAAATCGGTACTGGTGAGCGGGCGGGTCTTACCAAAGGCCTCCATATTGGCGCGTAGGTCATAAACCCACACGGCTTTGGTGTTGCCCTTGTCGTTTTTCCCGCGCTGGAAGAACAGCACGTTGGTCTTGACGCCCTGGGCATAGAAAATGCCGGTCGGCAGACGCAGGATGGTGTGAAGGTCGCAGAGTTCCATCAACCAGGTGCGCAGGCGACGGCCGGTATTGTCCTCGAACAGCACATTGTCCGGCACCACCACGGCGGCGCGTCCGCCGGGCTTCAGCGCCCTCACGATGTGCTCGACGAAAGCAAGCTGCTTGTTCGACGTATCGGCCGTGACCGAAAAATCGCTGCGGGTCGGCCGTCCGCCGCCCTTCTTGGTGCCGAAGGGCGGGTTGGTGAGGATGACATCCGCCTTGCCGAGGTTCTCGCCGTCGGGCGAAAGCGTGTCGATATTCTCGACGCCGCCCTCGATGCCGTGCAGCAGTAGGTTCATCAGGCAGAGGCGATGGGTGTCTGGCACCAGCTCGCCGCCGACGAAGGCATTGTTACGCTGGAAGAAGGCTTGTGCTTCCGAGAGCTTATAGAGATCGTCTGTATGCTGCTTGATGTAATGATCCGCCGCGACGAGAAAGCCCGCCGTGCCGGCGGCCGGATCCTGGATCGTTTCGCCGGCCTGTGGTTTCATCAGGCGGATGATGCAATCGATCAGCGGGCGTGGCGTGAAATATTGGCCAGCGCCTGACTTCTTGTCCGAGGCGTTCTTCTCCAGCAAGCCTTCATAGAGATTGCCGAGGCCTTCCTCGCGCGCAGAGAACCAATCGAGCTGATCGATATTGGCGGTGAGCGCCTTCAGGTTGGTGGGCTTGCGCAGGCGGGTCTGCGCATCGGTGAAGATAGCGCGCACCAACCCGTCGCGCACGTCCGGCCGGCCGAGATCGAGCAGCATGCGCTTGTAATATTGCAGTTGCTCGTCGCCCTCCGCCTTGGCGAGGATGTTCCAGCGATATCCTTCCGGTAGCCGGCTCTCGCGTCCGGTCTCCTCCAGCATCTTGAGGAAGAGCAGATAGGTGAGCTCCGTCACATACTCGTTGTAGGTGACGCCATCGTCCCTGAGGACGTTGCACAGGCCCCAGAGCTTGGCGACGATATCGGTTGTGCTGGTCATCAGGCGCTCATCTTCCATAGTTCTTCATTGATGCCGGCAAGGACGGATTCGAGTTCGCCGCCAAACACTTTGTTCAGGCGATTGAACCCACCATCGGCGATGAAAGGTTCCTTGTCGATCGCCTCGCGGTCGACAACAATCTCTTTTTCGACTTGTTCACCGATGCGGTTCAGCCAGCGTTTCTGCGGCTCGGTCCATTGCCGACTCGACAGGATACGACGGATGGCCGCCTTGACGCGATCGCCATAAGGCGTGAGCGGGTCCCCAAGCGCTGCCTGGCGTACGAAGCCGATGATCGAGGCGGCGATTTCCTGATTCTTGGCGTCGGCCCAGGCCCGGCGCAGACTCGCTTCGGAATAGCCCTTGAGATCGAGAGCTAGGCGCAGTTCCTTGAGATCCGCTCTGGTGAGGTCGCGCGGGCGCTGCACCACCAGCTTGAGGGCGGCGAGTGTGTTGACGTTGTCGCGAATGAAAGCGGTGAAGCTCTCCAGAAAATCCTGCGGCTTCTGCCCACTGCCATAGCCGCGCGTGACGGCGATGATCTCATCGGTATGGGTCGAGATCGGCAGCGCGCGGGGCGTACCGCCGTCCGATTGCCAGTCGAGCAGAGGGCCGATGTCAACGCGGTCTCTCAGCCATGAAGCAAGGATGGCGGGGTCCTGTGTCAGGATCTGTTGCAGCATTGCCTCCGGTGTGACGCCAGCCACGGCCTCCAGGCGCTCGCGGTCTTGCTGAGACAGTTTCTTCAGCCGCCGCCGCAGCTTCACCGCTAGCTGGCCGCGAATGGCGTCGCGTTGACGGTCCTCCGTCGCGCCGATCATCTCCTGCACCAGTTGCTCGAAGCTGATGGACGGATTGACCACCACCGGCTTCATGTCGGTGAGATTCTGCAGGTGCGGATAGAGATCGACGGCATCGAAGATGTAGAAGACTTCCTTGCCGATCTCGTCGCATCGCCTCGTGGCGCGACCGATCATCTGATCGTAGAGGATGCGGCTGTTCACCCGGCGCAGGAAGACGAGATTGGTGATCTTCGGCACATCGATACCGGTTGTGAGAAGATCGACAGTCACGGCAATTTTCGGATTGGCGTCGTTGCGGTAGGAGCGGATGAGATTCTGCACCCGGTCGACGCTACCGGTGATCTTCTTCACGGCCGCATCGTCGATCTCACCATAGGCCTGCGCAAACGCTTCCTTAAGGGCGCGAACGACGATATCTGCATGCGCATCGGTTGCGGCGAAGATCAGCGTCTTGCCTGGCAGGGCCGGATCGATGTGCCGCGCCAGTTCTTCGGCGACCACCCGGTTGAAATCGTGGGTGATGACCTGTTTGTTGAAGGCTTCGACCTCAAAATGCACCTCGTCCGGTAAGATCGCTGTGTTGATCTCGCCGGTATCGGTCACGAAATACTCGACCTGCTCGCCTTCGGAGAAGCCGATGCCATCCCGCGCCAGGGCCGTCTCGATGCGGATGGGCGGCTCGTGATCGATGAGATAGCCATCGATCACCGCCTCCGGATAGGAATAACGGAAGATCGGCTCGCCAAAGATCTCGGTGGTGTGGAGTGCCGGCGTAGCGGTGAGGCCGATCTTGACCGCATCGAAATAATCCAGCACGCGCCGATATTTCGAGATGTAGTCGTCCTCGCCTCGGAAACTCATTTCCGCGTCGGACATTTCGCGATCGAGCAGATAGCCACGGTGGCATTCATCGATGACCATGAGGTCATATTGGTCGACGGGCGGGGCCTCGGAGGGATCGGCCGTATAGAGGACGCGTTTGACCAGGCCTTGGATGGTGCAGATATGCACCTTGGTCTCGAAGTCGGGCGTGGTGTCTTCCAGGCCTTTCAGACCGAAGATATCGGCGAAGGTCTTGCCCGAAACGACTTTGGTGGTTGAGAACTCGCCGGCCGTCTGGATGCCGAGGGCACTACGGTCGACGACGAAACAGATGCGCCGGAAGCGTTTGGCCGAAAGCAGCCGGTAGAGGAGGGCGATCGCAAGTTTGGTCTTGCCGGTACCGGTGGCCATCGCCACCAGCATGGAGCGCCGATCCGCAGCCAGCGCCTGCTCTACGGCTTGGATGGCATTGATCTGGTAAGGGCGCAGCGGAAAGCCGAAATCGAAAGGCTGGTTTTGCAGGGAGGCGTTGGCGGCGTCCTGATCGACTTCCAGCAAGCCTGCCAAACCTTCGGGCGTCGGCCAGTCGACCAAGGCGCGGCGGTGGTTGGCGCCGCGGCGCGTATCACGAAACCAGACACCGCTTTCCGTCTCGACCTGCCGCAGATAGGGGCGGCCATTCGAGGCGAAGACAAAGGGCACGCGGTGGTCGCCCCAGGGGCCGCCCGTAGCCGTCGATTCCTCCGAAGAGGGCAAGCCGATAGAATATCGCTCAGCCTGATCGATAGCAGCGGAGACATTCTTGCGCCGGCGCTTGGCTTCCACCACACCCATAAGGGCATGGCCGACAAAAAGGGCATAATCGGCCGGGCCGTTGGCCGTTGGCCATTCCGCAATCGCTAGATTGCGTCCCTTTGCGGGGCGTATGCCGGCGCTGTGGCGCAGGTTCTTGGTATCGGCCTCCCAACCACGGTCCTGCAATTGACGGTCTATCAGCGCCCGCGTTTCGGCTTCGTCCAAATCGATCCGTGTCGCCGCTTCCTCGCCTCGTTCGACAAGCTCCTGCGTCTGAGCACGTGGTGCAGCAGCTGCTTGGGCCTGCAATTCGGCAAGTTTTTGAGAAAGAGCTTTCTTCTCGGCCTCTGTCTCTTGCGCGAGTACCTCCAAGGCTGTGCGCTCTTCGGACTGGCGCTTCAGTCGATGTTCGACGCTTTCTCGCTCGCGAGCATGTTCTTCAGCCTCTCGGCGTGCAGTAGCTGCTGCATTCTCGCTGGCGAGAAGCTTTCCACGCAGTTCCTCCAGCTCCTTGCGCAAGGACAACGTAGCGTCAACCGGCGGTTGAGGTGGAACGAACGAACCAGGGTTAAACTTCGGATCGCCATATGTGCGATGAAACCAGACGCCAAGCTCGCGCGCAAAGCGCAACCCGGTCAGCCCGTTTGCGTGGTCGCCCTTGACCTCATGGACAGCAACGTTGCCGATCTTTCGAAGAGCGTGAAAAATCTTGGCAACCTGAATGGGAATGATGTTGCCATAGGACAGCCGGCGCAGGGTTTCATCGAACGTATCGCGATCCTGATAAACACCTTGGCGTGCAGCGATCACCTTGGCCAGGGTCTCGGCAAATTGCCGTAGCTTGACGAGACAGGTCGATGGATCGTCCTGAAAGTAACGTTCGGCAAGCTCGCCCAGTTTCGCGAGCTTGGGATCGTGTACGGCTAAAAAACCGAAATTTACAGACGCCACCATGACCACCCCACGCGGTTGCGCAGAGTGCACCAGGGTTCTGTAAAATGTCTAGTGAGGTGCTTCCCTATACTTTGCGAATTGGCAGGATTTTGCCGCCGTTGCGTAAGTCGTCGATATGGTCCGCCCACCATTGCATCATTGCGACCCGCTCCTTCCAAAAATCGGAACGCAGATAGGCTCGCCGGATCTCATCGGCGCCGATATGAGCAAGGGCCGCCTCGATCACATCGGGTCGCCATTTGCCGCTTTCGTTGAGAAGCGTCGAGGCAGTGGCGCGGAAGCCGTGGGCAGTGGCCTCCTCCTTGGAATAGCCCAGGCGACGCAGGGCGGCGTTGAGGGTGTTCTCGCTGATCGGGCGGGCGAATGTGCGCACGCAAGGCAGCACAAGCTTTCCCTTGCCCGTCAAAGCTCGCAAATCTTGCAGGATCACTACCGCCTGACGGGGAAGCGGGATGCGGTGCAGCCGGCGCATCTTCATCTTGTGTGCGGGAATTTCCCACGCCGCTGCCTCAAGATCGAACTCCGCCCATTCCGCCATCCGAAGTTCACCCGGTCGGGGAAACAGATAGGCCATCAGACGTAAGGCAGCCTGCGTCGTAGGCTGGCCGTCGAAATCGTCGATCGAGCGTAGCAGCGCGCCGAAGGCTGCAGGCTTGAGCAAGGCGGCGCGGGGCGTGACGGTGGGCGTGGTCAGCGCGCCCTTGAGGGCCTGCGTCGGGTCATTCTCGCAGAGAGCACTGGCGATGCCATAGCGGAAGACTGCGCCAATGGTGGAGCGCAGGCGGTGGGCACTTTCATAGGCCTCGCGCGCCTCCACCTTGCGCAGCACGGCGAGCACCTTGGCCGAGCTGATCTCGCCGATCTTGAGCTTACCGAGATCGGGCAGGGCGAAGTCGAGAAGCCACTCGATCTTCTTCATGGTCGCGGGCGCCCGGCCCTCGCGCTTGAGTTTGGCGACGTAGCCTTCCGCCACCGCCTTGAAGCTGTCTGCGGCGGCTTCCTGCGCGATGCGGGCGGCTTTCGCTTCCTGCTTGGCATCCGAAGGGTCGATACCCCCAGCGACCAGCGCACGGGCTTCGTCGCGCGCCTTGCGGGCCGCCACCAGCGTGATCGCGGGATAGGGGCCGATTGCCAGAAGCTTGCGCTTGCCGGCGAAGCGATAGTCCTGCCGCCAAAGTTTCGAGCCGTTCGGCATGATCCAGAGCTGCAAACCCTGGCCATCCGAGAGCTTGCGCACCGAATCTGTCGGCTTGGCGGTTCGGCATTCGATGTCTGTCAGCGGCATGGCGGCGTCCGAATGGTGGTATCGCGTACCACCACATCTTAGCAGATTCCGAGTCTGATACCACCATCCGTACCACCACGCAGCGCGGCTGCAGACGCACGGAAACGAACCGTGGCGAACGGTTTTTGTTCTTAAACCTTTGATTTTTGGAGGATTTTGGACTTTCGCGAACGACACCGAAAGTTGAAGTGGTGCCCCTAGCCGGAATCGAACCAGCACTCCTTGCGGAATCCGATTTTGAGTCGGACGCGTCTACCAGTTCCGCCATAGGGGCAACGCGGGGCGCACTATAGCGGGGAAGAGTCTGGCGTCAATCGGGTTTGCGGGCTTTTCCGGGTGCGCGGGCGTCTCGCCCGTTCTTGGAAGCGCCGAGCATGTTGAGAAGAAAGAACGGGCGGGACGCCCGTGCACCCGGGGGTCACCCGCTCGCCAGGCCGTGGATGTTGCCGTCGGGGTCGCGGAACCAGGCGAGTTCGAGGTCGCCGGTGCGGTGGATGTCGCCGTCCAGCGTGGTGCCGGGGATCTCGTAATGCTCGAAGGCGACGCCCTTGGCTTTCAGCGCCTCGACCAGGCGGGCCATGTCGTCGCCCACCACCCAGGTCACGGCGGTGGCGTGGTTGGTGCCGGCATTGGCGGAGGCGTAGACGAGCACGATCGAAGGGCCGGCCTTGTAGGCGATGGCGCTGCCCGCATGCTCGAAGGCGATCTCCAGCCCGACCAGATCTTCGTAGAAGCGCCGGGCCGTGGCGAGATCGCGCACGGGCAGGGTGGCGACGGCGAGCTTTGCTCCCAGCATGGCGGTGCCTCCGGATCGCGCCTCTTGCAGTCCCGCCGCATCGGCTCGCGCCGAGGGGGCGGCCATGCGATGCGAGACGCGATCATCAGGATAAGCCCGGCCGGGCGTGTTGGCACGCGCTTTCCTGACAGGACCGTGGCGGGCACAAAGCGGGTTCAGCCGCGGACGTTCCGCTTTCTCACTCCCGGGTTTGCGCCTCTCGCGATTGAATGCGGGCGATCAGATCGACGAAGGCCCTGCAAGGTGAACACGATGTCACCTTGCCGAATCAGCTGCATTTCCGCCGCATTGGCTCCTATCCTCGATGGTTTGCCGCCGCTGCCCGCCAGCGGCGCCTGCAGGCCGTGCCCACAAGTCCCGGCCGCCCCAGGCCCTGTCTCCCTGCCGATGGCAGGGGAAACCCACGGAGATCCCATGCGCCCCGTCCGTTCCCCCCTCGCCTCAGCCGCCTTCGCTGCCTTCGCGACCCTGGCCTTGCTCGTGCCGCAGCAGGTTCTGGCGCAGGAGGCCGCCAAGCCGACCGAAGCCCCCGCCGGTACGGCGGCGGGCGCTGAACCCCCCTGGCGCATCGGCTTTTCCCCGCTGGGCGAGGTCAAGCATAGCCAGGCCTTCGACCATTTCGATTATGTCAATGCCGCCGCCCCGAAGGGCGGCCGGCTGCGCATGGCCTCGCCGGTGGCGTTCGACAGCTTCAATGTGACGCTCGCGGGGGTGAAGGGCATCGTCGAGCCCGGAGTCGGGCGGATCTATCAGAGTCTGATGGTCCCGGCCGATGACGAGCCCTCCACCTATTACGGTGCGCTGGCGGAGGCCCTGCGCTATCCCGACGACATGTCATGGGTGTCTTTCCGCCTCAATCCGAAGGCGCGCTGGCAGGACGGTCAGCCGGTGACGCCGGAGGACGTGGTGTGGTCCTTCGAAACCCTCAAGGCCCACAATCTTCAGCGCGCGCGCTACTACTCCGACGTTACCAAGGCGGAGGTGACCGGCCCCAACGAGGTCACATTCACCTTCTCCAGCAAAGGCAACAGGGAGTTGCCGCTGATCGTCAGCCAGCTCATCGTCCAGCCCAAGCACTGGTGGCTGGCCAAGGGGCCGGATGGCAAGCCGCGCAACCCTGCGGCGACCAGCCTAGAGCCCCCGCTTGGCTCGGGACCCTACCGCGTCAAGGCGCTGGAAGCCGGTCGCTCGATCACCTATGAGCGTGTCAAGAATTGGTGGGGCGCCGACCTGCCGACGGCCAAGGGCATGTATAATTTCGACGAGATCCGCTACGATTATTATGCCAACGCCACCCAGCTGCCGGAGCTGTTCAAGAGTGGCTCTTTCGACTTCCGCTTTGAGAACAGCGCCTCGGCCTGGGTGCAACAATATGACTTTCCTGCCGTGAAGGATGGGCGCATCGTCAGACAGGAATTCCGCGAGGCGACCCTCGGGCGCATGCAGGCCTTCGGCTTCAATCTGCGCCGCGCCAAGTTCCAGGACGAGCGCGTGCGCCAGGCCTTCAACCTCGCTTATGATTTCGAGACCCAGAACCGCACCATGTCCTTCGGCCTGCTGGAGCGAGTGAATTCCTATTTTTACGGCCTCGACTTCGGCGCTCATGGGCTGCCCGAAGGCCAGGAACTCGCCTTGCTCCAAGGCCTCAAGGACAAGGTCCCGGCAGCCGTCTTCACTATGCCCTACGTCAATCCCGTAAATGGCAGCGACGAGGCAGTGCGCGCCAATCTGCGCAAGGCCTTCGGTTTGCTGAAGGAGGCCGGCTGGGAGATCCGGGACGGCAAGCTGACGAATGTCGCGACCGGGGAAGTGATGAAGGTCGAACTCCTGTTGCAGGGAGAAGGGATCGTGCGCACGGTGCTGCCCTATCAGCAGAGTCTCAAGCGGCTCGGCATTGAGCTAGTGCTCCGGACCGTCGATGATTCGCAGTACCAGACGCGGCTGCTCAACCGCGACTTCGACATGATCATCTATCTGCAGCAGCAGAGCAATTCGCCCGGCAACGAACTGCGGGACTATTGGGGGTCGGCCGCGGCCGACATCCCCACCTCGAACAATACGATCGGCATAAAGGACGCTGGTGTCGATGCGCTGATCGAGAAGGTGATCTACGCCAAGGACCGCTCCGAACAGGTCGTGGCCGCAACGGCTCTCGACCGCTTGTTACTGGCTCATGACTACGTCGTGCCGATGTTCTCCTCGACCAAGAGTCGCACCCTGCGCTGGGATCGCTTCGGCCAGCCGGCGACGCTGCCCTCGCTGGGCTATATGGGCGGCTTCCCCGATATCTGGTGGTACGATCAGGCCAAGGCGGCCAGGATCGGCGCGCCCGACAAGTAGTCCGCTCATTGAACCGTTTATGGCGAGCCTTGCGTGTCGCCTGACACTGTCGCCTCCGTTTGAAGGATCCCCCATGGCCGACCTCGACCGCCGCATGCTCCTGAAGACCGGCTTCCTCGGTGCTGCCTGTGCCCTCCTGCCGGCGGGGGCGCTGGGCCAGGAGGTCGAGAGCCATGGCCTGTCGACCTTCGGCGACCTGAAATATGGGCCCGACTTCAAGAAATTCGCTTATGTGCGTGCCGACGCGCCCAAGGGCGGCGCCTTCTCGCAGCTGGTCTATCAGACCGGCTACAACCAGTCCTTCAACTCCTTCGACAGCCTGCACATCTACGTCCTCAAGGGCACGGGCGCGGTGGGGATGGATGCCACCTTCGCCACGCTGATGGCACGGGCCGTGGACGAACCGGATGCGGTGTATGGCTATGCCGCCCAATCGGTGGCCGTCTCGGCCGACAGGCAGACCTATCGCTTCCGCCTGCGCCCCGGCCTCAGCTTCCACGACGGTTCGGCGCTGACGGCGGAGGACTGCGCCTGGTCGTTCAACACATTGAAGGAGAAGGGGCATCCCTTCATCACCGAACCGCTGCGCTTCTTCAAGGAGGCGGTGGCGGAAGCCCCCGACATCGTGCGCGTCACGCTGCTGCCCGGGCGCGGGCGCTCGCTGCCCCTGATCGTCGCCGGCCTGCCGATCTTCTCGAAGGCCTGGTGGTCGAGCCGCGATTTCACCAAGTCCACGTTGGAAGCCCCGCTCGGCAGCGGGCCCTACAAGGTGGGCAAGGTCGATGTGGGGCAGTCGATCAGCTATGAGCGCGTGGAGGGCTGGTGGGGAGAGAGCTTGCCGACTCAGATCGGCACCAACAATTTCGACCGGCTGACCTGGCACTACTACCGCGATCCCTCGGTGGCCTTCATCGCCTTCGGCGCCGGCAATTATCGCTTCCGCGAGGAGTCGAGCTCCGAGAACTGGGCCAAGGGCTATGACATTCCGCCCGTGCGCGATGGCCGCATCAAGCGCGAGACCGTGCCCGACCATACGCCCTCGGGCGCCCAGGGCTGGTATTTCAACACGCGCCGCGCCAAGTTTTCCGATCCCCGTGTCCGCCAGGCCCTCGGTTTCGTCTTCGATTTCGAATGGGTGAACCGGAACGTGATGTACTCGTCCTACCAGCGCACGACCTCGATCTTCGAGAATTCGCCGCTGAAGGCCGAGGGCAAGCCCGGGCCGGATGAACTCGCCTTGCTGGAGCCTTATCGCGGCAAGGTGCCCGACGCCGTCTTCGGTGAAGCCCTGCTGCCGCCGGTCTCAGACGGGAGCGGCTTCGACCGCGCCAATCTGCGCACGGCGCTGGGGCTCCTCAAGGAGGCTGGCTGGAGCCTCGACAACCGCGTCCTCAAGAATGCCAAGGGTGACGCCTTCACCATCGAATTCCTGGAGGAGAGCGACTTCCTCTACAAGATCACGGCCCCCTTCATCCAGAATCTGGACCGGCTCGGCATCGCGGCGAGTTTCCGCGCCGTCGATTCCTCGCAATATCAGCGCCGCACCGACGCGTTCGACTATGATGTCATCTCGCGTCGTGCCACTTACGGCCTGACACCCGGCGAAGACATGCGCGGGCCCTTCTCCAGCCGGACGGCCGTCGTGCCTGGCTCGAGCAATGTCTCCGGCATCGCCGATCCGGTGCTCGACGCCCTGATCGACGCCATCGTCGCCGCCGACAGCCGGGTTGCGCTCCTTACGGCGTGCCGCGCCTTCGACCGCGTGCTGCGCTCGGGCTATTACTGGGTGCCAATGTACAACCGCCCGAACCACTGGCTGGCCTATTGGAGTGAGTTCGAACATGGCGATCCCGGCGTGATCTACGACCGCGGCATCCCCGATCTGTGGTGGGCCAAGAAGACGTAATTTCCTGGAAGCCGGCGGTCCCCGGGAAACGCAAAACGCCGGCCCGTTGTCGGGCCGGCGTCGAAATCCGTCAGAGGCGTCGGACTTACTTCTTGTAGTCGACGCGCTCGGCGATGCGGGCAGACTTGCCGCGGCGATCGCGCAGGTAATAGAGCTTGGCGCGACGGACCTTGCCGCGGCGGACCAGCTTGATGGAATCGATCATCGGCGAGTAGAGCGGGAACACGCGCTCGACACCTTCGCCGTAGGAAATCTTGCGGACAGTGAAGCTCTCCTGCAGGCCGCCGCCGTCGCGGGCGATGCAGACGCCTTCATAGGCCTGAACGCGGGTGCGCTCGCCTTCCTTCACCTTGACGTTCACGATGACCGTGTCGCCGGGCTGGAATTCGGGAATGTCCTTGCCGGCCGAAAGGCGGGCAATTTCTTCCTGCTCGATAGTCTGAATCAGGTTCATGTTCGATCTCCGCGCGTACCCGAAGGACGCATCTTGCTCTTACTTGAAGTGGAGGCGTGCCAATACGCCATTACGGAAGGCGAGTCCACCGAATTCGCACTTTCCGGCAACTACAGTTGCCGGAAGAGCGTCACTTCCGCTTCTTCTTCGGCGGCGGCTGCCGTGCCGCATAGGCTTCCCACAGGTCTGGCCTGCGCTCCTTCGTCAGCGCCTCCGCCTCGCTGCGACGCCAGGCCGCGATATTCTTGTGATGCCCGGAGCGCAGGATGTCCGGAATCTCGCGGTCCTCGAAGGTGGCGGGCCGGGTATAATGCGGATATTCGAGCAGGCCGTTCTCGAAGCTCTCCTCGTCGCCGGAGGTGGAGCCGCCCATCACGCCCGGCAGCAGCCTGACGCAGGCATCGACCAGCACCATGGCGCCGAGCTCGCCGCCCGAGAGGACATAGTCGCCGATCGAAACCTCGGTGAGGCCGCGCGCCTCGATCACCCGCTGGTCGACGCCCTCGAAGCGCCCGCATACGATCACGGCGCCGTCGCCGGCGGCCAGGGCCCGCACATGCGCCTGCTGGAGGGGAAGGCCGCGCGGCGACATCAACAGGCGCGGGCGGCCGTCATCGCCGAGGGCATCGATGGCCTCAGCCAGCACGTCAGCACGGATCACCATGCCCGGGCCGCCGCCGGCCGGTGTGTCGTCGACCGAGCGATGCCGCCCCTGGCCGAAATCGCGGATATTGCCGACGTCCAGCGCCCAGGTGCCGTTGGCCAGGGCTTCGCCCGACAGGGAGACACCGAGGGGGCCCGGAAACATCTCGGGATAGAGGGTGAGGATGGAGGCGCGCCACATGAGATTATCCGGAGCGCGGACATCTCAGCGACATGCCTGTATGTCGCGGTGTCCGCATCTTGGAAACACAAAGATTGCAAAAGTAAGAGCGGGCAGGATGTCCGCGCTCCAACTTACCCCAACAATCCCTTCAGCCTCTCATCCGTGAAGTCCTTGATCGAGAACACGGTGTTCGGGCCGTCGAGGGCTGCATCGTCGAGCATGGTCTTCACGCCCACGGCGCGCATGCCGGCATTGCGGGCGGCCTCGATGCCCAGCGGCGCGTCCTCGAACACCACGCATTGGCTGGGCGCCAGGCCCATTGCCTCGGCGGCGGCGAGGAAGAGATCGGGATGCGGCTTGCCGCGATAACCCATAGAGGGCGAGACCACGGTGACGAAATGGCGGCGCAGATCGAGGCCGTCGAGCACCAAGGCAGCATTCTCCGGGGTGGCGGCCGTGGCGACCGACATCTTCTGCCCGCGGGCCTCGCAGGCCGATATCAGCGCGACCAGGCCCGGCATCGGCGCCATCTGGCTGCGATAGATCTCACGATAGATCGCTTCCTTCTCCAGGCCCAGCGTATCGAGCTCGTGCTCGCTCGCGTCGGGCTTGACCATGCCGACCACCTCGCGATTGGCGCGGCCGGCGGTGTCGCGGAAGAAGCGCTCGCGGTCGAAAGGCAGCCCATGGCGCTGATGCCAGGTTTCCCAGGCGTCGTTATGGACATGCATGTTGTCGACCAGCGTGCCGTCCATGTCGAAGATCAGGCCGGCGACCGGTGTGGCGGCCAGACTCTTGAAATCGGCATCCAGGCCGCCGGTTGAAATATGGTCAGCGCTCATCGTCGCCTGTCTCCTCGTCTTCGCTCGCCGCCCCACTCTCTTCCGGCAGGATGACGACGATATGTCCGGCCTTGATGTCGACCACGGGAACGACGGCCTTGCTGAAGGGCAGCAACAGGGGCTTGGTGCCCCCAGGCGCCTCCTTGGAGCCAAGGGGCGTCACTTCGATGATGTCGCCGGCGCCGAAGTCGAACAGACCGGTGACCGTACCGATCTTCTCGCCGGCCTCATCGCGCGCCACCAGGCCGATGAGATCGGCATGAAAGAATTCGTCTTCGTCCTCAGGCGCACCCAGCACGGCGCGTTCGACGAAAAGCTGGAGATTGACGAGCTGTTCGGCGCCCGTGCGATCGCCGACGCCCTCGACCCGTGCGATCAGCACGTCCTTGGCCTGGCGCACCGAGGTAAGCTTGACCTGGCGGCCGGACTTGGTGAGGAGGGGGCCATAATTGGCGATGGCCAGCGGCTCCTCGGTATAGGATTTCAGCCGAATCTCGCCCTTGAGCCCATGGGCTGCGCCGAAAACGCCGAGGATTACGAGGTTTTGCGGGGCAGGGGGCATGGGGGACCTTGCAATAAAAGGCACAGCAGACCTCCCCCACGAAGCTGGGGGAGGTGTCGCGACGAAGTCGTGACGGAGGGGGTGCAGCCAGAATGGAGCTCGAGAACCGCAGACCCAAAGTCTCGTTTCATGCGCTCCATTCTGGCTGCACCCCCTCCGAGCTTGCTGCGCAAGCCCACCTCCCCCAGCTTCGTGGGGGAGGTCGCGCACACAAATTGTGTGCGCTGAAACCGCGCCATATCTGGCTTGGTCCGAGCTTACTCGGCCGCTTCGGCGGCGGCAGCCTCGGCCTTCTTGGCCTTCTCGGCGGCGCGGTCCTGCGCCTTCTTGCCGGGAACGGCCTTGACCGGGTTGCTGCGGGCTTCGCGGGTCAGCAGGCCGGCATCGGCGAAATGACGCAGCACGCGGTCGGTCGGCTGGGCGCCCTTGGCGATCCAGGTCTTGGCGGCTTCCAGATCGACGGTCCAGCGCGACTTGCCCGAATCCTTGGCGATCATCGGGTCATAGGTGCCGAGCTTCTCGATGAAGCGGCCATCGCGCGGGGAGCGCGAATCGGCAACGACGACCGCGTAGAACGGACGCTTCTTGGCGCCGCGGCGGGCGAGACGGATCTTGAGGGACATGGGTAACTCCGTTTGTCAGTGTGTTCGTCAGTGAGGTGAAAGGGTTTCGGGCGGCTATTTCTTCTTGCCGCCGAAGGGGAAGCCCGGCGGCAGGCCGCCCGGCAATTTCGGTCCGCCGAGGCCGGGAAAGCCTGGCAGTTTCGGGCCACCCGGGCCGAAATTCGGCATCTGCGGCGGCAGCTTGGGCATTTCGGAGGGCATGCCCGCAGGCATCTGGCCCTTGGCGAGGGCGTCGAGGGCACCGGGCGGCAATTGCGGCATGCCGCCGCCCAGGCCGAACATCGAGGCCATCTTGCCGAGCGCGCCCTTCTTGGCGCCGCCCATCTTCTTCATCATGTCCGCCATCTGCATATGCATCTTCAGCAGGCGGTTGATCTGCTCGGGCGAGGTGCCGGAGCCGGCGGCGATGCGGCGCTTGCGGGAGGCCTTCAGGATATCGGGCTTGCGGCGCTCCTCGGGGGTCATCGATTCGATGATGGCGCGCTGGCGCTTGAACAGCTTCTCGTCGAGATTGGCGTTGGCGAGCTGGTCCTTGATCTTGCCCATGCCGGGCAACAGGCCGAGCATGCCGGACATGCCGCCGATCTTCTCCATCTGGACCAGCTGCTCGCGCAGATCGTCGAGATCGAAGGCGCCCTTCTGCATCTTGGCGGCAATCTTGGCGGCCTTCTCGGCGTCGATCGTCTCGGCGGCCTTCTCGACCAGGGAGACGATGTCGCCCATGCCGAGGATGCGGTTGGCGATGCGGGCAGGATGGAAATCTTCGAGCGCGTCGACCTTCTCGCCGGTGCCGACCAGCTTGATCGGCTTGCCGGTGACGGCGCGCATCGACAAAGCGGCACCACCGCGGCCATCGCCGTCGAGGCGGGTGAGCACGATGCCGGTGATGCCGAGGCGCCCGTCGAAGGCACGGGCGGTGTTGACGGCGTCCTGGCCGGTGAGGGCGTCGGCCACCAGCAGCACTTCATGCGGCTCAGTGACGGCCTTGACCTCGGCGGCCTCGGCCATCAGCGCCTCGTCGACGGTGGTGCGGCCAGCGGTGTCGAGCATGACGACGTCGTAGCCGCCGAAGCGGGCGGCATCCATGGCGCGCTTGGCGATCTGCACGGCGGACTGGCCCGCGACGATCGGCAGCACGGAGACGTCCACCTGCTTGCCGAGTACGGCAAGCTGTTCCATGGCGGCGGGACGGCGGGTATCGAGCGAGGCCAGCAGCACCTTCTTGCCGAATCTGTCGGTCAGGCGCTTGGCGATCTTGGCGGTCGTGGTGGTCTTGCCGGAGCCCTGCAGGCCGACCATCAGGATCGGCACCGGCGGCACCGCCTGCAGGTCGATGGCCTGGCCTTCGCCGCCGAGGGTCTCGATCAGGACGTCGTTGACGATCTTGACGACCATCTGGCCGGGGGTCACCGACTTCAGCACCTCGGCGCCGACGGCGCGGGTGCGGACCTTGTCGGTAAAGGAGCGCACGACGTCGAGCGCGACGTCCGCCTCGATCAGCGCACGGCGGATCTCGCGCATGGCTTCGCCGACATCCGCCTCGGTGAGGGCGCCACGCCGGGTGAGCTTGTCGAGCACATCGGACAGACGTGCGGAGAGACCATCGAACATTCGTCTTTTCCTGTTTGGCTTCGATGCAGATATCGGAGCCATCGTCCTCCAAGGCAAGGCGCACAACGCAAAACACGCCCGTGGGCGCATCGCGCTGACGGGCGTTGGCCTCCATCCTCCAGGGATGGTCGGCGGAAGGGCGTCTTACTGTGTAAGAACGGGGCGGGATGTAGGGGATATGGGGGCGAGAGTCAAGGAAAGCGGGTGTTTCACCCCTCATCCCCCTGCCGGGACCTTCTCCCGCAAGGGGAGAAGGGGACCTACTGAGCTAGTTCTGCGCTTTGACAGAGGTAAAGCTATCCCATTCAAATCCCTTCTCCCCTTGAGGGAGAAGGTGGCGGCAGCCGGATGAGGGGTGTAGCACCGCGCTCGCTCGTCGACACCTCTTCCCAAACCGCCGCCGATTTGCGCTAAGGGAGAAGACCGCCATCGAAACCCGAGACCCGCCTTGCCCCAGCTTGATGAGATCGTCACCGAAATCGCGCAGGAGATGGCCGAGCGCAGCGACCGCGGCGAGGTGGCGAGCTATATTCCAGAGCTTGCCCGCATCGACCCCAGGCATTTCGGCATTGCCGTCATCGATGCCGGGGGCAATGCCCATGTCGGCGGCGACGGCGACGTCGCCTTCTCGATCCAGAGCATCTCCAAGGTCTTCACCCTGACCCTCGCCCTCGGCAAGGCCGGCGACCGGCTGTGGCGCCGGGTGGGACGCGAGCCCTCGGGCAGCGCCTTCAACTCGATCGTGCTCCTGGAGAACGAGAAGGGTATCCCGCGCAATCCCTTCATCAATGCCGGCGCCATCGCCGTCACCGATCTGATCCTCTCCGGGCACCAGCCGCGCGAGGCCCTGGGCGAGATCCTGCATTTCATGCGCTTCCTCGCCGACGATCCCTCGATCGCCATCGACGAGGCGGTGGCCGCCTCCGAGCAGCGCACCGGCTTCCGCAACGCGGCTCTCGCCAACTACATGAAATCCTTCGGCGTGCTCGACAATCCGGTCGACTATACGCTCGGCGTCTATTTCCATCATTGCGCCATCGCGATGTCCTGCCGGCAGCTGGCGATGGCAGGCCGGTTCCTCGCCTGGCAGGGCCTCAATCCCTCCACCGGCCACCGTGTGGTGCAGGCCGAGCGGGCCCGCCGCATCAATTCGATCATGCTGACCTGCGGCCATTATGACGGCTCGGGCGAATTCGCCTATCGCGTCGGCCTGCCCGGCAAGAGCGGCGTGGGCGGCGGCATCCTCGCCGTGGCGCCGGGCAAGGCCTCGATCGCGGTGTGGGCGCCGGGCCTCGACGCCAACGGCAATTCCCATCTCGGCCGCATCGCCTTGGAGACCCTCACCCGCCGCATGGGCTGGTCGATCTTCGGGGCGTGAGGCGAAGAAGCCGTGGCCATCGGCTGCCGGGCCGAGTAAAACACCCTCACCGCCAAAAACAGGCACGGAGGAACTCATGTCGCTTTCATATTATCAGGCCACCGTGCCGGTCTTCGTGCACACCTTGGAGGCGCTTTCGGCCATCCTCGACAAGGCGGCCGCCTTTGCCGAGGCCAAGAAGATCGATCCGACCGTGATGTGCGGGTTGAGGCTCACCGCCGACATGCTGCCGCTTTCGCGCCAGGTCAGCACGAGCTGCGATTTCGCCAAGCTCTGCGTGGCGCGGCTTTCCGGCGTGGAGGCGCCGAAATTCAACGATGACGAGAAGGATTTCGCCGAGCTGCGCTCGCGCATCGCGAGGACATTGGAGTTCATCCGCTCCGTGCCGCAGGCCGCTGTCGAGGCCGGCGGCGAGCGCGTGAT
The DNA here is from genome assembly GCF_001676615.1 of Labrys sp. WJW. Taxonomy (GTDB): domain Bacteria; phylum Pseudomonadota; class Alphaproteobacteria; order Rhizobiales; family Labraceae; genus Labrys; species Labrys sedimenti. The sequence goes on along the minus strand of NZ_LYXZ01000033.1, from coordinate 115,913 downwards.
CAGCCTGAAGATCGCCGGCACGCAACGCGAATTGAAGCCCGACGACTATCTCAACTTCTATGCCCTGCCGAATTTCTTTTTCCACGCCACCACCGCCTACGCCATCCTGCGCGCCAACGGCGTGGAGCTCAGTAAGAAGGATTATCTCGGCCCGCTGTTCGATTGACGGGCCCTTCTGGGACCGCAGGCGTCTCGCCTGCATCTTCGAACCGCAATGCTCGAAGAAAAAGAGGCAGGCGAGACGCCTGCGGTCCCGGGAAAGCCACCTCGACAAAGCGCTGCAATCGATCCTAAAAGCGCTGATGCGCTTTCGCTTCGTCCACGCCGCCGATCTGCATCTCGACAGCCCCATGCATGGACTGACGGCCCGCCAGCCCGAGCTGGCGACGCTGTTTGCCCGGGCGACGCGCGAGGCCTTCGAGGCGCTGATCGACGAGGTGCTGGCTCGGCAGGCAGCTTTCCTGGTGATCTCGGGCGATGTCTATGACGGCGACTGGCGCGACTATCACACCGGCCTGTTCTTCGCCGCCCAGCTGGCGCGGCTGTCGCGCGCCGGCATTCCCACCTTCTTGATCCAGGGCAATCACGACGCCGAGAGCCAGATCTCGCGCAAGGTGACGCTGCCTGCTTTGGTGCATTCCTTCGGCACCCGAAAGGCCGAGACCCTGGAGCTGCCCGAGCTGAAGGTCGCCTTGCATGGACGCAGTTTCGCCGAGCGTTCCCTGAGCGATAATATCGTACGCGATTTTCCGCCGGCACGCGTGGGCTGGTTCAATCTCGGTTTGCTCCATACCTCCCTGGACGGCCGGGCCGGCCATGCCTCCTACGCGCCCTGCACCCTCACCGATCTCAAGGCCCGCAACTACGACTACTGGGCGCTCGGCCATATCCATGCGGCCGAAATCGTCGCCACCGATCCTCATGTCGTCTTCCCCGGCAATCTCCAGGGGCGGCATGTGCGCGAAAGCGGGCCGAAAGGCGCCATGCTGGTGGAGGTCGAGGACGGGGCCGTCGCCTCGCTGACGCCCTTGGTGCTCGATAAGGCGCGCTGGAGCCATCGCCGCGTCGCAATCGGCGAGGCGGCGACGCTGGCCGAGGTGCTGGCCCGGGTCGAGACTGCTTTGCGGCAGGAAATCGATGCGGCGGGCGAGCGCCCGCTCGCCCTGCGCCTGACGCTGACGGGTGAAACACCGGCCCATGACGGGCTTGCCGCAGACGCCCAGCATTTGCGGGCCGAGATCCAGGCGGCAGCCGACCGGGTGAGCGAGCGGCTCTATATCGAGCGCATCGAGCTTGCCACCGCGCCCCCGCAGATCGCGCTGGACGAAACCGTCGGCTTCGCCGATCCGCAGGGCCTCCTGGCCGGGCTGGAGACCGAACCGGATTTCGAAGCGGGCCTGGCCGGTATCATCGAGGACATCCTCGCCAAATTGCCGGACGAGGTCCGCCAGGCCGTGCGCGGCGAGGAGATCGGCACCGGGCTGGTGGACGAGGCGCGCGCCGTCGCCCTGGCAAGGCTACGCCGGGGCGGCAAGGCGGGTGCCGGAGAGGCGGCATGAAGCTCACCCGCCTCGATCTCGACCGCTACGGCCCCTTCACCGGGACGCGTCTCGAGTTTCGCCCCGATGCCGATCTGCACATCGTCTATGGCCCGAACGAGGCCGGCAAGAGCTCGGCACTGTCGGCGATCACCGACCTGCTCTATGGCTTCGAGCCGCGCAGCCCCGCCAATTTCAGGCATCGCTACGAGGATCTGAAGATCGGTGCCGAGCTGCAGCACGTCGATGGCAGCGCCTTGCGGTTCTGGCGGCGCAAGCGGCTGAAGAATTCCCTCACCGATGCCGAAGACGCGCCGCTCGACGACGGGCTGCTCGAACCGCTGCTGAGCGGCATCTCGCGCGAGGTCTTCCTGGCCGCCTTCGGGCTCGACCAGGCCGGCCTGCGCGAGGGCGCCCGCCAGATGTTGGCGGCCGAAGGCGAAGTGGGCGAAAGCCTGTTCGCCGCCGCCTCCGGCCTGAAGACCCTGGTTTCGGTCCGCGCCGGGCTGGAGAGCGAGGCGGACGGGTTGTTCGGGGCGCGCAGGTCGAACAAGCGCGCCTTCTATGAGGCGCAGGAGCGCTACGATCAGGCCCGCCGGGCGCTGCGCGAGCAGTCGCTGCGAGCCGACGACGTGCGATCGCTCGAAACCGAGATCGAGGCCGGGGAAGCGCGGGCGCGTGCCCTGGCCGAGCAGCTGCGCCAGGCCGGAATCCGGCGTGCCCGCATCGATCGCGTCCGCCGCGTCGCTCCCCTGCTCGCCCGGATCGGCAAGGCCGAGGCGGCCCTGGCTGCTCTCGAGGCTCGGCCGGATCTGCCCGATGGTTTTGCCGCCGAGATCGAGGGGGCGCTGGCCCGGGCCGAGACCGGCCGCGAGGCCATGGCCCGCCTGGCGCGCGAGGTGGACGATGCCGAGCGGGCCCTGGCTGCGATCACCGTCGATGACGATGTGCTGGCGGCAGGCGAGGCGATCACGGCCCTCAACGAGGAGCGCGCCGCCCTGGCCAAGGCGATGCTGGACCTGCCGCGCCGGGAGGCGGAGGCACGGGAAATCGCCGATGACCTCGACGGTCTCGCCCGCCGGCTCGGTCAGAAGGATCGGGCCGCCCTTTCGGCCCTGAGCCCGGATGACCTTGCCCTCGAACGTATCCGCGTGCTGGCCGAACGCCGGCGCGAGATCGAGCGGGAGGCGGGCGAAAGCGCTCGCGCCGCTGAACGGGCCCGCGAAACGATCGAGGCACTGCACCGCAAGACGGCTGCCGTCCAGGCGAGCGCCGATCCCAGTCCCCTGCGCCAGCGCCTGAAAGCCATGCAGCCCGTTTTGGCGGAAGCCGGCACCATCGAGGAGCAGGAAGGCGAGTTGGCACGGCGCCGCGCCCTCCAGCAAGACAGGTTGGCCCGGTTGTCGCCGGCCGTGCCGGACGAGCACAAGCTCTGGGTCTGGCGCGAGCCGTCCGAGGAGGCGATCACCCAGGCTGAGCGGGCCCTGGCGGCTCTGGAGAGCACGGCCCGGGAACAGGAAGCCGAAGTCCGGCGGCTGCGGGAGGCCCTGGCAGAAGCCGACGCGCTCCTGGCCCAGGCCGAGGGCAGGGATGGACTGATCGACGATGCCATGCTGGCCCGCGAACGGTCGGAGCGCGATGCTTTGTTCGAGGCCGTCCTCAGCCAACCCTCGGCGGCGGCAGCGAAGGCCTATCGCAAGATCGTCGCTGCCGTGGACGACCTTGCCGACCGCAGGCTGGCGCAGGCCGAGCATCTGGCTCGACGAGAGGTGGTTCGTCGGACGCGCGACAAGGATGCTGCGGCTCTTGCCCAGACCGAGGCCGGGATCGCGGCGCGTTTGCGGGAAAGCGAGCAGGTCGGTCAGGCCTGGCAGACCCTGTTCGCACCGCTCGGCTGCCAGGCGGGGACGCCAGCAGCGATGCGCCGCTTTCTGGCGGAGCTCGCCCGGCTGCGCGAGGAACGCCAGGCGCTGCGGGATCTGGAACTCAGGATCGAGCGGGGCCAGCGGCGTCTGTCCGGGGAGCGGCCCGGCCTCGAGGCGCTTGCCGTCGAAATCGGCATTGCCGGTGCGTCGACGCAAAGCCTGCCCAGCCTTGCGCGGCTGATCGAGGATGGTCTCGCCGCGCTCGAACTCGGCGCTCGGGAGGCCCGCTCGCTCGCCGATCAACTCGAAGCGAGCCGGGCCGAGCTTGCCCGGGCCGAAAAATCGCAGGAAGCGGCCGAGGCCGCGCGTGCCGCCACCCAGTCGGATTGGGTGGCGGCGCTCGCCGTTCTCGGGCTGGCACCGGAGGCGAGCCCCCAGGAAGCCGCCAAGGCGAGTGAGCTGTGGATCGCCGCGCAGGGCAAGCTGGCCCAGCTCGGCAGCCTGGAGCACCGGATCGCCAGCATTCTCGACGATCGCACAACCTTCGCGCAGCGGGCCGCCGGCCTGGTCGACAAGCTCCCTTCCGAGGCGAGCGGCGAGCCGGCGGAGACCGCTTTCGGCCTGATGGCGGCGCTGACGGCGGCTCGCGACGCGGCGATCCGGCGGCGCACCGCACGGGAGGGCCTGGATCGCTACCGCGCCGCGCTGGCCAAGGCGGAGGCGGCTCAAACAGGCCATGACGAAGCCATTGCCGGACTGGCCGCTACGGCTGGCTGCGAGGCCGCAGGGCTTGCCGCGCTTGCCGCCGATCTCACGCTGCGCGCCGGCCTCGAGCGCGAACTCGCCGCAGCGCGGGCCGAACTCGGCGGGCAGGGCGATGGCCTGGAAGAGGGCGCGTTGCGGGCCGAGGCGGCCGAGATCGGCATCGACGAGGCCGCGGGCGAGAGCGAGGCCGTGCAGGCCGAGCTCAACGGCCTGATCGAAGCGGACAAGCAGGCGGCTCTCACCCTCGGGGACTTGCGGCGGCGGCGCGAGGCGATCGAGCGGGAGGCCGGCGCGGCCGGGGCCGCCCAGGCGCTGGAGGATGCCCGCAGCGACCTTGCCCGCATCACCCATGACTATCTGGTGCTGAAGACGGCCTCCCTGCTGCTGGAGGCAGGGCTGGAACGCCAGCTCCGTTCCGAGCAGGGGCCATTGATTGCGCGGGCGGGCGGCCTGTTCGCCACCATCACGGCTGGCGGCTTTGCCGGCATCGCCACGCTCTATGACGAGGCCGACAGGCTGCGCCTTGCCGCGCGCCGGCCCGATGGGGGCACCACCGACATCGGCGGCCTGAGCGAGGGCACGCGGGACCAGCTCTATCTGTCGCTCCGCCTCGCCCATCTCGAAGCCATGGCGGCACGGCGCGAGGTACCGCCTTTCGTCGGCGACGATTTGGTGATGACCTTCGACGAAGAGCGCGTCGCCGCTGCGCTGCAGGTACTGGCGGCCAAGGAATCGGGGCTCCAGAAGATCCTGTTCACCCACCACCGCCATGTGATGGAGATCGCCCGCGAACGCCTGGGGCCGGCCGTCGACATCGTCGCGCTGGACCCGCAAAATCCGTCCGAAAGCTGACGGAAGCGTTCATAGTCCATTCAGCTTGTACCCCCTAAAGTGCATCCCATGAGTTCAAGGGCACAAAGCAGCTACCGATGGTGGCGCTTCTGGAGCGCCCCTCCGTGAGGAATTGATCATGTTGAAGAAAATTCTCGCATCGGCCCTGGTTGTTGCCACTGTTGCCGGTGCCTCGATGGCGACCACCGGCACCGCCGAAGCTCGCTATGGCCGTGGCGGCGCCTTCGCCGGCGGTGCGGCAGCCGGCCTCGTCGGCGGCCTGCTCTTGGGCGGCGCGCTGTCAAACCGTGATCGCGGCTATGATTATGATGACGGCTATTACGAGCCCGCTCCGGTCTATGTGCAGCCCCGCTGCTGGTTCGAGCGCCAGCGCGTGCCGAACCAGTACGACTACGGCTATCATGTCGAGCGCGTGCGCGTCTGCCGCTAATCGAATTTCACGGTAGCGTCCCGGCACCGGCCCCGACAGGCGGCTGGCAGCCGGGCCCCGGAACCCCGCCGCGAGGCGGGGTTTTCATTTTCAAAAACCGGTTTGCTCCGGCGGGAATCTGCTCTAGAGCAGAGCCCGTTCAGACCGAGACGCGCTTTGCTCCAACTCCTCGTTGACATGCCTTTGCGTGCCCCGGCGATTTCGCCGGAACGCAAAAGGCTCTAAAGCGTCTTGCGATTTGGTGGAATCACCAAGAATCGCAAAGACGCGTCGGATCAACGAGCTAGAGGAAAAAGCGTTCACGCCTGAACGCGTTTTGCTCTAGGGGAGACCGGCGCAGACGAAGCGCTCTGGCCGCGCGGAGAAAAAGATGGCACCGGTGGATTTCGAAGCCTTCGTGGATGAGCTCGCCAATGTTTCGGGCACCACGATCCTGCCTTTCTTCCGTTCGGCCCTGGCCACGGAAGACAAGTCCGGCGGCGGCAATTTCGATCCCGTCACCGAGGCCGACCGCGGCGCCGAGGCGGTGATCCGCCAGAAGATCCGGGCGATGTTTCCCAGCCATGGCGTGATGGGCGAGGAATACGGCTCCGAGCGCCTCGATGCCGAATTCGTCTGGGTGCTCGATCCGATCGACGGCACCAAATCCTTCATCTCCGGCATGGTCGGCTGGGGCACGCTGATCGGCCTCCTGCGCAACGGTCAGCCCTGCTATGGCATGATGCATCAGCCCTTCACGCGCGAACGTTTTTCGGGCGATGGCGGCTCGGCCAAATATCGCGGCCCCGGCGGTGAGCGCGCCATGCGCACCCGCTCCTGCGCGAGCCTCGCGGACGCCGTGCTCTACACCACCAGCCCCCGCCTGATGGCCGAGCCCGACCGGGCACTCTTCTCTGCCGTGGAAGAGAAGGTGAAGCTCTCGCGCTATGGCGGCGATTGCTATGCCTATGCCATGCTGGCGATGGGCCTGGTCGATCTGGTGATCGAAGCCAATCTCCAGCCCTACGACATCACCGCTCTGATCCCGATCGTGGAAGGCGCCGGCGGCGTCATCACCACCTGGGACGGCGGTCCCGCCCAGGCCGGCGGCCGCATCGTCGCGGCAGGCGATGCGCGCGTGCATGCGGCAGCGCTTTCCCTGCTGCAGGCACAGGGCTGAGGATATTCTGGGCCGCAGGCGTCTCGCCTGCTTTTCCCATCCGGCCTTGCGCTGCCAAGGGCAGGCGAGACACCTGCAGTCCCAGACTTATACCAACCTTCATATATCTTGACCGTTGCGTGTGGATGGAACGCTGTCATTCCCCTCGCTACGCTCAGCCGGGGATGACAAGTCAGGCATTCCGTGGGTTGGTATTACGCCTGCGTGCCGGGAATGAAGGCGTCGAAGGCGGCCCAGAAGGCCTCGCGGATGGCGTCGCGTTCCTGGGTGATCTCGTGGCGCGAGCCGGGCAGGGTCAGGGTCCGGGTGGCATAGAGCTTGGCCGCGAAATGCTGGGCGGCCGGCGAGGAGACGACGTGATCGTCGCCCGCCAGCAGGATCAGGGTGGGGACACGCCAGTCAGCCCCGAAGCGGGGATCGGCCAGCCGGTCCATCACCCGGAAGGCAGCGCGGACCCAGCCGATCGTCGGCCCCCCGATGGCAAGCTCGGGCGCGTCGCGGGCGATGCGGGCGGCGCGTTCATAGCGGGCCTTGTCCGAGGTCACCGGATTGCCGTCGAAAGGCTTGAGCCCGACCGGACGGGGCGACCAGCCCGGCACGATCAGCCGTCCCAGCCCGAGCCCGCCGAGGACACGGGCGAGCCAGCGCGCACCGGGCGGTTTGCGGTCGATCTCGATCATGGGCGCCGTAACGACGAGCCGGTCGAACCAGATCGAGCCGGGCGGCAGATTGGCGAACAGGATGGCGCCTCCCATCGAATGGGCCAGCGCATAGAAGGGGCTGGGGCATTCGGGCAAGGCGATCTTGCGCATGAAGGCGTCGAGATCCGGCCCGAAATCGCCGAAATCGTCGATATGGCCGAGGCGCCCGTCGCGCAGCAGGCGGTCGGACCCGCCTTGCCCCCGCCAGTCGAGGGTTGCTACGGCAAAGCCCCGCGCCCGCAAGTCGCGGATGAGCTCGAAATATTTCTCGATGAATTCGGAGCGCCCCTGGAACAGGCAGACCGTTCCCCTGGGATGCGGCGACAGCGAGGGCCAGCGCGCCGTACGCAGCGTGATGCCGTCCCGGGTGGTGAGGGCCTCGACGATGGCGCCGGCCGGGCAAGGATTGTCGGGGCTGTCGTGGAGGCGGGGGCCTGTTGGCTGGAGCATGACTTGCTCCTTAGCATCTTTTGCTTCGGCAGCGTCAAATAACGAGCCCGCCCGCGCCGGGGGCGCAGGCGGGCTGCCGGACCGCTCCGGAGCACGCCGAGCTATCGAGCCGTGAACTGAACCGTGGCTCGAGCCTACCAGCGTGGACCACTCCAGGGACGCGGCGGGACCCAGCTGTCATTGTCCCACTGCCGGGGAGGGCGAGCCCAGCCCAATTGCCGCAATCCCGTAATTTCGGTGGTATGGCCGTCGATGACGATGAGCACGCGCCCGCCTTCCGAACCCTCCGCCTCCGCGATATAGCTGTCGCCGCGTACCCGCTTGATGACGACATTGCGGTATCCGCGCCCGGCCAGGCTGGAGATGATGGCGCGCGGCGGCAGCAGGCGCGGGTTGCCTGCCATGTCCGGTTCTTGGCTCTGTCCTTGGTCCGGTCCCTGGCCGACCTCGTCGGGAGCCTGGGGAAGGCCTCGATTGCGCCCCAAGGCCGGCACCTGCTGCGGCGTCTGGGCGTAATTGTTCAGCGAATTTTGCGCGAAGGCGGCATTCACATCGGTCTGAAGGCCCAGAGTCAGGAGGGCCAGACCGGCAATCACCCCCAAAAGGGCTCGGCAGGGCATGAAGCTTCTCCAGACCGGATCCTAGAGCGGTGTATGACTGGCCGGAAACACCAGCAACCGCAAAGAGGCTTTGAAACAAAGAGTTGGGACAATCGAGCATTCAGTCGCGAATGCCCTTTACTTGAGGCGGACCATAACCGGGTTTGTGTGAACAATCGTGCAAGCCCTCGTTCACGTGGCGTTCATCTTGCGTGAAACATGCGGCTCTCGTCCCCGCTGGCCCCCTGGCCTGCCCTCGCTCCGGTTGCCGTTCCAGCCAATTCCGCTCAGTCGAGAGAGGCGCCGAGGTCGCGCAGATAGGTGGCCGCGACATGGGGCTGCACCGTGGCGGTACGCACGATGTCCTCGAAACGGCGCGTCAGCATGCGGATATGCTCGCTGGCATTGAGGACCAGATAGGTCGGCCCGAGATAAACGGCGGCACGCGAATTGCCATAGATGGTGAAGGGCGCCGAATAGGTCTGCCTGAGATCGTATAAGTTGAGCCGAAGTGTCGGATAGAGCTCCTCCACCAAGGCGGCCATGGTGTTGAACTGGGCCCGGCGGCCGGCGATGTCGAAGCCTTCCCATTGGGCCTGGCCCCGCGCGAAGAGTTCCAGTGCCTGAACGGAGACACAGGCTTCCATCTCGCCGCCATCGCGGATCGACGCGATGATCAGCCGTCTGCGTTCGGCCAGGGCCGGGTTGGAATCGAGGCCGAGCGCTGCCGCATATTCGAATTGCATGACCTCGTCCGTCTTCAGGAAGTCGGGAAAGCTCATCGGCACGGTGCGCAGCTTGCGTCCGGCTGCCTCGGCGTGCCAGCGCAGGAAGCGCTCGTTGAAGGGGGCATGGGCCTGCGTCTCGATGGTCAGCACGGCTTCCACCAGTTCGGCGCCGATCTGCTCGCGCTGGCTGAGGCCGAGCAGCCAGTCGATCGAGATGCGGCACCCCTTGGCGATGGCGGCCAGGGTCTCGGCCCTGGGCAGGCGGTCGTTATCCGCCGACAGCAATTGCGACAGGGTGGAACGGTCGATGCCGACATGGCGGGCAAAGCCCGCCTGGTTGAGGCCCGTCTGGGCGATGACCCGCTCGAGCCGGTCGCGAAAGCTCTGTGCCGCGGTAGGATGTGCCATTTTCTGCCCTGGATGTTTATAATAGTCAACAAACAATGAAATTATCTACAAGAGAGATTATTGGACGACAAATGTCAATGTTATGCGACAACACAATCCTTGTGTGATTTAGGCTTTCGCCGCATCATCACTGTAATTATGGAGTGATTTGAATGCGTAAGGCTGAGATTGAGGCGCGGCGGAGACGGAAGGCGGTCGAGTGGCCGACCATCGTTCTTGCGTCTATAATCTATAGTCTTTGGGGGGTATTAACCTATTTCCATGCGGCAATTCCGCTCTGGATCTGGATGCCGCTCGGGGCCTGGACGGTCGCCTGGCACGCCTCCCTCCAGCATGAGATCATTCACGGCCATCCGACCACGAACCGCACCCTCAACCGCTGGATCGGCTGCTGGCCACTGCTTTTGTGGCTGCCCTATGAATCCTATCGCATCAGCCATCTGCTGCATCACCGGGACGAGCGGCTGACCGACCCGCTCGACGATCCCGAATCACATTACTGGACGCAGGAGCAGTGGGACCGGCTCGGCCGCTTCCATGCCTGGGCGATCCGCGCCAATTCCACCTTCCTCGGCCGGATGACCATCGGTCCGGCGCGGGCGATGTCGACCTTCCTCATGCGCGAAGCCCGCGCCGTGTGGAATGGCGAGCCGATGCATCGCCGAATCTGGACCAGCCATGCCCTGCAACTCTTGGTCGTGCTGGCCTGGCTGGTGCTGATATGCGATCTCAATCCGCTGATCTATTTTGCAGCGATCGTCTATCCGGCTACGGCGCTGATGCTGGTGCGTTCCTTCGCCGAGCACCGTGCCGAGAACGAGGTGGAAGAGCGTACGGCCATCGTCGAGAACGCGCCGGTCTTCGGACTGCTCTTCCTCTACAACAATCTGCATGTCGTGCATCACGACAATCCGATGATGCCCTGGTACGAGATCCCGGCCTGGTACCGCGCCAATCGCGAGCGGGTGATTCGCGAGAATGGCGGCCTGGTCTATAACGGCTATTGGGATGTAGCCCGGCGCTATTTCATCACCGAACACGACACGCTGATCCATCCCTATGGGCGGGCGCCCGTGCAGGGATGAGTTGGACAGGGCCGGCTCGTCCGCCGGCCTGCCGTTCCTTGTTCGCCGGGATATAAAGACAAAGGGCAGGCCTCGGGCCTGCCCTTCGGCATGTGCTTGCTAAAAGAGCCCTTTAGCGGGTCATCCGGATCTTGGCGCCCGACAGCGTGGCCGCGCCTTCATAGGCGCCGTCGCCCGTCGGGAACAGGCGCACCGCCGTGCGGCCACCCGGCTCGAGCAGGTCGATCTCCTGGCCGCGCTGCTGCCAGGCATTGACCTTGGCGAGCGAACCGGCCTGGCAGCCCGAGGGGGAGGCGCGGTAGACGTCGAGCAGGGCCTGGCGCGTCAGCGAGATGTTGCAGCTGCCGCGCGCGGCATCGGAGATCTTCCAGCTGCCGGAGATGCTGCTGGTAGAGGACGGGCGCGGTGCCGTCGGCAGGGCGGCGACCTGATTGCTCGGCGGGGCAAGCGAAGTGGAAGGCGCAGCAGCGGTGCCGCCTGGCGTCGCCTCCCCGCCGGCGGGCGGCAGGGGCTGGGAGGTCACGTCCTCCGTCGGTGCCGCCATCAGCGGCTCCGGCGCCGGTACAGGCCGGCCGGCATCCGGCGGGGGACGTTGGGAGCTGCCGAAATCGAAGGCGTCGCCAAGACGAGTCGATGACGCACACGACGCCAGCAGCAGGGCACAGGGTAGAATTGCCAGCGCGGAAAATCTCATCGGTCCATCCGGTCCCAGTCAGAGTTAACAGGTACTGCCAATATCAGATCGAGGCAGGTGGCGACAGCAAGAAGCGTAATGCCGCATGCGATAATCGGCCGGACAATCCCGCATACCGTAGGGGAAGTCGGATAGCGAGAATGCACGACCCTGTTGAGCTGGTTCTGTGTCGATTCTTTGATAGGCCGGATGATCTTAAGGCTTGCTTAAATCAATTCCGCCAAGGTGTGGCCTGAACGTCACACGTCCCGGAGAGACCCCATGGCTGCCCCAAGCGCCGTTGCAGTGCTGGTTGCCCTGTCGACGATGACGTCTGCAGCCGCTCCGATCGGCCGCGTCGACAGCAATCTCGAACTGCCCAAGCTCACGCTCCACGCGCCCGCCACGGTGCCGGCCGCTGCCTCGCCGCGGCTCGACCGCAACGAACTCGACAAGCAGCCGCCGGTGGAAGACGTCGACGTCACCGGCCCGGTGCGGTAAGGAGAACCATCCGCGAGCCCCGGCCTGCATTCGGCCGTGATACCTACGCGGCGTTGTGAATCCATGTGCGAAGAAAGGCGTCTGCGGCTTCTATGTCGTTCGCTGATTTGCGCTGGGCAGGGCGCCGGGCGCGTTGTTCTCCGTCCTGCACTTCGGCATGGATCAAGGCGTCCAACGCGGGATTCCGGGGGATCAAGCCGAACTCCCTCTCCTTCTTCTTCTGTTCGAGCAGTCCTGCCAGGGTTTCGAGAATGGCGTCCGGCAGGCACGTCTCCCGGGTGAGCCTCCCGAAGTCCATCGGTGGGACGGCAGTCGCACCGTGCAAACGGAGCCAGCGCAATGTCAGTGCAGGCCGAATGACGTAGAAATACTTCTTGCCGCGGACCAGGGCCGGATCATCCAGGAACCGATTGATCTGGCTGCGTGCCAGATTGAGATAGTGATAGGCGAGAGCCTTCTCGTCGAGCCGGGGCCTGGCAAAGTCGAGGATGGCAGAAGCGAAAGCGTCATCGCCCCCATAGTGAATGGGCGATTGCAGCCATTCAAGAATCACTGCATTCGACTTGAAGATAAGCTTCAGCGTCTTGGCGAGATCCCACCCGGCGAAATCGAGCTCATCGGAAATGGGTCGTTCAATCACATCACGAGGTGGCTCGATGGACAGATAGTCCTGGGCGTCTCTGACATAGACAAAGCGGACATCGTAATCGCTGTCGGGAGACCAGAACCCCCAAGCACGGCTGCCCGACTCGACTGCCAGCAAAATTCGGGCATTCTCTTCGGCCCGAATCTGCTCGAGCCTTTGCTGGATAGCCCGGCGCATCGGTGCCGATACAGGCTCTTGCGAGGCAAGTGCCATGCTTACACCTGCCTTGCCACCATCATCTTCTTGATTTCGGCGATTGCCTTGGCCGGGTTCAAACCCTTCGGGCAGGTTTGGGCGCAGTTCATGATGGTGTGGCAGCGATAGAGCTTGAAGGGATCCTCCAGCTCGTCCAGGCGATCGCCGGTGCGCTCGTCGCGGCTGTCGATCAGCCAGCGATAGGCCTGCAGGAGGGCAGCCGGGCCGAGATAGCGGTCGCCGTTCCACCAGTAGCTCGGGCAGGAGGTGGAGCAGCAGGCGCACAGGATGCACTCGTAGAGGCCATCGAGCTTTTCACGGTCGCCATGGGACTGGCGCCATTCCTTCTCGGGCTGGGGCGTATCGGTCTTCAGCCAGGGCTCGATCGAGGCATGCTGGGCGTAGAAGCGCGTGAGATCGGGCACCAGGTCCTTCACCACCGGCATATGCGGCAGCGGATAGATCTTGATCACGCCCTTGATGTCTTCCATCGCCTTGGTGCAGGCGAGCGTGTTGGCGCCGTCGATGTTCATGGCGCAGGAGCCGCAGATGCCTTCGCGGCAGGAGCGGCGGAAGGTCAGCGTCGGATCGATGGTGTTCTTGATCCAGATGATGGCGTCCAGCACCATCGGGCCGCAATCGTCGAGATCGACGAAATAAGTATCGGTGCGCGGGTTTGCCTCACCGTCCGGATCGTAACGGTAGATCTTGAACTCGCGCAGATTCTTCTGGTTCTCCGGCTTCGGCCAGACCTTGCCGCCGACGATGCGGGAGTTCTTGGGAAGTGTGAGTTGAACCATGCTAGCCTCTCCGCGTCTGGCAGCTCAAACTTGAACGTAACAAACGTCTAGTTTTTTTAACCATTGGCCGAGCAGGACATCAGCCAATTTGCAAATCACATCAACAGCAACTTCAATTGCTGCTCGCCTCAGACCTACAAATAGAGTCTGGGTCCCGCAGTTTGAATTTAGTGGGCACCCACTCCGTGATGAATGGGCACCTGTTTCCTGTCAAAGAAAGCATGCCATCGTGATTTCTTACGTTGCATTGAAACTTCTTTGGATTCGATATGCCTCTAAATCTAAATCCATGTTTAGAAATTCCGTAGAATGCCTCACCAGGCGTTAGAGTTGATCCATGCATGACGTCGGGTGTCTTCAACTGATACCGGGCGCAATCACCAAAACCCTCCGTTGTCAGGGTTAGGCTTATCTCCAAATCTCCACTGGGATAAAAGCATGCAGAACGCAAATAGCGATCGTTTTGTTGCTTAGGCTGCCAACACCCGACGAGATCACTATGTCGTACTTCAGCTCTTAGCTCCGAGACAGAAAGCGCAAGTAGGCCTATCGCGAAGAACCATCGCATCAGTACACGCGCGCCTTCGGCTCGATATACTGGACGTCGTTCGACATGGTGTAGGTGTGCACCGGCCGGTAATCGATGGTGACGGACTTCTTCTCCGTGTCGGCCCAGGCCAAAGTGTGCTTCATCCAGTTCTGGTCGTCGCGGTTGGGGAAGTCCTCATGGGCGTGGGCGCCGCGGCTTTCCTTGCGGTTTTCCGCGCCATCCATGGTGACCACGGCCTGGCCGATCAGATTGTCGAATTCCAGCGTCTCGATCAGGTCCGAGTTCCAGATCAGCGAGCGGTCGGTGACGCGCACATCGTCGGCGCTTTGCCAGACCTGGTGGATCTTCTCCTTGCCTTCGGAGAGGGAAGCGCTGGTACGGTAGACCGCGCAATCGCTCTGCATCACACGTTGCATGGACAGGCGCAGATCCGCTGTCGGGGTCGACCCCTTGGCGTAACGCAGGCGATCGAGGCGGGAGAGGGCCTTCTCGGCCGAATCGGCCGGCAGGTCGGCATGCTTCTCGCCGGGCTTGACCATCTCGGCGCAGCGCAGGCCTGCGGCGCGGCCGAAGACCACGAGGTCGATCAGCGAGTTGGAGCCGAGGCGGTTGGCGCCATGCACGGAGACGCAGGCCGCCTCGCCCAGCGCCATCAGGCCGGGCACGATCGCATCGGGATCGTTGCCCTTCTTGGTCAGCACTTCGCCGTGATAATTGGTGGGGATACCGCCCATGTTGTAGTGCACCGTCGGCAGCACCGGGATCGGTTCCTTGGTGAGGTCGACGCCGGCGAAGATGCGGGCCGATTCGGAGATGCCGGGCAGGCGCTCGGCCAGGATCTTGGGATCCAGATGGTCGAGATGCAGGAAGATGTGATCCTTGCGCTTGCCGACCCCGCGGCCTTCGCGGATTTCCATGGTCATGGCGCGCGAGACCATGTCGCGCGGGGCAAGGTCCTTCACCGAGGGGGCGTAGCGCTCCATGAAACGCTCGCCTTCCGAATTGGTGAGGTAGCCGCCTTCGCCGCGGGCGCCTTCGGTGATCAGGCAGCCGGCGCCATAGATGCCGGTGGGATGGAACTGCACGAATTCCATGTCCTGCAGCGGCAGGCCGGCCCTGAGCACCATGGCATTGCCGTCGCCCGTACAGGTATGGGCCGAGGTTGCGGTGAAATAGGCACGGCCATAGCCGCCGGTCGCCAGGATGGTGCGGTGGGCGCGGAAGCGATGGATGGTGCCGTCATCCATCTTCAGCGCCACGATGCCGCGGCAGCGGCCCTCCTCGTCCATGATCAGATCGAGGGCAAAATACTCGACGAAGAACTCGGCCTGGTGCTTGAGCGCGGCGCCATAGAGCGTGTGCAGCATGGCGTGGCCGGTCCGGTCGGCGGCGGCGCAGGTGCGCTGGGCGATGCCCTTGCCGAAATCGGTGGTCATGCCGCCGAACGGGCGCTGGTAGATGCGGCCGTCCTCGGTGCGCGAGAAGGGCACGCCCCAATGCTCGAGCTCGTAGACGGCGGCCGGCGCGTTGCGCACCAGATATTCGATGGCATCCTGGTCGCCCAGCCAGTCCGACCCCTTGACGGTGTCGTACATGTGGAAGCGCCAGTCGTCGCGGCCCATATTGCCGAGCGAGGCGGCGATGCCGCCCTGGGCGGCCACGGTGTGGGAACGCGTCGGGAAGACCTTGGTGATGCAGGCGGTGCGCAGTCCGGCCTCGGAACAGCCGACCACGGCGCGCAGGCCCGCACCGCCGGCGCCGACCACCACGACGTCATAGGTGTGGTCGGTGATTGGATAGGCGGTGCCCAGGGCGGAGGGTTGAGTGAGGGTGCCTTCGGCCATAAATCATACCCCGACTGGGTTACATCCCGAAATTCAATTTCAGCAGAGCGTAGAGGCACGCAGCCCCCACCAGGAGCGAGAAGAAGGTGTTGGCGAGTACGGCCAGGATCTTCAGGCTTTCGGTCTCGACGTAATCCTCGATGATCACCTGCATGCCGGCCCGCATATGGACGACGCCGGCGATGATGAACAGGAACAGCAGGATGGCGACGAGCGGCGACGACAAGGTGGCGATCACCGTGGCCTGGCTGGCATCGGCAAGGCAGATCACCGTCAGCACGAAGGCGATGGTGAGCGGCACCATGGCGGCGCCGGTGAGGCGCTGCAGCCAGAAATGATGGGTACCGGACCTGGCCGAACCGAGGCCGCGCACGCGGCCGAGGGGGGTCTTGAGGCTCTTGCTCATGTCGGATCCTCAGAAGGCCAGCAGGCCGATGATCCAGATCAGGATGGTGAGTACCACCGACCCGATCAGGTTGGCCCAGGCATAGGTGTCGCGTTCGCCCGGTCCGAGGCCGTGGCCGAAATCCCAGATGAAATGCCGGATGCCGCCGAGCATGTGATGCATCAGGGCCCAGGTATAGCCGAAGAGGATCAGGAGGCCGATCGGGCTGCCGATCACCCATTGCACCCAGGCGAAGGCCGAGGGGCTGGTCGCCGCGGCCAGAAGCCACCAGACGAGCAGCAGGGTACCGACATAGAGAGCCCCGCCGGTCACGCGGTGCAGGATCGACATCGTCATGGTGATCGGCCAGCGATAGATCTGCAGATGCGGCGACAAGGGACGCGAATCAGCCAGGCCAGATTTGCCCGCGGACGCGTTTGGATCGGCCATCGGAAGGACCTCCAGTTTCGACCCGTTATAATCTTGCTGCGATGCGATATCCTGTCGGCGGGCTCAGTGCAATGGATTAGAACGCGAATCCCGAGATCCTGGCGGATTTTGGGCGCAGAGCAGCCATGCAGATCGAAATATTTTCATGACGCCAAGTATTTTCATAAGGTTTGGGGCATGCAGCGCTTGAAACCGCGGAAGGCGGGGCCACATGCTTTCGCGTTGAGGAGGGTACCATGGTCACACAGTCGCGTATGTATGACGATGCCGGCCGTCGTTTCGAGCGGCGCAAGGAGCAGCTCAAGACCGATTTCCTGCCCAAGCTGAAGCTCGCGCTCGCCCATGTCCCCTTCGCTTCCGATCTTCTGGCCGCCTATTACGCGGTGCTCGATCGCGACACGCCCTTCAAGGTAAGGGCGACGCTGGCCGCTGCGCTTGCCTATTTCGTGCTGCCCTTCGACGTCGTTCCCGATTTCATCGTCGGCCTGGGCTTCACGGACGATGCCGCCATTCTCTATGCCGCCATCCGCATGGTCTCCGGTGCCATCCAGCCGCGCCATCACGAAGCGGCCCGGCGCTGGCTCGACGAGGTGAAGAAGGGGCGCTAGCCCTTACCGCGCATCGATCGAGGCGGCCTTGATCATGGCCAGCACGGTGTCGCCCTGGCCCAGGCCCAGCTCATCCACGGCGTTGCGGGTGATGAAGGCGGACAGCGTGTCCCCGCCGGTCAGAGCGAGATCGACGCGGGCGACCGGGCCGTCATCGCTTGCGACCGCCTTCACCCGTGCTCCCAGCATGGTCCTGATCGACACGGCTCCCGGGCGCTTCATGGCAAGCGAAACGTCGGAGCCGCGCACCACCACCCGTACCTTGGCGCCGGGCGGGCCGGCGCGGCCGGGAATGCTGATCGGGCCGGCGGGATGATCCAGGGTCGAGAGGCCGTAATGCTCGTCATAGCTGCGCACCCGCGCTTCCAGCAGCGAGACCGTCTCGAAGCGCTGATTGGAGAGCGGGCCAAAGAGCGAACCCGGCGCCGGCGCCAGCACTTCCTGCGGCGTGCCGATGCGGCTGACCTTGCCGGCTTCCAGGACCACGACACGGGCGGCGAGGCGCGCGACCTCCTCCACGGCGTGCGAGACATAGAGAATCGGCACTTTCATCTCGTCACGCACGCGTTCGATCAGCGGCAGGATTTCGAGCTTGCGCGGGGTGTCGAGGGCGGCGAGCGGCTCGTCCATCAGCAGGAGGCGCGGGGAGGCCAGCAGGGCGCGGCCAATGGCGACGCGCTGCTTCTCGCCGCCCGACAGGGCATTTGGGCGGCGCTCGAGCAGCTTTTCGATGCCAAGCACGCCGACGACCGCGTCGAAATCGAGCTTCGGGCCGGCGTTGCGATTGAAGAAGCGGCCATAAAGAAGATTCTGCCGGGCCGTCAGGTGCGGGAAAAGCTGGGCGTCCTGGAAGACCAGGCCGATTCGGCGCCGATGCGGAGCGAGGAAGATGCGCGTGGAGGCCTCGAACAGCGTCTGGCCATCCAGGCGGATGTGGCCGCTGTCGGGCCGGATCAGCCCGGCCATGGCGTTGAGGAGCGTGGTCTTGCCCGAGCCCGAGCGTCCGAACAAGGCGGTGATGCCGCCATCGGAGGTGAAGGCCGATTCGAGCGTGAAGCCGGCGCGGCGGACGGTGATGTCGGCCTCGATCATGCCGCGCTCGCCAGATCGGGCAGGGTGGCGATGAAGCGCGAGCGGATCTCCGGGGTCGGCATCAGGCAGCTTTCGCGCTTGCCGAACAGGCGATAGCGGTTGCGGGCGATGCGGTCATAGAGAAAGTCCCTGATAGGCCGGGGGAGGGCCTTCAGTAGGACCACCCAGCGCCAGCCCGGCAGGCCCCGGCCGATGGCGATGGCTGCGTCCGCCTTGAAATAGGCCATGCCGTCGTTGACCACGGCGACGGCCTCGGGATCGTCAGGCCGGATGCCGAAGCGGCGGGCGAGCATGGCGCCTGCCTCGCTCTGGACGGCGACGAAACGAAAACGGCCGGCGGCATCGCGGGGGATGACGAAGGCGACCATGCCCGAACACAGCACGCAGACCCCGTCGAACAGGATCAGTCCGTCGGGCAGGTCGCTTGCAGGCTGCGGCCGCCATTGGTTCACGAAAAGTCTCCCACAAAATTTTCCTGGGAGCGCGGACGTCCCCGTCCGCTCTTGGAAACACCGCGTTTGGGCAAAGCAAGAGGCGGACGAGGACGTCCGCGCTCCCAGGAGATCCTCATCATCGATCTACCAATCTTCGACCTGTTGCACATATCCCGTCTCCGATCATAGAAAGGCCGACCCCCGGGTGCAATCGCCCCTTCTGCCAGCGAGTTTCTCGTGACACCTTCCTCCTCGGACATCGTCATCGTCGGCGGCGCCGCCATGGGCTCCGCCACCGCCTATTTCCTCAAGGTCCAGCTCGGTTTTGCCGGCACCGTCACGGTGATCGAGCGGGATCCCACCTATACCCATTCCTCGACCACCCTTTCGGCCGCCTCGATCCGCCAGCAATTCTCCACGCCCGAGAACATCCGCATGAGCCTGTTCGGGCTGGAGATCATGCGCGGCCTCAAGGAGCGCTTCGGGCCGGGCGCCGATATCGGTTTCCATGAGGGCGGCTACCTCCTGCTGGCAAGCGAGGGCGGCAAGGCGATCCTGGAGCAGAACTGGCAGGTTCAGCAGGCCGAGGGCACGGCGATCGAACTGCTCGGCCCCGAGGCGCTCAGCCGTGAATTTCCCTGGCTCAATCTCGAGGGCATCGCCGCCGGCGCCTATGGCCGCCGGGGCGAAGGCTGGTTCGACGCCCATTCCCTGCTCGATCTCTTCCGCAAGGCGGCCCGGGATGCGGGTGCCGTCTATGTGAAGGACGAGGTGGTCGGCATCGATCACCGGGGCGGCAAGGCCGAGGCCATCAGGCTGAAATCGGGCGGGCGCATCGCCTGCGGCACGCTCGTCAATGCAGCGGGGCCGCAGGGTGGCGACGTTGCCGCCCTCGCCGGCCTCGCCTTGCCGGTCGAGCCGCGCAAGCGCTCCGTCTTCGTGGTACGCTGCAAGACCGAGCTGCCGCGCATGCCGCTGCTGGTCGAGCCGGGCGGCATCTATATTCGGCCGGAAGGCGACGTCTATATCTGCGGCGGCGCCGAGGACGAACACGGCGAGAAGCGGGCCGATGGCGATTTCGAGGTCGACTACAGCCTGTTCGAGGATGCGGTCTGGCCGGCGCTCGCCGCCCAGGTCCCGGCGCTGGAGGAGCTCAAGCTGGTGAGGGCCTGGGCGGGACATTACGAATACAACACGCTCGACCAGAATGCGGTGATCGGCCCGCATCCGGCCATGCCTAATTTCTTTTTCCTCAACGGCTTTTCCGGCCACGGCCTGCAGCAGGCGCCCGCCGCCGGGCGCGCGGTTGCCGAACTGATCACGACGGGCCGTTTCCAGACGCTCGACCTCTCGGTGTTCGATTATCAGCGCGTGATCGAGAACAAGCCGGTGTTCGAGCTGAATGTGATTTGAGGGCGGGGCGATTTGAAGCGCCAACGTTGCGAGCTCTGGCCTGTCTGACCCGAGAGTTGGACACGCGGACTCTTGTCATGCCCGGGCTTGACCCGGGCATCCAGAGGGGCCTCGTCACCACCAGCAGAGGCTGGATTGCCGGGTCGAGCCCGGCAATGACAAAGCTCGAGCCAATCCAAACGCGGATAAGCTCTCGCCGTGTCCTCACCGCGACCTGGCCGCGCTCAAAGCCCCCTTCAACGAGATCAGCACCATCACGGCCATGACGATGGCGTTCCAGCCGGCCAGCGAAAGGCCGAGGATGCGCAGGCTCGGATTGGTGCAGGATACCACGGTGGAGCTGTCGATCGCATCGAACAGCCCGCCGACATCGGCCGGGTTGGCGCCGATATTGCCCGCGGCGCAATTGGCGGGGCCGAGCCAGTATTCCCACTCCGCACCCGCCTGGTAGATGCCGAGGCCGCAGCCATAGGCGAACAGGACGGCGAGCAGCAGCAGCGCCGCGGCCATGGCCTTCCCGGGCAGCCTGTCGCCGATGAAGGCGAGAATGAAGGCGATGGGCACGCCGATATAATAGGGCCAGCGCTGCTCCAGGCAGAGCGGGCAGGGGGCGTAGCCGAAGCCGTGCTGCAGCACCAGGGCGCTGACGATGACGACGAGGCCGATCAATCCGGCCGCCAATGCGGCGCGGGAGCTCAAATTCATTGGCATGTGGCAGTTCCACTCGACGGCATGAGGTGTTCGACGACGAAGAACCCGCCCACCAGTACAACCACGAAGGCGATGGCCACCAGCGTCAGGTTCTTCTCGATGAAGGTTCGGATGCGCTCGCCGAGGAGATTGAGGATCCCGGCCAGGATGAAGAAGCGCGCGCCGCGCGTGAGCAGCGACAGCAGGACGAACCAGAACAGGCTGTAGCCGGCAAAGCCCGAGGTGATGGTGACGATCTTGTAGGGGATCGGCGTCAGGCCTTTGATCAGGATGATCCAGCTGCCATATTGGGCATAGAGGCAGCGGAATTGCTCGACGCCGTGCTCATAGCCATAGGCCCGGATCAGCCAGGCGCCGACGGTGTCGTAGAGCAGCCAGCCGATCATGTAGCCGAATATACCGCCCAGCACCGAGGTGACGGTGCAGACGGCGGCGTAGAACCAGGCCCTCTTGGGCTTGGCGACCGCCATCGGCAGCAGCATGACGTCGGGTGGAAACGGGAAGAAGGAGCTTTCGGCAAAGGAAACGATGCCGAGGGCCCAGACGGCCCGGGGACTTTCCGAAATGCGGATCATCCAGTCGTAGAAGCGGCGCAGCATGATCTTTCCTGAACGGCCCTCGGAAGGACCGCACGGTTGAATGGCAGGCGGGCATGACGGCAGTGCGATTGCGGCATGTTCGCGGCGGGATGAGGCCCCTTACAGCATTTTTGGTTGAGAAAATGCGTCAAGGCGCCAAATTCAGAAAAAATCGCGATTCGCGGGACATCGCGACAGGCCATTTCCCGGTGGCGTCGCCGGCCTGCCCCAGAAAAGACGGGATGACACGCCACTATCGCATGCACAGTTTGTCCACTTCACCTACAAATGGGCGAAGCGGGCAAACTGTGCAAACGCTTAAAATCTTGCAACCTATCGCTGATCGAGCCACAGGCGCGATCAGCGATAGGTTGCTTGGACAACAATGAAGAATCGTTAACGATTGAAACTTCGTTAACCATATTGGTCGCATCAATCTGGAATGAACCACGACAGCGCAAACTCGATCATCGGCTCCGTCCTTGCCGGGGCGTTGCTGGCGCTGTGCGTGGCCTTGGCGACGGCAAGAGCCGAGACGCCGCCAGCGGCCCAGACTGTTCCAGCTGCGGCCCCGTCCGCCACCGACGAGGCGGCCGCCAAGCGCCAGGAATCGATGCGCCAGGACTCGATGCGTCAGGACCTCGCGCGCATCCAGGGCGAGATCAAACTGTCCGATGAGACCCTGGCCCGCCTGCGCAAGGAGATCCAGTCCATCGGGGCCGACAGCGAGAAGCTGCGCCAGCAACTGGTCGAGACCGGCAACCAGACGCACGAGACCGAAGCCAAGGTGCTGGGGGCGGAGGCGAGGTTGGCTTCGCTCGACAGCAACGAGGACAATATCCACGTCTCGCTCGACAGCAAGCGCGGCCTGCTGATCGAGGTGCTGGCGTCGCTGCAGCGCATGGGGCGCAATCCGCCGCCGGCCCTGCTGGTCAGCCCGGACGACGCATTGGAGGCGGTGCGCACGGCGATGCTGCTGGGTGCGGTGCTGCCGGAAATGCGCCAGGAAATGCAGGCCCTCGTGGCCGATCTCAAGGAACTGGCCCGGGTGCGCGGGGAGATCACCGTCGAACGGGACACGCTCAAGCAGGCGCTGATCACCCTGACCGAGCAGCGCACCCGCACCCAGCTTCTGGTCGAGGAACGCCAGAAGGTGCTGGCCCAGGAGCAGAATACCCTCGCCACCGAGCAGGCCCATGCCACCGCCTTGGCGCAGGAGGCGGCCAATCTCAAAGATTTGATCGCCCGCATGGAGCGCGAGGTGGCGCCGGCCAAGCGTGCCGCTGATTCGGCCGATGCGGCGACCAGCCAGGCCCGGCCGTCCCTTGCCGCCCTGCAGGATCCAAGCCGCCTGACCCCTGCCATGCCCTTCGACCAGGCCAAGGGCCTGCTGCGCCTGCCGGTAACCGGGGCGATGCTGCGCGGCTTCGGCGCCGATGACGGCAATGGCGGCGCGGCCAAGGGCATGACCCTGACGGCGACGCCCGGCGCCAGCGTCACCGCGCCCTGCGATGGCTGGGTCGTCTTCGCCGGCAAGTTCCGCTCCTACGGCCAACTCTTGATCATCAATGCCGGTGGCGGGTATCATGTCGTGATGGCCGGCATGGATAAGATCAATGTGGGGCTGGGCCAGTTTGTCTTGACGGGCGAGCCGGTTGCCGCCATGGGTTCAGGTCCGTCTCTGGGATCGGATGCCGATCCGGGTTCGCAGGCGGGCTTGGGTAAGACAGATACGGGAATGCAGGCGACGGCTGCGGCGTTTGGCGGTGCTTCAAGCGCAGGACAACCCGCCCTATATATAGAGTTTCGCAAAGACGGTGTTTCCATAGACCCCACCCCGTGGTGGGCCAATCAAGGCGAGAAGGCACGCGGATGATTCGCAAGCTTCCCATTCTGTTCTGCGGCGTGGCCATGGGCGCGATCGCGACGATCGCGGTAACGCAGCCCCACCTGCTGCTGATGGGCGGTGCCAATGCCGCCGTCACCGACACCTACAAGCAGCTTAACCTGTTCGGCGACGTGTTCGAGCGGGTGCGCTCGGACTATGTCGAGCAGCCCGAGGACGGCAAGCTGGTCGAAGCGGCCATCAACGGCATGCTGACCTCGCTCGATCCGCATTCGAGCTACATGGATGCCAAGAGCTTCCAGGACATGCAGGTGCAGACCAAGGGCGAGTTCGGTGGTCTCGGCATCGAAGTGACCCAGGAGGACGGTGCGATCAAGGTGGTCTCGCCGATCGATGATTCGCCGGCCTCCAAGGCTGGCGTGCTGGCGGGCGACCTGATCACCGGCATCGACGGCGAAGCGACGCAGGGCATGACGCTGCAGCAGGCCGTCGACAAGATGCGCGGGCCGGTCAACACCCCGATCACCCTGAAGATCCTGCGCAACAAGGGCGAGCCGATCGACGTCAAGGTGGTGCGCGACATCATCAAGGTGCAGTCGGTCAAGGCCAAGAAGATGGGCGATGACATCGGCTATATCCGCATCACCCAGTTCAACGAGCAGACCTTCGACGGCTTGAAGAAGAACGTCGACAAGCTGAGCAAGGAAATCGGTCCGGACAAGCTCAAGGGCTACATCATCGACCTCAGGAACAATCCGGGCGGCCTGCTCGACCAGGCGATCCAGGTCTCCGATGCCTTCCTCGAGCGCGGCGAGATCGTGTCCACCCGCGGCCGCCAGGCCGATGACGTGCAGCGCTATTCCGCCCGCGGCGGCGACCTGACCAATGGCAAGCCGGTGATCGTGCTGGTCAATGGCGGTTCGGCCTCGGCCTCGGAAATCGTCGCCGGCGCCCTGCAGGACCACAAGCGCGCCACCATCCTGGGCACGCGTTCCTTCGGCAAGGGCTCGGTGCAGACCATCATCCCGCTGCAGGGCAATGGCGCACTGCGCCTGACCACGGCGCGCTACTACACCCCCTCCGGGCGCTCGATCCAGGCCAAGGGCATCGATCCGGAGATCGTGGTGCAGGAGAACGTGCCCGACGACCTCAAGGGCAAGGACCAGACCAAGGGCGAGTCCGGCCTCAAGGGCCACCTGGCCAATCCGGATGCGGACAAGACCGAGGAGGGCGGCTCCTCGGCCTATGTGCCGGCCAATGAGAAGGACGACACCCAGCTCAACAAGGCGATCGACCTGCTGCATGGCGTGCAGAAGAGCGCCTATTTCCCGCCGGATCCGAAGGCTGGCGTGCCGAACTGAGGCCGTCTCGTCCACTCCGCGCTTCTGCAACGCCGGGCTTGTCCCGGCGTTGCTGTTTTAGGGGCGAGGCCGTTCCCGGACATTCGTGCTTGAATCGTTGCGGCAAAGGCCTATGTGGAAGCATGGTTTCTTGATGAAGGACACGCCATGCGCCTGACCGAACTTCTGGCTCAAAAGCCCGTATTGCTCGCAGACGGGGCCACAGGGACCAATCTGTTCGAGATGGGCCTGATGTCGGGCGATCCGCCGGAGATGTGGAACCTCGACCATCCCGACCGCATCTACGCGCTGCACCAGTCCTTCGTCGATGCCGGGGCCGACATCATCCTCACCAATTCCTTCGGCGGCAATCGCCGGCGGCTGGCGCTGCACAAGCTCGACGGACGCGTGAAGGAGCTCAATGCCGCCGCCGCCCGCGTTGCCCGCGAGGTCGCCGACGGCGCCGGGCGTCCTGTGGTGGTGGCGGGTTCCGTCGGCCCGACGGGCGACCTCTTCCAGCCGCTCGGACCGCTGACCGAGGACGAGGCTGTCGAGATCTTCGTCGAGCAGATCGAGGGCCTCAAGGAAGGCGGCGCCGACGTGATCTGGATCGAGACGATGTCGGCTGCCGAGGAGATGCGCGCCGCGGCCAAGGCTGCCGTCAAGGCCGGCATGCCCTATACGGTGACGGCGAGCTTCGACACGGCCGGCAAGACCATGATGGGCATCCCGCCCGCGGCCATGCCGGAGGTGGCCGGTGGCGTCGATCCCAATCCCGTCGCAGTGGGTGCCAATTGCGGCGTCGGCGCTTCCGATCTCCTGGTCTCGGTGCTGTCGATGACCGAGGCCAATCCCGATGCCGTGATCATTGCCAAGGCCAATGCCGGCATTCCGCAGTTCCATGGCGACCATATCCATTATTCCGGCACGCCGGAGCTGATGGCGAACTATGCGCGGCTCGCCATCGATGCGGGTGCCCGCATCATCGGCGGCTGCTGCGGCACCTCGCCGGCCCATCTCGCCGCCATGCGCCAGGCCATCGACGGCCATGTCCGCGCCGAGCGCCCCGATACCGCGAAGGTGATCGCCGAAATCGGCCCATTGGTCGCCCCGCCCAAGGCCGGCGGCGGCGAAGAGGCGCGGCGCCGGCGCCGGCATTGAGCCGGCCGCGCTGGTTCCCTGCAGAACAGCCGGCCCCGGGCCAAGCAACCTAAGACAGGACAGCCATCGCGCGGAGCCTCTCCGCCGCGATGGCGTTCATATCGCAAGGAGGGGCCGATGCGCCGCCTGATCCGTTTCTGCGCCCTGATCGTCCCGCTCCTGAGCCTCACCATTGCGACCGGGCCGGCGGCGGCGCGTGACTGGAGCGACTACGCCAATGCGCGTTTCTGCTACCGCATCTGCTATCCCACCGACCTCATGACGGCGGAACCCGAGGCCGACAATGGCGACGGGCGCGTCTTCTCGGCCCCTTCCGGCGCGAGCCTGCGGGTCTGGGGTTCCTACAATGCCGCGGAAGAAGACATCGATGCGATCGTCGCCGGTATCGCCGATGACGGCAAGATCACCTATCGCAGCGCGGCCAAGAACGGGGTGGTGGTCTCCGGCCGGAAGGGTGGCGAGATCTTCTATGCCAAGCTCCTGCTGGAGAAGGACGCCAAGGGCGCGGTCGAAACCATCCGCGCCTTCCGCCTGACCTATCCGGCCAAGGAAGCGGCGACCTATGATGCCGTCGCCGCCAGGCTGGCCAAGTGCTTCGGCATTGCCAGGTGAGCACGGAGCAAGCGCGGATCAAAAGGGCTGATCGAGGGACCATTTCCCGCAGAAATTGTCGGGGTAGCGTAGCCCCTCACCCGTACCCTCTCCCCGTAAGAAGGGGGCGAGGGGGACTTTGATCGGGTATTTCATATACAACCCCGATCGTCTCGCTCAACCGTCGGGCGAGATGAAGGGTCTGAGGATCGAGCGCGACGCCCGTGTCCCCTCGCCCCGTTCTTACGGGGAGAGGGGACGGGTGAGGGGCCGCACTGCGCTACAAAGCAATCTTCCTACAGACCGCAGGCCTTGGCCAGCGCGGCAGCTCCCTTGGCGACGCCGGCCAGCTTGATCCTCTCGCTCTGGCCGCTGAAGGCGATCTTGAGGGTGCGGCCCTTGCCGAGGACGACGGTCCAATCCGGGTCGAAGGCAGCCTTGGCTTCCAAGGTGAGCCCGCTCAGTTCGTCTTCGACCGCCTGCATGGGCACATCGACCTGCCCGCCATCGGAACTGAAACTGACCACGCCGCTCCAGCCCTTGCGGATCTTGTCGGCGCCAGGCCGATAGGTGATCGAGAAGGCCTTGCCCTCGGGTTCACAAAAAAGGCCGAGCGGCTGGTCGTCTGTGTCGGGCACTTCATAGGCCACCACCACCGATTCCGGCGACTGGCGGACCTGCCAGCGATAGGCATCCGCCAGGGCGGGAGTGGCCGCGGCGACACTGGCGAGAAGGGAAAGTGCAAGGAGACTGCGCATGGGTCCTCGGAGTTCCAGAAGGAATGACGGCCTTACGACAGGATCGGGAAGCGGGCTGTTACCGGGAACACTCGTTGTTCCCGGTAACAGATTCTGTTCCAGGGATCACAGCCAGTCCGGCACCTTGTCGAGCCCGAGCAACTCGTCATAGCTCGGACGGGGCCGGATCACCGCGAACTTGTCCCCGTCCACCAACACTTCCGGGATGAGGGGGCGGGTGTTGTAGGTGCCGGACTGCACGGCGCCATAGGCGCCAGCCGACATCACCGCCACCAGGTCGCCGCGCTCCACCACCGGGATGTCGCGGTCGAGGGCCAGATAGTCGCCGGTCTCGCAGACCGGGCCGACGACGTCGGCCGTCACCATGGCACCGCCGAGGGGACGTTCCTTGATTGGCCAGATCGCATGATAGGCTTCATAAAGCGTCGGGCGGATCAGGTCGTTCATGCCGGCGTCGACGATGACGAAGGTCTTGCCTTCGCCCTCTTTCACGAACGCGACCTCGCTCACCAGGATGCCGGCATTGCCGGCGATCAGGCGCCCGGGTTCGAACACCAGGGTGGCGCCGAGATCCTTGGCATAGCGCTTGACCACCGCGGCATAGTCGTCGGGATGGGGGGGCGGCTCGTTGTCGTCCCGATAGGGAATGCCGAGGCCGCCGCCGAAATCGATATGGTCGACGACATGGCCGTCGGCCCTGAGGTCCCTGACCAGGCCGACCAGGCGTTCGATCGAGGCGTCATAGGGTTCGAGCGCGGTGATCTGGCTGCCGATATGCATGTCGACGCCGGTGACCAAGATACCCGGCAGCTTGGCCGCGCGGGCATAGATGGTGCGGGCCTGCGCGATCGGAATGCCGAACTTGTTCTCGGACTTGCCGGTGGAGATCTTCTTGTGGGTCTTGGCGTCGACATCCGGGTTGATGCGCAGCGACACCCGGGCTATCCGGCCCTTGGCGCTGGCGCGTTGCGACAAGAGCTCCAGTTCCGGCTCGGACTCGACATTGAAGCACAGGATGTCCTCGTCGAGCGCATAGTCGATCTCGCGCACGAGCTTGCCGACGCCAGAGAACATGATCTTGCTGGCGGGTACGCCGGCGGCGCGGGCGCGCCGCAGCTCACCCTCCGAGACGACGTCCATGCCGGCGCCGAGCTTGGCGAGCAGGCGCAGCACGGCCAGATTCGAATTGGCCTTGACCGCAAAGCAGACCAGGGAGGGCACGTCGGCGAAGGCGCCCGCGAACACCTTGTAGTGCCGCCGCAGCGTGGCCGCCGAGTAACAGTAGAAGGGGGTGCCGACCGCGGCGGCGATCGCCGGCAGTGCGACATCTTCGGCATGAAGCACGCCGTCGCGATAAGTGAAGTGATGCATGGTCGGTTCGGTTCGAAATCAGTTCAACAGAAAGTCCATCGGCAGTTTGCGGTCCGGTTTCACATAGCCCGGATCCTTCTTCTTGTTGTAGCCATTGCCATCGCCAGTCGTGACATGCTGCTCGGGCGGCGGTTCGAGCTTGCCTTTGCGGCCGCAGCCGGCGAGGCCGAGGGTCGTCACCAGCGTCAAAGCGAGCGCGATGCGGAACGCATTACCAGCCATGGGGAACTCCAGTGTTTGACGCTGTGTAGCACGAATTTTGATTTGGTGTTCTTTGGAGCGCGGACATCTTGTCCGCTCTTCCTATTCTGTCGGCATGGTGGTTCCAAGAGCGGACACCGCGACTTGCAAGCATGTCGCTGAGATGTCCGCGCTCCGACTATTTCGCCAGCGCCTTCAGCCACTTCCTGGCCTGGGCCTTGACGTTTGCCGGCGCCGTGCCGCCATAGGAGGTGCGGCTGCGGACCGACTTCTCCACGCCGAGCACGGCGAACAGGCCCTGATGGATACGCGGCTCCACCGCCTGCATTTGCGCCAGCGACAGCTTCTCCAGCGGCAGCTTGGCCTCGGCGGCGATGCCGACCAGACGGCCGGTGACGTGATGGGCCTCGCGGAAGGGCAGATTGAGCTCGCGCACCAGCCAGTCGGCGAGGTCCGTGGCCGTGGCATAGCCCGAGCCCGCCGCCGCCTTCATGCGCTTGAGGTCGGGCACCATGTCCCTGACCATACCGGCCATGGCTGCCGTGCACAGCGACAGGGTCTGCAGCGCGTCGAAGGCCGGTTCCTTGTCCTCCTGCATGTCCTTGCCATAGGCGAGCGGCAAGCCCTTCATCATGGTGAGGAGGCCGACCAGCGCCCCGATGACGCGGCCGGCCTTGCCACGGACGAGCTCGGCCGCATCGGGATTGCGCTTCTGCGGCATGATCGAGGAGCCGGTGGTGAACTTGTCCGACAGGGCCACGAAGGCGAATTGCGGCGTCGTCCAGATCACGATCTCCTCGGCGAAGCGGGAGAGGTGCATGGCGGTGATCGAGGCGGCGGCGAGCGCCTCCAATACGAAGTCGCGATCGGAGACCGAATCGAGCGAATTGGCGGTGGGGCGGTCGAAGCCAAGCGCCTTGGCGGTGGCGTGGCGGTCGATCGGGAAGGAGGTGCCGGCCAGTGCCGCGGCGCCGAGCGGGCATTCGTTGAGGCGCCTGCGCGCATCGGCGAAACGGCCGCGGTCGCGGCCGAGCATCTCGACATAGGCGAGCAGGTGATGGCCGAAGGTCACCGGCTGGGCCGATTGCAGATGGGTGAAGCCCGGCATCACGGCACCGGAGAAGGCGGCTGCCCTTTCGGCCAGCGCCGTCATCAGGTCTTTCAACTGGGCGTCGAGATCGTCGATGGTGTCGCGCACCCAGAGCTTGAAATCGGTGGCGACCTGGTCGTTGCGCGAGCGGGCGGTATGCAGGCGCCCGGCGGCCGGCCCTGCGATTGCCGCAAGCCGCGATTCGACGTTCATATGGATGTCTTCGAGCGCGCGCGAAAAAGTGAACGAACCGCTCTCGATTTCGCCGCGGACCACCTCTAGACCGTCCGCGATGGCCTTGGCATCGGCGGCGGCGACGATCCCCTGCTTCTCCAGCATGGCGAGATGCGCCAGAGAGCCGCGGATGTCCTGGGCCCACAGGCGCTTGTCAAAGTCGATCGAGGCGTTGATCTCTTCCATGATCGCGTCCGGTCCCGACTGGAACCGGCCGCCCCACATTTTGTTGCTCATCTGGATAGGCTTTCAGTGAACGAGAATAGTCGGCAGGAACATTCCGAGAGTCAGCCACCGAAAAGTCAGCCGCCCCTGGGACCGAACCGGCGCTGGCTGATCGGCGCGGCAATCCTGGCGGGAGCCGTGGTGGGTGTCGGCGCGGTATACGGGACAAAGGGCGGCTCGGGCAATCAGGAAAGCGCGTCCTGCCCCGCTTCCGCGGCGATTGCCGCCCGCGTCGACCCTCTGGCCAAGGGGGAGGTGGCCGCCCTCGCCGTCTCCAAGGCGCCCCAGCCGCTGGTGCCGATCAGCTTCCAGAAGGCGGATGGCAGCAAGACGACCCTGGCCGATTTCAAGGGCAAAACCGTGCTGCTCAATCTGTGGGCGACCTGGTGCGTGCCCTGCCGCAAGGAAATGCCGGCCCTCAACCAGTTGCAGGCGGATCTCGGCGGCAAGGACTTCGAGGTCGTGGCCGTCAATATCGACACGCAGGGCCCCGAGCGGGTCGATGCCTTCCTGAACGAGACCAAGATCGACAAGCTGCACCGTTATGCCGATCCCTCGACCGGCATTCTACAGAGCCTGCGCAACGAAGGCCTCGGCCAGGGCCTGCCGACCTCGGTGCTGATCGACAAGCAGGGCTGCCGTATCGGCGCCATGGCGGGCCCGGCCGAATGGGCCAGCGAGGATGCCAAGGCGCTGATCAAGGCGGCGATCGGGTCCTGACGGGCGGCCAATCCTTCCCCGGATTCGGGGAGGGATGTTCTCGCGTCATGACGGAAACGCCTTGGTGCTTACGGCTTGGCAGCCGGCAGCACGTAGCGGTTGAGGATGGCGGCGGCGAATCCGCCCTCGTCCTGGCCGCCATAGCGCCCCGCCTGCACCATCATGGTGAGGTCGAGCGAGGGCACGATGAAGAGGCGCTGGCCGCCATAGCCGAAGCCCGCGATCCACTCGAGGGGGCGATGGTCGACCAGGGAGCGTCCGAGCCAGAACTGGAAGCCGTAGAACATGGCGCCGGAGGCATTGATCTGCGGCGCCGTCGCCATCTCGATCCATTGCGCCGGCACGATCTGCCTGCCGTTCCAGGCGCCCTTGTCGAGCACGAGCTGGCCGAATTTCAATGTGTCGGCCGGTAGCAGGCGCAGGCCCGAGGCCGCAACCGGCTCGCCGGTCTGCGGATAGCGCGCCCATTCGACCTTGCTGATGCCCAAGGGCTCGAACAGGGTTTCGCGGGCGAGCTCGTCCAGGGGCTTGCCGGTTGCCTGATGCAGGACGCAGGCAAGCAGGCCGGTGGTGCCGCCGCTATAGGTCCACACCGTGCCGGGATCATGGGCGACAGGCTGCTCCAGCACATAGCGGCAGGGATCCCTGGCCATGTCCATGCCGTTTTCGCTGTTGCGAAGGTCGCTGTAGGGAAGCTGCTCGCTCCAGGCCAGGCCCGGCGACATGGTGAGGAGATGGCGCAACGTGATGCCCTGCTTTTGAGGGGTGCTCAGATCGGCATGAGCGGGCAATAGCGCCAGGACCGGCTGGTCGATCGAGGTGATCCAGCCCTTGCCCACGGCGATGCCGACCAGCAGCGACACCACGCTCTTGGTGATCGAACGCAAATCGTGCGGAACCTCCGGCCCGAAGGCGACGTCCTTTTCGGGCTGGCCCCAATGGGAATCGGAACCGGTGAAATAGCGTTCGAACACCAGTTTGCCGTGCCGCGCGATCAGCACGGCATGGACATTGTCTTCCTTCGCCGCATCGAGCTTCCGGGCGAGCGTGCACAGGCTTTGCGGATCGAGGCCGACATCATCGGGTGTGGCGACCGGCCAGCCGGACGTGCCCGCACCGGACGCACTCCTGCCGGGCGCACCGCAGGCCGCCTGGGCCGCTGCCGGGCCTGATAGCCCGGCCGTGGTCATGCCGGTCAGAAGGATCGCCAGGGCAATGGAAAGGCTATGGGGTCGCATGAGCGCCTCCTTGCAAGATGTGACGGGGAGATGGGAACAGCGAGACTTCGACGGGAATCGGCCCGAAGCACCAGAGGGCCTGTCCATGAACGAGGGACACCAAGGGACAGCCATCCCCGACGCCGCCGGAGGCGACGGGAAGGCAACCCGTGCTTTGAGTTGTAGCGGCCAGAGCAAAGCACGTTCCGGCGAAGCCGTTTGCTTGCTCCAGCTTGTTGTTTCGACGTGATTCCGTCTGGTGCTAAGACGCTTTAGGGAACTTCCTCGATCCGGCCGCTGCCATGGATCTGCGTGGTGAGTTTGGGCTTGCCGCGCAGCGTGATGTTGCCGCTGCCGGACAGGGTGACGTCGGCGCTTTCGCTGGCGGCGATGCCGGCCTCGCCGCTGCCGCTGATGCGGATCTCGGCCGCCTTGGCCGAGAGTTTGGCCAGATCGGCACTGCCGGAACCCGAGATGCGCAGGCTCAACTGGTCCACCGACCCTTCGCCGGTCGCCTGCGCGCTGCCGTGGAGGCGAAGGGCGAGCCGGTCCTGCGCGATCGCCGCGAGATGAAGTTCGCCGGATCCGTTCACCGTCCAGTCCCTGACGGGGCCACCCGTCAGCTGCACCACGATGGCGCCATCAGGCACATCGCAATCCTGGTCCAGGCCGAGGCGGCCCTCCGAAAGGCGGACATGGCCGATCAGGGTGGGATCGCCGCTGATCACGGCGCTGGATTGCGGGCCGGGGGCATAGCTCACGCTGGCCGGAACGGCGATGGTGAGCGAGCCGTCATTGTCCCAGGGCAAGGTGATCGAACCGGCCTTGCCATCGTTGCTTTGCGGCGCCGCGGGACAGCTTCCCCATCCCGTCAGCACGCTTCGGTGCCAACCTCGCCAGGGCGAACCGTAGTTCGGCCCGGCAAGGCTGGTGCCGAGAAACAGGCAAGCCAGGGCGATCACGAAGGAGAAGGCGGCCAGTTTTCCAAGGTTCGACGGCATGGTGCCTCCCATGGTGCCAGTCCGGCGCAAGTGTCGTCAGGACGTGGCGCCGGAGCGGGGTGAGGAAGTGAGCAAACGGGTATAGCGCCGGGCATGTGCGGCCATTGCCCTCAGCCCGGCATTGAGGCCGAGCAGGAAGAGGCAACTCAGGCACACGGCCAGGGCGACGAGGCCGAAACCGACGAGGGCGCGCCCGAAATGGACGAGCAGAGGTGCGCCGTCCCACATGAAGGCAGCCTGGAGGACGATCGCCGACCCACCGAGGGCCAGCGCGAAGGCGACCAGGCCAAGGGCAAGAAAGACCACCAGGAGGATGGACAGAACCGGCAGGAGCACGAAGAGGTCGAGCATGGCGAGGCCCGTGAGCGCGGCAAACGCGCCGAGCACGGTGGACAGGCTCGGGCGCGCCTGCAACTGGCGCAGGCCGCTTTCAGCCTTGAGCGCCCGGGCAAGCTGGGCGGGATCGCCTAGCATCTGCACGACGTCGTTCTCGCTGCGCCCGGCCTCCTGCGCGTCGGTGAAATAGGCGGCGTAGTCGCCCAGGACTTCCTCGATCTCGGCCGGCGGCAGGCCGGCAAGACCGTTCCTCAGAGCATCAAGGAAATCCTGGCGAGTCATGGCTTGCCTTCCATCAGATGGTCGACGGCGGTGACGAAATCCCGCCATTCGCGTTGGCGGGCCGCGTAGGAAGCCTGGCCGGCGGCGGTCAGGCGGTAATATTTGCGAGGAGGTCCGCTGGCCGACTCCTCCAGCCTGGTGCTGACCAGTCCTTCGGTCTGCAGGCGGCGCATCAGCGGATAGATGGTACCTTCCCCCATGCCGACTTTTTCGGAGAGCGTGCTGGCGATCTCATAGGCATAGCTCTCGCGCCGGTGCAGCAAGGCAAGAACGCAGAGTTCGAGCGCGCCCTTCTTCAGCTGGATGTCGATGGAATCGGTCATGGCCTCCCTATCTTCGAGAGGGAGAATAATGCAAGGTATCTTTTAATGCAAGGTACCTTGCATTGTTTATTCGAGGCGCAGGGATGGCCGACAGGGGGACGATGCGCAGGGGAGGTGTTCGTGACGGCGGTGGCGCAATCGGCACGGTTATGGGCTCAAGCCCCTGCCTTCACGCCAAGCTTCGGAAATGCCGGCACGGTCAGGATGGGTCTTTTGGGAAGACGGCTTCGCGGCCTGTGTTACACCCGGTGGTAGGGGTGGCCGGCGATGATGGTGGCGGCGCGATAGAGCTGCTCTGCCAGGAGGATGCGCACGATCTGGTGCGGCCAGGTCATCTTGCCGAAGGACAGCGACAGGATCGCGCGCGACCGGATCGCGTCACCATGGCCATCGGCGCCGCCGATCAGGAAGGCGAGCGTTTGGGTCCCACTGTCGCGCCAGCCTGCGATCTTCGCGGCAAAGGCCTCGCTGCCGGGCGAATTGCCGGTTTCGTCGAGGGCAATGATGGCGGCCTGGCCGGCGGCGGCGAGCAGCTTGTCGGCCTCTTCGGCCTTGCGGTCCTCGGGGCGCCGCGCGCGGCTTTCGTCGATTTCGATGATATCGAGCGGCCCGAGGGCCAGGCTTCGGCCGCTGGCGTTCAGCCGCTCGGCATAACGGCCCACGAGATCGCGTTCCGGGCCGGCTTTGAGCCGGCCGACGGCGCAGATCATCAGGCGCATTCAGGTCAGCTCGGAAGCAGTTCGTTCGGGCGGCCTGACGACCACATCTTCTCGAGATTGTAGAAGGCACGGACCTCGGGGCGGAAGACGTGCACGATGACGTCCCCGGTATCGATCAGCACCCAGTCGCAGACCGGGACGCCTTCGATGCGGGGATTACCGTGTCCGTTTTCCTTGAGATCCTTGGCGATGCGATCGCCGATCGCAGCGACATGGCGGGCCACCCGTCCTGTCGCGATGATCATGACATCGGCGATTGCACTCTTGCCGCGCAGATCGATTTCCACAATCTCCTCGGCCTTCATGTCGTCGAGGCCATTGAGGATCAGGCGAACCGTAGCTTCAACGTCCGGGCGGATCGCTCGGCTCACGGGATGAAGCGGAATCACGTCCGCTTCGCGTCTCACCAACGTGGTCAGGGGCACACCCTCTTGCTCATTGATTCGCGGACCTCCGCGAATTCCACTCGCTCCACAATATTAGCAAGCCATCGCGTCGATTCAATGACGCCAATAGAATTAAGCCTGCTCCGACATGGTTAATAAGTGGTTAATTTTTACCTTGTGGGCAAGCCCTGGCCGCTGGCCCGCAAGGCGGTGGAGGAATTGGCGTCGAGCGGCGCGTGCAGGAAGATCCAGGCGGGCGGTCGCCGATATTTCAGCGTCGTGGCCTGATGCTCGGGAACACGGTAGGCGGCAAGCACGCGGGCGGCCTTGGCAAGCGGGCCCTTGGTGGTGGCGCCCGGGCGGGCCACCACGGCGATGGCCACCCGCGAGGCGATAGCCTGCCATTGCTGCCAGCGGTGGAAGCCGGCGAGATTGTCGGCCCCCATGATCCAGACGAAGGTCACGCCTGGGCAGCGGCGCTGCAGCCAGGCAATGGTGTCATAGGTGTAGCGGGTGTGGATATCGGCCTCGATGCCGGTCACCTCGATGCGGGGGTGGTCGGCGAGCCGGCGGGCGGCGGCTACCCGCAGTTCCAGCGGGGGCAAGGCACGGTTGTCCTTGAGGGGATTGCCCGGCGTCACCAGCCACCAGACCCGGTCCAGCCCGAGCCGCGTCAGCGCGACCAGGCTGGCATGGCGATGGCCGTCATGGGGCGGATTGAAGCTGCCGCCGAACAGCCCGATGGTCATGCCCGGGGCAAAGGCCGGCAGGCGGCGGGCATCGGCGGGCGAGAGTTTGGGTATGAGGACTTGTTCGTGCACGGTCGCGCCGCCCCTCACCCTTACTCTCTTCCCGCAGATGAGAAGAGCGCCCGAGGGCGCTGCCCTCTTACGCGTTGGCCGCGATCTTTTCCCATTCGCGGATGTCGACGAAATGGCCGGCGATGGCAGCAGCGGCGGCCATCTGCGGCGAGACCAGATGGGTCCGCCCCTTATAGCCCTGGCGCCCCTCGAAATTGCGGTTCGAGGTCGAGGCGCAGCGCTCGCCCGGCTTGAGCTTGTCGGCGTTCATGGCCAGGCACATCGAGCAGCCCGGCTCGCGCCAGTCAAAGCCGGCGGCCCGGAAGATCTTGTCGAGCCCTTCGGCCTCGGCCTGCATCTTCACCAGGCCCGAACCCGGCACGATCATGGCGTTGACACTGGCATTGACGCTATGGCCGGCGATGACCTTGGCGACGGCCCTGAGATCCTCGATACGGCCATTGGTGCAGGAGCCGATGAAGACGCGGTCGAGCTTGAGGTCCTGGATGCGCTCGCCGCCCTGGAGGCCCATATAGGCCAGAGCGCGTTCGATCGCGGACTTCTTGTGCTCGTTGGGCGCATCCTCGGGACGCGGCACGAAACCGGTGATCGAGGCGACGTCCTCGGGGCTGGTGCCCCAGGTGACGATCGGCGGCAGGGCCGCAGCGTCGAGCTTCACCTCACGATCGAAATGCGCGCCTTCCTCGGTGTAGAGCGTGTTCCAATAGGCCAAGGCCCGATCCCAGGCCTCGCCCTTCGGTGCCTTGGGACGATCCTTCAGATAGGCGTAGGTCTTCTCGTCGGGCGCGATCAGGCCGGCGCGGGCGCCGCCTTCGATCGACATGTTGCAGATGGTCATGCGGCCCTCCATCGAGAGGGCGCGGACGGCTTCGCCGGCATATTCGAGCACATGGCCGGTACCACCCGCCGTGCCGATCTCACCGATGATGGCCAGGATGATGTCCTTGGCGGTCACACCGTCCGGCAACACGCCGTCGACGGTGACGCGCATGTTCTTCGCCTTCTTCTGGATCAGCGTCTGCGTGGCGAGCACATGTTCGACCTCGGAGGTGCCGATGCCATGGGCGAGAGCGCCGAAGGCGCCATGCGTGGAGGTGTGGCTGTCACCGCACACGATGGTGGTGCCGGGCAGGGTGAAGCCCTGCTCGGGGCCGACGATGTGGACGATGCCCTGGCGCTTGTCGAGTTCGGAATAGTACTCGACGCCGAAATCCCTGGCGTTCTGGGCCAGCGTGTTGACCTGCATGGCGCTTTCGGGATCGTCGATGCCCTTGGAGCGGTCGGAGGTCGGCACGTTGTGGTCGACCACGGCCAAAGTGCGCTGCGGCGAATGCACCTGGCGGCCGGAAACGCGCAGACCCTCGAAGGCCTGCGGGCTGGTCACCTCATGTACGAGGTGACGGTCGATATAGAGCAGGCTCGTCCCGTCGGCGGAGGTTTCGACGACGTGATCGTCCCAGATCTTGTCATAGAGCGTGCGGGGAGCCATGGCTTTTCCTAGAGTGTGACGTCAATTTGACGGCTGATGTAGTCAAAAATGCCCGTCTGGAAAAGAGTGTAAAAACTAACAGCCTCGTGCGGCTTGAAATTGCACGGCGGGCCGGGCTTACGGCCCCTCCGTCACCCCCACCATAGGCCCCAGCGTGGTCCAGCCGCCGATGGCCGGCATGGGGGGGGCGTAGAGGGTGGAGATCGAGCCGTCGAGGAAGAGGGCGTTCTGGGTGCCCAGGCGGTCGCGGAACAGCTCGGCGAAATCGTGGAAGCTCACCGGCTCGGCCGAGATGGCGAAGATCACGATCTTGCCGTCACGCACGCCCACGCCGTTGCGGATCTTCTCCGAAGGCCCGTCCGGCTGGATCTTCGGATGGATCTGGCCGTCGATCACCAGCATCGGGCCCGATTGCGTGGCGAAGCGGGCATTGATCCGGGCTTTCAGGAACCGGCTGGTCTCCATCACGCCGGCCTTGCCGTCGCCGAAATAGAACACGCCATTGGGCTTGAGATGGAAATTGCCGAAGCCGTTGCGGGTGTTGGCGTTGTGCAGGATGCGGCCATTCTCGACATAGAGGCCGACGGGGCCGAGCGCCTTGTCATACATGCCGGCATTCATGGCGAAGATCAGCTTCTTGCCCTGGGTATCCAGTTCCTGGGCGAGCCGGCTCGGGCTGCCGAGGGGCGTGCCGTCGGCGCCGCGCCAATAGAGGGCCAGGCTATCGTTCGACAGATCGAAGCGGCACACGATGTAGCTGCGCCCCTTCGAGGTCATGTCCTCGCAAGCAGCCTCGGCCGCAGCGGCCGAACCGATCAAGGCGGCGATGGTTGCCAGGCCCAGCAGGGCCCGGCGCAGGAACGAGGGCAAGCAACAACTCCCCAGAGCTAAGCGCATTTTCAGCAGAAACGCTTTTACTTTAACTCTTTGATTCAAAGCGATTTTGCGACTCGAAGCGATTCGGTCAAACCGCAAAACGCCTCAGGCGAACCCCGTCAGCGGGTCTGCGTGGTCAGAATCTTGAAGGCGAAAAGCCCGAAGACACCGGCGAAGGTGAAGTCGATGCCGCGCAAGACCCGCGGGCGTGCCTTCAGCCACGACACCACCTTCTCAGCCCCGAGAATCAATAGAAACGCAAACGGCAGATTGATGGCAATGAAATAGAGTCCCAGAAAGAAAAGTTTTTGAGAGGCATGCGGGTCGGCGGCGTCGACGAATTGAGGCAGGAAGGTCAGGAAGAACAGCACGACCTTGGGATTGGTGAGGTTGATGCCGAGCCCGACCATGAAAGTGGGCCAGAAACCGGCATCCTGCTTGCCCTCGTCGCGCACGTTCAAGGCCGAGCCGGAGCGGATGGCGCCGTAGGCGAGCCAGAGCAAATAGAGTGCGCCGACAATCTTCAGGGCGGTGAAGGCGGTGGCCGAGGCCGCCAGCACGGCCGACAGGCCGACCGCGGCGAAGAAGGTGTGGAACAGGCAGCCGACCTGTGTGCCCAGCATGGCGGCGGTGCCGCCGCGCCGGCCGCCGGAGATGGTCTTGGCGAGCCACAGGCTCATGTCGGGGCCGGGCGTGATGAAGAGGAATACGCAGGCAGCCGAATAGAGGGCGAGCGTATGGAGATCGGGTAGAAAGGTCATCGCGACAATCCGTCGGCACGAGCAGAGTCTGTGTCTGCTACACCCGGACGCGCCTTTGGGAAAGGGTTAGGTGGCTATCTTGACGGGCCTATCCGGCCGCGGCGGGAGGCAAGGCCATGGCGGCATTGACCGCGGCGCCGAGCGCAGCCCGCCCCTCGCCATCGAGCGTACGCACCGCCACCGTACCGGTGGAGAACTCGATGCCCTGCTCGGGCAGCAGGCGGACCAGGCGCTTGAGCGCCTCGCGCTGGATGAAGGTCGGTTTGTTCGGTTTGACCGTGAATTTGAAGCGGACGACGATGGCGTTGTCGGTGATGTCGAACACGCCCTGCATCTTCAGCGGGGTGAGGAACTCCTCCTTCATCTCGGGATCCTCGAGCATGTCCTGGCCGATCTTCTTGACCGCCTTGCGCAGCTTTTCCAGATCGGTCTCGCGGGCGAAGCGCAGCGGGAATTTGATGGTCGCCCAGTCGCGGCTGTAATTGGTGACCTGGCCGAGCTGGCCATAGGGGATGGTGTGCACCGGCCCGTTCTGGTGGCGCAGGCGCAGGGAGCGCAGGGTGAAGCCCTCGACGGTGCCCTTGGCCTTGCCGACATCGATATATTCGCCGACCCGGAAGGCGTCGTCGATGAGGAAGAAGACGCCCGATACCACGTCCTTCACCAGCGTCTGCGATCCGAAGGAGATGGCAAGGCCGAAGATCGAGGCGCCCGCGATCAGCGGCGTCACGTTGACGCCGAGCTGGGACAGGACGGTCAGCACGGCGAGGATGGCGATGGCGATGGCCAGGCCGATGCGGAAGACCGGCATCATGGTGGCGATACGCGAGGCGGTGGAAACCGGTGCGTCATCCTCGCTGTCAGCGGCGCCAGGCAGGGCCGGCCCGCTGCGGCCTGCGGAATACCGGTCGGTGATGTAGCGCACCAGTTCCCAGGCGCAATAGGCGATGAAGGCAGTCAGTCCGGCGGAGAAGAGGTTGCGCGCCACCCTGTTGAAATCGTCGCCGGCCATGACGCCGCTGACGTCGACGGCCCAGGTGCGGCCCAAAGCCCCGATCGCCAGGATCAGGACACCGAAGCGGGCGCAGCGTGCCAGCGCCTCGGCGCCCCTGGGATGAATCAGGTGGACGCCGTCGGCCTGATGCTGGAGCATGATGCGGATGCGGTGCACCAGGGATTCGATGACCAGCAGCGCCACCAATATCGCCAGCGTCAGCATCAGGGCGCCAGAGATGCGCGACTGGCCGGCCACGGCCGCATAGATATCGGCGGTGACGAACAGGGCGAAGAGCAGCATGGCCCCGATGAACCAGTGCTTGGCGATCGCGGTTTTGACCGGGCTGGCGTGGGCGGGATTGGCGACGCCGATGAACCAGCGGCCGATCGGGCCGTTGAGGCGGATGCAGACGGCCACCATGCCCAGCATCATGATCACTGCACCGTAGAGCTGGGCGGTTCCGACCGCCAGAGGCGGGGATTGCAGGGCGCGCAGCACATCGGCCAGCACGGCGTTGAACAGGAGCAGCAGGATCGCGAAGGAAGCGCCCCGATAGATCGCCCGCGCATCGGCATCCCCGAGATCGGGCAGGCGGGCCTGGGGCAGGCGGGGCTGCAGGGTAAAGCGGAACACGGCCTGGAGCAGACGCCAGATCAGCATGGTCTTGAGCATGGCGATGGAGAAGCGGGTCTGCGGGAGATCACCCATGAAGCGAGCGGCCTCGCTGGCGTTGCCGACGATCCACAGCGCGATCAGGGGCGGCAGTTCAAGGGCGCCGAGGCCGAGCAGGGCCCGGATGCCATGCAGCCCATGCATCCGGATCACCAGGCGCCGCCGCAATGGCGCCAGCAACAGCCGGACCACCCATTCTGCGGCCAGCGCCGCCGCCAGCGCGCCGATCAGCAGCAGGAAATAGCGGCCGAGGCTCCTGCCATTGTTGAAATCGGCGTCGAGCCGGGTGGTCAGCTTGCCGAATTCGGCCCAGAGGGCCGGCAAACCGGTGACCAGGCCGCCGACATGCATGAACATTTCGGTCTGCTGGGCACTGGCCATCTGCATGCCGCTGCCGTCGGGGCTGGGCGGGGCGGGTTGGGCGCCCTGCGCCTGCAGCTTCTTCATGACGGACTGGCTGATGGCCTCCACCATCGTGTCCATCTGCTGCTGGCTCATGGCGGGAGGGGCGGGGTTGGCAGGAGAAGGCGTTCCCTGCGCCCAGCACGGCCAGCTGGCCAAGGCGAAAACCATGAAGAGCCAACGCAAGCCGCCAGGCAGTCTCAAGACGAACGTCCTCTCAAGGCGTTTTGCGATTTGCCGGTTACGCCGAGAATCGCAAAGACGCTATAGCCAATCCCGCTGGATTGGCCGGAAACACAAGGCTGGAGCAAATGAGCGTTCAGCCGCGAACGCGCCTTGCCCAGGCGGCCGAGCGGCAGTCGCACATAGCGCGTGCTACCGACCGGATTGCAACCAATTCACGACACAGGCGGAGGAGCCGGTCAATGGCCCCGTCTCGGCAAATCGCTACTTTCGCGTTGCCAGCACAGTGGAATTGACCTGCCGGGATATTGGCGCCCCCTCGCAATCGAGGCTTTGCAGCCTGTAGGCGGCAAGTGCCGACTGGGCTGTCGCCGTCAAGGCTTCGATCTGATCGGCCGTGCGGCCTGATTTGGCAAGCAGGCGGGGATGGAAGGCGATCAGCGCTGCCACGGTGCGCGGGCCGAGGAGCGAAGCCAGATGCGGCAGGAGCTGATACTCGGCTCCCTCCACGTCCATCTTGAGCACGATGCGCTCGGCATCGCCCGCCATGGCCGCGATGTCGGTGGGCAGGATGGCGTGCGCGTCCCACAGCGCGGCGCCGCTGTCGGCTGCCAGAATGCTGCCCATGCTGTCGCCGGGCTTTTTGGGCGAGCCCAGCCTGACACGTCCCGGTGTCGGCGATACCGCGGCATGGTGGAGGCGGATACGCGATGCCAGCACCGGATTGGCGGCGATATTGGCGCTGATGAGTTCGAAGGCGCGTGGATCGGGCTCGAAGGCGAGAACATCGGCCCCGAGTGCAGCGGCCGTCAGGGTGATCGGTCCGATCCAGCCGCCGATATCGATGAACAGCGTGCCGGGACCGGCCAGCGCATGCACGCTCGCTAGCGTTTCGGGCTCCCAGGCGCCGCTCTCGGCCTTGTCCCAGAAGCCGTCCTTGTCGTCGGCGACGGCGAAGCTTGCGCCGGCGACGTTCCGCAACCGGGTGTTCACGCCGCTTTGCTCTGCAGCGCGGCGGCCCTCTGCCGGCGCAATTTGTTGAGCTTGATCTTGAAGCCCATATTATCGGCGTTGGAATAGGAGCAGCTCTGGCAGATGTCGAACTGCTTGGTATAGCCGTGGCGCCTGGCCTTGGCGGCCTCGTCCGACAGATAGGCCTGCTTGAAGCCGACCTTGTCGACATTGGGCAGCTTGATCATGCGGTCATAGTCGATGCAGCACAGGCCGAGGTCGCCCTCCCAGAACACCACGGTCTGGTAGAGCGGCACGTCGCACAGGAGGCTGATCTTCTCGTTCTGGTGGCGCTGCAGATCGTGGTTCTTCGGTACGAGGTGACCGTATTTCGTCTGCTGGTCGTCGTCGGTGTAGGAGCCGAGGCTGAAGGTCTTGAAGCGCACCTGGTCGAAGCCGATATTGTCGGCCCATTCGACCATCGCGTCGATCTGCTTCTCCGAATAGGAGGTCAGCAGCGTCTGCAGCACGGTCACCGTCTTGGTGTTGCCGAGGCGCTGCTTGATGGCGAGGAAGTTCTCGATATTGGCCTTCACCTGCTCGAACTTCGAACCGACGCGATAGGATTCCTGCGCCTCGGCATCGAAGCCGTCGATGCACAGATTGATGCGGCCGAGCCCGGCCTGGAGCATCTTCTCGATCAGCTCGGAAGAGAGTTTGGTGGCGTTGGTCGAGACGAAGGTGTCGTGCCCACGCTCGTTGGCATAGGCGATCATCTCGGGCAGGGCCTTGTTCATGGTCGGCTCGCCTGAGAAATTGAAATACATCGCCGGCTTGAGCGGTTCGTCGACGAAATCGTCGACGATCTGCCGGAAGATCT
Organism: Labrys sp. WJW; assembly: GCF_001676615.1. GTDB lineage: Bacteria > Pseudomonadota > Alphaproteobacteria > Rhizobiales > Labraceae > Labrys > Labrys sedimenti. The sequence goes on along the minus strand of NZ_LYXZ01000033.1, from coordinate 72,620 downwards.
CCATCTTCATCAGGCCGCGCGGGCGCGTCATGGCGAAGGTGACCGGACAGACCGGGCAGCGCAGATTGCACGAATTGGTGACGTCGACGACGATGATCGTCGGCAATTTCTTGAAATACCGAAGCGGAATATGGCTGGCGGCGTAGGTGAACGCCTTGCGGGCCAGGGGCGACTTCTGGATCTGGTCCGTCACCCTGTCGCGCACGCGGTGCAGCAGCTTGGGGGCGGCGGACTTGGTTCCAATCGCAGTCAGGTCAAGCACGGTCTTCTCCATTGGGCACACCGGGTCAAGGCCGGTAGCTTGAGCCCGTGTGTAGCGCAGATTTGGCGGGAGTGCGACAGGCCGTGCTCAAATTCGAGTGATGGCGGTTGAGGCGAGATGCGGCGTGCCGAATGCCGGAAGAAGGCCTGTCGGTCTGTGCCGGGGGGCGGCACGGCCCAGCCTGCAATTGCCGCCCGGAGCGGGAGGTCGCAGGGCCTCGGCCCCTCACTCCGCCGGCACAGGTGTTTCGTCGAGCGTATAGAGCGTGATCGGCTTGTCGCGGCCGACGATATGCAGATGTTTGCCGTTCTGGCGCCGCAGCGACATGCCCGACCGCTGCATCGTTTCTTCGGAAATCAGGCAGTCGGTGAGATAGTCCTTGGTGGCCGCCTCCAGCCGGCCGGCGATGGTGACGGTGTCGCCGAGCGCGACCAGGCGCATGCCGCGCTCGCTGTCGCCGACGCGGGCAATGATGGCCGGGCCCGAGTGGATGCCGATGCCCACCCTCAGGGGGATCGAAAGGGCCGCCCCGAATTCGGAGTTGAGGCCTTCCACGCTCTTGAGCATGCCCCGGGCCGCTCTGATGGCATCGGCAGCGCCACGGGAGGGCTCGTCTCCCAAGCCGAAAACCGCGATCAGCCCGTCAGCGGCAAAGGCGTCGACCCGCCCGCCATGGGCCTCGGCCGCCTGAGTCATTTCCTGTACGAAGCGGTTCATCAACAGCACGATGTCATAGGGAATCTGCAGCCGTGTCATCGCATTGAAGGCGCGGATGTCGACGAAGAGGGCAGTGATCTCGCGCTCGGCCCCCCAGCGATAGAGATCGTCGCCGCTGCGCCCGCGCATGCCAGTTGGCACGATCGGCAGCAGGATCTGCACGGAGATGTCGTGGTCGGGACGAAGCTGGCAGGCAAGGCGCACATTGGCGGGTGCCGAGATGCGCTCCAGCATGGTGCGCTCGGCCTTGCTCGGGGCCGGGAGGGTGCTCGCATCCGAGGTGACGGCGACCCGGCAGGTCGAGCAGCGCCCGCGCCCGCCGCACTGGGCCGGGTGGGGGATGGCATTGGCGCGGCTGGCTTCGAGCACGGTGGTGCCGCGCGGGATCTTGAAGGTGCCGTGGCCGACATAGCGGATGGAGACCGTGCCGGACCGCAGCCGCAGCAACACCCTTAGAATCATCACCAGCGCGACGAAGGCGATCACGGCGGCCAGGCCGAGCAACAGCCATTGGCCGGCGACCAGCAGGGCCATGGTGTGGTCGGCCGCGATCGGCGAAGGCGTGCGTCCGGCTGCCTCCAGTTCTCGGCTGGCCGAGAAGAAGCCGGCCAGGGCCAAAGTGGGCAGCATGCCCATGCCCAGAATCAGCAGGTCGCGCCAGCGCGCATAGAAGGACCGGCTGCGCAGCACCTGGCCGATACCGATGCAGCCATGTGTCCAGGCACAGAGCAGCAGCAGGATCTGCTTGGCCGGCCCGCCCTGCCAGATCCGCGTCAACACCTCGCCATAGCTTTCGCTGTAGCCGTAGAGCGAGGTGATGCGGGTGCCCAGCACATGGGAGATCAGGAAATAGGGAATGGCCAGGCCGAGGGCGATCTGCACCAGTTCCTCGAGCGGCATGCGCGAAATGCGCCGCGTGGTGAGGCGCTTGAGGGCGAGCGTGGCATGGGTCAGTAGCGCTCCGTAGAGGAGCGTGGTGCCGCCATAGGACTGCCAGGCCCAGATGCGCCAGCGCTGCACGGCCTCCATGGTCGTCACGCCGAACACGCCGAGGGCATGGTTGAGCAGATGGGTAGTCACGAAGGCGAACAGCACGACGCCGGCCCATAGCCGCAATTCGCGCTCCCGCGGCAATCGCCACTCGATTTGCCCGGGTGCACTCTCGGTGTCGCTCATGCGGTCGAACTCGTGAAGATGAGTGCCGGGATGCGGCAGTCGGTCAAAGGGGGCCCATGCGGGCCTGGCAGCAAAGCCCGTTTTAGCGAAAACGCAATTTTACTCTAGCTCTTTGTTTCGACGCGACTTTGCGATCCGCGACCACCCTCCGCCGTTCCGACCCGCAGACCGGTGGGAACCTGCCGTCAGCGCATCTTCTCCAGCAGTGCGAGCAGGGCGTCGATCTCGTCCTCGCTGTTGTAGTAGTGCGGCGATGCCCGCACCAAGATCGGCAGATGGCGGGCGAGCGCGTCGAGCAAGGTGCTGCCCGGCCTGGAGATGCTGAGATTGATGCCGGCTTCGGTGGCACGCCTGCGGACCTCTTCCGCCTCCAGGCCGTCGACCGCGAAGGAGACGATGGCCGCTGGATGCGGGCCGAGATCGAAGACGCTCAGGCGCGGGAGCGATCGCAAGCCCGCTCGCAGCCGTTGCGCCAGCGCCTGGCAGCGATCGCGAATCGCCTCGATGCCGACGGCGAGGGCGTAATCGGTGGCGACGCCGAGCCCGAGCCGGGCGGCGTAGTTGTTCTCCCAGCTCTCGAAGCGCCTGGCATCGTCTCGCAGGCGATAGTGGTCCCTGTCGATCCAGGTCGCGCCGAAATGGTCGATCATCGGCGGCTCGAGCGTGAGGCAGAGCTCGCGGCGCACATAGAGGAAGCCGGTGCCGCGCGGCCCGCGCAGGAATTTGCGGCCCGTTGCCGACAGCATGTCACAGCCGAGGGCCTCGACGTCGACGGGCATCTGCCCCACCGCCTGGCAGGCATCGAGCAGATAGGGAATGCCATGGCGCCGGGCCACGGCGCCCACGGCGGCGGCCGGGTTGACCAGTCCGCCATTGGTGGGAATCCAGTTGATGGCGATCAGGCGGACCCTGTCGTCGATCATGGCCTCGAGCGCAGCGGGATCGAGCACGCCGTCGGCATCGTCGGGAATGACATCGATCGCCACGCCGGTCCGCTTGGCGATCTGCAGGAAGGCGACGTAGTTGGCGCCATACTCGGCCGTGGTGGTGAGGATGCGGTCACCGGGCCGGAAGGGGAGGGCGTAGAATGCCATCTGCCAGGCGACGGTGGCGTTCTCCGTCAAGGCGATCTCGTCGCGGGCGCCGCCGACGAGGCGCGCCAAGCTGTCATAGATGCTGTCGAGGCGGGCTGCCGATTCCTCGGCAGCCTCGTAGCCGCCGATCTCGGCCTCGCGTCGCAGATAGGAAGTCATCGCATCGACCACCGGCGCCGGCATGAGGGCCGCGCCGGCATTGTTGAGATGGATGCGGTTGGCGACGCCGGGAGTTTCGGCACGAAGGCGGTCGAGTGCAAGGGTCATGATGGCTCCTCGGGCGTCTTTCGATCGGATGGAGGCGTCGAATCGCAAAGATGCGTCGAAATGCAATCGAAACCAAACGGCGCGTCAGCGCTCCTGGTTCCAAGGGAGAGCATGGCGCCATGGGCGCAGCCGGCTCCCGAACCCAGCTGTTGCGATGCAAGCGATTACGGATGCACTCGCCAGACGACGAATGGCCGCCACGGTAGCGTGGCGGCAGGGCGTACCGTCCGTGTGCGGCAAGTCAATGCGTCAGGATGTGGGCATCCTGCGTGGCGATCTGCATGACGCGGCGTGCCAGTTCCTTGGCGATCGACATCGAGAACTGCGGATTGTCCTGCATCATGCGCAGCAGGCAGTCCTTGTTGATACGCATGACCGAAATGTCGGTATGGGCCCGCGCCGAGGTGAAGCGGCGTGCGTCGCAGAGCACCGCGACTTCGCCGATCATGGCGCCCGGACCTTCGGTGCCGATGGCGATGAGATTCTCACCGTTCTGGGCGAGCAGTTCGACGTCGCCCTTGAGAATGACGTAGGCGGCATCAGGAATCTCGCCGACCTTGAAAAGATAATCGCCCTTCTCGAAGGTCAACTGCTCGCTCATGCAGGCGAGCAACCTCATCTTGCACGGGTCGATGCCCGTGAAGATCGGCGCGTTCCTGATGGTTTTGACTTCCAGATCGAGATCCAAGGTCCCTCTCCCCGCTCAACCCTGGAGCAAAGCGCGTCCAAGTGTGAACGCCCATTTGCTCTAGCTCCTTGTTCCGACGCGCCTTTGCGATTCGAGGTGACTCCCTCATATCGCAAAACGCTTAGCAACCCCTCGTTGAGCAATCGAGGCAAAATCCAGATGCAATCCAAGCATCATTTAGGCACTCTGCGCAAGAGTAACAATATCGCGAGTGACGATTCTTGGCCCATCGAATTCGATGATCCGGTCGAATCCCTCGGCCTGGCCGCTGCTCGCGACGGTTGCAATCAGGGTGCGCCCCTGCATGGCGTTGCGCACACCGTGGAGAAGCTCCTCCGCCTCCGAGCTGGAAAAGGCCAGAAGCGCATTCTCCATCACCAGAATCTGGGGATTTGCGACCAGGGCCCGGGCGATGGCGATGCGGGCGCGCTGGGCCGGCTGCAGCTGCCAGCCATTCTTGCCGACCTCGAAATTCAGCCCCAGCGCGAAGATATCCTTGTCGAGCCCGAGTTCCTCGACCACGCCGCGCGCCAGCGTATAGACCCGTTCCGGCGCATTGGCGATGCCGTAGCTGATGCGCCCGAACAGGATGTTGTCGCCCACCGGCGCGGCGCGCATGTAGCGCGCGGGATCGTAGAACTCGATCTCGTCGCTATATTGCGATGGCAGATGGTTGCGGAAGCTGTGGCGCGCCCGCAGCGCCCGAGCCGTGAAGGCCTCGGTGATCAGGCCCAGGCGATGGCGCGGCTCGATATAGGCCAGGCCCGCACCGAGAAGCCGCGTGCGCGCCGAGGACGAGAGGGCTCGCGTGGTACCGCGCGCATGCACGGAATCCACGATTTCCTGGAAGCGCGGCAGGTCTTCGGGACGAATCGCCGAATAGCGTTCGAACACCGGATGCTCGGGCGGCAGGCCGGCGAAGGTCTCCACGGCCATTTCCGCCACGCGCAGGCCGAAATCGATCAGGGGCTCCAGCAGGGCCTCGGCCTCGAGGATGGAGCGCATGAACGGGTTGCGCTGCAAGCTGTCCATATGCAGCTTCTTGCCCTTGGGCACACCGAAGAGCAGGTTTTCGCCGACCGAGGCGCCGGCATTGTAGAGCTGCGGGTCGAAGGGGTCGACCAGATGGGACATGCCCTTGCTTGCCAGGCGCTCGCGGACGACCTGGCGCGCCCGCACGAAAGGCTCGAGGAAGGCGTCGCTGTGGCTGTCGTCGAAGCGGCCACGTACGCCGAAGCGGTTGATGTCCGCGAAGGCGCCGGCAGCGTCGAGTGCCCTGCGAATCGCCGCATCGACCTCCTGGGGGCCGGCCACGCCGAGAGCCTGGTAGTCCGTCCAGTCGGCGTCGGCGGAGACCAGTGGATTGCCGGAGCGGCGAGCCTCCAGGAAGGTTTTGTATTGCACATTGTCGGACACCAGCACCGAAATGTCGCCGAGGGAGGGCGGGCGGCGCTGGGCGGCGAACAGGATGTTGTCGCGGATCGAGCCGGGCGAGAGCAGGGGATCGGGGCCGACGAAGGACAGGATCTGGCTGAGTTCGAGGTCGGAGAAGGACGAGATCTCGGCCTCGCCGATCGTCACGCTGCCCTGATAGGCCAGGAACTGGCGCCCGAGGATGCGGGCCAGGATGTCGCGGCCGGCCCCGGCCGGCCCGACCAGGGCGATATGGCCCGGTCGTTCCAGGGTGAGGGAGAGGCGGTCGAGCAGCGAGACGCCGCGGGCATCTTGCACGCTCACCGAGGTGAGCTGGATCGGCGTGTCGGCGGGCGGAATTTCCTTGGCCTTGCCGTTGGCCGGGGGCAGCAGGCGTTCCGGCGAGAACTGTGCCGAGACCTGCTCATACTTGACCTGCACGTCCTGGCGCTGCTGGTCCCAGGTGATGAGGTCGTTGATGGGGGCAGGAAGATCCTTGTAGGCATTGATCACGGCAACCAGGGAGCCGATGCTCACGGTGCCGATCAAGGCGAAATAGCCGCCTGCCGCATAAAAGATGAAGGGCGTGAGCTGGGCCAGGAGGTTGTTGAGGAACTTGACCGCGAATTTGCGGCGGAACAGGTCGGCACGGATCCTGTAGAGGCCGCCGAGCCGGTCACCGATTTCGGCCTCGACATAGCGCGTGGCGCCGAAAGTGTGCAAGGCGGGCGCCGTTTCGATCGCCTCGCCGATTCGTCCCGCGAGCTGGCGTGACGCCAACTGGCGCTCGCGGCCGAGGCGGATCTGCTCACGCCGCAGGATCGGGATGATGATCGCCTGGGCCAGCACCACGATGAGGGCGGCCAGGCCCAGGCTCGGGCTCTGCATCATGATGAAGAGCAGGGCGGTGCCGGCCTGGGTGATCAGGAAGATCGGCTGGATGAAGGCATCGCCGATGAAGCCGCCGATCGGATCGACCTCGTCCTTGATCATGCCGGCCACCTCGGCCGGCTTGAGCGGAGCGATGTCCTCGGGCCGGAAGCGCATCAGGATCGAGAAGAGATCGAAGCGCAGGCGCCGCAGCATGCGCTCGCCCAATATGCCCTTGCGGATGTTGATGACATATTTGAAGGCGCCGTTGATCAGCACCAGCACCAGGAACCACAGGCTGAGGGCGAACAGGAACGGTACCCGCGTGAGCTCGACGCCGTCGAAGATCCGCCAGGTGGCGCCGCCCAGGAAATCGGGCAGGGAGAGCGACATCTCGAACAGGCGCGCGGTCTGCTTGCCGCCCTCGAAGGCGCCGCCCTGGATCGCCTGGTTGACGATGTGCTTGGGGACTTCCAGCGAGATCCAATAGAAGGGCAAGGACGCAAGAATCACCAGCAGCAGGAAGATCTGCTCGCCTCGCGAATGCCGCCAGACATATCGAAAAAGGCTAGGGTCCAACGGGTGACACCAGTTTCCAGTCCCGTGGAGTTAAGAGCTTGCAAGCCGTCCGTCAACGCAATGGCCGCCGGGAACTGACAAAAGCCTGTTACGAATCCGTGACTAGATTGTGGGTTGCGTCCGCATCCGCGCGGCGATACGGCAATGATGCTCGGGCTTTGCCTCCCTTTGGGGAGGCTGGGAAAGCAGCTATCTGCCCGTTGTCGCTGCGACGCGGTATGTTTATGATGAAACCACAGCGGGTATCGGCGCCATGCCGCCCCGCTTCATTTGTGTCGAGAACCGGCAAAAAACGATCAGGCGAGAATCAGGTCTTAATGCGTAAAGCATCCAGCAAGAGCTCGGGGGGCTAGTCGTCATGTTGCAGCAGCCCGGGCCGGGACCGTCCCGCCGCGCGCAACGCGGCTCCGGCGGTCCGCGCGTGATGATCTACAGCCACGATACGTTCGGCCTCGGCCATCTCAGGCGCTCGCGCGCCATTGCCAATCGCCTGGTCGAGCGCCATCCAGACGCCTCGATCGTCATCATTTCCGGTTCGCCGGTGATCGGCAGCTTCGAGTTCGGCGACGGGGTCGATTATGTGCGTGTACCCGGCGTGGTCAAACATGCCGACGGCAACTACACCACGCTCAGCCTCAACCTCACGCTCGACGAAGCGGTGGCGATGCGCGAGGGCATCATCCTGCAGACGGCGCGCACGCTGAAACCGGACCTGGTGATCGTCGACAAGGAGCCGACAGGTTTCCGCGGTGAATTGCTGCCGGCGCTGGAGGAACTGCGCCGGGCCGGCGCCCGCATCGTGCTCGGCGTGCGCGACGTGATGGACGAACCCTCGGTGCTGGCGCCCGAATGGGAGCGCAAGGGCGCTGTCGACGCGCTCGTGCGCTATTACGACGACATCTGGGTCTACGGCCTGAGCGAGATCTACGAGCCGCTGGCGGGGCTCGACCTGCCCGACCATGTCCGCCGGCGCATCGTCTATACCGGCTTCCTGCGCCGCGAACTGCCGCCCCAGCCGCAATTGATCCGCTATCCCAAACTGACCAAGGGACCCTTCGTGCTGGTCACCACCGGCGGTGGCGGTGACGGGCATGAGCTGGTCGACTGGGTGCTCTCCGCCTATGAGCGAGATCCCGGCATCCCGACTCCTGCACTGCTGGTATTCGGGCCGTTCGTCGCCCGCGACCGGCGCGGTCCGTTCATGGAACGCATCGCCCGCCTGCCCAATGTCGATGCCATCACCTTCGACGCCAAGATCGAGCATCTGATGGTGAAGGCTCAGGGCATCGTCTCGATGGGCGGCTACAACACCTTCTGCGAGATCCTGTCGCTCGACAAACGGGCGCTGATCGTGCCGCGCACAACGCCCCGGCGCGAACAGACGATTCGGGCCGAGCATGCGACCCGCCTCGGGCTGGTCTCGATGCTCGACGGCAACAACCTCAATCCCGGTGCCCGCCGCGATCCGCTGGAGATGGCGCAGGCGATCCGCAACCTGCCCGACCAGCCCTTGCCGTCCAAGGCCTTCCTGCCCCACCTGCTCGAAGGCCTTGATCGTATCGAACAATTGGCGACGCCCTGGTTCGAAGCCAGGCTGAACACCGTCCCGCTCGGCCGCGTTGCCGGGACCTGACCTTTCTCCGGGTGCACGGACATCGCAACATGCTTGCATGTTGCGATGTCCGTTCCTGGATGCTCAGCTTTTGCAGGATTAGGAAGAACGGGCAGGATGCCCGTGCCCCCGGAAAATCCCCTCGACGCGGGTTGTCCCCGACCCGGCTTCTCCCCAACGGATCTTGATGTCTTCCACCCGCTCTCCCATTGCCATCGTCGTCAAAGGCTATCCCCGCCTGTCCGAGACCTTCATCGCCCAGGAGATCCTGGCACTGGAGCAGGCGGGCTTTGCCTTCGAGATCTGGTCACTGCGCCAGCCGACGGACGGGGCCGTGCACATGCTGAACCGGCAGATCAAGGCCAAGCCTGTCTATCTGCCCGAATATCTGCATCAGGCGCCGCTGCGGGTGCTGACGGGAGTGCTTGGCGCCCTGCTTCGACCCAGGCTGTTCAAGCTGATGAGGATGTTCCTGCGCGATCTCCGGCGCGATTTCAGCGCCAGCCGCGGCCGCCGCCTCGGCCAGGCCCTGGTGATGGCGCGGGAGCTCGATCCGGCCATCCGCCATATCCATGTGCATTTCCTGCACACGCCGGCCTCGGTGGCGCGCTATGCCGCCCTGCTGACCGGGCGGACCTTCTCTTTCTCCGCGCACGCCAAGGACATCTGGACCACCACGGATTGGGAGAAGCGCGAGAAGATCGCCGACAGCCAATGGGGCGTCACCTGCACGCGCGGCGGGGTCGAGGCCTTGCGGCGCCTCGCGCCGGCGGATGATCCCGATCGCGTCAGCCTCGTCTATCACGGCCTCGATCTCGGCCGCTTTCCCGCGCCGCCGGCCGAACGGCCGTGGCGCGACGGCAGCAATGCCGAAGCGCCGGTCGAATTCGTCACCGTGGGGCGCGCCGTCGCCAAGAAAGGCTTCGACGATCTGCTCACGGCCCTGGCGCAGCTGCCTCCGAGCCTCTCCTGGCGCCTCACCCATATCGGCGGCGGCGAATTGCGCAAGGCGCTGCAGGCCCAGGCCGAGCGGCTGGGCCTGGCCGATCGCATCATCTGGCGCGGGGCGCTGGCGCAAGGCGAGGTGATCGAGGCCCTGCGTGCCGCCGACCTGTTCGTGCTGCCCTGCAAGGAAGGCGAAAGCGGTGACCGCGACGGGCTGCCCAACGTGATCATGGAAGCATCGACGCAGGCCCTGCCCATCCTCTCCACGCGTTTCGCAGGGGTGCCGGAATTCGTGCGGGAAGGCGAGGAAGGGCTGCTGGTGCCACCGGGCGATCCGGCGGCCCTCGCCGGGGGGCTGTGGACCCTGGCCACGGATCCGGCCTTGCGCCAGCGCCTGGGCGAGGGTGCCTATCGGCGCGTGCGCGAGGCTTTTTCCTTCGAAGCGGGCATAGCGGTACTGGCCGGCAAGTTCGATGGCGTGCTGGCCGGGCCTCGCGCGGCCGCCGTGCCGGCGCCGGTGCTGGCGGGGCAGCGCCCGTGAGCCGCCTCGACAGCTTCATCCGCCGGGTCAGCGCCCAGCGCGACGTGCTCGACCATGTCTGCGGCCTGATCGCCGGCCTGCCCGGTCCGGTGCTCGAACTCGGGCTCGGCAATGGCCGGACCTTCGATCATCTGCGAGAAAGACTGCCCGGCCGCCGCATCGTCGCCTTCGACCGGGCGCTCGGGGCGCACAGGAGCTCGATCCCCTCCGAGGAAGACTTGGTGCTCGGCGAAATCCGGGAAACCGCCGCCCGCTTCGCCGGTATCGGCGCCGCGCTGGTGCATGCCGACATCGAGACCAATTATGCGGAGGTCGATGCGGAGACGGTACTCTGGCTGCCGCCGCTGGCGGCCGGCCTGCTGCAGCCCGGCGGTATCGTCGCCAGCGGCCTTCCTTTGCAGCATTCGGCGCTCCGGCATCTCGACCTGCCAGCCGGCGTGCCGTCCGGGCGCTATTTTCTCTATCGGCGCGTGGCCTAACCCGGGAGCGCGGACGTCCTCGTCCGCCACTTTCTCTCCTCAAGCGAAGAGCTTCCAAGAGCGGACGAGGACGTCCTCGCTCCCAGGAAAAGGCGTCATCGTCGAGATTGAATCTTACGGATTTCGTAGGATGATGGCGGCACTGAACTCAAGCGGCGGGCGGGTCCCTTGTCGGCGCTTCCCCTTTCCCAGCACATGCGCTCGCTGCAGCGACGGCTGCGGCTGATCGCCGGGCTCGTACTGCTCGTCTTCGTGACGATGCACCTCGTCAACGCGGCCCTCGGCCTGATCTCCATCGAAGCTATGGAGCAGGCCAAGCCGTTTCTGCAATTGCCCTGGCGCACCATGCCGGGCCTGGCGCTGCTGTCGGCCGCGGCAGCGGTGCATGGCGTTCTCGGTCTCATGGCGATTGCCAAGCGGCGGAGCCTGGCCTTGTCGCGCACGGACTGGGTGCAGATCGTGCTGGGCCTGCTCGCCACGCCCCTCTTGATCAACCACATCCTGTTCGCACAGGTGTTCAGCCTGATCGATGCCGGCTTCAAGCCCGATTTCGGCCTGGTACTGGCGGCGTACTGGCATTTCGCCCCCGCCAATGCCCTGCTGCAGGTGCTCGCCGTGGTGGTGGTCTGGGTGCATGGTGCGGTGGGGCTCTATACCTGGCTGGTGCTCAAGCCGGTCTGGCGGCGCCTCGGCCTGATCCTGACGCCGCTGTTCTTCATCCTGCCGGTGGCCGCCCTGCTCGGCTTCGTGCAGGGCGGCAAGGATGCCATGGCCAGGCTTGCCGCCGAGCCCGAATGGCAGGCGGCGATCGCTGCCAGCATGGGGCGTTTCGGCGCGGCGCAGGCCGAGATCGCCACTATCCGCGACGTCACCCTGCTGGCCTATGCCGGCCTGGTGCTGTTGGCTTGCGGTGTGATGCTGAGCCGTGTGCTGAAGAACCGGCAGCGAGTGGTCGGCGTGCATTATGACGGCAATCTTCTCGGCCAGGGACGGCCCGGCCTCTCCCTGCTCGAGATCAGCCTGTCCAGCGGCATTCCCCATGCCCATGTCTGTGGGGGCCGCGGCCGGTGCGGGACCTGCGTGGTCGCCGTCGACGAAGGGCAGGCCAATCTGTCGCCGATCGGTGTCGACGAACGGGCGACGCTTGCGCGCATTCACGCCAGTGCCGGCCAGCGTCTGGCCTGCCAGGCCCGATTGCTGGGTGAGTCCGTTTCGATCAGCCGCCTGCGTCCGGCCTATGCCGACGTCACCGCGGCGCGCGATCCTGCGGGCTGGACGGCGGCTTCGGCCGGCGGGGCCATATCGCAACCCATCGCGTCGCAGGCCGCGCCATGAGGATACGCAGCATCCTTTCTATCCTGGCAGGCGCTTCGGCTGCCAGCCTGGTCCTGCAGCGGGTTCAGGCGGAAACGCTCGCCGCCGCCGCGCTGATCCAGGACCAGACGGTCGAGCAGGGGCAGCTTTCGGCCTTCGTGGCCAGCCTGCTGCAGGCTGCCAAGCATCGTCTCTCCGGCATTGCCAACAGTCTCACCCTGGCACCCGGCGAATTCGCCCGCCTTGCCTCGGACGTCTCCACCGCGATGCCGACCGGCAACGGCATCGTCACGCTGACCTATGGCCTCATCCTGCTCATCGTCGGCGCGGGGGCCGAATGGCTTTACTGGACCTATGCCACGCCGGCGGTGATCGCGCTGGAGGCGGCTGCCGTCACGAGCCGCCGCGAGGCTTTCAGCCTCGCCATGCGGCGCCTCGGCCTGCGGGCTTTTGGCCTGGTCCTGTTCGTGGTGGCCATTGTCGGTGCCGCCGCTTATTTCGACTGGCCGTCCGGTTTCGACGGCTTCGTGATCGCCTCGATCCTGCTCATCGTGTTTGTGCGTCTGGCCTGGCTCATGGCGGACGTCATTGCCGCGCCCGGCCATCCGCAATTGCGGCTCGGCGACATCGACCCCGCCCGGGCCCAGCGCTTCGTGGCCGCCTTTGTCGGCATGGGCTTCCTGCTCGCCCTCAGCCATCTCCTGCCCGAACTCCTGGAATATGTCGCCGGCGCGCCGCATGCGGCTTCAACGGTGCGGGTGATCGCCGCCACTCTGATCACGGTGATCGTGCTGGCCGGCGTTCTGACCGGGTTGAGGCGAAACCGGGCCGTCGCCAGGGCAAGCGGCCGGCTGCTGCCGCGATTTCCCTATGGCTTTCTCGCCGCCGCGCTGATCCTCGGTATCTACGGCGTCTGGCTGGCGGCCGGCTCGACGCTCGCGACGTTGCTGGCGATCCTGGCCATCGTCGCGGCGGTGCAGATGCGGCTCAGGCGTTGGGTGTTCTTCTTCTGGCCCGAGGAGGTGACGCCGGACGGCAACACCATCGGTGCCGGCCTGCTGCCGAACATCGTGCTGTCGCTGTCGCGCTATGTCGTGGTGCTCACCGGCATCGCCGCCGCCCTCCTTGCCCTGGACGCGCCGATGCGCAACATGGCGGGCAGCGACAGTCCGCTGATGCGCTTCGTGCTGCACCTGCTCGGCGTCGCCGGCCTGGCGCTCGTGGTCAATGTCGGCTGGGTCGCCATCCGCGAATTGATCGACCGGCGCCTGCGTGCCATCGGGCCCTTCGACCCGCATGCCGAGCCCGGCCCCAATGCGCGCCTGCGCACCCTGCTGCCCTTGCTGCGCATGACCAGCGCCATCGTGCTCCTGGTGCTGCTAGTGCTCTCCGCCCTGTGGACGCTAGGCATCGAGATCACCCCGCTGCTGGCCGGCGCCGGCGTGCTCGGCCTCGCCGTCGGCTTCGGGGCCCAGGCCCTGGTGCGCGACATCATCGCCGGCATCTTCTATCTGGTCGAGGACGTCTTCCGCATCGGCGAATATATCGAGAGCGGCTCGAGCACCAAGGGCACGGTGGAGCGCATCACTCTGCGTACCGTCGCGCTGCGCCACCACAACGGGCCCCTGCATTTCGTGCCCTATGGCTCGCTCGGCACCGTGCGCAACAATTCGCGCGATTGGGTGATCGAGAAGTTCAACCTGCCGCTGCCGGTGGGCGTGGATTCCGAACTGGTGCGCAAGCTCATCAAGAAGGTGGGCGAAGGAATGCAGGCCGATCCCGATATCGGCCCGCTGATCCGCGAGCCGCTGAAAGCCAAGCTCTACCGCATCGACCCTGGCATCAAGATCTTCCGCTGCAAGTTCCAGACCGCGCCGGGCAAGCAGTTCGACGTGCGGGCCGAGGCCTATAAGCGCATCGAGGTCGCCCTGCAGGCCGCCGGCATCCGCTTCGCGGACGGCCTACAGACCGTGGTGATCCCCGGCTCACAGGTGAGCCCGGGATCGCAGATGCCCCCGGGCGGGCAGCCGGCTGTCGCCTGACGTTTGCCGCTCTTCAGGCGTTCCCGTCGATTCGGATGATCCGGTAGACCGCGGCAGGCGGCAGGTTCCAGAGAGCGCCGCCGATGCGTTTTGCCTGCAGGCCGAGATCGGCGAGGACAGCGCGGGGAACCGGGCAGCGCGGACCATAGGTGAACTGGTAGAAGGCGCCATCCGGGCGCAGATAGTGGAAGGCGCCCGCCACGATATCCGCCACCTTGTCGGGCGGCATCGACAGCAGCGGCAGGCCGCTGACCACGGCACCGACGGGACGGCCCTGATAAAGCGCATGCCGGGCAAGATGGGCGGCATCCATCGACAGGATGCGAGCACGGGGGAAGCGGCGTTCCAGCATGCGGGCAAAGTCGGCGCCGAATTCGATCAAGGTGAGATCGCCTTCGGCGATGCCGCGTGCCAGCAGGGCCCGGGTGAACACGCCGGTGCCGGGGCCGAGTTCCAGTACGGGGCCGTGCGCCGGCGTGATCTCGCGGGTCATCACCCGGGCGAGCGCGTCGCTGGAGGGCGCCACGGCTGCCACGCGCAGCGGGCTGGCGATCCAGGCCCGGAAGAAGCGGGAGAAATCGGCACAGGACGTGCCGGGATCGGTCAAACGAAGCTGGGCTGATGGTTCGGCCATGTCACACCTGTCAGTTCTTCGGAAATGGCCCAGAGGCGGGCTGCGAGGGCGGGGTCGCGAGCTTTGTCGCCGACCCTGGCGTCCCCGACCGGCCCTTTGAGCTCGAACATATTCTGAGGGCCGTAATAGCCTGAAGGCATGGCCTCGGGCGCCGTCGCTGCGAACAGCGTCGGCAATGCCCCCTCGGCGGCGGATTGGGACATCAGCGGCTGCATCAGCCTTGTCAGCCATGCGATCGGATGGGGGCGGCTGCGGCCAAGGCGCGGTCCGCTGGTCTGCAGATCCGTGACGGCATAGCCGGGATGGGCGGCATTGCTGGTCAGGTCCCAGCCAAAGGCATTGCTGCGCCGCTGCAATTCGAAGGCAAAGAGGATCATAGCGAGCTTGGACTGGGCATAGGCCCGCCAGGGCTTGTAGCTTGTGCGCCATTGCAGGTCGTCGAAATGGATATCGGCCAGCAGCCGGTGGGCGCCGCTGCTGAGATTGACGACGCGGGAAGCCTTGCCCCGGCGCAGCAGGGGCAACAGCCGGCCGGTGAGGGCGAAATGACCGAGATAGTTGGTGCCGAACTGCAGCTCGAAGCCGTCCCGGGTTTCATGACGGACCGGCGGCGTCATCACGCCGGCATTGTTGACGAGAAGATCAAGCGCCTCCTGTTCGTCGCGGAGGCGGGCGGCAAAAGTCGCGACGGCGTCGAGATCCGCCAGATCGAGGTCTGCGTAGCGGATGGTGGCGGCGGGGCTGTGGGCGCGGATGCGGGCGAGCGCCTGCTGCCCCTTGGCCGGGTTGCGCCCGGTCAGCAGGACATCGGCACCCGCCCGTGCCAGGGCCAGGGCCGTCTCGTAGCCGAGGCCGCCGGTCGCGCCGGTGATCAGGACGCGCCGCCCCTTTTGGGGCGGCATGTCACTGATAGTCCAGTCCAGGCTGGTTGCACTCATTGTGTCAGGCCCTCAGCAAGGCCGGAAGTTCGGCGCCGTCGAAGTCGGTGGAGGCGCTGACCTCGGCCCAATCGGCCGCGGCCTTCTGCCGGGCCGTCTCCGCCTGACGGAAGACGTGGAGCGCGTCACTGCCCAGGAGCAGGTGAGCCGGCAGTGTCTCGCGGGAGGAGATGTCGACGACGAGCCTGGCGATCTTCTCGGGGTCGCCGACCTCGTTGCCGACATAGGCCTTCATGCGCTTCAGGACCGCGCCGACGCTGGGCTCATAGTCGGGCAGGATGTTGCTGGCAGCGTCACGGGCCGTGTAACCCCAATCCGTGCGCATGCCGCCGGGCTCCAGGGCGATGACCTTGACGCCGAAGGGCGCGACCTCCTGGGCCAGCACCTCGGTGAAGCCGCCCACCGCCCATTTGGCAGCCTGATAGGCGCTGAGGCCGGGGGTGGCGACGCGTCCGCCGACGGAGGAGATATTGATGATGTGGCCGGATCGCTGGCTGCGCATCACCGGCAGCGCCGCCCGGATCAAATTGACCACGCCGAAGAAATTGGTCTCGACCTGGGAGCGGAAGTCCTCCTCCCGGGTCTGCTCGAAGGGACTGAGATGGCCGAAGCCGGCATTGTTGACGAGGACATCGAGGCCGCCATAGGCCGCCACGGCAACGTCGACGCCGCGGCGGGCCATGGCCGGATTGGTGACGTCGAGCGCCGGATTGAGCAGGTTGTCGCCATAAAGCCGCTTGAGGTCGGCAAGGCGCTCCGGATCGCGCGCCGTCGCCACCACCTTGTTGCCGGCGGCCAGCGCCGCTTCGAGGATCGAACGCCCCAGCCCGCGGCCGGCACCCGTGATCAGCCAGATCTTAGACATGATTCACTTCCCGTTTCGGTAAATAAAGAGTGTGCACTCACTCATTTAACCTGTAAAACAGCTTCGTTTTTCAAGCCGCCGTCAGCTTCCCAGGCCGCCCCAGAAGATCTGGAAGCCGGCCTGCTTGTAGGCTTCCCGCCTTTCCGGATCGCGCGCCGTGAATTCCAGGGTCGTCTCCGCGAGCGCCTCGAAGGAGGCGCTCAGGAACGCCATGGGCTGGTCCTTGAGCGGGCCCAGTGCATGGGCCTGTTCGAAGGCAGCACTGACATCGCGGAAAGCCGCACTGCCGGCCTGCCTGGTGGCCGGAGTGATGCGCTCGGATACGCCGAGCTGGCGCATGGCCTTGCGCTTCACCGGATATTTCGCGCCCCAGTCGATCCAGTGGCTCCAGATGTGCCAGGCACGCTCCCTGATGCTGGCATCCGGGAGGAAGCCTTGCATGATGGTACCGCCGAGTTCGGTCTTGAGGGTCAGATAGAGCTGGTTGAGCAACTCGTCCTTGTTGGCGAAATATTTGAACAGCGTGCCCTCGGCGATCTCCGCGCCTTGGGCGATCTTCGCCGTCGGCGCGCCGATCCCCATGGCCGCCACCAACCGGGTGGCGGATGCCAGGATCGCCTGGCGCTTTGCTTCGCTGAGGGGCCGTGCCACGGTTCGACTTCATTTGAGTGAGTACATGCTCATTTATAGGAGGCGCGAGACGCTTCGTCAAGATCCAAGATTGGGTTTCCGGCAGGGCGGACGTCTTCCGTCGGCGTTAACTTGAGGCGAGGGGCGCGACGCCAATCGCCCCTTCGCCCCGTAAGAATGGGTCGAGGCGGCTCATACGTCGAGCTTTATCGCCAACCGCCTCATCTTGCCCAATCCCTCAAGTCAGCGCCTATGAACGCCTTCATCCGTGCTCCCGGAAATGGCAGGCGCCGCCTTGCGGTATCCGCGAGGGCGGATCACAATACCGACGCCGAGGGATGATATTGTCGGAGGGAAGGAGATTCGGCCGCTTCAATCCGGTAACGCCGGGATCGCGGACCGTATCGAGCTCGCCGCCGCCGCATGAAAGCGGTGCCCGGGCCGGGAGGGGAGAGGCATGTCTGATACGGTCGGCCTGAGGCGCAAGCGCCGTTCCGGGCGGGTCCTTTAGTGGACATTCCGCGCCTGCCTGCCTTGCGGTCCTATCATTCCTGGATCGCCAACGAGACCCTGGAGGACTATTCGCTGCGCTATGCGGCGAAATCCTTCCGGCGCTGGTCGCCCTTCGTCATCGCCAATACGGCGCTCGGCGGCATTTCCTTCCTGGCGCTAGAGGCGATCGGTGGCACCATCACGCTGAGCTATGGCTTCGCCAACGCCTTCCCGGCCATCCTGGTCACCTGCCTGTTCGTGTTCGTGACCTCGACGCCGATCGCCTATTATTCGAGCCGCTATAACATCGACATGGACCTGCTCACCCGCGGGGCAGGGTTCGGCTATATCGGCTCGACCATCACCTCGCTGATCTACGCCACCTTCACCTTCATCTTCTTCGCCCTGGAAGGGGCGATCATGGCGCAGGCCCTGAAGCTGTTCGCCAATGTGCCGCTGGTGCTCGGCTACATCATCTCCTCGCTGGTGATCATCCCGATCACCTTCATGGGCGTCACCATGATCTCGAAGCTGCAGATGATCACCCAGCCGGTCTGGATCGCCCTGCACCTGCTCCCCTTCGTCTATATCGCCATCGGCCATCCCGGCACGCTCGGCGAATGGGTCGCTTTCGCCGGCAGCGCGGCAGGCGGAGAGGGGTTCAACCTCCTCGCTTTCGGCTCGGCGATCGGCGTGCTCGGTGCCCTGTCGATCCAGATCGGCGAGCAGGTCGACTTCCTGCGCTTCCTGCCGGACAAGACGGAGGAAAACCGCTGGCGCTGGTGGGCGGCGGTGATCGCGGCCGGGCCGGGCTGGATCGTGGTCGGCGGCTTCAAGATCCTGTGCGGCAGCTTCCTGGCCGTGCTGGTGGTCAGCTCAGGCCTGCCGCAGGCGACGGCGCTCGAACCGGTCCACATGTATATCAAGGCCTATGACTATGTGAGCGCCGATACCGCCGTGGTGCTGGCCGCCGCCGTGGTGTTCGTGCTGATCTCGCAGGTCAAGATCAACGTCACCAACGCCTATGCCGGCTCGCTCGCCTGGTCGAATTTCTTCTCGCGCGTCACCCACTACCATCCGGGCCGGGTGGTCTGGCTGATCTTCAACATCCTGATCTCGCTGCTGTTGATGCTGCTCGGCATCTTCCAGACCCTGGCGCTGGTGCTGGCCGTCTACTCCATCATCGCCTCGGCCTGGATCGGCTCGATCTTCGCGGATCTCGCCATCCTCAAGCCGCTCAAGGTCAGCCCGCCCTTCACCGAGTTCAAGCGGGCCTATCTCCACAATTTCAACCCGGTCGGCTGCGGCTCGATGGCGCTCGCCTCCATCGTCGCCGTGCTCTGCTTTATCGGCAGTTTCGGCACGTTGGCCGAGGCCTATGCGGCCCCGATCGCCTTCTTCACCGCACTCGTCAGCGCGGTCGCGATCGGCGTGGCGACCGGTGGGCGTTACTATCTCGCGCGCCCTCGGGAGGAAGTGGCCGCCCGCCGGCAGGCCATCGTCAAATGCGAGATCTGCGGCCTCGACTACGAGCGCCCCGACATGGTGCACTGCACCTTCTACGACCGGCCGATCTGCTCGCTGTGCTGCAGCCTGGATTCGCATTGCCATGATGTCTGCAAATCACCCGGCGGGGTGCTGGAGGACCAGCGCTCGCGCTATTTCGGGCGCACGCTGATCGGCAAGATCGCCCCGCATATGGGCCAGCGCCTGCTCAAGGTCGGGGGTGTCGGATTTGCGCTCACCATCGTCACAGCCGCGGTCTTCCTCATCACCTACCGCCTGATCGAACCCGGTGCCGAGGAGCCGCATCTCGACAGCGGCGCCCTGCTGCTCCGGGTCTTCCTGGCCCTCCTGCCGCTGCTCGGCATCGGCGCCTGGTGGATCGTGCTCTCCCATGAAAGTCGCGAACTCGCCGAGCGCGACCTCGTCGCTTCGCTGGGACGCCTGCACCAGGCCCAGCAGGAATTGGCGAGCAATGAGCGCCTGGCGGCGATCGGCCAGATGACCGCCACGGTGAGCCATGAATTGCGCAATCCGCTCGGCACGCTGGTGACCTCGGCGGATGTACTGAGGCGTTCGCTGCGCGACGCCGGTGAGCCGGTAATGGGCGAGTTGCAGCGCCTGCAGCGCAATGCCTGGCGCTGCGTGCGCATCATCGAGGATCTGCTCGACTTCTCGCGCAAGCGCCCGCTGGTGCTCGCGCCGGTCGCCATCGATGCCTGGGTCCGCCAGCAGGCCGGCGAGCAGGAAGCGGCCATCCGCGCCCTGATCACCCTCGACCTCAAGGCGAATTGTGCCGTGCCTGCCGACGCCGAACGGCTCCGCCAGGCTTTTTCCAACGTGCTCGTCAATGCGGTGCAGGCCTGCGAGGGCCGGGTACCGGACGAGGGAGCCATCACCATTTCCACGCGCCGGGAAGGGGAACGGATGGTGCTCGCCATCGCCGACAAGGGCAGCGGCATGTCCCCGGAGGTGGTCGATCGCATCTTCGAGCCCTTGTTCAGCACCAAGGCCTTCGGTGTCGGGCTCGGTATGCCGCTGGTCAAGCGCATCCTCGAACAGCATGGCGGTGAGGTCAGGGTCGAAAGCGAGCCAGGCGAGGGCGCGATGATATCGCTGGTCCTGCCCTGTGTTCCGGCGGCCCGGCCATGAAGGACGAAGACAGCGAACTGCCGGCGGACATCATCGGCGCGTCGGGAACTTCTCCCGGGGGCGAGGAGGCCGAAACGCGCTGCGTGCTGATCGTCGACGACGACGTCGATTTCGCCTCCAGCCTCGCCGGCCTGCTGCGCCTGGAAGGCTACCACACCCCGATTGCCCATGACCCGGCGGCGGCCCTCGATATGCTCGGCCGCGAGCGTATCGCCGTGGCGCTGGTCGACGTCCGCCTGGGCCTCGGCGATGGCGTCGATCTCGTCCGCACCCTGCGCCAGCACAGCCCCGATCTCGTCTGCGTGATGGTCACGGCCTATGCCTCGATCGAGACCGCGGTGGAGGCCCTCAAGGCGGGTGCCTATGACTACCTCTCCAAGCCCTTCTACACCGAGGAATTGCTGGCCCTGCTCGATCGCTGCTTCGAGCGCATCCGCCTGGTGGAGGAGAAGGGCCGGATTGCCGAGCGCCTCCGTCAGACCCAGCGCCTGGAGGCGATGGGCCAGCTCGCCAGCGGCATCGCCCATGACTTCAACAACATCCTGGCCGTGCTCTATTCCAACCTGCGCTGGCTGCAGGAACGGCTGGACGGCCAGCCGGAGCTGCATGAACTCGTCGCCGACGCGCTCGACGCCGCGCGGTCCGGCTCGGAGCTTGCCTCGCGCCTCCTCAGCTTCGGGGCCAGGCGCATGGACGAGACGGCGGTCATCGATCTCGGCAGGGAACTGCCGCCCCTGATGCGGGTTCTCGCCCGCACGCTGGGCGACAGGGTGACGGTGGTTCTCGAGGTGACGGAGGATCTCCATCCCGTCGAGATTCCGACCGGCCAGCTCGAGCCGAGCCTGCTCAATCTCGCTCTCAATGCCCGCGACGCCATGCCCGAAGGCGGGCGCCTCGTCTTTGCCGCTCGCAATCTCCTGGTGACGGCCGAAGATGCCCGCGTGGCGTCGGGGCTGCTGCCGGGCTCCTATGTACTGCTGTCGGCGACCGATACGGGACAGGGCATGCCGCTGGCGGTCCGGCGCAGGGCTCTCGAACCCTTGTTCAGCACCAAGCCCTCGGGGGAGGGCAACGGCCTCGGCCTCGCCATGGTCGATGCCTTCGTGCGCCAGGCCGGCGGGCGCCTCGGTATCGTCAGCGCGCCGGGCGAGGGTACCACGATCAATCTCTATCTGCCGCAGGCAAGGTGGGAGGGAGGTTGAGAAACCCCTCATCCGGCTGCCGCCACCTTCTCCCGCAAGGGTCCCGGCAGGGGGGTGAGGGGCCTACTCCCCCCGGGCCTCCGCCGAGAACATGTAGCCGATGCCACGGATGGTCTTGATATATTGGGCGTCGCGCACATCGTCGCGTAGCTTGCGGCGGATCTTGCCGATCAGCACGTCGATGCTGCGGTCATAGGGCGTCCAGCTGCGGTTGGCGACGATGTCGAGGATCTGGTCGCGCGAGAGGATGCGCCCGCGTCGTTCGACCAGGGCCGACAGGATCTGGAACTCCTGGCTGGTCAGGCGTACGCGCTCGCCCTCTGGTGAGGAGAGCTCGTAGCGCGAGGGATCGAGCTGCCAGCCGGCGAAGCGAATGGCGGGCGAGGCGTTAGGCTCCACTGTTTCGGGTAGATTGATGCGGCGGGCGAAGCGGCGCAGCACCGTGCGGACCCGGGCCAGCAATTCGCGCGGCTCGAAAGGCTTGGTGATGTAGTCGTCGGCACCCAGTTCCAGGCAGACCACCTTGTCGATGGTGCTGTTCTTGCCGGACAGCATGATCACCGGCAGGTCGTATTGGCTGCGCAGGGCGCGCGCCAGGCTGAGGCCGTCTTCCCCGGCGGGGAAGGTCAGGTCGAGGATCACCAGGTCGAAGCTCTCGTCGGCCATGGCCCGGCGCATGGCCCGCCCCTCATTGGCGCTGGCGGTGGCATAGCCTTCGCTGGCCAGGAATTTCTCCAGAAAGCGGCACAGCCGATGATCGTCATCGACGACGAGGATGCGAGACTTGGTGTCGGCTGCAGGCATGGCGGGCAGGATAGTCGTATTGCTGGCCGGGGTCGAGATGGGCGGACGGGACGTCCGCGGTCCCAGCCGCGACATTTCCGGCGCGAACCTTGCTGGAATTGCATGGGAAACGATGCGGCTGGGACCGCGGATGTCCCGTCCGCCCCTGAAACCGGGATGCTTGTCGCAGAAGCGCGGGCCTTTCCGGTTACAAAAAATTACACAAACCGTGGTCGGACGATTCATGGCGGTTACAGGGCCCGCCTAGGCTCCCTTTGCACGAACGGCCCGGCGGCCCCTTGCGGCGCGGGCACAGAACATCGTGACGGTTCGGCCCGGAGTACCCCGCAGGCCGGCCCCAGGAGGAGGAACCGATGCCCAAGACCGTATTCTCCGTCGATCTGAAAAAGGCACCCGAGGACCAGGCGATCAAGACCCATAATCGCTGGCATCCCGATATTCCGATGGTCGAGACCTTCAAGCCCGGCGATGTCTTCCGCGTCGAGTGCTATGACTGGACCGGCGGCCAGATCGGCAACAACAACAGCGCCAACGACGTGCGCGACGTCAACCTCACCCGCGTGCATTATCTCTCCGGCCCGTTCGGGGTCGAGGGTGCCGAGCCCGGCGACCTCCTGGTCGTCGACATCCTCGACATCGGCGCCCTGCCGGATTCGGAATGGGGCTTCAACGGCCTGTTCGCCAAGGAAAATGGCGGCGGCTTCCTCACCGAGCACTATCCCAACGCCACCAAGTCGATCTGGGATTTCAAGGGCATCTACACCACCTCGCGCCATGTGCCCGGCGTGCGCTATCCCGGGCTGATCCATCCCGGCCTGATCGGCTGCCTGCCCGACCACAAGCTGCTGGCCGAGGCCAACCGGCGCGAGGCGGCACTGGTCGCGACCGATCCCGAGCGCGTGCCGCCGCTCGCCGCACTTCCGTTCGGCGATACGGCGCTGATGGGCCAGATGACGGGCGATGCCGCCCACAGGGCGGCTGCGGAAGCCTGGCGCACGGTGCCGCCGCGCGAGCATGGCGGCAATTGCGACATCAAGAACTTGTCGCGAGGTTCCAAGGTCTACTTCCCTGTCTATGTGAAGGGCGGCGGCCTTTCGATGGGAGATATCCACTTCTCCCAGGGCGATGGCGAGATCACCTTCTGCGGCGCCATCGAGATGGCCGGCTGGATCGACATCAGCGTCGATGTCATCAAGGGCGGCATGGCCAAATACGGCATCATCAACCCCATCTTCAAGCCGAGCCCGATCGACCCGCATTTCGACGACTACCTCATCTTCGAGGGCATCTCGGTCGACGAGCATACGGGCGAGCAATATTATCTCGATGCCCATGTCGCCTATCGGCGCGCCTGCCTCAATGCCATCGAATATCTCAAGAAGTTCGGCTATTCGGGCGAACAGGCCTACTCGATCCTGGGCACGGCGCCGGTGGAAGGGCGGATCGCCGGCATCGTCGACATCCCCAATGTCTGCGCGACGCTGGCCATTCCCACGGCCATCTTCGACTTTGACATCAATCCGAACGCGTCGGGTCCGACCAAGAAGGTCTCGGGTGCCGACGTCGCCAGGACCAGCTGATCATCGCCTCGCACACATCATGAAACCAGCGCCTCGGCCGGACTGCCATCTCCGGCCGGCGCGTTGCGTGTAGAGGAAACGCGATCATGCTGCTCGGATTTGCATTGCTTTACGTGGGTGCCGTCCTGTTCCTGAACGGCTTGTGGCTCATGGGCAGGATCGACGACAAGGAGATCGTCGTCATCAACGTGGTCTCCGGCTTCGTCACCTTGTGCGTCGCCCTGTCCTCGGCCTTCGGCGCCAAGGCCGATGCCGCCTCGATCAAGGCGGCGGCCCTGACGCTGTTGTTCACCACCACCTATCTGTGGGTCGCTTACAACCGGGTGGTGACGGTTGACGGCCGGGGCCTGGGCTGGTTCAGCCTGTTCGTGGCCGTCACTGTCGTGCCCATCGCCGTCCAGGGCCTGACCTCGGCTCAGAGCCTGACCGATACCTGGCTCGGCCTGAACTGGGCGATCTGGGCCGTGCTCTGGTTCATGTATTTCCTGCTGCTGGCGCTCAAGCGCCCGATCCTCAAGGTGACGGGGCTGGCGACTGTGGCGTCCGGCATCGTCACCGGCTGGATCCCGGGCCTGCTGCTGCTGGAAGGCAAGCTGTGAACCTGCCGCGGGGTACGCCCCGCGGCATCTTCCGCGTATCGGTTGGAGAGAACCATGCCGCTTTACAACTATGTCTGTGACGATTGCGGTCCCTTCGACGAATGGGTGCCGATGGCGGATGCCGGCAAGGCCTGCGCCTGCCCGACCTGCAGCGAGCCCGGCCAGCGTGACGTCGCCGCCCCGCAGCTCAGCCTGATGAACGGCACGCTGCGCCGAGCGCTTACCCGTTCGGAAAAGAGCGGTACCGAGCCGAAAGTGGTGAAGAAGGCCCACCTCGCCGGTTGCGGCTGCGGAATCTGCAAGGTCGGCAAGAAGGGCCCCTCCACTCGTCACAAATGGATGATCGGGCATTGATGCCCGGGACGGCAAACGCTCGGCTCACGGACACTGAGTTTGCGGAGATGAGTGTGGGATTGGTGTGCCGATCTCCAGATCGGCATTTTCCTCACCAGCAAGCATCTCGTTTCCAAGGACGCCGATCTGGAGATCGGCACACCGGCCGCCGGCCCCTTACGCCTTGACCACCTTCGCCATGTCGGCGCCGGCCTTGGCGCAGGCATTGCGGGTGTCGACCACCAGCCGGGCGGCACTGGCGACCAGGCCGTAATCGATGCCGTCATGGTCGGTGGCGACCAGCACGGCGTCGTAGCCGGCAAGGATCTCGGGAGAGAGTGCCACCGAACGGCGGCCGGCAAGGGCGGCATGCTCGCGCGTCTTCGGGATCACCTGGGCATGGGGATCGTGGAAATCGGCCTGCGCCCCGCGCTCCTCCAGGATCTCGATCAGCTTGAACGAGGCGCTCTCCCGGGTGTCGTCGACGTTCTTCTTGTAGGCGATGCCGATCAGCAGGACGCGGGCACCGTTGAGGCCGCGCTTGAAGCGCTTGTCGAGCGCCTCCGCCAGCCGGTCGACGACATGGCGGGGCATGGCGGTGTTGATCTGGCCGGCCAGCTCGATGAAGCGCGTGGCGATGTCGAACTCCCGCGCCTTCCAGGTCAGATAGAAGGGATCGATCGGGATGCAGTGCCCGCCGAGCCCGGGGCCGGGATAGAAGGGCATGTAGCCGAAGGGCTTAGTCTTGGCGGCCTCGATGATTTCCCAGACATCGAGCCCCATGGCGTCGTAGATCACCTTCAATTCGTTGACGAGGGCGATGTTCACCGAGCGGAAGATGTTCTCGGTGAGCTTGACAGCCTCCGCCGCCGCCGGCGAGGAGACCGGCACGGTGGCGCTCACGAAGGCGTCGTAGAGGGTCTTGGCCAAGGCGAGCGCGTCGGCGCCGTCGCCCCCGACGACCTTGGGAATGTTCTGGGTGCCGTAAACCGGATTGCCAGGATCCTCGCGCTCGGGCGAGAAGGCGAGGAAGAAATCCTGGCCGCAGACGAGGCCGGCAGCCTCCAGCACCGGCTTCATCAGTTCCTCTGTGGTGCCGGGCCAGGTCGAGGATTCCAGGATGACGAGCTGGCCGCGCCGGAGCTTTTTCGCGATCGAGGCGGTCGAGTTGGCGACATAGGACATGTCGGGCTCGCGCTGGCGCGTCAGCGGCGTCGGCACGCAGACGAGGATGGCATCCGGCTCGTCGAGCCGGGCGAAATCGGCGGTGGCCTCGAACAGGCCCTTGGCGATGGCCTCGCGGATCGGCGCGTTGGAGATGTGCTTGATCAGCCCGTCGCCCTGGTTGAGGGCCGCCACGCGCCTGAGATCGATGTCGAAACCCAGCACTTTGAAACCGGCACCGGCAATGGCGATAGCGAGCGGCAGGCCGACATAGCCGAGGCCAATGATGCCGATCACGGCCTGTCGTGCTTGGATGCGGGCGAGGAGGGCGGAGGCGAGCGGGGACTGCATGTCCTGCATATCCGCCAGGGCAGGACGGAAGGCAAGCGGGCGTTGCGTATCCGCATGGTTCGAATGCCACTCCGGCAGGTTCACGCCTCTCGATGCCGAAGCGGCTTGCCAAGCAGCAAAGCCATAAGTAATGTTATGTTATAACATTACTTATGGAGTCATTATGGAGATCGAAGACAAGAGGCTGCCGGTCACCGTGCTGTCGGGGTTTCTGGGGGCAGGCAAGACCACCCTGCTGAACCATGTCCTCAACAACCGGGAGGGCCGGCGGGTCGCGGTGATCGTCAACGACATGAGCGAGGTCAATATCGATGCCGATCTGGTGCGTGACGGCGGCAGCGGCCTGTCGCGGACCGACGAGAAGCTGGTGGAGATGACCAATGGCTGCATTTGCTGCACCTTGCGCGACGACCTGCTTTCCGAGGTCCGGCGCCTGAGCGAGGAAGGCCGCTTCGACTATCTCCTGATCGAGGGCACCGGCATTGCCGAGCCGCTGCCGGTCGCCAGCACCTTCTCCTTCCGCGACGAGGCGGGCGTGAGCCTTTCCGATGTCGCCCGCCTCGACACCATGGTCACGGTCGTCGATGCGGCGAACCTGCTGGCCGACTACGGCTCCAATGATTTCCTGCGTGATCGTGGCGAAACGGCGGGAGCCGGGGACGAGCGCACCATCGTCGATCTCCTGGTCGAGCAGATCGAGTTCGCCGATGTCGTGGTGATCAACAAGGCCGCGCAGGTCTCTGCCGATCGGCTCGCCTTGGTGCGCAAGGTCGTGCAGGCCCTGAATGCCGATGCACGCATCGTGGAGACTGATTTCGGCAAGGTTGCGCTCGATGCCGTGCTCGATACCGGCCTGTTCGACGAGGAGAAGGCGCAGCGCCATCCGCTCTGGTACAAGGAACTCTACGGCTTCGCCGACCACGTGCCGGAGACGGAGGAATATGGCATCGCCAGCTTCGTCTATCGCGCGCGGCGGCCTTTCGATCCCGACAAGTTCAACGCCTTCGTCGAGAGGACCTGGCCGGGCCTGATCCGGGCCAAGGGCCATTTCTGGCTGGCGACGCGGCCCGACTGGGTGGGCGAGTTCTCGCTGGCCGGCGCCATCGCCCGCGTGAGCGCGATGGGGCATTGGTGGGCGGCCATCCCGCGGCGGCACTGGCCCGATCACCCCGATTGGTGGCGCATCCTCGAGCGCAACTGGGACGACGTCTGGGGCGACCGGCGCCAGGAGCTGGTCTTCATCGGCACCAGCCTGGACGAGGCCGCGATCCGCAAGGCCCTGGACGATTGCCTTGTGCAGCCTGCCGGCGGGAGCCGCTTCGACCCGAAGGCCTATCGCCATCTCAGCGATCCCTTCCCGGTCTGGGAGGCGGCCTGAGGTTGTGCGGAACCGGAGGTCAGGGATGGCCAGCTCCGGTTCCTCAGGCGATGGCGACCCATCCGGTCACGACGATGAGGATCACGGTGACCATGCAGCCGGCGATATAGAGAACGGTTCGCACACTGCCGCCCTTTGCCGCGTTGCCGCCGCGCAGATAGATCGCCACATGGGCCAACCGGACCAGGACGTAGAGCCACACCAAGGTCGCGAGCAGGGTCGGCCCCACACCCACCATCATCGCCAGCACGGCTGGTACGACGAAGGGGGCCAGGGCCTCCACCGAGTTCAGATGTGCACGGTCGATGCGGTAGAGCGGGTTTTCGTCGGCGGCGGGAAGTATCGGGCCGGAGAGCACGCCGGCCCGGCCCTTGGAGTATCCCGAGTTGATGGCCAAGGCGATCGAGGTCAGGCAGAGTGCGAGCACCCCGATGATGCTGAAAGTGTAGGCTGCCATGTGATCTCCACGGGTTCGAGCCACGGTGAGGTCGGAATGGAGGCCGAGCGGAGCGGATTTTACGACGGCCGCTCAACCGCGAAGGTGGTCTCGCGCCTGCATGAGCGCGAATCCGAGCAGATTCTCGCCGCGCCAGAGAAGCGGATTGCCCGCCCGCTCATCATCGCCGGCGAGGCCGATGCCCCACACCCTGTCGACGGGACTTGCCTCGACGAGGACGGCCTCGCCGGTCGACAGCAGAAATTCCTTTAGCGCAGGATTCTGGCCGAATTTGTGGATGCTGCCCTCCGTTACGATGCGATATTTTTGCGCATCCCAGTGCGAGGACTCGAAGCCCTTCACCCCGCGGCCGAGTTGCTTTGCCTGCTTCGGGCTGGCCGCTGTGAGGATCTCTGAAAGGCTCTGCTCATCGCCGAAGAGCCTGGCCTTCCCAGCCATCATCCAGTGCTCGGCGGTGGGATAGCGAACCCCCCGCCACGTCGAAGGAGGCAGGCCACCACTGGCTGAAGCAGGAGGTGGTGATCCGGCCGTCCCTAAAGCAAAGCGCGTTTAGACGGAAACGCTGCATTGCTTTAGCTCTTTGATTGGACGCGTCTTTGCGATGCTTGGTGATTCCACCAAATCGCAAAACGCTTTGGCGGGCTGATGCCCCCAGAAGAACACGAACTTCAAACGGGCCTTGGCTCGAAACGCCTCTTCGAGGCGAGAGCGATCATATGTCATCGGCGCATGCCTCAATGATAGGGATCGGCCGCATCCCTGAGGCCGTCGCCGAAGAAGTTGAAGGCGAGCACGACCAGCATCACCGGGACCATCGGGATCAGCAGCCAGGGATAGAGGTTGATGGCGCCGAGATTCTGGGCGGAATTGAGCAGCACGCCCCAGCTCACCACGGGCGGGCGCAGGCCGAGCCCGAGGAAGGACAGCGCCGTCTCGCCCAGGATCATCGCCGGGATCGACAGGGTGGCGCTGGCGATCAGGTGGCTCATGAAATTGGGCAGGAGATGGCGGCCGATGATGCGGGCCCGCGAGGCTCCCATCATCTCGGCGGCATGCACGAAATCCTCGTTGCGCAGCGATTTCACCTTCGAGCGCACCGCCAAGGCCAGGCCCGGCCAGTCGAGCAGGCCGAGAATGATGGTGATGCCGAGAAAGACGATCACCGGGCTCCAATTGGCCGGCAGGGCGGCCGACAAAGCGAGCCAGAGCGGCAGTTCCGGCAGCGAGCGCAGCACCTCGATCAGACGCATCACCAGGGCGTCGACGATACCGCCGACATAGCCGGCAAGGCCGCCCAGGGTCAGGCCGATCGTGAAGGAGACCGCGATACCGATCAGACCCACGGTGAGGGAGATGCGGGCGCCATAGATGATGCGCGAGAGCATGTCACGGCCGAGCCGGTCCGTCCCGAGCAGGAAGGCGGTGCCGTTTTCGGGCGGGCAGACCAGATGGAAATTGCCCTCGAACAAGCCCCACATCTTGTAGCGTTCGCCGCTGCAGAAGAAACGCAGGGCCTGGGGCTTGGTCTTGTCGACCTGGTAGATGCCGGGAAATTGCGGGCTCTCGATGTCGCGGATGGCGAAGTTCACGGGATAGACGAAGGGGCCGACGAACTGCCCGTCGTGAAACAGATGCACGCTCTGCGGCGGCGTATAGAGATAGTCGGCGTTGCGCTGGTTCAGGGAATAGGGGGCGATGACCTCCACGAAAGGCAGCGACAGATAGACCAGCGCCAGGAAGATGCCGGCGAACAGGGCCGGCCGGTTGCGCCGGAACTTCCACCAGATCAGCGTGGCCGAGGACGCGCGATAGAAGCGCTCCTCCTCGGCCGTCATCTTCTTGGCGACATAGGGGTCGAAGGGAGCCGGATTGACGTAATGGGGCGATCGCAACTCGGTCATTACAGTCCTATTTGCCGGTGCCGATACGGATGCGCGGATCGAGCACGGCGAGGGCGAGATCCGCGATGAACATGCCGACCACCGTGAGGAAGGCAACGAAGAGCAGGATGAAACCCGCCAGATACTGGTCCTGGATGCGCAGGGCCTGCACCAGGATCGGGCCGATCGTCGGCAGGCTCAGCACGATCGAAACGATGGCCGAGCCCGAGACGATGCTGGGCAGGAGATTGCCGATATCGGCCACGAAGGGATTGAGCGCGATGCGGAAGGGGTATTTCAGGAGGGCACGGCCCGGCGGCAGCCCCTTGGCCTTGGCCGTGACCGTATATTGCTTGGCGAGCTCGTCGAGCAGGTTGGCACGCAGCCGCCTTATCATGCCCGCGGTGCCGGCCAGGCCGATCACCACCACCGGCACGATCATATGGCTGAGGAAGGAGCCGAGCTTGCCGAACGACCAGGGCGCATCGGTATAGTCCGGCCCGAACATGCCGCCGATCGAAATGCCGAACCAGCGGTTGAGATAGAACAGCAGCGCGAGGGCGAGCAGGAAGCTGGGCGTCGCCAGGCCGATATAGCCCAGGAAGGTCACCAGATGGGCACCGACCGAGTTGCGGCGGGTGGCCGAATAGATGGCGATCGGGATGGCTACGAGATGGATGAAGACGATCACCGCCAGGTTGAGCAGAACCGTCAGCAGCAGCGCATCGCCCACCACGGCCTTCACCGGCTGCTCATATTCGAACGACCACCCCCAATGGCCCTGCAGCAGGCCGTTGAAGCCGTTGGGCCCGGGCAGCACGCCGAGCCAGGTGGCGTATTGGTGCAGCAATGGCTTGTCGAGGCCGTATTGCACCCGCATCGCCTCCGCTTTGGCGATGCTGGCAGTCTCGCCCTGGGCCCTCAGTTCGTTGATCTTGTTGGTGAGGAAGTCGCCCGGCGGCAGCTTGATCACGATGAAGATCAGGAGCGAGATCAGCAGCAGCGTCACCACCATGGTGGCGAAGCGGCGCAGCACGTAACGCATCATGGCGTATTCCCCGTCACGACGATGTTGTCGTAGTAGAATTCGTCGACGCGGTAGACACCGATCAGCGCGGTCGGTTCCCAGGAAAAGACCGCCTTCTTGGGGATGTTGCGGATGGCCTTGTTGACGATGATGGGCTTGAGTGCGCCCTGCACGGTGCCGATGCTGAACTGCTGGTCGGCGTGGAGGGCGAGCATTTCGCGCCAGACGGCTGCCTGGGCGTTGAGCGTGGTGGCATTCATCCACTGCTCCCACAGGGACATCAATTCGATCGCCTCGGGCATATCGGGTTTTTCACCCGCCATGCCGCCGGTTTCGGCATATTGGCCCCATTTGGGCCAGGAGTAATTGTCCTGGCGCAGGGGCGCCAGGCCGTTGGGCGGCATCAACGCGGTCGGAATGGCATTCTCCAGGCCTTCGCTCGCCACCATCAGGGTCATGCCCGAGAAGGAGCGCTTGGCAAGGTCGTTGCTGTCCTCGGCCTTCACCACCACCTTGAGGCCGACATCCTGCCAGAACTCGCTGGTGATCTCGAGCGCGTCGGCGATGTCGCGGGCATTGCCTGCCACCTCGACGATCAGTTCCGCTTCCCGACCGTCGGGCAGCAGGCGGAAGCCGGCCGCGTTACGCTTGTTGAGGCCGGCTTCGTCCAGCAGCTTCTTGGCGAGCGCCGGGTCATAGGTAGCCCAACGCTTGCGGTCGTCTTCGCTGTAGAGCGCGCTTTCCGGCATCACGGTGTTGTTGCCCTCGATGCCGAGCCGGAACCACAAGGAATTGTTGAGCGTGTGCCGGTCGATGGCCATGGACAGGGCCCGGCGGAAGCGCACGTCCCTGAGCACCGCCCGCCATACTGCGTCGTTGCAGGTGAGGTTGGGGTAGAGGGCGAAGGCGGAGCCGCGTGCGATCGGCCAGGCCAGCGTGCGATAGGCGTGGCTGGCTTCGCCTTCCTTGAGCGTGGGAATGTCGCTGGTGCTCAACCCCCAGGCCAGCAGGTCCACCTCTCCTGCATTGGCCTTGGCGGCGAACAGGCCGGCGGACGAGATCGAGACCACGATGCGGTCGATATACGGAAGCTGCCGCCCGCGCGGGTCGACCCGGTGGAAATAGGGGTTGCGCTCGAACACATATTGCTGGGCCGGCGGCTTGGTCACCACATGCCAGGGGTCGAGCGTCGGCATATCGGGGTTCGAGTTCGTGTAGGGATCGTCGAGTTTGTTGTAGAGCGCGGCCCAGGAGGTCATCTGCCGGTCTGCGGTCATCTGGGCGAGCTTGTTTGCATCCCCGTACTTCTTGTGGAACTGCTTGAGATAGTGAGCCGGCGAATAGATCCAGTTCGGCGCAGGCGCTGCCAGCGAGGGCAGGAAGGCCGGATTGGGCTTGGACCAGCTGTAGCGGATATGGGTGGCGTCGAGTATCTCGACCTTCGGCTTCTCGCCGTCGACCAGCATGAAGGCAGGTGGGCCTGCGGGATTGATCTTGGGGTTGAGGGCGACATCCTCCCAGTAGAAGCGGAAATCCTCGGTGGTGAAGGGGGCACCGTCCGACCAGCGATGGCCCTCGCGCAAGGTGAAGGTGAAGACCTTGTCGTCCTGGCTGTCGACGGCCTGCAGGATGTCCGGCTCGAGGTTGAGATGCTCGTCATAGCCGACGAGGCGGGTATAGCCGATGACATTGATGTAGCGCAGGTCCCGGGCCTTGGCGGCCAGGGTGCGGATCTCGCCGCCATAATCACCCAGGCTGCGGTTGCGGGCGAGCATGTCGGCCACCAGCGGCACCTTCGGCATGCGATCGAGCAGTGGCGGCAGGTCGCCGCTAGCGATCTTGGCGACCAGGGAAGGCGGTTCGGCGGGAGCCGGCGGCGGATCCGCGATGGCAGGGCCTGCCAGGAAGAGGGCGAGGCCGAGAGCGGCTGCAACATGCTTGAGGGTGGTGTTCACGCCGCTTCCCCCCTGCGCTGGTCGGCCGCGTCGGCGCCGAGGCGGACGAAATGGCGAGGCTCCACCTCCACCATGACGGGCGGCGGCGCATTCGGCAGGATAGCGAAGGGGGCCGGCCATTGCTCGGGCTGGGAGGCATTGCCGGTCTTCAGCTTGGCGAAATCGAGCGGGTTGGCGAGGTCGACGTCCGGAATGGCCTGCAGGAGGGCCTTGGTATAGGGATGCTGGGGCGAACGGAACAGCACCTCGCGCGGCGCCTGTTCCACGATATGGCCGCGGCACATCACGGCAATATCGCGGGCCATGTATTCCACCACGGCCAGGTTGTGGGACACGAACAGATAGGAGACGCCGAGCGCTGCCTGCAGGTCCTTGAGCAGATTGAGGATCTGGGCCTGGACCGAGACGTCGAGGGCCGAGGTCGGCTCGTCGCACAGGATCACCTTGGGCTCCAGCGCCAGGGCGCGGGCAAGGCCGATGCGCTGGCGCTGGCCGCCCGAGAAGGAATGCGGGTAGCGACGCATATATTGCGGTTCGAGCCCGACCAGCTCGAGCAGGGACTTGACCCGCTCATGGCGTTCGTCGGCGGTGCCGATGCTGTGGATCCGGAGGGGTTCCGACAGGATGTCGAACACCGTCATGCGTGGGTTGAGGCTGGAGAACGGGTCCTGGAACACGAATTGGACCGAGCGGCGATAGGCCTTGAGCGCCTCGCCTTCCAGCGTGAACACGTCGCGCGGGCCGCTGCCGTCGTCGAAGCGGACCTCGCCGCTGTCCGGTGCGCTGCCGGGCGCGCGCATGATCATGCGCGACAGGGTGGTCTTGCCCGAGCCGGATTCGCCGACGAGGCCCAGCGTGGTGCCGCGTTCAAGCGAGAGTGAGACATTGGTCAGGGCCTGGATCGTCTCTGCGCGGCCCGACCACATGCCCGACCGCATCGTGAAGGTCTTGGAGACATTCTCGACCTGGAGGACCGGGCCGCCGCCCGCAGTGGCCGGGGCCGGCGCCGCGGCCCCGCGAGGCGGAACGGCGATCTCCCGCAGGGGCTTCAGTCTTTCGCCCGGCTTCATGTTGAAATGGGGCACGGCCCGCATCAGGGCCTTGAGGTAGTCGTGCTCCGGGTTCTGGAAGATGGCATCGCGGCCGCCAAGCTCCATCACCTCGCCGCGATACATCACCACCACCTCGTCAGCCATGTTGGCGACCACGCCGAGATCATGGGTGATGAAGATCACAGCCATGCTCTGGTTCACGGCGCTCTTGGCGTCCTGGATTTCCTTGATGAGGGCGAGGATCTGCGCCTGGGTGGTGACGTCGAGCGCGGTGGTCGGCTCGTCCGCAACCAGCAGGGCCGGCCGGCAGATCAGGGCCATGGCGATCATGGCGCGCTGGCGCATGCCGCCCGACAGCTCGAAGGGATAGGTGGTGAGCATGCGCTTGGGATTGCGGAAATGGATCTTGGCGAAGAGATCGAGCGCCCGCTCATTCGCTTCGCGCCGGGAACAGCCCGTATGCACGATCAGGGCCTCGGTGACCTGGTCGCCGATGGTGTGCACCGGCGACAGCGAGGTCATCGGCTCCTGGAAGATCATGGCGATACGCCCGCCCCGGATGGCACGCATTTCGGGCCCGTTCGGATTGAGCCTGACGAGATCCGTCGTCGTGCCCGTGGCAGGATCGCGGAACAGGCAGCTGCCGCCGGTGACCCGCGCCGTCTTGGAAAGCAGGCCCATGATGGCCTGCGCCGTCACCGACTTGCCGGATCCGGACTCGCCAACCACCGCCAGCGTCTGCCCTTCGAAGACGTCGAAAGACACGTTCTTCACCGCATGAACCAGGCCGGTGTCGCCCTGGAAGTCTACGCTGAGGTCGCGCACGCTCAGCAACGGCTGGTTGATCATCCCCGCTCCGCAGTCTCTCCGATGCCCGTTTTCCGGTGCTTGTCGGTTGCCAGACTATTCCCACGCGCAATCGCGCGCCACTGCTATCTGGCGTGTGTATCGTTTTTCGATCCAGCGCTTCATGCAAATAACGAATGTGCCGGCAGGAAACGTATATTCTCGTGCTTCTTGAGCCTTTTGAGCAATCTATCCAGGAAACTCCAAATCCAGGCGTCGTGTACGAGGTGATGCGTGAGTATGCCTAAGGGTTCGTCATGTTCAAGGGCATTGATGAACTGTGACAATACAAGGATGGGGTCAAGGAGGCCGCCACCTTGTTTCCAGGCGATCGGATCGATGTGAATATTGACGGCGGTAAGATCATGCAGCCGGGCGGCAGGCCGCGGGCCGGCGACGGACAAGCCGCGAAAGCCGAGGGTGGCGAGGCCGCCGATCAGCACCGGATCGATGCGGTTCCAGGGCGGTACCAGGACGGGCAGGCAGCGCGCGCCGAAGCGGGAGCGCAACGTCGAGAGGCCCTGGCCGAGTTCGGCCAGCACCTCGGCGGCAGGGCGATAGCCGAGTTCCTGCTTCTTGGCGCCGGGCGGGGCGTGATTGGCATGGGCATGGCCATGCACGAGAATGTCGAGATGTCGTTCTTCGGCGATCGCTTCGGCCAGGCTCGGTGAGACGGTGGCGGGGATGGCGGCCAGGGACAATGGCAGCTGATGGCGGCGTGCCAGGCCGAGCAGGCGGTCGAGTGCCGGCGTGGCGGCCACGGCATCGTCGTCGCGCCACCACAGGCGGACTTCGCGGCGGGCGGCCAGCGCCTCGTCGAGACGTGTCCAGGCCTCAGCCAGCTCTTCGGCCCGCTGCGCCGCCGCCTCCACGGTCCGCACGCTGGCGGCGATGCCGTCGAGGGCAAGGACGGGCGCCTTGCCGGGTGCGCGTGCCAGGGCGGCCTTGACGGCTGCCGCCAGGGAGGAGCCGGAGAGATCGGCTTCGCCGACGATGCCGGCGAGGCCGAGGGCATGGAAACGCTCGGCGCGCAGGCGCTGCTCGGCTTCCTTTCCCTGTTCGAACGGCACGATCACCGCCGGTACGCCCGCGCGGGCGAGGTCGATCATGGTGTTGTAGCCGGCCTGGCTCACCGAAGCGGCCGCGCCCGCCAGCAAGGCAGGAAAGTCCGGCCTGGCCCGCTCGACGACGACCTGAGGGCCGGCACTGGCCACCAGGGCTTCGAAATCGCTCGCGGTGACGCCGTGCCCGACCAGCAGGCGCCAGCGCGCGGGCATATCGGCAAGTGCCGCAGCCTCGATGGCGGCGCGGTAGAGCGGCAGGCTGGCGGCGCTGCCGCCGCCCGAGACCAGGATTTCGCCGGAAGGCACGGCGTC
The DNA here is from genome assembly GCF_001676615.1 of Labrys sp. WJW. Lineage (GTDB taxonomy): Bacteria > Pseudomonadota > Alphaproteobacteria > Rhizobiales > Labraceae > Labrys > Labrys sedimenti. Next base: position 36,403 of record NZ_LYXZ01000033.1, on the reverse strand, counting down.
GACGGGCTCGGTCGTGTCGGCGATGTAGCCGGTATAGGTCAGCATGCGCTCCAGCCCCGGGCTGGCAGGCCAGGACGCCGACAGCGGCGTGACCAGGGCATCGCCATGCACCAGCACGCCGTCATAGAAGCGAGCGAGGACGGCGTCCGTCTCTTCTACCCGGCCCGGCTTGGCCGGCGGGTTGAGGATGTCGCGGATGGAGGCGAGGATGGCCACCGGCCTGGCGCGCTGGCGCGCCGCCTCGACCAATGCGCGGAATTCGGGGGCGAGCTGACGGCGGCCGAAGGGATAGGTTTCGGTCACGACCACGTCCGGATCGGCGCTGGCGAGAGCGGCCAGGATCGCCGCGATGCGAGCCTGGCGGACCTCGTCGCCGATTTCACGGCCATCGGAGCCGAGCAGCGTGCGGAAATCGACGCCGACGCAGTGGACGGGCGGCAATTGCACGAAGGTCGCGCCCTCGACCCGGATCAGGGGGGCGGGCCGGCCGCCGCTGACCAGGGTGACGCGATGGCCGGCGACGACCAGCCCGCGCGCCAGGGCGGCCGCGCGGGCGAGATGGCCGACGCCGAGCAGATGGGTAACGAGGATGAGGACGGAGCGGCTCATGCGTCGGGCTTTTCCGGTTGGATCAGGGGCAGCAGGGCCTCGCGTAGGCGGCGGGAGGCTGAGGCGAGCGAGCGCTCCTGCCGGGCGAAGGCGAGGGCCTGGCCGGAAAGGCGCTGCCGCAGGGTAGTGTCGCGCATCAGACCGGCGAGGGAGCGGCCGAAATCGGCGGCGTCACCGGGCCTGGTCAGCAGGCCGGTCTGCCTGTCCAGTACCACCGAGCCGACGCCACCGAACTTGCCGGCGATCGCGGGGCAACCCTGCAGGGCCGCCTCCAGGAAAACCATGCCGAAGGCCTCGTTCACCGCCGGCCAGGCCAGCAGATCGGCCTGTGCGTAGAGGGCGGCCAGCCTGGCCCGATCGTCGATGCGGCCATGCAGGGCGACGCGTTCGCCGAAGGGGGCGAACAGCGTCTCGACCCGGTGCCGGGCCGGGCCGTCGCCGACGATGTCGAGATGCCAGGAAGGATCGGCATCGAGCCCGGCCAGAGCGGCCGCCAGAATCTCATAGGACGCCAGCTTGTCGGGTTCGCGCATCATGGCGACGGTGAGGAGGCGGCAGGGAGGCGACGGCGCGCTGGACTCCGGCCGGCCTGGTTCCAGCAGCGGCCAGCCTGCGGCATCAATGAAGGGCGGCAGGTCGACAAGGACCTGGCCATCGGGCCTTGCGGCTTCCAGCATGGCCCGGTCGTTCGGATTGAGGATGACAATGAGCGAGGCTGCGTCGAGGGCGGCTTCCGCCTGGGCATGCCCTCTGGACCAGGCGCCCTGGGCGCGCTTGGGAGCCCGAGATCCCTCGGCGATCACATAGGGAATGCCGAGGGCGCGGGCGATCGCCGGGCCGATGAGGTCCGGTGCCTTGTAATAAACGTGATAGGTGAACCACAGGGCCGGCCGTTCCTGCGGGTGCTCGCGATAGAGAGCAAGCAGGCGGGCCACCTCTGCCTGTGCCGGTTCTGAAAAATCCCGCCCGCCGACGGGATCCGCCGTCCGCAGCGCCGAGGCGATGCCGGTCTCGAAACCGGCGCCCTGCAGCGCGGCAAGAAAGAGGCGCGCCGTTTCCCGATCCCCCGACGGCACCGGGTGATCGGCTGGTTTGAGCGGGGCGTGGAAGGCGATCCGGGCCATGGGAAGCGGTGAACTGCTTGAGCGCTGCGGGAGGCCGTTCCCGCAGATGGAACAGACCCCTCCGCTTAGCCCGCGAATGTTGGCTGCACAATCCCCTGCCTTCTGCCGTGGGCTGGTGCCGGGACTATCGTTTGTCAGCGCTTTGGCGTGGTCGCAGTCTTCTCGTAGAAGAGTACCCGGTCGGCCGGCAGGAGCTGATCGAAATAATCGAAATCCCGAATATTGCTGGTGAGCACAGTCCAGCCATTCTCCACAGCCTGCAGATAGAGGCCTGCATCGTTGAGGAGAGATTGGTTCGCGCGATTGTCGACGCCAGACAAGCGGGCCACCAGGCTGGCCAGCATGCCTGCTTCACCGATTGCCGTATGGGAAGGGCACGAAAGTCGGTGATCCGGAATGCCCTCGATCGTGTACCGTATTTCACGCAGGACGTTCCTGGCCGCCGGGTGCTTCGGGTCGAGGCGGCCGAACAGATGCGTCAATTCAGCCAAGCAGATCGTGGAGTGATTGATGATCCGCGCAGAAAGCAGATCGTCGACGCTCACTGGTGTATGGCCTTGCAGTACGTCGATATAAACGCAACTGTCGATCAGCAATTCGGTGCCGGCCGAAATCGGTGTCATGACGCTCGGCAGGTCGGCAAGGGGCCGTCGCCGAATCGTACCGGCGACACGTTGCGGTTTGACGCGCCGAAGTGCGCGCGCCAGCTCAAAATTCAAGGTCGATGTCTTTCTCGATCCGACCCTTGCGGCGGACGAGCTTAGCCCCGAAATCATCCTCGAGCGCGACCCTGGCCAGGGCGTATTCCAACAGTTCAGTGTCGGATGCGATTCCCGATTTCTCCTTGGCCGCCGCCACGAGATCACGCTGCACCCGCCCGCCGATCCGGCCATTTTCGCCGCCGAGCAGCCCAAGCCGGCGCGCCGTATCAATCACCGACTGCCGCCTCGGGTTCTGGGGAAGTGTCGGGCTTTGACGGGACGATTTCAGCATTGGCGGCTCCTCGTTAGACAAAATAACAATTCTGTCTAACGAGTTCAATTGCAACCTGGCATCTTAGCGCGTGAAGCTCACCACATTGCCGGCATCGACATTGAGGAAGTTGCCGGTGGACTTGGCCGAAAGGTCGGAGGCGAAGAAGTAGACAGCCTCGGCGATGTCCTCGGGATAGACCGAGCGCTGCAGCAGGGAACGCTTGCGGTAGAACTCCTCCAAATCGTCCTCGCCGATCTTGTTGGAGGCGGCGCGCTGCTGGCGCCATTCGCCCTGCCAGATCTTGGAGCCGCGCAGCACGGCGTCGGGATTGACGACGTTGACGCGGATGCCGTGCGGCGCCCCTTCCAGGGCCATGCAGCGGGCGAGGTGGATTTCGGCCGCCTTGGCGGTGCAATAGGCCGAGGCGCCGGCCGAGGCGGAGACGCCGTTCTTGGAGGCGATGAAGACCAGGGAACCACCATTGCCCTCGGTCTTCATCAGGCGATAGCCCTCGCGGGCCACCAGGAAATAGCCGGTGGCGAGGATGGAGATGTTGCGGTTCCACAGTTCCAGCGTGGTGTCCTCGACCGCGGCCGCCGAGGAGATGCCGGCATTGTTGACCACGATGTCGATGCCGCCATAGCTGCGTGCCGTTTCCTCGAAGGCGGCGATCACGCTGGCCTCGTCGGTGACGTCCATCCGGATGCCGCGCACTTTGTCCTTGCCGAACACCCTGCCGAAATCGGCAACGGCCGTGTCGAGCGAGGCCTGGTCGATGTCGGCCAGCACGGCATTGGCGCCTTCCTGCATCAAGCGGGCGGCAATCGCGCGGCCGATGCCGCCGGCGCCACCGGTGACCAGGGCGGTGCGCCCGGCCAGGCCCTTGGGCTTGGGCATGCGCTGGAGCTTGGCTTCCTCGAGCAGCCAGTATTCGATGTTGAAGGCTTCCTGCTCGGGCAGGCCGACATAGCTGTCGACACCGCTGGCGCCGCGCATCACATTGATGGCGTTGACATAGAATTCGGCGGCAATGCGGGCCGTCGCCTTATCGGCGGCAAAGGAGAGCATGCCCACGCCCGGCACCAGGTAGATCACGGCATTGGGATCACGCATGGCCGGCGAATCGGCATGCCTGCAGCGCTCGTAATAGGCGGCGTAGTCGGCGCGATAGGCCTCGATCAGGCCGTCGAGCGAGGCGATGGTGGCCTCGATGTCGCCGGCGAAGGGAACCACCAAGGGGCGGATCTTGGTACGCAGGAAATGGTCGGGGCAGGAGGTGCCGAGCGGCGCGAGCTTGGCCAAGGCGTTTGAATTGACGAATTCCAGCACCTCCGGCGCGTCGGTGAAATGGCCCGACTTGGCCTGGGCCTTGCCGATGTGGCCGCGGATGGCCGGCATCAGGCGGGTGGCGATGGCGGCACGCTCGGCAGCAGGCAGGGAGGCGACCTTCTCGCCCTCGAAGGCGGGCTTGCTTGCCTTGGCTTCCAGCCAGTCGGCGGCCTTCTGGATGATGCGCAGGGTGAGCTGGTAGCAGGCCTTGGCATCGTCATGCCAGGTAAACAGCCCGTGCCCGCCGAGCACCACGCCGGTGAGATGGGGATTCTCCGTGGCCAGCTTGGAAAGCTTGAGGCCGAGATCGAAGCCGGGCCGCTGCCAGGGCAGGAAACCGATCTCGCCGCCGAAGATGTCCTTCGTCAGCTTCTCGGCGTTCTTCGAGGCGGCGATGGCGATCACGGCGTCGGGATGGACATGGTCGACATGGATCTTCGGCACGAAGGCATGCAGCGGCGTGTCGATGGAGGCCGCTCGTGGATTGAGGTCGAAGGTGCAGTGCGGCAGGTAGCCGACCATCTCGTCCTCATGTGCCAAGCCGCGATAGAGGCCCTTCAGTGCTTCGAGCTTGTCGAGATAGAGGGTCGAGAAACCGTCGAGCTTCATCGAGCCGATGTCGCCGCCCGAGCCCTTGACCCAGAGCACGGTGACCTCCTGGCGCGTCAGCGGATCGGTCGCCTTGACCTTGGCCGAGGTGTTGCCGCCGCCGAAATTGGTGATGCGCAGGTCCGAGCCCAGCAAATTGGAGCGATAGAGCAGCTTGCCTGGTTCATCGAGGGAATTTGCGACGGTGTCGTCCCAGAGGTCTGCGAGTCGTGCGGAGGCCATGGCGTGCGTTTCCTGTGTCATTGCTGCCAACCTTATGAATGCTGTCGCTCATGGTCAATCATTATCGCTCATTTGGTGCGTAAAATTTGTCGTGCGTTGCAACAAATCGCTCATATCGTTGACATGTGTGAGCGAATGAACGAGATTGTGAGCGAATGGAGGGGGCATGCACGAACAGGAACGCTGGCAAGCCATCGTCAGGCTTGTGCAGGAACGCTCGGTGATCTCGGCCCGCGAACTCGCCGCCGTCACGCGGGCCTCGCCCGCAACCATCCGCCGCGATCTCACCCATCTGGCCGCCCAAGGCATGGTCAGGCGCATGCATGGCGGTGTCCGTGCGCTGGCCTCGCCGGAAGGAGCCAAGCTCGAGGCACAGCGTTTCGGTGTCAGTCAGGCCCTCAACGCCGGGCGCAAGAGAGCGATCGCCGAGCGTGCGGCCACGCTGTGCCGCGACGGCGAATCCATCATCATCAATGGCGGGTCGACCACCTTCCACATGGTCGAGTTCCTGCGGGCCTCCCGCCTGCAGATCCTGACCAATTCCTTCCCGATCGCCGCGGCCCTGATGCAGGAGAGCGACAATCGCATCATCCTGCCCGGTGGCGAGATCTATCGCGACCAGAGCCTGATCCTCTCGCCCTTCGACGAGGATTCGATCCAGCACTATACGGCCTCGAAGATGTTCATGAGCGCGGCCTCGATCGGCCCGCTCGGGCTGATCGAGAGCGATCCGCTGATCGCACGGGCCGAAGCCAAGCTGCTCAATCGCGCGGCCGATCTCATCGTGTTGGCGGATTCCTCGAAATTCGAGCCGCGCGGCTCGATGGCGGTGGCACCCCTGTCGCGCATCCGCAGGCTGATCACCGATGACGGCATTCCGCCCGCCGTGAGCGACATGCTGGCGGAGGCCGGCGTCGAGGTCGAGATCGTTGTCGTGGATGAGGGCTGAAGGCGGCGACGGTCAGGCGGTCACATCGACCTGCAATCCGGCTGCCTTCCATTCCGGAAAGCCGTCTTCGAGGCGCCGGATCCGATATCCCTTGGTGCGAAGCAGGGCGACGGCCTCGAAGGACAGGACGCAATAGGGCCCACGACAATAGGCCACGATTTCCTGGTTCGGCGGCAGTTCGGAAAGACGCCGTTCCAGCTCGTCGAAGGGCAGGTTGAGGGCACCCGGCAGATGGCCGAGCGCGAATTCGTCCTCCGGCCGCACGTCGAGAAGGGTTATGCTGCCGTCTTCGAGGCGGTTCAGCAGTTCCTCGCGCGAAACCGGTTCGAGCCGGTCGAGCCGATCGAAATAGTCGGTGACGATCTCGCGCACCTCGGACTGGCTGTGCTCGGCATAGCAGCGCAGGGCCGACAGCAGTTCGAGGATCGGGCCGTCGCCGAGCCGGTAGAGAACCCGGTTTCCGACGCGCCGGGACTGGACGAAGCCTCCCCGGCGCAGGTGCTGGAGATGCTGGGATGCATTGGCGAGGGACAGGCCCGTGAGCTGCGCCAATCGTTCGACCGAGCGTTCGCCCTGGGAGGCATGCTCAAGCAATTCCAGCCGATGCGCATGCCCGAGCACCCGTGCCAGATCTGCAAACTGCTCGAAAAGACGATTCTTTGCACTTGCCATTGACAGAATTCTAACATCAGACAAGAATTCAAGCAATTAGTTGAATAGTTGATTTTTAGCCCGTTCCGGTTGCCGATCGAGAGGAACTCGCCCGTGTCGTCCGGCCTCCCCATGCATCGGCAGGTTCTCCTGCTTGCCGCGGCCCAAGCATTGTTTCAGACCGCCTCCGTCCTCGTGATGACGGTCGGAGGCCTTGCCGGCGCGCAGATCGCCACCCGCCCGGAATGGGCGACCATGCCGATTGCGGCCATGTTCCTCGGGACGGCGCTGACGACCTTTCCAGCATCGATGTGGATGACGCGGGTCGGACGGCGGGCCGGCTTTACCGCCGGAGCGCTCCTCGGCGCGGCGGGGGGCTTGGCGGCGGCGGCCGGCCTCTGGCTCGGCATGCTCCCGCTGTTGTCGCTGGGCACTTTCCTCGTTGGCGTCTACCAGGCTTTCGCGCAATTCTACCGTTTCGCGGCCGGCGAGATCGCGGACGAGGCCTTCCGGCCGCGCGCGATCTCGCTGGTGCTCGCCGGCGGCATCGTCGCCGCGCTCGGCGGCCCCACGCTCGGCCCTCTTGGTGCGCCTCTGCTGGAACCGCATTATGTCGGTTCCTTCCTGCTGCTGACGCTGGTCTCCATGGCCGGTGCCGGCGTGCTTCTCGGCCTGCATATCCCCGCTGCGACGGTGGAGGCCGGCAAGACGGCCGCCGGCCGGCCGTGGCGGACCATCGTTTCGCAGCCGGCCTATCTCGTCGCCCTGTTCGGCGCGGCGACCGGCTACGGCGTCATGATCCTGGCGATGACGGCGACGCCGCTTGCGATGGTTCATCACCACCATGATCTTTCCGTCGCCGCGATGGTTATTCAGCTTCACGTCCTCGGCATGTTCCTGCCATCCTTCTTCACGGGTTCGCTGATCGCGCGTTTCGGTGTGCTGCGTATCATGCTGGCCGGCGTCGTCCTGCTCGCCGGCCATGTCCTGATGACGTTGAGCGGTGTCTCGTTCGGCTCCTTTGCCTCGGCGCTCGTGCTGCTCGGCATGGGCTGGAACTTTCTCTATATCGGCGGCACGACCCTGCTGACCGCCACCTATACGGTGGCGGAGAAGGGGCGTGCACAGGCAACGAACGACATGACCATCTTCGTCGTGGGGCTCGTCTGTTCCTTCAGCGCCGGAGGCCTGCTGCAGGCTTTCGGCTGGCAGACGCTCAACCTGCTGCTGCTGCCCTGGATGGCGATCGCCGGGCTGGCCATTTTGTGGCTGGGTTGGCGCCGGCGGCGTCTCGAGCCAGCCGCCGCCCCCTGAGATGCGGGCCGAGCGTGGTGGAAAACCCTAGCCGAACCCGGCATTCGATGGGCCTGCCCGGTGAAATTCTTATCAGCCCCGCCCACCAATCGAGGTTGCCAAGCCGGGGGCCCTTTACGCGGAAGGCTCAGGGCAGCGGAATGCCGCGGCATCGGAAAGAAAAGGGGCATGACGGCAATGGCGACCTCAACCGCATGGCCAAGCACCACGTGCAGACGAGGCCTCCTCCGGCGCCCGATCACAACGAGGCCGGCAATGCCGAGTTCGCGCTTGCGAACCCGGACCTTTGTCATTCTTCTCGTTCCTATTCCTCGCTACGCTACTTGCGCCCGCGCCCGCAGAGTTGTGGCGTCGCTCTCGAGTTGGTCGACTGCGATATCGTCGCGATAGGTTTCCGGACCCATCCATACGGCATAGGCCGTGCAGAGGCCGAGGAAGATAGAATAGAGCGCTACCGGCCACGATGAGCCTGAAGCCCACGACACCATCAAGGTCGCCAATGCGGGTGCTGGGCCGCCGGCGAGAAGCGACCCGAGCTCGCGCGCGAAAGCGAAACCCGAGAAGCGGCGCGCCGGCCCGAAAAGTTCGGAGAAATATGCAGCCTGTACGCCGAACATCATACCGACCGCTATCTGCGCCAGCCAGAACGCGGCGATCGAAGCCAGGAACGATTTCGACTCGAGAAGCCAGAAAAACGGGAACGCGATGAGACATCCAAACAACGCGCCGGCGATGTAGACCGGCCGTCGGCCGATGCGATCCGACAGCGCGGCGAAGCCGATCACGCAAGCTACCTGCACGACATAGCTGGTCATCAGCACGAACAATGATTGATCCTTGGGGAACTCGAGCGTGTTCACCGCGTAGCTAAGCCCGAATACCGGGAATAAATAGCCAAAGCCGTTCTCGGCAAGACGCGCGCCGAGAACGACGAAGAAGTTGCGCGGTTGCTTGGTCAGGGACTCGACGATCGGATTTTTCGATTTCTTTTCCGGCTCGGCGGCAATCGTCTCGAACACCGGTGTTTCATCGATACGGTAGCGCACGAACAAACCGAACGCGATGATGACGATGCTGGCCAGGAATGGCAGGCGCCAGCCCCAGTCCATGAATTGTTCTTGCGGCAATTGCGAGACGAGCCAGAAGGCGCTCGATGCCAACATCATTCCGAGGCCGACTCCGGCGGGCGCAAATGAGCACCAAAAGCCACGCTTGCCGGTTGGCGCATACTCGGCGAGCAGGATAACGGCGCCCGTATATTCGGCACCCGCGCCGAAACCCTGCATCAGGCGCATCGCGACGAGCAGGATTGGCGCCCAGATACCGATCTGGTCGTAAGTCGGTAACAGGCCGATGAGAACTGTGCCGATGCCAACCATCATCAAGGTGATCAGCAGCACCGGCTTTCGGCCGATGCGGTCGCCGAGATAGCCGAAGAACAGGCCGCCGAAAGGGCGAGCGATGAAGCCGACGCCGAACGTTGCGAGGGCAATCAACGTGCCCTTACCGCCGAAATCAGCAAAAAACAGCTTGCCGAACACGAGACCGGCGGCCGTCGCATAGATGAAGAAGTCGTACCATTCGAGTGCAGAACCGACGCAAGACGCGACGATGACCTTGCGTGGATGCATTTCCATCGCAGCTTTTGGCATAGAGGATCCTCCCCGGAGGCATTTGTTTTGTATCGAATGACCGGCGCCTCGTTGGACGCCGGCTGCGCTTTGCGCGCTCGCAAGCGGCGCGGCTAGGCCGCGTGCCCGGCCTTCTGATCGGCCTTGGCGAAGGCGCTGACCGCGCCCGCGCTCTTTTGTGTCTTGAAGATCGAGGTCGCGTCCGGCGCCGGCGGCAACGGCAGGAGCACCGGCACGTCTTTCAGGCGCGGGCGCATCGTCTGCTCGCCGAAGATGATCCGGCTTTGTACCGTGTCATAGACTTGGCGCTGGTTCATGTTGAGGAAGGCGCCCGCGCCACCCGCAAGTGGCCAGGCATCTGCCGCGCACATCTCATAGAAACAGATGAGACGCGCCCGGTTCGACACGTTCGGCGCAGACCCGTGCAATGTGCGGCAATGATGTACCGTCATCGAGCCGGCCTTGCCGGTCAGCGTGACGATCTTGTCCTTCTCGAACAGCGGATCGCCTGGATCGATCGCGCCGGCGAATACGCCGTTGACGAAGTGGCTGAGCACCGGCCCCTTATGCGTGCCCGGTATGACGAGCAGCGGACCGCTTTCCTCCTCGACGTCCTCAAGCATGAGGCCGATCGCAAGCACGTCATCATTGGTGTGCGGATAGAACGCCCAGTCCTGGTGCCATTCGACGGCGGCCCCGCCGCCGGGTGCCTTCGTATTGAGCTTCGAAGTCTGCAAGCGCACGGCCGGACCAAGAAGGGCTTCCAGCACCGAGCGGAATTTGCTGGATTTCAACACGTCCCAGAACGCAGGCATCTGAATGTGCGGCATCTTGATGCGCGTCAACTTCGGGTTGTCTTTCGAGTGCCCGTCGTCGAGGTCGAATACCTCGTCGCTTGCTGATACGGCCCGCGATTGATCGATCTTTTCGTAGGTCAAACGTCGCAGTTCTTCGAGTTCCTTACCCGTGACGACATCCTCGACAAGGATGTAGCCATCGTCGTGATAAGCCTGGATCTGGGCTTCACTGAGCATTTTTCCTCCTTCAGACATGGCGTTTCTTGCTTGAACGGCGAATGTCTGTTTGCGTAAACATGATTGCGCAAACATGTTTGCGATAACATGATCTGGAGTCAAGTGCATTGAGTTGTGCGGAAAAAAATAATACGAGGCGAAGTCGGCCTTTTGCGCGACGATGCGCCGAACCGGATGAAGTGAATAAAGGCGCATGGCAGCCCCCAGATCACAGCCCAAAACAGACCGCCGGCTCCGCATGGACGATGTGGCGGAACGCGCTGGCGTTTCGCAGATGACCGTGTCGCGCGCGCTGCGCACGCCCGAGCTTGTTGCCGTGGCAACGCGGGCTCGCATCGAAGCGGCGATGGCCGAATTGGACTATGTGCCAGACCTCCTGGCCGGCAGTCTTGCTGCACGGCGGAGCGGATTGATCGCCGCGGTGGTCTCGACGTTCGAGAACGCGATCTTCTCACAGACCATTGCCGGCCTCACACGGTGCGTCGAAGCGGCTGGTTTTTCCATTCTGCTCGGCTCGTCGGATTATTCGGCGACCGACGAGGAGCGTTTGCTGCGTGCGATCCTCGGCCGCCGTCCTGATGGAGTCGTGTTGACCGGCACGCTGCATACGCCCCGTGCGCGCCGCTTGCTGAGCACGGCCGGCGTGCCCGTCGTCGAGACCTGGGAACTGCCGGCAGAACCGGTCGACATGGCGGTCGGCTTCGACAATCCGGCTGCTGGTCGCGCGATGACGATGGCGCTGCACGGCTATGGTTATCGACGCATCGGTTTCATCGGTCCCGGTGACGAGAAGGATCGGCGCGGCCTGCAGCGGCGCGAGGGCTATCGCACGGCACTGGCGGCTCTGGGCATAGCGCCGCGCGAAATTGCCGTAGCGGCTGTGGTCGCCGGCATGGAAAGCGGTCCGGCGCTCCTTGATGAACTGCTGGCCCGTTTTCCCGATACGGATGCCGTGTTTTGCTCGCTTGATGCCATCGCTGCCGGTGTGCTGCTGGCCGCACAGCGGCGGGGCATCGAGACACCGCAAGCGCTCGCCGTCGCCGGCTTCGGCGATTTCGCGATCGCCCAGCCGAGTGGCCTTGATCTCACGACGATACGCATCGCTGGGCGTGACATTGGAACGCGCGCCGGCGAATTGGTACTGGCGCGCATACGCAAAGAGACGGTTCCCGTGGGGATCGTCGATATCGGTTTTGAGGTGGTGCGCCGCAGTTCGGCGTAGCGGTGGTTGCCAAACGCCGGCAGCGCGGTGGGAGCGCTCTTCGTTGATCGAAAGGCAATCGCCTGTGGCGAGCGTTCGCGACCATGCATTCGCACTTTCTCTCTAACGCATTGTTTTGATGCGTTTTCTTAATCGAAAAATCTATCAGCTTTTCTAGAAAGCGCTTTAGTGTTCCGCCCGAAAGGCGATTGCGCCGGTGAAATTCGTATCAGCTCTGCCTGCCAATCGAGGTTGCCAAGCCGGGGCGCCCCTTTAAGCTGAAGGCTCAGAGCAGCGGAAGGCTGCAACATATCCGGGAGCGAACCGCGAGATGGGCGATCACTATTTCATCGGTGTCGATGTCGGCACGGGCTCGGCCCGGGCCGGCGTGTTCGACGCCAAGGGCGAGCTGGTCGGGTCGGCCAAGCAGGCGATCACCATCTGGCACGAGCCGGGCGACATCGTCGAGCAATCCTCCGAGAACATCTGGCAGGCGGTCTGCACGGCCACGAAGGCAGCACTGGCCGAGGCTGCGGTCCAGCCCGGCGCCATCGCCGGCATCGGCTTCGATGCGACATGCTCGCTGGTGGTCGTGGGCAAGCAGGGCGAGCCACTTTCGGTCGGCCCGTCGGAAGATCCCAATCGCAACGTGATCGTGTGGATGGACCATCGTTCGCTCGACCAGACCCGGCGCATCAACGAGACCGGCGAAGAGGTGCTGCGTTATGTCGGCGGCGTGATCTCGCCGGAGATGGAGACACCCAAGCTGCTCTGGCTGAGGGAACACAAGCCGGAGATCTTCGCCTCGGCCGGTTTTTTCTTCGACCTGCCCGATTATCTGAGCTGGCGCGCCACGGGCTCACTGTCGCGCTCGGTCTGCACCGTCACCTGCAAATGGACCTATCTCGCGCATGAGAAGCGCTGGGACGCCGGCTATTTCCACAAGATCGGCCTCGGCGCGCTCGCCGATGAAGGCTTTGCCCGCATCGGCGACACCATCGTGGATGTCGGTTCGCCGCTCGGTTCCGGCCTGACCGAGGCCGCTGCCGCCGATCTCGGCCTGACGGCGGGCATTCCCGTCGGCGCCTCCCTGATCGATGCGCATGCCGGCGGCATCGGCACCGTCGGCGCGGCCGGCAGGGACGGCGAGGGTGCCGACGTGACGGCGCGCCTCGCCTATGTCTTCGGCACCTCGGCCTGCACCATGGCGAGCACGCGCGAGGCCGCCTTCGTGCCGGGCGTGTGGGGCCCCTATTTCTCGGCGATGGTGCCTGGCCTCTGGCTGAACGAGGGTGGGCAATCGGCAGCCGGCGCGGCGCTCGACCATCTCCTCACTCTGCATCCCGCCTACGCCCAGGCCGTGGAGCGGGCAGAGACCGCCGGGCGCCCCCTGCTGGCCTGGCTGGAGGCGCAGGCCAATCTCGCCGGCGATGCTACCCTGGCGCGCAGCATTCACGTCGTGCCCGAATTTCTCGGCAATCGGGCGCCCCATGCCGACCCCGATGCCCGGGCTGTAATCGCGGGGCTGGACCTCGAAGACGATCTCGACAGCTTGGTCAGGCTCTATGTCGCCGGGCTGTGCGGTCTGGCCTATGGCGCGCGGCAGATCGTCGAGGCCATGGCGGCCAAGGGCATCGTGCTCCAGCAGATCATCATCTCGGGCGGCGCGGCCCAGAGCCCGCTGGTGCGCCAGATCATCGCCGACGCCACCGGCATCGAGGTCGCGGTCGCCGAGACACCGGAGCCGGTCCTGCTCGGTGCGGCCATGCTCGGCGCCGTGGCCGGCAAGGCCTATCCCACGTTGGGCGAGGCGATGAGCGGCATGTCCGCGCTCGGCGCCACCTACGCGCCCGGTCAAGGTGAGATCCGTGCCTTCCACGAGAAGAAGTTCAGGGTTTATGAAGTTTTGCAGGCCGCGGGGCGGCAGGCCCGCGAGTTGATGGCCTGAAGCAACGCGATTTAGCGCTAACGCCGTGATTGCAAAGATCATGGCATGTGATGAGATGGGCGCGGCCGTGATTCGGCCGCTCTCGCTGCCTGTCCGGCTGTTCGGCCGAACTCGCGGCGTTACTTGCCGTTTTTGCACCATCCCGGACGGAGTTCCCATGACCGATACCTTCAACCGCCGCCAGATCGTCACGCTGCTGGGGGGCTTGGGGCTTGTCGGCATGTCGTCATCAGCTTTGTCGGCCCCCAGTCCGAAACCCAAGCCCAAGGCCGATCCGACGCCGATCTTGCCGGTGACCGAGGGCAGGTTGCGCGTCGGGGTGATCGTGCCGGTCAAGGATGATCCCTTCTACAAGGCCTGCACCGACGGGGCCCAGGAGGCCGCGACGCAGATCGGCACGCTCGACATGGCCGTGGCGGCGCCGGAAAAGCGTCAGGTGCGCGAACAGGCTCTCTTCATCAACGGCTTCGTGAAGCAGAAAGTCGATGCCATCCTGATCAGCCCTGTTGATGCCGGCCTGCTGGCGCCGCTGTGCAAGCGCGCCATGATCCGCGGCATCAAGGTAGTTTCCTTCGAGCAGGCCTTGCCGGCCAATTCGCGTACGGCCCATGTCGATCCCGTCAGCAGTCGCGGCAAAGCGGAGACCTTCCTTCAGATGCTGGCCGACGATGCCAAGGATGGCGGTGACGTCGCCATCCTGGCCGGTGCGCGCACTGGCGCGGATGGGCAGGGGCTGGTTTCGGAGACCATGCAGCAATGGCTCAAGCCGGCCTATGGCAAGCTCAAGCTTGCCGACACGCTCTATGACAATGACAATGAAAAGGCCGGCTATGCCGCCGCTGACTTCGTGCTGAGGCAACGCCCCAACCTCAAGGGCCTGCTGGTCTTCAGCCCGGCGGCGCTGGTGGGGGCGGCACAATGCGTCTCGGACAGGGGCCTTGCCGGCAAGGTCTTCGTTACCGGCTTCGGCCGTCCGGCCACGCTGAAGGCCGCCATGTCGGCCAAGGCGGTGGAGTATTTCGCAACCGCCAATCCGGTGGATATCGGCTATGCCGCCATGCAGATTGCCGCGGCGCTGGCCAGGAACACCATGACCACCGGTACTGGCAGCCTGGTCACCGCCGGCCGCCTCGGCCAGATCGCCCTCGGCGAGAACAGTGTCGCCACGCTGCGTCCCTTCGTGGTCGATGCCAAGAATTTCGACAAATATGCCGATCTCTAGAGCAAGCGTATTCATCACTGCACGCTTGTTGCTCTAGTTCCTCGTTTCGAGGCATTTTCTTGATCAGGAAGTCTGCTTCCTTTGAAAATGTCTTGGTGAAAGATAATCCTGCGAGCCGACCATGTCCGTCACCGCCGTGCTCGATGTCGGTAAGACCAATGTGAAACTGGTCCTGTTCGACGGAGCCGCCAGCCTTTGGCAGGCTTCGATGCCGAACCGGACGCTGGCCGGCCCGCCCTATCCGCATGCCGATGTCGAGACGATCTGGCGCTTCCTGATGGAAGGGCTGCGCCAGGCCGGTGCCGAGCACGCCATCGCGGATATCGCCGTCACCACCCATGGCGCCGCCATGGCGCTGATCGGCGACAATGATCTGGCCCTGCCGGTGATGGACTACGAGTTCGAGGGCGTCGGCGCGGTCGAGGCCGAGTATGCGCCGTTCCGCCCGCCCTTTGCCGAAACTCTGTCCCCGCCGATGTCGGCGGGGCTCAATTCCGGCAAGCAGATCTTCTACCAGCAGCTGCACCACTCCGAAGCATTCGCGCGTGTCCGGCATATCGTGCCCTATCCGCAATATTTCACCTGGCGCCTCACCGGCATCGCCCGCAACGAGGTCACCGGCATCGGCGGCCATTCCGATTTGTGGGCCGTCCGTGAAAAGCGCCTCTCCTCCCTGGTGACCCGGCGTGACTGGGAGGCGCTGTTCCCACCGCCGATCGCGGCCTATGCCGTGCTGGGCCCGCTGCGGCCCGAGGTGCGGGCCGAGACCGGCTTGCCGGATACGGTCAGGGTGCGTGCGGGCATCCACGATTCCAACGGCTCGATCCTGCCGCACCTGATTGCCTTCGAGCCGCCCTTCACGCTGGTTTCCTCCGGCACCTGGGCGGTGATCATGGCCCTGGGCGCCGATCCCGGCCGGCTCGATGCGGCCAGGGACATGCAGGCCTATGCCGATGTCGAGGCCCGGCCGGTGCCGGCGGCCAAATTCATGGGCGGGCGGGAATTTGCTGTTATCCTCGATGGCGCGTCGCCGACCTGCTCGCTCGCCGATGCCGCGGCCGTGATGGCGGCCGGCGTGCTGGCGCTGCCGAGCTTCGTGCCCAATGGCGGGCCATTTCCGGGGCATCCCGGCGCGATCCGGGGCACGCTGCCAGACGGCGAGGGCATGCGGGCGGCGCTCGCCAGCCTCTATTGCGTGCTCCTGACCGACTATCTCCTCGAGGCGCTCGGTGCCAACAGCGGACCCTTGCTGATCGAGGGCAGCTTTGCCGCCAACCCGGTCTATTGCAGCCTGCTCGCAGCACTGCGCCCGGGGCAGGCGGTCCTGCCCAGCCTCGACAGCTCCGGCACCGCCTATGGCACCTCGCTTCTCGCGACCTGGCCCGACATGCCGGCGCGTGAGCCGGCAAGACCGGCAATGGCCTATGCCGATGCCGAGGCCCTGCTTCGCTACAAGACCGCCTGGCGCTCGGCGCTGCCGCAGGTCGCTTGACGGAAGAGCATGCGGAGCGTCGACCGGCAGGTCGACACTCCATGCCACCGGGCGCTTCGGATGAGCCTCAGGCCGCCATCTCGACTTCGCGCGCCCGGCCGAGCCGGACCATCCAATCGGCCATGTCGGGGCGGTGCTGTTTCTGGAAGGCATAGTGCCGGCGAAGGGCCTGCGTCAGACGCCCGCCGCGGCCCAAGAGATCGTCGGCAAAGCCGATCAGCACGGAATTGGGCCAGGCCTGCGGGCGGATCTTGCGCAGGCGGGCGAAGATCTCGTCCTCGGGCAGGTTCGAATCGGAGCGCGCCATCAAAGTCGCCATCGCCGCCGTCGAGCGCGAGACGCCCATATGACAATGTACCAGCAGGCGTTCCGGCACGAGGATGGCGCCGGCTTCGTCGCGGGCGAAGCGCAGGATTTCGGCCATGTGCTCGCGGGCCGGCATGATCTTGCCGGCCAGGGGATCGATGATGTCGTCGAACTGCAGGATGGTGCGCTGGTGCGCGCCATAGGCACCGAAGGCGCTCAGCTCAGGCCAGTCCGGATCGACGATCGAGAGCACATGGCTGACGCCGGAGCCGCTGAACTGATCGAGCTCGTCGATGCCGCAGACGGTCCAGGCCGCAAAGGAAGGAAGGGAAGTCATCGGTTCCAAAGGCAATGTGTGGAGAAGGGACGATTTCCACTGTCGTAGCGGCTGGACCCCCGGTCATCAAGACATTCGCGCGGAAGGCTCGGACAAGACGATGGCTGCCTTGCCAAAATTAATCAGACAAATTGCAGCCGACTCTTGCATTCGCCGGCGAGGCGAGCATGAATGGCGCCTCTGCGCGGGAGAGTCGGCGGTCAAGCCACCTGCGGGCAGACAGACCGGCAAGGCTCGGCTGGCCAAGAATAGAAATAAAACTGGAGGGAACGACATGTTCGACGATCAGTCTCGTCGCAGCGCCTTGAAGATCCTGGGCGGCTCGCTGCTGGCAGGCGCCCTGCCGCTCGGCGCGGTCACGCCGGCCTTCGCCGCCAACAAGCGCATCGCCCTGGTGGTCAAGAATCTCGGCAATTCCTATTTCGATGCCTGCCGCGACGGCGCCCAGCAGGCGGCCAAGGAACTCGGCGGCATCGAGATCATCTACACCGCCCCGACCAAGGCGACCGCCGAAGACCAGATCGCGGTGATCGACGCCCTGATCGCCCAGAAGGTCGACGGCATCATCGTCTCGGCCAATGACGCCAACGCTCTGGTGCCCGTCGGCAAGAAGGCCGCACAGCGCGGTATCAAGGTGATCTCCTTCGACAGCGCCATCGCCAAGGGCGGGCGCATCATGCATCTCAATGCCTCTTCCACCGAGATGATCGGCGCCAAGCAGGTGCAGATGATTTCCAAGACCCTCAAGGGCGAGGGCGAGGTCGCCATTCTCTCGGCCGCCTCCACCATGACGAACCAGAATTCCTGGATCGCCGCCATGAAGCGGGAATGGGAGAAGCCCGAATACGCCAAGCTCAAGCTGGTCGACACCGTCTATGGCGATGACCAGGACGACAAGTCCTACCGCGAGATGCAGGGCCTGGTGAAGACGCACCCCAATCTCAAGGGCGTGATCTCGCCCACCACCATCGGCATCCGCGCCGGCGCCAAGGCGATCATCGACGGCGGCCTGGCCGGCAAGGTGTTCATCACCGGCCTCGGCCTGCCGTCCGAAATGAAGGACGCCGTGCTGAAGGGTGCCTGCGACTCGTTCGCGATCTGGAATCCGGTTGATTACGGCTATTCGGCCACGCAGATCCTGGCCGGCATCATTGGCGGCGAGGACGCCAAGCCCGGCTCCACCGTGAAGATGGGCCGCATGGGCGAGACCAAGATCGGCGAGGACGGTGAGGCGGTGATGGGCGAGCCCTTCACCTTCGACAAGTCGAACGTCGAGAAATACGCCAAGATCTTCTGAAGATCGGATCTGGGTGAATGGGGCGCGCCCAGCCTTCTCCCCTTGCGGGAGAAGGTGCCCCGAAGGGGCGGATGAGGGGAGAGACGCAACCTTGCAGAGTCCGCTCTAACACCCCTCATCCGTCATTGCGTTCGCAATGCCACCTTCTCCCGCAAGGGGAGAAGGCCTGTCGCGCCTCATTCGGCATGGCAGCGTTTCCTTGCCGGACTGTTTCATGACCTCCACTCCCCTGCTTTCCCTTTCCGGCGTCTCCAAGCGTTTTCCCGGCGTGCGGGCGCTGCATGACGTGCGTCTTACCCTCCATCCCGGTGAGGTCACGGCGCTGCTCGGGGAGAACGGCGCCGGCAAGTCCACGATCGTGAAGATCCTCACCGGCATCTACACGCCGGACGAGGGCGAGCTCAGGGTCGGCGGCGAGGCGGTGCGCTTTTCGAGCCCGCGCGATGCCTGGGCGGCCGGCATCACCGCCATCCACCAGGAAACCATCATGTTCGACGAGCTCTCGGTCGCCGAGAACGTCTTCATGGGGCATATGCCCAAGGGCGCCGGCGGCCTGGTGGATTGGGGCATCGTCCATGCGCGCACGCGCGACTTGCTCAAGCGCCTCGATGCCGACATCGATCCGGGCGAGC
The DNA here is from genome assembly GCF_001676615.1 of Labrys sp. WJW. Classification (GTDB taxonomy): domain Bacteria; phylum Pseudomonadota; class Alphaproteobacteria; order Rhizobiales; family Labraceae; genus Labrys; species Labrys sedimenti. Next base: position 17,521 of record NZ_LYXZ01000033.1, on the reverse strand, counting down.
CGCTGAAGGCCCTGAGCGTGGCCCAGAAGCACCTGGTCGAGATCGCCCGTGCCTTGTCCCACGAGGCCCGCATCGTCATCATGGACGAGCCGACGGCGGCGCTCTCGGCCCGCGAGATCGACGATCTCTTCCGTATCATCGACCAGCTCAAGGCCGAGGGACGGGCGATCCTGTTCATCAGCCACAAATTCGAGGAGATCTTCCGCGTCGCCGACCGCTGGCTCTGCCTGCGCGACGGCGAATATGTCGGCGATGGCGCGATCAGCGAGGCGACCCCGGCCGAACTTGTCCGCCTGATGGTCGGGCGTTCGATCGACCAGGTCTTTCCCAAGCGCGAGGTGCCGATCGGCGACGTCGCGCTCGAGGTCAGGGACCTCGCCAATGACAGCGAGTTCGCCGAGATCTCCTTCACGCTGCGTCAGGGCGAGATTCTCGGCCTTTACGGGCTGGTCGGCGCCGGCCGGTCCGAAGCGATGCAGGCGGTGTTCGGGCTGTCCCGGCTGGACAAGGGCGAGATCCGGGTGCGCGGCAAGGCGCTTGCGATCAAGAGCCCGGCCGATGCCATCGCCGCCGGCATCGCCTATGTGCCGGAGGATCGCCAGATCCAGGGCGCCGTGCTGCCTTTCGGCGTGCGCGAGAACACCACGCTGGCGAGCCTGATGCGCCATGCCCGCTTCGGCTTCCTCAGCCAGCGCTCGGAGATATCGGATACGCGCCGGCTCGGCACGAGGCTGGCGGTGAAGGCCGCCTCCTGGGACCAGAAACTGCAGGACCTGTCCGGCGGCAACCAGCAGAAGGTGGTGATCGCCAAATGGCTCGCCACCAATCCAAAGGTCATCATCCTGGACGAGCCGACCAAGGGCATCGACGTCGGCTCCAAGGCCGCCGTGCACGATTTCATGGTGGACCTGGCCGCCGAGGGCCTCGCCGTAGTGCTGATCTCCTCCGAACTGCCGGAGGTGATGGGCATGTCCGACCGCATCCTGGTGATGCATGAGGGGCGCATCGTGAAGGAATTCGCGCGGGCCGAAATGGATGCCGCCGCCATCGTTACATCAGCCACAGGAGGCCAGACATGACAGGAAGGTTTGGCATGAAAACCCTGTGGCGCCGCTACGGCCGCGAGATCATTCTCGCCCTCATCGTGGCCGGCATGGTGCTCGCCATCGGCCTGCGGGCGCCGGTCTTCCTCAGTGCCGACAGCCTGATGGGCGTGCTCAAGGATACCGCCATCCTCGCCATGCTGGCGCTCGCCCAGATGACTGTGATCCTCATTCGCGGCATCGACCTGTCGGTGGCGGCCAATCTCGCGCTCAGCGGCATGGTCGCGGCGCTCTTTTCGATCGCGGCGCCCGATCTGCCGATAGGCCTGGTCATCCTCGTCGCCATCGCCGTCGGCACGTTCTTCGGTTTCATCAACGGCGTGTTCATCGCCTTTGTCGGCATTCCCTCCATCGTGGTGACGCTGGGCACGCTCGCCATCTATCGCGGCCTCGTCTTCATCGTCTCGGGCGGCAAGTGGATCAGCTCCGACAAGATGACCCCGGCCTTCCTGAACTTTCCGCATGCCACATTTCTCGGCCTGTCGAGCCTGGTCTGGTTCGCCATCGCGGTAGCGTTGGCCATGGCCCTCTTCCTCGGGCGCACCACCATCGGCCGCGGGCTCTATGCGGTGGGCGGCAATCCCCTGGCGGCGCGCTATTGCGGCATCGATCTCGCCCGCCAGCAATTGCTGGTCTTCACCCTGTCTGGCGCGGTATCCGGCCTATGCGGCTATCTGTGGGTGGCTCGCTTCGGCATCGCCTATACCGAGATCGCGCTCGGCTATGAGCTCAGTGTGATCGCGGCCTGTGTGATCGGCGGTGTCTCGATCGGCGGCGGTATCGGTTCGGTCAGCGGCGCCTTGCTCGGCGCGCTGTTCCTGGGCGTGGTGGTCAACGCCCTGCCGGTGATCAATGTCTCGCCCTTCTGGCAGATGGCGATCTCAGGCGCGGTGATCCTGGCCGCGGTGGTGGTCAATGCCCGCGCCGAGCGCAAGGGCGGCAAGCTGATCCTGCCCGAGGCGCGCCGCCGCGCCGCAGCCCGAGAGGGAGCCCGCTGATGACGGACACCGCCCGCTACCAGGTGCTCGACCGCGCGCCCCGCACACTGGCGGACCGCCTGCTGCGCTGGGAGACCATTCTCTGTCTGCTGCTGGCGGCGGTGATCGTGGTCAACGCGCTGGGTTCGCCCTATTTCCTCGATCTCTACAACCTCTCCGACATGACCCAGAACTTCTCGGAGAAGGCGATCATCGCGCTCGGCATGGCGCTCCTGATCCTGACCCGGGAGATCGACCTGTCCGTCGCCGCCATCGTGGCGCTGGCCTCGCTCGCCATCGGCTATGGCGCGCAGGCGGGCTATGGGCCTGTCATGCTGATCGCCATCGGGCTTGGCGTCGGCATCGTCTGCGGTGCCTTCAACGGCTGGCTGGTCACCGGCTTCGGCCTGCCCTCGATCGTGGTCACCATCGGCACCATGTCGCTCTATCGCGGCATCGCCCAGGTCGTGCTGGGGGACCAGGCGATCACCACCTATCCGGAGGAATACACCAACCTCGCCCAGCTCTACATCATCCAGGAGCCGCCGCTTTATCTCGCCTTCATCCTGTTCCTGGCCCTGGCCGTGCTGTTCACTATCGTGGTGCATTACACCGTGTGGGGGCGCATGCTCTATGCCATCGGCAACAATCCTGTGGCGGCACGCTTCTCGGGCATCCCGGTCAATCGCATCCGCTTCCTGCTCTTCGTGCTGACGGGCCTCCTGGCCGGACTTGCCTCGGCCCTGCTCACCGCCCGCATCGGCTCGACCCGGCCTAATATCGCGCTGGGCTGGGAGCTCGAAGTGGTGACCATGGTGGTGCTTGGCGGCATCTCGATCGCCGGAGGCTCCGGCACCATGCCGGGCGTGGTGATCGCCGTCTTCGTGCTCGGCCTCACCACTTTCGGCCTCACGCTGATCAACGTTCCCGGCATCGTCATCGCCGTCATTCTCGGCGTCCTGCTGGTGGCCGCGATTGCCTTGCCGATCATCGTGCGGCGGATTCTCGGGCTGCGGGTCTAGCGCCGGGCTTCCGAAGCAGTGTCGGTTGACAGGTGAGGTAGAAAGGTGGAAATTTAGGAATCTTTCTAGAATGGAGGTTGTGATGAGCCTCAATATCAAGGATCCCGAGGCCTATCAGCTGGCGCAGGCCATTTCCCGTGCCACGGGCGAGAACATGACGCGCGTGGTCATCGAGGCCCTGCGCGACAGCCTTGCCAAGATCGAACAGCGCAAGGCCAAAGCAAGCGTCGCCGAGTTGCTGGCCATCGCCGATCGGGCCGCCACGCATGTGCGGCAACCTTATGCCGATCACGCCGACCTGCTCTACGATGAAAAAGGCTTGCCGAAATGATCCTCGACACTTCGGCCGTCGTCGCCATTCTCTATAGGGAGCCGGAAGCGGCGGCCTATGCCCAGCGCATTCACGATGCGGACATCTGCCGCATCAGCGTGGCAAATTACGTTGAATTGTCGATGGTGATCGAAAACCAGCTCGGTTCCGAGGGGATGCGGCAGGCGGAGGCTTTCTTTCGCCGAGCCGGCATCGTCGTCGAACCGGTGACGCTCGACCAGGGCGAACTGGCTCGCCAGGCCTTTCTCGATTTCGGCAAGGGGCGCCATAAGGCTGGGCTGAATTTCGGGGACTGCTTCTCTTACGCCCTGGCCAAGGCGATGGGCGAGCCTCTCCTGTTCAAGGGCAATGATTTCAGCCAGACGGATATCGGCGTCGCCTGATAGGGCGGTTTGATGTCCTGCCCCGCACGAAACAATTTCGCATCGCTTGACAAGATCTCGCCACAATGGCGATTTTTCAGAACTCTCTGTCTCGCTTTGATGTGATCACATTTCTTTTCTTGCTGTCGCGCTGGGGTTGCGCGCAAGAAAAAGTCGCGCTGCCGCTTTTATATGCTTGTCCCCAGCTTGGAATCATGCCATGTCAGCCATCCATATTAGGACAGCTATGCTGTCCCATTATGGATGCTGCCGCTTTCTGCGGCAGCCCGCGGACCAACCGAAGATGGCCCACAGGCCCGGCTTGGCCGTAGGACAAGAACGCCGCTCTCGCGTTTCAGCGCGAAGTGGTGGACAATTGAGTGACAGCTTTCACAATCCGGCGGCATAGTCGCGGCCCGACCCTTGCATGGGCAGGCGATGAGCGGGCGAGTGTGCGGGCTGGCGGCAACAGGTGATTGAGGCGAAGAGGAAACAGGCGATGAGCGCGATCTTCCAACACGGACAGCAGACGGTTTCGGCAGCGGCGATCGACGCTGCGACGAAAACGATTGCCACCGTGACGAAAGATCCCAAAGCGACGCGCGTGCCCGTCCTGCGCGATCCCGGCCTGCCCCAAGCCCAAGGCCTCTATGATCCGGCCAATGAGAAGGATGCCTGCGGCGTCGGTTTCATCGCCGACATGAAGAACCGCAAGAGCCACAAGATCATCAGCCAGGCGCTGCAGATCCTGCACAATCTCGACCATCGCGGCGCCGTCGGCGCCGATCCGAAGGCGGGTGACGGCTGCGGCATGCTGGTGCAGATCCCGCACGACTTCTTCGCCGCCGAATGTGCCAATCTCGGCTTCGAGCTGCCGGCGCCCGGCGATTACGCCGTCGGCTTCTTCTTCCTGCCGCGCAACGAGGAAGGCCGCGTGCATGCCATGCGCGTGGTCGAGAAGGTCGTGGCCGAGGAAGGCGAGGTGTTCCTGGGCTGGCGTGCCGTGCCCGTGGACAATTCGGGCCTGGGCGAGAGCGTGCTGCCGACCGAGCCGATCCACATGCAGGCCTTCATCGGCCGCTCGCCGGCCACGCCCGACCAGGACGAATTCGAGCGCCGTCTCTTCATCATCCGCAAGGTGATCTCCAACGTCATCTACAATGATGTGGAGCGTCGGCCGGTGACGGCGGGCTTCTATCCCGTCTCGGTGTCGAGCCGCACCATCACCTATAAGGGCATGCTGCTCGCCACCCAGCTCGGCGACTATTTCAAGGACCTCACCGACGAGCGCTTCCAGAGCGCCATTGCCTTGGTGCATCAGCGATTCTCGACCAACACCTTCCCGAGCTGGACGCTGGCCCATCCCTACCGGATGGTCGCGCATAACGGCGAAATCAACACGCTGCGCGGTAACGTCAATTGGATGGCGGCGCGCCAGGCCTCGGTCGACTCCGAGCTGTTCGGTAACGACATCTCCAAGCTCTGGCCGATCTCCTATGAGGGCCAGTCCGACACCGCCTGCTTCGACAACGCGCTCGAATTCCTGGTGCAGGGCGGCTATTCGCTCGCCCACGCCATGATGATGCTGATCCCCGAGGCCTGGGCGGGCAATCCGCTGATGTCCGAGGACCGGCGTGCCTTCTACGAATATCACGCCGCGCTGATGGAGCCCTGGGACGGGCCGGCCGCCGTGGTCTTCACCGATGGCCGCCAGATCGGCGCTACGCTCGACCGCAACGGCCTCAGGCCTGCCCGCTATCTCGTCACCAAGGACGGGCTGGTGGTGCTCGCTTCCGAATTCGGCGTGCTGCCGATTCCTGAGGCCGACATCGTCGAAAAATGGCGCCTGCAGCCCGGCAAGATGCTGCTGATCGACCTGGAGGAAGGCCGCATCGTCTCCGACGACGAGATGAAGGCCTCGCTCGCCACGGCCAACCCCTATCGCGACTGGCTCAAGCGCACCCAGATCGTGCTGGAGGATCTGCGCCCGGTGGAGGCGCGCGCCTCGCGCACCGACGTGTCGCTGCTCGATCGCCAGCAGGTCTTCGGCTACACCCAGGAAGACATCAAGCTGCTGCTGCCGCCGATGGCGACCACCGGCCAGGAGGCCGTGGGCTCGATGGGCACGGATACGCCGATCTCGGCGCTCTCCGACAAGTCGAAGCTGCTCTACACCTATTTCAAGCAGAACTTCGCCCAGGTCACCAACCCGCCGATCGACCCGATCCGCGAGGAGCTGGTGATGAGCCTGGTGTCCTTCATCGGCCCGCGCCCGAACATCCTCGACCTCGAAGGCACCTCGCGCAAGAAGCGCCTGGAAGTGCGCCAGCCCATCCTCACCAATGAGGATCTGGAGAAGATCCGCTGCATTGGCCATGTCGAGGAGCGCTTCGACACCAAGACGCTCGACATGACCTATCCGGCCATCCAGGGCGCCGAAGGCATGCGCGGTTCGCTCGAGCGGTTGTGCGAGCGCGCCGAGGCGGCGGTGCATGGTGGCTACAACATCATCATCCTCTCCGACCGCCAGACCGGCCCGGACCGCATCCCGATCCCGGCTCTGCTGGCGACGGCGGCCGTGCACCATCACCTCATCCGCAAGGGACTGCGCACCGCGGCGGGCCTGGTGGTGGAGACCGGCGAAGCGCGCGAGATCCATCATTTCTGCTGCCTCGCCGGCTATGGCGCCGAGGCGATCAACCCCTATCTCGCCTTCGAGACGCTGGCCACGTTGCATGCCCAGCTCGAATTCCCCGAGGAAGTCGACGAATACGAGGTGGTCAAGCGCTACATCAAGTCGATCGGCAAGGGCGTGCTGAAGGTGATGTCCAAGATGGGCATCTCGACCTACCAGTCCTACTGCGGCGCGCAGATCTTCGACGCCATCGGCCTCTCCTCGGGCTTCGTCAACGAGTTCTTCTTCGGCACCGCCACCATGATCGAGGGCGTCGGCCTCGATGAGGTCGCGGCCGAGGCCGTGTCACGTCACAAGGACGCCTTCTCGGATGCGCCGATCTATCGCAGCGCCCTCGATGTCGGCGGCGAATATGCCTACCGCATCCGCGGCGAGGACCATGTCTGGACGCCGGACAGCGTTGCGACGCTGCAACATGCCGTGCGTGCCAATGCGCAGGACCGCTATCGCGACTTCGCCAATGCGGTGAACCTGCAGAACGGCCAGCTCCAGACCATCCGCGGCCTGTTCCGCATCAAGGCGGCTAGCGAGCGCGGCATGGCGCCGGTGCCCCTGGCCGAGGTCGAGCCCGCTAGCGAACTGGTGAAGCGTTTCGCCACCGGCGCGATGTCCTTCGGCTCGATCTCGCGCGAAGCTCATGAATCGCTGGCCATCGCCATGAACGCCATCGGCGGCAAGTCCAACACCGGCGAGGGCGGCGAGGAAGCCGAGCGCTTCAAGATCCTGCCGGACGGACGCTCCAAGCGTTCGGCCATCAAGCAGGTTGCCTCCGGCCGCTTCGGCGTCACCGCCGAATATCTCGTCAATGCCGACATGATGCAGATCAAGGTCGCGCAGGGCGCCAAGCCCGGCGAGGGCGGCCAGCTGCCGGGCCACAAGGTCGATGCCGTCATCGCCAAGGTGCGCCATTCGACCCCCGGCGTCGGCCTGATCTCGCCGCCGCCGCATCACGACATCTATTCGATCGAGGACCTGGCGCAGCTGATCTTCGATCTGAAGAACGTCAACCCGGCGGCGGATGTTTCGGTCAAGCTGGTCTCGGAAGTCGGCGTCGGCACCGTTGCCGCCGGCGTCGCCAAGGCGCGTGCCGACCACATCACCATCTCCGGCTTCGAAGGGGGCACGGGCGCTTCGCCGCTGACCTCGATCAAGCATGCCGGCAGCCCGTGGGAAACGGGCCTCGCCGAGACCCAGCAGACGCTGGTGCTCAACCGGCTGCGCTCGCGTGTGCGGCTGCAGGTCGATGGCGGGCTCAAGACCGGCCGCGACGTCGTCATCGGCGCGCTGCTCGGCGCCGACGAGTTCGGCTTCTCCACTGCGCCGCTGATTGCGGCCGGCTGCATCATGATGCGCAAATGCCACCTCAACACCTGTCCGGTGGGCGTGGCGACGCAGGACCCCGTGCTGCGCAAGCGCTTCAAGGGCACGCCCGAGCACATCATCAACTACTTCTTCTTCGTCGCCGAGGAAGTGCGCGAATTGATGGCCGAGCTCGGCTTCCGCAAGCTCGACGAGCTGATCGGCCGCTCCGACCTGCTCGACAAGCAGGACGCGATCGACCACTGGAAGGCCAAGGGACTCGACTTCACCAAGCTCTTCCACAAGGTGGACATGCCGGCCAATGTCGGCATCCGCCACGAGGAGAAGCAGAAGCATCCGATCGACAGCGTGCTCGACCGCGGCTTCATCGCCGAGGCAGCGCCGGCGCTCGACTATGGCCGCGAGGTCACCATCGAGGGCAGGATCTCCAATGTCGACCGTACGGCGGGCGCCATGCTCTCGGGCGAGGTCGCCATGCGCTACGGCTATGAGGGCCTGCCCGACGGCACCATCAAGGTGAACCTGACGGGCACCGCCGGCCAGAGCTTCGGCTCCTTCCTGGCGGCAGGCATCGACCTCACGCTGGTGGGCCAGGCCAACGACTATGTCGGCAAGGGCCTGTCGGGCGGGCGCATCATCATCAAGCCGAGCGAAGAAACGCAGGCCGTGCCGGAGAAGTCGATCATCGTCGGCAACACCGTGCTCTACGGCGCCATCGCGGGCGAGTGCTATTTCCGCGGCGTGGCGGGCGAGCGCTTCGCGGTGCGCAATTCGGGCGCCGCGGCGGTGGTCGAGGGCACCGGCGACCATGGCTGCGAATATATGACCGGCGGCGTGGTGGTGGTGCTCGGCCAGACGGGCCGCAACTTCGCGGCCGGCATGTCCGGCGGCGTCGCCTATGTCTATGACGAGGACCAGAGCTTCGCCAAACGCTGCAACCTCTCCATGGTCGACCTCGAACCGGTGGAAGAGGAAGAGGATCTGATGGAGCGCCTGCACCATCATGGTGGCGACCTCGAGTTCAAGGGCCGCATCGACGTCTCCGGCGACATGGGCCGCTATGACGAGGAGCGCCTGCGCAAGATGATCGAGAACCACCTGCATTACACGGGCTCGACGCTTGCCAAGACCATGCTGGACGATTGGGCCACCTATCGCACCCGCTTCGTCAAGGTGATGCCGGTCGAATATCGCCGCGCCCTGCGCGAGATGGAAAAAGCCCGCACCATGATGGCGGCGGAGTGATTTCAGCATCGTCGCGGATGCTGGGATCCGCGGCATGAATCTTTTGACACGGCCCCGGATGGCGCGGCGCGCGTCCGGTTCGACCGGAGGACTCAACATGGGCAAGGCAACAGGATTTCTCGAGATCGATCGGCAGGACCAGAAGTATCTTCCGGCCGCCGACCGCATCCGTCACTACCGCGAATTCACCCTTCCGCTCGACGACAAGGATGTCGGCAAGCAGGCGGCGCGCTGCATGGATTGCGGCGTGCCTTACTGCCATGGCCCGACGGGCTGCCCGGTGAACAACCAGATCCCGGACTGGAACGATCTCGTCTATCACGACGACTGGGAGGAGGCGGCGCGCAACCTGCACACCACCAACAACTTCCCGGAATTCACCGGCCGCATCTGCCCGGCCCCCTGCGAGGAAGCCTGCACGCTCAACCTCGAGGACGTGCCTGTCACCATCAAGACCATCGAGCAGTCGATCGCCGACAAGGCGTGGGCCATGGGCTGGATCCAGCCCGAGATCGCCAAGGTTAAGACCGGCAAGAAGGTCGCTGTTGTCGGCTCGGGCCCTGCCGGCCTGGCTGCCGCCCAGCAGCTCGCCCGTGCCGGCCATGACGTGCATGTCTATGAGCGCGAACCCGCCGCCGGCGGCCTGCTGCGCTATGGCATCCCCGACTTCAAGATGGAGAAGCACCACATCGAGCGCCGCGTGCGCCAGATGGAGGCCGAGGGCGTCGCCTTCCACTATGGCGTCAATATCGGCGTATCAATGAGTTTCGCCGATCTCAAATCCGGCCATGACGCCGTGCTGCTGGCAGGGGGCGCCGAGACCCCGCGTGACCCGACCTTGCCGGGCGCCGAGCTCGAAGGCGTGCATTTCGCCATGCCCTATCTGGTGCAGAGCAACCGTCGCGTCGGCGGCGAGGACATTTCCAAGGAAGAACCCCTCCTGACCACCGGCAAGCATGTCGTGGTGATCGGCGGCGGCGACACGGCCTCGGACTGCGTCGGCACCTCCTTCCGCCAGGGGGCAATCTCGGTGACGCAGCTCGACATCCGGCCGCGTCCGCCGGAGAAGGAAGACAAGCTGGCGATCTGGCCCTATTGGCCGACCAAGATGCGGACTTCTTCCTCGCAGGCCGAAGGCGCCGAGCGTGAATTCCAGGCGGTGACGCTCGGCATCGTCGGCAAGAACGGTCGCGTCACCGGCGTCAAGATCGCCCGTGCCGACGAGAAGCGCCGGCCGATCGAGGGCACCGAGACCGTGCTCAGGGCCGACATGGTCTTCATCGCCCTCGGCTTCACCGGCCCCGTCAAGGTGGGCATGATCGACCAGTCGGGCGTCGAGCTCGACAAGCGTGGCAATGTGTCGGCCACCGACCGGGACTATCGCACCTCGATGGACAAGGTCTACGCCGCCGGCGACATGCGCCGCGGCCAGTCGCTGGTGGTCTGGGCCATCCGCGAGGGTCGCCAGGCCGCCCGCGCCATCGACGAGGCGCTGATGGGTGCGACGACGCTGCCGCGCTGAGCGGCGGTTTTCGGTGTGCCGGTCTTCAGACCGGCACACCTTTCCATCACCGATTTTGACGCCAGCATTCAAAGTGATGATGGATGCGGGTCGGTGCTTGCCTGGATGGGAGGAGCGGGCGTAGCAAGGCAAAACCCGAGGTTTCCGCCATGCTCTCCCTCACCACTGTTCTCGCCTTCACCGCTATCGCCGTCGGCATGGTGCTGACGCCCGGCCCCAACATGGCCTATCTGGTTTCGCGCTCGATCTGCCAGGGGCGCCTCGCCGGGCTGATCTCGCTGATCGGCGTCGTCACCGGCTTCGTGATCTACATGCTGTTGGCGGCCTTCGGCATCACCGCCCTGCTGTTCGCGGTGCCCTATGCCTATGACGCTCTGCGCATTGCCGGCGCGGCCTATCTCGCCTGGATGGCCTGGCAGGCCCTGAAGCCCGGCGGCCGCTCACCCTTCGAAGTGCGTGCGCTCAAGCCCGATTCGGTGCGGCGTCTCTATGGAATGGGCCTGTTCACCAGCCTGCTCAATCCCAAGATCGCGGCGCTCTATCTCTCGCTGTTGCCGCAATTCGTCGACCATTCCGGCACGGTGCTCGCGCAGACCCTGCAACTCGGCCTCATCCAGATCCTGGTCAGCGCCTTCTTCAATGCCTGCTTCGTCGTGATGGCGGGCACGATTTCGGCGTTTCTCGCCGGCCGCCCGCTGTGGACGACGGTGCAGCGCTGGCTGATGGGTACGGTGCTGATGGGCCTCGCGGCCCGCATGGCGCTCGACACCGCACGGCGGTGAAAACAAAGCGCTTCCTTCAGGGCATGGCCTGCGCCGGCCAGCGAAAATCGTCGGCGCGGCCTTCGCGTGGCGGCAGGCTTTCGCCCTGCCCAAGCACCTTGGCGACGCTGGGGTCGGCGCTGCCCGGTCTGGGGGTGCCGCCGCCGAGCAGCTGGCCGCCGGGCGCGGTCTCATAGGCATCGAGTGGCAGGACCGGTCCATATTCGGGCTTTTCAGCCGGTGAATCGCCTGGAGTCTCGGAGGTCGGCTCGGCGACCGGGGCCGTCGCAACCATCGGCGCCGGCGGTGCTTCGCCGAGCAGGCGCCTCAGATCGCTCTCGAGGAAATGCGCCGCCAGCTTGGCGCCTTCATCGGAGAAATGTACGCCATCGGCCTTGCGCAGGCGCGCTGGCTGACCGTCGAGCCCGGTGCCGCTGGCGGCATAGGAACCGTCCGAATTGACGAAGCCGTCCCAGATGTCGACATAGATGCCGCCCGCCACGGTAACCTGGCTGCGATAGAGGCTGTTGAAACGCACCATGGCGGCGCTGAGGGCGTCGCTGCGCATCGGCGGCAGGCCAACCCAGAAGATCTTGACGCCGCGGGCTTTCAGGGGCGCGATCAACGCGTCGATGCGCTTGCGATAGGCCGCCTCCCACTCGTCCGATTGCGGTTCGAGGCGGGTGCCGTTCTCCCGGATGGTCTGGCGGTCGTTGGAGCCGATCAGGATTACCACGGCATCGATCTGGGCGTTGGCGGCGAGGAGATCGGCGACGCCCTTGTTCCAGTCGTAGAAATCGTTGCGCACCAGGCCGCTATCGGCCTTGGTATTGCGGATGATGGCGATATCCGGCCGATCGTCCAGGACGTCGGTCAGCCCGGCTGCGAGCTGGTCCGCCATGGAATCGCCGATGACATGCACGAAGGAGGAGGGCGGCACGGCCGGTGCCGGCGCGACCTTCGCCGGCTTGGGCATGGCGAAGGGAGAGGCACGGACCTTGGTGCGCCGGACCGGTGCCGGCCGGGCGTTCTGCTGGCGCACCTTGTTCTGCATCTCCCGATATTGGCGCAGGGCCTCGCCCGGCGTGTCGCCCCCGCTGTCACGCGCCATGATAGGTCGTTGCGACAGCACGACAGCCGCCAGCACGAACAGGACGATCAGGAGGAGGCGCTGCTTCAAGGCCGGTCTCCGTTTTCGCGGGGATGAAGCGCTCTCGATCAGACTAGCACGCCTCAGGGCGTGGCGCTCAATTTCTGCAACACGGCCGGGGTGGGATAGCCGTCCGCCACCAGTCCCGCCTTGGCCTGCCAGGTGCGCAGGGCCGCCCGGGCCGCCGGGCCGATCTTGCCGTCGATCGTCTCGATCGGATAGCCGAGCGCTTTCAGCTTCTTCTGCATCGCCGTGATCTGGGCACGGTTGAGCGTGGTCTCCTGCGCCGGCCAGCGCCCCTTCAGCGAGGCAATGCCGCGGATGCGGTCGGCAAGCAGGCCGACCGACAGCGTGTAGGAATCGGAGATATTGTAGGTCTTGATCGCCCAGTAGTTCTGGAAGGTCAGGAAGGCCGGCCCCTTGGCGCCCGCCGGCAGGAACAGCCAGGCCTTGTCGCCGTCCGGCAGTGGCTTGCCGTCTACCCTGGCGACGCCGAGCTTGGCCCAGGCGCCGGAGGGGCCACCGTCACGGGCATTGATGGCGGTGAAATCGAATTTCGCCGGCAGCTTGACCTCATAGCCCCAGCGCTTGCCGCCATCCCAGTCGTGCAGCTTGAGGTAGTTGGCGATCGAGCCGATCACGTCGGGCTCCTCGTTCCAGATGTCGCGCTTGCCGTCGCCATCCATGTCGACGGCATATTTCAGGAAGCTGGAGGGCATGAACTGCACCTGGCCCAGCGCGCCGGCCCAAGAGCCGGTCATGCCGCGCGGCGTGATGTCGTGCTCCTGCAGGATCTTGAGGGCATCGATCAGTTCGTCGCGGAAGAGCTCGGGGCGCTTGGTCGTGCAGCAGGCCAAGGTGGTGAGCGAACGGACGATGTCGGAATTGCCCGGCGAGGCGCCGTAATTGCTCTCCAGTGACCAGATGGCGAGGATGACATAGCGGTCGACGCCATAGCGCTCCTCGGCCTTGTCGAGCCAGGATTTCCAGCGCTGCGCCATCGCCTTGCCCTGGGCGATGCGGTCCGCGCTCAGGCGGGTCTCGACATAGGCGCGGATGGTCTGGTTGAATTCGGGTTGGGTGCCCGCGAGCGAGACGACCTTGGGATCGACGCCGAGCCCGGCAAAGGCGGCATCGAAGGTCTCGCGGGAAATGCCCGCCTTCTCGGCCCGCGGCCATAGCGCAGTGACGAAGTTCAGATAGCTGTCGGCGCGGGCAGGCGAGGTCAGGCCGAGGACCATCAGGCCGAGGATCGCGAGCCCCTGTATGGATCCGAGCCGCATCGTGCGCGCGATGGTGTTAGAAGGCGTGCATGACATGGGCGCGTTCCCGAATCCTGATTCTCTTTACCGATTCTGTGATAAACACCGCCGCGAAACAAATCGTGACGAGGCAGGTTTGAAACAAGGTGATGGCCAAAGTGATCGCACGCTGAAGGCGGCGCAGCAATCGGCCCTGCGCACCATCGCGACCGAAAGGGCCGGCCTCGAGGCGCTGGCAGAGGCGATCGAAGGCGATCTCGGCCCCGTGTTCAGCGCCTGCATCGAGCGCTTTTCCGGCCTCAAGGGCCGCGTCATCGTCACCGGCATGGGCAAATCGGGGCATATCGGCAAGAAGATCGCGGCGACCTTCGCCTCGACCGGTACACCGGCCTTCTTCGTGCATCCGAGCGAGGCCAGCCATGGCGATCTCGGTATGATCACCGCCGATGACGCCGTCATCGCCCTGTCCTGGTCGGGCGAGACGCGCGAACTCGGCGACATCATCGACTACGCCACCCGGTTCAACGTGCCGCTGGTGGCGGTGACCTCGGTGGCGAGCTCCACCCTGGCCAAGGCGGCGGACCTGCCCTTGGTCCTGCCCCAGGCCAGAGAAGCCTGCCCGAACGGCCAGGCGCCGACAACCTCCTCCCTGATGATCCTGGCGCTCGGCGATGCCCTGGCCATGGCCATGCTGGAGTCGCGCGGTTTCACCGCCGCCGATTTCCGTGTCTTCCATCCCGGCGGCAAGCTCGGCGCCTCGCTGAAATTCGTGCGCGACGTCATGCGTACCGGCGATGCGGTGCCGCTGGTCACCGAGGGCACGCTGATGTCGCAAGCCATCCTGGTGATGTCGAAGAAGGGGGTCGGCAGCGTCGGCGTCCTCGACGCGTCGGGCATGCTGGTCGGCATCGCCACCGATGGCGATCTGAGGCGCCACATGAGCGATGATCTGATGACGCGGCGGGTCGATGACATCATGACGCGTACGCCCAAGGTCATCCGCCCTGACGCCCTGGTCAGCGAAGCCATGGAGGTGATGGATACCAGGCGCATCGCCGTGCTGTTCGCCGTGGAAGGTGGGCGGCCCGTGGGGGTGGTCCATATGCTCGACCTGTTGAATATCGGCGTCGTGTGAGCAATGCCCCGCCCCTGCGCCTGACGATCGAAAACCTCGCCTGTGAGCGGGGGGGCCGGCTCGTATTCGAAGGGGTCGGCTTTTCCGCCGGTGCCGGCGACCTCGTTGCCGTGACGGGCCGCAACGGCGCCGGCAAATCCAGCCTGCTCAGGGTGATCGCCGGTCTGGTGCCGCGCAGGGATGGGGCGATACGCTTGGACGGCGGCGATGCCGAGAAGACGCCCGCCGAGCACATGCATTATTGCGGCCATGCCGATGCCCTGAAACCCTCGCTCAGCGTGCGCGAGAATCTGGGCTTCTGGCGCGCCTATTACGGCGATGCCTATCTGCCGATCGAGGATGCGCTCGATCTCTTCGCCATCGAGCATCTCATCGACCTGCCGGCGGCCTATCTGTCGGCCGGCCAGAAGCGCCGGCTCTCGCTGTGCCGGCTGCTGGTGTCCCGGCGGCCGGTCTGGCTCCTGGACGAGCCGACATCGGCGCTCGATACCGCCACCCAGGCTCGTCTTGCCGAGCTGATGGGCGAGCATCTCGCCGGCGGCGGGCTGATCCTGGCCGCCACCCATGGCGACCTCGGACTGGCGCCGAGCCTCACCCTCACAATCGGTGCGGCATGAGCATCTTCCGAAAAGTGGGCACCGGTTTTCGGAGGAAGCGATGCGACAACAGAAACTTGAAGCATCGCACTCGATTCCGAAATCAGGTCCGATGCTGATGAGTGCGCTCGCAGCCCTGTTCATGCGCGAGCTGCGGCTAGCCGTCAGGGCCGGCGGCGGGGCGCCCGTCGGCGTCATCTTCTTCCTGGCGGTGGTGACGGTCATTCCCTTCGGCGTCGGCCCGGATCTCAACCTGCTCACCCGCATCGGCCCGGCCGTGCTCTGGCTCGGCGCCCTGCTGGCGACGCTGCTCGGCCTCGACCGCCTGTTCCAGGCCGACCTCGACGACGGCTCGCTCGACCTCATTCATCTCGGGGGCCCGCCTCTCGAACTGGCGGTGGCGGTGAAGGCGCTGGCGCATTGGGTGACGACCGGCCTGCCTTTGGTGATCGCCACGCCGCTGCTCGGCCTGTTCGTCAACCTGCCCGGCAAGGGGTTGGCAGCCGTGACGCTGACCCTGCTGGCGGGTACGCCGGCCCTGACCTTCCTCGGCGCCATCGGCGCGGCGCTGACCGTGGCGCTCCGGCGCGGCGGCATGCTGATCTCCATCCTGATCCTGCCGCTCACCATTCCCGTGCTGATCTTCGGGGTGGCGGCCGCGACCGCCGCGATCACCGGCCCGATGCCCTTCCTGCCGCCCTTCCTGCTGCTCTGCGCCATGACGTTGTTCTCCATCGTGCTCGGCACGGTGGCGGCGGCTTGGGCCCTGCGCTTCGGGCTGGAATAGCCTCGGATTCTCTGCCTCGCGTGGTCTCGATCGTCATTGCGAGCGCCGCGAAGCAATCCAGGCATTGGAAGGCGGCGTTTGAATTTCTGGATTGCTTCGCGGCGCTCGCAATGACGGATGCGCGATTCAAAGTCTACCGTATCAGGACCTCGCGCTTGAGCAGGGCCTCGAGCCAGTCCGCGAACAGCTGCACCCGGCGTGAGAAATGCCGACGATGGGGGAAGAGCAGCGTCATCGGCATGGAGGCGGCGCGATAGTCCGGCATGACCTCGACGAGTTCGCCGGCCGCCATGTGACTCTTGACGTCGTAGGCCGGGATCTGGATCAGGCCGAAACCAGCCAGGCAGCAAGCGATATAGGCCTCCGCGCCGTTGACGACCACACGGCTGCGCACCGAACGCGTCTGGATCCCGCCATGGCCTACCCATTCCCAGGGCTCGACCCGGCCCGTGCTGGGGGAGGCGTAGTTCACGGCCAGATGTTCGTCGAGATCGTCGGGACTGCGGGGCACGCCGTAGCGCTCGAGATAGTCAGGGCTCGCCACATTGATCAGGGCCAGTTCACCGATGGAACGGGCGATCAGGCCCGAATCGCTGAGCGGGCCGACGCGCAGCACGCAGTCGAGGCTGTCTTCGACCAGGTCGACGGTGCGGTCCGTCACGCCAAGGTCGACGTCGATCTCGGGATAGAGGTCGAGAAATTCGGCCAGGGCTGGCGCCACGATCAGCCGGCCGATGCGACCGGGCAGATCG
Source organism: Labrys sp. WJW (assembly GCF_001676615.1). Taxonomy (GTDB): domain Bacteria; phylum Pseudomonadota; class Alphaproteobacteria; order Rhizobiales; family Labraceae; genus Labrys; species Labrys sedimenti. Next base: position 501 of record NZ_LYXZ01000033.1, on the reverse strand, counting down.
ACACGCAGGCGGCCTGCCGGGCCGGTGGCGGCTTGCCGGAACAGGCTTTCGGTCTCCTCGAAATCGCTGAGAAGGCGCAGGCAGCGCTCATAGAGGGCGAGGCCGTCCTGCGTGGGGGAGACCTTGCGGGTGGTTCGATGCAGCAGGCGCGCGCCCATGCGCGCCTCCAGATCCTTGATGGCGGCCGAGACCGAGGGGCGTGGCAGCCCCAGCGTGTTGGCGGCACGCGTGAAACTCGAACTGTCGACGACGCGAACGAAGATGCGGAAGAGATCGATGCGGTCCACGGCCTACTACCAGATTGGTATTAGATTGTAACATGTCATGTTCAAATGGATAGCTTTATATCGAAATCCAAGACGATAAGCTGACCTCCAACAAAGCTTCACTCGTGAAAAGGAGGTCCAGCATGGCCGATCACAGCATCAAGGGAAAAGTGGCGCTGATTGCCGGCGGCGGCAAGAATCTGGGCGGGTTGCTCGCTCGCGACCTGGCGGCGCA
>NZ_LYXZ01000032.1 GCF_001676615.1 Labrys sp. WJW | reverse complement strand
GGGCGATGCCGGCTCCAAGATCGCCGCTCTCGAAGCCGCAGGCGTCAGGGTCTCTCCCTCCCCCGCACGCCTCGGTACCACGCTCACCGAACTGCTGAAGGGTTGACATCAAGGGGCTGAGATCGGACCGGGGCCATGGCCCCGGCCTTCAGAACCGAAGGAACGGGACGATGGATCGTCAAGACGATAGGAACCTGCAAAGCTTCGCCTATGGTGGCGACGCCGAGTATCTCGAAGATCTCTATGCGCGTTACGAGGACAATCCGTCCTCGGTCAATGGCGAATGGGCGGCCTTCTTTGCCGGCCTCGCCGACGACAAGGCGATCGTCGAGAAGAATGCGCGCGGCGCGAGCTGGGCCAAGCCCAACTGGCCGATCGTGGCCAACGGAGAGATCGTCTCGGCCCTCGACAGCAATTGGGGCCAGATCGAGAAGAAGGTCGGCGAGAAGATCAAGGCCAAGGCGGATGCCCAGGGCGCGACCATCTCGTCCGAGGCCATGCTGCAGGCGACGCGCGATTCGGTGCGTGCCATCATGCTGATCCGCGCCTATCGCATGCGCGGCCATCTCTTTGCCAATCTCGATCCGCTCGGCCTGCAGGAAGCGCGGGACCACGAGGAACTGCATCCGCAGACCTACGGCTTTTCGGAAGCCGACCTCGATCGCAAGATCTTCATCGACCACGTCCTGGGGCTCGAATTCGCCACTGTCCGCGAGATCGAGGTCATCCTCAAGCGCACCTATTGCTCGACCCTCGGCGTCGAGTTCATGCATGTCTCCGATCCCGCCCAGAAGGCCTGGATCCAGCAGCGCATCGAAGGGGCGGACAAGGAGATCACCTTCACCCGCGAGGGCAAGCGCGCCATCCTGTCCAAGCTGATCGAGGCCGAGGGCTTCGAGAAGTTCATCGACGTCAAATATACCGGCACCAAGCGTTTCGGCCTCGACGGCTCGGAATCGGCCATCCCCGCGCTGGAGCAGATCATCAAGCGCGGCGGCGCGCTGGGCGTGCAGGACATCGTGCTGGGCATGGCCCATCGCGGCCGCCTCAACGTGCTGGCCCAGGTGATGGGCAAGCCACATCGCGCCATCTTCCACGAGTTCAAGGGCGGCTCCTATGCGCCCGACGACGTGGAAGGCTCGGGTGACGTGAAATACCACCTCGGCGCCTCCTCGGACCGCGAGTTCGACGGCAACAAGGTGCATCTGTCGCTGACCGCCAATCCCTCCCACCTCGAGATCGTCGATCCCGTGGTGCTCGGCAAGGTGCGCGCCAAGCAGGACCAGCAGGGCGACACCGATTCGCGCGCCAAGGTGATGCCGCTGCTCATCCATGGCGACGCTGCCTTCGCCGGCCAGGGCGTGGTCGCCGAATGCCTGGGCCTGTCGGGCCTGAAGGGCCACCGCACCGGCGGCTCGATGCATTTCATCATCAACAACCAGATCGGCTTCACCACCTATCCGCGCTATTCGCGCTCCTCGCCCTATCCATCCGACGTGGCGAAGATGATCGAGGCGCCGATCTTCCATGTGAACGGCGACGATCCCGAGGCGGTGGTGTTTGCCGCCAAGGTGGCGACGGAGTTCCGCCAGACCTTCCACAAGACCGTCGTCATCGACATGTTCTGCTATCGCCGCTTCGGGCACAACGAGGGCGACGAGCCAGGCTTCACCCAACCCCTGATGTATCGCAAGATCCGCTCGCATCCGGGCGTGGTCGAGCTCTACTCCAACAAGCTGATCGAGACCGGCGTGGTCACGGCCGGCGAAGTCGAGAAGATGAAGGCCGATTGGCGCGCCCGCCTGGAGGCCGAGCATGAGGCCGGCCAGGCCTACAAGCCCAACAAGGCCGACTGGCTCGACGGGCAGTGGGCAGGGCTACGTGCCATCGGCGCTACCGATGACGATCCGCGCCGCGGCGCCACCGGTGTCGACACCGCCAAGCTCATCACCATCGGTAATGCGCTGACCACGGTTCCCGAGGGCTTCCAGGTCCACAAGACCATCCAGCGCTTCCTCGATACGCGGCGCAAGATGATCGAGACCGGCGAAGGCATCGACTGGGCGACGGCCGAGGCTCTGGCTTTCGGTACGCTCTGCGACGAGGGCCACCGCGTGCGGCTGTCGGGCCAGGATTGCGAGCGCGGCACCTTCTCCCAGCGCCACTCCGTGCTGATCGACCAGGAGACGGAGAAGCGCTACACGCCGCTCAAGAACATCCGCGAAGGCCAGGGCAAATACGAGGTCATCAACTCGATGCTCTCGGAAGAGGCGGTGCTCGGCTTCGAATATGGCTACTCGCTGGCAGAGCCCAAGGCCCTGACCCTGTGGGAAGCCCAGTTCGGCGACTTCGCCAATGGCGCCCAGGTGGTGTTCGACCAGTTCATCTCCTCGGGCGAGCGCAAGTGGCTGCGCATGTCCGGCCTGGTCTGCCTGCTGCCGCACGGCTATGAGGGGCAGGGGCCCGAGCATTCCTCGGCCCGCCTCGAGCGCTTCCTACAGATGTGCGCCGAGGACAACATGCAGGTCGCCAACTGCACGACGCCGTCGAACTATTTCCACATCCTGCGCCGGCAGCTCAAGCGCGACATCCGCAAGCCCTTGATCCTGATGACGCCGAAGTCGCTGCTGCGCCACAAGCGCTGCGTCTCGAAGCTCAGCGAGATGGGGGCGGACACCACCTTCCATCGCATCCTGTGGGACGATGCCCAGTTCGGCAACTCCACCACCAAGCTGGTGGCGGACGAGAAGATCCGGCGCGTCATCCTGTGCACGGGCAAGGTCTATTACGACCTGCTCGACGAGCGTGAGAAGCGGGGCATCGACGACATCTATCTGCTGCGCGTCGAGCAACTCTATCCCTTCCCGCTGAAGTCGCTGGCCAACGAGCTGTCGCGCTTCCGCAAGGCCGACGTGGTCTGGTGCCAGGAAGAGCCCAAGAACATGGGTTCCTGGTCTTTCGTCGAGCCCTATCTGGAATGGGTGCTGGGGCAGGCAGGCACCAAGGCCAAGCGGGCTGCCTATGCCGGCCGGCCGGCTTCCGCCGCGACTGCAACGGGCCTGATGTCCAAGCATCTGGCTCAGCTGCAGGCCTTCACCGACGAAGCCCTGACGATCTGACGGGTTCATTTCGCACCGACAGGCGGGACCCGATCCCGCTTGTCGCAACTCCATTGAAAAGAGGGCGCCTGAAGGCGGGCGTGAAATCATGGCGACGGAAATCAAGGTGCCGACTCTCGGCGAGTCGGTCACGGAAGCCACCATCGGCAAATGGTTCAAGAAGCCTGGCGAAGTCGTGAGGGCGGACGAGCCCCTGGTTGAGCTCGAGACCGACAAGGTCACGCTGGAAGTCAACGCTCCTGCCGCCGGCGTGCTCGGCGAAATCCTGGCCAAGACCGGCGAGACTGTCGGTCCGGGCGCTACGCTCGGCACCATCGCGGCGGGCTCCGGCGCAGCCGCTGCCCCGGCAACTGCTGCGGCTCCGGCTCCAGCGGCACCGGCACCGGCTCCTGCCGCGCCTTCTGCCGCCGCACCGGTCTCTCCCGCGGCTCCGCCGTCGCCTGCCGCCGCCAAGATCGCCGCCGATCGCGGGCTCGACCCTGCCCAGATCGAAGGCTCGGGCCGCCGTGGCCAGGTCCTCAAGGGCGATGTGCTTGCGGCGCCTGCTCCTTCCGCCGCAGCTGCTCCGGCGCCGGCCGCCGCCCCGGTTCCGGCCGCGCCGCGCGTCGCTTCGCCGCCGGCCGATGCCGCG
>NZ_LYXZ01000031.1 GCF_001676615.1 Labrys sp. WJW | reverse complement strand
GACGCCTCCTCGGCCAAGGGCACGCTGATCGCTTTTTCGACGGCGCCGGGCTCGGTGGCGCAGGACGGCAGCGGGCGCAACTCGCCCTTCACCACGGCGCTGCTCGCCCATATGGAGACGCCCGGCCTCGACATTCGCCAGATGTTCGGCCAGGTCAGGGCCGATGTCGACCAGTCGACCCAGGGTGGCCAGACCCCCTGGGTGAACGAGGCCATCATCGGTTCCTTCGCCATGGCCGGAAAGGCGGAGAATGTGCAGCCGGTCAAGACGATAACGGTCGAACCTCAGGTCGCGCCGCAACCAACCCCTCAGCCGGCTGTCGACCCCCAGCCGCAGCCTGACTTCCAGCAGCAGGCGGCAGTCGAGCCGGTGGAACCCACGCCTGCGCCCCGCAACAACCAGGTTGAATTCATCTTGCCGGATTCAGGAAGCAGGCGATTGAACTGGAACGATATTTCGGGCTTGTCCGGGGCGCAATTGCGTCTGGCCCGCAACGAGATCTATGCGCGCCGCGGCCGCTATATGAAGGACCCGCAATTGCGGGCCTATTTCTCCCAATTCTCCTGGTATCGCCCCTGGACCTGGAATATCGAGCTCAGCGCCGTCGAAAAAGCCAATGTCGCCCTGATCCAGCGCGCCGAGGCTGGTCAATGAGGAATGTCGTGCGAAGCGGAATGCTGGCCCTGGCTCTGTCGACGGTTTTTGCGTCGGCGGCGATGGCCGACCCCACCCTGGATGCTCTGGTGGCGGCCTATCCCGATTTCATTGCGGGCTATGACGCCAAGGATCTCATCTTGAAGGACGGCCAGCACATCGCGCTTTCCGACGGTGCTGCCAACAAGACGCCGCAGCAGCGCATCGAGAAGGCCGATATCCGCGACATGTTCGTCATGCCCTATACGCTCGGGGCGCATTACAAGCAGCCGGCCACGCCGGCCGATGATCCCGGCCGCGCCCGCAACCAGGCGCTGTTCGATGCGATGTATGGCGATTGCACGAAAGGACAGGTCAAGCTCAAGACCATCCAATGGCTCCCCGGCTTGGGCGGCGGCACGCTGCGTGTGGCCACCGCCAATGGCGTTGCCGATCGGCTGCAGTCCGTCTCGCGTGACCTCGAGGCCCTGCCGGCCAAATTCCACGTCTATCTCAAGCCTTCGGCTGGAACCTTCAACTGCCGCGTGATCGCCGGCACGTCGCGCATGAGCATGCACGCCTACGCCGCGGCGATCGACATCAATGTGAAGTTTACAGACTATTGGCGCTGGGGCGGTGCCAAGAAGGAGACGGACAAGGTTTCCTACAAGAACCGCATCCCGATGGAGATTGTCGAGGTTTTCGAAAAGCACGGTTTCATCTGGGGTGGAAAATGGTACCATTATGACACTATGCATTTCGAATATAGGCCTGAAATCATAGCCTTGGCGAAAAATTCTAAGTGATCGATTGATGAAGCGCCTGATATTGCTGCGGCACGCGAAATCGGACTATCCCGACGGTGTTTCCGATCACGAGCGTCCGCTTGCGCCGCGGGGGCAGCGGGACGCCCCGCGCATGGGAAGGGAGATTGCCCGGCGCGGCCTGCTGCCCGACCATGTGATCGCCTCGACTGCACGTCGCACGCGCGAGACGCTGGCCCTGATCGAGGGCAGCCTGGGGCCGCACACGTTGCATTTCGAGCGGGCGATCTACGAGGCGCCGCCCGAAACGATATTGCGTGTCATCCGGGCGGTGGCGCCGGAGGTGCAGACGCTGCTGATCGTCGGCCACAATCCCGGCCTGGAACAGGTCGCCTCCTTCCTGACGCGGGGGGCGGGGACGGCGGCCGACCCGCTCGGTGGCAAATTCCCTACGGCCGCCCTTGCCGTTCTCGACTTCGAGCTCGATGATTGGGCCGGGATCGCCGGCCATCAGGCGACTCTGGCCTTGTTCCTTTCGCCGAAGATGCTGGATCGCTAGAACAAATTGTCGGCTGATTTTCTCGCAAATGCAGCGGATTGGAAGGAACGGCTGATGCGATTGATCGGAAACCTGATCTGGTTCGTCTTCGGCGGCATTTTCCTGGGCATCGCCTGGTTTCTGCTCGGCTTGCTGGCCTTCCTCACCATCGTTGGCATTCCCTGGGGGCGGGCCTGCCTGACGATCTCGAATTTCTGCTTCTTTCCGTTCGGGCGCGAGGCGATCAGCCGGCGCGAACTCTATCAGAGGGACGACATCGGTACCGGCGGCCTCGGCCTGATCGGGAATGTGATCTGGTTCGTCTTTGCCGGCCTGTGGCTGGCGATCGGCCATGTCTGCTCTGCATTGTTCTGCTTCGTCACCATCATCGGCATTCCCTTCGGCATCCAGCACCTCAAGCTCGCCGGCATCGCCATAGCGCCGATCGGGCAGACCATCGTCTCCAGGGAGGTGGCCGAGGCTGCCCGGCGCAGCAGCGCGCAGGCACGGGTCGAGACGCTGCGGCGCCGGTAGAAGGAAAATGCCTATAGTGCCCTGTATAACAGAGTGTTAGTCGAATTCTTTCAGAAATTGGCTTACGCGGTCCAGACCCTCGTGCAGGACAGTGCTGCCATTGGCATAGCCGATGCGCAGATATCCCTCCATCTCCATGGCACTGCCGGGCGTGAACAGCACGCCGGTACGCTCCAGCAGGCGGATGCAGAAGGCTTCCGAAGCGATGGGAAGATCGTATTTCAGGAGGGCCGTGGTGCCCGAGCGGGGCTTGATATAGCTGATCCGAGGCTCGTCCTTGACCCAGGCGTCGAGGATGGCGAGGTTGCCGCGCACGATCGAACGGCTGCGGGCCAGCACCTTGTCGCGGTTCTCCAGCGCCATGGTGGCGAAATGATCGTCGATCATGCCGACGCTGATGGTGTTGTAGTCGCGATGGATGGAGACGGCGTGGATCAGGTCCACGGGACCTGCGATCCAGCCAAGGCGCAGGCCTGCGAGCGAATAGGCCTTGGACATGCTGGCGGTGCTGATGCCCTTCTCGTAGAGATCCGCCATGGAAGCGGTGAAGCCGTCGCCTTCCTGGTCTATGCCGCGATAGACCTCGTCGCACAGCACATAGGCGCCGCAGGCGCGGGCGATGGCGGCGATCTCCCTGAGAAAGGCCTCGTCCATCAAGGCGCCGGTCGGGTTGTTGGGATTGTTGATGGCGATCAGCTTGGTGCCGGGCAGGGCGAGGCGGCGCAGTTCTTCGAGATCGGGAAGGAAACCGTTCTCCTCGCGCAGTTTGAGGATCTGCACGTCGGCGCCGTAGCTGGCGGGAATGGAGTAATGCTGCTGGTAGGTCGGCAGCACCGAGATCACGCGATCACCCGGCTCGACCAGGGTTTCGTGCACGAGGGCATTGGCGCCGATGGCGCCATGGGCCACCACGATGTTCTCGATCTTCTGGCGGGCATAGGTCGCCGCAATGGCGGCACGCAGCCGCTCGCTGCCCTCGATGGCGCCATAGGTCATCTTCATGGCCAGGAGGTCGTCGAGGGCGCTCGGGGCCTTGTCGGCAATCTCCAGCAATTGCGCGATGGTGAGCGATTCGACGCAGGTTTCCGCCAGATTGTGCGAACAATGGTTCTCATACCCGTTCATCCAGATCTCGACGCCGAAATTGCGAATCTTCATGACCGATTGCCGCCTTGCCTGTTGCGCATTATATTGCTCATCCATATGTGCATTATATTGCGCAGTCAAGGGATGAGATGGAATGGCGGATGTACTCGTCCATGTCGGGGCCAATGTCAGGCGCCTGCGCGCCGAAGCGGGATTGAGCCAGGCGGCGCTGGCGGAGGCCAGCGGCCTCAGCCGGCGACTGATCGTGGCGGTGGAGGCGGGGGACGCCAATATCTCCCTGGCCAATCTCGACCGGCTGGCCGGCGTGCTGGGCGTGGATTTTGGCGCGATCGTCCGCGATCCAGGCCAGGCCGGCAACCAGCGTGTCGACCAGCTCGGTTGGCGCGGCACCCATCCGGACAGCCATGCCGCTTTCCTGGGGGCCGCACCGGCGCGACGGGCCGCAGAGCTGTGGAGCTGGAGCCTGGGTCCCGGCGATCGCTATGACGCGCTGCCGGACGCCGAGGGCTGGCGCGAAATGCTCTACGTCGTCGAGGGCGTGCTGATCGTCGAGACGGCCGGCGGCGGCGAGGTCGTCGCGGCCGGTGATTTCCTCATCTTCGACAGTTCGCAATCCTATAGCTACGTCAATGCGGGGCAGGGCATCGTGCGCTTCGTGCGCAACGTGGTGTCGTAACGGAAGCGAAGAGGCGGACGAGACGTCCGCGGTCCCAGTCTCGGCGCTACCCTCGTGAACCGAACAAGGTTTGCGCAAGAACCTCCTCGGCTGGGACCGCGGACGTCTCGTCCGCCTCTTCGCCTTTGACGGTTGTCGTTGCGGGGGGTCAGGACGAGTGCTGGAATTTTGCCGCGCTTGCCCTTAAGTGATGCGGACCATGCCGCCACAAGCCTCCTCCTGGATGTCCGTGTTCGACGAAGCGCTGATTGCGGCCAAGAGTTTGGCGGGCTTTGCCGCGTCGAGCTTCAATCCGACAGTCCGCCTCGGCGTCACCGGTCTTTCGCGCGCCGGCAAGACCGTGTTCATCACCGCTTTGGTGCAGGCCCTGGTCGAGGGGGGGCGCCTACCGGTGTTCCGCGCCCAGGCGGAGGGCCGCATTGCCGGTTCCTCGCTCTCGCCGCAGCCTGACGACACCGTGCCGCGCTTCGACTACGAAGACCATCTGGCCGATCTGGCCGGCCCGGCCCGGCGCTGGCCTGATTCGACGCGCCAGATCTCGGAACTGCGCCTGGTCATCGATTTCCAGTCCAATCGGCGCTTTGCCGCCGGCATGTCGCGCCTCACCCTTGATATCGTCGACTATCCCGGCGAATGGCTGCTCGATCTGCCGCTGCTCAACATGAGCTATGCCGAGTGGTCGGCGCAGACGATCGCCGCCAGTCGTGAGGGATCTCGTCTGGCCATTGCCGGCCCCTGGCATGAAATGCTGGCCAGGCTCGATCCGGCGGCTCCCGAAAACGAGGCCCTGGCGCGGGAAGCCGCCGCGCTGTTCACCGCCTATCTCAAGGCCGGACGCGACGAGCGTTTCGCCCTCTCGACCCTGCCGCCGGGACGCTTCCTGCTGCCGGGCGATTTGGAGGGGTCGCCAGCCCTGACCTTCGCGCCGCTCGATCTCTCCAAGGCCGGCGATCCCAAGGCGGGCTCTCTCCACGCCATGATGGAGCGGCGCTTCGAAGCCTATAAGTACAAGATCGTGCGTCCCTTCTTCACGCATCACTTTGCCAGGCTCGACCGTCAGATCGTGCTGGTCGACGCGCTCTCCGCCCTCAATGCCGGTCCCCAGGCGGTGCATGATCTCGAAACTGCGCTGACTTCGGTGCTGTCGGCCTTCCGCGTGGGCGCGAACAGCTGGTGGTCGGCGATCTTCCGGCCGCGCATCCAGAAGATCCTGTTCGCCGCGACCAAGGCCGATCATCTGCATCACACCAGCCATGACCGGCTCGAGGCGATCCTGCGCAAGATGGCGGATGGCGCCATCGGCCGGGCGGCCTTTTCGGGCGCCAGCGTGGATGTGGTCGCGCTCGCCTCCATCCGTGCCACCAGGGAGGCCAGCGTCAAGCAGGGGCGGGAAAACCTGCCTTGCATCATCGGCACGCCCATGGCTGGCGAGCGCTCCGGCGATGAGGTCTTCGACGGTGAGGCCGAGATCGCCGTGTTCCCGGGCGAATTGCCCGAGGATCCCAATGCCGTGTTTTCGGGCACCGGCTTCAACGGCCTCGAAAATCTGCGCGAAGGCGGGGTCGACTACCGTTTCATCCGCTTCCGTCCGCCCAGACTGGAAGATGGCCAGATCTTTCCCCATATTCGCCTGGACCGGGCGCTCGAATTCCTGATCGGCGACAAACTGGCGTGAGCGAATGAATACGGAACCCCGCAAGCCGCGTGCCTTCCGCCTCGACGATCCCAATGTAGTGATGGCCGATACGCCGGTTGCGGCGGCGATGCGGCGCGGCCATGTGGTGGTGACGCCCGAACCGGAGGCTTTCGAGCAAGAGGCTGCCGAAGTCGCGCCGCAGCGACCACGCCGTTCGCGCTGGGGCACCTTGTTCTGGTCGGCCGTGGGCGGGCTGGTTTCCCTCGCCATCGGCCTGTCGCTGACCAAGCTGATCGATGACCTCTTCTCCTATGCCGGCTGGCTGGGCTGGCTCGGCGCCGCCCTGACCGGGCTGGCGGTGCTGGCTTTTGCCGTCATCGCCATCCGGGAGGTCATCGGCCTGATGCGCCTGTCGCGCATCGAGCATCTGCACGATCGGGCATTGCTGGCCATTGCCAAGGATGACCGGGATGCGGCGCGCGGCCTGTCGCGCGATCTCGTCAAGCTCTATGCCGCCAATCCGCGCATGGCCAGGGCCCGCGCGGCAGTGGAAGCGGCCGCCGGCGATATCGTCGACGGTGCGGATTTGATCAGGGTCACCGAGCGCGAACTGATGGGACCGCTCGACGCGGAAGCCCAGCGCATCATTGCCGATGCGGCCAAGCGGGTGTCGCTGGTCACCGCCGTCAGCCCGCGTGCCCTGGTCGACATGTTTTTCGTGGGCGCGGAAACGCTGCGCGTGATCCGGCGGCTCGCGACCCTCTATGGCGGGCGTCCGGGCGGACTGGGCATGATGCGCCTCCTGCGCCATGCGCTCGGCAATCTTGCCATCACCGGCGGCATGGCTGCCGGTGATTCCCTCATCAGCCAGGCTCTCGGCCACGGCCTGGCCTCGCGCATATCGGCCAAGCTGGGGGAAGGCGTCCTGAACGGCATCCTGACCGCGCGCCTCGGGCTTGCGGCCATGATGGCGAGCAGGCCGATGCCCTTCGACGCCTTGCCGAGGCCGGGCGTGACGGACGTCGCCGGAGGCCTCATTCTAAAGGGCAAGGAGGACACGGCCGGCTAAGCCATGTGCACAACTTTATCGTTTTCAACGAATCGGTGACAACGAAGATCATTGTCGTGGCGCGTCACTGAGACTATAGACCTCTCGCCCAGTAGCGGAGTGTTGGGATTCTTACATGACTTCATTGAGTGTAGATACCAATTATCGGCCGACTGACGACGAGCCTTTCATGAACGAGCGTCAGCGGGACTATTTCCGGCGCAAGCTCAATGCCTGGAAGCTCGACATCCTGCGCGAAGCGCAGGATACCATCGCCAATCTGCAGGCCGAGAACGAGAACCACCCCGATCTAGCCGATCGTGCCTCTTCGGAAACGGATCGTGCCATCGAATTGCGGGCCCGGGATCGTCAGCGCAAGCTGATCTCCAAGATCGAGGCGGCACTTGCCCGCATCGAGGACGGGTCCTACGGCTTTTGCGAGGAAACGGGTGAACCGATCTCGCTCAAGCGTCTCGATGCCAGGCCGATCGCGACCTTGTCGCTGGAAGCCCAGGAGCGGCACGAGCGCCGTGAGCGCGTCTATCGCGACGACTAGAGCCTTTGCGACTTGGTGAGGCCCACCAAGACACGCAGGGGCTTGTCGAAGCGAGGAGGTGGAACTGGGAAGCGTTTCTAAAGAACGCGCCTGGCTCCGGAGATCTTTGACGACTGCCGGCCTTCCCAGCCCCATCGAGAGATGGAGTTGAGAAGGCCGGCATTTTTATTTCGGCGGGTCCTGCGGACCGGCGCTCCCTGAAGCATTTTGCGATTTGGTGGCATCACCGGGAATTGCAAAGACGCATGGGAACAGGGCGTTGGAGCAAACGCGTTCATGCTCGAACACGCTTTGCCCCAGGCGATTCCATGCGCCATGGCGCCGCCTTGACTTTCGGCAGTGGCTCGGCTGCATATGCGGCCATGGTCCTGTCCCGCCATCTCCCATTGCTGCGGCAATGCCTGGCCGCCTTGCTTGCCCTTGGGCTGATGCTCAACGGCATGGGCGGTTCGCTCGCGAGCGAGGAGGAGCGGGGAGGCAGCGCGACCGTCGTCATTGCCGGCACGGTCGTCACCGTCTGCCAGTTCGGCGATGCGGATGCCGGCGGCAAGGCCCATGGCGGCCATTCCTGTGATCAGTGTGCACTTCGTCTGGCGCCGGCTCTGCCGCAGGTCTTGGCGGTCGCCAGCGTCGTCCGCTTTCCGCGGATCGTCAGGCTGCGCGCCTCGCAGGACTTTTTCGCGACGATCCGGCAGGATCGCAGGCCTGCCTGGCCACGCGGACCGCCGACAGGCTGAACGGTTCACCGCCTTCACCCTTCCTTCCCCGCAGCCTGTGCAAGGCTGCTCGATTCCGTTCAGGTTTTTCCATGAAACTCGTCCCGTTTTTCGGTGCTTTCGCGCTCGCCTCCACGCTCACCACTGCCGCCTTCGCCCATGACTACAAAGCCGGCACGCTCCAGATCGCCCATCCCTGGACCAGGGCCACGCCGCAGGGGGCACCGGTGGCAGGCGGCTATACCGTCATCGAGAACACCGGCGATCAGCCCGACAAGCTGATCGGCGGCAGCTTCTCGGTTTCCTCCGGCTTTTCGATCCACCAGATGTCGAACCAGGATGGCGTCATGAAGATGGCGCCCGTCGAGGGCGGGCTTGAAATTCCTGCCCACGGCAAGGTTGAACTCAGCCCGTCATCCTTCCATCTGATGTTCACCGGGCTCAAGCAGCAGCTCAAGCCCAACCAATCCATCGACGGCACGCTGGTGTTCGAGAAAGCCGGCACGGTGCCGGTGAAGTTCAAGGTCGAGGCCATCGGTGCCAAGCAGCCGGCCGAAGCCGACCACAGCAACCATTGAGGCGGGAGGTGTTCATGACCCTCAAATCCAATCGTCTCCAGCTGGTGGTTCTGGTTGCTCTGCTCGCCGTGCTGGCGGCCGCCGGCGTGCTCGCCCTGCAGAGCATGGGCGGCAAGCCGACGGCCCAGTCCAGCTTCATCGGCGGTGATTTCAGCCTGACCAACCAGGACGGCAAGCCGGTGACGCAGGCTACTTTCCTGGGCAAGCCGACGGCCTATTTCTTCGGTTACACCAACTGTCCGGATGCCTGCCCGACCACACTGACCGACATGACCGACCGCCTCAAGGCGCTCGGGCCGGACGGGGACAAGTTCAACGTCGTCTTCGTCTCGGTCGATCCGGCACGCGATACGCCGCAACTGCTCAAGACCTATCTGGAGAGCTTCGATCCGCGTATCACGGCCGCCACCGGCACGCCCGAACAGGTTGCCGACATCATCAAGAAGTTCCGCGTCTACGCCAAGAAGGTCGGGGAGGGGGACGGCTACACTTTCGACCATTCCACAGCGGTCTACATGATGAACGCCAAGGGTGAACTGGTGACGCTGATCGACTACCAGGCGCCTCGTGAGGAGGCGCTGGACAAGATGCGCCGCGCGCTCGCCTCGTGAGCAGGATTGTCTGGTTCGGCCTGGCCGCGGCACTCGGTGGTGTCGCGGTCGGGACCTTCATTGCCTTGCGTTCGGTCGGCGAGGTCGCGTCGCCTCCGCCGCCCGCCCAGGCCGTTGCCGATATCAGACCGCCGGAGGCGACCTTTGAGCCGGTGTTCGAACCCTGCGCCCACTGCCACCAGATCGGGCGCGGGGCGCGCTCTGCCACCGGGCCGATCCTTCAGGGGCTCGCGAGCCGCAAGGCCGGCACGCTGCCGGGCTATCCGTTCTCGCCGGCCATGCAGGCGAGCGGCCTGACCTGGGACGCCGCAACGCTCGATCGCTTCATCGCGGCACCCCAGGCCGTGGTGCCGGGCACGCGGATGATCTATGCCGGAATGGACGATGCCGATCGGCGCAGGGCTCTGGTCGAGTTCATTCTGAAAGCCGGCTCGGGCTCCTGAGGGCTCGATCCGTAAATCGATTCACCGAATGGTTGCATTTGAACCAGCCCCTTGCGCGATGGGCGTGCAGACGCCATCATCATGAACGGGGCTGGTCGTCCCTTGTCGGGATTCTCCCCCAAGATCAAGACGCTGCAGGCGCACGTTCAGTCTGAGGAGAGTACCCATGACCGTTGCACAGATCCTGAAGGGCAAGGGCCGCGACATCGTCGCTCTGTCGCCGGACGCCACCATTGCCGATGCTTCCCGGACGCTTGCCGAAAAGCGCATCGGCGCAGTATTGATCACCAACAAGAACGGCAGCATCGCCGGCATCCTGTCGGAGCGCGATATCGTGCGCGCACTGGCCAAGGCCTCGGCCGAGGGCTTCGAACATCCCGTGTCCAAGCATATGACGGCCAAGGTCGAAACCGTTCACGAGCAGGACACCATTCCCCACATCATGGAGAGGATGACGGCCGGCAAATTCCGTCATATGCCGGTGGTCGAAAATGGCCTGCCAGTCGGCATCGTCTCGATCGGTGACGTGGTGAAGTTCCGCCTGGCCGAAATGGAGGCGGAAGCGAAGGCGATGCGTGAATATATTACGGCCTGATCTTAAAGTGTTTTATGAACCGGCGCCGCTGCATGTAGCAAAGGTGCGATGGCGTAAGAAGTCAGGGTAGAGAGCGTTCCGGCGTGGACGCGCTTTGCTCCGGGAGTGTCAGGCAACCTTCTTGGGCAGGAGAGGCTGGCTCAGGCTCTCCCGCATGATCTCGCTCAGCCGGTCCGTGGCCGCATTGTGCTGGCTCTGCGTGCGATGCAGCAGCAGCGGCAATGTCGGCAATCGCGTCGGCAAGCCGCTTTCCTCGCCAAGCACGGCGAGATGGCCCGGCAGGCCGATCTCGGTGCGCAGGGTCACGCCCAGCCCGCTCGATATCGCGGCCCAGAGACCGGCGAGACTGGTGCTGGTCACCGCGATGCGCCAGGCGATACCGGCGCGGTCGAGCATCTCGGTTGCGACGCTGCGGAACAGGCACGGGGCCTCGAACATCACCAGTGGCACGGGTTCCTCCGGCTTGGATTGCCGATCGCCGGAGGGCTGTCCGGGCAGGCCGTCACGGGGGCCGATCCAACGCATCGCGATATCGGCGAGATGCTCGCCGGCCATGGCGGCCGGAGCCTGTCTCGTCTGGTCCCCCCAGGCGATGGCGAGGTCGAGTTCGGCGCTGGCGATACGTTTCAGCAGATCGGCATTGCGGGCAAGGCGGGTTTCGATGCGGGTCTTCGGATGGGCGCGTGCGAAGCGGCCGAGAATTTGCGGCAGCAGCGTTTCTCCCAAATCCTCCTGCACGCCAAAGCGGACATGGCCGGCAAGATCGGCCCCGCTCAGAGCGGATACCGCCTCGTCGTTGAGAGCGAGCAGGCGGCGCGCATAGGTCAGCAGCGTTTCGCCCGCTTCGGTCAGGGCCAGGCCACGGCCGGCCCGGCGGAACAAGGCGGTTCCCGCCTGTTCTTCCAGCTTCTTGAGTTGGGCGCTGACGGCGGAAGTGGACCGGCCGAGATGGTCCGCGGCGCGGGCATAGCTGCCCAGTTCCATGCCCGTGACGAAGCTGCGCAGGACGTCGATGTCGAAATTGACCAGGCGCATAAATATCATCCCGTTTTTCAGGATTTAAAGTCAAATATTTCCTGATTTTCAGGATGAATATGCGGTGACATGATGGATGGGTCAAGGCAGCAGGCCTTGCCCATCGAGGACATCAGTCATGCCTTTCGCCCGCATTTCACTTCGCAAGGGAAAATCCCCTGACTATCTCCGCGCTCTGTCGGACAATCTGCACCGTGCCCTGATCGAAGCCTTCGAGGTTCCGCAGGCCGACCGTTTCCAGATCATCGAACAGCTCGATCCGCAGGCACTGGTCTACGACCGCGGCTATTTCAGCGGTGAGCGTTCCGACGATTTCGTGCTGATCGCCATCACGGCGGGGCGTCCGCGCAGCACGGCGGTGAAGCAGCAATTCTACCGGCGTGTGGTGGAGTTGTTTGCACAGGCGCCGGGCCTTCGGCCCGACGATGTCATGATCGTCGTCACCACCACCGAGCGCGACGGCTGGTCCTTCAGCAACGGCCTCACCCAGATGGTGGAAGAGGTGCCGGCATGAGCGGGCCGGGCCTTCCCGGCGAGATGACCGTGATCCGGGCCGGCAAGGCGATAGAGACTGCGCCCGAGGGCATCGCGTCCGCTTCCTTCCGGGTGGAGCATCTGATCACTGGTGCGCGGGATGGCGAGCCTACGGCCATGCGCGCCCTGCTGGATCCGGGCGTACGCACGCATTGGCACAGCCATCCCCGCGGACAATTGCTGCTGGCGGTGAGCGGCAGTGGCCTCGCGCAGAGGCGCAATGGCCCGCTCATCGAACTCGACCCCGGCGATGCGGTCTGGTTCGCGCCCGGCGAGTTGCATTGGCATGGTGCGGGCGAAGCCGATGCCTTCGTCTATGTCAGCGTCCAGGTCCTGCAGGATGGCCGCGCCGTGCAGTGGCACGAACCGGTGTGAGGAGAGTTCCAATGGAAGCAATGCACTATGCCATCACCCTGCCGGCCGATTACGACATGGCGATCATCCGCGCGCGGGTGGCCAGCAAGGGGCCCTTGCTCGACGAGTTTCCGGGGCTGGGGCTCAAGGCTTATCTGATCCGGGAAAAGGGTGTTCAGGGCTCGGCCGTCAACCAATATGCCCCGTTCTATCTGTGGGCCTCGCCCGAAGGCATGGGCCGGTTCCTGTGGGAGGGCGGGGGCTTTGCCGGCCTCGTCGCCTCCTTCGGCAGGCCGTCGGTGCGGCGCTGGGCCGGGGTCTCGTGTCTGTCCGGCGCTACGCCCTTGTCGGAGGCACGCTTTGCGACGCTGCAGGGAACGTCGATCGCAGCCGAGATCGATCCCGCGGGCGCCATTGCCGAGGCACGCGAGCGCTTGGCTCTCGATGCGGCCCGGGATGGGAGCTGCCTGTCGGCCCTCGCGGTCGATCCTACAGACTGGAAGCTGGTGGTCTTTCGGCTGTGGGCGTACGAGCCGCCTGGAGAGGCAGGCACCGTCTATCAGCTGTTGCATCTGTCCCGTCCCGGCATCGACGGCCTGATCGCGCCCCGATGAGGCCTCCGACGATCCTGCGTGCGTCGAGGGCGAATGCGAGGGGCCTGTGCGGGGCGGACTGAGCTATGCCAGCGCTTCCATGGTCTCCTTGATGTCATCGAGAGACTTCAAGGCGGCCTCGGCACCCATGTCGATCGCCTCGGCGGCACGATGGAAGTCGAAGGGCGAGATGCGTCCGAGGCGCGGTCCGATCGAGACATCGGGCGGATCGCCGGCCAGCCGCGAGCGGGAGATGCGGTCCTGGGTGATGTTGAAGGCCTCCATCATCACCGTATGAATGCCGGGCGAGTTGCGGCGTTGGCGCGCCTCAGGCGATCTGGCGAAGCCGAAGCGACGGCGGACCATCGACGTGGCTGCGCCGAAGCCGTTGCGCTTGGGCACGGGCGGATCGTCCATTTCCATCGAGGTGGCGCCAAAAGTATGGATGACGCCGCCGCGGCCGGTCAGCTCGCCATTGAGATTGACGGCGATCACCGCCCGGGCGCCGAGGGCGCGCGCCGCGGAGACGGGCACGGGATTGACCAGTGCGCCGTCCATCAGCCAGCGTCCGCCGATGCGTACGGGCTCGAAAATGCCGGGCAGGGCATAGGAGGCGCGCATGGCGGTGACCAGATTGCCACGCGTCAGCCAGATCTCATGGCCTGGCCCGATTTCGGTGGCGATCGCGACGAAGGGAATGCGCAAACTCTCGATCTGAACGCCGTCCAGGCCGTTCTGCAGGAGCAAAGCCAGCTTGGTGCCGGACATCAGGCCGCTGCCGCCGAAATTCAGATCGAGAAAATTGAGAACGCGGCGCTTGGTGAGACTGCGGGCCCAGTCCTCGATATCGTCGAGCCTGCCGGCAATATAGCAGCCGCCGACCACCGCTCCGATCGAGGTGCCGGCGATCACGTCGATGTCGTAGCCTGCTTCCACCAGTACGCGGATCACGCCGATATGGGCGAATCCCCGCGCAGCACCGCCACCGAGGGCAAGCCCCAGAACCGGGCGCGGCGGCTTGACGACTTCGTTCTGCGGAGGCGGAGGCAATTCCGCCACGTTACCCTGACCTCGCCACGGCAAACTCTGAAACATGATGCATTCCTGACTCGAGAAATACGCCACTGGACCTAATAAGGATATGGGCAATCCATCCGGATAGAACAGGGACGGAACTCTTAATGGCGCTACAATAGCACGTGATCGGGTGATTGGCCCTGTATCATAAGGTCTACGACTTGCTCCGAATCAGGCATTTTCGGTAAGTCAACCGCATGGATGAGATGGACGATCCGCCGGAAGGCGATGGAGTCAGAACGGTCAATCTGCGCGCCGAGCTCGAGCAGCGCTACCTTGCCTATGCACTCTCGACAATCACGCAACGGGCCTTGCCGGATGCGCGCGACGGCTTGAAGCCCGTGCATCGGCGCATCCTGCACGCCATGCGCCTGCTGCGCCTGGATCCCGACCAGGCCTTCAAGAAATGCGCCCGCGTGGTGGGCGACGTCATCGGTAAATTCCACCCCCATGGCGATCAGGCCGTCTACGATGCGTTGGTGCGCCTGGCGCAGGATTTCGCCCAGCGCTATCCGTTGGTGGACGGGCAGGGTAATTTCGGCAATATCGACGGCGACAATGCCGCTGCCTACCGTTACACCGAGGCGCGGCTGACCGAGGTTGCCACGCTGATCCTCGAAGGGATCAACGAGGACGCGGTCGATTTCCGCCCGACCTACAATGGCGAGGACGAGGAGCCGGTGGTGATGCCCGGCGCCTTCCCCAACCTGCTCGCCAATGGCGTGCAGGGCATTGCCGTCGGCATGGCGACCTCGATTCCGCCGCACAATGCCTACGAGCTCTGCCAGGCGGCACTGCACCTGATCGAGAACCCCAAGGCGTCGACGCCGGACCTGCTGCAATTCGTCAAGGGCCCGGATTTCCCAACCGGCGGCATCTGCGTGGAGAGCGCCGGCTCGATCGAGGAAAGCTATCGCACCGGCCGTGGCGGTTTTCGGGTGCGCGCACGCTGGCACAAGGAAGATCTCGGGCGCGGCACCTGGGTGATCGTGATCACCGAGATTCCGTGGGCGGTGCAGAAGGGCCGCCTGATCGAGAAGCTGGCCGAGCTGCTCGAAGAGCGCAAGCTGCCGCTGGTCGGCGACGTACGTGATGAATCGGCCGAGGACGTCCGCATCGTCATCGAGCCGAAGTCGCGCAATGTCGACGAGGCCGTGCTGATGGAATCGCTGTTCAAGCTCTCCGAGCTCGAAAGCCGCATTCCGCTCAACATGAACGTGCTGGTCGACGGCCAGGTGCCGCGCGTGCTCTCGCTCGGCGAGGCGCTGCAGCAATGGCTCAGCCATCGGCGCGTGGTGCTGGTCCGCCGCTCCAAATACCGCCTGGCGGCCGTCGAGAAGCGCATGGAGGTGCTGGCCGGCTATATCGTCGCCTATCTCAACCTCGACGAAGTCATCCGCATCATCCGCTACGAGGATGAACCGAAGGACGAATTGATCAAGGCCTTCGACCTGACCGACGTGCAGGCCGAGGCGATCCTCAATATGCGCCTGCGCAATCTGCGCAAGCTCGAGGAGATGGAGCTTCGGCGCGAGCACGACGATCTCGCCAAGGAGAAGGCCGGCATCGAGAAGCTGCTCGCCTCCGAGGCGCTGCAATGGAAGACGGTGGGCTGGCAGGTCAGCGAAGTCGCCAAGAAGTTTGGCCCGGACACACCGCTCGGCAAGCGTCGCACCGACATCGATGCCTCCAAGGCGGGCACCATCGATCTGTCGGCGGTGGCCGAGGCGATGGTCGAGCGCGAGCCGATCACCGTGATCGTTTCCGAAAAAGGCTGGATTCGGGCCCAGAAGGGCCATCTCAGCGACCTCTCCGGTCTCAGCTTCAAGGCCGACGACCGGCTCAAGCTCGGCTTCCAGTCCGAGACGACGGCCCGGCTCCTCATCCTCGCCACCAACGGCAAGGTCTACACGCTGGAGGCTTCCAAACTCCCGGGTGGCCGCAGCATGGGCGAGCCGATCCGTCTGATGGTCGATATCGACGAGGGCGCCGATGTCGTCGACGTGTTCGCCTATCAGGGCGGGCGCCGGCTGCTGATTGCGGCGACCGACGGTCGTGGCTTCCTGGTGCCCGAGGACGATATCCTCGCCAATACCCGCAAGGGCAAGTCGGTGCTGAATGTCGATGCGCCGACGGAAGCCAAGCTGATCGTGCCCGCCATCGGCGATACGGTCGCGGTGATCGGCGAGAATCGCAAGATGCTGGTCTTCCCGCTGCACCAGATCACCGAGATGTCGCGGGGCAGGGGCGTCAGGCTGCAGAAATACAAGGACGGCGGCCTCTCCGACGTGCGTGTGTTCGACAAGGCGCAGGGATTGACCTGGAGCGATTCCTCCGACCGGACCTGGACCGTTACCGACCTTGTCGAATGGACTGGCAATCGCGCCGACGCTGGGCGCCTGCCGCCCAAGGGCTTCCCCAAGAACAACCGGTTCACGGGCAAGTAGCAGCGGAGCGGCTGCTTGTGGAGCGCTTTGCGGTTTGACTGGATCATGTCAAGTCGCGAGGCCTGAATTCGAGGGCCTCAGTCCAGCAGCGATGTCACGCGATCGAGAAAGCTCTCGATGTCGTCCTGGCTCGCGTCGATGGACATCGGCCTGTCCGCGGTGGGCCAAAGGCATCCGCGGGTGAGGTAGACCCCTTGCTGCTCCAGCACATCGCTCAAGCGCATCTGGACGGCGTTCCAATGCCCGATGCAACCGACGACGGTGCCCGGTCCGGCAAAGACGGAGCCGTGCAGCGCCGAGCCATATTCGCCGATGAGAGCGCCGGCCTGCGACAGCGTTGCGATCTGCTCAGGCAGGTTCAGTTCCTCGAGGCGGATGACCTCGAAACCGCGTTGCCTCGCCTCCTGCTCGAAGAAGTCGCGCTGCCTGAAAGGCCGGTTGGCCGAGGGGCCCGGACCGCCTCGTGAAAGACAGAGGCGTCGGCCGGCCGGCACCGAAGCCGGTACCAGCGACCGATAGAACTCGCGCAGATAGGGATGGAAGGTATATTCGCCGGAAAAGCAGAATGTCGGTACCACTGCGCGAGCGAAGAGCAATCGCTCCCGTCCCGGTGTGTAGCGCAGGATTGCGTCCGGCCGGACATTGCAGGTCGACAGCAGCAAATCCTCGACCCAGGAAGGCGTATCATGGGGCAGGGGGATGACCCACTCGTCGCGGAGCGATGCCAGGGACTGGCTGGCAATGGATACCCGCGGCAGGAATTCGACCAGCCAATGGCCCCAGATGGCGCATCCCGGGCCAGCCACGACGAGAGCGGGGCGGTCTATGTGTCTTGCCGCCGTCCCACTGAAACGCGAGGCAAAATTCGCGTCGGCGCGGGCCATGGACAGGGCGACATTGGTCGACAGATTGGCATCGTCGACGACCTGGCTGCCATGGACGAGGATCCCGGGACGCCAGACCTCGACGTCGCGCAGCAGGAAGCAACCGATCGGGTCGACTGTGGCTCGCGGCTTTTTCCAATGCAGAGCGTGGACCCAATCGTCCTTGCCGCCTTCGCCCAGCATATGGGCGGGATGGGCCGACGCCGCTTCCCGGGAGGAGCGAAATTCGCGAAAGCCGCTCCACGCCTGCGCGGCCGCCTTGTCAGGATGCGAGGGGGCCAGGGCGGATATCGGAACCGTGGCAAAGCTCATGATGCGCTGTCCTCACGGCAAGGAAGTGGCTTTGGACGAGGGACTCGCGGCAGAGGAGATAGGATCTCTTTCCGCAAGGACGATCAATCCGATCTGAATGCATGCTGAACAAAGGGTTAAAAAATAGCGACTTTCTGCCGCTGTCTCTGCCACAATTACGCCTGTCGTTTCCGGGATTGTCGCAGCCATCCTGCCTTGCATTGCCCCGCAGGGCGCAACCCCGGGCGTTCTTCCGGGACGTGTGGTTCTCGACATGACGATTGCAAGAAAAGCACTTTTACCCGTCCTCGCCCTCCTGGTGATCGGAGGGACGGCCCAGGCCCAGGAGTGGGGCTACCCTCCGGATGACGGCTATTATCAGGACGATGGCCTCTCCCGTCCGCGCCAGTGGCGGGATCCCCAGCCAACCTACCGGGCGGATCGGAGCTTCGAGGAGCCTTACGATTATCAAGAGGATCCCTATGGCTATTATGGCGACCAGGATGGCGATGTGACGCCAGGTCGGCGCCCGCAGCGCCAGGCTTCGATCGATCCGAACAGCGTCTCGCCCAATCTCGATTCCGGCACCAAGGATGATGGGCAGGCCATGCTGGCGCGGTCCCCGATCCCGCGCACGGTGGTGCCGTTCTCCGGCTACAGCCCCGGCACCATCGTGATCTCGACCAAGGAGAAGCGGCTCTATCTGGTGCAGGACGACGGCACGGCGCTCCGGTATGGCATTGGCGTCGGCAAGCAGGGCTTCACCTGGAAGGGCACGGAAACCATCAGCAGAAAGGCCGAATGGCCGAGCTGGACGCCGCCCAAGGAAATGATCGCCCGCCGTCCCGAATTGCCCGATCATATGGAGGGCGGCCTCAACAATCCGCTGGGCGCGCGTGCGCTCTATCTGGGATCCACGCTCTATCGCATCCACGGCACCAATGAGCCGAATACCATTGGTCGGGCGGTTTCCTCCGGCTGTATTCGCATGGCCAACCCGGATGTGATGGACCTCTACCAGCGGGTGGGAGTCGGGGCCACGGTAGTGGTGCTCTGACGTCTTGTTCGGACGTGTCGCAGCGATGCCTGACGTCACCGTCGAATCGCTGGACCGTCCGGACAACCGCCGAGGATGCCGGCGAGCCCGCCCAGGCGTGCCTGCGCACCCGCGGTTTGCTACGATCCGATCATGACGATACCGAATCTGATCACCATCCTGCGATTTTGCCTGGTGCCGCTGGCGGTGTTGTGCATCACCTCGGGGGCCTGGGGCTGGGCTTTCGTCGCCTTCCTGGTGGCCGGCATTTCCGATGGCGTCGATGGCTTCATCGCCAAGCGCTTCGACATGCGCAGTGAATTGGGGGCCGTGCTCGACCCCCTGGCGGACAAGGCCCTGCTGGTTTCGATCTTCGTCACGCTGGGGATCGTCGGTGTGGTGCCGGCCTGGCTGGTTATCCTCGCCGTGTTCCGCGATTTCATGATCATCGGTGCCGTGCTGGTGTCCTGGGTCATGAGCCAGCCGGTGCAGATCGCGCCGCTGATGCTTTCCAAGCTCAACACCGCGGTACAGATCGCTTTCGTGGCCCTCGTGCTGTTCGCCAAGGGCACGGGATGGCCTTTTCCTTTCCTGATCGAAGTGGGGTCCATCCTGGTCACGCTCTTGACCATTGCCTCTGCTGCCGCCTATCTGCGCCAGTGGCTCAACCATATGGCCGGATGAATATTCCGGCCGCGGAAGGCCATCCGCCATCTCAGCCGTCCCGGACGAGGTTTGCTTGGCCGGGGAGAACGGTGTGGATCGAGCTTCAGGAGCGAATGGATGAGCCTCCAACGGCAGGTATTCTTCTGGCTCGGTGCGCTGGCTTTGTTCATCGCGCTGATCTGGCTGCTCCAGGGCATGGTATGGCCCTTCATCGCCGGCCTGGTGATTGCCTATTTCCTCGATCCCGTCGCCGACAGGCTGGAGAGGCTGGGCTTGCCGCGGTGGGCGGCCGCCTCGGTGATCCTGCTCGGCTTCATCTTCCTCATCGTGCTGGCGATCCTCCTGCTGGTGCCGATGCTGGGCGAGCAGTTCAACGGATTGCGCGAGAGGCTGCCGAGCATCGTAGCCTCCATGCAGCGCATTCTGGGCGAACTCAACCAGAGCTGGCTCGGGGGCCTGCTCACCGAACGGCTGCAGGACATCCAGAAGTCGCTCGGCGACTATGTCGGGCAGGGTGCCCAGGTGCTTGCCACCTTCGTCTCCTCGCTCTGGTCGGGCAGCCAGGCTGTCATCGGGGTGGTCAGCATCCTGATCGTCACGCCGGTGGTGGCTTTCTACATCCTGCTCGACTGGGATCATATGGTGGCGCGCGTCGACAGCTGGCTGCCGCGTGACCATGCCGATGCCATCCGCGGCATCTTCCGCGACATCGATGCCGCCATCGCCGGCTTCGTGCGCGGCCAGGCGACGGTCTGCTTCCTGCTCGGGCTGTTCTACGGCTCATGCCTGACCTTTCTCGGTGTCAGCTTCGGCTTCCTCATCGGGCTGTGTACGGGTCTGGCCTCCTTCATCCCCTATGTCGGTTCCATTCTCGGCTTCGTGGTCAGCGTCAGCGTGGCGCTGGTCCAGGTCTGGCCGGACTGGCATTTGCCGGTCTATGCCGCCCTGGTCTTCGTGGCGGGACAGATTCTCGAAGGCTATGTGCTCTCGCCACGCTTGGTCGGCGGTTCGGTCGGGCTGCATCCGGTCTGGCTGATGTTCGCCCTGCTGGCCGCTGGCAGCCTGTTCGGCTTCATCGGCCTCCTGGTTGCCGTGCCGGTGGCGGCGGCGATCGGCGTGCTGGTGCGCTTTGCCTTGTCGCGCTACCTCGCCAGCCAGTATTATACCGGGCATGTCGGCCAAGATCAGGCTGCGGCACTGCCATCGGACCCTTCGTCGTGACGCTTCCCCGCCAATTGGCGCTCGATCTGCCGTTGCAGGCCTCGTTTGCCCGCGAGGATTTCCTGGTCTCGCCCTCCAACGAGGCCGCCTATGCCTTCATCGAGCGCTGGCCCGACTGGCCGTCCCGCCGTGCCTTGCTGATCGGCCCGAGCGGCTCGGGCAAGAGTCATTTGGCGGCGATCTGGTCGGATGCGGCTGGCGCAGTCACGCTGGCGGGCGAGGCACTGCGGGACGACAATGTCCCTGTCTTGGTCTCACACAAGGCGGTGGTGATCGAGGATGCCGGGCGCGGCATCGACGAGACGGCGCTTTTCCATCTGCTCAACCTCACGGGCGAGGCGGGCGCTTCCTTGCTGATCACCGCCCACGATCCCCCTGAGCGCTGGGGGCTCGCGCTTCCGGACCTCATCTCGCGGCTGCGGGCCATGACGGCCCTGACCATCGCGACGCCGGATGACGGTCTGTTTCGCATGCTGCTGGTGAAGCTTTTTCTCGACCGCCAGCTCATCGTCGACAGCACGCTGGTCGACTTCCTCGTCAACCGTATCGAGCGCTCCTTCGCCGCAGCACGCCAGGTGGTTGCCGTACTCGATCGCGAAGGCCTGTCACGCGGCCGCCGGATCACGCGGGCCCTTGCGGCCGAACTGCTCAAGGAAGTGCTGGCGTCGCCATTCGACGAGGAGTGAAATCGATCGCGTCTCGTCGCGATCGGCTCATCATGATGCGAGCTCTATCGCAAACGGACGCACTGGCCGACGGTATTCATCTGAAGTTGGCCTCCGGCGAAAGACGCCGCTCCGACGATATGGACAGGGGTACTCTGCGTTTTCGCGGTGAAGTCGAACACGAATGGACCGACCCCCCGAATTTCCCCGCCCGACCATTCGCCGGTTTCCATGAACATGCCTTGTCCGGGTGCAATCGGCATCGCGGTGGATTGGATACTGAAGGCCCCCTGAAAAGCTCTAACCTTCGTCCCGCCGGCCGGCAGGAGCTGGAGTTGGGCGTGGCAACTCCAAACGCCCGGCGCGAGGGAGAATGTCCCGATGTCGCGTACAACCCCGTCGCTCATGTCGACCGGCGGCGGCGATGTCTGCACGAGTTCGCCGGGGAGGCCTTGATAAAGAGCCGATTGGGCATCCGAACCGGCCCATGAAAATGCATTGGATGGCGGCGGTCCGGGCTTGAAGAATTCGGTGAAGAGATTCCCGGCGACCACCACCCCGCTGGTGCCGGCGGTTTTGACGATCAAGGCCGCCGAGGTCTTCAAGCCCCGATATTCGATCTTGTTGTTGCGGATCTGCACATCCGATGCGCCGGCTCCGGTCGGAATACCGCAGCGATCGGTGGTGACGTTGATGAGGGAGCGAATTTCGAGGGGTTGGGCGTTGTTGGAAATCCAGGCTCCTTCGAGGCGTACCGTCGAGGCTCTGCAAAAATTGAAGAAGTTCTTGCCGGCTGGCGTCCAGGATCCCGCGGCTGGGTGGATCAGCCAATTGCCGCCCTTGATGGACAGATGCGAGACTTGTCGTGCATCGACATGGCCTTCATAGGCGTCGCAAGAGAAATTATCCGTCACATATTGGAGCGGGGAGTAGCCCTTATAGTCGGAATCGATCTGTATGCAGGTGCCGACTTCCCCGGCAGCCGAATTGATCAGGCTCTGATCCTCGAGCCCCAGTATCCTTGGGGGATTGGTCGACTGGAAACGATAGCCGGTCCTGTAATATTGGGTCAGCGTGTTCTGGATACGATTGACGAAGGTATTCGTCCCGCGAAACCAGATACCGGTTCCCGTGCTGGCCAGGCCTTTGCGCGATGGTCCGGCAGTGATCATGCCGCCCTCGATCATAGTGCCGGCCGAGTTGACCAAGACCATGCCGGTGTTGAAATTTTCGAGAGCGAAGTTGGAATAAGTCCCGTTGACGCCAGGCGTAAACCTGGCGTTGATTCCGATGGTGCTCCTGGAGGCGGTATCGTTGGATTGGAATTTGATGCCCTGAAGCTCCAGCTTGTCTCCCTTCGGGGCGCCTGTCCCGCAGTGATCCCAGCCATTGCTGGCGCCGAAGCGAAATATGGTGAGTCCCGGTCCGGCTCCCTCGAAGCGAATGCTTTTGCCGCAAGCAGAGATGATCGGTGTGGAGAAACGGGCGGTCAGGGGACCCAGGCGGAACTTCAGGGCGCTCGAATTCGTCTGGATCAGCGAATTGATGACGACGCCGTCGATCTCGTCCGAAAGAGAGCGTGCCGCCGGGAGTATCGCCTGCCATTGCACCAGGGACCAGCCCGCGGTGCTGCGACCGTTGAGAATGGTAATGCTGGACAGCGGATGGCTCTCTCCGTCGCCGCGAAAACCATAGGATCTGAGGACGCGCTCGTCGATATCCTCACGGTTGCGCAGATTGGACGGAAGCTCGAAAGCACCCGTCATCGGATTGATGCAACCGATGAGGGCGCCTCCATTTTCGCTTGGATTGCGGGTATCCTGCACCGAAACACACCCGGAAGCGCCGGATCGATCGGTCTGGAGCACCCGAGAGGCATCGGTCTGGGCTGCGACATGTGTCAGTTGGGCGAACAGGCAGGCCAGGATAATCATGGGAACAACTGGGAGCCTGCACATGCCTGATTTGCTCCTGGAGCGGACTGGTCGTTCTGTCCGTTGGGGATGAGGGGCTCGAGGGTCGCATGGAAGATGCCTCATGCGGTCTGCCTGGGTCCAGCTCGTTGAGCGCGCCAGTGATGGTTCCACAGGCGACGGGGCGAAGTTTTGCGAATTTTCCCCAGCACGGCCATTTTATGTGACAGCATTGTCATATAGGCGGCCTAAGCAGGCTTCCCCATGACGGGCGGCGATTCCGACTGGCGGGATGGGGAACGGCAGCCTGGGACATAGCGAGCGGCATTGACGACCATGACCAGCACGGCACAGACGGCGGAGAGCGCGATGCAAGGCGATGAGATACGGGAGGCGGCACGTGACGTGGCTCCCCCCCAAAACTCGATCGCGCTACGCGTCAGCCCGGACCGCTTCATCAATCGCGAGATTTCCTGGCTGCAGTTCAATCGCCGCGTGCTGGAGGAGGCGTCCAACAAGAGTCATCCCCTGCTCGAGCAGCTGCGCTTCCTGTCGATCTCGGCCAGCAATCTCGATGAGTTCTTCATGGTGCGCGTCGCCGGCCTGATTGGCCAGGTGCGTGAGGACGTCACGGCGCGCAGCCCCGATGGCCTGTCGCCGGCCGAGCAACTCGTCAAGATCGGCGAGGCCGTGTCCAAGCTCGCCACCGACCAGCAGAAACGCTGGAACGAATTGCGTGACGACTTGCTGCTCGAAGGCATCGTGATCACCGAGCCGCGCGACCTTTCCAAGGCCGAGCGTGCCTGGCTGGACGATTATTTCCTCAGCTACATCTTTCCGATCCTGACGCCGCTCGCCGTCGACCCGGCTCATCCGTTCCCGTTCATTCCCAATCTCGGCTTCACCATCGCCCTGCAGCTCAAGCGCATGAGCGACGGGCGCATGCTGAACGCCCTGATCCGTGCGCCCCACAAGGTCGAGCGTTTCATCCGCCTGCCGGACTTCGCCGAAACCGGGGCAGCCCGCTACATCACGCTGGAAAATCTGGCGGTGCTGTTCATCGCCAAACTGTTCCCCGGCTATACCGTGAAGGGGCAGGGGTCTTTCCGCGTCATCCGCGACTCCGATCTCGAAGTCGAAGAAGAGGCGGAAGATCTGGTGTTGCTGTTCGAGACGGCGTTGAAGCAGCGCCGGCGCGGCGTGGTGATCCGCCTCGAGATCGAGGCCGGCATGCCCGACAGCATTCGCCAGTTCGTGACAGAGGAACTCGACGTCGCCGACGACGCGGTGTTTCGCGTCGAGGGCATGCTCGCCCTCAACGAATTGTCGCAACTCGTCGGGCTCGACCGTCCGGACCTCAAATTCAAGCCCTATTCGCCGCGCTCGCCCGAGCGTATCCGCGATCATGGGGCCGATGCCTTCGCCGCCATCCGGCAGAAGGACATCCTGGTGCACCACCCCTACGAATCCTTCGATGTGGTGGTGCAGTTCCTCAACCAGGCAGCGCGCGATCCGAACGTGGTCGCCATCAAGCAGACGCTGTACCGCACTTCCTCCAACAGCCCGATCGTCAAGGCGCTGGCAGAAGCCGCCGAGGCCGGCAAATCGGTCACGGCACTGGTGGAGCTGAAGGCGCGCTTCGACGAGGAAGCCAACATACGCTGGGCGCGCGATCTCGAACGCGCCGGCGTGCAGGTGGTGTTCGGTTTCATCGAACTGAAGACCCACGCCAAGCTTTCGCTGGTGGTGCGGCGCGAGATGGGCCAACTCGTGTCCTATTGCCATGTCGGCACCGGCAACTACCATCCGATCACGGCGCGCATCTACACGGACCTGTCCTTCTTCACTGCCGATCCCGTGATCGCGCGCGACGTCTCGCGCATCTTCAACTTCATCACCGGCTATGCCGAGCCGGCGGCTCTGGAGCGCATGGCGGTCTCGCCCGTCTCGCTCAAGCAGCGCATCCTCGATCACATCAATGCCGAGATCGAGCACGCCAAGGCCGGCCGGCCGGGTGCCATCTGGTGCAAATGCAACTCGCTGGTCGATACCATGATCATCGACGCGCTCTATGCCGCCAGCCAGGCGGGCGTGCAGGTCGATCTGGTGGTGCGCGGCATCTGCTGTCTGAGGCCGGGTGTTCCCGGCCTGTCGGAAAATATCCGCGTCAAGTCCATCGTCGGCCGCTTCCTGGAGCATGGCCGCATCTATGCCTTCGGCAACGGCCATGGCCTGCCGCACCAGAAGGCTGCGGTCTACATCTCCTCGGCCGATCTGATGGAGCGCAATCTCGACCGGCGCGTCGAGGCGCTCTGCCCGATCCTCAACCCGACGGTGCATGAGCAGGTGCTCGACCAGATCATGATCGCCAACCTTATCGACAACCAACAGAGCTGGAGCATCTTGCCCGACGGGACCGCCGAACGCATAGTCCCGCAGCCTGATGAAGAGCCCTTCAACGCCCACAAATATTTCATGACCAATCCCAGCCTATCGGGACGAGGCAAATCTCTTGAACACAACTCTCCCCGAACGCTCCTCAGCCGCCGACGCTGACACGCTGCCCCATGTCCAGGCTGCCGACGCGGCGGAGCCGGGGACGAGGCAGCCCGGTTTCGCACAGGGGCGCATCTGCCAGGGGCCGCCGATCGCGACGATCGACATCGGCTCAAACTCGGTTCGTCTCGTCGTCTATGAGGGGCTGACGCGCGCTCCAACGGCCGTCTTCAACGAGAAGGTGCTGTGCGGTCTCGGCCGTGGCGTGATGACCACCAAGCGTCTTGATCCAGCGGCCGTCGCCAAAGCCTATGCTGCCCTGATCCGCTTCCGCGCCCTGTGCGATACCATGGGCGTTAGGGAACTCTACGTGCTGGCCACGGCGGCGGCGCGCGATGCCGAGGACGGCGAGGAATTCATCGCCCGTGCCACGGCGATCTGCCGGACCGAGATCGAGGTCCTGTCGGGCAAGCGCGAGGCGCGCCTTTCGGCCTATGGCGTGATCTCCGGTTTCCACATGCCGGACGGCGTGGTCGGCGACATGGGCGGTGGTTCGCTCGAACTCATCGAGGTGCACGGCCATCGCGCCGGTTCGGGCATGACGACGCCGCTCGGCGGCCTGGCGCTGCAGGACACCTCCGGCCAGTCGGTGCGCAAGGCGGCCAAGATCGCCCAGGACAAGCTTTCCAAGGCGGACCCGCTGAAACATTTGAAGGATCGCACCTTCTATGCGGTCGGTGGCACCTGGCGATCGCTCGCCAAGCTGCACATGATGCAGCTCGGCTATCCCCTGCACATCATGCATGGCTATAGCGTGCCGGCACGGGAGATGCTCGATTTCTGCAAGCTGATCATGCGGGTCGACAACACCACCTTGATCGGCAAGGACACCGTTTCGACAGGACGCCTTCCGCTGCTCGCCTATGGCGCGGCGGTGATGAGCGAGGTCATCAAGGCTGGCAAGCCGCGCGATGTGGTGATCTCGGCCCAGGGCGTGCGCGAAGGCCTGCTCTATTCGCTGCTCGACGAGGAGAGCCGCAAGCTCGATCCCCTGATCACGGCAGCGAGCGAGCTCAACATCCTGCGTTCGCGCTCGCCGCGGCATGGCGAGGAATTGGTGCGTTGGAGCGACCGCTTCACGGCATCGACGCACCTCGACGAAACTGCCGACGAAAAACGCCAGCGCCATGCGGCCTGCCTGGTGGCCGATATCGGCTGGCGTGCCCACCCCGATTATCGCGGCGAACAGAGTCTCAACATCATCGCCCACGCCGCCTTTGTCGGCGTCGATCATCGTGGGCGTGCCTATATGGCGGTGGCAAACTATTTCCGCCATGTCGGCCTGAACGAGGAGGAACTCTCTCCGCGTATCCGCGAGATTGCCACTGCGCGTATTCTCGACCGGGCGCGCATTCTCGGGGGGCTGATGCGGGTGGGCTACATCCTGTCCGCCTCGATGCCGGGCGTGCTGCCGCGCGCGCCGCTCTATGTCAGCCATGGCAAGTTGTTGCTCGATGTGCCCCGCGATCTGGAGGGACTGGTGGGCGAGCGGCTCAACGCCCGCATGAAGGCGCTCGGGCGCCTGATCGGCCGCGAGGCCCTGATCCGCATCCTCGATCCGCAGGAGACCGTGACGGTGGCGGCTGAATAGAGTGAGACGGGCTGGCAGCAGCCTTCAATCCCCGCTGCCTGCCGCCAGCGGGGTGTGGCCCTTGCGAGGATGAAGGACCGGAGCGTTCAGGCTCCGTAGCGGTTCAATCCGAGGTCCGAAACGTCGATCTCCGGCTTCTTGCCGCTGACGATATCGGCCATCACCCGGCCGGAGCCGCAGGCCATGGTCCAGCCCAGCGTGCCGTGGCCGGTGTTGAGCAGGAGGTTCTTGTAGCGGGTTCGTCCTATCACCGGCGTGCCGTCAGGCGTCATCGGGCGCAGGCCCGACCAGAAGCTCGCGGCCGCGAGATCGCCCGAACCGCCGAAGAGATCGCTGACCGACTGGGCCAGCGTGTCACGGCGAGCCGGCGGCAGGTCCTTGCTGAAGCCTGAAATCTCGGCCATGCCGCCGACGCGGATGCGATCACCGAGCCGGGTGATCGCGATCTTGTAGGTCTCGTCCATGATGGTGGAGACAGGCGCGCGGCTCTCGTCGACAATCGGAATGGTGAGTGAATAGCCTTTGACCGGGTAGACCGGCACCTTGAGGCCGAGCGGCGCGACGAAACCGGGCGTATAGCTGCCGAAAGCCGCGATATAGGCATCGGCCTTCTCCACGCCCGTGCTCGTCTCGACGCCCTCGATCCTGTCTCCGGCGAAGACAAGCTGCTTGACCTCGACACCGTAGCGGAAGCGCACGCCGAGCGTTTCGGCCAGGCTCGCCAGCGCGCCGGTGAATTTGTAGCAGTCGCCGGTCTCGTCATTCGGCAGGCGCAGGCCGCCGCGGATCAGGGAACGGACATGGGCAAGAGCCGGTTCGGCACCGATACAGCCATCCGCGTCGAGGACCTCGAAGGGAACGCCATCGCGCTTGAGCACCTCGACATCCTTGCCGATGCCGTCGAGCTGCTTCTGGGTGCGGAAGAGCTGCAGCGTACCCTGCATGCGTTCGTCATAGCGGATGCCGGTGGCGGCCCTGAGTTCGATCAGCTTGTCTCGGCTATATTCGGCCAGGCGAACCATGCGGCTCTTGTTGATGGCATAGCGCTCGGAGGTGCAGTTGAGGAGCATGCGCCAGACCCAGGCGACCATCGCCGGATCGGGGCGGGGGCGCAGGATCAGCGGGGCATGCTTCATCAACAGCCACTTGATCGCCTTTTGCGGGATGCCGGGGGCAGCCCAGGGCGAGGCATAGCCGGGCGAAACCTCGCCGGCATTGGCGAAGCTGGTCTCGAGAGCCGGGCCGGGCTGGCGGTCCAGCACGACGACTTCATGTCCGGCCTTCGCCAGATAATAGGCGGAGGTCACTCCGATCACGCCGCTGCCGAGAACCGCGACCTTCATTTTATGCTCATACTCCTGCCTACGATGCGCCAAAAGGGCCGGCGAATCGAACGATTCGCCCAGCCTTCACCCGGCTCATAGCGCAAGTCAATTACAGCCAGCTATCGGCTAATTGCCGCGACCTTGCCGCGTTCGATCGCCAGAGCCAGCTTGCCGTGCTTGAGGGCGAGCGCCTTCTCGCCGAACAGTTCCCGGCGCCAGCCATGCAGGGCAGGGACATCTGCGGTATCGCTGTCGGCGATCATGTCGAGATCGTCGGTAGTGGCGATCACCTTGGCGGCGACGCCCTGGCTTTCAGCCACCATCTTCAGCAATACCTTGAGCAGTTCCACCGTCGCGCCGGCGCCATTGCTGGCGATCCGCGGCGGCGCCTGGCGTGGCAGGCTCGCGGGGTCTCGAGCCAGACCGGCCTTCACCGCTTCGATCAGGTCGAGGCCAGGGCGGGAGCGTTCCCATCCCTTCGGAATCATGCGGATACCGGCCAGCTTCTCCGGCGTGTCCGGGGCCTGCAGAGCGACTTCGGTGATGGCGTCATCCTTGAGCACACGCGAACGCGGCACGTTCTTCGACTGAGCCTCGCGCTCGCGCCAGGCCGCTACCTCGACCAGCACGGCAAGATCGCGCGGCTTGCGCACGCGTCCGCTCACCCGCCGCCAGGCATCCTCCGGGGCCTGCCGATAGGTATCCGGCGAAGTCAGAACAGACATTTCGTCGCCGACCCAATGGCTCCTCTTTCTTTTCTCGAGCGACGCCGCAAGCTTGAGATAGACGTCGCGCAAATGGGTGACGTCCGAGACGGCGTAGTTGATCTGGGCCTGGGTGAGGGGGCGCTTCGACCAGTCCGTGAAACGGGACGACTTGTCGATATGAGCGTTGGTGATGCGCTGGACCAATTGGTCATAGGCAATGGAGTCGCCATAGCCCAGCACCATGGCGGCGACCTGCGTGTCGAACAGCGGCGCGGGAATGAAGCCGGCGAGGTGCCAGACGATCTCGATATCCTGCCGGGCGGCGTGGAAGACCTTCAGCACCTTCTCGTTGCGCAACAGCTCGAACAGGGGGGCTAGATCGAGGCCCTCGGCCAAGGCATCGATGACCACGGCTTCTTCGGGGCTGGCGACCTGCACCACGCAGAGCTTGGGCCAGAAGGTGGTTTCACGCAGGAACTCCGTGTCGACGGTTACGAAGGCATGAGCGGCGAGACGGGCGCAGGCGGCTTCGAGGTCCTGGGTTGTGGTGATGATGGCGACTGGGGAACTGGAGGATTGTGGCATGAATATGCTTATCGGGCACGCGGCGTCACATGGCAAGGTTTTCGGCCTTGAATGCATGTCTGGGCGCGTTCGACACCGAACAAGACAAGCTCAACCTTGACGACGGCGGTGGCGTTGGGGTCTATGACCTCAAACTCCAGAGCAAAGCGCGTTTTGGCGAAAACGCATTTATACTCTGGCACCATCATTTGACGCCGTCTTTGCGATTCTCGGTGATACCGTCCGATCGCAAAACGCTTTGTCCGGAAAGACACGCCTATGCACCGTTATCGCTCTCACACCTGCGCCGATCTTCGCCTCGACCATGTCGGGCAGGACGTGCGGCTTTCCGGCTGGTGCCACCGCATCCGCGACCATGGTGGCCTGCTGTTCATCGACCTGCGCGACCATTACGGCCTGACCCAGTGCGTGGTCGATCCGGATTCGCCGGCCTTCAAGGTGGCCGAGACCCTGCGCTCGGAATGGGTCGTGCGCGTGGACGGCAAGCTGCGCAAGCGCCCCGAGGGTACCGAGAACCACGAGATGCCGACGGGCCTGGTGGAAATCTACGTCACCGAGATCGAGGTGCTCGGCCAGGCTGCCGAACTGCCACTGCCCGTGTTCGGTGACCAGGACTATCCGGAAGAGACGCGCCTGAAATACCGCTTCCTCGATCTCAGGCGTGAGCGCATCCACAACAACATCATGCTGCGTGGCAAGGTGGTGGACGGCATGCGCACGCGCATGAAGGCCGCAGGCTTCAACGAATTCCAGACGCCGATCCTGACGGCCTCTTCGCCGGAAGGTGCGCGCGACTTCCTGGTGCCCTCGCGCATCCATCCCGGCAAGTTCTACGCTTTGCCGCAGGCGCCGCAGCAATATAAGCAGCTGTTGATGATGGCGGGTTTCGACCGCTACTTCCAGATCGCGCCCTGCTTCCGCGACGAGGATCCGCGCGCCGACCGCCTGCCGGGCGAGTTCTATCAGCTCGATCTCGAAATGAGCTTCGTCACCCAGGAAGACGTCTTCGCTGCCGTCGAGCCGGTGATCACCGGCATTTTCGAGGAGTTCGGCAAGGGCAAGAGCGTCACCAAGGGCTGGCCGCGCATTCCCTATGCGGAGGCGCTGCGCAAATATGGCTCGGACAAGCCGGACCTGCGCAACCCGCTGATCATGCAGGAGGTCTCCGAGCATTTCCGCGGCTCGAACTTCAAGGTCTTCGCGCGCATGCTCGAAGATCCCGCCAACCAGGTCTGGGCCATTCCCGGACCGGGTGGTGGCCAGCGCACTTTTGCCGACCGCATGAACTCCTGGGCGCAGAGCGAGGGACAGCCGGGCCTGGGCTACATCCTGTTCTTCGACAAGGCGACCGACGAGACGACGAAGCAGGCCGATCCCAATGCCGAAGGCATCGGCGCGCGCGGACCGATCGCCAACAATATCGGCCCGGAAAGGGCCGAGGCGATCCGGTTGCAGCTCGGCCTGAAGGCTGGCGATGCCGCCTTCTTCGTCGCAGGCGATCCGAACAAGTTCTACAAATTTGCCGGCGCGGCTCGTACCAAGGTCGGCACGGACCTCAAGCTGGTGGACGAGAGCCGTTTCGAGCTCGCCTGGATCGTCGACTTCCCGATGTTCGAGTGGAACGAGGACGAGAAGAAGGTCGATTTCTCGCACAACCCCTTCTCCATGCCGCAGGGCGGCCTCGATGCGCTCAACAGCCAGGATCCGCTGACGCTGAAGGCCTATCAGTACGATATTGCCTGCAACGGTTTCGAGATCGCCTCCGGTGGCATCCGCAACCACAAGCCGGAAGCGATGGTGAAGGCCTTCGAGATTGCCGGTTATGGCGAGGAGACGGTGATCGAGCGTTTCGGCGGCATGTATCGGGCTTTCCAGTATGGTGCTCCGCCGCATGGCGGCATGGCGGCCGGCGTCGATCGCATCGTCATGCTGCTGGCGGGTGAACAGAACCTGCGCGAAATCTCGCTATTCCCCATGAACCAGCGCGCCGAAGACATCCTGATGGGTGCCCCCTCGGAGGCGACGCCCAAGCAGCTGCGCGAACTTCATATTCGTCTGAACGTCCAGGAAAAATAACAGTCTCGGGGCTGGCGGCCGTAATGGCATGCGCTAAAACGAAGAAAGCCGGGGCCGCGCAAGGCCTCGGACTAGAGCGTTTTACGATTTGAGGGGACTACCGAGAATCGCAATGACGCATTGAAACAAAGCGTTAGAGCAAAGCGGCCTTCGACGATTGCGCTTTGCCCTAGCCAACAGGACGGGAAACGCAATGTCAGATGTCCAGGCCGGCTCGGCAGCCCCCACGAATTCCTCGACCATGTCCGAGGATCTGCGGACCGGGGCACTGATCTACCACCGCTATCCCAAGCCGGGAAAACTGGAGATCCAGGCGACCAAGCCGCTCGGCAACCAGCGTGACCTCGCCCTGGCCTATTCGCCCGGCGTGGCGGCGGCCTGCGAGGCAATCCATGCCGATCCGCTCGAGGCGGCCAATCTGACGGCCCGCTCCAATCTCGTCGCCGTCGTCTCCAACGGCACCGCGGTGCTCGGCCTCGGTGATATCGGCCCGCTCGCCTCCAAGCCGGTAATGGAAGGCAAGGCCGTCCTGTTCAAGAAGTTCGCCGGCATCGACGTCTTCGACATCGAGATCGCCTCCAGGTCGATCGAGGAGATCGTCACCGTGGTCGCGGCGCTTGAGCCGACTTTCGGCGGCATCAACCTGGAAGACATCAAGGCGCCCGAGTGCTTCGAGGTCGAGCGCCTCCTGCGCGAGCGCATGGAGATCCCGGTCTTCCACGACGATCAGCATGGCACGGCCATCATCGTCGGCGCCGCCGTCCGCAACGGCCTGGAACTCGCGGGCAAGGCGATCAGCGAGGTCAAGATCGTGGCTTCGGGCGCCGGCGCGGCGGCGCTCGCCTGCCTCAACCTTCTGGTCTCGCTTGGCGCCAAGCGCGAGAACATCTTCATCTCCGACATCAAGGGCGTGGTCTATAAGGGCCGCACCGAGCTGATGGATCCCTGGAAAGATGTCTATGCGCAGGAGACCGAAGCGCGTACCCTCAACGACATCATCGAGGGGGCCGATATCTTCCTTGGCCTCTCCGCCGGCGGCGTGCTCAAGCCCGAGATGATCGCGCGCATGGCGCATAATCCGCTGATCATGGCGCTTGCCAATCCATTCCCGGAGATCATGCCGGAACTCGCCAAGGCGACCCGTCCGGATGCCATGATCTGCACCGGCCGTTCGGACTTCCCGAACCAGGTCAACAACGTCCTGTGCTTTCCCTACATCTTCCGCGGCGCGCTGGATTGCGGTGCCACCACCATCAATGAGGAGATGAAGCACGCGGCCGTCGAGGCGATCGCGGCTCTCGCCCGCGAGACGCCCTCGGATGTGGTCGCCCGTGCCTATGGTGGCGAAAGCCGTCGCTTCGGCGCCGATTCTCTCATCCCGTCGCCCTTCGATCCGCGCCTGATCCTGCGCATCGCTCCTGCCGTGGCGCGGGCCGCCCAGGAAACCGGTGTCGCGACCCGCCCGATCACCGACCTGGAAGCCTATGCCGAAAGCCTGACGCGTTTTGTCTTCCGCTCCGGCTTCGTGATGAAGCCGCTCTTCGCCGCCGCCAAGGCCGATCCTAAGCGCGTGGTCTATGCCGAAGGCGAGGACGAGCGCGTCCTGCGCGCCGCCCAGGTGGTGCTGGAAGAAGGGCTGGCCCGCCCGATCCTGATCGGGCGTCCCTCCGTGATCGAGACCCGCATCCAGCGCTTCGGCCTGACGATCAAGCCAGGGCATGATTTCGAGGTGATCGATCCGGCCGACGATCCCCGCTACAAGGACTATTGGTCGCTCTATCATCACCTGGCCGGGCGCGGCGGCGTCACCCAGGACACGGCACGCACCATCGTGCGTTCGAATACCTCGGTGATCGCCGCCCTGGCCCTGCATCGCGGCGATGCCGATGCGATGATCTGCGGCCTGGAAGGGGCCTATATGCGCCATCTGCGCTATGTCCGGCAGATCATCGGCCTGGCGCCGGGGGTGCGCGATTATTCGGCTCTGTCCCTGGTCCTGACCGCGAAGGGCGCCTTCTTCATCTGCGATACCCAGGTCAAGCCCGACCCTTGCGCGGAAGAGATCGCCGAAATGGCGATCCTGGCGGCCGAGCATGTCCGTCGCTTCGGTATCGACCCGAAGATCGCCCTGCTGTCGCATTCCGATTTCGGTTCCTACGACACCGATGCGGCTCGCAAGATGCGCAGGGCCCTGGAACTCCTGGTCGAGCAGCGTCCCGATCTGGAGGCTGATGGTGAGATGCAGGCGGATACCGCCCTGTCCGAAAGCCTGCGCGACCTCAAGCTGAGTTCCTCGCGGCTGCGGGGCGAGGCGAATGTGCTGGTGATGCCGAACCTCGATGCGGCCAACATCGCCTTCCAGCTCACGCGCATGCTGGCAGATGCCTTGCCCGTCGGCCCGATCCTGATCGGTGCCGCCAAGCCGGCCCACATCCTCAACCGGGCCGTGACCGTGCGCGGCGTGGTCAACATGACGGCGGTGGCCGTGGCTGAGGCGCAAGCAGCACAGGGTTGAGAAAACCGGAGAGCCGGGAGCGTGATGGCTCCCGGCGTCCCGCGTCAGGCCAGCATCTGGCCGAGGCCGCGTATGGTGTTCCAGTTACGCGCGGTGCCGACGCCGAGCCGCCTGGTGGAAAGGGCGCCGACAAGGCGGCTTTCGCTCGGGCGCCCAGCGAAGGCAATCCACAGATCCCCGCCGACCAGGGCAAGGCGCTCACCCCTATCGCAATAACGCTCCAGCTTGAGCAGGGTGTCGTCGCTGAGCGGGACCCGCATCAGGCGGGCGATGACGAGGCCGCCGTCACGTTCGGCCTCGGCCGGGAACGGATTGCGGGCGACTGTGCTGCGCCAGTCCTCCGCGCTCCGCACGATGATGTCGACATGTTTGCCGTAATGGTTCAGGAAGCCGGCTTCCAGCCGGGTTTCGAGCGCGGCGATGTCCTGTTCGGGCGTCTCGAAGACGAGGTTGCCGGTCGAGGCCAGAGTGCGGGGACGGTCACAGCCGCATGCGGTTGCGATCGCGCGCAGTTCGTCCATCACGACCCGCCGCTGCGGCGTCAGCACGATGCTGTAGAGGAGGGCGACATAGCCGGCCATGGCGAAGGGCTCGTCGGGGTAGTCCGATGCGGGCCACGACGGGCCCGCCGGCTCATAGGGCTCTAGGAAGCGGCGACGGGCTGGAACCGCGTTTCGATGGATTCCACATCCGCCCGGGTCGGCAGCTTGGCTTCGTTGCCGAGGAACTGGATCGCGTGGGTGGAGGCGCCGCGCGCGAAGCGGAAATGCTCCTCCCAGCGTGACAGCGGGCGGCTGAGATAGGAGTACATGTAGGCGCCGTGGAAGATGTCGCCGGCGCCGTTGGTATCGACCACTGCAGCCTTGGGCACGTTGAGGGCCGGCAGGCGCTGGACCTTGCCGCTCTCGTCATACCACAGCATGCCGCGCTCGCCGGCGGTCACGCCGGCGATCTTGCAGCCCTTGCCCTTGAGATAATCAAGCATCTCGGTCTCGGTCAGGTTCATCTGCTCGCACAGGCGCTCCGCCACCACCGCGACATCGACATAATTGAGCAATTCGTCGGTGTTGGAGCGCAGGCCGCCGCCGTCGAGCGAAACCAGGCGCCCGAGCTTGCGGAATTCCTTGGCATAATAGAGCGCGGCATCGGCCAGATGCCCGTCGAGGTGCAAAGCGCGGCAATTGCCGAGGTTGAGATGCGGATAGGGATGCAGATAGTCGTCGTCACGGGCGCGAACGATGGCGCGCTTGCCGTCCTTGGGCATGATGAAGGAGAGCGAGGAGCGCTTGACCTTGCGGGGGTGGACGGAGATGCCGTATTTCGCCGCCATGTCCATGAACATGCGGCCGAGCCAGTCGTTCGAATTGGTGGTGATCAGGTCGGGGATCACGCCTAGCTTGGCGCAGCAGAAAGCGGCCGTCGTGGCGTTGCCGCCGAACGCGACGGCATAGTCCTTGGCAACCGACTTTTCATCGCCGCGCGGCATGTCATCCGCAACGAAGGTCACGTCGATATAGGCATGGCCGATGAAGAGCGCTTCCATCGCTTGTCGCTCCAAACTATCTAGATTTCCGGACATTCCCGCTTAATCGTCATGAAGCGCTGGTGCAAGCGGCCTTTTCGCAGCTGCGAGAGAAGTGTCGTTCGAGGGGGCTTTCCGGCCCCTCGAAAGGCACCGGTACACGAAGGGGAACTTGTCTTCGCCGTAGAAGTTAGTATGTCGGTGACATGCGTCATTTCGGTTGAGTCGGTAGTGATATTCTCCGGCTCTGGCAGAAAGCGATGGCATCTGAAGCACGAGCTATCCTTACCTAGTCATTCATCTCCGGTTCATGGTGTGCATGATGTAAGAATCGGGCTTTGCTCTCGGTTGTATCTGTATATGATCGATACGGATCGGCATCCACGGAGGATCTCCCATGAAGAAGATTTTGATCGTAGCAGCTGCAGGGCTTTTGCTCGCAGGCTGCTCGGAATATTCGCGCGGTGACCGCGCGCTCGGTGGCGCTGCCATCGGTGCTGGCGGCGGCGCGCTGATCGGCGGCCTTGCCACGCGTTCGGCCGGCGGCGCCATCGTCGGCGGCGTGCTCGGCGGCGCAGCCGGTGCCATCGTGGGTGCCGAAACCACGCCGCGCGCCTGCACCCGCCGTTACTACGATTACTACGGCAACGTGCGGTACCGCCGCGTGCAGTGCCCGTAAGGGGTGAGATCCCTTAGAGGAAGCGCGTTTTTACGAAGACGTACTTTGCTCTAGTTCCTCGTTTGGACGCGTCTTTGCGATGCTTGACGATTTCGTCAGATCGAAGAACGCTTTGAGGATCGCCATCTGACGCAAGTCACACCCACGCAGCCCGCTGCGTGGGTTTTTTCATGGAAAGGCCCGCCTTGTCGTTGTCCGATCTGACCTTGCCGGGTTTGAGCGTGTTGGCGTGGGCCTATTTCTATTCCGAATGGGCGGTTCGCCTCGTCATGATCGTGGTGGTGCCCTTCCGGCGCAATTCGGATGCGGCGCGAAGCTGGCTGCTGCTCGTGATGTTCCTGCCATGGCCGGCCCTGGTGCTTTACCTTCTGATCGGGCGGGCCACCTATCCGCGCTGGCGGCGCAAGCGTTTCGAACGCCTTCCCGACATTCTGAGCTTGTCCGCCGACAAGGTCCGCGAGTTGACCGAGGTCACGCGCGAACGGCTGCCCCGGCGCTTCACGCGTGCTGCGGTGCTGATCGAAAGAGTGGGCAAGCTGCCGGTCGTCGATGGGGCGAGGGTGGACTTCCTCGGCGACTATTCGCGGATGATCGATCGCCTGGTTTCCGATATCGATGCCGCCCGGCATCATGTCCATCTGCTGTTCTACATCTTCTCCGACGACGAAGTGGGGCAGAAGGTGATGCAAGCCCTCTGCCGGGCGCAGACGCGCGGCGTAAAATGCCGGGTGCTCATCGATGCGATCGGCTCTCGGCAATGGGCACGCAGCGTGCTGACGACGCTGGCCGACTATGGCGTCGAGGCCCATCCCATCCTTCCGGTCACCTTCTTCCGGCGCAAGTCGGCGCGGGCGGACCTGCGCAATCACCGCAAGATTGCGGTGATGGACGGGCAGGTGGGTTATGCCGGCTCTCAGAACATCATAGCGGCCCGCACGGTGCTCGACATCTCGAACCAGGAACTGATGCTGCGCCTGGAAGGGCCGGTGGTGCTGGAATTGCAGGCCGTCTTCATCGCCGACTGGTTCCTGGAGACGGAGGAAGCGCTGCCGCTCGACAGCGTGATGTCGCCGACGCCGGCCTGTGGCACCCTGGCGATGCAGGTCCTGCCGAGCGGGCCGGATTATCGGGTCGGGGGGATCGAGAGCTTGATCGTCACGGCCATCCATTCGGCCTTGCAGCGCGTGGTGATCGTCACGCCCTATTTCATTCCCAGCGAGGCCGTTCACAAGGCGATGCAGATTGCCGTGCTGCGCGGCGTCGCCGTGCATCTGGTCGTCCCCAAGGTTTCGGACCACCGCCTCGTACGTTTCGCCCAGCAGTCCTATTATGGCGGATTGCTGGCTGCCGGGGTGAGCATCCACCTCTTCCGCGACAAGTTCCTGCACGCCAAGAACGTCTCGGTAGATACCGACGTCGCCTTGATCGGCTCGAGCAACATGGATATGCGCTCCTTCGTGCTGAACTCGGAGGTCACGGTCGTCATCTATGACCGCGAGGTCACGCTGCAATTGCGACGCATGCAGGATGACTACATCGCCAACAGCGATCGGATGGACCTGGACAGATGGCGCCGGCGCCCCTGGATCCGCAAGGTCGCCGAGAATCTGGCGCGGCTGGTCAGCCCGCTTCTATAGCCGGGCTCCCGGAGTTGCCGCGGGGAGCGCAGACGGGCGCCAGCAGTGCTATGATCACGGTGAACACCGCCGCCACGTAGAAGATGCCGGCGAGCGACGACACATGGGCGACGGTTCCGAGCAGAGGCGGGGCCGC
Source organism: Labrys sp. WJW (assembly GCF_001676615.1). Lineage (GTDB taxonomy): Bacteria > Pseudomonadota > Alphaproteobacteria > Rhizobiales > Labraceae > Labrys > Labrys sedimenti. The sequence continues at coordinate 45,174 of NZ_LYXZ01000031.1, read as the reverse complement.
CAGCAAGCCAGCATAGCCCATGGTCGATATCGTTGCGATCTGCACTTCCGGGCGCGGCATGGCCCCGGCGGTGCTGAACAGGACCGGCACCACATTGGCAAAGCCGATGCCGGTCAAGCCATAGCCGAGGATGGCGACATAGACATTGCCCGAAAGCGGTCCCATCAGGAGCCCGATCAAGGCGAGCAGGCAGCCGCCTCGAACCAGATGAACGCCATCGACGTGACGTCGGATAGGGTCACCCAGGAAACGCACGCTTGCCATCGCCCCGGCGAAGGCGGCATAGCCGACATTGGCCAATTCCTGGCCGGCTCCCAATTGTTCGCGCAGGAAGACGGCGGCCCAATCCAGCACGACGCCCTCTCCGCTGAAGGCGAGCGCGGCCATCAGGCCGACCACGACGGCGAGAAAGGCCGGGCGCAGGGAGGGCGATTTGCCGGCGCCGGCGTCGGCCGTTGCCGCAATCTTGCCGGGAGCGAGGCCTCTCTGCCCCCAGGCAAAGATAACGGCCAGCACCACCGTCACGATGAGCGCCTGGGTAGCGCCGTCGGTCCAGCGGAGCATCAGGGTGGCGATACCAGCCCCAGTCAATCCGCCCAGGCTCCACATGCCGTGGAACGAAGACATATAGGGCCGCCCGACCTGCTTCTCGATCCTGGCGGCATCGGCATTCATCGCCACATCCATGCAGCCGCCGCTGGCGCCGAACAGGAAGACGACGGCGGAGAGCAGCCAGACGTCCGGCATAAGGGGAATGGCGGGCAGCAGCGCCAGGAAAACCACGCCGCTCAGCCGAATGAGAGCCGCGGTGCCGAGACGCTGGATGATCCAGCCGCTGCCGGCCATGGCGAGCACGGCCCCGGCGCCGAGCATCAGCAGGACGACGCTCAGTACGATGGGATCGAGGCCCAGCCGCTCCTTGGCAAGAGGGATCTGCGTGGCCCAGACACCGTAGAGAGCGCCATTGACGTAGAAGGTCAATGCCGTTGGATGCCAGACCCGCCAGCCGGGCCGATAAAGAGACGTTTTAGACAAGATGGATCTCCACGCCACTTTCGCTGTAGCGCTGCAGGATGGGGTTCGAGCTCGCATTCTCGGTGACCATGCGATCGAGGCGAGCGAAGGGCATGACCTGATAGGCCGAGCATGTGTCGAGCTTCTCGGCGGTGACCAAGGCCATCGTCGAACGGGAGGCCGCGACCATGGCGCGCTTGAGATGGGCATCGTCATGGTCGACCACTGTCACGCCCTCGATCGGGTCGACGGCGCAGGCGCCCAGGAAGCACAGGTCCGGCTTGAGATAGGCGATCTGCTCCAGCGCTCCGGCACCGCTGGCGCTGCGCGACTGGGGATCGACCTGCCCGCCGATCAGCACCAGCTTGCCGATGCCGCGATCGAGCGCGGCGACGGCAATGTCGGGCGAGGGGGTGATCACGGTGAGGCCGGCCTCGACCGGAAGCTGGCGTGCCAGCATCAGATTGCTGGTGCTCTGGTCGAGCAGGACGACCATTCCCGCCTCGACGAAACGCAGGGCATAGGCCGCCAATTGCTTCTTCTGCGCCTCGTTGCTGATCAGGCGTCGATCAAATCGGTGTGAAGCGCGGGACTTGCGCAGGGCGCCGCCATGCACGCGCTCGATCAGGCCAGCGTCGGCGAGCTCCTTGAGGTCGCGGCGGATGGTGTCCTCCGACACGGCAAAATCCAGCGCCGCCTGGACAGACGCGATGCGGCCATCCTGTTCGATGCGCTGCAGAAGCAGGCGCTGCCGCTCGGCAGGGATGAGGCCAGCATCGAGAAGAGTTGAGGTTTCCATGGCACGCAGGATCCGATGAACGGGCTGCTTATGTCGCTTAAGTGGAGGCAATGCAAGTATGAAAATGCAAAAAGGCGCATGAACGCGCGAATTCACGCATAAGATGGATTGTCGTACGCGTTACTCGCTTACCCTTGAGGATGACTCTGCCAGATGACCGGCTATAGTCGAGGCGGAGAGTGATTCATGGTTGCACAATCCGGCGGGAAGCCTGCCGAAGCGCCGAGCAACGAGGCGGACAAGCCTGGGCAGTCCGAGCAGTCGATGGGCGGGCTGCTGCTGCAGCTCAACATGATGGCCCGCGCCTTCGTTTCCTCGCCTCATCGCAACCAGTTGTTCATGCTGGGGGTTGGCGTCTTCACCGTGCTCGTCACTTCGGCCTATTTCCAGCGGCTGTTGATCGCTTGGAACCAGCCCTTTTACGACGCGCTAACGCGTAAGGACATCGCTCAGTTCGTCCAGCAGATCTTGGTCTTCATTGCCATTGCCGGTGGCCTTTTGGTTCTCAATGTCAGCCAGACTTGGCTCGGCATGATGATCAAGCTGAAATTGAGACAGGGATTGGTCGAAGATCTCATCGGTCAATGGATGCTGCCGCGCAGGGCGTTCCGTTTGTCCAACTCTAGTAAGATCGGCGTCAACCCAGACCAGCGTCTGCATGAGGATGCACGCCACCTTACGGAATTGTCGACCGATCTGGCTATTGGCCTGTTCTCGGCATTGATCTATCTGGCAATCTTCATTCCGGCCCTATGGATCGTATCCGATGGTTTTAACTTCCAATTCCAAGGCTATACCTTCTCCATACCGGGTTACTTGGTCTGGGCGGCAATCTTGTTCTCGGCGACAGGGTCGCTGATGTCGTGGCACGTCGGCGCTTCCTTGGTAGGGCTCAACGCCGACCGTTATGCCCGCGAAGCCGAGTTCCGCTTTTCGTTGGTTCGGGTAAGCGAACATGTTGATGCCATCTCTCTCAACAACGGTGAGAAAGACGAAGAACGCCAGCTCAATCTCGATTTACGTGCGGTCTTGCTGGCGATGCGCCGCCTGGTCACCACCACCACGAGGCTGACCTGGGTGACTGCCGGATACGGCTGGTTCACCAATCTGGCACCGATCCTGGTGGCCGCACCGATCTATCTCGCCGGCAATCTGACCTTTGGTGGGCTGATGGCCGCGGTGGCCGCCTTCAATCTCGTGCAGGCCCAGTTGCGTTGGCCGGTCGACAACTTCAACAACATCGCCGATTGGCGGGCGACGCTGCTGCGTGTCGCCAATTTCCGCTCCGCCGTTACCACTATCGACGCGCAACAGACGGAAGCCAGCCATATCAAGTTCACTGAGACCGAAAACGACGGCATCCGTCTCGATGATCTGGTGATCGAAGCATCGAGCGGGCACAGCCGGCTCAACGAAGATCATGTCCAGATCCAACCCGGCGAGCGGGTTTTGATCGTCAGCGAGGCCGGAGCGAACAAGACTCTGCTCTTTCGCACTCTGGCCGGGCTCTGGCCTTTTGGCTCAGGTCAGGTCAGCATTCCCAAGGGCGGGCAGGTCACTTTCATGCCGCGTCGTCCCTATCTGCCCCAGGGCACCTTGCGACAGATCCTGTCCTATCCGCAGCCGGTGGCGAGGTTTGAACAGGCCGATTTCGAGCATGCTCTGTCCGCGGTGGGGCTTAGGCATCTGGCCGATGACCTCGACCGCAATGTACGCTGGGACAAGGACCTCGCCGACGAAGAGCAGCAGACGGTGGCTTTTGCCCGTCTCGCTCTGCAGAAGCCGGCCTGGATCGTCATCGACGAAGCCCTCGAAGGCCTGGACGAGGGGACGCGCGACAAGGTTTTCGGCCTTTTCGAAAAGGATCTTGGCAAGTCTACCATCGTCCATATCGGCCGGCCCGGTTCCAAGGCCAGCTTCTTTCCGCGTACTCTTCGGCTTCTCAACGACCGGACACAAGCGGACCGTGCGGCGGAGAAGTCGGATCGGGATGATACAGACCAATCCAAGGGCGGCGAATAAAAAGAATATATTTTTCAAAAGAGTGTTCGCTTCTGTTGAAGCGTCTGTCTAAAAATCGATCAGGCAGCCCTCATGGCTTGCCACGGGTGAAAGTCGGGACGATGGCAAAGGACAAGGCCGGCAAGAAGAAGTTCTCCAAGGGCGACAAGAAGATCGCGGCGGAGAAGGGGGGCAAGGGCATGACCAGGACCGAGCCGGCTGGCCGGCTCTACGAGGCGGCCGATCTCGTCGATCTGCCCGACGATGAACTGCTGGAAGCCGTGCAACGCCAGACCTTCCGTTTCTTCTGGGAGGGCGCGGAGCCGGCCAGCGGCATGGCCCGCGACCGCACCACCCGCACGGTGGACACGCCCAACGACCTGGTGGCGATCGGCGGGACGGGTTTCGGCATCATGGCCATGATCGTGGCGATGGAACGGGGCTGGATCAGCCGCGCCGAGGGACTGGAGCGGCTGACCAGGATCATCGACGTCATCGAGCCGACCACCTGTTTCCATGGCGCCTATTCGCATTTCATGCATGGCGAAACCGGCAGGGTCTGGCCCTTCAGCCGCAAGGACGACGGAGGCGACCTGGTCGAGACCGCCTTCCTGTTCCAGGGACTGCTTTGCGCCCGCGAATATTTCGACGCCGAGACCCCCGCCGAGACGAGGCTGCGCCAGCGCATCACCGGGCTGTGGGGCGAGATCGAATGGAACTGGTATACGCAGGGACGCCACGCGCTCTATTGGCATTGGAGCCCCAATAACGGCTTCGTGCTCGACCATGACATCCATGGCTGGAACGAGTGCCTGATCGCCTATGTGATGGCCGTATCGGCGCCGCGCTATCCGATCGATCCCGCCGCCTATCATCGCGGCTTCGCGGCCAGCAAGGATTTCGGGGCGCCGCGCAGCTATTACGACATCGAATTGCCGCTCGGCCCCGACAGGGGCGGGCCGCTGTTCTGGGCGCACTATTCCTTCCTCGGCCTCGATCCCAGGGGGCTGAAGGACCGCTACGCCGACTATTGGCGGCAGAATGTCGCCCATACGATGATCAATCATCGCCACTGCGTGCTCAATCCGCATGGCCACAAGGGCTATGGCCCCGATTGCTGGGGCCTGACGGCGAGTGACGATCCGGACGGCTACGCCGCCCATCAGCCGAGCGAGGACAATGGGGTGATCAGCCCGACGGCCGCCCTGTCGAGCTTTCCCTATGCGCCCAAAGAGGCCATGGCGGCCCTACGCCACTTCCTCGTCAAGCATGGCGACAAGGTCTGGGGCCGCTTCGGCTTCGTCGATGCCTTCAGTGAGGAGCGAGGCTGGTTCGCCGACACCTTCCTGTCGATCGACCAGGGCCCCATCATCGTGATGATCGAGAACTATCGCACCGGCCTGATCTGGAACCTGTTCATGCGCATTCCGGAGATCCAGGCTGGGTTGCGCAAGCTCGGCTTCGAAAGCCCCCATCTCGAAGCGGAGGCAGGGGCCTGAGTGAGGGCGTACCTGTCATCCCGCGTCCAGAACGCACTTCATCCCGATCCCGGATCTGCACCGCATCACGGCGTGCTGCAGCGCGTCCGGGATGACACTTACCGTCATTACTCCCGCCCGCGCCCGACATTGCGCACCAGCACGGCCGCCAGGATGATCAGGCCGGTCAGGATGTCCTGCATGTAGTTGGGCACACCGAGAATGGTGAGGCCGTTCGCCACCACGGCGATGATCACCGCGCCGAGCAGGGTGCCGAGGGCGTTGGCGTCGCCGCCACGAAACGCCGTCATGCCGAGAAAGGCGGCGGCATAGGCCTGCAGCAGGAAGCCGTTGCCGCCGGTCGGATGGGCGCTGCCCAGCCGCGCCACCAGCAGGAGGCCGACAAGTCCGGCGAACAGCGTGCAGATCGCAAAGCCGAGCACTGTGCTGCGCACGATCGGAACACCGGTGAGGCGGGCCGCCTCGCGGTTGCCGCCGATGGCCGCCATGCGTCGGCCGGACTCGGTGAAGTCCAGCAGAAGGGCGCAGATCGCCGTCATCGCGATGGCCCACAGCGTCAGCACCGGTACACCGCCCAGCGTGCCGCGGCCGAGATCGCGGAAGGCTGGCGGAATATTGCCGAACAGCGTGGCGCCGTCGCTGATCCAGAAAGTGAAGCCGCCGACCACCGTGCCGATGGCCAGCGTGGCGATGAAGCTCGGCACCCTCAGGCTCGAGACGAGATAGCCGCTGACGCAGCCGACGATCGCCGAGGATACCAGCGTGGCGAGAACGGTGGCCGGAATGCCCCAGCCTCGTGCGAACAGGCTGACGGCCAGGATACCAGCCCAGGATACCACCGCGCCGACCGAGAGGTCGAATTCCGACAGCACCATCACGCAGGTCGCGCCGAGGGCTACGATGGCCAGCAGCGAGGATTGCTGGGTGATGTTGATCAGATTGGAGGCCTGGGCGAAGGAACCTGGCGAAAGGGCCGAGAAAACCCCGACGATGACGAAAAGGCCGAGAAGCGTGCCGTAGCGGGCGGTGAAGTTCAAGCTGTCCTCCGGGAGTCCCGATGCGGTCTTGCTGTGCGAAAGGTTGCTGCGAGCACCTGCTGGCGGGTCAGGCCGGCGGTCGGTGCGTCCAGCACGATCGCGCCCTTGGCCATCACCACGATGCGCCCGGCCAGGGCGAACAGTTCCTCGATATCGCTGGTGGCAAACAGGATCAGCGTGCCGTCGCCTGCGAGCTCGCGGCAAAGGGCGTGGATCTCGGCCTTGGAGCGGACGTCGACGCCCCGCGTCGGCTCGTCCAGCAGGAAGAGGCGCAGGCCCGGCCTGAACCAGCGCCCGATCAGCACTTTTTGCTGGTTGCCGCCGGACAGGGTGGCAATGCGGTCGGTGAGGCGGCCATAACGCACGGCAAGCCGCTCGAGCATCGCGCCGGCATTACGCCGCAAGGCAGGCCAGGACAGGAAGGGCAGGCCTGCCACGGCACGACCGTCGGAAAGGCGGGGGAGGGCGGCATTGTCCAGGATGGAGTGGTTGATCACCAGGCCGCTGCCGCGGCGGTCCTCCGGCGCAAATGCGACTCTCGCCCGAATCCGGGAGGGGATGCCGGCCGGCGGCAAAGGCCGCCCTGCCAGAGACAACCTGCCGCTCGCCCGCGGCATCGCGCCCCAGAGCGCTTTCAGCAGGCTGGAGCGCCCGCTGCCGACGATGCCGTACAGGCCGATGATTTCGCCGCCATGGGCGCTCAATTGCAGGGAGCCGTGCCGGGGCGAGGGGGAAAAGCCGTCGAGCTCGAACAGCTTTTCGGCGCGCCTGGCCAGAGGCGGAAGGGCATCGCGGAGCTGGGCGTCGCCGGCCATCATCGCCACGACGGCGTCGGGCGTGGTCTCGGCGATCAGGCCCTGGCCGACGGTGAGGCCATTGCGCAGGACCGTATAGTCCTGGGCGAGCTCGAACACCTCCTCCATGCGATGGGAGACGAAGATCACGGCGCATCCCGCCTGCGCGAGAGTGACGACCACCTTTCGCAGGATGTCGGCCTCGCTTTCGCTCAGGGAGGCTGTTGGTTCGTCCAGCACCAGGACCCGAGCCTCGTCCATCAAGGCCCGCAAGATCTCGACCAGCTGGCATTGGCCAACCGAGAGATGGCGCACCGGCACGTCCAGCGGCAGGGCGATGCCGAGGCGGTCGCGGATGGCTGCCAGACGGCGATGCATGGCTTGCCGGTCGATCAGGCCGAAACGGCGCGGATAGCGCCGGCCGACAAAGGCGTTTTCGGCCGCGGTGAAACCCGGCACCAGGTTGAGTTCCTGATGCACGAAGCGCAGGCCCGCCGCCTCGGCCGCCCGGGGATCGCCAGGAGAATACGAGACCCCGTCGAGCTGCATTGCACCGCCATCGGGCTGATATACGCCCGACAGGCATTTGAGCAGGCTCGATTTGCCGGCTCCGTTCTCGCCCAGCAAGGCATGGATCCGCCCTGGCGTGACCTTGAGGTCGACGCCATCGAGCGCATGCACGCCGCCGAAATGTTTCTTCAGGCCGGTGATCTCGAGCCGCGGAACAACGCGGCCGGAGGGTTGGCTCATTGCGGACACGTCACGCCCAGGCTCGCCCGGTCGACGATCTTGGCCTCGACCTGGATTTCCTGTTTGCTGACGGGCTTGCCCTCCAGCACGTTGGCGATTTCGGTTACGGCGCTATGCGCGATCCCCGGAAAGTCCTGGCGCACGGTGGCGATCAGGTCGGTACACTGCTTGATCAGGTCCACCGCCTGCGGATTGCCGTCGATGCCGGCGATCACCATCCTGGAATCGGGCGCATCGCTCTGCTGGGCGAGGAGGGCACCGATCGCCGGCTCGTCCCAGGCAGCCCAGACCCCGTCGATCTTGGTGCCGTGCTGGCGGATGAAGGTTTCCATGGCGAGACGGGAATCGTCGATCGGGCCGGGAACCTTCACATAATGCTCGGCGATCACCTTGATGCCGGGATTGGCGGCGAGTGCCTTGTCGAGGGCGAGCTCGCGCTGATGCACGCCCGGATGGGCCGAATAGTAGAATTTGACGATGTTGCCCTTGCCGCCCAGCTGCTTGAACAGCTTGTCCGACAGGATGGTGCCGAGGGCGAAATTGTCGGTGGCGATGCTGGCCGTCACGCCGGGGGCCAGGGCACCGTCGAGGGCGAAGACGGGAATCTTCTTGGCGGCCGCGGCGGCGACCTGGTCGGCGATCTGCTTGGGATCGACGCTGACCAGGACGACGGCTTTCACACCGGCATTGGTGACGTCCTCGACCCGGCTTGCCAGCTGCTGAAGGTCGCCGCGGGTATCGACGACATTGACGTTCCAGCCCTTGCCGGCGGCGTCCTTCTTGAAGGTTTCGACGATCTCGTTGGTGGCGACCGAGCTGATATAGGGAGTCAGCACGGCGATATCCTCGGCCTGGGCCGCGTTCGCGACGACGCTGGCCAAGGTCATGGCCAAGATTGAAACACCGATCTTCACGTGGATCCCCCGATACACTTCAACCCGAGGCCGATCGCCCGGGCAGGTTCTTTGCGTTGCTATGGCATAGTCCGCGGCAGTTCGCGCGCGAAATCCGATGCGGCGCGATAGCTGCGATAGCGCCGATCCGCTATTTCTGCGCGAGAAGGATCCGGCTCGATCGTGATGCTGCCCGCCGATTGCTGCACCGGCTCGAATCCAAGCCGGGGGGCGAGCATGCGATAAATGCCGAGAGCCGGCATCTCCTGGCTGGCAGCCGGCGCGACGACCGGCCGGTTCAGGACCTCGGCCAGGAAGCGCAGCTGCAATGGGCTGCGGGCGCCGCCGCCGATCACCGTCAGCGGCTGACGCGGCAGGCCGGCGGCTTCCAGATTATGGCGGATGGCGAAGGCGACCCCTTCCAGCACGGAGCGGCAGAGTGCGCCCGGCCCATGACCACGATCGAGGCCGAGGAAGGCGCCGCGAACCGAGCGATCCTCGAAAGGGGAACGCTCGCCGAAGAGATAGGGGAGGAACAGCGGGTGAGCGGCGTGGTCATCGGCCGTGGCATGGTCAAGCAGCGCCTCCACCGGCAATGATGTGAGCTCGCTCAGCCAGTCGAGTGCCGCGCCGGCGCACAGGAAGGGCGTGATGACGATCGCGCGGCTGCCCTCGACGGGGTCGGCCAGCGTATAGCTGTCGCGTGGTGGGCGGGCATCGGCAATGTCCATGGTGCCGGCGACCCATCCGGTCGTGCCGATATAGGCATAGGCCGTGTTGGGCGTATCGGCGAAGGCGCCCCAGGTTGCGGCCGCGCCATCGCCAGCGCCATTGTGGACGGGGATGCCGAGCGGCAGGCCGAGGGCGGCGGCGGCGTCGCCAGCCAGGGTGCCTGCGACCGAGTCTGCAGCCAGGATCTTCGGCATCTGTGCAGTCGTGATGCCCGCCGCTGCCAGCAGTGTCTCGTCCCAGGCGCCACTGGCGATGTTGTAGAGCCCGGTGGTGGTTGCCGTCGTGGGATCGATGACGCTGCGCCCCGTGAGGCGCTGGATCACGGCATCCTTGGCTCCGAAGAGAAAGCCGGCGACGGTGTCGAGCGACGAGCCCGGAAGGAAGCGCTCGAGCCGCATCAGCTTGAGGATGGGATGGGCCGGATCGAGATGATTGCCGGTGCGCTGGCCGTAATCCCCGGGAAGCCGGTCGCGCAGCGTCGCCACTTCATGCTGGTCGAGCCGGCGATCGGAATAGAGTATCGCCGGGCCGATGGGTTCGCCAGCCGAGGAGAGGGCGATGAGGTTCTGCATCGAACCGGCCAGGCCGATTGCGCAGATATCGGCCCGGAACGGCAGCCCGCTCACCGCTGCCTGCGTAGCGGTCCACCATTGCCGTGCATCCTGCTCGACGGAGCCGTCCGAGCGGGTCTGCGTGGTCAGGGGTCTTGCCGCCGAGGCCACGGCCGCGCCGGTACGGTCATACAGCACCGCCTTGAGCGCGGTGGAGCCCACATCGAGAATGAGAAGCTTGTCGCCCACGTCTTGCTTCCAAGGGCTCCGGTGGGCACCGCCAGTGGCGGTGCGTTCCGCAATGCCGGCTTTCGGGAAATGCCTCAGGATTCGTCGATCTGGAGGAAGGCAACGCAGGTCGGCGTGCCGACCTGAACCTCGGTGCCGGTCGGGGTCAGTTCGCCACTCTCCTTGTTGATGGAGAAGACGACGAGCTTGTCGCTGTTCTGACTGGCCGCCACCAGGAAGTTGCCCGAAGGATCGATGGCGAAATGGCGGGGAAACTGCCCGCCGCAGGGCGCGTTGTGCTCCAGCACCATGCCGCCTTCGCTGTCGAGGGCGATGACACCGATGGTGTCGTGACCGCGATTGCCGACATAGAGATAGGCACCATCGGCGGAAATCGCGATTTCCGAGCAGAAACTGCCCGATCCGGCCGATTCAGGCAGCGCCGAAATGGTGCTGACCAGGGTGAGCTTGGCCTGGTCAGCCTCGAAGGCGAAGGAGGATACGGTGGAGTCGAGCTCGTTGGCGACATAGAGCAGGTTGCCGCGTGGATGGAAGACGAAATGGCGCGGGCCGGCCCCGGCCGGGACGGAGGCGGCGCCGGCTCGGGTGATCGCACCGGTCTGGGCATCGAAGCGATAGACCACGAGCAGGTCGAGCCCGAGATCGGCAACCACGATGTAGCGGTTGTCCGGCGTGACGCGAACGCAATGCGGGTGAGGGCGCTCCTGGCGCTCCGGATCCGGTCCCGTGCCGGCATGGGTGGCATCGCTGACGGCCGCTTTCAGCCCGCCATCCTCGCGGATCGGCAACACCGCGATGGCCTTGTTGGGCAGTTCGCCTTCCGAGGTCAGGCTGTAATTGGCGACGAGCAGGAAATTGGCGTTGCGATCGTGGCTGTTGAAGGCCGTGATGCTGCCCAGGGTCGGCTGCTTGTTGATGTAGCTCAGCGTGCCGTCCGCAGGGTCGATGGCATAGGCCGAGACCGTACCCTCGTTCCAGCCGAAGATTTCGCTGTTGACATGCAGGACCTTGTGCTTGGCATCGACACCGATCCAGGTCGGGTTGTCGATACCCTCGATCAGTCCGACGGGTGCGATCGCTCCGGTTGCCTGGTCGAACGAGAAAGCGGAAATGCCCTTGGCGTTATGGGTTGGATAGTATGGCGTTGGGCGCGTGGGGCCGCCGACATAAAGAAAAGTGCGCTGTCCGGACATAATCCCGCCTTGTCAGACTCAGAAACTCGATGCGCCGCCGACCATATGGGACAGGGATGGCCCGGGCAACCGCGCCCGGTCAGATTATACTCCCAAGGCGATGCCCGCCGATTTGCGACGATCGCGATTTGAATAATTCATACAAATGCAGCTATCAATCGGGAAGGGAACGCCGGCATGTTTCAAGCTGGCGCCGCCCCACGCAACACTGAGCATATGCATAAGAGCCGGCCTGCCCGGTGATCGACGACGGAGAGAGAAAAATGTCCCTATCCCTGCAGGGCAAGACAGCCCTTGTCACCGCGGCCGCCCAGGGAATCGGCCGCGCCTCGGCGATCGCGCTGGCTCGTGCCGGCGCCCAGGTGGTCGCCACCGATATCGCCGAGGACAAGCTGGCGGATCTTGCCGGGGTTGAAGGCATCTCCGTCGAACGGTTGGACGTGCTTTCGCCGGAAGCGATCAGCGCCTTTGCGGAGCGGCACGGCCCAAAGGCCGACATTCTCTTCAACTGCGCCGGCGTCGTCCATGCCGGGACCATTCTCGATTGTACGGAAAAGGACTGGAATTTCGCCTTCGATCTCAACGTCACGGCGATGTTCCGCATGATCAGGGCCTTCCTGCCGCATATGCTGGCGCGTGGCGACGGCAGCATCATCAACATGTCTTCGGTGGCCTCTTCGGTGAAGGGCATCCCCAATCGCTTTGCCTATCAGGCCTCGAAGTCCGCCGTGGTCGGTATCACCAAATCGGTGGCGGCGGACTATGTAAGCAAGGGCATACGCTGCAACGCCATTGCACCCGGGACCGTCGAGAGTCCCTCCCTGCGTGAACGCCTGGAAGCGACCGGTGATTATGAAGCGGCTCGCGCCGCTTTCGTCTCGCGCCAGCCGATCGGACGGATCGGCCAGCCGGAAGAGATCGCCGATCTCGTCGTCTATCTCGCGGGGGCCACCTATACGACCGGCCAGATCCACATCATCGATGGCGGTTGGACGGGTTGAGGCGCCGGGCCTGGGGCCTGCAGCATGCGAATGGCAAGCCATCCGCATCGCGGGCCCTGCCCATTCACGCCGCTGGCGTGGGAAATGATTTGAACTACATCTGTCCACGGTGATGCACGTTTTAGGGCTCGCCGGGTGGTAGTATGTGACAATTCGATCTGCCATAGCTCCGTTTCGTCATCAAATCGTCATCAAAACGGCCGCGTCGGTCCGGTGACGACATTGCTCGGAGTAAAGACGTGGAAACAGGCAGTAGACCCGCACCGGCAGTGCCCGCACCGACATTGCCGGCCCCTGCTGCCAATCGAGAAATCGAGCTCAAGCTCTTGGCTCCCGCCGGCAGCTTCGATTCTCTCGCCGCGGTTCCGGTCATTGCCCAGCATGCGCGCAATCGCGGCGTCTTTCGCAATTTCGAGAATGCTTATTACGATACGCCAGACCGCAAGCTCTATCGCAACAAGATCGCCCTCAGGGTGCGCAAGAGCGGCAAGAGCTTCATCCAGACGCTGAAGCGTCCGGCCGACGGCACCAATCCCCTGGCCCGCCATGAGTGGGAGGTGCCTGTGCCGAGCCTGGAGCCGGATCTGGCCCTGCTGCCGCCCGAGGCACTGGAAATCGGAATGGACGGCGTCGGCAATGGCGTGCTCGAGCCTGTCTTCGTCACCAAGTTTCGCAGGCGCATCCAGGCGCTCGACCTGCCTTCCGCCAATCTGGAACTGGCCTTCGACCAGGGCGAGATTCGGGCCGGCGAGCGCCGCGAGGGCATCAGCGAGCTCGAACTGGAACTCAAGGGCGGAGACGCGGGGGCTCTCTATGACGTCGCCCTGGCCTTGCTCGATGTTGCACCTCTCCGCGTAGGCACGCTGGCCAAGGCCGATCGGGGCTACAAGCTCGCCTATGATCCGCCGGCAGAGGGCGTGCGCGCCGCCAAGGGCAGCATCGGCGCGGCCGACAATGTCGACGAGATCGTCGCCAAGCTGCTCGGCGACTGCCAGCGTCACATGGTGGCCAATCAGGCGGTGGTGGAAGAGGGGAGGACGCCGGAAGGCGTGCACCAGATGCGGGTGGCATTGCGGCGCATGCGCACCGCTATTTCGATTCTCCAGCGCCAGATCGGCTCACCGACGCTCGCGTTGCTGGCGGTCGAGGCCAAATGGTTGGCATCCACGCTCGGGCCCGTGCGCAATTGGGACGTGCTCGTGGTGGATACCATTCCCGGGATCGAGACACATTGCCCCGACGAGAGAGCCTTTGCGGCAATGCGCGCTCATGTCGAGCCGCGACGGCTGCATGGCTATCAGCATCTGCGAGAACTGTTCGCCGGTGCCCGCTACAACCGTTTCCTGCTGACACTCGGGCGCACCGTCGAAAGGCGCGCCTGGCGCAATGATATCGCCAGCGGGTCGCTCGGCATCCTGGCGGAGACCGCCGAGCAATTCGCTCGCCAGGCGCTGGAACGGCTGCATCGCCGCGCCCTGAAAGGGGGAAAGCATTTCAGGCGGCTGGAGCCGGTGGCCCAGCATGAATTGCGGCTCGTGCTCAAGAAACTGCGTTATGGTGCCGAGTTCTTCCGTGGCGTCTTCGCTGCCAAGGACGAGGCGCAGCGTTATCTTGCCCGGCTTGCCGATCTCCAGGAAGGGCTCGGTCTGGCCAATGACGCCGCGACGACGGGCGGTTTGCTGGCGGTGCTCACCGATGAAACGCAGGATGCCGCCCTGCATCGTGGCGCTGGCCTGATAACCGGCTGGCAGGCTCGCGACAAGGAAGTCGCTGCCGGATCGCTGCACAGGCTCTGGAAGCGGTTTGCCCAGGGTGCGCCCTTCTGGCTGGCGTGACGGCCGATCGCGGGTTGTCACTGGCCTCAATCTGCGGCACACCGTCTGGGTTGCCAAATCTTGGCCGAGTCTCGGCGGCAGCCCTTGCCGCCCAGTCCCGGCCGAAGCTTACCCGAGGCCATCATGAGCCGCATCGCCTATGTGAACGGGGTCTATGTGCCGCTGCGCGACGCCTGCGTGCATATCGAGGATCGCGGTTTCCAGTTTGCCGACGGGGTCTACGAGGTCTGCGAGGTTTTCGGTGGCCGGCTCATCGATGAGACCCGGCATCTTGCCCGGCTCAAGCGCTCGCTCTCGGAGCTGGGCATCGGCATGCCGGTCGGGGAGGGGGCGCTCAAGGTTATCCTGCGCGAGACGGTCCGGCGCAACCGGGTCCGCAACGGCCTGGTCTATCTCCAGGTCACGCGCGGAGCGGCCAGGCGCGATTTCGTGTTCCCGGCGGCGGATACGCCGCCCACCTTGGTGGTGACAGCTCGCTCCGTCGACCGCAGCAAGGCGGAGGCAGGCGCCGCCAACGGCATTTCGGTGATCAGCCTGCCGGATAATCGCTGGGAACGGGTCGACATCAAATCCACCGGCCTTTTGCCCAATGCGCTGGCGCGGCAACGGGCCAAGGAGCGTGGCGCCAAGGAGGCCTGGTTCGTCGACAAGGATGGCTATGTCACCGAGGGAGCGGCCAGCAATGCCTGGATCATCACCCGCGAAAACACCCTGCTGACCCGCCCGGCCGAGAGCGGCATTCTGCGGGGCGTGACCCGAACCACGCTGCTGGACCTCGCCCGGCGCGACAATCTACTGGTCAGCGAACGGCCCTTCACGCTGGCGGAAGCCAAGGCAGCCAAGGAAGCCTTCGTGACGGCGGCGACGGCGCTGGTCATGCCGGTCGTGCGTATCGACGACACGGTGATCGGCGACGGCAAGCCAGGGGCGCTGACCGCTCGATTGCGCGCGCGTTTTCATGAGGTGGCCGAGCGTTCACTTTAGCGCCTGGTATACCATTGTTGCTTGACAGATGATGGCTTGACCTCCATCTGCGATCATTCCGACAGATTGGGCGGAATGACGCGTGGCGATTGCAAACTTTTGCTTGCGCGACGCAGCATCCCCGTCGACTATGTAGGATGATTGCATGAAAGGCAGGCGCGTCGGCGTTGGCTGATTTTGCTTGTGAATGTCCGCGGACCAACCGCGGTCAAGGAGTTTCGGGGGTATTATGGCGGCGGAGCGCACCCAAAATCTACAGGACACGTTTCTCAACAATGTCCGCAAGAACAAGATCCCGCTCACGATCTTCCTGGTGAATGGTGTGAAGTTGCAAGGCGTTGTGACCTGGTTTGACAATTTTTGCGTGCTTTTGCGCCGCGACGGTCATTCCCAGCTGGTCTACAAGCATGCGATTTCGACGATCATGCCGGGCCATCCCGTCCAACTCTTCGAAGGCGGTGAGATCGAGGGCGCGGACAAGCTTTGATTCTTGCCGTATCGGCGGTGGCGGGGGCACCCCCGCCCGAAAGTTGACGTTTGACAGCAAATACTCTCAAGGATCCGGCGCATCGCATCGATGCGCATGAGCTGGAAGTTGCTTCCGGCACAAGAACTTATGTCGTCGCCCCGGTGCTTTCGCGCCGGAGCGAGAGCGATCTCGTGCGTTCACCCGACGCCAAGCTCGAGGAGGCGGTCGGTCTTGCCGGCGCCATCGATCTCAATGTGGTCGGTGCCGTCGTGGTTACGCTCGGCGAAATCCGCCCTTCGACCTATATCGGCAAGGGCAAGGTCGAGGAGATCAAGGCGGTCGTCGAAGCCGAAGAGATTACCCTCGTGCTGATGGATTGCGCCCTGTCGCCCGTGCAACAGCGCAATCTCGAAAAGGCCTGGGGCGCCAAGGTGATCGACCGCACCGGCCTGATTCTCGAAATCTTCGGTCGGCGCGCCCGTACCAAGGAAGGCACGCTGCAGGTCGAGCTCGCCCATCTCAACTATCAGAAAGGGCGTCTCGTCCGATCCTGGACCCATCTCGAACGCCAGCGCGGCGGCGGCGGCTTCCTGGGCGGTCCAGGCGAAACCCAGATCGAATCGGACCGGCGTCTCCTGCAGGATCGCATCGTCAAGCTCGAGCGTGAACTGGAGCAGGTGAAGCGTACCCGTTCCCTGCATCGCGCCAGCCGGCGCAAGGTGCCTTATCCGATCGTGGCGCTGGTCGGCTATACCAATGCCGGCAAGTCGACGCTGTTCAACCGGCTGACCCGGGCCGAGGTACTGGCGGAGGACATGCTGTTCGCCACACTGGATCCGACGCTGCGCGCCCTCAAGCTGCCGCATGGCACCAAGGCGATCCTGTCCGATACGGTGGGGTTCATTTCCGAACTGCCGACCATGCTGGTGGCGGCCTTCCGCGCCACCCTGGAAGAGGTGTTGGAGGCGGATGTCATCCTGCATGTGCGCGACATCTCCCATGGCGACACCGAGGCCCAGGCGGGCGATGTGCGCTCCATCCTGCACAGCCTCGGCATCGAGGAGGGGGCCAAGCAGACGGTGATCGAAGTCTGGAACAAGGTCGATCTCATCGAAGAGCCAGCGCGCGAGGCGCTGTTGACGGCTTCCCGGCGCGAGGGCGGAAATCGGCCCGTGGTGGTCTCGGCCGTAACCGGGGAAGGGTTGCCTGCACTGCTCGACCGGGTCGAGACGGTGGTGGCGGCCGGGCGGCTGACGCTGGCCATCGACATCCCGCCGGCGGACGGAGCGGGCCTTGCCTGGCTGCATGCCAATACGGATGTACTGGCCCGCGAGACCGATGAGGCTGGCGTCACCCATGTCTCCGTGCGCGTGGCCCCGGAACGCGCCGACCAGGTCAGGCGACGGTTCGGGATCGCTGCGGTTGAATGAGCTGAGCGCGCATTATACCGATCCGCGCCTGGCGTCTCTCTACGACATCCAGAACCCATGGGGACCGGACAGCGACTTCTACCTCGCCTTGGCAGGCAGATCGGCGCTGGCCATCCTCGATATCGGATGTGGAACCGGGATGATGGCGACAGCCTTTGCCCGACAGGGGCATGCGGTCACCGCCGTCGACCCTGCCGCAGCCATGCTGGACGTCGCCCGGTCTCGTCCGCACGGGCATCTGGTGCGTTGGGTTCACGGGCTGGTCGGCGATGTCCAGGGAAGTTTCGACCTGGTTGTGATGACCGGGCATGCGTTCCAGGTGCTGCTCGACGACGAGACCATGCTGGCTTTCCTGCAGGCCGTGAAACAAAGGCTTGCGCCAGGCGGGCGTTTCGCGTTCGAGACGCGCAATCCCGAAGCGCGGATCTGGGAACAATGGGGGAAGCCAGTGGTGGGCCGTTCCTCGGCAGGTGCCCCCGAAACCATGCATGTCGATATCGAGAAGAAGGGCGAGCTGGTATCTTTTCGTTCCATCTATCGCTTTGGGGACGGAACGGAAGTCTCCAGCCGCAGCACCTTGCGCTTCGCGTCCCAGGCGACGATTTCGGCTCTTGCCGAGAAAGCCGGGTTTTCCCACCAGGCCTGGTTCGGCGACTGGGATCGCCGGCCCGTCGAGCCGGGTAGCCGGGAACTCATCCTGGTTGCGGGCTTCGACTAGAGCATCGCGCCGAAAAGTGGGTACCGGTTTTCGGCAAAAAAGATGCGGCAACAAGGAATTACAGCATCGAGCCTGCTTCAGCACGGGCCAGGCCGTAATGTCTGCGGGCCGGTGATGGTGCAATGGCAATCGGATCCGTCCCAATGCACGCTGTGCGACACCCATGAGGGACGCCGCCCACAGGCATCGACCGGCGGCGAGCAGGAAGGGCAGACGAAAGCCCCCGAATTGTTCATGCTGATTTCGCCCGCCCCGTCTGCAGGCGTGGCGGTGATGCCGAAATCCCCAGTGCGGTAGAGAAAGACCTTCATCTGTCCCCGGCCATCGTGTCCCCTCCAGCCATAGATGGCTCGGGGTGTTTCCGGATCGGTTTCGACAGCAAGAAGCTTGCCACCGGCGCCGGCCGCCCTTTGCAGGCTGGCGAAGTCGCGGGTTTCCCGTAAGGCGGTGACCCAGGCCTTCGTAATGGCGATGCTTGCTTCGGGCTGTCCGGGATCACGAGGGGGCCAAGGCGTCAACTCCGACGAGAGCGCCGGTAGAACCAGGCAGATCGTCAGAATGACGGCTCCCGCCGGACCCATGATCAGTCTCGACATCGAAGGCACTCCACGCATGCCATGCAACGACAGCAGGACTATGGCGCTCGGCAGGCTCCAGCGTCAAATGCCGACGGACCAGTGCCGGTCCGCGTTGCGCCCGGCTGTTCGTCCGGGGCAACGGGCCTGCTTCCTTGGGGCGTGGAGCGCCGGCCTTAGAACCAGCTGGTTCGCGCCGGTTCGGGTGTCGTGACGAGGCCGACGACGGCGCCTGTGGTTGCTCCGATGGCACCGCCGACCAGCGCACCGGTGGTCGGCTGGCGAGCGACCAGGCTACCGACGATGGCGCCGCTGGTGCCGCCGATCAGAGCACCGTTGAAAGCTCGCCCGGCCGGGCTGGAGCTGCAGGAGGCCGTGCTGACGGCAAGGCCGGTGACCAGGATCAGACCCGGGAGTTTCTTCATGGTTGAGCATCCTTACGCTACGCTACGATGAATGGCTCATTTACTGAAAATTAACTTTTGGTCTTGAATCGGACAGAAGCAAGGCTCTGACAGACAAGATTTGGCCCAATATGTTAATTGCGGCTCGCCCCGATGGTGATCGAGGCCATTTTACTGGTTGGAATGGGACAAATTGGGAGAAAAACGGGCGTTTTTTCTGATTTCCAGGGAGAGTGCCAAGCACCTGTCATTCTTGCAGCATGGTTAATCTCGACACCTGTTTAAGGTTGCTGCATGGCACAGGCGATCGCTACGGTGCCGGAGCGCTGGGTGCGGGCAATCCCAGCTTCTGGCGTAGTGCCTTCAGCACCCCGTCGCCCATGGCCGCCTGACCGAGTGCGTTGGGATGGAAGGAGCCGCTGAGGGTGGCCGCCAGGACCGGTTGAGCGCGGCCGTTCATGTGAGGATCGCCGCCGCTGCCTGCCAGCGTTCGCATGGTATTGGCGGCGAGAAAGGCATCGTTCGGTGTGACAAACCAGCGTTGCCGCGGGCGATAGGCCTGCCAGACCGGCGGCGAAAACGGTGTCCAGCGTTGCCCGGTGGGATTGCTGACCGGAAAGCGAAGCCCATCCGGAGCGTTGCTGCCGTCCGCCATGCCGGGCTGGCACAAGGCGTGGCCCTTGAAGGCTGCAGCGAAGTCGCTGACCACCTGCCAGCCCGTGCCGGTGCCGAGAGCGTGTATCTTGGCGTTGAGACCGTCGACGAAGGCAACCGAGTCCGGGCCCGTGGTCGGCTTGCTGATCCGGAAGATTTCGTGGAGATCCATTCCAGCCGTGCCCGCTTCGCCGCTGGGGGCATGCGGGCAGGTGCCGCTGCCGGTGTGCAGCATCTGCGGATACCCGCTCTGGATGATCTGGGAGCCATTCAGGCCCAGGAGCCGTTCGAAGGCCTGGGCCAGGACGCGATAGCGTTCTGCCAGCGAACTCTCGGCAGCCGTAGCATCCTGAAAGGTGATAGGATCGGCCCCCTTGATCCAAAGTCTTTCGGCGGTTCGCCGAAGCGACAGGAAGTTGCTGCTGGCGGCCAGGGCTTCGCCGGCAATGACCCGGGAAAAGCCGATATCGTTCCCGCCGATGCTGAGCAGGAGGATGTCGGGTTTGCGCTTGAAGGCGGCGCAGCGCTTGAGATCGGTGTTCCAGGAGAAGTGCGCCGGCGGCGAGAAGCGATTATAGCCCGTAAGGGGCAGCGGACAGAGGTCACGCAAGGCCCGCATCACCTGCGGCGAGGCATCGTATTGCCCGGATTTGCCCGGCCTGTCCTTGGGGACGTCGTCGCGGGCAACCCAGTAGCCGAGCAGGCCCTCGAAGACTTCGGCGCCGGTGCAGCCATAGCCCAGATAGGTCACGCTCGCATGAGGGGCTTCCAAGGCGATCGCCAGGGCGGCCTTGAGCTGGTGCGAATAAAGCGAGCGATGGCACTGCTGGTTGATCCACAGCGCACCGATCCCGAACCTCCTGTCGAAATTGTGCTTGTAGCGGAGGGGGTAAAGCCGCAGCCGGCCGCGCCATCCCGATTCACCCGGCAGGTGCGACGATTCCTGGAAATTGTTGACGTCGGTGCCGAGCACCGCGGCCTTGTCGGGATTGCCCTCGCCGGAGGCGAAGGAATCACCCATGCCGAGAATGGTGATCGGTCGGACGGTCTGGTCAGGCGCTTCGGCCAGGGCCTGGCCGTCGGCCTTGACGGCCAGGGTGAAGGCGGTGGCGATGGGGATGCCGGCAAGGCGTATCTGCGCGGTGTCGCAGGCTGCCGTTGCGGCCACCGTGCCATTGACCAGCCATTGGCACTGGCGACCCGCAGGGGCTTCGGTGACGCTCGCCAGGATGTCGGTCTTGCGCGCGCCGACAAAGTCCTCGCCATTGGCCAGCTTGCAGCCCCAATGCCCGCGATTGGTTGCGCTGAAGCAGGTGCTGCGGGCAAGGGCCGAGGCCCAGCCGAAACGCCAGATCGTCGCGGGATCGCCGAAAGCCTTGCCGAGTTGCCTGGCATCGGCGCGCTTTTCCAACTCGACCTCCAGCGCCATCACCGGCTGGTTCTGGCGATCGGCCAAGGGGAGGCCAGCATAGATAGCGGCGAGGGCACGAAAATGGTCCTCGTTGCGGAACAGGGGGAAGCGATTGGCGACTTCCCACTGGATGGCCGGGGCGGCTTCGGCCGCTCCAGCGGCCATTGCAAAGCCGAAGACGACGACGCAGAGGCGTGATCGGCGGCCGACATGCCGCGCGCCCGGTCGCCCCGTCCTGACAACGCCCATACGTGACATGGCAGCCCCCCGCATGCGATCGGTTCGCCACAGTAGGGGGAGGAGCGTGATGGCGCCGTTATCGCGATGGCGGCGCCGACGTCAGCGAGGTTCGATAAACCGCAGCAGCGCGTCAACGGTCGCTTGCACCGGTTGGCGGGTGTCGATCTCGAAATCGGCCGACTGGCGCAGCAGCGGTTCGATCGCCGTGATCAATGCGGCAACCTTGCGCCGTTCTTCCTCGGCATGGCCATAGCCGGATCCCGCTCGGGCCGCGAGCCGCGCCATGATGGTGGGAAGGGGAGCCGAAAGTAGGACAATGGCATCGAACAGGGGAAACAGCCCGGCCATGTTCTCGGCGCAGCCGCTGACGGAGAGCGGACCGGGTGTCGATCGCGACAGCAAGGCCTCGACCTTGTCGAGTTGCCAGACCCAGTCCTCACCCTGGGCGGGTGTCAGATCATCTCCCGGGGCGGCCGGCACCCAATGCGACCATTCCGGCGTGTCGAGGTCATAGGCCTGGTGACCGCGAGCCATCAATTCACGGATCACCGAAGTCTTGCCGGTTCCGGACACGCCGGTGATCAGGATGCGCTTCATCGCCATTTGCTCCGAAAACAACCTGACAGGCCCCCACGATTGTCCGCGAAGCTGCCACGACAGGCCTGATCCGGCAATGTCGGCAATAAAAATGGCCGGACGAGCCGGCCATTTTTCAAAGACGAGACGCCTTGGCCTCTTGCGGTATGCCCGTCACATCATGCCCGTCGCCTTGGCGAGCATGAGGGCGACGATACCGCCGATCACCGGGCCGACGACCGGCACCCAGGAATAGCCCCAGTCCGAACCGCCCTTGCCGGCGATCGGCAGCACGGCGTGGGCAATGCGCGGGCCGAGGTCGCGGGCCGGATTGATGGCGTAGCCGGTGGGACCGCCCAGCGAGACGCCGATGCCCCAGACCAGCATGCCGACGATGAAGGGGGCGAGATAGCCCGGTGTCGCCACGCCCTTGGAGCCGATGGCGGCGACGACGAAGAGCAGGGCGAAGCCGCCGATGATTTCCGTCACCAGATTGGCGCCATAGTTGCGGATGGCGGGGCCGGTGCAGAAGACGGCCAGCTTGAGGCCCTGATCCTCGGTCTCGCGCCAATGCAGCAGATGGGCAAGCCAAACCAGGATCGCCCCGATGAAGGCGCCGATGAACTGAGCCGCGATGAACGGAACCACATTGCTCCAATCACCGGTCGCGGTGGCGAATGCCAGGGTCACCGCCGGATTGAGATGGCCCGGAGCACCCGCCGCAACGGCGACCAGCACGCCGCAGAGCACCGCGAAGGCCCAGCCGGCCGTGATGACGATCCAGCCCGAATTCTGGCCCTTGTTCTTGGCCAGCAACACGTTGGCCACGACACCGTCCCCGAACAGGATGAGCGTGGCCGTGCCCATCAGCTCACCAACAAACCCAACTGCCATGTTCTTCTTCCCTGTGTTGTGGGGCCGTCACCCCCCGGTGCGGCCCTGCTTGGTTCGTGATGGTCAGACTGCCCAGTCGAGCGAACGGGTGACGGCCTTGTTCCAGGCACTGAAGAGCTTGCTGCGCTGCTCTTCCTTCATCATCGGATGCCAGCGCTTGTCGACGCCCCAGTTTTCCGAGATGTCCTTGGTGGAGTTCCAGTACCCCGTCGCCAGGCCGGCCGCGTAGGCCGAGCCCAGGGCGGTGGTCTCGATGACCTTGGGGCGCACCACGGGAACGTTGAGGATGTCGGACTGGAACTGCATCAGCAGCTCGTTGACGACCATGCCGCCGTCGGTCCGCAATTCCTTGATCTGCACGCCCGAATCCTTGGTCATGGCATCGAGCACTTCGCGGGTCTGATAGGCGGTCGCCTCCAGGGCGGCACGCGCGATATGGCCCTTGTTGGCGAAGCGCGTCAGGCCGGCGATCACCCCGCGGGCGCTTTCCTTCCAGTGCGGCGCGTAGAGGCCGGAGAAGGCCGGAACGAAATAGACGTCGCCATTGTCCTTCACGGTATTGGCGAGGGCCTCGATCTCCGGCGCGGTCTTCACCAAATTGAGGTTGTCGCGCAGCCATTGCACCAGCGCGCCGGCGATGGCGATCGAGCCTTCCAGAGCGTAGATGGGCTTGTTGTCGCCGAGCTTGTAGCCGAGCGTGGTGAGCAGGCCGGCCGTGGAGTGGAAGGGCTTGTCGCCGGTGTTCATCAGCATGAAGCAGCCGGTGCCATAGGTGTTCTTGGCTTCGCCCGGCTGCAGGCAGGCCTGGCCGAACAGGGCCGCCTGCTGATCGCCGAGAATGCCGGCGACCGGGATGTCCGCCAGCACGCCTGTGCACGTGCCATAGACTTCGCTGGAAGAACGGATCTGCGGCAGGCAGGCCCGAGGAATGTCGAACAGGCTGAGAATCTCGGCATCCCAGTCCAGTGTCTCCAGGTCCATCATCTGGGTGCGCGAGGCATTGGTGACGTCGGTCAGGTGCAAGCCGCCCTTGGTGCCGCCGGTCAGGTTCCACACCAGCCAGGTGTCGAGATTGCCGAAGAGAAGGTCACCGGCCTCGGCAGCCTTCTGGGCGCCGGGAACGTTGTCGAGCAGCCAGCGCAGCTTCAGGCCGGAGAAATAGGTTGCGAGAGGCAGGCCGGTCTTGGCGCGCAGGCGATCCTGGCCGCCCTCCTTGGCGAATTTGGCCACGAGCTTGTCGGTACGGGTGTCCATCCAGACCAGAGCGTTGTGCACGGCCGCGCCGGTCTTGCGATTCCACAGGACTGCCGTCTCGCGCTGGTTGGTGATGCCCACGGAGACCAGGTTGGCCGTGGTCAGTCCCTTCTTCTTCAGGGCACCGGCGATCACGCTCTGGGTGTTGCGCCAGATCTCGGCGGGATCATGCTCGACCCAGCCGGGCTTGGGATAGATCTGCTCGTGTTCCTTCTGGTCGACGGAGATGATCTCGCCGCGACGGTCGAAGATGATGAAGCGGGTGCTGGTCGTGCCTTGGTCGATGGACCCGACATATTTGGTCATGCTTTCCTCCTCGATATGTTCTTGCAGTCCCGTTGGGTCTGGGAACGAGTTCAGTGGGGAACGGGCGCCTTCTGCCTGGCGGCGAGATAGGCGGAGATGTCACCGGCCGCCTCGGGCGGCAGATGCAGGCCGAGCTTGGAGCGGCGCCAGAGGATGTCCTCGGCGGTCACGGCCCATTCCTGGTCGACGAGATAGTCGACCTCGGCAGCAGTGAGGCCCATGCCGAAATCCCGGCCGAGATCGGCCATGCCGTTGGCGCCTTCCAGGAAGAGCAGGGCGCGGGTGCCGTATGCTTTGGCGAGGCGCCGGGCGAGGGCTGGAGACAGGAAGGGCTTGCGTGCCATCAGCGAGCGAATGAAGGCATCGAGATCGGCGTTGGGCATGTCGCCGCCCGGCAGGGGGGCATCGGCGGTCCAGGGCTTACCCTTGGCGCCCAGGGTCTTCTCGATATGCTCGAGGATCGATTCCGACAGGCGGCGGTAGGTGGTGATCTTGCCGCCAAAGATGTTGATCAGCGGCGCTCCGTCGATCAGCTCTTCCTTGATGACATAGTCACGGGTGGCTGCCTGGGCGGCGGTGGCGTGATCGTCATAGAGGGGCCGCACGCCCGAATAGGTCCAGACGATGTCGGAAGGCTTGATTTCCCTGGCGAAATACTCGCTCGCCGCCTTGCACAGATACTCCGTCTCGCCGGGCGTGATCGCGACCTTGGCCGGGTCATCCTTGTAGTCCTGGTCGGTCGTGCCGATCAGGGTGAACTCATCTTCATAGGGAATGGCGAAGATGATGCGCCCGTCCGGGTTCTGGAAGATGTAGCAGCGGTCGTGGTCGAAGAGCTTGGGCACGATGATGTGACTGCCCTGGACCAGGCGCACCTGGTTCGGCTCCTTGTGCGCGACCACGTCCGCCAGCACGGTGTCGACCCAGGGGCCGGCCGCGTTGACGAGGAGGCGGGCCGTGACCTCGTTCTCCGTGCCACTGATCTGGTCCCGCAGCCGGATGTGCCACAGGCCGGCGTCGCGGCGAGCCGAGACGACCTTGCAGCGTGTACGGACAATGGCGCCGCGGTCAGCGGCATCGCGGGCGTTGAGGGCCACGAAGCGGGCATCATTCACCCAGCAATCGGAATACTCGAAAGCTTTCGAGAAGATCGGCTTCAGCGACTTGCCGGCCTCATCGCGCCGCAGATCGAGCGTCCGGGTGGGCGGCAGCTTCTTGCGGCCGCCGATATAGTCGTAGAGGAACAGGCCGATACGCAGCATCCAGGCCGGTCGCAGGCCCTTGAAATAGGGCAGCACGAAACGCAGCGGGTGGACGAGATGTGGTGCGTTGCGCCAGACGATCTCGCGTTCGGTGAGGGCTTCCCGCACAAGGCGGAACTCGTAATATTCGAGATAGCGCAGGCCGCCATGGATCAGTTTGGTGGCTTTGGACGACGTACCGCTGGCCAGATCGTTCATCTCGGCCAGATAGACCGAATAACCACGACCAACGGCGTCCCTGGCAATGCCGCACCCATTGACGCCTCCGCCGATCACGAAGACGTCGAAAATAGCATTTGCGGAAGCCTGCTGATTCATGGGGTGTCACTCCGCGACAGGGCCGTGGCGGGGGTGGCGGTCGAGCATGGCGGGGTGGCGTGGACCATGGCGTTCCGTCTCCCTGTTTTTGATCCTTCGTTGATGAAGGCGTTTGTTTCGGCGGCAATGTTGTCGTGCTTTTTTGTTTTCGCAATAGAAAATTTTATCTTTCGTTTTGGTAAAAACGAACATTTCTCATTGGAGTTGAATTATTCAGAAACGACATTGAGGAGGCCTGGATTGCGCCGCAACATGGCTGAGTGCACGGCCGGGTTGTAGAAAACGCCACATGTTTTTGGCGATTTCGTTCATCGAGGTATGATGGTAGCGTGTCGTGGCCGGCGATCGAGCGGATGGAGCTGCGATCAAATGTCGAATGTCGTTTGCGCTCTAGTGAGGCATTTTCGAAATGCGGAGATTCGAAAATGACGTGATGGCAATTTTGGGTGACAAACAGTGTCACAATTCTCGCCGGGGCGGTGTTGCGCAATCAGAGGTTGGCGATGTGAAGCTCGGTGCCGCTGCTTGCCAGCAATTCGGTGAGTGCCCGGGGAGGCGCCATGTCGACGAAGACGGCGCTCACTTCGGTGATCGACGCCATGCGCAGCAGGGGTCTGCGCTGGAACTTGGTGTGGTCGGTGACGAGATAGGTCTTGCGGGCGTTGCGCAGGATGGTCTGGGCGGCACGAATCTCGTCATAATCGAAATCGAGCAGCGTGCCGTCGCTGTCGATGCCGCTGATGCCGATGATGCCGATATCGACGCGGAACTGACTGATCATGTCCACGCAGGCCGGGCCGAGCACACCGCCGTCCCGGTTGCGCACGGAGCCGCCGGTAATGGTGATCTCGAAATCGGTGTGCCGCGAGAGAATCGTCGCCACATTGAGATTGTTGGTGATCACCCTGAGATCCTGATGGTGGATCAGCGCTGCGGCCACCGCCTCGGTGGTGGTGCCGATATTCATGAAGATGGAGACGTGATCGGGAACGTGACGCGCCACCAGCTTGGCGATCTGCTCCTTTTCCACCTGGTTCATGATCTGGCGGGCACTGTAGTCGATATTGGCGACGCTCGACGGCAGACCACCGCCGCCGCGATAGCGGGCCAGTCGCCCTTCGCCGCTCAGATCGTTGAGATCGCGCCGGATGGTCTGGACGGTGACTCCGAATCGGCTCGCCAGCATTTCGACCCCGACGAAGCCGTGCTGACGCACCAGATTGACGATGGCTTCGCGCCGTTCCTCCACGCTGAAGGCGGCGGATGCATCGGCGGAGGGCGGGCTGGACAACATGGTGGATCACGCGGGACGAGGAATGCGGGTGCGCCCGGATTTGTCGCACGGAATGCCGTGCACGGCCAGCGAGGCCGTGCGAGCCGCCGGAGATGCCCATCGATCTCGCTGGGAAGGCGGGCTCTCGGCTGAAGGGGAGGGGACTACAGGCCGGTGCGCTTGGCCTCGTTCCACAATTCGTCCATCTCCTCCAGGTTCGACTGGGCCGGGGTCGCGCCCTTCTCGCGCAGGCGCGCCTCGATGAAGTGAAAGCGCTTCTCGAACTTCGCATTGGCACCGCGCAGGGCGCCTTCTGCGTCGACATGGGCATGGCGGGCGATGTTGGCGACGGCGAACAGCAGATCGCCGATTTCAGCCGCCAGCGCATTCTTGTCGGCGCCCTCGTCCAGGGCAGCTTCGATCTCGTCCGCCTCTTCGCGCACCTTGGCGAGCACCATGCGGATGTCGTTCCAGTCGAAGCCTACCTTGCCTGCCTTCTCCTGCAGCTTGACGGCCCGCGTCAGCGCCGGCATGGCGGCAGGCACGCCTTCGAGGGCGCTTTCCGGGCCGGCGGGGGGATGACGGCGGGCGCGTTCGGCCTTTTCCTGTGCCTTGATCTCCGCCCAGAGTTTCTTCACTTCGGCCGGCGGCAGGTTCCTGGCTTCGCCGAAGACATGGGGGTGGCGGCGGATCAGCTTGGTGGTGATCGCCTCGACGACACTGCCGAAATCGAACAGGCCTTCCTCGCGTGCCATCTGGGCATGAAAGACCACCTGCAGCAGGAGGTCGCCGAGCTCGTCGGTGAGATCGGCCATGTCGCCGCGCTGGATGGCGTCGACCACCTCATAGGCCTCTTCGATCGTATAGGGGGCGATGCTGGCGAAATCCTGCTCGAGGTCCCAGGGGCAGCCGGTGCCGGGAGTCCTCAGGGCGGCCATGATCTCGAGCAGGCGCTCGATATCTCGGCCTGGCGCGATCGCGGAGCTGGGAATGGCGGTTTGGGACGTGGCAGTGCTGTTCATGCGGTCTCTCCTCGACGCTTCCTAGAACAAACTGCGTGCCAGTGGAAATGGTGGCTCGTCCCGGGCTTCATCGACGCGATTTGAATCCGCCTATCGCAAGATCGCCTCCGCATCCACGCTCTGCTGTGCGGGACGCCAGGCCGTGTCCATGACGGTGTCCGTCATAAAGCTTGGGGGGTGTTGCGATTTTACCTTGATTGCCAGACCGGGATTGTCTATCCGGGTGGCAATGGAGACGTGGCCGAGAGGCTGAAGGCACTCGTTTGCTAAATGAGCATACCCCACAAGGGTATCCAGGGTTCGAATCCCTGCGTCTCCGCCACTTCCCTTCCGATCAGAAGATTCAGGTACAAGTTTGTGCCGACGATGTTCGCGTCGACCTTTTGCCGAAAAGGTCGACGAGGGGGTAGGTCCGGCCCTTTCTCTGCTCCATCCGCCCAGACAAGCCGAATCCGATTTCGATCCCGCGCGTTGCGCATCGCGGGCGTTCTTGGAGTGGCCCGGTCGAGGGTGAATGGCGCCCGACCGGGCCAGAGCCAGCGACCGGCGGTGAATTGGCACGCTGGCTTGACCGGATTAGATCGATAGGGGGAGGTAAAATAGGAGGCCCGGCTTAGGGCTGGGGGGCTGTCTGATTAAAGACCCGGGCCTCCAGCTTCCATTTCCAAAGAAGCCTCTGGATCGTAAAGACCGGCTCTCTTCCCAACAATCCATACCTTGGTATGGGGCCGCCAGGCGATCGCGCGCTGCCAGTCCTTTGTTGTCTTTCCACAATCCCTGTACTGCCCGTTCCCACAGGTTGCGGCTTCTCGCCGGCTCGTCCGATAATTCAGTGCGGCGGTCGGCAGTCCCCCTTCCGACCAACGTACTCATTGTCATGTAACTGAATACCCGGCCGTTAATGCGCGCCGGGTTTTTTCTTTGAGAATTCGTGAACGACCACACTCCCGCCCCGGAAGGGCTCATGGTGTTGCACCACCCCATGTCTTGCTCAGAAAAGGCATCGCCGCTGACGGGCTTCTCCGCCTGCGCGAAGAAGAATATGCCGGAATGGTACCTGTCCCAAAAGAAAACCCCACCGGATCGGCAGGGTGTTCGTGCAGGCTCGAAACCTGATGGAAGCCGCTCGGGCCTTGCAGCGTCGGGCAAATAGCACCTTGGCCGCTCGTATGATCGGCAAAGCACCTATTGGCAGCGCGAAGGGCTCAGCGCGGGAACGGCGTATCCGGGCCGACGACGTAAGCCGGACGGCGGTCTGCCTGACCATAGTCGCTGGCGCAGGCTGCCAAGCCGGCCAGGACGAAAACGGCGGTGAGGATCTTCAGGATTGTCATTGTCGCTTCCATTTTTTCGGACGGCAGCGATGTAGGTCTAACACCGAACCATTACCGAGGGCACTTTTGTTTTCATGGCATAATGCTGCGAAACCGTAAACGTTTCATGCTGGCAATCGCGGTTTTCGCCGTTTTTTTGACCTCTTGTCATGTATCGATTGGGCGGAGGTGCTAGGATGCTACCTTGGGTGGTGGCGATTGCCGGCCACTATCGTGGTGCCCGCGCCCGAAGTCTGTATCGAGAAAGGTTTGTGACGTGCGGAACTGTCCGCTGCCTCATCCATGCTCCATAACAGCCTCAGGATGATCAGCCCGCAGCGTGATAAACGCTCCCGTCACGGAGACTATCGAATGTGTCATGTGCGTTTCGGCACCTCGTTTCCGATCCTGACGGGGCCTAGTGCTGCTGTACCGGTTCAAAGCCGGTTCTGAACGTCCACCGCTCTTTCATCGACCCAGGCGTGCGCACCTCATGATTATGCGTTAAGAGTGCGCCGCGAAACGGCTTACCACCCACTGAAGGAAACTCCATGCAACTTCTTCGCATGAAACGCCGCAGTCCCGCCGCCAGGCTGGCTTTTCGAAGCACGCTGCTGGCCGCGACGCTGCTGAGCGCTCCCGCCTTTGCGCAGGGCGTATCGGCGGATGGCGCCAAGCAACTGCAGGACAGCCTCGCCAAGACGCTCGGCAGCGGCCTTTTCGAGAAGGGCATCCTGTCGATCACCCCGCAGGGCAGCGCCTATGCCGTGAAGCTCGACCTCAGCTCCACCCTGGCCCAGCTCAAGGGAGCTGGCGTCACTGCGAGCTTCGATCCCATCACCTATCTGGCCACGCCCAATTCGGACGGCACCTATGCGGTGACCAGCGATTCGCCGATCAACTACAATTTCAGCGGTACCCAGGGTGACAAGCCCTTCGCCATGAAGGTTGCGGCGCCTTGCAAGTCGTCGGGCGTGTTCGATCCCAAGATCGCGACCTTCTCGACCTATGAAGCAACCTGCGCCTCGATGTCGATGGACATGGACGATGCCGAGAGCACTGTGACCGCGAGCATGGGCGCGATCACCTCCAAGCTGACCGGAGCCGCCGGCAGCGGTGGGGGCGTCGACGTCAGCACCACCGGTTCGGCCACCGATTTCGTCGAGAACATCGTCGGCAAGACCAAGCCCCTGACCATCAAGGTCGCGGCCAAGTCGCTGACTACCGATGGCAAGATCGACAATTTCCAGCTTTCCACGGTGCTGGAATTCGTCGGCATGGCCGCCAATTCCAAGGATCCCAAGGAACTGATCGCCAAGCAGGCCGAGATCAAGCAGAAGCTGACGGCTGCCCTGCCGCTTTGGAACAACCTGTCCGGTACCACCAAGCTGAATGAAGTCACCATCGACACGCCTGTCGGTCCGGTCAAGCTTGGCAGTCTCAGCTACGGCGTCGGCATGACCGGTGCGGTCAAGGATGCCTCCTACGGCATCGACATCAAATATGATGGGCTGGCGCTGCCGCAGTCTCCGGTCATCCCGGGCTGGGTGGCTCCGCTGGTCCCCGGCCAGGGCAATATCGATGTGAAGTTCGAGGGCGTCGACCTCGAGGCCATCACCAAGCTGGCGATCGAGAATTTCGATGCGAGCAAGGATCCGCCGATCCCCAACGAGCTGACGCCGCAATTCCTGGCTCTCTTCATGGCCGGACAGCCGCATGTGACCCTGGCGCCCAGCACCTTCACCGCCCCGGCCGGCGCGGTGAGCGCGGAAGGCAAGATGAGCGTCATGCCGAGCCAGAAGGGCAAGGTGACGATTTCGGCCACCAATCTCGACCAGATCATCGCGGCTGTGAACGCCGCCCAGGTTCCCAACAAGGAATCGGCCCTGATGGGCATCGCCCTGATCAAGGGACTGGCCAAGACCGGTGCTGACGGCAAGGCCGTCTGGGATGTCGATTTCGACGCGGCGACCAAGGCCGTGAGCGTCAATGGCCAGGTGCTCAGCGCCGGCAGCGGCGGCGGTGCCGCTGGTGGCGACGAAGGTGGCAGCAGCGACGACGAAGGCGAGGGCGACAACGCGCAATAAGAGCGCTTGCCGGTCCGGATGCCGATGTGATGAAGGGGCAGGCGCGAGCCTGCCCCTTTCGTTTGGGCGAGGCATTGGGCCATGAGGCGAAATCGCCTTGGCGCGCAGGCTCGCCGAAATGCAGCACTCGCGCAGGCGAACCTTGCATGCCCGGACACGCCTTGCGCTCGGCGACACTCCAAGGGGAGATATGGAAGGCCAAAGAAAAACCCCCGCGGATCGCTCCGCGGGGGTGATGTTTTCGGCGTCGACGAAAGGCTTAGTCGGCCTTGGCTTCGCCAGCTGCTTCGGCCGCAGCCGGCTGCTGGGTCGGTTCGGCGGCGCGCGCATTGTGCAGCGGCCGGATCGTCTGGAAGGAGGCGCGCTCCTGGGCCGCCGGGCGGCCGGTCAGGCTGACGACGTCGCGGCGGATCGAGGCAATCAACTCGCGAATGGAACCGCTGTCACCGTCGGGACGATATTCCTCACCGAGCACGTCGAGTTTGGCGCAGAGCTCGACCGCATTCTTGGCGGGGGCGCGGGAGATTGAATTGGCGATGGAGCGCAGCTCGGCGACCAGTTCGTCGCGCAGGCCCTTCTGGTCATCGGCATCGATGATCGGGGAAGCGAGCATGCCGCGCAAAGCGGCGCGGCGCAAACCCAGAGCCGCTACCGTGTTGGCCCCGTCGTTCGCTTCGCGCTGTTGTCCTGGTCCTGCCATGTTGCTGCCCTCGTATGGAACTAAGAATTGAAGTGTGCGGCTCCCCTGCACGCCCAATGTGGCGAAAGAGCGATGACGGAAAGCGCGGCTCTGATTTTCGACCTGCTTGTTGGGCAAGTTACCAGGCAAAGGCAAGGTTTTCTTGGCCAGATGCCGCAGATTCCCACATGATTCGAGGCGGAATGGCGGAGTTCGACATGGCGGGATCTTTGCTGGGGCTTGGTAAGCGGATGGTTAAGGCAAGGTGCTTGCATTGTGCGAACAAATGTGGAACAAACTAATTGTGCATGAAGCCAATTCCCTTGCGGGTGTGGCGCCGGGAGCATGCTAGAGCAGGAATGATGGAGGCACCCCTCGGGGCGCCATGGGGCGTGCGGGCCGGTTCGGCAGGCAGGCTGTGAAGCGAAGGAAGGAAGCCTCGATGTCGGGCTCGGTGAACAAGGTCATTCTGGTCGGTAATCTCGGCCGCGATCCGGAAGTGCGGCGGCTCAATTCGGGCGAGCCGGTCGTCAACCTGCGTATCGCCACGACGGAGAGCTGGCGCGACAAGGCCACTGGCGAGCGCAAGGAGAAGACCGAGTGGCACAGCGTGGTCATCTTCAATGAAGGGCTGGCACGCATTGCCGAGCAATATCTGAAGAAGGGCTCCAAGGTTTATCTCGAGGGCCAGCTCCAGACCCGGAAATACAATGATGCCTCCGGCGTCGAGAAATATTCCACCGAGATCGTGCTGCAGCGCTATCGCGGCGAGATGACCCTCCTGGATTCGCGCGGCGGCGGGCAGGGCGATGGCGGCCGGGACTATCAGGGCAATGATTTCGGCTCGTCGAGCCCGATGGAACGCCGCCCGGCACCGGCTGGTTCGAGCAAGTTTTCCTCGGCCGACATGGATGACGACATCCCGTTCTGAAATCGGACGAAGTCTGTCGATAAGCCGCATGAAGCGCCGGTCACATCCTGTGGCCGGCGTTTTGCTTTGAGCGCGATCGAAGGCCGGATCATCACCTCCCGGATGGAGGGCAGGGGGCGAACGCGCTGCGGGCCCGCTATCCCGCCACGATCGCTCTGACCCCGTCGACGATGAACTGCACGGCCAGGGCCGACAGCACGATGCCGAGAAGCCGCGTCAGCACGACATTGCCGGTGATGCCCAGGAGCTTGTTGATCACCCCGGCGAGCCGGAACGAGACGTAGCAGCAGGCCGTGACGAAGGCGATGACGAGAAACAGGGAGGCGAATTTGGCGGGCTCGCCATGGGCCTGGGCCGAGAGCAGCATCACCGCGGTGATGGCGCCGGGGCCGGCGATCAAGGGAATCGCCAGCGGAAAGGCGGCGACATTGGAGATGAAATCCTTGGTAATGGCGGTCTCCGCGGTCTCGTTCTTGCGCACGTTGGAGCGGTCGAACACCATTTCATAGGCGATGGCGAAGAGCAGCAGGCCGCCCGCGATGCGGAAGGCCGGCGTGGTGATGCCGAGCAGCCTGAGGAAGGGCTCGCCGGCAATGGCGAAGAAGGCGAGCACGCCGAAGCCGATCACGCTGGCGCGCCAGCCGACCGAATGCTGCTGCTCCTTATTCATGCCGCGCGTGACGCCCAGGAAGATCGGGCCGAGGCCAGGGGGATCGACCACCACCAGCAAGGTGACGAGAGCGGCGGTCAGATAGTCCAGAAGCGGCGTCATCAAGCCCCTCGATCGATCATTTGCCCGCGCCAAAGATTCTCGCGCCAAGATTGACGCTGCGGCCCGGCCTGAATATGGCTGTGCCTTCCGCTTGCGGTCGAGAGAAATCAAACGGCCTCGCACGCCGTCTGGCTTCCCGTCCACAAGCAGCAGAAAAAATCGGATCGAACATGTCAAATCTCTATCCGGCCGAGCTCGTTGCGGCCGCCAATGTCTCCGCCGCCTGGCCATTCGAGGAGGCGAGGAAGCTCGTCGCCCGTTTGCAGAAGCGGTCCGGCGACAAGAAAGAGGTCTTGTTCGAGACCGGCTATGGTCCCTCGGGCCTGCCGCATATCGGCACCTTCGGCGAGGTCGCGCGTACCACCATGGTGCGCAATGCCTTTCGCCTGCTGACGGAAGATCGTATTCCGACCCGGCTGCTCTGCTTCTCCGACGATATGGATGGCATGCGCAAGATCCCGGAGAATGTGCCGGATCCCGAAGCGCTCAAGCCTTATCTGCAGATGCCGCTGACCCGTGTTCCCAACCCGTTTGGCGGCGACTACAAGAGCTTCGGCGATCACAACAACGCCATGCTGCGTCGCTTCCTCGATACGTTCGGGTTCGATTACGAATTCGCCAGCGCGACGGAATACTACGCATCCGGCAAGCTCGATGCCGTGCTGCTGAAGGCCGCCGAAAAGTACGACGAGATCATGGCCGTCATGCTGCCGACCCTCGGCGAGGAGCGGCAGGCGACCTATTCGCCGTTCCTGCCGATCTCTCCGAGCAGCGGGCGAGTGCTCTATGTGCCGCTCAAGGATGTGAATGCCAAGGCGGGGACCATCACCTTCACCGACGAGGACGGTATCGACAAGACTCTGCCGGTCACCGGCGGCAAGGTGAAGCTGCAATGGAAGCCGGATTTCGGCGCGCGCTGGGCGGCGCTCGATGTCGACTTCGAGATGTTCGGCAAGGACCACCAGACCAACGCGCCGGTCTATGATGCTATTTGCGAGATCCTCGGTGGCACGGCCCCGGAGCACTATGTCTACGAGCTCTTCCTCGACCAGCACGGCCAGAAGATCTCGAAGTCGAAGGGCAATGGTCTGACCATCGACGAATGGCTGACCTATGCCACGCCGGAGAGCCTGGCGTTGTATATGTACCAGTCGCCACGCTCGGCCAAGAAACTGCATTTCGACGTCATTCCGCGCGCCGTCGATGAGTATCTGCAGTTTCTGGGCGGATTCGGGCGGCAGGATGCCAAGAACCAGCTCGGCAACCCGGTCTGGCACATTCATGGCGGCAATCCGCCGGCCCCGGAGACGATCGGCCAGGAGGGTGCGCGGACTACGATCAATTTCGCGCTGCTGCTCAATCTGGTTGCCGTCGCCAACGCGGAGAACAAGGACGTGCTGTGGGGCTTCCTGCGTCGCCATGCGCCGGACGCATCGCCGCAAACCCATCCGCAACTCGACAGGCTGGTCGAATATGCGATCCGTTATTTCCGGGACTTCGTGAAGCCGGCCAAACAGTATTCGGTGCCCACCGACGCCGAGCGCGCCGCCCTCGAGGCGCTGTCGGACGCCCTCGGCGAGCTACCGGCCGATGCCGATGCGGCGATGATACAGGACAAGGTCTATGATGTCGGCCGCAGCTTGCCGCCCTATCAGGACTTCAAGGCCAAGGGAGCCACATCAGAGCGTCCCGGCGTCTCGCTGGAGTGGTTCAACACGCTCTATCGCATTCTCCTGGGCGAGCAGAGGGGCCCGCGCTTCGGTTCCTTCGCGGCGATCTACGGTATCCCGGAGACGCGGACCCTGATTGCCAAGGCGCTGTCGGGTGAACTCGTGAGCGAGCACGAGGCGTTTGTCGCCGCAAAGCAGCCCGCCTGAGCTTCAAGAACGGGGGGCTGGCGCAGCTCATGCCAGCTTCCCATATGACAGGGGTAGTCAGCGGGCCTCGCTTCGTGTAGGAACGCGCCCGAATTCTTTCCGGATCAGTCCATGCAAACCGTTCTCATCTCGATCCACCTGATGGTGGTCCTGGCCCTTGTTGTTGTGGTGCTGCTGCAGCGCTCCGAAGGCGGGGGGCTCGGCATCGGCGGCGGCTCGGGCGGTTTCATGACCGGACGCGGCCAGGCGAATCTCCTGACGCGGACGACGGCGGGCCTCGCGGCCGCCTTCTTCATCACCAGCCTGCTCTTGACGATTCTTGCCAATCAGCAGAGCCGCCCGGGTGGTTCGCTGCTCGACCAGTATCGTCCGGCCGCGCCGACGAGCCAGCCGGCCAATCAGCCTGCGACGCCGGCCCAACCTGCACCGGCAGCTCCGGCCCCGTCCAATGGCGGATCGGTGTTCGACCAGCTGCAGGGCGGTGGCGAACCGGCGGCACCGGCCAAGCCGTAATGAACAGCCCGGCAGCGTGATTGTCGGGCTCGGGACTGTAGCGTCCTGGAGCAAAGTGCGTTCAAGCTCGAACGCTTATTTGCTCTAACTCATTGTTCCGATGCGTCTTTGCGATTCTTGGTGATTCCACCAAATCGCAAAACGCTTTGCGTCACTTGAAAATAATCCTGCGGGCAGCGATTGCCCGCTCGTCGAATCATTGTGTTTTTGTCTAAGTGGGGGTCCATGACGCGGTACATTTTCATCACCGGCGGCGTGGTCTCCTCGCTTGGAAAAGGGTTGGCTTCAGCCGCCCTCGGCGCCCTTTTGCAGGCGCGCGGCTACAAAGTCCGCCTTCGCAAACTCGATCCCTATCTCAATGTCGATCCGGGCACGATGAGCCCGTATGAGCATGGCGAGGTCTTCGTCACCGATGACGGGGCCGAAACCGACCTCGACCTCGGCCATTACGAGCGCTTCACCGGACGTCCGGCCTCCAAGGACGACAACATCACCACGGGCCGGATCTATCTCGACATCATCACCAAGGAACGGCGCGGCGACTATCTCGGCGCCACCATCCAGGTCATTCCCCATGTCACCAATGCCATCAAGGACTTCGTCCTCAAGGGCAATGACGGCGTGGATTTCGTGCTGGTCGAGATCGGCGGCACCGTCGGCGACATCGAGGGCCTGCCTTTCTTCGAGGCGATCCGCCAGATCAAGTCCGATTTGCCGCGCGGCGCCTGCATCTACACCCATTTGACGCTGCTGCCCTTCATTCCCTCGGCCGGCGAGCTCAAGACGAAGCCGACGCAGCATTCGGTAGCCGAGCTGCGTTCGATCGGCATCCAGCCCGACATCCTGCTCTGCCGTTCCGATCGCGAGATCCCGAAGGAAGAACGGCGCAAGCTCGCTCTGTTCTGCAATGTGCGCGAGACCGCGGTGATCGAGGCGCGCGACGTCGCTTCGATCTATGACGTGCCCATCGCCTATCACGAGCAGGGGCTGGACACCGAGGTACTGGCCGCTTTCGGCATCGAGGATGCGCCCAAGCCCGATTTGTCGCGCTGGCGCAAGATCTCCCAGACCATCCACAATCCCGAGGGCGAGGTCACCATCGCCATCGTCGGCAAATATACCGGCCTCAAGGATGCCTATAAGTCGCTCACCGAGGCGCTGACCCATGGCGGCATCGCCAATGGCGTCAAGGTCAAGCTGGACTGGATCGAAAGCGAGATCTTCGAGCAGGACGATCCGGCTCCGCATCTGGAGCATGTCCACGGCATCCTGGTGCCCGGCGGCTTCGGTCAGCGCGGCGCCGAAGGCAAGATCAAGGCGGTGACTTTCGCCCGCGAGCGCAAGGTGCCCTATTTCGGCATCTGCTTCGGCATGCAGATGGCGGTGATCGAGGGCGCCCGCTCGCTCGCCGGCATCAAGAATGCCAATTCCACCGAGTTCGGCGCGACGAAAGAGCCTGTCGTCGGCCTGATGACCGAATGGATGAAGGGCAACGAGCTGGAGCAGCGCGCACAAGGCGGCGATCTCGGCGGTACCATGCGGCTCGGCGCCTATCAGGCGACGCTGAAGAGCGGGTCCAAGATTGCCGATATCTACGACTCGACTTCGATCTCCGAGCGCCATCGCCATCGCTATGAAGTGAACATGAGCTATCGCGAGCGCCTGGAAGACAAGGGCATGGTGTTCTGCGGCACCTCGCCGGACGGCCTCCTGCCTGAGACCATCGAATATGCCGATCACCCCTGGTTCATAGGCGTGCAGTACCATCCTGAACTGAAGTCGCGTCCCTTCGAGCCGCATCCCTTGTTCTCGAGCTTCATCGCGGCTGCCGTCGAACAGAGCCGGTTGGTGTAGTTGGTGTGCCGGTCTTCAGACCGGCATTTGCGATATGCCGGTCTCGTTCCATCCCTCGATGGAACTGAGAAGACCGGCACACCGGAGCAACATCATGCCTCGTGGTCTCGATCATCTCGTTCTGGCCGTTCGCGACCTCGAAGCCGCCGCAGCGCATTACCGGGCCATGGGATTCACGGTCGGCGCCCGCAATCGCCATCCCTGGGGTACCGAGAATCGCGTGATCCAGTTTCCCGGCACCTTCCTGGAACTGATCACGGTCGGCGCGGAGGGCATTACCGATGCCGCCTGGGCCGATCGCTCGCATTTTGCCACTTTCTCCCGTGACTACCTTGCCCGCTATGGCGATGGCTTTGCCATGCTCGTGGTCGAGGCGCAGGATGCCGCCGCCGACAAGCTTGCCTTCGACGAGGCCGGCATCGGCGGCTTGGAGCCCTTCTTCTTCGAACGCCAGGCGAGGCGACCGGATGGTTCGGAGGTCCGTGTCGCCTTCACGCTTGCCTTTGCCGTCGACGCCGCCATGCCGGCGTCAGGCTTTTTCGCTACGCAGCAGCACGAGCCGCAGAATTTCTGGAATCCCGACTTCCAGCGCCACGAGAACGGGGCCGTCAAGCTCGGCGGCATCGTCATGCTGGCGGCAGAACCCGCGGCAACCGTGCCGTTCTTCGAAGCCTTCACGGGCGCGAGGGCGGTCTGCGCCAGCGCCCGCAACATGGCGATCGTCACGCCTCGCGGGACCGTGGAGGCGATGTCTCCGGATTGCTACCGCGACGTGCTCGGCCTCGAGCCGGCGCTATCGCTGGCCGACGGCGCGCGCCTTGCTGCCTTCAAGGTGACGGCGCCGCTCGAAGCCATGGCTGCCCGCCTGGAACAGGGCGGCATCGCCTTCATCAGCCACCGCAAGCACCTGGCAGTAGCGGCCGCCGACAATTTCGGCACAGCCCTGATTTTCGAAGAGCCCAGGGCCTGAGCGGAGATGACGGGGTTGGGGTGCCGATCTCCAGATCGGCATCTTCCCTTGCCGGCAAATCCATCGTTTCCGGGAATGCCGATCTGGAGATCGGCACACCAACCCCGCACCTATCTCGGTAAGGTCAGTGCACGGAAGCGAGACGGTTGCGGTCCCGCGATATGCGCCGAACTTGCCTTCGCCCGCCGTCAGCCTTATCTCCGGCATGACCTCTCAGTTCCAGGATCGCCCATGACCGCCGCCAACTCCGTCGTCTCCCTTGGCAAGCTCCGCATCGGCAATGCGCTGCCGCTCACCGTGATCGCAGGCCCCTGCCAGATGGAGAGCCGGGACCACGCCATGGAAATGGCGACCGGCATCAAGGCGATCACCGACAGGCTCGGCCTGGGCCTGATCTATAAGAGCTCGTTCGACAAGGCCAACCGCACCTCGGCCAAGGGGGCTCGCGGCGTCGGCCTCGACAAGGCGTTGCCGATCTTTGCCGAGATCCGCGAGAAGTTCGGTGTGCCCGTCATCACCGACGTCCATGAAAACG
Organism: Labrys sp. WJW; assembly: GCF_001676615.1. GTDB lineage: Bacteria > Pseudomonadota > Alphaproteobacteria > Rhizobiales > Labraceae > Labrys > Labrys sedimenti. The sequence goes on along the minus strand of NZ_LYXZ01000031.1, from coordinate 5,505 downwards.
ATCAATGCGCCAAGGTCGCTGAGGTCGTCGACGTGCTGCAGATTCCGGCCTTTCTCTCGCGCCAGACCGATCTCCTGGTGGCGGCCGCCCGTACCGGCCGGGTCGTCAACGTCAAGAAGGGGCAGTTCCTGGCGCCGTGGGACATGAAGAACGTCGTCGCCAAGATCACCGAGGCCGGCAATCCCAACGTGCTGGTGACCGAGCGCGGCGCCTCCTTCGGCTACAATACGCTGGTGACCGACATGCGCGCGCTGCCGATCATGGCCGAGCAGATCGGTGCGCCGGTGGTGTTCGATGCCACCCATTCGGTCCAGCAGCCGGGCGGGCAGGGGACCTCGTCTGGTGGCCAGCGCGAATTCGTGCCGGTCCTGGCCCGCGCCGCCGTGGCGGTCGGCGTGGCTGCCGTCTTCATCGAGACCCATCAGGACCCCGATCACGCTCCGTCCGACGGCCCCAACATGGTGCCGCTCAACCAGCTCGAGGCGCTGCTCACGCGCCTGAAGCAGTTCGACGCGATCGCCAAGGGCTGAGCGCCCTGAAGGCAGTTACCCCACCATGAGCGCTGGCATCATGGTCGTGGCGTAACAGTGGAGGGTCGATCTCCAGATCGACCGTCTTGGAAACGTCGAGCGAAATAGAGGGCGAAGGTGGTCGATCTGGAGATCGACCCTCCATCTTCCCGCGCCGTACTCGCCAAGCCAGCGTCCATAGGCGTTCCCTTTCGCTCAGCCCCGGCCACGATAGGTCGGTACGCCCTGGTCCGGCAGCCAGAGCTCTTCGGGCGGCTTGCCGGTCTGCCAGAACACATCGATGGGAATGCCGCCGCGCGGATACCAATAGCCGCCGATGCGCAGCCAGCGCGGCTCCAGCAGTTCGACGAGGCGGCGACCGACGGCCACGGTGCAATCCTCGTGGAAGGCGCCGTGATTGCGGAAGCTGGTGAGATAGAGCTTGAGCGACTTGGACTCGACGAGCCAGTCCTTCGGCGCATAGTCGATGACGAGATGGGCAAAGTCGGGCTGCCCCGTCACCGGGCACAACGATGTGAATTCGGGACAGGTGAATCGAGCGAGATAGAGAGTATCGGCCTGCGGATTGGGAACCCGGTCGAGCCGGGCTTCCTCGGGTGATGCAGGGATCTTGCTTTCGCTGCCAAGCTGGAGCGTGGAAGGGTCGAAACTGGGCATGTCTGTCTCCCATGCACGGATAATCGGCTCGCCAATCGGCGATTTTCAGCATCCATGCAAGCTGTTTCCCAGGGTATTTTGCGATTTGCCGTCATCGATAAGGATCGCAATGGCAGGTTGAAACAGACTGTGAGCGCAAGCAGGTGTTCCTGCGTGAACATGCTTTACGCGGAGCAACGTCGGCTGTCGTGACAATGTGACTATTTCGTGGCAAGACCTCCATACTAACGCTGGGGAATACTATGCCGGTCATTGCTTTGATCCTGAGTGCCTTCATGGGCTGGTTCGTCTTTTGGTTGATCCGTTTTGACGGGCACGAAGTCATCGCCTCCTATTTCAGCGCGGCGGCGCGCCAGCGGCGCATGCAGCGGGCTCGGGACGCGGAGGCGAAAGCGGCGGTACGCTCCGTAACGGAAGCACGCGATGGCGCTCTCGCCCTGCTGATCAAGCTGGGCAGCGTCGATCACGCCGTGCTGCCGGCTGCCGAAAAGCTGATCGACGAAGCCGCCCGCACCGTGTTCGGCTATGGTGACAAGCTGGTCGAGCATCGGACCTTTGCCGAATATGTCGCCCGCAATACCCCGAGCTTCTCGGTGCTGTTCCGTGAATTGGCGCCGTTGTTCGACAAGCAGCTTGCGGCAGACGAGCGCAAGGACCTGATCGATCTCATGCATAAGGTGGCCGAGGCTGCCGGTGGCATGACACCGACGCGGCGGGAAATGCTCGACGAAGTGCAGGCCCGTTTGTTACCGTCCAAGGCCGCACGCGTCTGAGATGGCAGTTTGGTGACGTTGTTTTGCTCTTTCGCCATGGCCGTTCATCCGCTATGAGCGCGACGAACAATCCGTCATCGCAAACAGGAGCAGCCCCATGACCGCCATCAGCGACATCATCGCCCGCGAAATTCTGGACAGCCGTGGCAATCCGACGGTCGAGGTCGATGTCTTGCTGGAGGACGGTTCGACGGGGCGTGCGGCCGTGCCGTCCGGCGCTTCCACCGGCGCCCATGAGGCGGTCGAGTTGCGCGATGGCGGCAAGCGCTATGGCGGCAAGGGCGTCGAAAAGGCGGTCGAGGCCGTCAATGGCGAGATCTATGAGGCGCTCGGCGGTCTGGACGCCGAAGACCAGATCCAGGTCGACCAGGCCATGATCGATCTCGACGGCACGCCGAACAAGTCGCGCCTGGGTGCCAACGCCATTCTCGGCGTCTCCCTCGCCGTGGCCAAGGCCGCAGCCCAGTCGGCCGGCCTGCCGCTGTGGCGCTATGTCGGCGGTCCCGCCGCCCGCGTCCTGCCGGTGCCGATGATGAACATCGTCAATGGCGGCGTGCATGCCGACAACCCCATCGACTTCCAGGAATTCATGGTGATGCCGGTCGGTGCGCCGACCTTCGCCGAAGGCTTGCGCATGGGCGCCGAGATCTTCCACACCTTGAAGAAGGGCCTGAAGGACGCCGGCCACAACACCAATGTCGGCGACGAGGGCGGTTTCGCCCCGAACCTGCCGTCGGCCAAGGCTGCGCTCGACTTCGTGATGAGTGCCATCGAGAAGGCCGGCTACAAGCCGGGCGAGGACGTGATGCTCGCCCTCGACTGCGCCGCCACCGAGTTCTTCAAGGACGGCGTCTACGACTACAGCGGTGAGGGCGTGAAGCGCTCGATCGCAGAACAGGCCGACTATCTGGCCCAGCTGACGGCGGACTATCCGATCGTGTCGATCGAAGACGGGCTGTCCGAGGACGATTTCGAAGGCTGGAAACTGCTCACCGACAAGGTCGGCTCCAAGGTGCAACTCGTCGGCGACGACTTGTTCGTGACCAACACCGAGCGCCTGTCCATGGGCATCAAGAAGGGCCTGGGCAATGCGATCCTGGTCAAGGTCAACCAGATCGGCACCCTGACCGAGACGCTCGCCGCCGTGGAAATGGCCCACAAGGCCGGCTATCGCGCCGTGATGTCCCACCGCTCTGGCGAGACGGAGGATTCCACCATCGCCGACCTCGCCGTCGCCACCAATTGCGGGCAGATCAAGACGGGCTCGCTGGCCCGCTCGGATCGCACGGCCAAGTACAATCAGCTCCTGCGCATCGAGGAGGCCCTCGGTACCCAGGCGCTCTATGGTGGCCGGGCTGCTCTGAAGGCCCTCGCCTGAGGCCGATTCACAGGACGTAAAGACGAAAGCCGGGGAGCTTCTGCTCCCCGGCTTTTTATTTGGGCCGCATTTTTGCATGGCGGTCCTGCCCGGCCGGCATGCAGAAGGGGCAAAACGGCGTAGATTTTGCGCTGCAGCAAGCGGCGTCAACGGAATATCAACCATCCGGACTTAACCATGCCCTCATGGTCATACGCACACGCATCCGCGCCATCTTGAACCAGCTCGCTCTCCTGGCGGGAGCGGCCGCAGCCATCGCTTATTTCTCCTATCAGGCCTTCAATGGCGAGCATGGCATCCAGGCACAGCACCAATTCGACCAGCAGAAGCAGGATCTGGGCAACGAACTGGTTCTCTTGCAGAAGGAACATGCCGCTCTTGATCGGCGTGTGAACCTGCTCAGGTCGCAGGCGATCGATCCGGACATGCTGGACGAGAAGGCACGTGACGTGCTGGGCCTCGTTCACCCCAATGACGAAGTAGTCTTGCTGACCAAGTAGGGGCAGCTTTCCACTTGTTGCGGCTTCCTGTTCACCAAATGGATTTCTATTTCGCGGCGACTGTCAGGCGGCCTCGAAGTTTGACGAAAATGTGTCAAAGAATAACAGGAATTAAGTTCATTGGTGAATGAACTGAATTTAAGTTAATTCATAATTGTGTTGCATGTTCAATATGTTGCAGTGCAGCATTTGGGTGTGGCTCTCGCTTTTTGATATTGGATGCGCTAGCACTTCCTCAGCTTAGCCACCAATAATCGGAGGGTTCATGGCCGCTACAGCCGCAAAGGCCGCTGCTACCGCTAGCAAGGCTTCGAAGACTGCCGCCCGCTCGGGCAAGGCAGCGGGGGCAACCAAGACGGCATCGTCGTTCTCCCGCGAACAGGAGCTCAACGCTTATCGCGAGATGCTGCTGATCCGCCGCTTCGAGGAGAAGGCGGGGCAGATGTACGGCATGGGCCTGATCGGCGGTTTCTGCCATCTCTACATCGGGCAGGAAGCCGTCGTGGTCGGGCTGCAGATGGCTTCGCGCGAAGGCGACCAGGTCATCACCGGCTATCGTGACCATGGGCACATGATTGCGGCCGGCATGGCGCCCCGTGGCGTCATGGCCGAACTGACCGGACGCCAGGGCGGCTATTCGCACGGCAAGGGCGGCTCCATGCACATGTTCTCGGTAGAGAAGGCCTTCTATGGCGGCCATGGCATCGTGGGTGCGCAGGTGTCGCTCGGCACCGGCCTGGCTTTCGCCAATGCCTATCGCTCCGACGGCAAGGTGAGCCTGACCTATTTCGGCGACGGCGCCGCCAATCAGGGCCAGGTCTATGAAAGCTTCAACATGGCGGCGCTGTGGAAGCTGCCGGTCGTCTATGTGATCGAGAACAATAAATACGCCATGGGCACGTCGGTGAACCGCGCTTCGGCGCAGACCGATTTTTCCCGCCGCGGCCTCTCCTTCAACATTCCCGGCGAGCAGGTGGACGGCATGGATGTGCGCGCCATCTATGCGGCGGGCCAGAAGGCGATCGAGCATGCCCGCTCCGGCAAGGGCCCCTATATCCTGGAGATGCTGACCTATCGCTATCGCGGCCATTCGATGTCGGATCCGGCGAAGTACCGCTCGAAGGACGAAGTCCAGAAGATGCGGACCGAACACGATCCGATCGAGCAGAGCCGCGCGCGCCTGCTCGGCGAGCATGGCATCAGCGAAGAAGAGCTGAAGAAGATCGATTCCGAGATCCGCGACATCGTCAACGATGCCGCCGATTTCGCTACCAACGATCCCGAGCCCGATCCTTCGGAGCTGTGGACCGACATCCTGAAGTGATCGTCGGCCGTCCCGGCCTGCTCGCGTAAATCCCATTCTCCAGACTTCGAGGCACCCATGCCTGATATCCTGATGCCGGCCCTCTCTCCCACCATGGAGCAGGGCAAACTCTCCAAATGGCTCAAAAAGGAAGGCGATACCATCAAGTCCGGCGACGTGATCGCCGAGATCGAGACCGACAAGGCGACGATGGAAGTCGAAGCCGTCGACGAAGGCGTGCTCACGCAGATCCTGGTGCCCGAGGGCACGGACAATGTCGCCGTCAACACCAAGATCGCCTTCATCCAGGGTGAGGGCGAGGCCGCAGCGCCCGCCGCTGCCGCTCCGGCCCCGCAGCCTGCCG
>NZ_LYXZ01000030.1 GCF_001676615.1 Labrys sp. WJW | reverse complement strand
TCGCGCCGAAAAGTGGGTAGCGGTTTTCGGCAAAAAAGATGCGGCAACAAGGAATTACAGCATCGAGCCTGATTCAGAAATCAGGTTCGATGCTGTAGTCATCGCGCTTTAGGAAGCTCGATTTTTTCTAGGAATGGGCTTTTGAAGCTGAAATAGCTACTATTTCCTTCAAACCGGAAGCAATGCATGGAACGGCTCGAATGCGACCGCATGTTCGTGGCAGTGCTGGAGGCGGGCAGCTTCTCCCACGCGGCGGCCCGGCTCGGCACCAGCTCCGGCCAGGCTTCCAAACTGGTGTCGCGGCTGGAAGCCGATCTCGGCGTGCAATTGCTCAAGCGCACCACACGGGCCCTGTCGCCGACCGAGATCGGCCGCGCCTATTATGAACGCATCAAGGCCGTCCTGGAGGAATTCGATGCCCTCGATGCCTCCGTCCGCAGCGCTTCGGGCCTGGCGGCGGGGCGCATCAAGCTCTCGGTGCCCCTCAGTTTCGGCACCATGCATCTGGCGCCGGCCTTCGTTGCCTTCGCCAAGCTCTATCCCGACATCCAGCTCGATGTCGGCTTCACCGACCGCGTCGTCAGCCTGGTGGATGAAGGCTTCGACATGGCAATCCGCATCGGCAATCCCAGCGATTCCAGCCTGGTCGCCCGCAAGCTTTGCGAAACCCGAATCGTGGTGGCGGCGGCGCCAGTCTATCTCGCCGAGCATGGCGAGCCCCAGCATCCGCGCGAGTTGGCGCGGCACGAATGCATCATCGACACCAATTTCAGCGATCCCTTGAGCTGGCGCTTCCAGGCCGACGGTGCGCCGCTGCAGGTGGCGATCCGGGGACGGCTGCACTTCTCCAACGGAGAGGCCAGCTTCAAGGCGGCGGAGGCCGGGCTCGGCATCGCCTGCGGACCGAGCTTCCTGGCCGGTGAGGCCCTGCAGGCCGGTCGCCTCAAGCCGTTGCTGCGCCGCTTCGAGGACAGGCCGCTCGGGGCCTATGCCCTCTATCCGCCTGGCCGGCATCTGGCCGCCAAGATCCGCGTTCTCGTCGATTTCCTGGCAGAACGCTATCGCGGCAGGCCGCCCTGGGAGCAGGGATGGTCCTGATATATACCAACCTGCATAAAGTTTGACTCACCATCTCCGTCATTGCTTCGCTTCCGCTCGCAATGACGGTTCAGCCCTCATCTACCCCAATATAAATTCCAATATGGAAGGAATATTATCTCCGATGTCGGGATAATCTCCGAGATGGAAATGGTGCAATGTCGCTGCGGCAATCCTTTTCCCGGAGACGATCATGTTCGATACCCGCACCGCTCCCTATGCTGCCCTGCTGCTGCGCCTGGCGCTCGGCGTTCTCTTCCTGGCCCATGCCGGGCTGAAGATCTTCGTATTCACGCCGGCCGGCACCGCCCAGTTCTTCGGCTCGCTCGGCTTGCCGCCTGCGCTAGCCTATGTGACCATTGCCTGGGAGGTCATCGGCGCGCTTGCCCTCATCCTCGGCGTCTGGCCGCGCCTGGCCGCTCTGGCGCTGATCCCTGTCCTGGCGGGCGCTATCGCCACCGTGCACGGCCCGGCCGGCTTCTTCTTCACCAATCCCAATGGCGGCTGGGAATTCCTGGCGCTGTGGATCGCCGGCCTGCTTGCGCTTGCCCTGATCGGCGACGGTGCCCTGGCGCTGCGGCCAACCCCCTCGCGCGGTGCCGCCAATTCATACCGGGCGTCATAAAGTCTGATCCGTCCTCCCCGGCGCCACCGCAGGTGGCGGGAAGGGAATTCAGGGGGCAAAAGACCCTACCCGCGGCCCCTGGATCCACTTTCCCGCGCTACCACTCACAAGCAGAGCTTGTGAGGATACGGCCGGGGGTGACGAGCTACGCATTTTTGCACGTTGATATTGCGCAGTGCCTTGCGCCTCAACCCGCCTTCGTCTGGAGGATACCATGTCAGCCAGTGACGCCCCCCTCAGCATCGGCACGGTCAGCCTGACCGTGCATGACCTCCATGTGACCAGCCGCTTCTACGAGCAAGCGATCGGCATGCAGCCGGTATCGTCGGAGGCGGGTCTGCGCCGGCTCGGAACCGGCGACGCGGTGCTGCTGGAACTGCGGCACGACCCGCAGGCCCGGCGGCGTTCGCCCCGCGAGGCTGGCCTGTTCCACACGGCCTTCTTGCTGCCTGACAGGGCCGATCTCGGCCGCTGGCTCAAGCATGCCGTCGAGGCGCGGCTGCCGCTTCAGGGTGCTTCGGACCATCTGGTCAGCGAGGCGATCTATCTGTCCGATCCCGAGGGCAACGGCATCGAGGTCTATGCCGACCGCCCGCGCAGCGCCTGGACCGTCGAGGGCGACATGGTGGCGATGTCGACCGAACGCCTCGACGTGCAGGACGTGATCGCCGAAGCCGGCACGACGCGCTGGCAGGGCTATCCGGCCGGCGGCATCGTGGGCCATGTCCATCTGCAGGTCGGGGCCACCGAGCCGGCGGATGCCTTCTTCGGCGGGGCATTGGGTTTCGATCTCACCGCTCGCTATCCGGGCGCCAGCTTCTATGCGACGGGCGGCTACCATCATCATCTCGCCGCCAATATCTGGAACAGCCGTGGGGCGGGCGAGCGTGATTTCCCCTCGACGGGCCTGGCCGAGGTGGAGATGATCGCGGCCGATGAAGAGATCCTTGCCGCCCTGCGGAACCGGGTGCAGGCTGCCGGCGTTGCCACCACTGAGAAGGCGGGCGGTTTCGCCCTGCACGATCCCTGGGGAACTTCGTTCTCCGTCATCACCCGCAAAGGCTGAGTCATGCTGGTCAACGGAAAATGGAGCGCCGACTGGCATCCGGTGCAGGCGACCGACAAGCAGGGCGGCTTCGTGCGCCAGGTCTCGAAATTCCGCAACTGGGTCACGCCCGACGGCAGCGCCGGACCGACGGGCGAACCCGGCTTCAAGGCCGAGGCGGGGCGCTACCACCTCTATGTCGCCCTGATCTGCCCGTGGGCCTCGCGCACCCTGATCGGCCGCAAGCTCAAGGGCCTCGGTGACGCCATCTCCGTCAGCGTGGTCGAGCCTTCAACCACCGAACAGGGCTGGCGCTTCGGCACCTATCCCGGCGCCACGCCCGACACGGTGAACGGCGCAACCTACATGCATGAGATCTATACCCGGGCCGACCCCGTCTATACCGGGCGTGCTACGGTGCCGGTGCTGTGGGACGAGCAGCGCGGCACCATCGTCAACAACGAGTCCGCAGACATCTTGCGCATGCTCAATGACGGCTTCGGTGCCCTGGCCCATAATGACATCGACCTCTACCCCGCGGATCTGCGCGCCGAGATCGACGCCCTGAACGAGGCCATCTATCCGAGCCTCAACAACGGCGTCTATCGCGCCGGCTTCGCCACCACGCAGGAAGCCTATGACGCGGCTTTCTGGGGCATCTTCGCCATGCTCGACCGGCTGGAGCAGCGCCTAGCGGCCGGAGGCCCCTTCCTGTTCGGTGCCCGCCTGACCGAGGCCGATATCCGTCTGTTCGTGACGCTGGTGCGCTTCGATGCTGCCTATCACGGCCTGTTCAAATGCAATCTCAGGCGGATTGCCGACTATCCGGCGCTTTCGGCCTATCTCGCCGCGATATTGGCGGTGCCCGGGATCCGCGAGACCGTCAGCATCGATCACATCAAGCGCGGCTATTATTCGATCAAGGCGCTCAATCCCAATGGCATCGTGCCTGTTGGCCCCGATCTGCCGGGCTTGGCCGCCGTCGAGGCCAAGGCAGCATGACGGAAAGCCTGATCATCCTCCTGCACGGCGTCGGCAGCAATGGCGGCGACCTCATGCATCTGGGTGACATCTGGCGCGAGATGCTGCCGGGCGCCGTGCTGGCGGCACCGGACGCACCCTTTGCCTTCGATGCCGGCGTGGGGCGGCAATGGTTCAGCGTTGCGGGCGTGACCGCACAGAACCGCGGGGCGCGCATTGCCGCCGCCCGCCCTGCCTTCGACGCAACCTTGCGGGACGTGATCGACCGGCACGGCTTTTCGCAAGCACCGGGGCGGGTGGCGCTGGCGGGCTTTTCGCAGGGCGGGATCATGGCGCTCGACGCACTCGCTTCCGGCCGCTGGCCGCTGGCGGTCGTCGCCTTTTCCGCCAGGCTGGCGACGCCGGACCCCCTGGCACCGCCGGCGGGAAGTGCGGCCTTGCTGGTTCATGGCGAGGCCGACAGGATCATCCCGGCACGCGAAAGCGAGGCGGCCGCCGAGCGGCTCGACCGCGCGGGTGTCGAGACCGAGCTTTTCCTCGAACCCGGCCTCGATCATACCATCTCTGCGGAAGGCGCCATGAAGGCCGCCGATTTCCTGGCCCGGCGCTTGGGCACTCAAGTGCAGGCGTGAGGGGCTGCGCGTACAGGCCGTTTGTCGGATAGCTCGCGTAGCCCTTCACCCCTCGCGCTTGCGAAGCAAGCGCGGACCACTCCCCGTAAGGACGGGGAGTGCGGGCTTCGACCGCCCGCTTTATGCTGAGGGCATATCATCTCGCGCAACGGTCGGGCGAGACATCGGCTTTTGACAATATGCCGCGACGCCCGCGCCTCCCCTCGCCCCGTTTACGGGTATCGTCCACTCCACTTGGAGTGGACTGGGAGTAAGGGTGAGGGGCGGCTCCACGCGGACTGGCTCGCGTCTCGAAGGCCCCGTCTTCACGCCAGCGGCAACTCCACCACGAAGCGGCTGCCGCCGCCTTCGCGGCTTTCGCAGCGTACCGAGCCGCGGTGGCGCCCGGCGATCTGACGCACCAGCGCCAGGCCCAGGCCCCAGCCGCCGGAGGTCTCGCTGCGGCCGACGGGCCGGTAGAACGGCTCGAACAGATGGTCGCGCTCCTTCTCGGCGATGCCGGGGCCGCGATCGCTCACCTCGATGCGGGCCCGCCCCTTGTCGCTGGCGATGGTGATTTCCACCGGGGGCCTGCCGTGCTTGCCGGCATTCTCCAGGAGGTTGCGCATCAACCGCCGCAGCAGCGTGGCATCGCCGCGGATTTCCACGGGCTCGCCATCGGCGGCGGCGCCGGTGCGGGCAGCCTCCTCGGCCGCCAGGCCCAGCAGGTCGACCGGCGCTCCTTCCAGCGGCGTGGCGGTGGCATAATCGAGCCGGCTGGCGAGCAGGATCTCCTCCACCAGTTGATCGATCTCCTGCAGGTCGCGGTTGATCTCCTCGCGCACTGCCGCGCTGGGTTTGTCGGCGCCGATTTCCACCGCCATGCGCAGCCTTGCCAGGGGCGAACGCAGTTCATGGCTGGCATTGGCGAGCAGCGCCTTCTGGGAATTGACCAGGGCCTCGATCCGGCTGGCGGCGCCGTTGAAGCTGCGGGCCACCATGGCGACCTCGTCGGTTCCCTGTTCCGCCACGCGCCGGTTCAGGGCGCCGCTGCCCCAGCTTTCGACGCCGGCGCGCAACGTTTCGAGGCGGCGCGTCAGCCGTGTCGTCGCCGGCCAGGCCGCGATGCCGACGCCGCCGGCGACCAGGAGGGCCAGCAGCAGGACGCGCAGGCCCGGCTTCGGCGGCCGCGGCAGCTGCGCGAGCACGGTGCGTCCGCCCGGCAGGTCGACGCGCACGACATGGTCGAGCCAGCGCTGGGGCACGTCGTCGTCACCGGCCGGCAGGGCGATGGGAAAACCGCGCGAGGCGATCAGCACGCGCTGCTTGCTGTAGACGGAGATCGAGGCGCCCATTTCCTCGCTGAGCTTGCGGATCTCGGTCGGCAGGTCCTCCGGGGTGCGTTCCTCGAAACGCACGAGTTCGTCGGTCAGCCGGACACGCAGGGCTCCCCAGCGTTCGCCTGCGGTATCGCCCGCCATGCGCCAGAGCGTGCCGACCAGCAGCGCCAGCACGACGAGACAGGCGAGCAAAGTGAGGTAGACCTGCCAGAACAGACGCTTGCGAAAGAATATCAGCATGGGCGCTTGCCCTCAGTCTCGATCGGATTCTAGTCCGCATCCTGCCGCTTGGCGAAGACATAGCCGGCGCCGCGCACGGTGAGAATGCGGCGCGGATGCTTGGCGTCGTCCTCGATGGCGGCGCGGATGCGGGAGATGTGCACGTCGATCGAACGGTCGAAGACCTCGAGCTCCTCGCCCTTCACCAGATCCATCAGTCTTTCGCGGTTGAGCACCCGGCCGGCATTGTCGGCCAGCGCCAGCAGCAGATCGAACTGATGGCTGGTAAGGGGGCGTTCCTCGCCGTCGATGCGGGCGCTGCGCGAGCCGCGATCGATGGTGAGACGCCCGAAGCGCAGGGTCTGGTTGTCGAGCTCGGCCGGCGCCGTGCGCCGGCGCAGCACGGCGCGCAGGCGGGCGAGCAGCTCGCGCGGATTGAAGGGCTTGGGCAGATAGTCGTCGGCCCCGATCTCGAGCCCGACGATGCGATCGGTATCGTCGCCCCTCGCGGTCAGCATCACCACGGGAATGTTGGAGCGCATGCGCAGGCGACGGCAGACCTCGAAGCCGTCGAAGTCAGGCAGCATGATGTCGAGTACCACGGCATCGTAGCCGTCGCGCTCGATGGCGCCGAGCCCTTCCGTACCCGACGGCCTGTGATCGACGTCGAAACCGGCCGCCGCCAGATAATCGCCGAGCATGGCGGCCAGCCTGGTGTCGTCGTCGATGATCAGGATGCGTTCCACGCCCACTGCCTGCTCCGCACGAATGCATTTTCTGGAAAAGACGGTCGGCTTTTCAATTGAGAAAATGCGTCAAAACAAAGAGTTGAAGAAAATCCATTCGGCCGCTCCCCCGAGGGGAGCGGCCGTCATTCTGTGCCGATCCTAGAGCGTTTCGCGATTTGATGGAATCGCCATGTATCGCGAAGGCGCCCTCGCCAATCCGTTGGATCGGCCTGGAAACAACGAGTTGGAGCAAAGCAGCGTTTGTTGCCAAACGCGCTCTGCTCCGGGGATACCTCAATTGTCCCCGTTGTCCCCGTTGTCGCCGCCCTGGCCGCCATCATCCGGCCGTTCGGGGCGGCCCTGTCCGTCATGGTGTCCGCGATGCCCGCCCATCATCGGGCCGTGCGGGCGCCAAAGATCGGCGCGATCGGCGAGCTTGGCGCGTTGCTCGGGCGTCAGCACGTCGGCGGTGGCGAGCACGGCTTCGACGAAGCGCTTCGACTTGGCGTCGGTCCGGGCCACGAAGTCGCTACGCAATTTCTCGACCGCCGCCTTGTCGATAGTGGGCGCGCGCAGGAGATCGATGGCCTGCTTGCGGAAGGCGGCCCGGTCTTCCGGCTTGGGGGCGAGGTCGGTATAGGCGGCGGCGACGATGTCGTGCACCTTGGCCTCCTGCTCGGAGGTGGCCGCGACCGAATCCAGCGACATCCGCACGAAATTCTGGATGCGCTCGAGTCGGGGGCCGTGATGCCAGCCACCGCCGCCCATCACGGCGGCAGCAGCCAATCCGCCGGCGCCGAGGGCGATACCGGCTGCCATGGCGCCGCCGAGCACCAGCACGCGCGGCCAGCGGCGGGCGGGGACGGAAGCGTTCGGGCTTTCACTCATGTCAGTCTCCATCAAGGGCAGTGCCGCACGGCAAGGGCCGCGCCGGGCATTGCGGGATGACGAAGCCTAGCCGGGGGAGGTTTCGCGCCGTCCGGGCATTTGTAAAGTTAGATGAAGCACATAAGGAAAAACCGCGTCCCGCCGGAGCGGGAGCGCGGTTGGATGGAAAGAGCGTCGCTCGGATCGAGCCGGTCCTCAGAAGGTGACCACCGAGCGGATCGACTTGCCTTCATGCATGAGGTCGAAGGCGGTGTTGATCTCGTCGAGCGGCATGGTGTGGGTGATCAGGCTGTCGATCTCGATCTTGCCCTCCATGTACCAGTCGACGATCTTCGGTACGTCGGTGCGGCCGCGCGCGCCGCCGAAGGCGGTGCCCTTCCACACGCGCCCGGTGACGAGCTGGAACGGGCGGGTGGAGATTTCCTGGCCCGAGGCCGCCACGCCGATGATGATCGATTCGCCCCAGCCGCGATGGCAGCATTCCAGCGCCTGGCGCATGGTCACCGGCAGGCCGATGCATTCGAAGGAGAAGTCGGCGCCGCCGCCCGTGAGGTCGACGATGGCCTCGACCACCTTGTCGTGGCCGACTTCCGCCGGATTGACGAAATGCGTCATGCCGAACTTCTTGGCCATCTCCACCTTGGCCGGATTGAGATCGACGCCGATGATCTTGTCGGCGCCGACCATGCGGGCGCCCTGGATCACGTTGAGGCCGATGCCGCCGAGGCCGAACACCACGACATTGGCGCCGGGCCAGACCTTGGCGGTGTTGGTCACCGCGCCGATGCCGGTGGTGACGCCGCAGCCGATATAGCAGATCTTGTCGAAGGGGGCGTCCTCGCGCACCTTGGCGAGTGCGATCTCCGGCAGCACCGTGAAGTTGGAGAAGGTCGAGCAGCCCATATAGTGGAAGACCTCGCCGCCGTCGCAGGCGAAGCGGCTGGTGCCGTCGGGCATCACGCCCTTGCCCTGGGTAGCGCGGATGGCGGTGCACAGGTTCGAGCGCTGCGACAGGCAGGTTTTGCACTGGCGGCACTCGGGCGTGTAGAGCGGGATCACGTGATCGCCGGGCTTCAGGCTGGTGACGCCGGCGCCGACCTCGCGCACGATGCCTGCGCCTTCATGACCCAGAATGGCGGGGAACAGGCCTTCCGGATCGGCGCCGGAAAGCGTGTAGGCATCGGTATGGCACACGCCCGTGGCCATGATCTCGACCAGCACCTCGCCCGGTTTGGGGCCACCGATCTCGATGGTCTCGACCGTCAGGGGCGCACCCGCCTTCCATGCCACAGCCGCTCTCGTCTTCATGATTCACTCCCTCAAGCGTTTTGCGATGTGCCGGGATCGGCAAGACCCGCAAAGACGCGCCGAACCTATGAGCCGGAGCAGATGAGCGTTCTTGCTTGAACGCGTCCTGCTCCAGAATTCGCCAAAGGGCTAGCCGGATGCAATGTGATGCGCAAGCATCGCGGGAGCGCGATGTTTCCCTTGGTGCTTAGAAGTGTCTTATGGGAGGTGAAAGTGCGCCAAACTATCGCGGTGCGCGCTTGGCCAGGATGCGCTGCAGGGTGCGCCGGTGCATGGCCAGGCGCCGCGCGGTCTCGGAGACGTTGCGGCCGCAGAGCTCATAGACACGCTGGATGTGCTCCCAGCGCACCCTGTCGGCGGACATCGGGTTCTCGGGCAACTCCGGCTTGTGGCTGGGATCGGCCATCAGCGCCGCATGGATGTCGTCGGCATCGGCTGGTTTGGCGATATAGTCGAAGGCACCCAGCTTCACTGCCGTGACGGCGGTGGCGATGTTGCCGTAACCGGTGAGGATGATGCCGCGCGCATCGGGGCGCTTCACCTTCAGGCGCGAAATCACGTCGAGGCCGGAGCCGTCGGTGAGCTTCATGTCGATCACGGCGAAGGCGGGCGGCGAGCCCTCCACCTGCGCCAGTCCCTCGGCGACCGTGTCGGCCGTGGTGACAGTGTAGCCCCTGGCTTCCATGGCTCGGCCCAAACGCTGCAGGAACGCCTTGTCGTCATCGACGAGAAGGAGTGAACGATCGGGAAATTCAGGGGCAACCATAATGCGGACTCACCTATCCTTGGTTCGAGCGAAGGGGCTCCGTTTCGCGTGAAGGGAAAGCACCTCGCCAATTCGGCGCGAGACCCCCGCTCCCTTCGGACCCTATCGTCGGCAACGCATCGCAGACCGAGCCGTTGCTGACGATATGGTCAAGTGATCGAAGACCCCGATCGCCTCCTTTGGTGCGACAGTTCGCCACAGTGGGGACTATAGCGGCAAAGTAAAGAAATTTCACTGGCGACAGCCAGCTATCGTTTATTCGGTTATGCGCCGATTGCAATCCCCAGTAATTATTATGGGGCGTGGCCGGGGTAACGATGCATGCGATCAGAACCCGCGGAAAGAATTCGAGCAGCGAAGCCCGCGCGTTGCTGCGGGGCGCGACCTGCATGTCGACCGCATCTCCTTGTCGCGACAGGGCGCCGAGAAGACCGGCACAAGTCCTGGGAGTACTCGCTGTTCCCACTTGGTTGATCGCGGCCTCCACCCGTTTTTTCTCACGGCTCGGTGAGCAATTCTTGGAGGCATTGTAGCGCAAATTTTCGTTAAGTCTTTGTTTTGATGCATTTTCTTGAATGAAAGGTCTTACAAATAATCTGGAGAATGCAATCGCATTGGGCGGCGGACGCGATTTGTCCCTGTCCGAACGAAGCCTTGCGAGCCTTCAGCGTTCGAAGACGTCGCGCGGCCATTCCAGCCTGACGATGGCGCCGCTGTCCGGCCAGGAGCGGTTCGCCAGGGCGATCGCGGCACCGGAACGCTCCAGCAGCGTCTTGGCGATGAAGAAGCCGAGGCCGAGGCCGCCGCCCGGCTGGCCCGGCAGGCGCGGGCGACGCTGGGTGACATAGGGATCACCGAGGCGCCCCATGATTTCGGAAGGAAAGCCGGGGCCATCGTCGCCGACGATCAGGGTCACCGTCTTGGCGTCCCAGCTGGCGGTGATGCTCACCTTGGATTTGGCGAAATCGACCGCATTCTCGACGATATTGCCGAGACCATAGAGCATGCCGGGATTGCGTGGGGCAGAGGGGGCATCCTCCTCCAGGCCCTGGAATTCGGCCGAGATGGCTATGCCGAAATCGCGATGCGGCGCGGAGACTTCCTCGATCAGCAGTGGCAGGGGCAGGCGGGCGAAGGGCGTGCCGCCATCGTCGCCCAGCGAGGCGAGCTTGCCCAGGATCTCGCGGCAGCGCTCGACCTGGCTGCGCAGCAGGCGGATGTCGTCGACGAAATCGCCTTCCGGCGGGGCGGCAACCTCCAGCTCCTTGGCCACCAGCGCGATGGTGGCGAGCGGCGTACCCAATTCATGCGCGGCGGCGGCGGCCATGCCGTCGAGCTGGGACAGATGCTGCTCGCGCGCCAGCACCAGTTCGGTGGCGGCCAGGGCATTGGAGAGCAGGCGGGCTTCCTCGGCCACTCGCCAAGCATAGACGCCGATGAAGGCCAGGCCCAGCAGCACCGAGAACCACATGCCGATGACATAGAGCATCGGCATGTCGAACTCTTTCCCCTCGAACCAGGGCAGGGGCAGGTGCCAGGCCGTGAGCAGCGAGGCGCAGCCGATGGCCAGGAGCCCGAGCGCGAGGGTCATCAGGGGCGGCAGCGAGGTCGCCGAAATCATCACCGGCGCAAGGAACAGGAAGGAGAAGGGGTTCTGCAGGCCGCCGGTGAGGAAGAGCAGGGCCGCAAGCTGCACGATATCGAAACCGAGCAGGGTGGCGGCGCGGGCCGGGTCCACGCGCTCGGTCGCTGGATAGCGCAGTCGCAAGGCGACATTGACCAGGATGGAGACGCCGATCAGGGGCAGGCAGGCCTGCAGCGGCACGGGGAAACCGAGACCGTAGCGCACGCCGAGGACCGCGACCAACTGGCCGGCGATCGCCATCCAGCGCAGCCGGATCAGGGTTTCCAGGCGCAGCGTATCGAGGCCGAGGCCATCATGGGGCATCACAGAGGCGGTCATCACTCTCCTGTGCCGCCACATTCGTGATCATAGCGGCGGCGGCAGACCATAGCGCCCAAACCGGAGCAGCCCAAAGCGGATTGTCGCGGCCCGGATTGCATCGCCCCTGGAGGCATAATAGGGCTGGCGCCGGACAGGATGCAGACAGGTGTGGGTGGCTCGATGAGTGGGGAGGACAATGTGGCACTCGAGGCCTGGCGCGCCTGGCATCCGGCGGAACTGGCCCTGCGGATAGGAGGCGTGCCGAGGCCCTGGTGCGTGGTGGGCGGCTGGGCGCTCGACCTCTGGCATGGCCGCCAGACCCGCGATCACGACGATCTCGAATTCACCGTGCTGCGCGGCGATCTCGCCTTGTTTCGGAAGGCGTTGGCGGGCATGCGTTTCTACACGGCAGGGGACGGAGTCGTCGAATATCTGCCGGACGGGCAGGAGCCGCCGGACGGCATTTTCCAGATCTGGTGTCGGGACGAAGCGGCGCAATGCTGGCGCGCGGACATGATGATCGAGCCGGGAACCCCGCAAATGTGGGTCTATAAGCGAGACCCTCGTATCGGAAGGCCAAGGGCCGAGATGATCGGCATGACGGATGACGGCTTGCCCTATCTGAAGCCGGCGGCAGTCCTTCTGTTCAAGGCCAAGTATCAGCGCGACAAGGATGAGGCTGATTTCCGCAATGCCTTGCCGAAACTGGAGGAGCCGGAACGGCGATGGCTCAGGTCCTGCCTGGAGGCGATGCATCCCGGCCACGATTGGTTGCGATTGCTCTGATCCCCGCAACAATGGGTGTCGATGGCTGACGCTCGTTGTTTCGGCCTTCGGCGATGGTGATCCAGGGCGCGATCGCCCGGTCATCCCCTCGAAAGCGTCGGCGCCTCTATACAGTCCCGGCCTGCCGCGCTAAGGAAAACCCAATCGTCCATTCTCGAAGGTTTCTAGCAAATGGCGCCAGTCAGCGATCGCTTGGTCACGGTTTTCGGTGGATCGGGATTTGTCGGCCGCAATCTCGTGCGTTCGCTCGCCAAGCGCGGCTTCCGCGTGCGGGTGGCCGTGCGTCGTCCGGATCTCGCCCAATATCTGATGACCGCGGGGGCCGTCGGCCAGATCCACGGCGTGCAGGCGAATCTGCGTTATCCGGCGTCGGTTGCCGCCGCCGTCGAGGGCGCCGAGGCGGTGGTCAATCTGGTCGGCGTCATGCATGAGCACGGCGCCAACAGCTTCGACGCGGTGCAGGCTTTCGGCCCCGGCGCGATCGCCCGCGCTGCCAAGGCCGCCGGCGTGCAGCGCTTCGTGCATGTCTCGGCCCTCGGCCTGCATGCGGGCTCCGATTCGGCCTACGCCAAGAGCAAGCTCAAGGGCGAGGAAGCGGCCCGTACCGCTTTCGAGAGCACCATTATCCTCAGGCCCTCGGTGATGTTCGGGCCGGATGACGATTTCTTCAACAAGTTCGCGGGCCTGGCGCGGATGTCGCCGGTGCTGCCCTTGATCGGCGGCGGCGAGACCAAGTTCCAGCCGGTTTTCGTCGGCGATGTCGCCGAAGTGCTGGCCCGCGGCGCTGAGGGCGCCCTGAAGCCGGGCGCGACCTATGAGCTCGGCGGCCAGGAAGTGCTGACCCTGCGCCAGATCTTCGAATATGTGCTCAAGACCACCAATCGCAAGCGCCTGCTGGTGCCGATGCCTTTCGCCATCGCCAATGTCCAGGCGACCGTGTTCGACCTGGTGCGGACCTTGTCGCTCGGGCTGGTCACGCCGCCCCTGACGCGCGATCAGGTCACGCTGCTGCGCCACGACAATGTCGTGACGGAGGACGCCAGCAAGGCCGGCCTGACGCTGGAAGGGTTGGGCATCCAGCCGGCGACCGTGGAAGCGATCGCGCCGAGCTATCTGTGGCGCTTCCGCAAGGCCGGCCAGTTCGAGAACAAAGTGGCCTGACCTCCGGAAACGGCAGTCGGAACGCAAAAGGGCCGGTCCTTGGATCGGCCCTTTTCGTTGGAGCTCGCCTTCAGCCCATCGTGTAATAGGCTGCGAGGCCGAGGACGCCGACCACGATGCGCCACCAGCCGAACAGGGCGAGACCGCGCTTGGACACGAAATCCAGCAGGGTCTTCACCACGAACCAACCCGAAATGAAGGCCGTGACGAAGCCGATGGCGGTCAGGCCGAGATTGTCGGTCGTCATCGTCTTGTAGGATTTGGCGAATTCATAGACGAAGGCGCCGACCATGGTCGGCATCGCCAGGAAGAAGGAGAATTCCGCCGCCGAGCGCTTGTCGAGGCCGAGCAGCATGCCGCCGACGATGGTGGAGCCCGAGCGCGAAACACCGGGGATCATCGACAGGCACTGGAACAGGCCGATCTTCAGATAGACCGGCAGCGGCAGCACATAGCAATTGGAGAAGCGCTTTTCGATCTTGAACTGTTCGATGGCGAGCAGCACCAGGCCGCCGGCGATCAGGGCGTAGCAGACCACCGGCACGTTGAAGAGATATTGCTTCATCTTGTGTTCGAGCAGCACGCCGAGGATGACGGCCGGCAGAAAGGCAACCAGCACACCGAGGACGAAATGCTGGGCCTCGCGGTCCTTGGGCAGGGCGGTGGCGATGCGCCATAGCCTCTCGGCATAGACGGCGAGCAAGGCCAGGATGGCGCCAAGCTGGATGAGGATCACGAAGGAATCGTCGCCCTCGAATTTCAGGTAACGCGCCGCGAGCAGGAGATGGCCGGTCGAGGAGACCGGGATGAATTCGGTCAGGCCTTCGACCACGCCTAGGATGATCGCTTCCAGAATATTGGCCAGGGTCATGGGATGCCTTCGCGAGAATCGGGCGCCGATGCGGCCGCAGGTCGCCCGTGCGGGATGATGGGAGCGGCCCGCGCCTCGCTGGTGCGAGGCGGAAGCCGGAATCGCGGTGATTCTAGGCGCGAGTTATAACCAAACAGTAACCATGACGCAGCGGTGCGGGCATCCCCCACGAGAAGCGGGCGGTTCGCGATGCAGTCGTGGCCTTCGCAGCGTCTAAGTCACGCGCGATGCCGTTATTCTCACGCGTCCCAACCTTGCCAAGGTTTTCGTGGCAGACATTTCAAGGCGCTGAATCAACGTGCCGCTTGGTAATGAATTAGGAATGTTGTGAGAATACTATAAAATAACACGATGAATTAGATATAATCTATTTTTGTATATGATTTTGTTCAATTAAATTTTATTTAGACATTGTTTTATCTTGATAGGATTGGTGTGTTCTGGAAGAAGGATTTTTATCCTCTGGGGTTCGTTTTCAACTTACGTCTAATTTAGTACTTAAGTATTATATTTACCACTTAGTTAGGTGATCTAGCAATAAAAATTCATTAGGTATTGTAATCAATATCGCAGGGTAAAATTTTCTTTTAAATTTTCACCGACATGATAGGAACTGTGAAGCTGCAATGTGTTGTTGCAGCGGGAGTGGATGCCCGGCCGATCCGGGGCGTCTTCTTACTTGTCCTCAGTTGTTACACCACAAGCCTATGCAAAAGAGGCGGTGATTGACCGAGTTGTCTTGGAGAAGCGCAGGGTCTCTATCGGAGTGCGCCAAGATTCATACGACCAGCCATGTCGGTTTGCAGAACCCACTCGACGTTCCGTCGCCGAATTACCAGTCAGCTGTGATTGCACAAGCCCAGGCCCTGAGGGCACATAGTGGCTTCAAAGCTACGCGGACCCTCTTCGCCCGACGTTATGTTTCCATTCTCAAGACCCATCTGCCGCTGATCCATATGGCGACGGATGAGATACGCCTGATCGTGGGTGCCTATGTGCTGAGCCGCCATTTCGCGGCCTCGCCCGGCGATCCGCCGGCCGGTGTCACGGTGGCGGATGTTCAGACCTTCTGTACCGTCCATGCCTTGGCCGGGCACAACCGCATCGGGGCCATGTTGAACCTGCTGCGCCAGGCCGGCTATCTGCGCCAGATCAAGGATCTGCGCGACAAGCGCATCAAGCGTCTGGAGGCGACGCGTGCCGGCATCACCTTCGCCAAGCAGATCATCACGCCCTATCTGCAGGCGCTGGCGCAGTTGCAGCAGGTCGACTACGCCGTTCGGCGGGTGGAGATCGACGACGCCTTTCTCGGTGCGTTAGCGCGTTACTGCAGCAATTACTTCCTGACGCACGGCACCTTGGTCGACCTGGTGCCCGAGATGCGCCTGTTCATGGCGCGCGACGCTGGCTTCGAGATCCTGCTCAGGCTGATTGCAACGGAAATGCCGGGCGAGATCCTGAAGGATCGCACTGTCCATTTCCACTATGGTGCCGTCGCCGATTGCTTCGGGGTTTCGCGTGTCCATGTCCGCCGTTTGCTCGAGGACGCGGCCGAAGAGGGCTATGTCACCCTGCACGCCCCGGGGGGGCGGGCGGTCGAGATCCACGCGAGCCTGGTCGAACTCGTCGACACCTTCATCGCCCTGCAGATGTCGCTGCTGCTGCAGGCGGTCCTCCATGCCGGCGGCAAGGCCTGAGCGGCGAGGGGGCGGCGGCGCCTGCCTTGATGGCTGAAATGCGCCCTGGTCCGGAGTTCCTTGCCACGTCGTTCGAATAAAGGTGGGCCGGGCCCACCTCTTTCTTCCCCACAGCACAGGCAGGTGCGCCAGTGGCGGCCGCCGGCCTTACCCGCGCAGCGTCGCCCCGGTCTTCTTGCCGACTTCTGCGACGATCTTGGCGGCGACGGCATCGATTTCGACATCGGTCAGCGTGCGATCCTGCGGCTGCAGCACCACTTCGACGGCGACCGATTTCTGGTCCTCGCCGATACCCTTGCCTTCATAGATGTCGAAGATCGACACGCCCGAGATCAGTTTCTTGTCGACGCCCTGCGCGGCCTTGAGGATGTCGGCGGCCCTGACCTTGCGCGCGACCAGGAAGGCGAAGTCGCGGGTGACCGGCTGGAAGGGCGAGAGGGCCAGCACGCCGCGCGTCTTGGTCGCCTTGGGCTTGGGCACCGGGATGGCATCGAGGATGATCTCGAAGCCGACCACTGGGCCACCGGCATCCAGCGCCTCCAAAGCGGAGGGATGCAGTTCGCCGAACCAGCCGATGATGTTCTGCGGGCCGAGCTGGATCGTGCCGGAGCGGCCGGGGTGATACCAGGAAGGCGCCCCTGAGACGATCTGGAAGCTGGCGACCGGTGCGCCGAGCGCGGCCAGCAGCGTGAGGGCATCCTCCTTGGCGTCGAACACGTCAACGGGACTTGCCGGCGCCGACCAATGACGGCCGAAGCCGCCGGGGCGCGCCTGGCCGCGGCGGATGCCGCTGGCGGCGATCTTCTGGTCCTCGGGCCGGTCTCCGCGGAAGATCTGGCCGACCTCGAACAGGGCGACGTCGCCGGTGCCGCGATCGGCATTGCGCTGGCCGGCCGCGATCAGCCCCGGCAGCAGGCTGGGGCGCATGTCGGAAAGATCGGCGGCGATCGGATTGGCAAGCGACAGCGTCGGCTGGCCGCCGCCGAAGCGCTCGGCCTGGGCCTTGGCGATGAAGGACCAGGTCACCGCTTCCATCAGGCCGCGCGCGGCGAGGCTGCGCTTGGCCAGGCGGGTGCGCTTCTGCAGCACGGTGAGCACGGGCTGCGGCACATGGGCCTCGCGTGGCAGCGGCGTCACCGGGATGGCGTCGACGCCGACGATGCGCATCACTTCCTCGACCAGGTCGGCCTTGCCCTCGATATCAGGGCGCCAGCTCGGCGCCGTCACCGCCAGCGCATCGGGCTTGCGGATCACGCCGAAGCCGAGGCGCTCGAGGATGTCGGCGCTTTCGGAAAGGCTGGTCGACAGGCCCGTCAGGCGCGCGACCTCGTGGGCCGGCAGGTCCAGGACCTCGGGCGCGGCGGTAACGCCGCCCACCACGAGGGTCTCGCTCGGCTTGCCGCCGCACAGTTCCGTCACCAGCTGGGTGGCGAGGTCGACGCCCGGCACCATGAAGGCGGGATCGACGCCGCGCTCGAAGCGATAGCGGGCATCGGTATTGATGCCGAGCGCGCGCCCGGTGCGGGCGATGTTCAGCGGCTCCCACAGCGCCGATTCGATCAGCACGTCGGTGGTCTCATCGTCGCAGCCCGAATGCTCGCCGCCCATGATGCCGGCGATCGATTCCAGGCCCTTGCCGTCCGCGATCACGCAGATGCTATCGTTGAGCGCATAGGTCTTGCCGTCGAGCGCGAGGATGCTCTCGCCCTCGCGGGCGCGCCGCACGGTGAGATCGCCCTCGATCTTGGCGGCGTCGAAGACATGCAGCGGCCGGCCGCGATCGAAGGTGACATAGTTGGTGATGTCGACCAGCGCATTGATCGGGCGCAGCCCGATGGCGTTGAGACGGCGCTGCATCCAGGCGGGCGAGGGACCGTTCTTGACGCCGCTGACAAGGCGAAGCGCGAAGCCGGGGCAGAGCGAGGGCGTGTCGCCGAAATCCAGCGTCACCGTGACCGGGCAGGGGCCATCGCCGGCGATGGAAGGCACGGCTGGTGTCTTCAGCCGGCCGAGGCCGGCGGCGGCGAGATCGCGGGCAATGCCGGCGACACCAGTGCAATCGGGCCGGTTCGGCGTGAGGTTCACGTCGATCACGGGGTCGTTGAGGCCGGCATAGTCGGCATAGGGCACGCCGACGGGGGCGTCGGCCGGCAGGTCGATGATGCCGTCATGCTCGTTGGAGATCTCGAGCTCGAATTCCGAGCACAGCATGCCGCGGCTCTCGACCCCGCGCACCGGCGCGATGGCGAGCGTGATGTTCTTGGCCGGAATATAGGTGCCGGGCGGCGAGAACACCGACTTCATGCCGGTACGGGCATTGGGCGCGCCGCAGACCACCTGCACGGGCTCGCCCTTGCCGGTATCGACCATGCAGACCCTGAGCTTGTCGGCATTGGGATGCTGCTCGGCCGAGACGACATAGGCGATCGAAAAGCCGGAGAGCTTCTTGGCAGGATCTTCCACCCCTTCGACCTCCAGGCCGATACGGGTGAGGGTGTCGACGATCTCGTCGAGCGTGGCTGAGGTCTCGAGGTGATCCTTGAGCCAGGAAAGCGTGAATTTCATTGCGGGCAGCCTAGTCCAATCGATTTGGCCATGCCGATAGCGCGTCGGGCGGCAAGATGCAAAGAAATCCCGGTTGACTGTGAATGTGAGTGTGCCGCGGGATCCCCGAACCTTGCCGGTGCGGCAGTTCAGGTGGGATTTCAGCCTGCTTAGCTGGTGCTGTGCTTCAAAGCTGATACCGCCCAACCGTCAATAAAGTGCACTATCCGCGTAGCATCAAATGAACGTTCCTGGGAAATTCAGCACATCCAGGGTTCATGATGTGCAGTTTTATATGCATAAGTATGCATAGCTCGCTTGCTCTCACGGTGCGGGGATATATATTTATATGCATGAACAGCCGAGATATAATTTCCGTTCTGAAAGCCGATGGTTGGGCTGAGGTGACCCGGAAGGGCAGCCACGTTCAGCTCAGACATCCGACGAAACCAGGGCGGGTGACGGTTCCGCACCCTAAGCGGGATCTTCCTCTCGGCACCGTGAAGAGCATCGAAAAGCAATCTGGACTGAGATTGAGGTAACGGAAATGCGCCAATATATCGGATTGATCCACAAGGACCCTGATAGCCTCTATGGCGTATCGTTTCCCGATCTTCCAGGGTGCGTATCTGCCGGCGCTACCTTGGACGAGGCGCGCGATATGGCGGCCGAGGCTCTTGCGCTTCACCTGCAGGGAATGGCGGAGGACGGCGAAGCTGTGCCTGAGCCTTCGTCCCTTGAGGCGATCATGGCGGATCCCGAGAACCGGGATGGTGTTGCGATACTGGTTCCCGTCGCCCAGGAAGTTAAGAGCGTGCGCGTCAGTGTGACCTTCCAGGCCGATGTCTTGAGCCAAATTGATAGCTACGCCGAAAGCCATGGTCTGACCCGCTCTGGATTCTTGGCCTCGGCGGCGAAAAGGGCAATGGCGGCTTGATGAAAGACACTGAACACGGGGGTAATGAGCCGACCTGCGGGTTTTAGCGTTGCAGCACGGGAGCGGGCGGACATGTGACAACAACGCCGTGAGGCGCATCGCCTCACCCCATCTGCATGGCGTAGCGTTTCGCCTCGGCGATCAGGGCGGCGACCAAGGGGGTCTGGGTTTCGCGCTTGGGCGTGATCAGGCCGACCTTGTGGTGCGCCTGCGGCTCGACGATGGGGATCGAGCGCACATGGTCGCCCGCGCCCAGCATCTCGATCAGGATCGATGGCATCACGCTCGACCAGCGTCCCGTGCGCACATGCGAGAGCAGCACCTGCATCGAGTTGGAGATCAGGGTCGGCGCCACCGGCGTCTCGGCGTTGCGCAGGAGATGGTCGACGATGCGCCGGTTCTGCATGTCGGGCGTGAGCAGGCAGAGCGGCACATGGCCGAGTTCCTCCCAGCTCACCGTGCTGCGGCCGGCGAACTCGCCGTTGACGTCGGTCAAAAGGCAATAGGTCTCGCGATAGAGCTCGACCGTCGAGACCTTCCCCAGCGGCTCGTTGTCGAGATAGGTGATGCCGGCGTCGATGGCCAGGTCCTCCAGCTCCTGCAGCACCGTGGTCGAGGGACGCGAGAGGATGGAGAAGGTCACGTTGGGGTGGCGGGCCCGGAAGGGGGTGGTGATCGAGGCGACCATGGAGAGCGCCGTCGGGATCACCGAGATGGTGAGGTGCCCATTGAGGCCGCGCTTGAGCGACTCCACCTCCTGGCGCATGGCGCGGCTGTCGCCGACGATGCGCCGGGCCCATTCCAGCACCCGGTCGCCCTCCGGCGTGAAGCCCTGGAAACGCGAGCCGCGCGCCACCAGCAACACGCCGAGTTCGCCTTCGAGCTGCTTGATGCCGGCCGATAGGGTGGGCTGGGTCACCCCGCAGATCTCGGCGGCCCGGCCGAAATGGCGCTCGCGCGAGAGGGCGATCAGGAATTCGAGCTTGTCGATCATGGCGCGGCCTTCCGATCGGGGATGGAAGATCGCGGCGTCCGTAAGTTCGATTCTCTGCTCATGAGGCTACTATGTCGCCATGGCCGGTGAAGGGCAATCGGCGCCCGCCTGATCGTCTTGAGCCCGGACACGCCTCGGTTGCATCCCGTGACGAATCGCACGGCGAGGCCGGGGCGGCGGTGGCATTGTCATCCCATCAGATCAAGCGCAGCACCGCGCAAGACAAGAACGGGAACGAGACGATGTTCAAGAAGATCCTGACCGGAGCCCTGGTCGCCGCCACGCTGGCCGGCACCGCGATCGCCACCACCGGCACTGCCGAAGCCCGCTATGGCCGTGGTGGCGCCTTCGCCGCCGGCGCCGGTATCGGCCTCTTAGGCGGCCTCCTCGCCGGCTCCGCCTACAACAACAGCTATTACGGTGGCCGCTATTATTACGACGACTACCGCCCGGTCTATTATCGCCGCTGCCACATCGAGAAGCGTTGGGTCGATGGCTACTACGGTGGTTTCTGGAAGCGCGTGAAGGTTTGCTACTAAGCCCGCCTTCGGGTTATCGGACCCTGCGCCCCGACACCAGCCCGGTAGCCCGTAGGAAGCCCCGCCCCCGGCGGGGCTTCCGCTTTTTTGGGTAGGGCTCATCGAGCCGGGGAAGGGCCGCCGCGCCGCGATGGACACCGCCGGGCTACGCGCATAAGACGGGCAAGCCGTGCGAGCAGGCAAGATCAGGGCGCTTTCGTCATGTTTCCCGCAAAGCTCCGCTGGCAGAATATCCTTGCGCCGGTGATAGGGATTGCATCGCTCTTCGCATTGCAACATAAACTCGGGCGCTCCCCTCCAGATAGCGAGTGCTCATGCGACCTTCCTTCCGCCGCCTGCTCGTCGCCAATCGTTCCGAGATCGCCATCCGTGTGTTCCGGGCCGCCACGGAACTCGGCATCTCCACCATTGCCGTCTATGCGGAGGAGGACAAACTTTCGCTGCACCGCTTCAAGGCGGACGAGGCCTACCAGATCGGCCGGGGGAAAGGGCCGGTGGAAGCCTATCTCTCCATCGACGAGGTGATCCGCGTCGCCAAGGAAGCCAGGGCCGATGCCATCCATCCCGGCTATGGCCTGTTGTCCGAGAGCCCGGAATTCGCCGAGGCCTGCGCCGCCGCCGGCATCGTTTTCATCGGTCCCAGCCCCAAGACCCTGCGCACGCTCGGCAACAAGGTCGACGCCCGCAACCTCGCCATCTCGGTCGGCGTCCCGGTCATGCCGGCGACCGAGCCGCTGCCTGACGATCCCGAGGCGATCAAGGCGGCGGCCCGGGCGGTCGGCTATCCCGTGATGCTCAAGGCCTCCTGGGGCGGCGGGGGGCGCGGCATGCGCCCGATCGAGAGCGAGGACAAGCTGCTCGACGCCGTCTTCACCGCCAAGCGCGAGGCCAAGGCCGCCTTCGGCAAGGATGAGGTCTATCTGGAAAAGCTGGTGCGCCGCGCCCGCCATGTCGAGGTGCAGATCCTCGGCGACGGCAATGGCACGCTGGTGCATCTGTTCGAGCGCGACTGCTCGATCCAGCGCCGCAACCAGAAGGTGATCGAGCGCGCCCCGGCGCCCTATCTCGACGAGGAGACGCGCCAGGGCCTGTGCGAATCGGCGCTCAAGATCGGCCGCGGCACCGATTATGCCGGCGCCGGCACCGTCGAGTTCCTGATGGATGCCGATACCGGCAAGTTCTACTTCATCGAGGTCAATCCGCGCGTCCAGGTCGAGCATACCGTCACCGAGGTCGTCACCGATCTCGATATCGTCAAGGCGCAGATCCGCATCGCCGAGGGCGGGCGCATCGGCGTCATCGGCGCCGATGGCGAACTGGAGACCGGCATCCCCGCCCAGGCCGACATCTTCATGCGCGGGCACGCGCTGCAGTGCCGGCTGACCACCGAGAATCCGGAAAACAACTTCATTCCCGACTATGGCCGCATCACCGCCTATCGCGGCGCCATGGGCTTCGGCATCCGCATCGATGGCGGTACCGCCTATTCCGGCGCGGTGGTGACGCGCTGGTACGATCCGCTGCTGGAAAAGGTCACGGCCTGGGCTTCCACCCCGCAGGAAGCCATCGCCCGCATGACCCGCGCCCTGCGCGAATACCGCATCCGCGGCGTCGCCACCAATTTGCCCTTCCTGGAGGCGGTGCTGGCGCATGAGAAGTTCCGCTCCAACCAGTACACCACGCGCTTCATCGACAAGACGCCCGAACTGTTCCAGTTCGCCAAGCGCCGCGACCGCGCCACCAAGCTGCTGACCTATATCGCCGACGTCACCGTCAACGGCCATCCCGAGGCGCGCGGCCGGGCCAAGCCTCCCGCCGAGGCCCGCACGCCGCATGCGCCGGAGTTCAAGGTCAGGCCCGCCTCCGGCACCAAGCAGTTGCTCGACACGCTGGGCCCGGAGAAGTTCGCGAGCTGGATGAAGGAGGAAAAGCGCGTCCTCGTCACCGACACCACCATGCGCGATGCCCACCAGTCGCTGCTGGCGACGCGCATGCGCACCTATGACATCGCCGGCGTGGCCTCGGCCTATGCCAGCGGCCTGCCGCAGTTGCTCTCGCTCGAATGCTGGGGCGGGGCGACCTTCGACGTCGCCATGCGCTTCCTCACCGAGGATCCCTGGGAACGCCTGGCCCTGATCCGCGAGCGCGCGCCCAACATCCTCACCCAGATGCTGCTGCGCGGCGCCAATGGCGTCGGCTACACCAATTATCCCGACAATGTCGTGCGGCTCTTCGTCAAGCAGGCGGCCGATGCCGGCATGGATCTCTTCCGCATCTTCGACTGCCTGAACTGGGTCGAGAACATGCGGGTGTCGATCGATGCGGTGCTGGAGGCCGGCAAGCTCGCCGAAGGGGCGATCTGCTACACGGCCGACCTCTTCGATGCCTCGCGCTCGAAATACGACCTGGCCTACTATGTCCGCATGGCACGCGAGCTGGAAAAGGCCGGCTGCCACATCCTGGCGATCAAGGACATGGCGGGCCTGCTCAAGCCGGCCCAGGCCCGCAAGCTCGTCTCGACGCTGAAGCAGGAAATCGGCCTGCCGATCCACCTGCACACCCACGACACCTCAGGCATTGCCGGCGCCACCGTGCTGGCGGCAATCGAGGCCGGCGTCGATGCGGTCGATGCCGCCATGGATGCAATGTCGGGTACCACGTCCCAGGCCTGCCTCGGCTCCATCGTCGAGGCACTCAGGCATTCCGAGCGCGATCCCGGCCTCGACCCGGAAGCGATCCGCCAGATCTCCTTCTATTGGGAAGCGGTGCGCACGCAATACACCGCCTTCGAGAGCGACCTGAAGGCCGGCGCCTCCGAGGTCTATCTGCACGAAATGCCGGGCGGCCAGTTCACCAACCTCAAGGAGCAGGCGCGTTCGCTCGGCCTGGAAACGCGCTGGCACGAGGTGGCCAAGGCCTATCGCGCCGCCAACGACCTGTTCGGCGACATCGTCAAGGTGACGCCGTCCTCCAAGGTGGTGGGCGACATGGCGCTGATGATGGTGGCGCAGGGCCTGACCCCGGAGGATGTCGCCGATCCCGCCCGCGAGGTCGCCTTTCCGGGGTCGGTCGTCGAGATGATGCGTGGCGATCTCGGCCAGCCCGAGGGCGGCTGGCCTTCCGCCCTGCAGAAGAAGATCCTGAAAGACGCCGCGCCGATCACCGTCCGCCCGGGCTCGCTGCTGCCGCCGGCCGACATCCCGGCCCTGAAGGCGGAAGCGGAGAAGAAGATCGGCCGCGCCGTGGAGGGCAACGAGATCTCCTCCTATCTGATGTATCCCAAGGTCTTCACCGACTATGCCGTCACCGCGCGCAAATATGGGCCGGTCTCGGTGCTGCCGACGGCGACCTATTTCTACGGCATGGTGCCCGGTGACGAGCTCACCATCGAGATCGAGCGCGGCAAGGCCCTGGTGATCCGCCTGCAGACTTTGGGAGACACCGACGAGGAGGGGCAGGTCCGCGTCTTCTTCGAACTCAACGGCCAGCCGCGCATCATCAAGGTGCCCAATCGCCTGGCGGCGGGCAGCGTCAAGGCGCGCCGCAAGGCCGAGGACGGCAACGAGGCCCATATCGCCGCCCCGATGCCGGGCGCCATCTCCACCGTGGCGGTGAAGGCGGGGCAGGTGGTCAAGGCCGGCGACGTGCTCTTGACCATCGAGGCGATGAAGATGGAGACGGCGCTCCACGCGCCCCAGGACGGCAAGATCGCCGAAGTGCTGGTCTCGCCCGGCGCCCAGATCGACGCCAAGGACCTGTTGATGGTGATGGGGTAGGCGCCAGTTTTTTGATCGGAAGCACGAATATGGAGTGTGAATGTCGATCTCCCGATCGACATTCTTTTCAACAAAGAAATCCTCCACTTATGGTTGGGTCATGCAGTCCAACCCGCGCGCTCAATTTAACCATGGGCGCCGGCGCCATGATGCTTCGGAATCTGGACGTCTTCCAGCAGAAGCGTCAGCGCCATGGCGACGAAGTAGAGCGCCGCCACCCAGATGAACATCGCGTTGAAGCCACTCGAATAGTGGCCGAGCACTACTTCACGGACCGTATCCGGCAGGCTCGCCGCCAGATGCGGGTTCAGTCCGGTCAGTCCGTCCGGCAGCAGCGCAGCCGCGTCGGCGGGCAGCGTCGCCGTCTGCCGGTTCAGGGCCCAGGTCATCACGGCGCCATTCAGTGCCAGTCCGAGTGACGCTCCGACGGTCCGTGCCTGTGTGATCAACGCGGTCACCGCGCCGATGTCCTGCGGCGGCGCCGCGGCCTGGATAGCCACGATGAGCACCTGGAACTGCAGACCCATGCTGATGCCGAACAAGCCCATCATCGCAGCCAGCAGCCAGATCGGCGTGTGTGAATTGATGAGGACAAAGCCTAGCATCAGCAGCCCGCCAATGGCCATCGATGCCACCGGCATCCATTTGTAACGGCCGGTTGCGGCAATCACCCGCCCCGCGACGATCGAGATGATCATCGAGGTCACGGACGCCGGCACGAACACGAAGCCGACTTCCGCCGGGCTCAACCCAGTCAGCGTTTGCATGTAGAGCGCGAAATAGAAGAACATCCCCAATGTCACCGATCCGGCGACCAGCGACACGCTCGCGACGATGCGGACCGTCGAATTGCCGAAGAGACGCAAGGGCACGATCGGCTCCTCGGCCCGCCGCTCGACCATGATGAACGACGCAATGGCGGCCAGCGCCAGCACCGGCAGCAAGTAGGTGAGCAGGTCCGGCCCGGCGCGGTCGAGCAGATGATAGCCCCAATAGACGATGGCGGTCGTGCCGATGGCCAGCAGGGTGCCACCCCAATAATCGATATGGTGCTTCTTCTCGCTGAACCGGCTGCGCATGGCGAACGCCAAGACCGCCAGCACGACGATGCCGATCGGCAAATTGACCAGGAACACCCAGCGCCATCCGAACAGGCTGGTGATATAGCCGCCGGCCAACGGACCGAGAACCGATGACAGCGCGAACACCGCCGAGCTGTAGCCTTGATATTTGGCGCGGTCGCGCGGCCCGAACAGTTCACCGATCATGGCGAATGCCGAGACCATCAGGCCGCCGCCTCCGATACCCTGCAGGACGCGCGCGGCTATCAGGCTTTCCATCGACCAGGCGGTGCCGCAGACCAGCGAGCCCAGCAGGAACAGGCCGATCGCCGTCAACACCACGTTCTTGCGGCCATACATGTCGCCGAGCTTGCCATAGAACGGTGAAACCGCGGCGGTCGAGAGAAGGTAGGCGGCGCCGACCCAGCCGAACAGGTGCAGATCGCCCAGTTCGCTGGCAATCGTGGGCAAGGCAGTGACGACGATTTGTATGTCGATGGTGGCCATGAACATGGCGATCAGTGCGCCGATATACACCAGCAAGGTTGCCAGGTCCGGCCCGGCTTCGGCCTCGATGGGCGCCGCATCCGAAAGGGTGGACTCGAGAGGCATTGGTATCTCCGTGGACTGGCCACGGTTTATGTGCTGTCGGCAAATGCATGTCAATGTCAAATATATGCCGGAAGCATATATTTGACATTGACATGCATTTTTGCTAGCGCGCTAGGGTATGAGCAGCAATGATACGGGGCTAGGCAAGCCCGACCGATTTCCCACCCTGTGTCAGACGCACGGCGATCCGGACCTCGCGAATTTGGCGCGCGGTCATGGCCTGTCCGAAGCAGCAGCCGAGGCCGTCGCCGCCATCGATGCGGTGATGCAGCAGATGAGGCGCTCGATCCAGCGCCGGGACCTCGGCCGTTTGCTCCTGGCGCGCGTCGAACCTTTGCTGGAAGTGAGCCATCTCGATGCGATCATCGCCATCGCGCTTAATCCAATCGTCAGCGCCTCCCCGCAGGACGAGGTGACCGTCGGCGTCATCGCCGAGCGCCTTGGCATCGACCCCTCCCGCGCCAGCCGCATCTGTGCCGATATCGTCGAGCGCGGCTACGCCTTCCGCGTCGCCTCGCAACTCGATGCCCGGCGCATTTGCCTCAAACTCACCGCCAAGGGCGAGCGTTTCGTGTCGGCGGTGCGCCAGACCAAATGGCGTATTTTTGCCGACTCGCTGGCGCGGTGGGACGAGCAGGAACTAGTGACGTTCGCCGCCTTGCTGGAACGCTTCGCGGGTTGGGCCATGGACGAAGCAAGGATAAGCAGGTCGGCGGATGCCGTTAAGCAGATGATGGACGCGACGGAGCCCGGCGCGGACCCAGCCGACGCGAAATGAAGGCCGGCGATGTGCTGGTCTCGCCCGGTGCCCAGATCGACGCCAAGGACTTGCTGATGGTGGTGGGGTAACTTCCGGGTGCGCGGGCTTCCAGCCCGCTCTTTCTACCTTTTCTTGGAACCGGCGCATTTGCAGGGTAGGAAGAGCGGACGAGACGTCCGCGCACCCGGAAAGCCCATGCCCCCCGCCTTCATCCTCCATTCCCAGCTTGCCGGGGATTCGATCGCCATCGGCGATCTCGCCCTTTCGCAGCTCCGCTTGATCAATGATGCCAGCTTTCCCTGGCTCCTGCTCATCCCAAGGCGCCCCGACATCAGCGAGATCATCGAGCTCGACGAGGCGGACAGGGCCGTGCTGATGCAGGAGATTGCCGCGGTCTCGCAGGCTTTGAAGACCCTGACCGGTTGCGACAAGCTCAATGTCGCCGCTCTTGGCAATATGGTGCTGCAGCTCCATATCCACGTCATCGCGCGCTTCAAGGGCGACCCCGCCTGGCCGAAGCCCGTCTGGGGACAGGTGCCGGCCCGGCCCTATGCGGAGGCCGTTGCCGCCGATTTGATTAGCCAGCTTCGTAGATTGCTCCCGATTTCATGAGATCCCGCCGGAAGACATTGCCATGAGCCTGCATACCCTGTTCGATCGTTCCGCCGCCATCGCCTATTCGCTCAATCCGCTCGATCGTGCCTCCGGCCAGCGCGAGGACGAGGCTTTCATCGCGGACAAGCTGGCGCATTCGTCCTGCCGCTTCTTCGCCTTTTCCGGCGACATTCCGCTCCTGCGCATCCGCGACGGCATTCATGAGGCCCTGTTCGATCGGGAGGAGATTGAGTCCTTCAAGGATAGTCGGCAAATCATATTCCTGGGCCTGCAGCCGGATGGCAGTGCCGTCTTCGCCCGGGCCTTCGACAAGGGGCTGGTCGACGATCTCGCTTGGCGTCCGGACGTGGAGGCGATGGATCTGCGCTCGCTCGCCATGCGGGGATTGGTGACGCCGGAGATCCTCGGCGAGCTCTCCACCGCCAAGGAAGTGCTGGACTGGCACCAGCGCCATCGCTTCTGCGCCAATTGCGGGCAGGAGACCCGGATCACCGCCAGCGGCTGGCGGCGCGATTGCGCCAATTGCAGCACCCAGCATTTTCCGCGTGTCGATCCGGTGGTGATCATGCTGGCGATCGACGGGGAGCGCTGCCTGATGGGCCGCCAGACCCGTTTTCCGGAGAAGATGTATTCGGCGCTGGCCGGCTTCCTGGAGCCGGGCGAGACCATCGAGGATGCGGTGCGCCGGGAGGTCCTGGAGGAATCGGGCATTGCCTGCTCGCATGTGCGCTATTTCGCCTCCCAGCCCTGGCCCTTCCCCTCCTCGCTGATGGTGGGCTGCTTTGCCCGCGCCACCGGCCGCGACATCAATGTCGACATCAAGGAACTGGAGGATGCCCGCTGGTTCACGCGCGAGGAGGTGGTGCAGATGCTGCTCGACGAGCATCCGGAAGGCTTCAACGCCCCCAAGCCGATGGCAATCGCCCATCACCTCCTGAAGGAATTTGCAGAGAAGGGCGGCGCAGTGGTGCCGTGAGGTTGGAGCGCGGACATCCCAGCGACATGCAGGCATGTCGCGATGTCCGCGCTCCAGCGTCACTCCGCCGGAGGGGCGTGGTCGTCGCGGGCCGGATCGGCCGGAAACACGCCGAAGATGCGCATCTTGGTCGAGAAGAAGCCGAGTTCCTCCAAGGCGCGCTTGAGGTTCTTCTCCTCGGGGTGGCCGTCGACCTCGGCATAGAACTGGGTGGCGGAGAAGTGGCCGCCCACCATGTAGCTTTCCAGCTTGGTCATGTTGATGCCGTTGGTGGCAAAGCCGCCCATTGCCTTGTAGAGCGCGGCCGGCAGGTTGCGCACCGTGAAGATCAGCGAGGTCACCGTCGGCCCCTGGCCGACCGGCACCCAGTCGGGCTCGCGCGACAGCACCACGAAGCGGGTGGTGTTGTAGGGCTCGTCCTCGACGTCGGGCTTGAGGATATCGAGGCCGTAGATCTCCGCGGCCAAGGTGGAGGCCAGCGCGGCCTTGCTCGGGTCCTGCCAGTCACGCACCAGGCGGGCGGCGCCGGCCGTGTCGCTCTCTGTCACCGGCGTGAGGCCGAGACCGCGCATGGTGATGCGGCACTGGCCGAGCGCCTGGGGATGGCTGTGCACCGTGCGGATGGTCTGGAGGCTCGCCCCCGGCACGGCCATGAGCTGGTGGTGGATCGGCAGGAAATACTCGCCGATGATATGCAGGTCCGAGGTCGGCAGGAGATGGTGGATGTCGGCGACGCGTCCCGCCACCGAGTTTTCGATCGGGATCATGGCGAGGTCCGCCTCCCCGGAGGACACCGCATTGAAGGCGTCCTCGAAGGTCGGGCAGGGCAGGGCCTCCGCGTCGGGATAGACATTGTTGCAGGCGATATGGGAATTGGCCCCGGGCTCGCCCTGGAACGAAACTTTCAGCTTGGACTCAGTCATACGCTAGGTTCTTTCGAGAATTTGGCGGGCGCGATCGAGGTCTTCCTGGGTGTCCACACCTAGCGGCACGGCGGGGACGACCGCAACATCGATGCGCATGCCCGCTTCCAGGGCCCTGAGCTGTTCGAGGCGCTCGCGCTGCTCAAGGGGGGCAGGCGGCAGGGTGACGAAACGCTCCAGCGCGGCCCGGCGATAGGCGTAGAGGCCGATATGATGATAGAGCCCGCCCTCGCCCCAGGGCGCCGTGGCGCGGGTGAAATACAGCGCCCGCAGCACGCCGGGCCCGATCGGCGTGCCCACCACCTTCACCACGCTGGAATTGGTCTTCTCCTCCTCGCGCGTGATCACCGCGGCGAGGGTGGCGATATCCACAGCCTCGTTGGCGAGCGGGCCGAACACGGCGCGGATGGTCTCCGGCTCGATGGTCGGAAGGTCGCCCTGGACATTGATGATGGTGTCGTGCCGGCCCTCGGGGTCGATAGCGCTCAAAGCCTCGTAAATGCGATCGGAGCCGGTCGGATGGTCGGGCCGCGTCATCACCGCTTCACCGCCCGCGGCGCGGATCGCCTCGGCGACCTCGGCCGTATCGGTCGCGACCACCGCCCGGCCCAGGCGCGATTCGCAGGCGCGGCGCCAGACATGCACGATCATCGCTTCGCCTGCGATCGGGGCGAGCGGCTTGCCCGGCAGGCGGGTCGAGGCCATGCGGGCGGGGATCAGGATGAGGGGATTGGACAAGGACAACAGCCTCTGAACAGCCGCTTCCGGAGCGGGGCGGCGAAAAGTAGCAAGCGCGCGCGATTTATACGAGTTGCAAACTACCGGTCAAACCGGATAGAGGGTCCCATGCGGTTTGCCGCTTGACAGAGCGGCTACCGGAGTTTGTGTTTGAGGCCATGAGGTGCGGGGGCATCTTATGCCTTTCGTCAGATTGATCTCGAGTCGGAGCCGGGGATGAGTTCGTCGTCATCGTTTGAACTGAACAAGATTGCCGGCGCAGTCCTGGGCACGCTGATGCTGACCCTGGGACTCGGTATCGTCGCCGAGGAGATTTTCAAGCAGGAAAAACCGGAGAAGGCTGGCTACGAACTCGCCGACGCTGCGCCGGCCGCCACGGCCGAGGCGCCTGCCGCCTCCCAGGATCCGCCGCTGGCCGAGCTGGTCGCCAAGGCTTCGGTCGAAAAGGGCGCCGCCATCTTCAAGAAGTGCGCGGCCTGCCACACCGACGACCAGAGCGGCAAGAACGGCGTGGGCCCGAACCTGTTCGGCGTGATCGGCGGCCCGAAGGGCCACAAGTCGGACTTCGCCTATTCCGACGCCATCAAGGCGCTGCATGACAAGGGCGAGACCTGGACGCCCGACGATTTCTACCACTTCATCAAGAGCCCGCAGGCTTTCGCCAAGGGCACCAAGATGTCCTTCGCCGGCCTGCCCAAGCCGCAGGATCGCGCCGACATCCTGGCCTATCTCAATTCCAAGAGCGACAAGCCGATCGATCTGCCGAAGTAAGCAGTGGCGCTCCTGCCAGAAATACCGAAGCCGGGCCCTGCGCCCGGCTTTTTGCTGTGATGTGAT
Source organism: Labrys sp. WJW (assembly GCF_001676615.1). Taxonomy (GTDB): domain Bacteria; phylum Pseudomonadota; class Alphaproteobacteria; order Rhizobiales; family Labraceae; genus Labrys; species Labrys sedimenti. The sequence continues at coordinate 39,933 of NZ_LYXZ01000030.1, read as the reverse complement.
CTCGATCTCTCCGAGTGAGCCGCGATCAGCCTTCTCCCCTTGGGGGAGAAGGTGGCGCGTAGCGCCGGATGAGGGGAGAAACGCAATTCTTGCGAGGAGGGCGCCGCCACCCCTCATCCGCCCCTTCGGGGCACCTTCTCCCGCAAGGGGAGAAGGCGGGTCGCGTCTTGCTGGGATGGGCCGTGCAGCCCCTATTTCCGCCGGATGCCCAGCGGTACGCCCACGGTGGCTGGCACCGGCAGGCCGGCATGGGCCTTGGCGATCGCCTCGATCCGTTCGGCGATCTCAGGCGGGAAGGGGGAGGAGCGCCCGGCCTGCATGTCGACATGCACCAGGATCTGCTCGGCGGTGGCGAGCACCTCGCCATCGGCCTCGTTGGTCATGGCGTGGAAGACGTGCAGGCGCTTGGCATCGTGGTCGATGAGCTGCAGCGTCAGCGCCAGGGGATCGCCGATATGGGCCTCGCGCAGGTTCCGGATGCGCGTTTCCATGGTGTAGATCGAGGAACCGGCCGCGCGATAGGCCTCGTCGACGCCGATCATGCGGAAAAAGGCGTCCGAGGAATCCCCGAACGCCAGCAGGAAGGCGCTCTCGGTCATGTGGTCGTTATAGTCGGTCCAGGCCTCGACCACCGGCGTGCGGTGCAAGGCCAAAGGGGCCGGGATCGGTTTGGCCCGATCCCAGCCCTGGAAGGGCTTGCCTTCGTTGGGGGTGGTGACCCGGCTCATTTCTGCTTCTTGAGGCCGAGCTTGTCGCGCGCCTCGGCCGGAGTCAGCGCCCGCCCGCCCAGGCGCTCGATGACTTCCTTGGCACGGGTGGTGAGCGACTGGTTGGTCGCATGCACGCCGCGATCGAGCCAGATATTGTCTTCCAGGCCGACGCGGACATTGCCGCCCAGCAGCATGGACTGGGCCACGAAGGGCATCTGCATGCGGCCGATGGCGAAGGCGGCCCAATTGGCGCCCGGCGGCAGATGGTTGCGCATCGCGACCATGGTCTCGGTGGTCGCTTCCGCGCCCCAGGGAATGCCGAGGCAGAGCTGGAACATCGGCGGCGCATCGATCAGGCCACGCTTGATCAGGTCCTTGGCCTGCCAGATATGGCCAAGCTCGAAGCACTCGATCTCGGGCTTCACGCCGACGGCCTGGATGCGCTCGGCCATTTCGCGCAGCGTCTCGCCGGTGGCCATGAACAGGCCGTCGCCGAAATTCACCGAGCCGCAGTCCAGCGTGCAGATCTCGGGCCTCAGTTCCTCGACATGGGCGACGCGTTCGGCCGCATTGGCGATGTCGGTGCCGGCGCCGCCGGTGCGCGGATTGGCGGGATCGAAGAAGAAGTCGCCACCCATGCCGGCGGTGAGGTTGATCACCACGTCCACGCCCGAATCGCGGATGCGCTCGACGGCTTCGCGGTAATGTTCGAGCTTGCGCCCGGCCTTGCCGGTCTCGACATCGCGGACATGCAGATGGGCGATGGCGGCACCCGCCTTGGCCGCCTCGATGGCGGAATCGGCAATCTGCTTGGGCGTGACCGGAATGGCCGGGTGCTTGCCGACGGTGTCGCCGGCTCCGGTGATCGCGCAGGATATGATGACGTCGGTATTCACGGTGTTTCCTCCCTGTGAAGCCGATGTTAGGCCAGCCCTGTTTACGCACGTGACCTGTCGCGACAGGCACGGTGCAGAATGCGACAGGGGCGCTTTGACGGCTTATGTGGTGGTTCCCAAGGGTGGACGTCTCGTCCGCCTTCTCACCCCGTCATGCGAAGCCGGCCCAGGAAACCCCTGGCATTGTCGAGCGCCTCCTGCCGGTCGCGCCAGAAGCGCTCGTTGAGCTCGTGAATGGCAATGACGTCGGCCGGGAAGCTGCAGTGCTCGGCGAGGGCGTCCCAGGGCAGGCTGCCCCAGCCCAGCGGCAGGTGCAGGTCGCCGAGGCCGAAGGCATTGGCCTCGGCGCTGTCATAGACCCAGGGCAGGTCGGGCTGGCCAAAGGAATCGTGCAGATGCAGGTGCTTGGCGAAGGGGGCCAGAGCCTTGGCTTCCTCCAGGAAGTCATAGCCATATTGGCTGGCATGGATGAGGCCATGGCTGAAGTCGAACGTGGCCCGGACATGCGGATGGTCGATCAGAGCGAGTTCCTCGGCCAGGCGCGCAATACTCGGCGTCGCGGCATAGGGGCCGAAATCGAACAGGTTCTCGACGCAGAGCACGACATCATGCGCGGCCGCGACATCGCCGGCACGGCGGAGATAGTCGCGCTGGCGGGCGGCGGCATTCTCGGCGTCGTGGCGCTCGTCGGCCTGCATCATGCCGGCATGGATGACGAGGTGAGGCGCCCCGATGCGGGCCGCGATTTCGATGAAGGCTTCGGTGGTTTCCAGGAAGCGCGGCAGCAGCGCCGGCGGGGCCATGAAGTTGATCGGCAGCGGGCCATGCACGGTGAAGCCAAAGGGACGGTCTCGGCATATGGCCTCGAATTCGGCGACGCGCGCGGCCATCAGGCGCCCGGCGAGCACGAGATCGTAGTGGTAAGCGGGTAGCTCGACAAAAGCGAGGCCGAGATCGGCGACCTCGTCGAGCCGGGCGGCGAGGTCGGACAGATCCGGCTGCCCCTCGCGCGAGGTCAAGCCGAGGGCGGGCTGGGTGGGCATTTCGGACTCCCTTGGTCGTGTCGGAGCAGCATAGGCTTCCTGCCTGCCGCTGGTATCAGATTGTTGACGATATCGCTTCTACAGTCCGGAATATTTGTTGCGTCGCAATAATCCTGCTATGACAAATCCGTGACGAGCATTCAGCGACGGACCTGCAATCTGTAGTTTGGTGGTGCTATGTTTGAAGAACTTAAGGGCATGATGGGGTTGGGGGCGATTTCCGCGCCCGTCTACACCATCTACGAAGCGACTCATGCGGCGCTCGGCCCGACTAGAGCCTTTTCCGATGCGACTCGGGCGTTTTTTGAGAATCCCGGCAATCCTTTTTCCATGACCACCTGGGGCAAGTCGGTTGCGGCGGCCTGCGAGGTCTTCGAGCGCGTGACGCGCCGTTACGGCAAGCCTGAATTCGGCATCAAGGACGTGCTGGTGGGCGGCGAGCGTGTCGGCGTGCACGAGGAAGTCGTCTGGCGCCGGCCCTTCTGCAATCTCCTGCATTTTTCCCGCGCCATCCGCGGCAATCACCGTGCGGACCCGAAGCTCCTGATCGTGGCGCCGATGTCGGGCCATTACGCCACCTTGCTGCGCGGCACGGTCGAGGCCTTCCTGCCCAGTCATGAGGTCTACATCACCGACTGGACCGATGCCCGCCTGGTGCCGGTATCGGAGGGACGCTTCGATCTCGACGACTATATCGACTACATCATCTCGATGCTGCATGTGCTCGGCCCCGATACCCATGTGATCGGCGTCTGTCAGCCTTCGGTGCCGGTGATGGCGGCGGTATCTCGCATGGAAGCGGAGAAGGACCCCTATGCGCCGCTGACCATGACGCTGATGGGCGGCCCGATCGATACCCGCCTCTCGCCGACCAAGGTCAACGACGTCGCCGTCGAGAAGGGCGTCGACTGGTTCCGCTCGAACGTCATCACCAAGGTGCCGTTCCCCAATCCAGGCTTCATGCGCGACGTCTATCCTGGCTTCCTGCAGTTGACCGGCTTCATGACGATGAACCTCAGCCGCCATTTCGACGCACACAAGACGCTGTATTTCGATCTGGTGCGCGGTGACGGCGACAGCGCCCAGAAGCATCGCGAATTCTATGACGAATATCTCTCGGTGATGGATCTGACGGCAGAATTCTACCTGCAGACGGTCGACACCGTGTTCGTCAAATACGCCCTTGCCAAGGGCGAGATGACCCATCGCGGCAAGCCGGTCGATCCGGGCGCCATCCGCAACACTGCGCTCTTCACCATCGAGGGCGAGAACGACGACATCACCGGCCACGGCCAGACCCATGCGGCCCATGGCTTGTGCGTCAACCTGCCGGCCGACAAGCGGGCCCATTATACCCAGCTCGGTGTCGGGCATTACGGCGTCTTCAACGGCTCGCGCTTCCGCGCCGAGATCGCGCCGCGCATCTCCGACTTCATCCGCTCCAACTTGGCGCCGACCAAGCCGACGAGCCGCGGCACCAACGATCCGATCCCGCTGGATTCAAAGCGCGGCAAGGGCCCGGTGCGGCCGGTCTCGGTCTGATCCACTCTCCGTAAGATCGCCAGGACGGGCGCATGGGGCACTTTGCCCGCGCCCGTCGGAAAGCGGCTCGGGTGCCATCTTCGCTCTCCCGGCTCCGGATCTGATGCCGGTGTACCGGTCCGTTGACGGCCATCTGCCAAGGCCATAGGGCTGGATGGGATCGAAAAGGAAGGCGGGTGGTTCCATGCGCAATATGGCGGGCTTGGTTTTGATGGTCTCGTCTTGCCTTGCCGGCGGCATTCCGGCCGCCGCGCAGGATTTCGGCAGAGACGGGGGAACGGTGACCGTCCGCACCGAAAATTATCCGCGTCCGCCCTATTCCGGGGCAACCTATTATATTTACGAGCAGAACGAGGCCATCATCTGCACCAAGCTCGAGGTTTGCAACAAATTCGGCGATTGCACCACGAGCTATAAGAGCGGCTTCTATAAAGACGATCCGGACATCGAAACGGGGAAGGCCTATGGCAGCACCCCGCCAGTCGTCATCACGCCCAGCAAATACGCCAAGCATGTCTGCCTGATGAAATATTCCCGTGGCCGATGGTGAGGCTGGCCACTGCGCCATCGCGCCGGGCCGCAGGGTTGCCGCAACCTTGGGGAATGATGCTATGCTGGGCGGGCAAAATTTGTCCCTCCCCGATAGAGATCCTGCTTGTCCCATTCTGTCTTGCGCCTGCGGCTCGCCCATCGCCTGATCGCGGCGGCCCTGCTTTGCCTGTCCGTCGCTCCCTTTCCCGCCCGAGCCGAGACCGCTGCCGGGATCGCAACTTGGCCTCAGGCCGATAGCGACCTGAAGCCGGAAGCCGGCATCCGCTTCGGCGTGCTCGGCAATGGCATGCGCTTTGCGGTGATGCGCAACACCACGCCCGCCGGCCAGGCCGCCATCCGGCTGCGCATCGGATCGGGCTCGCTGCAGGAGGCCGACGACCAGCAGGGCCTTGCCCATATGCTCGAGCACATGGCCTTCAAGGGCTCGACCCGGGTGCCGGAAGGAGAGATGGTGCGCATCCTGCAGCGCAAGGGGCTGGCTTTCGGGGCCGATACCAATGCCCATACCAGCTATGACGAGACGGTCTATGCGCTCGACCTGCCTGAGGTCGATGCCGATACCGTCTCCACCGGACTGATGCTGATGCGCGAGACCGCGAGCGAACTGACGCTCAGCGCCTCCGCCCTCGATCGCGAGCGCGGCGTCGTTCTTTCCGAGGAGCGCTTGCGCGACACGCCCGGCTATCGCGGCGTCATGGGCCTGTTCAACGTCCTCCTCGCCGGACAGCGCGTGCCGGAACGCGCCCCGATCGGCAAGACCGAGATCATCCGTACCGCGCCGATCGAGCGGCTGCGCGCCTATTACCAGGCCAATTACCGCCCGGACCGTGCGACGTTGCTGGTGGTCGGCGATATCGACCCCGCCGCGATGGAGGCGGAGATCCGCCGGCGCTTCGAGGACTGGAAGCCGGTCGGACCTGCCGTGGCCGAGCCGGATCTCGGCCAGCCGCTCAAGCGCGGCGTCGGCGCCGATGTCGTCAAGATTCCCAGCGCCAACACCAAGATCTATCTCAGCTGGATCCGTCCCTACGACGCCGCGCCCGACAGCTATGCCAAGCGGCGCGGGACCGCGATCGAATATGTCGGCCTGTCCGTGCTCAAGCGTCGCCTCCAGGCCCTGTCGCGCAAGGCCAATCCGCCCTTCATCGCCGCCGATGTCGGCTTGCAGGATCTCTACGAATCGGCCCGCGCCAGCCTGCTGTCCGCCGATGTCGAAGCCGGTGCCTGGGACAAGGGCCTGGCTGCGCTCGACCAGGAACAGCGCCGTCTGCTGCGCTTCGGCACGAGCCAGGCCGAGGTCGATCGCGAGGTGGCGGAATATCGTTCTGCTTTGCAGTCCCTGGCCGATGGCGCGGCGACGCGCACCAGCCCCGATCTTGCCGCGATGCTCGCCAACAGCGTCGACGAGGCCAAGGTCTTCACCTCGCCGGCCGACGATCTCGCCTTGTTCGAGCGCATGGTGAAGGGGTTGACGGCTGCCGAGGTCGACAAGGCCGTCCAAGCCGTGTTCTCCGGCAGCGGCCCGCGCCTGGTGCTGCAGGGCGCCGAGCCGCCGGAGCCGGCCGTGGTCGAGAAGGCCTATGCGCAGTCGCAATCCGTTGCCGTGACCGCGCCGGCCGATGCCGCGGCAGTGGTCTGGCCCTACACGAATTTCGGCAGCCCGGGCACCGTCGTCGAGCGCCGCACCGTCGAGGATCTCGGCGCGACCATGGTGCGTTTTGCCAATGGCGTCCGCCTGACCGTCAAGCCCACCAAATTCCGGGCCGACGAGATCCAGGTCCGCCTCGATATCGGCCGGGGCCGGCTCGACCTGCCGCATGACCGGCCGGTTCCGACCTGGACCGCCCAGGCGGTCGAGCTCTCCGGCCTGAAGGCGATCGACTATGACGACATGCAGAAGGTGCTGGCGCCCAAGATCGCCAGCATCGGCTTCTCGCTGGAGGACAATGCCTTCAAGTTCGAAGGCACGACCCGTCCGGCCGATCTCGCCACCCAGCTGCAGATCTTCGCCGCCTATGCCTCCGATCCCGCCTGGCGGCCGGAGGTCTTCGAGCGGATCCGCCAGCTCTATCTCGCCAATCTGCCGCAATATGAGGCGACGGCCGGCGTGGTGGTCAGCCGGGACTTCCAGGGGCTGATCCATTCCGGCGATCCACGCTGGACCTTCCCTGACCGCCCGCAATTGCTGGCGGCCAAGCCTGACGATTTCCAGGCCCTGTTCTCGCCGGTCTTTGCCAAGGGCGCCCTCGACATCACCATTGTCGGCGATATCGGCGTGGATGATGCCATCCGTGAAGTCGCGGCAACCTTCGGTGCGCTGCCGCCCCGTCCTGTACTGCCGGCGCCGGTCGCCGATGGCGGCGGGGCCTTTCCCGTCGTCACGGCCGAGCCGGTCGTGCATACCCATTCCGGGCGTCCGGACAATGCCGCCGTGCTGGTGGCGATACCGGTGGGCGACATGCTGTCGGACATTCCGCGCAGCTTCACGGCCGATCTCGCCAGCTCGATCCTGGTCAACCGCCTGATCGACGAGTTCCGCATCGCCGAGGGGGCGACCTACTCTCCCCAGGGATCGGTCGACCTGTCTTCTTCCCTGCCGGGCTTCGGCTATGTCTATGCCATGGTCGAGACCACGCCGGCCAAGGTCGCCTCCTTCTATGCGCTGGTGGACAAGATCGCCGCGGATCTTGCGGACAAGCCCGTCTCCGCCGACGAACTCGCCCGCGCCCGAGCCCCGAAGATCGAGACGATCCGGCGTCGGCGGCAGGAAAACGACTATTGGCTCGGCAAATTGAGCGGCAGCCAGACCGATCCACGGCGCCTGGATCTGATTCGCGCCGGCCAGGACGCTTACGACAAGGTCGGCCCCGAGGACATCCGAGCCTTTGCCAAGACCTATTTCAAGCCCGGTAGCGTCTGGAAGCTGACGGTGCTGCCGGCGGGGGTTGCCGCAGCGCGCTGAGGCTCGCGGCAGGATTCGCCGATCAGGCCCGCGCCTGCTCCTTCCTGGCCGGCACCAGGTCGGCAAAGGCTCGTTCAGCCAGCCTGGCGGTCTCGGCCTCCACCGAGCGATAGGCGGTGAGCAGGTTTTCGCCGAAGGCGGTCAGCCGCGCGCCCCCGCCATGGCTGCCGCCGGCCGAGGTCTCGATGGCGGGCTGGCCGAACATGGTGTTGACCGCATCGAGCAGCAGCCAGGCCCGGCGATAGGACATGCCGAGCTCGCGGCCCGCCGCCGAGATCGAACCGGCCCGTTTCACCGCCTCCAGCAGGTCCATCTTGCCCGGGCCGAGCCGGGCGTCCTCGTTGAAGGCGATCTTGAGGCGGATGACGGGCTGGCCGGACATGATCGGTCTCCTAGAGCGTTTTTCGATTTGGCGGAGTGTAATTGCTCACCCCTTGCCTTTGAGGTCACGTAGCCCCTCACCCTTACCCTCTCCCCGCAAGAGGCTGGGCGAGGGGGCGCAGTCGTCGCGAATGCTCCTCCGGCCTTTCATCTCGCCCCACGGTCGGGTGAGATGGCGCGTTTCCAGCATGAGACGGCCGGTCGAAGTCACCCTCGCCCCGCCTCTTGCGGGGAGAGGGTAAGGGTGAGGGGCAGCTCATCCATGCGTAATTACGACGGAGTCCTGGAATCGCAAAGACGCGTCGAAACAAAGAGTTAGAGCAATTCAGCCTTCACACCTCAACGCGTTTTGCTCCAAGGGCAGAGGGCGTCATTGCGATTGCAGGCGAAGCGCCCTATTCAGGAGAATATAGCGTAGTCGGGCATAGGTGAAGGAGCGGGGCGTGCTTTCGCCTGAAGAATGGACGGCCTTGTGGCTCAGCCTCGAGATTGCCGGTCTCGCCACCGTGATTTCGCTGCCCTTCGCGGTCGCCGCCGCCTGGGTTCTGGCCCGCCGGCGTTTCCCCGGCAAGGCGCTGTTCGACGCCCTCGTCCACCTGCCGCTGGTCCTGCCGCCGGTGGTCACCGGCTATGTCCTGCTGGTGATGCTGGGACGCAACGGCCTGGTCGGCTCCTTCCTCGCTTCGCATCTCGGCATCGTCTTCGCCTTCCGCTGGACCGGGGCGGCCATCGCTTGCGCCGTGATGGGCTTTCCCTTGATGGTGCGCGCCATCCGCCTCTCCATCGAGGCTGTGGATCCCAGGCTCGAATCGGCGGCCGGGACGCTCGGGGCCAATCCCTTCTTTTCCTTCCTCACCGTGACGCTGCCCCTCGCCATTCCCGGCATCATCGCCGGCATGGTGCTGGCCTTCGCCAAGGCGCTGGGCGAGTTCGGCGCCACCATCACCTTCGTCTCCAACATTCCCGGCGAGACGCAGACCCTGTCGGCGGCGATCTATACGGCACTGCAGGATCCCTATGGCGAAGGCACCGTGATCCGCCTGACCCTGGTCTCGGTGATCATGGCCTTCGGCGCGCTGATCGTCTCCGAGGCGATGGCCCGGCGCGCCCGTTCTCGGCTCGGACAGGCAGCGCAGAGCTGAGGACGAGGCCGCCTCTCGGTCTTGCAATGGCCAGCGGGTCGGATCACCTTCACAGGCCCGTCTATTCGTGGAGACCGACTGTGAGCCTCGAAGCACCCGACCAGCCGCCGGTCAAAGGCCCCGCCTCCTATTTCCCCTCCATCGAGAAGAAATACGGCCAGCCGATCGCGCATTGGCTGGCGCTCATCGAAGGCCGGCGCGGCGCCAGGCATATGGAAATCGTCGGCTGGCTCAAGGACGAGTTCAAGCTCGGCCATGGCCACGCCAATGCCCTGGTCGCCTACGCCCTCGCCAAGGATGGCAAGGGCGGCTGACGAGCGGCGTTGCCGGAAGGGATGGAGTGCCGTTATGGCGCCCCGGTCGGCGTGCCCTGGTGGAAGACCATTTGGCGGCGGCCGTCGACGACCTTCCAGGTCGAGCTGTGCAACGCGTGCAGGTCATCGCCCGTGCCGTGTCTGGCGCTTCTATAGGTCAGGACAACGACATCTGATCAGGTCGAGATCATGTCGCAATGCGGGCTCCCCGGCGGCATGGTTGAAAGGCGGGTAGGAAGCATCTCATGACAACGCTGCGTAGGGCCAATCCGCAGGATGCCGCCAGGCTAGGCGCCTTGCATGTCGCTTCCTGGCGGGAGACCTATGCCGGCCTGATGCCCGATGCCATGCTTGCGAAACTGTCCGTGGAGGCGCGCTCGGCGATGTGGGCCAGGATCCTCGCTGATCCGCCCGCGGCCGGCAACATCGCCGTCTATGTGGCGGAGGATGGCGGCGATATTGTCGGCCTGGGCTCATGTGGCTGGCAGCGTGACCGGGATCTGGGGGATCGGGGTTTCGATGCGGAGATCGGCGCCCTCTACATCCTGCGGTCGCATCAGCGCGGCGGTATCGGCCGTGCCTTGATGCGTGAAATGGCGCGGACGCTGCATTCCCAGGGCCTTCGGGCGGTCTCGTTGTGGGTTCTGCGCGAGAATGTCACGGCCCGCTCGTTTTATGAGCGCCAAGGGGGCGAATGGATCGCCGAGAAGGAAGACAGGCGGGGGCGCTTCGTTCTGGTCGAGGACGGCTATGGATGGCGTGACCTCGTGCATCTGGCGGACCCTTGATCGGCACTGCCCATGCAGCCGCAGGACGGCCCGGGAATAAAATCCGATTCAATCCGCCCTGATTCTGCGCTAGGCCTTGGCGATGGCTTCCTCGGCACCGCTTCTCCAGGTTCGCGACCTTTCCGTGGCTTTCCGGACGGAGGGGCAGCCGGAACTGGCGGTCGACAAGGTCTCCTTCAGCCTCGACAAGGGCGAGACCCTGGCGCTGGTGGGCGAATCGGGCTCGGGCAAATCGGTCACGGCCCTGTCGATCGTGCAGCTCCTCAATTATCCCGCCGCCTCCCACCCCTCGGGCGAAATCCTGTTTCGCGGCGAAAACCTGGTCGGCGCGCCGGAGCGGACCCTGCAGCGGGTGCGCGGCGCCGACATCACCATGGTGTTCCAGGAGCCGATGACCTCGCTCAACCCGCTCCACACCATCGAGCGGCAGGTCGGCGAGATCCTCAGCGTGCATCGCGGCCTGTCGAGGAAGGAGGCGCGCGCGCGGTCGCTGGAACTGCTGACCCAGGTCGGCATCCGCGAGCCGGAAAAGCGCCTTGACGCCTTTCCCCACCAGCTTTCCGGCGGCCAGCGCCAGCGCGTGATGATCGCCATGGCGCTCGCCAACGATCCCGACCTGCTGATCGCGGACGAACCCACCACGGCGCTCGACGTCACCGTCCAGGCCCAGATCCTCGCCCTTCTGAAGGAGATGCAGGCCAGGACCGGCATGGCCATGCTGTTCATCACCCATGATTTGTCGATCGTGCGCAAGCTCGCCGACCGGGTCTGCGTGATGCTGAAGGGGCGTATCGTCGATGCCGGCCCGACAAGCGAGGTCTTCGCCAATCCGACCAGCGACTATACCAGGCGGCTGCTGGCGGCCGAGCCCAAGGGCAAGGCGACGCCCTTCGATCCCGAGGCCCGTACCATCGTCTCCGCCGACGATCTCAAGGTCTGGTTCCCTGTAAGGGCCGGGCTGCTGCGCAGCACGGTCGGCCACGTCAAGGCAGTGGACGGCGTCAGCCTCGCGGTGAAGGAAGGCCAGACCCTTGGCGTCGTCGGCGAATCCGGCTCGGGCAAGACCACGCTCGGCCTGGCCCTGTTGCGGCTGATCTCTTCGACCGGGCCGATCGCCTATCTCGGCAAGCCGATAGAGGGGCTCGACCGGCGGGCGATGATCCCGCTGCGCAAGGAGATGCAGATCGTCTTCCAGGACCCCTATGGCTCGCTCTCGCCGCGCCTGTCGGTGGCCGAGATCGTCGAGGAGGGGCTGCTGGTCCTGGGGCGGCGGCTCGAACCGGCCGAGCAGCGCGCCGCCATCGAGCGGCTGCTGGCCAATTTGGGGCTCGATCCCGCCCTGGCGGCGCGGATCGAGGCGAGGATGGCCAAGCTCGGCCGGCGCGCCAGTCTGGACGAAGCGCTGCGCCAGCTCGGCCTGAGCGAGACCGCCATCGAGCTGGTCGAGGAGGGGCTGCGCCGGCTCGGCTGGGGCATGGACCCGGCCAAGCGGCGGACGGCCGTCGCCCGGGCCCTTGCCGATGTCGGCATCGATCCCAAGGCGATGGACCGCTATCCGCACGAATTCTCCGGCGGGCAGCGCCAGCGCATCGCCATTGCGCGCGCCATGGTGCTGCAGCCGAAATTCCTGGTGCTGGACGAGCCGACCTCGGCGCTCGACATGTCGGTCCAGGCCCAGATCGTCGACCTCCTGCGCGAGCTGCAGCAGCGCCACAGGCTGGCCTATCTCTTCATCAGCCACGATCTGAAGGTGGTGCGGGCCCTCGCCAACGAGGTGATGGTGATGCAGGGCGGGCGCATCATCGAGCACGGTCCCGCCAGCGAGATCTTCGAGCGCCCACGCGAGGACTACACCAAGGCCCTGTTCGCCGCCGCCTTCGCCATGGCGGCTGCGCCGGAGGGCGTGGTGGGGCAGTAACCGCAGACAAGGCGTTTTGCGATTGGACGGAATCACCTCGAATCGCAAAGACGCGTCGAAGCAAGGAGTTAGAGAAAATAAGCGTTCATACTTGAACGCGTTTTGCTCCAGAAGAAACGAGCTTCAGGAATCGTCCGAGCGGGATGCCAACGCCTGAAGGTCTTCGTTCAGGCGGATCGGCACATCCATACGATCATGCAGCAGACTGAGAACGCCGATTCGGCCACCGGATAATTTGCGAAAGAACACATAGTGGCGTTGGTAGTGGCTGAAATAAACTTCGAGCTCGAGGTCGGCCGGAACAGCAAGATTGCCTGGCAGCCTGCGCCAGGCAGCGGGTCTTTCGGAAAGCTTCTGCAAGTGCTCGTGCAGGCCGCGAATATACCGTACCGCCTGGTCTTCGCCCCACTTCTCGACCGTGTCATCCCAGATACGGTCTTGTGCGGCATCTGCCGGTGGGTAGAACAGGAAGCCTGCCATTGTCGATGGCAGGCTTAACGGGTACGGGTTCGGCGTTGGTTTCGCCGAATGACATCCTCAGCCGACACCGCCACGAATTCGCTTTCGTCAGCTCTCAATCCTGGTTCGAGCTGCTTTTTCAGCCAGTCCCAGGCCTCGTCCTGGCTGTGCAGATCACGGCGGATCAGGGCCCGAATATATTCGCTGGCGTTCTCGTAAAGGCCGTTCTCGCCAACCTGCTGCTGGAGATGCGTCTGCAGCCGCCCGCCAACGCGGACGTGGATGCTGTTGTCAGCGGCCATGAGCCAATCCTTCACTTATACTGAATCATGGGGCGTGTCGCCAATATTGTCAATATTGGCGACACGGGCGCCGCAATCAACCGGCCCAATCGTGGCAGTTCCTGCTACCCCTTCAATCTCTCCCCCAACGCCTTCCAGCCGGCAGCAAACACATGGGTCGAGACGATCTCGACAAATTTGCCGGCGTCATCGGGCGCTTCGTCGAAGGTCGCGCTCCATTCGGCGAAGGTGCGGTTGCCGTCGGTGATCGGCAGGAGGCGGATCACCGCCACGTAATTCTCCACCGGGAAGGCGGGCTTGACGAAATTATAGCTCAGCGTATGCCCGGCATCGTCGAGCGCCAGCAGGCGCTCGCGGACATGGGCGCCGTCGGTAAGATGGAAGGAGCGGATGGCGCCGACGGCATCGGCGCTGCGGCCGTCCTCGATCTCGCTCCTGGCGATCGCCGGGTGCCAGTCCGGCAGGGCGTTGAAGTCGCGCACGGTCTTCCACACCGTTTCGATCGGCGCGTCGATCACCGCGCTCGCATAGGCCTTGGCCATGAGTGTCTCCTATTATGGGGTTCTATCCAGGAAGCTTGCCGTCATCGGAGATTCAGAAGGCAAATTCAGCAGAAAGCCGCGGCAGCCGGCGCTGCATTTCCGCCTCGTCATCGAAATCGAAATCCCAATCCGGGTCACTTGGCTGGCCACCGCCAGCCTCGCCGGGGAGCGATGGATAAGCGCCATCGGACCGTTCGCGGAAAACCTCGAGCATGACGTAGCCGAATTGCTCGAAACTGGCGCAGTCCATCTCGATATCATGTCCTGCCAGACTATCCGGATCGCGCATGGCTTCTTCGGCCTCTCGCCGGCCTCGGGCGATCAGCCAATTGCGGAAATCAATGAAGCCGTCATCGCTGCAGCCGCCATTGATCAGGTAGGCGGCAGCCCACAAGCGCCAGGAATACATCCGATTCCTCATGCCATTGAACAGATGGATGAAATCCACGAGATCCTGATCGGCCAGTTCGCGAAGAGAGCCTCCGAGCTTGCCCAATTGATCGTCTTCGTCCGTCCCACGCGTTGCATCGATGATCGACCAGAACCAGGTTACGTCGTCGGGTGACTGGATGGTCTTTTTGGGTTGAAGTTTCGCCGGGCCTTGCGACGCTTCCATGCTGTATGGTCCCTATTTTCCGATGCTGAGGTTCTTGAACGCCTGCGTCTGGGCGACCAGCGCCTTTTCCACTGGCAGGCGCTCCATGCTGGAAGCGCCGTAGAAGCCGTTGCAGCCCGGGCAGTTGGCCAGGATGAAGCTAGCGTCATCCGGTTCGGCGATCGGCCCGCCATGGCAGAGCACGATGATCTCGGGCGAGACCTCGCGCGCCGCGGCGGCGATGGCGTTGATCTCGCCGACGCAACCTTCCAGCGTGAGCGCGGTGTCGGCGCCGATCGCCCCGCCCGTGGTCAGGCCCATATGGGCGACGATGATGTCGGCTCCGGCCCGCGCCATGGCACGGGCATCGTCCGGGTTGAAGACATAGGGCGTGGTGAGCAGGTCCTTTTCGCGCGCCAGGCGGATCAGATCGACCTCCAGGGCGTAGCCCATGCCGGTCTCCTCCAGATTGGCCCTGAACTTGCCGTCGATCAGGCCCACGGTCGGGAAATTCTGGATGCCGGCGAAGCCCATCGCCTTGAGCTGGTCGAGGAAGGGCCCGAACTGGCAGAAGGGATCCGTGCCGTTGACGCCGGCGAGCACCGGCGTGTGCTTGACCACTGGCAGCACTTCGCGGGCCATGTCGACCACGATCTCGTTGGCATTGCCATAGGCGAGCAGGCCGGCGAGCGAGCCGCGGCCGGCCATGCGGTAGCGGCCGGAATTGTAGATCACGATGAGGTCGATGCCGCCCGCTTCCTCGCATTTGGCCGAGAGGCCGGTGCCGGCGCCGCCACCGATGATCGGTCGCCCCTCAGCGACCATGCCGCGAAACCGGGCCAAAATCCTTTCGCGCTCACTCTGCGCCATATCAATGCTCTCCAACAATGCTTTTGAAATTCGCCAGCAGCGCCTGCACGAACGCGGGCTCGTTCACGCCGGCCGGCACGCGGATGAGCTGGCGTTGCGGCGTCTGCTCGACGGTCGCCTCCAGCGCCGCGAACAGGGCCGCATCGGCCTCCGGATCATGGAAGGGCATGTCAGGCGCATCGAGGAGCGAAACACCGCCTTCGGGGATGAGGAAGCGCACCTCGCCCTCGCACTGGTTGAGCTTGTTGCCGATCCAACGGCCCATTTCGGCATTCTCCGCCGCGGTGGTGCGCATCAGCGTGACCTGCGGGTTGTGGACATAGAGATTGCGGCCGCGATGGCGCTCCGGCACGCTGTCGAGCGATCCGAAATTGACCATGTCGAGCGCGCCGCAGGAGCCGACATAGGGCACCCTGGTGCGGGCGATGGCGCCGAAGCGGTCCTCGGTCGCCGCCAGCACGCCGCCGAACAGGAGATCGCAGACCTCGGTGGTGGTGACGTCGAGCACGCCTGATATCAGGCCCGAATCGACCAGTTTCTCCATCGACTGGCCACCGATGCCGGTGGCGTGGAAGACGAGGCAGTCATAATCGGCGGCAAGCGCGGCTACCAGCTGGTTCACGCAAGGCGTCGTCACGCCGAACATGGTGAGGCCGACGGCCGGCTTGTCGTCGGCCTCGACCGCCGCCTCGGCCCGCCCCCTTGCCATGCCGGCCATGGCATTGGCGGCATTGGTCATCACCACGCGGGAGATGCGGTTGAGCCCGGCCACGTCCGTGACCGAATGCATCATGGTGATGTCGGTCGGGCCGACATAGGCCGCGACATTGCCGGAGGCGACGGTGGAAACCATCAATTTGGGCGTGCCGACGGGCAATTCGCGCATGGCGGGAGCGACCAAGGCGGTGCCGCCCGAGCCGCCGAGGCCGATCAGGCCGGCGACGTCGTCCCGCGTTGCGATGTAGTGAGCAAAGGCGAGTGCCATGGCGCTGACGGCCGAACCGCGGTCGTCGGTGAACACGGCCTCTGCCCCGCCGGGATGGCTGGCCGCCACGGTCGCGGGCGGGATCTCGACCTCGCCGGCGGTTCCGCCGGTGGAAAGGTCGATGCGGGTCACGTCGAGGCCATGGGCACGGATGCGGTCCGCCACGAAATTGAGCTCTGTTCCCTTGGTATCGAAGGTACCCGCCACATAGACGCTCGACCCGGCCATCCCTGCGCTCCCAATTGTCTTATCATTGTGGCGGGACGCTAGCACAGTCGCGGCGGCGGCGTTAAGACGGGCCTTGCGGCAAGTTGTCTTGGTGAGGTCGCCGCCGAGGGGAGGACGCCATGGCCGTGCTGCGCATCGTCGCCAATCTCGCCGCCTCGGATCCGCAGGCGGCCCGTGCCTTCTACCAGGACCTGCTCGGGCTGGAGGTGGTGATGGACCATGGCTGGATCCTCACTTTTGCCGGCCAGGGCCTACAGACACCCCAGCTCAGCCTCGCCAGCGAGGGCGGCAACGGCACGCCGGTGCCCGATCTTTCAATCGAGGTCGATGATGTCGATGCGGTCCATGCCCGCGCGCGGGCCGCCGGCCACGCGATCACCTACGGCCTGGCCGACGAGCCCTGGGGAGTCCGGCGTTTCTTCGTGCGCGACCCGCTCGGGCGCCTTCTCAATATCCTCTCGCATGCGGGATAAAGGCGAGGCGCCACCCGGCCTCAGTAGACCTGGGCGTAGCGGCGGCAGATTTCGGCATCCGACCAGGCCGACGTCATCTCGATCTCGGCGCGCTTCATGGCGAGGAATCCCTGGATGATCTCGGGATGGAACCAGTCTTGTGCGATTGAATCGCGCATGAAAGCGGCAAGCGCGTCAGGCAGGGTCTCGGGAAGGCGGCGCAGGCCGAGGCGTTCGCGCTCGGAGGGCGGCAGCGTGTCGGGATCGTTGGCGATCAGCGGCGGCTGTGCCAGCCCTTCGCGGATGCCCGCCAAACCGGCCCGGATCATCACGCCGAGGGCCCAATAGGGGCTGGCCGTGTTGTCGGCCGCGCGATATTCGAGATTGAAGGCCTTGGCGACGTTGGCGCCGGGCGTTTCCGCTGTCGGGCAGATGCGCACCGAGGCTTCGCGGTTGAGGGCACCGAAGGCGGTGTAGGCCGCGCTCCAGTGATGGGGACGCAGGCGGAAATAGGACACCACGCTCGGTGCCGTCAGTGCCACCAGGGCGGGCATATGCCGGACCAGTCCCGCGACGAACTGCCCGGTGGCTTCCGAGACGCGCCCCGGCCGCGCCGGATCGAAACTGGCGGGGGTCCCGTCCGCGGTCCGGAAGGAGAAATGGATGTGGAGGCCGTTGCCGACCCCGTCCGGCGTGGATTTCGGCACGAAGGTCGAGCGCAGGCCGCAGCTCCTGGCGACCTCGCGCGTCACTTCCCGGATCACCACGGCCCGATCAGCGGCGGCGACGGCATCGGCCGGGCCGCAGACGACCTCGAACTGGTCCCGGCCATATTCGGCGAGCACCATTTCGGGCTCTACGCCGGCTTCGCGCAGGGCTGCCATCAGCAGGGGGCCGAAGGGATCGGCCCGGCGCATCGAGGCTAGCGAGAAGGAGGGGGCGTGCTCCCAGGCCGCGCCCTCGATCTGGAACTCCATTTCGAAGGCCGCCGTGATCCTGAGGCCGGTTTTCGCCTCGAAATCGGCGAGCGCTGCCTTCAGGAACGAGCGCCCGCAACCATGCCAGGGCGTGCCGTCGAGTGCGGTGATGTCGCACAGGACGCCGTGGAGAGGCGTCTTGCCCGGCAGGCTCGCGACCCGGAAGCGGCTCGCCTCGTCCGGCATCAGGCGCAGGTCGCCCGCCGATCCCCAGGGATTGTCCGCCGGGATGCTGTCGAACGGCGTCAAGGCCAGGTTTGCCGGCACCCAGCCGCAGCCCTTGCGCAAGGTTGCTTCTCCTGCCGCTGCCGGAATCCAGCGCCCGCGCGTCAGGCCGATCATGTCGGTGGTGAGGAGGGCGACGAGTTCGTCGCCGGGTAGGTTCTGGTCCTGGCTCATGCCGACAATCCGTTCAGGCGCCGGACCACCTCGTCGGTATCGCTGACCCAGCAATAGCCGCCCATGGCCGAGAGGGCGGCCCGATGCCTCTCTTCCGAATAGGTGCTGCAGGCATCCTGCACCAGCGTGACGAGATAGCCCCGGTCGGCGCCGTCGCGCACCGCCATGTCGACGCACTGGTCGGTGAGCTGGCCGGCGATCACCAGATTATGCGTATCCAGGTTCCTCAGCACATAGTCGATATTGGTGGAATTGAAGACGCCCGAGGAGGATTTGGGCAGTACGATCTCGTTGTCGATCGGCTGCAACTCGTCGATGACGTCGCCATTGGGATCGTCGACAGCGATGTGGATCGGCGTCAGCTTGTGGTCGAGCGAGCGGTCGCGGCCGTCCTTGGTCAGGCTGCGGATGATGGTGTGCAGCACATTCGCCCCGCCTGCGCGGGCGGCGGCGAGCAGGCGCTGCTGGTTGGGCACGACGAGCTCGCGGTTGCGCTTGTAGAAATAGCTGTCCGGATCGGCGTCGGGATGGGCTGGGTCTCGGCCCGGAATGGTCCAGATCTTCTGCACATCGACGAACAGGATCGATGTCCTGCCCGGAAGGAAAGCAGAATCCCGGCTGGCGGACGTCGGCATGGGTGGCTCCTCTCAATCGGCCTGTCTTTGTAACGAGAGCCGGAGCGCATGCACGCGCTCCGGCAAACGCCTGGTGATTTGGCGGCGTCAGCTCTTGCTGGGCGCGCCGAGTTCGCCGGCGAGGCGGTTGCCGATGCTGCGCACCATGCTCGGCGCGCACAGCGTGACCAGCAATCCGAGGACGCACCAGCCGAGCGCCAGCACCGGTGCCGCGAAGGGGTCGAACGGGCCGACGAGGTTGAAATAGAGCGCGGTCACGATCACGGCCATGCCGAGGAGGGGAATGATGAGTTCCCATTTGGGAATGGCGACCTGTCCGCTGAGGATCAGCCTGGTAACGCCAACCTCGACCATCAGATAGACCACCATCAGGCAGACCGAGCCGATGATGGCGAAATGGAAATAGGCGTCGATGGCGAGGTCCCCCGTGCCGATATTCGGGCGGCCGGTGAGATAGGCGAGGAGATCGACGATGGCCGTCACGGCAAGCACCACCCACACGGCATTGCGCGGCTGGCCGTGCCGGCTGTCGAGCGCGCCGAGGACACGGGGCCCGAAGCCGTCCCGGGACAGGGCGAACAGCAGCCGGCTGGCGGTGGCGACAGAGGAGAGATGCGAGCCGAAGGCGGCGAGGACAGCCGAGAAGATCAGGATCAGCGCCACCGGGCGGCCGAGATAGGTCTCGGCCAGGGCCCCGAGCGTGTTGCCGGCCCCCTTGAAGGCCGCCAAGCCCGCCGCATCCGTGCCGAAGCCGATGGTCTGGGCGAACATCACGATGACGAACAAGGCACCCGTCAGCACGACCGAGCCGAGCAGCGCCAGGGGGATGTTGCGCTTGGGATCGTCGGTTTCCTCGCCCAGCGTCGCGCAGCCCTCGAAGCCGGCCCAGGACAGGAAGGCGGCTACAACCGCGGCAGCGACGGCCTGGAAGCCGACGCCATCAAGGCTGAAGCTGGAGAAATCGACATGGGTCGTCGGCGCGCCGCCCTTGGCGAAGATCGTCGCGGTGAGGATGATCATGAAGACGATGCCGATGCCTTCGACCAGCAGCAGGACCTTGGAGATAGTCCGGGTGTCGCGCGTGCTGAAATAGACGGAAAGCAAAGCCCCTGCGAGGGCCGGCACGATCCAGGGCAGCTGATAGGGCTTGTCCGCGCCATGCTGAAGGGCAGCCAGGAGGGCGTTCGCGAAGGCGCCCAGTGCCGCCAGCGTGCAGATCGAGAAGAAGACATAGGTGCCGAGCAGGGCAAAGCCGGAAAAGAAGCCGGCGCGAGGCCCGACGGTCGCGCCGACCAGGGCATAGGCGCTGCCGGCATGGTTGTAGTAGCGGGTCAGCCGGATGAAGCCATAGGCGATCAGCGCCACGCCGACCAGGCCGAAGACGAAGACGAGGGGGATGGCCTTGCCGACGGAGTCGATCAGCCCCTGGCCGTTGCCGCCCATCGCCAGGGTCGGTCCCATCAATCCGAGGGAGAGCGCGAGCGCCTCCCACAGTTTCAGCTTGCGTGATGTCTTCCCGTCATTCTCGCTCATGCTACCCCACAGTTTCAGGACACGCGGCGCGCCGGCATGGCGTGCGACGAGGCCATGATGTTTTCGGATGGACGACAGCCGTCATTGTTGGCGCGCGGCATGACTGCCGAAGCCGTGCGCCTTGTGCGGACAGAATTCGTGGAGCGTGGAAACGGCAGGCCGGGGACCAGAATCCCCCCGTATCGCTTGCTTTTTTCGCACGAGCTGCTTGCTGGCTGCGAACAAAGCATCGTCGACAATGTCTGTCAATATTTTTTCATATTTGACGATCGATCAGTGTTTATGTCAAAACTCTAACACAACGAGGGCCGCCGATCATGCCTCTGAAAGACCTGCTGACGCAGAGCGGACTCAACCTCACGCCCGCCGAGGGAAAGATCGTGCAGGCCCTGCTGGCCGACTATCCAACCTCCGGCCTGGGAACGGCCTCCAATCTCGCCAAGCGGGCCGGCGTCAGCGACCCGACCGTGGCGCGGCTGTCAGCCAAGCTGGGTTTCGAGAGCTTCGCCGATTTGCAGGCCATGCTGATCACCGAAATCGAAGCGAGGCTGCAGTCGCCTCTCCTGATGTTCGAGACCAAGCGGACGGCCGGCAACGGCCCGGCCACGGTGCAGACCTATCTTCAATCCGTCGCTCATCGCGTCGCCGAGACCGAGACGGCGGTGCCGGCGCAGAACTACGACCAGGCCGTGGATCTCATCATGGCGGCGAAGGGGCGGGTGCTGCTGCTCGGCGGCCGTTTCAGCCGGCATCTGGCCGGCATCCTCGCGGGCTATCTCGGCCAGTTCCGGGGGCAGGTGACGGACCTCGCGCGCTTTTCGGCCGAAAGCTTCGACCTCCTGCTTGAGCTCGGCAACCGCGACGTACTGATCGTCTTCGATTATCGCCGCTACCAGACAGACATCGTCCGCTTTGCCAGCCAGGCGGCCGAGCGCGGCATCAGGCTGATCCTGTTCACCGATCAATGGCTGTCGCCGATCGCCGAGAAGGCGGAGGTGGTCTTCATCGCGCCGAGCGAAGTCAATTCACCCTATGACACGCTGGTGCCGGCCCTCGCCCAGCTCGAAGCCCTGTCCCTGCACGCCGTCATGCGCAGCGGCGATGCCGTCAAGCGGCGCATCCAGGCGCTCGAGGACATTCGCAGTGCCGTCGGCGTCACGGTCAGCGAAAAGGCGCCCTGAGGATACATCCATCATCAAACGAATCGAATTGCCTCGACCCTTGTCATTGCCGGGCTTGCCCCGGCAATCCAGTTCTCCAGACGTCGAAGGCGGGCTTCTGGATACCCGGGGCAAGCCCGGGCATGACAAGGGTGGCGCTTCAGTTATTTCCGGACAATGCCGAACCGGCCGCAATCACGCTTAGGACCTTTCCATGCCGAATGCTCCCCTGCAGCACGAGCCCGCCCTCGACAATGCCGATTGGCCGCCCGCCCTCGAGATCGTCAACGAAGGCGGGCGTTCGCCGATCGTGCTGATCTGCGAGCATGCCTCCAACCACATGCCGGCCGAGTATGGCGGGCTGGGCCTGGGGCCGGTGGATCTGGGCCGGCATATCGCCTGGGACGTCGGCGCGGCAGAGGTCACGCGCCATCTGGCGCGCCTGCTCGACGCGCCCGCTTTCCTGGCCGGCTATTCGCGCCTGCTGATCGATCTGAACCGGCCGCTCCGCGCACCGAGCAGCATCCCGGCTGTCTCGGAGGCGACTGTAATCCCCGGCAATCTCGATCTCGATCCGGCCGAGCGGGAACGGCGCGAAGCCGTGATGTTCCACCCTTTCCACCAGAGCGTGGCGCGCTTTCTCGATGCCCGGCAGGAGCGCGGCGAGGGAAGCGTGATCGTGGCGATCCACTCCTACACGCCGGTGTTCCACGGCAAGCCTCGCCCCTGGCACGCCGGTGTGCTGTTCGCACAGGCGGCGCCGATGGGGCGGAAGGTGATCGAGGCGCTGCGCAGCGCGGCATCCGGGCTGCTGGTCGAGGCCAATGTGCCCTATGT
This sequence comes from Labrys sp. WJW, assembly GCF_001676615.1. Classification (GTDB taxonomy): domain Bacteria; phylum Pseudomonadota; class Alphaproteobacteria; order Rhizobiales; family Labraceae; genus Labrys; species Labrys sedimenti. The sequence continues at coordinate 17,711 of NZ_LYXZ01000030.1, read as the reverse complement.
CATCGACGGCAATGACTACGCCATTCCCGTTCATGGCGACCAGCGCGGCAACCCGGCCGTCCTGATCGAAATCCGGAACGACCTGATCGCCACGCCCGATGGTGCGGAGCGCTGGGCCGGCTACCTGGCGGGCGCGTTCTCCGCCTGAGCAGTGCTATCCACCAGGAAACGATCGACCACGCGCTGCAGCAGCGGGGCATAGTCTCTGAAAGCGCGGGTCTTCAGGCCGGCGACCTTGCCGGCCTCGTCCCATAGCCGGACCCGCACGGCCTCCCTGTAGAAGGGGCTGGAGCGGAATTCGGCGATCTCGGCCGCGTTCATCGGGCCGCCCTGCAGCTGTAGCGTATGGCGCGAGGCGGGGGAGAGCCTGGCGTCGTAGCTCGGATCGGTGGCGCACAGATAGCGCTTGGCTGCCACATGCAGCCGCACGCATTCGGTGACGACCTCGGGGAAGAAGGGGGCCAGCACCTCGGCACCGGCATCGTCATGATGCTTGTCCTCGGTGTCATCAGGCGAATAGGCGCCGAACTCGCTGGTGAAATGGCCGACATCGTGGAGCAGGGCGGCGGCGACCAGTTCGTCATCGGCACCTTCCTGCTCGGCGAACCAGGCGCCTTGCAGCATGTGCTCGGCCATGGTCACGGGCTCGCCGAGATATTCCTCGGCACCCCGGCGCTCGAAGATGTCGGCGAGGAAGGGCACGATGGTGGTGGCGTCGAGAGTTGGCGTGGTCATTCGGCGGCCTCCCGGCGGGTTTCGGCCCGGATGGCCGCGAGGGTGGAGAGAAGGCCGTCCTTGTCGGCATAGCAGCCCTGGAGCCAGCGCTTGCCGCTGCCGGAGAAAGCCTTGCGGGCATGCATGACGCGAGTGTTGTCGACGATGAAGAGCTCGCCGGGCCTGAGCTTGAAGCTCACTTCCATGGCGGGATCTTCCAGGATCTCGGCAAAGCGCCGATAGGCGGCGTAGAAGGCGGCCATCTCCTCATAGGGCACGTCGGTGAAGGCGGCGGCCGAGCGGTTGTTGAAGCGGATGGCGATCATCTCGCCATCGGGCCCCAGTTCGATGAAGGGGCGCTTGGAGCGCAGGCACACGCCCGAGGAGCCCGCATATTCGAAGCGCACGGCGTGGCGGGCGAGGAGGTCGAAAGCCTCGGGATCCTCGGCTTGCAGGCGCCTGGCCACGGCAAAGCCGTCGACCACGATGGAATCGCCGCCCTCGACGGAGTTTTCGAGGCAGGCCAGCAATTGCAGCGTCGGCACCGGATCGCGATAGGGATTGTCGGTATGGGCCTGCAGGCCGAGATTGGTATAAGCGAGGTTGGTCGGGTTGACCTCGGCGCGCACTTCGAACCAGCGGCCGTAATTGGTCTCGCGCACATAGCCGAACAGGTCGGCGACATCGCACAATCCGCCCGAATGGGTCGGCATGCCGGTGATCACGGCAAAGCCGTGGCGTTCGACCGCGCCGAGCCAGGTCCCGAGCACGGCCCTGTCTTGGCGCAGGCGGTCATAGGAGGCGGTGGGAACCTGGTCCTGCAGGCCGGCGTCCCAGGGTTCGATCGCAGGGCCGAGCCAGCCCTGCGCAGCGGGAGCCGGCTTGTCGTAGCCATGGTCGCGCAGCCAGCCGGCCGGAAACACGGCCTGGTGCTGCTCGGGAGCGAAGGTGATGCCGATGGCGCCCTCGGCGGTGACTTCAGCCGAAGCGATCACCGTATCGGCCGGAATATCGAGCACCGTTATCAGGCGCTGGCCATTGGCGCTGCTGCGGGTGCGCGGATCGAGGGCATTGTCGCGCAGCCAGATCGCGTGGAAGCGATGGCTCTCGCCGTCACCCCAATTGATGCGCAGGGCCTGGCCCGCATCCAGGATTTCAACTGTTTCCGCCTTCATCGCATGGCCTCCCGTCTGGATCGCAGCCATTGTGCGGAAGCCTCTGCCATCGTACAAACAATGAAAAATGTGCAGATGACATCATTTCTATTATGGCAGAATCATCCCGCCTTCCGCCGCTCGCCTGGCTGCGCACCTTCGAGGCCTGTGCCCGCCATCTCAACTTCACGGCGGCCGGCGAGGAACTCGGCCTGACCCAGGCCGCCGTCAGCCAGCATATCCGCAATCTGGAGGCCGAACTCGGTGCCGCGCTGTTCACGCGCCAGCGGAGGGGCGTGGAACTGACGCCGGAGGCCGGCGCCTACCTGCCCCATATCCAGGGGGTGTTCAGGGCGCTTGCGCGCAGCACCACCGAATTGTTCGGCCGGCGCGCCGGCCAGACGGTCGACCTGCGCTGCCCGATCTCCTTTGCCCTGCTCTGGCTGGCGCCGCGCATCCCGGCCTTTGCCGCCGCCTTTCCGCAGATTCGCCTGGTCCTCTCCACCGTACATGTCCCGGCCGATTATGCCGGTGATCGCGAAGGCTTCGACATCCGCTTCGGGGTGGGGGCATTCGAGGGGCGCGACAGTCATCGCCTGACCTGGGAACGCCTGGTGCCGGCGGCGGCGCCTGCGCTGCTGGCAGGCCTGCCGGATCCCCGGCTCTGGACGCGACTACCCCTGCTCTCGGTCGCCGGCGGCCGGGAGATGTGGCCGGACTGGTTCGCTCGGGCCGGCATCGGCACGCCGGGCCGGCCAGCCCTGGTTTTCGACAGTTTCGTGGTGGCGCTGGAAGCAGCCAAGGCCGGAGCGGGGGTGGTTCTGGCCTCGCGCCCCCTGGCGGATGCGATCCTGGCGGAAGGCCGGCTCCGGCCGCTGTCGGACATCGAGCTTGCCGGCGAGCGCGGCCATTTCGTCACCTGCCCGGCCGGCAGGGCGCTTGCGCCGCATGAGCAAGCCGTGCTGGATTGGATCCTGGACGAGGCGAGGCCCCGAGCCTGAGCGCGTCAGGAAATGGCAGTCCGCAGGTCCCCGTTGTCCTCGCGGGCTTCCCAGGAAGGGCCGGTCGACCCGCCGGAGCGAGGCGTGCCACCGGGAGGTTTCGTGTCCAGATTGCCGGGCACTTTCGTGGAGGCGAACGGATCGCCCGACCGGCCATTGCCGACCCAGTCAGTGAATTGCAGGAGTTGGGCGAGGCTGGCGGGGCCTGCGCCTGCGGGCAGCCAGCGGCGCAATTCATAGGGATTGACCGTCATGTAGCGCACGGTGAAGCCTCGCGCCTTGCCCGCCTCGCGCCAATCGGCCACCAGACGCAGCCAATCCGCATAAGGTATATGCAGAGACAATAATTCTTCGAGGAACGGGTAATGTGTTCTCGTAACTCGGGGAAGGAACAGGAAACGCATAGTATTCCCCCGCAGATCTAAGAGACGATCGGAACTTATCTGTCGGGCAGCATACCCCGTAATTTCCTACCTCTGAAAGCTGCCCAGACGGATTAGATAATTAAACCAGCCGCTTAATACTTGTTGGTTATATTGGCGTGGTGCTTCGCATCGCCGGGATATCAACGGTATTAAAATTGCGAGGAAATCCGCGACCTGTGGTTGTGTTCAGGCGGTGCGGCAAGGGGGCCTGCCGGCCCGAATCACGCACCCGGTTCCAGAGCGCATGGCAGATGGTCGAGACGGCAACGACGATGAAAAGACTGTTGTCGTCTGGTGCGAAATGCTTTCGTTTCCGGCCGCAGATTTGCTCCAATACCTTGTTTCGACATGGTTTTGCGAGGCTTACCCATCCCGATGAACCGCGGGGGGCTTTAGGCGGACGGCGCGGGCGTGCTATCGGGAGGGCCGCCCGCTGCCCACCCCAGGAGGCTTCCCTTGCCGATCGATCTCAATGGACTTGGAAACCTGTTCATCCTCTACGGCATCAACTGCCTGGGTGCCTTGGTGATCATGCTGGTCGGCTGGTGGGCTGCCGGCATGCTGGAGCGCCTCACCGCGAGGACCCTGACGGCAACCTCGCGCATGGATCCGATCGTCACGGCCTTCCTGTCGAGCCTGGTACGCTATGGCGTGCTGGTGCTGGTCTTCATCCTGATCCTGCAGGTGATCGGCATCCAGGCCACCAGCCTCGTCGCCGTGCTGGGTGCCGCTTCGCTGGCCATCGGCCTCGCCCTGCAGGGCACGCTTTCCAACATGGCCGCCGGCGTGATGCTGCTGCTGTTCCGGCCTTTCCAGCTCGGCGACAGCATCGAGGTGGCCGGCAAGGCCGGGACGGTCAAGAACCTCAATTTGTTCATGACCGAGCTCGCCAGTGGCGACAATGTGCAGGTTCTGATTCCGAACGGGCAGGTCTGGGGCTCGCCGATCACCAATGTCTCGGCCTATCCCACCCGCAGCGTCAATGTGAAGGTACCCGTGCCCTATGGCGGTAATGCCGAGGCGGTGTCGGGTGCGATCCGCGATTTCCTCAGTCGCGACGGCCGGGTGCTGCCGCTGCCGGCCGCCTCGATCGTGTTGTCCGGCTTCACCGAAAAGGGCGTCGACATCGCCGTCCAGGCCTGGACCAAGGCCGGTGATGCCAATGACCTCAAGGCCGAGATCGTGCAGCGGGCTTCGGCGGCCCTGGACGCCGCGGCATCCGCGTCCTGATCGCTCGCTCCGCGATCACTTCTGCGCGGCGCGCCGCTCGGCGACGCGCGAGAGCGCGGCCCAGTCGAGATGGCCTTCGCCATGGGCGAGGGCGTCGAGATGATTGTCGCGCAGCACGCCGGCGAAGGGCAGGGGCACGTTGACGGCATCGGCCGCCTCGAGCGCGAGGCGCACATCCTTGAGGCCGAGCGAGAGCTTGAAGCCGGCGGGCTCGAAGCGCTCCTCCGCGATGGCGGCGCCATAGCCCTTATAGGGCGGCGCGGCGAAGATGGTCGAGGTCAACATCTCCAGGAAGGCGGCCTTGGCGACGCCATGGCCCGATGCCAGCGTCGATGCCTCGGCCATGGTCTCGATGGCGCTGGCGATCATGAAATTGGCGGCGAGCTTCACCGCGGCCGCCTGTTCGGGCCGGTCGCCGAAACGCCAGGTCTTCTGGCCCAGCACGTCGAGCAAAGGCTGGACCCGGTCGAGCTGGGCGGCATCGCCGGCTGCCAGGATGTTGAGCTGGCCGGCCTCCGCCACATTCACGCGCCCGAGCACCGGTGCGGCGACATAGAAGAGGCCGCGCGCCACGTGTTCGGCCGCGATGTCGCAGGTGAAGGCGACCGAGACGGTTGCCATGTTCACGACGACGGCGCCCTTGGGGAGGGCGTCCAGCGTGCCCTGGGCGAGCAGGACGTCCCGGCTCGCGGCGTCATCGGCCAGCATGGCGATCAGCACTTCGGCGCCATCGGCCGCATCGGCTGGGGCGGCGGCCGGTTCGGCCCCCAGCGCCGCGAGGCGGGCAACCGGCTCCTGCGAACGGTTCCAGGCCCGCACGCGATGGCCTGCCTTGACCAGATTGGCGGCCATGGGAAGGCCCATGGTGCCAAGACCGAGAAAACCCACTTGCATGATCGAGACTCCTTATTTGGAAATGATCGTTTCCGAATTGGCCGAAAAAATCAGTCGAGCACTTTCAGCGCGAGATCCGTGATATCGGCCATGTCATCGTGCCGGCGGCCGGTCTTGCCGATCACGCGCATGCCGAGCAGGACGCACAGCAAGGTGCGCGCCGCCTGCTGGGCGCCGAGATACGGATTGACCGAGCCATCCGCCTGCCCCTGCCGGATCAGCTCGATCAGCAACACCTCGTTGCGGCGCAGGGCCTGTGCGACCAGCTCGGCGAGATCCGCGTCGAAGGTCACCAGCTCGACGGCGCTGCCGACGACCAGGCAGCCGCGGCGGCCTTCGAGGTCATGGGCGGACTCGACATAGAAGTCGAGCACGGCGCGCAGGCGTTCGCGGCCGGTGGCCAGCCCCGTGAGGCGGGCGCGCAGGCCGGCATTGCGTAGCGAGGTGTAGCGCTCGAGCGCCGCCACGAAGATGGCGCGCTTGTCCTTGAAGGCCTTGTAGAGGCTGCCGGCGGTCAGCTCCATGGCCTTGCCGAGATCGGCGATCGAGGCGGCGTGATAGCCGCGCTCGCGAAAGGCGAGGATGGCCTTGTCGAGCGCGGCGTCGAGATCGAATTCTCGGGGGCGGCCGGCCAGGCGCGGGGAATCGGCGAGGGGCATGGACATGCGGCGAGATTAGGAAATGATCGTTTCCTAATCAAGTCGCTTCATGAAAAGAGTGGACAGGATGTCCGCGGTCCCAGCCTTATCGTTTCTCGCGCGAGCCTGCCAGCGTCGCGCCGGAAACGATAAGGCTGGGACCACGGACGTCCCGTCCGCCTCTTCCCGTGTCAGCCCGTCACGGCGCCTTCGCTGGCCGGCCGGGCCAGGGCCGCGAACTTGGCGAGCACGCCGCGGGTATAGCGGGGAGCCGGCTGGCGCCAGGCGGCACGGCGCCGGGCGAGCTCGGCCTCGTCCACCTCCAGCTGCAGGCTCTGGCGGCGGGCGTCGATGGTGATGGTGTCGCCTTCCTGGACCAGGGCGATGGTGCCGCCCTCATAGGCCTCCGGCGTGACGTGGCCGACCACCATGCCCCAGGTGCCGCCGGAAAAGCGTCCGTCGGTGATCAGGCCGACGCTGTCGCCGAGGCCGCGGCCGATGATGGCGGAGGTCGGCGCCAGCATCTCGGGCATGCCCGGCCCACCCTTGGGGCCGAGATAGCGCAGCACCAAGACGTCGCCGGGCTTGATCGTGTCCGATAGAATCGCGTCCATGGCCGACTTCTCATCATCGAAAACGCGGGCCGGGCCGCTGATATAGGGGCTCTTCAGCCCGGTGATCTTGGCGACGGCGCCACCCTCGGCGAGATTGCCCTTGAGGATGGCCAGGTGCCCTTCGCGGTAGATCGCCTTGTCGATCGGGCGGATGACGTCCTGGTCGGCGCGCGGCTCGTCCGGCACCCCGGCCAGTTCCTCGGCCAAAGTGCGTCCGGTGATGGTGAGGCAGTCGCCGTGGAGGAGGCCGGCATTGAGCAGGAGCTTGAGCACCTGCGGCACGCCGCCGGCCTTGTGCAGGTCCACGGCCATGTATTTGCCCGAGGGCTTGAGGTCGCAGAACACCGGCACCTTGCGGCGCATGCGTTCGAAATCGTCCAGCGTCCATTCGACCTCGGCGGCATGGGCGATGGCGAGGTAATGCAGGACCGCATTGGTCGAGCCGCCGGTCGCCATGATCAGCGCCACGGCGTTCTCGATCGCCTTGCGGGTGACGATGTCACGCGGCTTGATGCCTTTCCTGACCGCTTCCACCAGTACGCGGCCGGCCTCGGCGGCGCTGTCGATGATCTCCCGGTCGGGATTGGCCATGTTGGCCGAGTTGAGCAGGGCCATGCCGAGCGCCTCGAAGGAGGAGCTCATGGTGTTGGCGGTGTACATGCCGCCGCACGAACCGGTGGTGGGGCAGGCATTGCGCTCGATGCCCTCGAAATCCTCTTGGCTCATCGTGCCGGCCATGAAGGAGCCGACGGCCTCGAAGGCGGAGACGATGGACAGGTCCTGGCCCTTCCAGCGACCGGGCTTGATGGTGCCGCCATAGACGTAGATGGCCGGCGCATTGGCGCGCAGGATGCCGATCATGCCGCCCGGCATGTTCTTGTCGCAGCCGCCGAGCACCAGCACACCGTCCATCCACTGGCCTTGCACCGACGTCTCGACGCAGTCGGCGATGACCTCGCGCGAAACCAGCGAATATTTCATGCCCTCGGTGCCCATCGACATGCCGTCCGAGATGGTCGGCGTGCCGAAGAGCTGCGGGTTGCCGCCGGCCGCCTTGATGGCGGCCGCGGCGGCATCGGCCAAAGGCTGCAGGCCGGCATTGCAGGGCGTGATAGTGGAATGGCCGTTGGCGATGCCGATCATCGGCTTGTCGAAATCGGCCTTTTCATAGCCGAGGGCGTAATACATGGCCCGGTTGGGCGAGCGGGCGACGCCCTCAGTGATGTGCCGGGAGCGCTCGTTGATCGGCATGGGATCCTCCATTGGCGGGCAAGCCGCATTCAAAATCCCGCCCATGCTAGAGCTGTTCCAATCGTTGGTAAAATATATGTTTCTGGCTATATTAGGTCGTAAAATATATTAATGATCGAACACACCTCGCCTTGGAAGAAAGCCATGGATCTGCGGCAGCTGCGCTATTTCCTCACCGTGGCCGAGGAGCTGCATTTCGGCCGTGCCGCCGAGCGGCTGGCGATGACGCAGCCGCCGCTCAGCCAGGCCATCCAGGCCCTGGAGGCCGAGCTCGGCGTCAAGCTGTTCGCCCGGACCAAGCGCCATGTCGCGCTCACGCCGGTCGGGCGCGAATGGCAGGCGCATGCAAGGCGGGTGCTGGAGGATGCCAACGCCTTGCCGGAGATTGCCCGCCGTCTGTCGCGCGGGGAGGCGGGCCTGTTGCGGCTCGCCTTCGTCTCGACCGCCGACTATAGCCTGCTGCCTGCCACGGTCAGCGCTTTCCGGGAGCGATATCCGGCCGTGCAACTGGCCCTCATGGAAATGACCAGCGACCTCCAGGTCGAGGCGCTGCTGGAGGGGACGATCGATGTCGGCATGGTGATTGCCTCTTCGCGCACGAGCCTGCCTGCGGCGCTCGACTACCAGCCGCTGTTGCGCGAACCGCTGGTCGCGGCCGTGCCCGAGGCCTGGATCGAGCGGAGGCGTGCCGGTTTCACGGGACAGGCACTGCCGATCGACGCGCTGGTGGCGGCGCCCCTGATCCTGTTTCCGCGGCGCAGCGCACCGGCTTTCCATGACCTCGTCTCCGGCTATTATGCAGCGCATGGCGTGCTCCTGCCGGTCAGGCAGGAGGCGATCCAGATGCAGACGATCATCAGCCTCGTCTCGGCCGGCATGGGGCTGGCGCTGGTGCCGCAGTCGCTGCAGCGCCTGCAGCGCCAGGGCGTGTGCTATCTGGCCCTGCGCGATGCCGCGCCCGTGATCGAGACCGGGCTGGCCTGGCGTCACGGCGATCGCTCGCCGGCCCTGCGGCGGTTCCTGGATGTCGCGGAAAAGGAAGCCATCGGAAAGGAAGCTGTCTGAATGTCTGCCATTATCCGACGCCTCGGCCCTGCCGATTGCAGCGACTATCGGGCGATACGGCTCGATGCACTGGCTACCGCGCCGGAGGCTTTCGGCAGCACTCACGCAGCCGAGAGCGCCAGGCCGCTGGCCGCCTTCGCGGAGCGGCTGTCCCAGGCCGCGGTGTTCGGTGCCTATGTCGGCGACCAGATCGTCGGCATGGCGGGCTACCGGCGACAGGACGGCCTCAAGGACAGGCATAAGGGGCAGGTCTGGGGCGTCTATGTCGAACCAGGGTGGCGCGGGCACGGCATCGCCGGAGCGCTGATGCAGGCGGTGATCGAAGCCGCCCGCGGCGAGGTGGAACAACTTCTCCTCGCGGTCGTCCAAGGCAATGATGGCGCCCTGGCGCTCTATCGCCGGCTCGGCTTCGAGGTCTATGGCGTGGAGCCGCGGGCGCTCAAGGCCGGGAACACCTATCTCGACGAGGCGCTGATGGTGCTTTTTCTCGAGCGCTGAGGGCTGCGCGGGATGCCCTATCCGGCCGGGAATTTCCTGGCTATAACCGGGATGTGGGCACCGCCTCACCGATTTCAACACGGAAGCGTGGAACCGTTCCGGCACCGCCCGCGAAGGGGCTGCACGCTCCAAAGATCGAGGTTGAGCGATGAACGACATCGCCCCACGCGGCATCCGCTTCGGGCGGATCGCCGCCATGCTGCCTGTCAAGGACATCCGGCGCGCCCATGATTTCTATGTAGGCGTCCTCGGCTTCGCCAAGACTTTCGAAAACGGCAATCCTGTCGGCTTCATGATCCTCAAGCGCGACGATGCGGAGCTGCATCTCACGCTGCAGCCGGGCCACAAGGCGCCGCCCTTCAACGTCGCGCATCTGATGGTCGACGATGCCGATGCCCTCCATGCCCTGTGCGAGGCGGACGGGCGGCGGATCGTCAAGCGCCTGCAGGACAAGGATTACGGCCTGCGAGCCTTCGTCTTCGAGGATCCGGACGGCAACCGCATCGATGTCGGGCAGCGCCTGTAGCCAGGCCGCAGGAATCGGGTTGCCGGCCCGCGGCCGGCAACGCACTCTCGCGCCTTTCGAGGCAGGACGAGCTGGCATGCATGCGTGGAGCGAGGACGAGGACTGGGCCGAGGTGGGCTCGAGGCGCGAACAGGAGGTGCGCGAGGCGCTGATTCGCGCGGTGGAGGAAACCCCGCCCCAACTCAAGGGGCGCGACCTCCTCAAGGCTGATTGGATCGACACGCCCATCGGCGCCATGCTTGCAGTCGGCGATCGCCACGCTTTGCATCTCGTCGAGTTCTTCGATCGCAAGGCCCTGCCGGGCGAGTTGGCGCGCCTGCGCAAGGCGGCACGCTCGGCCATCGCCTTCGGGCGATCGGCGGCGATCGACGGCATCGAGGCCGAGCTGGCCGCCTATTTTGCCGGCCGCTCGCCAGTCTTCACCACGCCGCTCGCCATGCATGGCTCGGAGTTCACCAGGCAGGTCTGGCAGGGATTGAGGCGGATTCCAGCCGGCATCTGCCTGTCCTATGCCACCTTGGCCGGGAGGCTCGAGCGCCCATCCGCCTTCCGCGCCGTGGCCCGGGCCAATGGCGCCAATCCGTTCGCCATCGTCGTGCCCTGCCACCGCCTGGTCGGCTCCGACGGAGCGCTCACCGGCTATGGCGGCGGCATCTGGCGCAAGCGCTGGCTGATCGATCACGAAAAGCGCTGGAGCGGATCGCCCGAGCCAAGCGCTTGATCGATAACGATAAAGGCGCAGAGCTTTGTCGTGCCCAGGCCGGTTTTTACCGAAACAGACATCTGCTGTCCGTGGAAATCTGACGCTATGACGAGGTGCCGGAGGTCGCCTGACGGAAGCGGACGCTATGTCTTGAGCAGATCGGCCTTGTCTATGGACGTCAGCGCCTCGTGGAACCAGGAGCGGTACTCGGCGGAGGCATCGCCGATCTCCTCATCGAGGTCAATCTCAGTCACCGCGAAATCCTCGGGGATCGAAAAGCGCAGTTCCCGGCGGAGCAAACAGGCCACGACATAGTCGTAGCTGACGTTGTGATCTTCGTGGTGTTCGATGGCGTAGATGCCGAACCGGCCGGCAATCAAAGGGTCGAGGATCGTGTAGATGAACTCCAGCGACAGCGCGCTGAGGTCACGAACATCCGGCGGGCAAAAGTGCTGGATCGCATTGCGTGCTTGGCGCAGGCGCTCGTAGCACTCAGGATTGGGAATTCTTAGGCCGGTGGTCGCCCACAGGACCTGTGGCAGCTTCTCGAAGTCGTGCGTCCGCCCACGTGTCAACAACCGCTGAAGGTCAAGCTCGTCAGCGTTCTTGTCATCGAGGGTGATAAGGTCCTTGAAGATCAACAGCGGGTGCTCGGTGGCGATTATCGCTTTGAGGAACAGCTCTCCGGCGTGGGCGGTATTGAGCACTGACATCAACGGCCAGTGCTCACTTCCGGGGTCCATGAAGACAGCGTGATGGTTGGCCTGCGTGAGGGCCGCTCGCGCTAGGCCGAGGATACGACGAGGGATGCCGCGAAGCTCTTCGTTCATGAGCTGGGCTAGGCGTTCAGGCAGAGGACGATGAGCCGCGAAGACTGATCCCAGAGGGCCGTCAAGTGACTCGGCGAAGGCGCGAAGTCGGGCGAATGGACATAGCGGTTCATCGTGTCGATCGAGAACAGGCCGTCGGCGTTATCGAGCTTGCGGATCAGGCTCGCGTACTTCCCGTCGATCTTGTTCTTGGCCTCAAGATCGGCGCCGACCTTCTTGACCTTGCTCTTCAGCGGATCGTTCGGATGGACGGCGGTGAGGTTTGTGCGGGTGATATAGTTGTCGATCGCCAGCTCGAATAAGACTCGGAACAGCACCGAGATCGCGTTGGGGTGGTCGTCCAGGCGCAACTTGAACTGCAACTCGTCCCAAATCTGGTGATGACGCTGGACGTGGGCCTGCCAGACTACCGTATGGCTGACCTGAGGAATCAGGGTTGTGCGCTTGCTCGGCTTCGGAGCCGGCGGCGGTTGCGGGGCGAACGGAGGCGCGATGGGGCCGCCCAGACCAGGACTTGGCCCAGGATTGGGACCTGGGCCAAGATTGTGTTTCGGTGGGGGGCTAGGGCCGGCGCCCGGTCCAGCGACCGGAGGGGTTAGCGGCGGCAAGGGCAATACGCCCTCGGCCTCCAGACCATCGAGATAGGCGACCTTGCCTTCGTTATCCCAGAGATCGCCAAGGACCACCTTACGGGTTGCTAGATCCTCCGCCACACGCCGGAAGATCGGAAGAACCAAGTTTTCATTATGGGTGAGTTGAAGCTTGCCGCGCGCCACGCTGATTCCGACGCGATTTCGTAAGCCTTCGGAGGACAAGAGCCGATTGGCCGTTGACCACGGTATTTTCCTCGCCGGCAGCGCGCCCGCGGCTTGAAGCCGCTTTTCGATCTCGTCTGCGACGTTGACCCCGCCGCCCTTGCCCGTCCGCTCGACGAACGTCGCCGCCATCCGGTCTGTCCAGGGATTGCGCCCGACGCCGCCGCGCGTGCCCGTGTGCCGCCGCAGCAGAATGTCGTCGATCCGCTCGCGGTCAGGCTCGATCTGACATTCGAGTCTCGTGGGGAAGGTGCCGGTCCAACTTTCCTTCAGGCCTTTGAAAAAGGCTTGCAGTTCCACGCTCGGCGCGCGCTTCGGCTGGGCGATTAGCTTGAGGCAGGTGACGCGCCGGTTGCCGTCGAAGACGAGGTAGGCGTCGCCGTTCGGCCAAACCAATGGCGGCTCGTAAACCTCGCCGGTCTCCGCGAGGTCCTTCGCCAATGCGCGCATGGCCTTTTCGTGATTAGTGAACAACCAACCGATGGCCGCTGTTTCATTCTCAAGCTCGCCGTGGCGGTCGTTGGCGCTGTTCACGGTGAGCGCGTCGAGCGCCAGCTTCTTGTACGTCATTCTATTCCCCCGGCTGTTGACCATAGCAGTCACGGTCGAGCCGGCAAATCTGCAATGCTCGGCTTTGTTGTGTTTCGGCCGGAGTTCACCTCCAGCGGGGCTGACAGCATCCATGCTGGCGGTTCTTAGGTTCGAGCGGACTATTCACGGCTTCTAGCGGTGAGCGTCGTGCGCCTGGCGCGACGCCGGCCAAGCCAACTCGCTTTCTTCGGCGCCCTGGCGGGCGGGTTTTGGAGATGTTGGTACGGCGCAGGCTGCGGATGAATTTAGGTGCCAGCACCGGCTATGAACCCGTCATTCCGAACGGCAGCTAAGGGCCATGCTCGGCCGCGTATGCTGGGCGGCAAGGACCGGACGGAAGTGGCCCGTATAGTGGCTTCCGTTGCGCTTGAAGCTGCCGACGCCATCCGTGAGGTCATCGACCGCATCGTCGTCGCCCCCGGCGACAAGCGCGGCGGCTATACCGTCACTCTGCAAGGCGAGCTTGGCACCATACTGGACTGGATCGACCGCAGCGGAAAACCCGGCTACAAGCCAAGGCCCGAAACCGCTTCATCCCGATTGTCGGTTTCGGTAAATGCCCGGGCTTGACCCGGGCATCCAGCTCTTCGTCTCGTTCCCAATTGAAAGGGAAGGCTGGATTGCCGGGTCAAGCCCAGCAATGACAAGGGGCGCGCCATTCCATGAGGCGCTCCAAACACACATTGCGCCTTTGGCTTTGCAGGGCCTCGCTTGCTCTGTAAGAGGGGCGGGCTCTTTCCTCCAGAGCGTGATTTGGTGGAAAAGGCAGGAATCGCAAAGGCGCGCTTTGCTTCAGGAGACTTCCCCCATGGCCCTACTTCTGTGCATCACCCAGTGGGAAGTCGAGCCCTGGCTCGAGCGCCTGCGCCGCCTGGCGCCGCAGCGCGACATCCGGGCCTGGCCCGATGTCGGCAACCCCGCCGACATCACCTATGCGGCCGTCTGGAAGCAGCCTCCGGGCCTGCTGGCGAGCCTGCCCAATCTGAAGGGAATCATCTCGCTCGGTGCTGGCGTCGACCATGTCCTGTCCGATCCGACCTTGCCCGACGTGCCGCTCGGCCGGGTAGTGGACGACAATCTCACCACCCGCATGAGCGAATGGGTGGTGATGCATGCCCTCATCCATCTGCGCAACCAGGCCGACTACTATCTGCTGCAGCGCCAGAAGCTCTGGCGCGAGGTGATGCCCTCGCCGGCGGCCCACGAGTTGCGGGTGGGGGTGATGGGCCTCGGCGTGCTTGGCGTCGATGCCATCGGCAAGCTCAAGACCATGGGCTTCGATGTCGCCGGCTGGAGCCGGACGGCCAAGCAGATCGAGGGCGTGAAGACCTATGCCGGCGACGAGCTCGATGCCTTTCTTGGCCGCACGGATCTCCTGGTCAGCCTGCTGCCGCTGACGCCGGAGACCAGGGGCATCCTCAACCGGGCCCTGTTCGAGAAGCTTGCCCATGATGGCGTGCTCGGCGCCCCCATCCTGATGAATGCCGGCCGCGGCGGCCTTCAGGTGGAGGCCGACATCATCTCCGCGCTCGACGAAGGCGTGCTGCGGGCCGCGACGCTCGATGTCTTCGAGACCGAGCCGCTTCCGGTGGATAACCCGCTCTGGGAGCACCCGCGCGTGACGATTACGCCCCACAATTCGGCGATCTCGGACGAAGACGCGGTCGGGCGTTTCGTACTGCGCCAGGTCGAGCGCCACGAGCGTGGACTGCCCTTCGATGCGCCTGTGGACGCCGCCCGGCACTATTGATGCGAAAATGACCCGTTATTTCCCATAGTATTTTGATTTTGTTCGGGAAATTGAAGCCTTGGGACGTTTCGCGCGGATCGCTCCTTCGGCCTTCGGATGGCGGCGTGAAAATAATGTAACGTTGACGCCGCCGCCATACGGTCTTACCTAATGAGGGGGTGATCGCAGGGTGTGTCGTCAGTCATGGCTTGGGTTTGGCGGAGGCGATTTGGCCTCATCGACGCAAGCCATGACTGACGACACACGCTAAGGGTCACCACCCGGATGCAGGCCCCTTGGCCTGCCGTCTCAAGAAGCGGAGCGAAGCATGACGCTGCGTGTCTCAGGACAAAATCTCGACATTGGCGAAGCCTTGCGGACCCACGTTCAAGCGCGGGTCGCCGATAGCCTGTCGAAATATTTTGACCAATCCTACACCGGCCAGGTCACCGTGAAGAAGGAGGGCACAGGTTTTCGGACCGATTGCCGCATTCACCTTCCCACCGGGCTCACCCTTCAGACCGAATCGATCGCGCATGATCCCCATGCCAGCGTCGATCTGGCGACGGAACGCCTGACCAAGCGGCTCAAACGCTACAAGCACCGTATCAAGGATTATCATGCCGGCCCGGACAACGCGACCGCGGCCGAGTCCACCGACTACGTCATTACGGCGCCGAGCGATGAGGAAAGCGCCGCCGAGGAGTTCACGCCGGTGATCGTGGCGGAGAACACCACCAAGATGAAGCGCCTGTCGGTGAGCGAGGCCGTCGTCGACCTCGATTTGACCGGCGCGGCGGCCCTCGTCTTCCGTCACGCTGGACATGGCCGCGTGAACGTGGTTTACCGCCGCCCCGACGGCCATATTGGCTGGATCGACCTGCCGCAGACAACGGCAGAGTCGACCTGACAGGCCCACCCGATCAAGCGCCCGCCTCCGAAGAATAGTTCTGAAGGGGCGGGCGCCAAGCTATTGAGCCGGCCCTTTCGCATGGGCTCCCGGCTCGAACCCCCACGAGGAATGCGATGCCTTTGAGTGATCTGCTGCCGCAGGATGCTGTGCTTCCGGCGCTGAGAGTAAACTCGAAAAAGCAGGCTCTGCAGGAAATCGCCGAACGTGCCGCTGCATTGACCGGCCTGGGCGAGCGAGAAATCTTCGATACGCTGCTCCAGAGGGAGCGCCTGGGATCGACCGGCGTCGGCAGCGGCATTGCCATCCCGCATGGCAAGCTGGCCAAGTTCAACCGGATCTTCGGCCTGTTCGCCCGCCTGGAGCGCCCGATCGACTTCGAGGCCCTGGACGGCCAGCCCGTCGACGTCATCTTCCTGCTGCTGGCGCCCGAAAGCGCCGGTGCCGATCACCTGCGCGCCTTGTCGCGCATTGCCCGCATGCTGCGCGATCCCGCCATCGTGCAGAAGCTGCGGGCCACCAGCGACGCGGCCGGCCTCTATTCGATCCTGTGCGAGGAACCGGCATCGCACGCGGCTTGAGGGCGCTGTTCTGCCGGCGGGACTGAGGCACGCGTAATTGGTCAGCCCAGGTCGTTGATGTCGCGCTGCCCCTCACCGTACCTCTCCCCGTAAGAACGGGGCGAGGAGGCGCAAGTGTTGTGATTGATCCTCAGACCTTTCATCTCGCCCAACGGTCGAGCGAGATTGTGCGTTCTCAGAATCAAACGCTCGGTCAAAGTCCCCTCGCCCCGTTCTTACGGGGAGAGGTACGGTGAGGGGCAGCGCGACCGTAGGAGTTGTCAGGGGGAGGATATCCCCTGTCGCCCGCGCCCCGGCTCAGAAATCCCCGAGCCCCAAGACATCGGCCATGGAATAATAGCCCGGCTTGCGGCCGAAGCCCCAGAGTACGGCCTTGAGGGCGCCCCTGGCGAACATGGTGCGGCTTTCGGCCTTGTGCGAGAATTCGAGGCGCTCGTTCTCGCCGGCGAAGATCACGCTGTGCTCGCCCACCACGGTGCCGCCCCGCAGCGTCGCAAAGCCGATATGGCCCTTTTCGCGGGCGCCAGGATGGCCGTCGCGTACCCGGTCGGCATTGGCGTCGAGATCGATGCCGCGGCCGTCGGCGGCCGCCTGGCCCAGCATCAGGGCGGTGCCGGAGGGGGCATCGACCTTGCGGTTGTGATGCATTTCCAGGACTTCGATGTCGAAATCGGCATCCAGGCTCTTGGCGACGCGCTTGACCACGGCTGCGAGCAGGTTGACGCCCAGGCTCATATTGCCGGACTGCACGATCACGGCATGGCGGGCGGCGGCCCTGAGGCGGGCGAAGTCCTCCTTGGACAGGCCGGTGGTGCCGATCACATGGACGATACGCATCTGCGCCGCGAGGGCGGCCAGTTCGACGGTGGCGGCCGGGGCCGTGAAGTCGATGATGCCCTCGGCCGAGGTCAGCAGGCTGAGCGGATCATCGGTTACGATGACGCCGTTGGCGTCGAGCCCGGCAAGCCGGCCCGCATCCTGGCCGATGGCGGGCGATCCCGTTCGCTCGATGGCGCCGGCGAGCACGACGCCCGGCGTCTCCGCGATCATGCGGATCAGGGTCTGCCCCATGCGCCCGGAGGCGCCTGCTACGACGAGCCGCATATCGGCCATGGTGAAACTCCTTGCTTGCCGGGCGCGCGGACGTTCCATCCATGGGCGCTGGGATAGGTGAAGAGCGCGACGTCAGCCACCCCTTCGCCCCGTTCTTACGGGGAGAAGGTAAGGATGAGGGGCGGCGCGACCGGATCGTCCGGACGCTTTGCGCAGCCCCTCACCTTTACCCTCTCCCCGCTTCGCAGGGCGAGGGAGGCCCGACCGTTGCGCTTCTTCGTCGGGTCTACCATCTCGCCCGACCGTTGTCCTAGAGCGTTTTTCAGAAAAATCGATAGATCCTTCGATGAAGAAAGCGCGCCAAAACAAGGGGTTAGAGAAAAGGTGCGATTAGAGCATCGCGCCGAAAAGTGGGTAGCGGTTTTCGGCAAAAAAGATGCGGCAACAAGGAATTACAGCATCGAGCCTGATTCAGAAATCAGGTTCGAT
>NZ_LYXZ01000003.1 GCF_001676615.1 Labrys sp. WJW | reverse complement strand
GAGCAAAGCGCGTTTAGACGGAAACGCTGCATTGCTCTAACTCTTTGGTTCGACGCGTCTTTGCGATTCTTGGTGATTCCACCAAATCGCAAAACGCTCTAGCAGTTTGCCGGGCGGCTCCTTCCAATCGGCTCTTCCGCAGCGGAATAACCCTTGCCAATGGTCATGGAGTGCCTATGTTCCTTATGAGGGTACCGGCAGGCGACCATCGATTAGGCGATGTTCTCCCACCGGCGCTGCTCAGGCTAGGTGCCGCCTCATGTTCGGTCGGTGCAGGATTGTTAGGAAATTGTAACTGAACTTTGCGCCCCGTGGCGCGTTAACAATTCAGCATGATCGGACGTTTGGCCGAGTATCAGGGGTATAGAACATGATGAACACTCTGCTTGCGGTTCTCTCGACCTTACTGGCCACGGGGCTTTGCACGCTCGCGGTAGCGTCGATGCGCCAGCCGGCTCGCGTCAAGGTCGTCGCGCGGCGCAACAGGCGGTCCCTGCCCCGGGATTGAGCCGGTTTCGTAGCAAGTAGGACGGAATGGGGGAGGAACTCGTGTTCCTCCCCCATTCCGTTTGATGGAGCAGGAACGACCACCCTCATCCGTCGATTGCCGCCCGGATGCGGCGCGAGAGCTGGTCGATCGAATAGGGTTTGTAGAGTGGCCTGGTGTCGAGGCCTGATATCTCGACCCGGCCATTGTCGTCAGGGGCGTAGCCGGTGGTGAACAGCACCTTGATGCCGGGGGAGTGGGCCCGGGCGCGGCTGGCGAGTTCGCCGCCATTCATCCCGGGCATGACGATGTCGGTGAACAGCAAGGTGATCGACCGGCCGGCTGCGACGAAGCCGAGGGCCTCACTCGGCGACGCGGCTTCCAGAATGGTGTAGCCGAGCCCGCGCAAGGCTTCCACCGCCATGGAGCGCACCCTGTCCTCATCTTCCACCACCAGCACCGTTTCACCGGCATGGCCGTGGAAGGTGGTGGGAAGCCCGTCCCACAGAGGGGGATGGGTCTCGGCAGCTTCCGAGCGCGGCAAATAGAGCCGGATCGTGGTGCCCTGTCCGGGCATCGATGCGATGGTGACATGGCCGCCCGTCTGGCGCACGAAGCCGAAGACCTGGCTCAGGCCCATGCCGGTGCCCTTGCCCACGCCCTTGGTGGTGAAGAAGGGGTCGAAGGCCCGAGCGGCCACGTCTTCCGACATGCCGATGCCCGTATCCACCACCGCCACGCTGAGATAGGGGCCGGAGGCGATGCCGAATTCCTCGGCCTGGCTGCGGCCCAGCATGGCATTGCTGGTTTCGATGGTGAGTTCGCCACCGTCGGGCATGGCGTCACGCGCGTTCACCGACATGTTGAGCAGGGCGTTTTCCAGCTGGCTCCTGTCGGTCTCCACCGCCCAGCCGTCCGGCGCCAGGATGGTGGTGATGTGGATATGCTCGCCCAGCGTGCGCGACAGCAGGTCGGCCATGTCGGCGATCATGGCGTTGGGCGACACGGCTTCCACCGTCAGCGGCTGCTGGCGGGAGAAGGCGAGCAGGCGCTTGGTCAGTGCGGCGGCGCGCTCGGCGCCGTCGAGAGCGCCGTCGATATAGCGTCCGACATTGGTCTGGCCGCGCTCCAGCTTGCGCTTGAGCAAAGTGAGGCCCCCGATGACCACGGCGAGCATGTTGTTGAAATCATGGGCGATGCCACCGGTGAGCTGCCCGAGCGCCTCGACCTTCTGTAACTGATGCAGGCTGTTCTCGGCCGTGGCCCGGGCGGCTATGGCGGTCTGGACCCGCTGCTCCAGCGTCTCGTTGAGTTCGCGGAGCCCGGCCTCTGCCTCCCTCTGCCTGGAAATGTCGGTATTGGTGCCGAACCAGCGCAGGATCCGGCCGGTATCATCCTGGACCGGGGCGACGCGGGTAAGGAAAGGGCGGAAGATGCCGTCCCTGCCGCGAAGCGGGAAGACCATCTCGAAGGCGCTGCCCTGTTCGAGCGATTCCCGCCAATGCGCGATGATATCCGGCAACTGCCTGCGGTCATGCACCGAGCGCCAGCCCCATCCCTGCATCTGCTCGAGCGACGATCCCGTATAGTCATACCAGCGCTGATTGTACCAGTAGATGCCGCCATGCGCGGCGGCCATCCAGCACAGGATCGGGATGTTGTCCGCCAGGGTGCGGAAATTGGCCTCGCTCTCGCGTAGGGCGGTTTCGGCTGCCCGGATGCGCAGCAAGGCTCGGACGGAGGCGACGAGTTCGACCGGTTCCCAGGGCTGGGCGAGGCAGGAATCGGCACCCGCTTCCAGCGCCCGCATTCGATTGTCGCCCGAAACGAAGGATGCCGAGGTCTGAAGCACCAGGGTCTCGGGGTAATCCTGCTTGATGATACGGCAAAGGTCATGGCCGCTCATGTCGGGCAGCCTCTCTTCGAGCAGCACCAGAGTCGGCCGTCGCTCGCGGACCAGGACGAGGGCATCGAAGCCCGAACCTGCTTCGATCACCTCGATTTCGCTTGCCCGTCCGAGAGCCTCGGTCTTGGCGCGCCGCTCGACCACGTGGTCGTCGAGGTTGAGGACGAGATGGCGTCGAAACTCCATTGTACCCACCAAGATCACCGCCCTGTCAGGGGCTGCATTCCCATCTGCATCCTAACACGGATGCCTGAGGCGTTTTGTGATTAGACG
Source organism: Labrys sp. WJW (assembly GCF_001676615.1). Taxonomy (GTDB): domain Bacteria; phylum Pseudomonadota; class Alphaproteobacteria; order Rhizobiales; family Labraceae; genus Labrys; species Labrys sedimenti. The sequence continues at coordinate 31,448 of NZ_LYXZ01000003.1, read as the reverse complement.
GACGCATCAAGGATCACAAAGACACACTCGCCGATCCGTGGATTGGCTTGGAAACAAGGAACTAGAGCAAGCAAGCGTCCGGTCGTGAACGCGTTGGCTCTGAAGAACGCTCCTGCAGGATGGAAGGTTCCGGGCTCGATGCCACTGACTGTTTCGACCGTTCGGGGTGCCGTGGACACTGCCATCATACCCTGAACTTGCCATGCTCAGGCGCCCGATCTCTCGTCGTTCATTCAGTGATAAGGGCTATCAAAGCGCTTTGAGATGTCGATTTTGATTGAAATCTGACTTCCTCACCCTATCTTAACCAGGTCGCGCATCCGCCTTCCGTAGGTTGCTCCGTTGAGGGGGAAGGAAATTGATCGCAGCGGGGAACCGCCGGGATCATGGCGGGTTGAGGCTATGTGCCCTCGCGCGATGCTCGCCGCGCCCGGCTTGTTCCGGGCACCTGGACGATAGGTGTTTCGAGTTCGTCCGCGGGGACCGGAAGCCGCCGGTCGCGGTAGATTCAGGTTTGAGCCTGACAAGGCCAGACAGACTCTAGGCCATGGGCGTTACTTGCCATAACCCAGACCGGGAGAGACATTGATGAGCAATGAGATAGAACAGAAGATCCGCGACAAGGCCCATGAATTATGGGTCTTGGACGGGCAGCCGGAGGGGCGCGAATTGTTCCATTGGGACCTCGCACGCCAGCTGGTGCTGCAGGAGAATACGGCCGAGTTCACGTTGGTGCCGACACCGCCCTGCATCGAGGATCTGATCGACCCGCTGGCCGCGCCGGACAATCTGCGCGAGATCCCGGACCTCACCCATCTCGGGGAAGATGCGGTGGAACCCGAAATGCCGCTCAAGAAGGTCGCCGGGGGGCGCGGCTGAAACCGATCGCCGAGAGCATGGCTCTCGTCATGCGGCCGGAGCGCGAAGGCGCGTTCCGGCCTCGAGCTGTGGCTGCCCGTCCAGTGCCGATGATGGCCCTGGCTTTTCCAGGCCCAATCCTTGAAATTCGCCCTTTCGGGCGGCTGAAATCGCAAATTCCAACCCCGATGCCCGCCTGACGCTTGCCTCCGGGCGCCAAGGTGCTTACTGCGAACGCTGACCGAATTGATAGGAAGCGTCCGCATGTCTGCCTCTTTGAACCGCCTCGTCGACGAGATGTTGGCGAATGCCTTTTCAGCCTGTGGATTGCCGACCGAGACTGCCCGCGCCACCCGCTCCACCCTGCCTGATCTCGCGGACCTGCAATGCAACGGCGCGATGCCGCTCGCCAAGAGCCTCAAGCGCAATCCGCGCGAGCTTGCGGCCGAGATCGCCGAAAAGCTCCAGGGCCTGCCGGCCTTCAAGGAAGTCTCGGTGGCCGGCCCCGGCTTCCTCAATCTGCGCCTTTCCGATGCCTTCCTCTCCGAATGCGCCGCGGCCCAGGCTGCCTCGCCCGATCTCGGCATCGTGCAACTGCCGGCTGATACGGTGGTGCTCGACTATGGCGGCCCGAATGTCGCCAAGGCGCTGCATGTCGGCCATATCAGGGCGCTGGCGATTGGCGAGAGCCTGCGGCGCATCAACGCCGCCCAGGGCCTCGACACGGTTTCCGACATCCATCTCGGCGATTGGGGCTTGCAGATGGGCCAGCTGATCTCCGAAATCCGGCTGCGCTGGCCCGAGCTCGGCCCGGGCGAGACACCGGACCTGACCATGGACGATCTGCAGCGGCTCTATCCCGAGGCGGCGGCGGCCTGCAAGGCCGATCCCGGCCGCATGGAGCTCGCGCGTGCCGCCACCGCCGCCCTGCAGGCCGGCGATCCCGACGCCACGGCGATCTGGCAGAAGCTGCGCGATATCTCGCTGACGGCGCAGCGCGTCGACATCGATCTTCTCGACACGCATTTCGACCTGTTCCTGGGCGAAAGCGACGTGCAGCCGCTGATCCCGGACATGATCGCCGACATGCGGGCCAAGGGCGTGGCCGTTGAGAATGACGGCGCCCTGATCGTCGACGTCGCCATTCCTGGCGACAACAAGCCGATGCCGCCGCTGTTGCTGCAAAAGAAGGACGGCGCGGCGCTCTACGCCACCACTGATCTCGCCACCATTGTGGCCCGGGTGAGGGATCAGGATCCCAACCGCATCATCTATGTCGTCGACCAGCGGCAGGAACTGCATTTCCGGCAGGTCTTCCGTGCTGCCGAATTGGCCGGGATCGCGCCGGGCGTGGAACTGATCCACGCCGGCTTCGGTACGGTAAACGGTGCGGACGGCAAGCCCTACAAGACCCGCGACGGCGGCGTTGCCCAGCTCAAGGATCTGCTTGCCGATGCGATCGAAAAGGCCCGCCAGCGTCTTGATGAGGTGATCGCAAAGCGCGCGGTCGATCCCGCGCTAGATCTCGACACGCTGGCTCGTCAGGTCGGTATCGGTGCGGTCAAATATGCGGACCTCTCATCCTATCGCCTTTCGGGCTACATCTTCGACATCGAGCGGATGACCGATCTAGAGGGCAAGACCGGTCCTTATGTACAATATGCCTGCGTGCGGACCGGCTCGATCCAGGCAGACGCCCGCCTCAAGGGCTTCGAAGCCGGTGCCATCGCGGTCGAAGCGCAGGCCGAGCGCACCCTCGTGCTCGAATGCGCCAGGTTGCCGGAGGTGGTTGCATCTGCCAGCCGCAACAACGCGCCCAACGAGATCGCCGACCACGTGTTCACGGTCGCCCAGGCCTTCAGCCGCTTTTACGTTGCCTGCCCTGTTCTCAGGGACAACACCGAGGGCGAGCGCGCCTCGCGCCTGGCCCTGTGCGGTCTCGCCCGCGCCGTGCTGGAGAAGGAACTGTGGCTGCTTGGCATCGAAGTGCCGGAGAAGATGTAGTGCCGTGCGCGGGAGTCCCTTCCCGCGCTTGCGATTTGCTGCTACGCACGCCTCCAATTGACTGACAAATAGAGGCGGCCTTCATGAGCCAGCATTCCATCGCCATCATCGGCGTCGGCAAGATCGCGGTCGACCAGCATCTGCCTGTTATCGCCAAGAATCCCGCCTTCCGGCTGGCGGCGCTGGTGAGCCAGCGCGGCATCGAGCAGGCGGGCGTGCCGACCTTCCGCACGCCGGCCGAGCTCTATGCGGCGATGCCGGATCTCGACGCCGTGGCGATCTGCACGCCGCCCTCCGTGCGCCACCAGGTGGCGCTGGAGGCGCTGAATGCCGGCATGAACGTGCTCCTTGAAAAACCGCCGGCGCCCACCGTCAGCGAGCTGGCCGATCTTGTGCGCCAGGCCGCGGCGCGGCGCTGCGTGCTGTTCGCCACCTGGCACTCGCAATACAATGCCGGCGTGGAGGAGGCGAAGAAGCGCCTTGCCGGCCGCAAGATCGCCTCCCTCGCCATCACCTGGAAGGAAGATGTGCGGCGCTGGCATCCGGGCCAGGAATGGATCTGGCAGCCCGGCGGCTTCGGTGTGTTCGATCCCGGCATCAACGCGCTGTCGATCCTCACCGAGATCGCGCCCGAGCCCTTCTTCGTCACGGCAGCGAGCCTGACCTATCCTGCCAATCGCGATACGCCGATCGCGGCCAGACTCACCTTCGCCTCCGATGCCGGCCTGCCCGGCGCTGAACTGACGGCCGAATTCGACTGGCGCCAAACCGGCGACCAGACCTGGACGATCGAGATCGTCGTGGAGGACGGCACCCGGCTCACCCTGATCGACGGCGGCTCCAAGCTCGCCGTCAACGGCAACCTGACCGTGGCCGAGCCGATGGCCGAATATGAAGGCATCTATGCCCGCTTCGCCGGCCTGCTCGATCGCGGCGAGAGCGCAGTCGATGCCGCGCCCTTCCACCTGGTCGCCGACGCCATGGTGGTGGGCAAGCGCGAGACCACCGACGCCTTCGAGTGGTGATCGCCCGAGGCTCTCAGGGAGTAATCTGCAGCGCAGCCGTGAGCAATCAACCCGGCACCTGCGAGACTTGATATCAATAGGTCGCCCGGCCGCCGGAGAGATCGAACACCGCGCCCGTGGTGAAGGAATTCTCCTTGGTGGCCAGCCAGCAGATCATCGCGGCCGCCTCGGCGAGTTCAAGCATGCGCCCGCGCGGGATCTTGGAGAGGATCATCTTCAGGAATTCCGGATCCTGGCTCATTGCCATCGTGGTCTTGGCCACGGCCGGCGTCACCGCATTGACGGATATGTCGTATTTGGCGAGTTCCTTGCCGAGCGACTTGGTCAGCGCCAGCACGCCGGCCTTGGTGGCCGAATAGGCCGGTGCGCCGGGATTGCCTTCCTTGCCGGCGACCGAGCTCAGATTGACGATGCGTCCGTAATTGCGGGCGATCATGTGCGGCACCACGGCGTGGCAGACATGGAAGGTGCCGACCAGCCCGATATGCACCACCTCGGCGAAGGCCGCAGGCGGGTATTCCCAGGTATTGGCATTGGGGCCGACGATCGCGGCATTATTGATGAGGACATCGATCTGGCCGAAGCGCGCCAGGGTCTGCTTGACGCCGGCCTCCACCGAGGCGAGGTCGCCGATATCGACATTGAGGGCCTGGACCTTGCCGTCCCGGCCGTATTTGGCCTCCAGGGCCTGCAGCAGGGAGGCGTCCCGGTCCCAGATCGAGACATTGCCGCCGCCGGCCAGGATGCGTTCGGCGACCGTCAGCCCGATGCCCTGGCCACCTCCGGTGACGATGGCGACCTGTCCTGCGAAATCGTAGCTGTTCATGGAAGCGTCCGGGGAAACTGAGGTGAGGGGCCGGCGCGGGGGATGTCCCGCGCCGGATCGGAATCAGAAGTTGAACTGGTCGATGTTGCCGGCGTCGAAGGTCGTCAGCTCGGCCTGGGTGTTGATGATGTGATCGGCCCCGATGGTGATCTCACCCAGGCCGGGAACCTCGAACTTGGTGCCAGGCTCGTTCTTGATGGTGCCGTTCTTCACGCCCACGGCGAAATAGGAGGTGAGCAGGCCTTCATTGTAGGGGCTCCAGAGCTGGAAGGCCTTGAGCGTGCCGTCCTTGATGAAGGGGCGCATCTGGTTGGGCGTGCCCAGGCCGGTGAGCGTGATCTGCTTGGCCTTGCCCTGGGTCTGCAGCACCTGCGCCGCCGCGGCGACGCCAACGGTGGTCGGCGAGATCACGCCCTTGAGATTGGGGTATTTCTGGATCAGCGCTTCCATCTCGGTGGTGGACTTCTGCGGATCGTCGTCGCCATAGGCCACCGCCACCAGCTTCATCTTGGCATATTTGGGATTGCTGGCGAGGCTGTCCTTCATCGCCGCGATCCAGGTGTTCTGGTCGGGTGCGTCGGTGGTGGCCGAGAGGATGGCGATTTCGCCTTCGTAATTGATCTGCGAGCCCAGGAGCTCGACCTGCCCCGGCCCGGTCTTGGTGAAGTCGACGGGTAGGATGCCGGCATCGCGATGGTCGAGATTGCCGACGAGGTCGCCATTGACCGCCAGCACCAGGATGCCGCGCGAGCGGGCGCGGTCGAGCACCTGGTTGAGGGCATCGGGGCTGTTGGGGGAGATGGCTATCACGCCGACGCCGCGCTGGGTCTGCGCGGTGATGAAGGGGATCTGCGAAGTGGCTTCGGCGGTCGCCGGGGCCTGCATGTCGAAGTCGCAGCCGACCTTGGCGCAGCCGTCCTGGAAGCCCTTCACCAGCGAATCGAAATAGGGATTGCCGGTATTCTTGGGAATATAGACGATCGAGACTTTGTCGGCCGCCTGCGCACTGACGGCGGCGGTCAGGGCGAGCCCGAGCGACAGCCCGAGTAAAAGCGTTTTCCTCAGCATGGTTCCCTCCTGATGATGGTCTAAGGCCGTTCTGTGCCGGCTATCTCTGGTTGCGGGCGTAGATCGTGTTGGTGGCGATGATGGAGATGATGAGCAGGAGGCCCATCACCGTGAGCTGGTAGGTCACCGGGATGTTGGCGACCGTCATGCCGGTGGCGATGATCACCAGCAGCCAGGAGGCGATGAAGGTGCCGGCGATGGTGCCGCGCCCGCCGAAGATGTAGGTGCCGCCGAGCATGACGATCAGCACCATCTGCAACTCGCCGCCGGTGGCGAGGTCGTAGCGCACCGAGGCCAGCCGCGAGGCCGCCAGCAGGCCGCAGAGCGCACTGGTGAGACCCATTGCCAGGAACAAGGCGAACTTGATGCGCCGGACCTTGATGCCGGCATGGCGCGCGGCGATCTCGCTGGTGCCGATCTGGTAGATCTGCCGGCCCAGGATGGTGGCGCCGAGCACGAAGGCCAGGACCAGCGAGGCGACGACGAAGATCAGCACCGGCACCGGCACGCCGAAAAGGGTGCGATAATCGATGCCGACGAACCAGGCCGGGAATTTGCTGATCGACCTGTCACCGGCCAGCACCTGGGCGAAGCCGCGATACATGATCAGCGTGCCGATGGTGACCATCAGCGAGGGCAAGCGCAGCCACAGCACCATGAAGCCGTTGAAGGCGCCCATGACGAGGCCGGCGGCGAGGCTCGCCGCGATCGCCCAGCCGATCGGCAGGCCGGCCTGGTACACGCTGCCGAACAGGCAGGCCGTCAGCGCCATGGTGGAGGCGGGAGACAGGTCGATCTCGCCGGCGATGATCACCAGGGTCAGTACCAGGGCGATGATCGAGAATTCGGCATAGTAGGTGGCGCTTTCCAGGATGAAGGTCAGCGAGGCAAAGAAGGGCGAGAGCAGGCAGGCGATGACGAAGGCGGCGGCCAGCAGCACCAGGGTCATCATCTCCGGCCGCACCAGCACGGTACGCCAGAGCGGCAGGGGCTTGGCCGCGTCCTGCGGCGAGACGGCGGTGGCGGAGGAATTGGTGCTGGTCATGCCGCGTCCCTCGCCAGCAGGCCCCTGAGGCCGCCCTGCCGGACGCTGCGGTCGATCACCAAAGCGGCGAGGATCACCGCCCCGTAGATCGCCTGCTGCCAGAAGCCGGAGACGCCGAGGATCGGCAGCGCCACGCTGACGGCGCCGAGCAGCAGCACGCCGAGCACGGTGCCGGCGACCGAGCCGGAGCCGCCATTGATCGAGACGCCGCCGATCACCACGGGCGCGATCACCGTGAACTCGAAGCCGACGCCGGTAATGCCGGGGTTCACATAGCCGAAGCGCGAGGCGTACATCACGCCCGCAAGCCCGGCCAGAGCCCCGGAGAGCACGAAGACCAGCACGGTGATCGGCGCGGCGCGGATGCCGCGCAGCGGCGCCGCCACGGGATTGGAGCCGATGGCGTAGATCTGGCGGCCGAGCCTGGAATGACCGAGGAAGAGATAGGTGGCGAGCGCCACGGCAAAGGCGATCAGGATGATCCAGGGAATGCCGAAGACAGGCGAGGTCTGGCTGAGCTCGATCAGGCCACGCGGAATATATTGCGGATCGACCTGCCGGGCATCGGAGATGAAGAAGACCAGGCCGCGATAGAGGCTGAGCGTGCCGAGCGTCACGATGATGGAGGGGAGCCTGAAGACGGTGACCACCAGCCCGTTGACCAGGCCCAGCGCGGCGCCCACGGCGATCGCGGCGATGACGCCGACCATGATGGGCAGCTCCGGATGGTCGCGCCAGAGCATGCCGGCCACGATGGCGGAGAAGCCGAGGATCGAGCCGATCGAGAGATCGACATGGCGGGCGACCAGCACCATCATCTCGCCCATCGCCGCCACCATGATCAGGGGCACCGCGAGCAGCACGATGCGCAGCGTCTCGGCGGAGAGGAAGCGCGGCTGGATCAGGCCGACGATGATGGCGAAGAGCGCGATCATCACCACGATGCCGGCCTCGCGCCGGCGCAGGAGGCTGGCGATGTTCATGCGGCGTCCCGTCCATCCTGGTTCGACTTGCGGCGCGGCACGGCGGCATGCATCACGCTCTCCTCGCTGGCCTCGCCGCGGGCGAGATCGGCCGTGAGGCGCCCTTCCGACATCACCAATACGCGGTCGCTGAGCGCCAGCAGTTCCGGCAGTTCGGAGGAGATCAGCAGCACGGCGCGGCCCGAGGCGGCCAGCTCGCCGATCATCTCGTAGAACTCGGCCTTGACCCCGATGTCGATGCCGCGCGTCGGCTCGTCCAGGATGAGGATTTGCGGGTCGGTGAGCAGCCAGCGCGCCAGGATGGCTTTCTGCTGGTTGCCGCCGGAGAGCTCGCCGATCGGCTGGCGCAGGCTGGCGAGGCGGATGCGCAATTTGCGGACCTGTTCGCGGGCGATCGAGCGTTCGAGGGCGCGGCGGATCACGCCGCCCGGCGCGACCTTGCCGGGCACGGCCGCCGTGATGTTCTGCTCGACCGGCAGGCTGCGGAAGATGCCGGCGACGGCGCGGTCCTCCGGCACGAAGGCGAGGCCATGGGCCACCGCATCCGCCGGCTCGCGGATGGTGACGGTCCGTCCGCCGATCTCGATGCTGCCGCCGGCGGCGGGAACCACGCCGAACAAAGCGCGGGCGACATCGGTGCGGCCAGCACCGACCAGGCCGCCCAGGCCGACGATCTCGCCCTTGCGCACCTCGAAGCTGATGTCCTCGAACTTGCCGGGCAGGCTCAGGCCGCGAACCGCCAGCGCCACCGCGCCGATCTGCGACTTGTGCTGGGGAATATAGCCTTTCACCTCCCGCCCGATCATCAGGCGGATGATGTCGGCGTCGGAGAGGCTGGCGGTTTCCTCGGTGGCGATCTTGCTGCCGTCCCGGAAGATGGTGACTCGGTCGCACAGCGCCCGCACTTCCTCGAGCCGGTGGCTGATGAAGATGATGGTGCGACCTTCCTGGCGGAGCTGGCGGGCAATGCCGAACAGGGTTTCGACTTCCCTCGGCGTCAGCGGGGCCGTCGGCTCGTCCATGATGATCAGGCGGCTGTCGCTTGCCAGCGCCCGGGCGATCTCGACCATCTGCTGGTCGGCGATCGAGAGGCCGCGCATCGGCTTGCCGACGTCGATGGTGATGCCGAGGCGGGCCATCAGGCTGTCAGCCTCGCGCCGAAGCTCGCCCCAGCGTACCCGCCCGAGCGCCGGGCCTTGATGGCGGCCGAGCACGAGGTTCTCGGCGACGGAGAGATCGGGAAAGGAGATCGGCTCCTGGTGGATCAGGGTGATGCCGAGCTTCTGGGCGATCAGTGGCGTCGCCACCTCGACGGGTGTGCCGTTGAGGGCGAGCGAGCCTCGGCTGGGGCGGTGCACGCCGGCGATGATCTTGGCGAAGGTCGACTTGCCAGCCCCGTTCTCGCCGAGCAAAGCGTGAATCTCGCCGGCATGGAGGTCGAGATCGACATCGCGCAACACTTCGACGCCGGCAAACTGCTTGGAGATGCCGCGGGCCGAGATCAAGATCGGCAGCGCTCTTGCAGGCTCGCCCGCCCTGTTCATGGCGTGGGGGCGTCCTTGTCGATCAGGCCTTCCGCCTTGAGGTCCGACCAGAAGCCGGCGGGGATCGGGGCGTGATGCGAGGCGACGTTCTCGACGATCTCGCTCGGCTTCACCGCGCCGGGAATCTCCGAGACCACGGCGGGGTGCGCCAGCACGAATTGCAGGGCCGCCGCCGGCAGGGCCACGCCATGCGCCCGGCAGACGGCCTCGATGCCGCGCACCTTGGCCTGTACGGCTTCCGGCGCCTTGCTGTAATTGTAGTTGGCGCTGCCGCCCGAACCGGTGACCAGGATGCCCGAGGCGAAAGGCGAGCCGATGATCACGCTGACCTTGCGCTTCACGCATTCGGCCATGCCGGTATGCAGGCAGCCCTGGTCGATCAAGGTGTAGGGCATGGCCACCAGCACGAAATCGAGATCGACCAGGGGCGCCACCGTCTCCAGGGCGTCGGCGGTGTTGATGCCCATGCCGATGGCCTTGATCTCGCCGCGCCTCTTCAATTCCTCCAGCGCCTTGATGCCGGAATAGACGAGGTCCTTCTTGCGATAGCCGAAATCGGGACCCTGATAGGCGGCGTCGAGGTCGTGGATGACCAGGGCGTCGATGGTGTTGAGGCCGAGCCGCATCATCGACTGCTCGTAGGAGCGCATGATGCCGTCATAGGTGTAGTCGTAGCGATGCTGGAAGGGCAGGCCGCCGAGCCACATCTCCGACTTGAAGGTGGCCGGATCGAAGGGGCGTTCGAGGATACGCCCGACCTTGGTGACGAGCTGGTATTCGTTGCGCGGCCGGTGCCTGAGGCCATAGCCGAGGCGATGTTCGGAGAGGCCGAGACCATACCAGGGCGCGGTGTCGAACAGGCGCACACCCGCGTCCCAGGCGGCGTCGATGGTGGCGGCGGCTTCGGCCTCCGTCACCAGGCTGTAGAGCTCGCCCAGATGCGCCGCGCCATAGCCGAAAGTCGGTACGGACATCGATGTCTGGCCGACGCGGCGGTGCTCGAATTCCTTGGGCATGACGGCTCTCCCGGGCATTTCTGGATCTGCGGCTCCGGGCGGCCCGGTCGCGTTTGCAGATAAGTTGTCAGACAAAAATTAGTTTGACAAGTTTTTACTGGCTGACGGAGAATGGCCTAAACGCGGATGCGACGTCGCGCTCAAACGCCGAGGATGCCATGCCCGATTTTCCCATCATCGACACGCATCTTCATGTCTGGGACCATTCGAAGCTGAAATACACGGCCTTCGAGGGCAGCCCCCTGTTTTCCAGGGACTATCATGTCGAGGATTACAGGCGCGACCTGGGCGCGGTCGAGGTCGAGGCCATGGTCTTCCTGGAATGCTATGCCGATTTCTGGGAGGGCGGCGGCCAATATCTCGACGAGATCCGCTTCGTCGAGGAGGAGGCCCGCCGCGACCCGGGCATCCGAGCGATCGTGCCGATGGCGCCGCTGGAATGGGGCAGCCGGGCAGAGCCGATCCTGGCGGAGATGAAGGAGAAGCACCCCGCGGTGCGGGGCATCCGCCGCATCGTCGAATTCGACGCCGATCCGCGCGCTTTGACCCTGTCCGACGGTTTCGTCGAAGGCGTCAATCTTCTCGAAAAGTTCGGCTACCATTTCGAGATCAACGTCCATCATCACCAGATGGACATCGTGCGGGACTTCGTGAAGCGTATCCCGCATGTGCCGATGATCCTCGACCATTGCGGCAAGCCCGGCATCAAGGAAGGCGCGATCGCGCAGTATCGTGATGACGTGGAGGAACTGGCGCGCTGCCCCAATCTCTTCATCAAGCTCTCAGACCTGCCGGTGGAAGCCAATCTTGCGGCCTGGACCGATGCGGATCTCCGTCCCTTCATCGACGCCACCTTCGAGAGCTTCGGCATCGACCGTACTGTCTTCGCCATGGACTGGCCGATCTGCCTGCAGGCCACCAGCATGACGCGCTGGGTCGAGACCCTCGATCGGGCCCTGGCGGGCTTTTCGGAGGGCGATCTGCGCAAGTTCTACCGGGATAACGCGAATTCCTTCTACCGCCTCGGTGTTTGAGGCAGTAAGGCAGTTCAGTGAGCAAGCTGATCAAAGACCCCGATTTCAGCGATCTGGCCGCCCTGGATGCAGGCGAGGCCTTCGCCGGGCCGTTCGGCGGCGGCGCGCTGGAGCGTCGTCCGATCGCCGAGCAGGTCGCCACCCGCATCATGGGCATGATCAAGTCGGGCAATCTTCGCTCCGGCGATCGTCTGCCGACCGAGCAGCAGATGGGCATCGCCTTCGGCATTTCGCGCCCGCCTTTGCGCGAGGCACTCAAGGCGCTGACCCTGATGGGGGTGCTCGAAAGCCGCCAGGGCGGGCGCTACAGCGTCACCGACCTGTCGCCGAGCCGCCTGGTGGCACCGTTCTCGACCATGCTGTCCTTCGCCGACTACGATGTGCGCGAGCATTTCGAGGCACGCGTGGTGGTCGAGCTCGAACTGGTGCGGCTCTGCGCCGAACGGGCGGATGAGGAGGCGCGGGCGCGCATCCTCGAACTCGCCGTGGACGGGCGCGCCTTCCATGAGGATCCGGTCGCCTTCCGCCTGCTCGACATCGAGTTCCACCGGGCCCTCTATGGTGGCGGTGGCAGCCGGCTGCTCGCCGCCATGGCCGAGGGGCTCTACGATGTCGGGCTCGACGTGCGCCGCGTCGCCAGCGCCTTGCCGGGTGTGATCGAGATCAGTGTCGCCCAGCATGTCGAGATCGCCGAGGCTGTGATGGCGCGCGACGCCGAGGCTGCGACGGCGGCCTATCGCCGGCACCTGGAACATGTGCGCGATACGTCCAGCGAGGCGCAGGACGTCATCGGCGGCGAGGCCGCCGCCAAGCGCTGATCACGCTCTCGAACCCGCAACGAAACGCCCCAAGGCTATGTCTCAAGGGAACGTACCATGCCGGACCGCATCGCCTTTCGCATGAATCTCCATCCCGGCCAGGCCGCCGAATACGAAAAGCGCCATGACGAGATCTTTCCCGAGCTGGTGGCGCTGCTGAAAGAGGTGGGGATCTCCGACTACACGATCTGGCTCGATCCGGAGGATCACCATCTCTTCGCCATCCTCACCCGCAGCGACGACCATGGCCTGGATCGCCTGCCCGACGAGGCGGTGATGAAGCGCTGGTGGACCTTCATGGGCGACATCATGGCGACCAATCCCGACAGTTCCCCGGTGCAGGTGCCGCTGAAGCGGGTGTTTTATCTGGCGTGAAGCCGTTCAGCTCTCCTCGTGATCCATGTTTTCTACATAGGACAGGGCGTGAATCTGGTAACCGGGCCTCGTCTTGATTTCTTCGGCGCGAATGATGCGGGCCCGAACGAAGGGGCTTTCCACGCCACCGCATCTCAGGATCAGATCCGGTGGCGCTGCGCCGAGCCAGTTCCTTACAGTCTCGCGCGACCGGGATGTCGCAACGAAGATATAAGCGAGGCTGGGCCAAGCCTCGTCCTCATCCAGGCCCCAGATCTGAACGACGACATCGGCCACATCGTCGCGATCCCGGATTTTCAGGAGTAGATCACGAAATCCTGCAACGCCGAGGCTCAGGATCGCCAGGTTGGGAGTCGCCTCGCGTGCAGTCCCTTCGCAAAAGAAGTCTTCGATCGAGACCATGGGCAGGCGATCGGCCCAATCGCGGTTCCGGACATAGCCCTGCTCAGCGATGATCCGCAGCAGGTTCATGCGATTGTGGTGGATTGCGTTCACGCGGTTCGGCACGGGGTCTTCTCAACCGTAGCGATGCAGCCCTGCGCCGTGCGACTTCAGCCAGGCCCGGGCTTCTTCGGTGCGGGGGCAGAGCTGGTGGCACAGGCGCCAGAAGCGGGGCGAGTGGTTCATTTCCTTCAGATGCGAAACCTCGTGCGCGGCGAGATAGTCCAGCACGAAGGGCGGTGCCAGGATCAGGCGCCAGGAGAAGGCGAGCGCCCCGGTCGAGGAGCAGGAGCCCCAGCGGCTGGTGGTATCCTTGACGCTGATCGGGCCGTGCTTGACGCCGAGCGCCGCGGTATGGCGCGCGACGATTGCCTGCAATTCGCGCAGGGCCTGTTTCTTCAGCCAGTCGGTCATCCGGCGCGGCAAATGCTTGATATCGCCATGCACGACGAGGACAGGCGGAGAACAAGCCTCGATCTTCACCGTGCCGCGGCCCTCGCGATGCTCGATGCGGTGCGGCACGTCGCGGAAGGGCACCATGGCGCCGTCGGCGAAGCTGACGTCCTGGGCGAGCTTGGCCAGTTTCAGGGCGATCCAGCCGGCATGCTTGTCGGCAAAGGCCTTGGCGGTGGTCAGGCTGCCGCGCGCCGGCATGGAGAGCACGATGTCGCGCTGGGCCGTACGGACCCTCAGCGTGTAGCGGCGCGCCGAAACCAGCCGCCTGACGGCGACGGGATAGGTCGTCGCCCCGATCCGCACGGTGATCTGCTCGGGTTGGGGCGTCGGATTGCGTCGGAACAGCGATATCATGCTCGAATCAGCTTGGAGGCGACATCATAACCCGGATTGCGGTTTTGCCGCGGCTGGCGTAGGGGCGAGGCAATCCATCGCAAAGGATCCGCCATGCCTTTCCCCACGCCCTGGTGGCAGCCATCGGCTCATCAGGATCGCCGACCCTTCCTGATCGGACGCAACCGGCTGATGACGGCGTTGCGCGGCTTCTTCATGGCCGGGGATTTCACCGAGGTCGATACTTCGATCCTGCAGGTCTCGCCCGGCAACGAGGCGCATCTGCATGCCTTCGCCACCGACCTGATCGATGCCGATCTCAGCGTACGGCGGCTCTATCTGCACACCTCGCCGGAATTCGCCTGCAAGAAACTGCTGGCGGCCGGGGAGAAGCGCCTGTTCACCTTCGCCAAGGCCTTCCGCAACCGCGAGCGCACCGGGACCCATTCGCCCGAATTCACCATGCTGGAGTGGTATCGCAGCGGTGAACCCTATCAGGCGCTGATGGACGATTGTACCCGCCTGCTGGCACTGGCCGCCGAAACCGGTGGCCTGATGCGCTTCCGCTATCGTGGCGTGGAGACGGATCCCTTCGCCGAGCCCGAAAGGCTCAGCGTTGCAGAGGCCTTCGAGCGCTTTGCCGGCATCGATCTCCTGGCGACGCTCGATCGGGATGGCGGCAGCGACCGCCACGCCCTGGCCGCGGCCGCTGTTCGGGCCGGCCTGCGCGTGGCCGAGGATGACACTTGGTCCGACATCTATTCCGGCGTGCTGGTGCAGAAGATCGAACCCCATCTCGGCCAGGGAAGAGCCACCATCCTCCATGACTATCCGGGCGTCGAGGCGGCGCTGGCCCGCCGCACGGCCCATGATCCGCGCGTGTCCGAGCGCTTCGAACTCTATGCCTGCGGTGTCGAGCTCGCCAATGCCTTCGGCGAACTGACCGATGCCGACGAGCAACGTCGCCGCTTCCAGGCCGAGATGGACGAGAAGGAGCGCGTCTATGGCGAGCGCTACCCGATCGACGAGGATTTCCTGGCCGCCCTCGCCATCATGCCGCAGGCCAGCGGCATTGCGCTGGGCTTCGACCGGCTCGCCATGCTGGCGACGGGTGCCAGCCGCATCGACCAGGTAATCTGGACACCCGTTGCCGAGAGTAAATAGGCGTCGCGATTCACCGATCCCGGCAAATCGCAAAACGCTTCGGCCTGTGAATAGCGGGGATATGGTGCGCCGGAGGCCACAATCTCGACAAAAGGAGTTGTGAGCTTCCATCCCATGCCGTTGACGCGGCACGAACTTGATCCGCGAGAGACCTCATTGCACCCGCCGGCCCTGAGCGTCTTTGCGAGTTGACGCCATTCCGTCAAATCGCAAAACGCTCCCGAGGTCGGCGGTTTTTTTACGCAGGAAGCGTCGTGCCTGGGACCGCGGACGTCTCGTCCGCCTCTTCCCTTCCGGCAAACGCAGCGTTTCCAAGAGCGGACGAGACGTCCGCGGTCCCAGCCGGTCGCCACACCGCTCCATCTTCGCAAAGAAAAGGGCCGATCGTAGGACCGGCCCTTTTCAGCATTCGTTCGTCGGCCCTTACGCAGCCGCTTCCTTGGCGCGGTCGGCCTTCTTGCGCTCGTTGGGGTCGAGGATGGCCTTGCGCAGGCGGATCGACTTCGGCGTGACTTCCAGGAGCTCGTCGTCCTGGATCCAGGCGATCGACTTCTCCAGTGTCATCCGAATCGGCGGCGTCAGGCGCACGGCCTCGTCCTTGCCGGAGGCGCGGACGTTGGAGAGCTTCTTGCCCTTGAGCACGTTGACTTCCAGGTCGTTCTCGCGGGTGTGCTCACCCACGATCATGCCCTGATAGACCTTCCAGCCGGGCTCGATCATCATCGGGCCGCGATCTTCCAGGTTCCACAGCGCATAGGCCACGGCCTCGCCGGCATCGGTGGAGATCAAGACGCCGTTGCGGCGGCCGGCCACCTCGCCCTTGAACGGGGCATAGGCATGGAACAGGCGGTTCAGCACGGCGGTGCCCTTGGTGTCGGTCAAGAGCTCGTTCTGATAGCCGATCAGGCCGCGGGTCGGGGCGTGGAAGACCAGGCGCTGACGGTTGCCGCCGGAGGGGCGCATCTCGATCATCTCGGCCTTGCGCTCCGACATCTTCTGCACCACGGCGCCGGAGAATTCCTCGTCGACGTCGATCACGACTTCTTCGATCGGCTCGAGGATCTCGCCGGTCGCCTCGTCCTTCTGGAAGACGACGCGCGGGCGGGAGACGCCGAGCTCGAAGCCCTCGCGGCGCATCACCTCGATCAGGATTGCGAGCTGGAGTTCGCCGCGGCCGGAGACGATGAACGAATCCTTGTCGGCCGATTCCTCGATCTTCAGCGCGACATTGCCCTCGGCTTCCTTGAGCAGGCGGTCGCGGATGACGCGGCTGGTCACCTTGTCGCCCTCGGTGCCGGCGAGCGGGGAATCGTTGACGGTAAAGGTCATCGACACGGTCGGCGGATCGATCGGCTGGGCCACCAGTGGCTCGGTGACTTCGAGCGCGCAGAAGGTATCGGCCACGGTGCCCTGGGTCAGGCCGGCAATGGCGACGATGTCGCCCGCCTCGGCTTCCTCGACCGGCTGGCGCTCGATGCCGCGGAAGGCGAGCACCTTGGAAACGCGTCCCTGCTCGATCACCTTGCCGTCGCGCGACATCGCCTTGATCGCCATGTTCGGCTTGAGCACGCCCGACGAGATCCGGCCGGTCAGGACGCGGCCGAGATAGGGATTGGCTTCCAGGATGGTGGCGAGCATGCGGAAGGGGCCCGGCTCGACCGTGGGCTGCGCGACATGCGTGAGCACGAGGTCGAACAGCGGGGCCATGCCGGCGCTCTGGTCGGCTTCCGGCGAATTGCCCATCCAGCCCTGCTTGCCCGAACCGTAGAGGATGGGGAAGTCGAGTTGCTCGTCGGTGGCGTCGAGCGCGGCGAACAGGTCGAACACCTCGTTGATCACTTCGGAGGTGCGGGCGTCGGGCTTGTCGACCTTGTTGATGGCGACGATCGGCTTGAGGCCGATCTTGAGAGCCTTGGCCACCACGAACTTGGTCTGGGGCATCGGGCCTTCGGCGGCGTCGACCAGCACGATGGCGCCATCGACCATGTTGAGGATGCGCTCGACCTCGCCGCCGAAATCGGCGTGGCCGGGGGTGTCGACGATGTTGATGCGGGTATCCTTCCACACCACCGAAGTGGCCTTGGCCAGGATGGTGATGCCGCGTTCCTTTTCGAGGTCGTTCGAATCCATCACGCGCTCGGCCACGCGCTGGTTGTCGCGGAAGGCGCCGGACTGCCGCAGCAGCTGGTCGACCAGCGTGGTCTTGCCATGGTCGACGTGGGCGATGATGGCGATGTTGCGAAGTTGCATAGGTTAAACCGGGTTCCTGCGCCAGCCGGGATATTGGCCGCGCTCAAAAGGGATCGTCTGTCGGATTTTGCGCCGCAATATCACAGGAGAGGGGGGCGCGGCAATGGCGCAGCCGGCAAGTAACGGCGCAATCGCACTTTCCTAGCCGTCCTTTTCCGGCTCGTATTCCAGGAATGTCGGCAGATCGTCCGCCGTGGCGAACCAGGAAACCTGGCTACGGGTCCAGATATGCTTGCGCGGCGCCGCCAGCGAGGGATCGTCGAGCGTGCCGGCATTGATGCTGATCTCGGTCGGATTTTCGCGCAGCCGGAAGCCGAGCGAGGCACCGCACTCGCCGCAAAAATGCCGTTCCCCGAAACTGGAGGAATGATAGACGCGCGGCTCGCCCTTCACATAGGCGAAAGCCCCGGCGGCAAACAGCGCCCAGGGCTGGGCCGGCGCGCCCGAGATGCGCTGGCAGATGCGGCAATGGCACCAGCCGGCATCGAAGGGCGCTTCCTGCGCCTCGTAGCGGATGGCCCCGCATTCGCAGCCGCCGGTCAGCAAGGCCATGGCATCCCCTCCCCCGGGCCGGCGACGCGCGGCCTTCCCTCGCAGCTTACAGCTTCGCGCGACGATGGGGGAGGTTGGTTTTACAGGACGATGTTCGGATGAAGACCTGCGGTATCGGCTTTCATCGGCGATGAGGCCGATACCGCAGGGACTGGGCGAGCGTCGGCTGACAGGGCGGAAAGCCTAGCGCTGCGCCACGAAGACCGCATTGTCGAGGACGAAGGAGCCATCCGCCTCGACGGCGAAATGCTGGCGCACTTCCTCCGACATCGCCGCCTGCAGGGCACGGATGGCCTCGACGAAGACCGGCGGTGTGCGCATGCGGGCGATCCAGGAGGAAAACTCCAGGGGCTGGTGCCCGGGCGTGGTCGCCGTCACCGTGAAGCCGGCAGCGGCGAGCATCGCCTGCCATTCCCGGATCGAGTAGTCGCGCACATGCGAGGGGTCGCGCAGCATCTCGAACGCCTGCAGGAAGGTGTCGCAGACGGCCCGCGCCGGCGCCACCGCATCGGCCATCACCAGCGTGCCACCCGGCTTCAGGACCCGGAAGGCCTCGCGCAAGGCGGCCGGCACGTCGCCCCAGTGATGGGCCGAATAGCGGCTCAGCACCATGTCGAAGCTGGCGTCGGCGAAAGGCAGTTGCTCGACCGAGCCCTGGCGGGTTGCGATGTTGGCAAAGCCGCGCCTGGCCGCTTCCTCGGCGACGGCCGCCAACATTTCCGAGGAGAGGTCGTAGGCGACGACCTCGGCCGCGACCGGCGCGGCCGCAAAGCTGACATGGCCGCCGCCGCAGCCCAGATCCAGCACGCGGGAGGGGTGCCGGGCCGCGATCGCCTCAGCCACCAGCCGGAGATCCTCGCCCTTGGCGTGAACGGAACTGGCGACATAGGCGGCAGCCTGGGAGCCGAATTGGCTTGTGACCAGGTTTTCCAGGGTGACCGATCGGGCCATGGCTCTTCCTCCAAAGACTGAACACGCGGCTGAAGCGTTGTAATGCGAAGATGCGATACAGGGCAGCAACTGTCCTGATTGAAGCTCGCCCGGCGCCCGAGACCACACTGGAACGTCTCTAGATTCTGATTTACACTGGTACCAGATCCTTTTTTATCCTGGTATGAAAGTTGCCATGACAACGGAGTCGGATCAGGCGCGCCGCCAGCAGCTCGGCGAATTCCTGCGGTCCCAGCGCGCCCGGCTCACACCCGACCTCTTTGGCCTGCAGGGTGGGGCGCGGCGGCGCACGCCGGGCCTGCGGCGCGAGGAAGTCGCCCAGCTCGCCGGGCTTTCGACCACATGGTACACTTGGCTGGAGCAGGGGCGGGATATTTCGCTTTCGGCCCATGCCTTGGGCCGGCTCGCCAATGTGCTGAATTTCTCCCCCGCCGAGCGGGCCTATCTCTTCGACCTCGCGGGCAAGCGCGACCCGCAAGCCAGCGCCGAGGCCGAGCCGGCGGCTTCGCCGGCGCTGCTCGCCGCCCTCGAAACGATTGCCGGCCCTGCCTATCTGCTCGATCATCTGTGGAATGCGCTCGGCTGGAATGCGCACGCGGCCGAACTCTTCACCGGGTGGCTCGATGGCGACCATGACCGCAATCTCCTCGCCTATATCTTCCTCAGCCCGGCGGCCCGCGACCTGATCGAGGATTGGGAGGGACGGGCCCGGCGGGTGATCGCCGAGTTCCGCATCGACTATGGCCATCATATCGAGGAGGAGGCGATGCAGGCCCTGGTCGGCAGCCTTGCGGCGCGAAGCCCCTTTTTCGCGCAGGCCTGGCCGATTCATAGCGTGATCGGCCGTGAGGGCGGGCTTCGGCGCTTCAATCATCCCACGCGCGGTGCGCTCGAATTCCAGCAGATCACGCTCAATCCGACGACGCGTCCCGACCTGAAATTCGTGATGCTGGTGTAGCCGTCCGGGCTTTGGACACGGCTCGCCTTGCCGCGGCCCTGTCGCTCGGCTAGGTTTCGGGCCGATTTCCCCAAGGGTATACCTCCATGTCCCTAGAGACCGATCTCCTGGTCGACAGGCGTGTCCTGCGCCGCAAGCTTTCCGTCTGGCGCGTGCTGGCGTTCCTGTTCCTGGCCATTGCGTTGGTGGTGGCCTATCTCGCCATTGCGGGCACCAGTGCCCTGCAGCATCGCAGCCCGCATATCGCCCGCATCAAGCTCGACGGCTTCGTCGGCGACCAGACCGCCAACCTCAAGCTGTTCGATCAGATCGCCCAGTCGCAGGCCCAGGCCGTGATCGTGCGCATCAATTCGCCCGGCGGCACGACATCGGGCGGCGAGGCACTCTATGACGGCCTGCGCAAGCTCTCGGCCAGCAAGCCGACCGTGGCCTTCATCGATGGGCTGGGGGCGTCCGCCGCCTATATGGCCGCCGTCGGCACCGACCATATCGTGGCCCGGCGTTCGTCCCTGGTCGGCTCGATCGGCGTGCTGGTACAATATCCCAATGTCTCCAAGCTGCTCGACAGCATCGGCGTCAGCGTCGAGGCGGTGAAATCGTCGCCGCTCAAGGCCGCACCGGACGGCTTCACGCCGACCAGCCCCGAAGCCCGCGCGGCCCTGGCGTCGGTGGTCAATGACACCTATGGCTGGTTCAAGGATCTGGTGAAGGATCGCCGCAAGTTCGACGATGCCGGCCTTGCCGCCGTCTCCGATGGGCGCGTCTTCACCGGCAAGCAGGCGCTCGACCTCAAGCTCATCGACGAAATGGGCGACGAAGCCACGGCGATCGCCTGGCTCGGCAAGGACAAGCCTCGCATGAAGGCGCTGCCGGTCGAGGATTGGGACAAGCCTTCCACCTCGTCCTCCTTCCCCTTCGCGCGCACGGGCGTGGCCTGGCTCGCCGACAGTGTCGGTCTCGCCGGCCTGGGCGATGCCATCCGCTCCGCGCCTGAAACGCCTCCGGCCGCGCTTGACGGGCTTGTTTCCGTTTGGCACCCTTGAGTCACTCGTGTCTCACGGTCTGTCCGGACCAGCGTAGGGTGTCTAACCAGGACGAAGGACGGGGGAGCCTTTGGGTTCGATCCGCATCATGCTGTAAGGGAAGCTTGGACGCGATTCGCGTCGAGCGAACGTAACTTCACAAGACCGGCGACTGACGGGAACGAAAATGATCAAATCCGAACTGGTTCTGAAGATTGCGGAAGCCAATCCGCACCTCTATCAGCGCGACATCGAGAATATCGTCAATGCCATCCTCGACGAGATCGTCCAGGCCATGGCCAAGGGCGATCGGGTCGAGCTGCGCGGCTTCGGAGCCTTTTCGGTGAAATCCCGTCCGGCCCGCATCGGGCGCAATCCGCGTACCGGCGCCCATGTGCCCGTGGACGAGAAATACGTGCCTTTCTTCAAGACCGGCAAGGACATGCGGCTGCGGCTGAACAAGTCGCCGGCCTGAGCGAGAGCAAAGCGCGCCTTGGCGAGAATGCTCGTTTGCTCTAACTCTTTGTCTGGATGCGTCTTTGCGATTCCTGCCGATGCCGGGCAATCGAAGGACGCTTTTGCGATCATGCCGGAGCGGGGCAGGCCATGAAGCGCCTATTCTATTATTTCATCCTGGTCCTGGCCTTGATCGTGATGGCGGCCTTTGCCATCGCGAACAAGCAGTGGATCGCCGAAGGCGTGGCGCTCTCCTATGATCCGAGCGCACCGGGGGCCGAAGCAAGCACGCTGCATCTGCCGATGTTCCTGATTCTGTTCGGGGTCCTGGTCATCGGCATGTTGATCGGTGGCATCACGGTCTGGTTGAAGCAGAGCCGTTTTCGCCGTGCCGCGCGGGTTGCCCAGGTCGAGGCCGAACGCCATCGCAACGAACTCGACCGGCTGCGCAGCCAGGCGACTCCCGCGGCCGAATCGCGCGACAGCCACGCCATCCTGCCCTCGAGCGTGCCGTTCTGAGGCTCCTGATGCGAGAGCAGGCTCTCCCGTCTGCTCTCGGAACCTCTTCATCGGATCCTGCCTGCTTCCGGCAGCCGGATCGGTTATACTGGCTGCTGCCGGCCACACGGCCGGACCCTTCTCGCTGTCTTGGGCGAAACAGCCATGCGCGTCATCACGGCCGATGAGATCGATGGCCTTCTCAGCTTTCCCGACCTGATCGAAGCATTGCGCGCGGCCTTTGCCGCCGACTTCGTCACGCCGCCGCGCCAGCATCTCGAAATCGGCCATGGCGCCGATGCGGCCACCGCCTTGATCATGCCGTCCTGGAGTGCCAACGCACCGGGGCCGGGCGCCTATCTCGGCACGAAACTGGTGAACGTATTCCCGGCCAATGGCGCCCGCGGCCTGCCGGCCGTGCTCGGCACCTATGTGCTGATGTCGGGAGAAACCGGAGAGCCCCTGGCCGCGATCGACGGCACCCGGCTGACCCATTGGCGCACGGCCGCAGCCTCCGGCCTCGCCGCTTCCTATCTCGCCCGTCCGGAGGCGAGCCGTCTCGCCATGGTCGGCGCGGGCGCGTTGGCGCCCTTCCTCATCCGGGCCCATGCCAGCCAGAGGCCGATCCGCGACGTGGCGATCTGGAACCACCGGGCGGAGCGTGCGGAAAAGCTGGTCGAGGAACTGGTGCAGCAGGGGATCGCGGCCCGCTATGAGCCGGATCTCGAACGGGCGGTGCGCGCGGCCGACGTGGTGTCCTGTGCCACGCTATCGAACCTGCCCTTGGTCAAGGGCGCCTGGTTGCGGCCTGGCATGCATCTGGACCTGGTCGGCGCCTTCAATTTGCAGATGCGCGAAGCCGACGACGAGGCCGTGCGTGCCAGTGACCTGTTCATCGACACGCCGAGCGCCCTGACCGAGGGCGGCGACATCGCGCTGGCCCTCAAGACCGGTACCATCGGCCGGGACGATATCCAGGCCACTCTCGCCGATCTCGCCCGTGGCAATCATGGCGGCCGGGCATCGGGCGAATCATTGACGTTGTTCAAGTCGATCGGCAGCGCGGTGGAGGACCTCGCGGCGGCGATCCTGGTGTGGAAGAAGGCTGGCGGCAGGGGCTGAGTAGCGCCGCCTCAGGCGGCGTCGCTTTCCTGCTTCTGATGCAGGTCCAGGGCTTCGCGCAGCCATTCCAGCCAGTCCTTGAGGGCCCCGGCCTGGCCGGCTTCGAGGCCGGTGGTGGCGGCGATCTGGGATGGCACGGCCCGGGCCTTCTCGCGCAGGGCCTTGCCTTCGGCCGTCAGGGAGATGCGGACCTGGCGCTCGTCATGGCTGTCGCGCCGGCGCTTCAGCAGCCCCGCTGCCTCCAGGCGCTTGAGCAAGGGGGTGAGCGTGTTGGTCTCAAGGAAGAGCCGAGTGCCGATCTCGCCGACCTTGAGCCCATCCCGCTCCCACAGGCAGAGCATGACCAGATATTGCGGATAAGTCAGGCCGAGCGGGTCGAGCAGGGGTTTATAGGAGCGGCCAAAGGCATTGTTGGCGGCGTAGAGCGCAAAGCAAAGCTGGTTCTGCAAGAGCAGTGGCGTAAACTCGTTGGAAGACGGTTCCATCGGTGCCTCCTCTGGCGCAACGCATGTGACGTAACGTGTGGATGTCAGCAAATGCGTGACGCACTTTCAATCGTCGCGATGCCGGCTGCAAGACATGACCGGCGGCTATCAGCTGCGAATCATATCGCACGCGACAGGGAGGCAGAATCATTTTCGCAGGCTTTACCGATAAAAATCGTCTCGGTCGGCAAAATAAATATCGCACACGATATAAATGTGTGCGATATATGTCTCTGTGTTCAATCCCCGAAGGGAGTTCTGTCATGAAGGTTCTCTACACCACCGCTGCCCGTTCCGATCACAATGGCCGTGACGGTGGCCGTTCCGGTACCGTGGATGGCCATTTTTCGGTCAAGCTCGACCTGCCCAAGGAACTGGGCGGCGCCGGGGGGCCCGGCACCAATCCCGAGCAATTGTTCGCCACCGGCTATGCCGCCTGCTTCATGGGCGCGCTACGCTTCGTGGCCGGCAAGGAAAAGGTTGCCCTTCCCGAGGATGCCAGCGTCACCGCCACGGTCGGCATCGGCCCGCGTGACGATGGCGCCGGTTTCGGCCTCGACGTTGCTCTCGCGGTGGCTTTGCCGGGCATCGAGCACGCCCGCGCCGAGGATCTCGTCGCCAAGGCCCATATCGTCTGCCCCTACTCGGAAGCGACTCGCAAGAATCTCGACGTCCGCCTCAGCGTGGTCTGAGGCCGCGTTCGCGAGCGGCGTACGGATCGGGCGCGCAGATCCTGTGGGGGACGCGCGCCCGCCCTGCGAGCGGCATGGCTGGTGTGTTGATTCGGCGCTAAGCAGGGAACTCTGCTCGGAGTTCCCCCATGTCGCTGCCTCGCCCCTGGCGTGAAATCCTGCCGCAACTCCTGTCGACGGCTTTGATTCCGCTCACCGTAGCCGGAATCGGCTGGTACTATACGCGCTGGCAGCAGAATCTCGCCGATCTGCGCACCATGATCGACCTGATGACGGACGCCGCGCCGGAGAAGCGCAAATATGGCGTCGCCATGTTCGAATATCTCCTCAAGAACGACAAGGTGCCGGTGGAATTCATCACCGCGCAGCTCGACTACGCCAACTCCTCTTCCGATCGCGACCTGCTGCCTTTGCTGGAGAGCGCGGTGCAGAAGGCGTCCCTGGTCAACAATTCGGTGAAATCGGCCTATGAGGAGGCCACCGCCCGGCTGCCGAGCCGCGTCTTCGTACATGCGCTCACTGACAGCCAGCGCCCCTGCGCCGGCATTTTGCTCGACGAGATGAAGGACGGCGACAAGTCGGCCATCACCTTCCCGTCGGTGGTACTGGCCAAATGGTCGGGCGAGACGCATGAACTGCGCTATTTCAAGGCGTCCGACCGCAAGCGCGCCGAGGCTCTGGCCGATTTGTTCGCTACCGTCGGCCTGCAGCTCACCGCCAAGGACCTGTCGACGAGTTGGAGCGGAGCGCGCGATTCGCGCCCCAACACCTTCGAGATCTGGTTCGGCAATCCGGCGCTTCCGGCGAACTGCCTGCAGTCGAAGAAATAGGCGAGGTTAGGCCGCCAGAGGCGTGAGACGCGCGGCGATGCAGGCAATGTCCCGAGCAAGAGGGGTGGCATGGGTGACCATCACGCCATGGGCGACGCCCTCATAGACCAGCAGATCGGCGCCTGGGATCAGGGCTGCGTAGCGCCTGCCTGTGAGGTCCAGCGGCGCCGAAGCATCGCGGTCGCCATGGATCAGTGTCACCGGCAGCGCGAGGGCGGCGGCTTCGGTGCGCAAATCCGCCTCCACGATCGCGCGCTGCAGATCGAGCAGCACGCGCCGGGAACAGCCGAATACGCCGTCGATCAGCCGGTCCAGCGCGCGTCGGTCGGCTCCGGGGGCGAAGGGCTCGATATTGGCGTCGAGCCAGGCCGGCAGATTGTGGGCGAGTTCGGCCATCAAGGCCTCGATGGCTTCCCTGGGAATGCCTTGTTCGTTGCCTGGCCCGGCGGGCAGGCATGGACCCTGGGCTCCGACCATGACGATGCGCCCGATTCGATCGGCCCCGTGACGGCCGACATAGCGCAGCACTTCGCCGGCGGCGCAGGAATGAGCGACCACGGTGAGATCGGTGAGGTCGAGCTGGGTAATCACCGCGGCGAGGTCGTCGGCCAGCGCGTCGAAATCGACGCGGCCGGGATCGCTGGAGCGGCCATGGCCGCGGCGGTCATAGGCGATGGTGCGCAGGCCCTGGGCGTTGAGCCCGATCATGGTTTCGGCCCACACGCTGGAATCCATCGCCCAGCCGGCGAGCAGCAATACGGGAGCGCCCCGGCCCCAGTCGCGGACGAAAAGGCGGTGGCCGTCGGCAATCTCGACGAAAGGTGCAGTCATGGCGGTTCCTCCGGGTTGAGAGGCCCGATCCTGCCCGGTCATGCGGCGCTCGGCGATTACCCGGCAGGTAATCGCCTTCCCCGGCCAAGTCGCTACTGTCGGTGGTGTTGCGGCGGGAATGCCGCGGGAGGACAGTCGAATGAGCGTGACCTATCTGATCACCGGCACCGTCAAGCCTGAGCAGCGCGAGCGCTTTCTCGTCATGCTCAACGAACTGCTGGATGCCATGCGCCACGAAGAGAATTTCGTGAACGCCACGCTGCATTGCGACCCCGACGACCCCTGCCGTTTCCTGTTGCACGAAACCTGGGTCGATCACCAGGACGTGCTGGACGTGCAGCTCCATCGTCCCTATCGGCAGGCCTGGCATGAGGCCCTGCCGGAGCTGCTGGCCAAGCCGCGCGAAGTCTCGATCTGGCAGCCCTTGCGCGTCGATCGCAAGGATTGAGCGCTGCCCCTACCACAAATTCTTGCCGTCGATCACCGTGACCGGCACGGCCTCCAAATCGAAATCGTCGAAGAGCCGGGCATTGATGCTGATCTTGGGATTGTCGAAATCGGGCGCGCCGGTCGACCAGTCCGGCGTCTCAGTATAAGTGCCGCAGCCGCAGGTTGCGCAGAAATGGTGCTGGATGGTCTTCGAGCCCCAGCGATAGGTGGCCACCCGCTCGGGCGGCGAGGTCAAGCGGAACTGTTCGGGCTTGCAGTAAGCCCAGAGCGAGCCGCGCTTGGAGCAGAAGCTGCAGGTGCAACGCGTCACCTCCTGCGGCGCCTCGCTCAATTCGAATGTGGTGCCGCCGCAATGACAGCTGCCCTTGAGAGCCATGGCTTGTTCCTTCCCGATCTTCGCGCTAGCTCTTGATAGACTCAGTCTGCTGCCAACTTCCTGTCAGCAGCGTTTGCGCCGAAACGAGAGCTTGATGAGCGCCGCCCGCAAGATCCACACCTTGACCTTCCACCTTCTCGGCATTGCCGGCGAGGAGGCGATGGACGATATCATCGATGAGATCGAAGAATTCGCCGATGGCGTGGACTGGCCGATCGAAGCGCCGGATGCCTTCAAGCACAAGGTCAGCGAAACCGATCCGGATATGGGCTGCGCGGTGGAACTGCCGGTGCGCGCCAGCCTGGCCGGAGACACCATCGCCGGCGAGAAAGCCGACTTTGCCGGCGCCATGGCGCTGATCGAGCATTTGCGCGAGCTTTCGGCGCACCATCGTTTCAACATCGAGATCGCCTTCGACAAGGACATCGTCGGCACCATCGACAAGGGGACCTATAGCGAGGCCCTGCGCCAGGGTCTGGTCGAACCCTGGCAGGCCGGGTAGCCGCTTGCCCCGGCGGTCCGTCTGGCGCGCCACTGTCTCGGGGCTGGCATCCGGCCTGGTGCTGCTCGGCTTGGGACAAATTGCTTCGGCCCGATCCTTCGTGAGCGATGACGGCCTCTCGGACCTGCCCCTCGTGGTTTCGGCCGCGCCGTCCGGGCAGGGCGCGCTGGTGCTGTTCCTGTCGGGCGACACTGGCTGGGGCGGGTTGGAGCGGAGCCTGGCCCGCCGCCTCGCCCGGGCGGGCATCGGCGTCGTCGGGCTCGATGCGCGCCGCTACTTCTTCACCGGGCGCTCGCCAGCCGAACTCGCCCGGGACATCGAGCGTATCCTGGCCGTCTATCGCCGGCGCTGGCATGCCAGACGCTTCGTCCTGGCCGGCTATTCCTTCGGTGCCGATGCGCTGCCTTTCGCCTGGCCCCTGCTTTCGGCAAGGACGCAACGGGAGACCGGGCTGATTGCCCTGGTCGGCCTGTTGCCGGAGGCCAATTTCCGCATTTCGCTGCTGGAAATGCTCGACCTGCCGGCTGCGGACGACAGGCCGGTCGCGCCGATGCTCCGCCAGCTACCCGTTCGCAAGGTGGTCTGCCTCTATGGCCGGGAAGAGCATAGCGCCTGCATCCTGCCTCAGCTTGCCGGCGCCGAGCGCATCGCACGGCCGGGTGGGCATGACCGTAACGGCGACGCCGGCGCCGTGGCGCAGGCGATCCTGCGCCAGCTGGCCGTCAGGCCGCCAGCTCGGCCACCACCGCATCGAGCAGCGGAAAGCCCGCGCGGGTAACGCGGACGCGATCGTCCCGGCGTTCGATCATGCCGTTTTGCTGCAGGCCCGTCAGCGTCGCCTCCGCCATGGGCCGGCCGCGCAGCCGGGCGAGGCGGGTGAGATCGATGCCCTCGGCCAGGCGCAGACCCATCAGCAGCATTTCGTCGCCTTGCTGGTCCGCGGTCAGGGCCTGGTCGTCGACGAGGCCATGGCCGCGCTCGCGCACGCCGGCGAGCCATTTCTCCGGGCTGCGCTCGGTCGACAGCGCCCGACGGACACCTTCGGCATCGATGAGGCGGCCATGGGCGCCGGGGCCGATGCCGGCATATTCGCCATAGCGCCAATAGACCAGATTGTGCCGGCACTCGGCGCCGGGGCGGGCATGGTTGGAGATCTCGTAGGCCGGCAGGCCGCGCCGCTCGCAGGTCTCGCGGGTGATATCGAACAGGACACGGGCATCCTCGTCCGGCATCGGGATGAGCTTGCCGGCGGCGACCAGGCGCTCATACATGGTGTCGGGCTCGATGGTGAGCTGGTAGAGCGAGAGGTGTTCGGCCGCCCGGTCGATGGCCTGGTCGAGCTCGGCCTGCCAATCCCTGGGCTGCTGGTCCGGGCGGGCATAGATCAGGTCGAAGGAATAGCGTTCGAAGGATTTGGCGGCGATCTCGACGGCCGCCATGGCCTCGGCCACCGAATGCATGCGCCCCAGGCGCTTGAGATCGGCGTCGTTCATGGCCTGAACGCCGAGCGAGACGCGGTTGACCCCGGCGGCGCGGTAGCCGGCGAAGCGGGTGGCGTCGACGCTGGTCGGATTGGCTTCCAGCGAGATCTCGGCATCGGGGGCTATGGTCCAGGCCCCGCCGATGGCATCGAGAATGGCACCGACCGTCTTCGGTTCCATCAGCGAGGGCGTGCCGCCGCCGAAGAAGATCGACTGCACCTGCCGCCCCGGCGCGATGGCGGCCATGTGGGCGATTTCCTTGAGATAGGCCTCGACATAGCCGGCCTGGTCGACGCCGCCGGTGCGGACATGGCTGTTGAAGTCGCAATAGGGGCATTTGGCCAGGCAGAACGGCCAATGCACGTAAACGCCGAAGCCGGGCTCGAGGGATGTGGGGATCATTGGGCTCAAGTGGCAGTTGCTCGGGGCTACGTCAATCCCGGAGCGCGGACATCTTGTCCGCTCTTGGAAGCGCTACGCCGTGTGGAAGAGGCGGACAAGATGTCCGCGCTCCAAGGGAACTACCCCGCAAGCTCCCCGAACAACTGCTTCAGTGCTGTATTCGCCTCGAAGCCGATCCCTTCGGCCTGCGGCAGCGAGGCGTAGCCCTCCGCGACCGCGCTGTCATCCGCGAGGCCGTTGAAGGGGTGGAAGGCGAAGGGCGTGACCTCGGCGCCGCCGAGGCCCAGCGCCGCGGCGAGATGCAGGCCGAACAGGTGCCCGCCATGCGGCCAGAAGGCCTGCCTTTCCCAACCCTGATCGGTCATCGCCTCGATGATCTGGAGATAGCCGGGCAGGCCGTAGCAATGCACGGGGTCGAACAGCAGCACGTCCCGATCCGGGCGCAGGCCGCCATGGCGGGCAAGGAGCCGAGCTTCCGCCGCCGAAAACAGGGCCTCGCCCGCAGCGATGGGCGGCGCATAGGCCGATACCAGGGTGGACTGGGTCTCGAAGTCGAGCGGGTCGCAGATATCCTCGAACCACCACAGGCCCAGGGGCGAAAGCCGGGCAGCCGCCTCCAGGCCTGCCGGCCGGTCATAGGCGTTCATGGCGTCGACGGCGAGACGGCCGGCCGCTCCCAGCGCGGCGGCGGCCACCTCGATGCGCCGGAAATCCTGGTCGAGGCCGGCGCTGCCGATCTTCATCTTGGCATTGACGAAGCCGAGGTCGGCGAAGCGGCGCATCTCGTCGGCCAGCATGACGAGGTCGTTTTGGGGATGAAGATAGCCACCGCCGGCATAGACCCGCACCCTGCCGCTTCCGGCAGGGGCGCTGCCGAGCCGATCGGCCAGATGGGCATGAAGCGGCTGGCCGGCGGTCTTGGCGGCGATGTCCCACAACGCCATGTCGAGGGCACCGACCGCGATGCAGCGCTCGCCATGCCCGCCGGGTTTTTCGCCCGCCATCATCGCCCGCCAGGCCCTGAACGGATCGAGACTCCCGTCCTCTCCCAACAGGGCATCCGCCGGAGCCTGCCTGAGGCGCGGGGCGAAGCGCTCGCGGATCAACCCACTCTGGGCATAGCGGCCGACCGAGGCGTAGCCATAGCCGGTGAGAGGCCGGCCGGCGCGGGTGATGTCGGTGAGAATGGCGACGATGCTGGTGGTCAGTCCGCCCGGCTGAGCCGGGCCGGCATAGCGGGAGATCGGGATGCTGCGTTCGCGGATGTCGAGAATACGCATGGCTGATCCCGCAAGGTGGGCCGGTTCGTGCGCTGCCGCTTCAATCCCGCTGCACGCGCGAGTCCCGGTAGCGGTCACGGGCCACTTCACTGCACAGGCCCGACCATTCGCAGCCCACACAGGCCGAGCGCGTCAGATTGGCGACGAAGGCGCCCCGGAAGCGGGCCAGCAGGGCAGGGGTCAGGGTGATGCGGGTGCCGGTGCGGACGGACATGCGCATCAGGGCGCCGACATCGCGGATGGCGAGTTCGTCGCGCTGGTCGATCCGCGGCTCGTGGCAATGCGAATCGGGTTCTTGTACGAGCGGGGCGCAGATGTCGTCCGGCCCCGCCACGATCACGATGTCTTCCCCCTGGCTCAGTCGCGCTGCGATGGCGTCGTAATTGGCGACGAAGCCGGGGCTGTATCCCTTGCCGACATAGGTCAGCATGCAGAGGAGATGGTGGGCGCGAAGCCGCACCGTCACCGGGCGTTGCCGGCCTTGCCGCGTGCGAGAGCCGTCAGCGTGACGGCGCCGATGACCGACTTCAACAGGCCGCCGAGCAGGAAGGGGACGACGCCGAGCAGCAAGGCCTTCTCGAGGCCGATCTGTGCAGCAAGCCAGGCGCCGCCGATGGCAAGGCACATGAGATTGCCGAGCGCCATGCTGGCGAAGGCGAGAACCGGGCGGTTGCCGTTCCAGCCACGCTCGGCCAGAAAGCCGCAAAGAGCGGCGACGAGCGGGAAGGAGATCAGGTAGCCGGCGGTCGGGCCGACGAACAGCAAGGTGCCGATGCTTCCCGTCGCGGTGACCGGAAGGCCCATCCAGGCTTCGGCCAGCCAGGCCAGCACGGTGATGGCGCCGAGCCGCCAGCCATAGAGCGCGCCGATCAGCGTGACGGCCAGCGTCTGCATGGTCATCGGCACGGGGAACATGGGAACCTGGATATGGGATGCCAGCGCCAGTACGGCCGTGCCCGCGACCACGGCAGCCGCCTGCCAGCCGAGCGAGCGCCGAGAGATGTCGAGGGGGCTGAAAGCCGGCGCCAGGGAGGAGGTGACGGTGTGCGACATGGGAACTCCGCGCAAATTATAGATAATCTTGAATCCGATAATCTATAGAGGTCACAAAACGAGGCGATTGGCAATATCCGGGTGAAGCGCAGGAGTATTCCCGGGAGCGCGGACGTCCTCGTCCATAGGCGCTAAGATAAGGCGAGAGGCGAGAGGCGCGAGGCCGGCCCCCCCTTCGCCCCGTTTACGGGGAGAAGGTAAGGATGAGGGGCGGCGCGACCTCACAAACTGACGCCGTCCGTAGCCCCTCACCTCCATCCTCTCCCC
>NZ_LYXZ01000029.1 GCF_001676615.1 Labrys sp. WJW | reverse complement strand
GCCGCCAGCGTTCGTTCTGAGCCAGGATCAAACTCTCAAGTTGAACTTGAAACATTTGAACCGGACATTACTACGTCTTGACGAGAGCACCATTAACCAATCCAACTTCACAGCTGAACTAATCTGGTGGCTCTTGAATACATAGTACGCCGTTGTCTCTTTTCGACGCCAACCTCTCGATTGACATCCGCAAGGACATCGTCGCCTACGCTTCTCTTTCTTCCGATGCAATTGTCAAATAGCCGGAACGAGCTGAACTCGTTCAATCTTCCAGACGCCTCATCGACCCAGCTCTCACCAGGTTCAGAACCTTGCGATCTTAAGCAGAAGAGGCAACAAATCAGCCCCGCCGCTCATTCGCGGCAGCGCCGTCCGTCGATGGGTGCTGTATAGAGGGGCTCTTTCTGCCCGTCAACAGCCGATTTCATTTTTTTGACGGTTGCATGACGCTTTTTTTGGAAGGCCTGTGGAAAGCTACCCAGCGTACCCCGCTAACCGCTTGTTGTTACATGGATATTCGACACGCGTATTTCAAGCCCTGGGCAACGCCTCCCTGTTCAGGGGCCGCCTGCCCTCGACACGCAACCGCCCCCCCCGCCTTCCTTTCGAGCAAGGACCTCGCCTTCGCGCGCCAGTGTGTGCTCGCGCGCGCGTTTGCGGTTTAGGTTTGCCTCTCGGATCCCGTCCCCGCCCTCACTCGAGCGGCTTGCCGATCATCTCTTCCGCCGCAAATTTCATGAAATTGTCATGCACCGCCCCAAATCGGCCCAATTGATCAGGGGTTAAGATGGATCTGGAATTGACCGGCGCGCCCGGCTAGGGCACGGTCCGCCCCCAAGGAAAGGGCAACTTCCTACCAACCATGCGCCCGCCTCACGCCTCGGCGTTTTGGGTTCAGCGTATTTCTGGCGGAACGATCGAATTTGTCACCACGGACGACCTATAGAGACAGGCGGCAGGATCGGTACGGGATCGTGGATCCCGGAACGCAGGCGCCGCTTTCGGCAGATGGCGGGCGGGCGCCCGACCGGCGCAAGGTCTCGATCCGCTGGCTGACGGGAACGGTCCTCACCGGCCTGTGCGGCGCCGGCCTGATGGGCGGAGCCGTTTATGCCGCGCTGGACGGCGAATACAGCGTGGGCCATGCCCCGCAGATCGCCCCTACCGTCGTGCGCGAGAGCGAGGCCCAGACCTCTACCCAGAAGACCGATCGCATCCTGATCCAGACCGATACGATGGAAGCGCACCAGGTCATCCGTGTCTCCACCACCACCAAGGTAGGCGACAAGGACGTCATCAAGGTCAAGCCCTTCGCGCGCGTGCTCGCCAGCCTGCAGATTGCTTCCGGGCCCCTCGCCTCCCAGGTGCCCCCTTACAATCCCCAGGCTCTCTCCGCCGATCCGGATGCGGCCCTAGCGCCGGCCACCGCCCATGTCGAGCAGGCACCCGACGATGGTGAGGTCACCGTGGCCAACCGCGACCTTGTCGGTGTGAACTTCCAACCGACCTCCGGCCCCTTGCTGCCCGACGAGCAGGTCCTCGCCCTGGTGCGGGCACAGACCCAGGGCAACGATCCCGCCGCCGCGATCATCCCGCCGCAATTCGTGGCGCTCGCCGCCGACGACGATCGCGCCGAGAGTGCCGATTTGACGGCCCTGCGCGAGACCGACGTGCAGACCGACCCGGACTCGGCACTCAAGATCACCATCGTGCCCGAGAACTTCACCAACATCGCCAAGACAGCGCCCGAAGTCTCCTCCCGCGAGCAGACCATCACGGTGGAGGACAAGGACACGCTCGCCGGCATTCTGGGGCGCCTCGGCGCAACACCGCAGGAAGTCCAGGAGATCGCCAAGGCGCTCGGCGATGCCGGAAAGCTGCATGGCGGGCTGCGCCTGCGGGTTCTGGTCGCTCCGGGCGAGGAGGAGGACCAGCATTCCAGGCCCGTACGCCTGTCGGTCTACAATGCCGACAAGCATCTGGGCACCGTGGTGCTCGCCGATACCGGCGGCTATGTATCCGTGCAGGATCCGAGTTCGACCGACATCGCCGCCAATGCCCAGGACAATCAGGGCGGCGACGACGAGGATGAAGGCGACAGCGGCACCGGCATCCGCCTCTATTATTCCATCTACGAGACGGCCCTGAAGCAGCAGGTGCCCAAGGAAATGATCGAGCGCCTGCTGCGCGTCTATGCCTATGACGTCGATCTCACCCGACACACCCGGCCGGGCGACAATTTCGAGCTCTTCTACGAGCAGGACGACGCTGGCAATCCGGTCGGCGACATCCTCTACACGGCGCTGACCGTGAATGGCGAGCTCAAGCGCTACTATCATTTCGCCAGCCCCGACGACGGCCAGGTCGACTATTACGACGAGGACGGCAAATCGGCGCGCAAATTCCTGACCCGCAAGCCGATCAATGGCGGCGAGATGCGCTCCACCTTCGGCATGCGGCGCCATCCGATCCTCGGCTATTACAAGATGCATACGGGTGTCGACTGGGCCGACCGGGTCGGCACGCCGATCCTGGCCACCGGCAACGGCACCATCGTCAAATCCGGCTGGACCAACGGCTATGGCCGCCACATCGAGATCCAGCACGCCAACGGCTATCTCTCGACTTATTCGCACATGAACAGCTTCGCTTCGGGCACGGGTGTCGGCGCCAAGGTCAAGATGGGTCAGGTCATCGGCTATCTCGGCCAGTCGGGCCTGGCGACCGGCCCGCATATCCATTACGAAGTGAAGATCAATGGCAGCTTCGTCGATCCGATGCGCATCAAGCTGCCGCAGGGGCGCGAGCTCAATGGCGAGTTACTCGCCTCCTTCAAGGCCGAGCGCGACCGCATCAACGCCCTGATGAGCAAGGCTCCGGTTGCCGAGATCGCAACCGGCACCAACAAGAGCTGAGGTTGGGCAGCCGTCGGCAATGGCTCGACGGCGATCCATCCCGCGGCATTTTCGTCAACCGTGCTGCTATCAACTTTTCTGGAAAACACTCTAGTAAGTTGTCATGACCGCCATTCGTGACACCACCGACCAGAAAAACCTTGCCCTGCTGATCCAGCTGCGCTGGCTCGCCGTGATCGGGCAGGTGATCACCATCCTGTTCGTCGACCTCGTGCTCGGCATCCCCCTGCCGCTGTTCGAGATGGCCGTGGTGATCGGCTTCCTCGTAGCGCTCAACGTCGTCGGCCTGGTCCGGCTGCGCAGCCAGGGCCTGGTGGGCAATACCGAGCTCTTCCTCGAGCTCATGCTCGATGTCGCCGCACTCACCGTACAGCTCTATCTGAGCGGCGGTGCCTCCAACCCCTTCATCTATCTCTATCTTCTGCAGGTCATCATCGGCGGTGTCCTGCTGGAAGCGTGGTCGACCTGGACGCTGCTGGCGGCCACCAGCGCCTGCTTCGTCGGCCTGGCGACCTTCAACCGCCCCTTGCCGATCCCGGTGCAGAGCGGCACGGACCTGGCCGACCTGCATGTCCAGGGCACCTTCATCTGCTTCGTGCTGGCAGCCATCCTGCTGGTGTTCTTCGTCACCCGCATCAACCGCAACCTGCGCGCCCGCGACGCCCATCTGGCAAGCCTGCGCCAGCAATCGGCAGAGGAGGATCATATCGTCCGCATGGGCCTGCTCGCCTCAGGCGCCGCCCATGAGCTCGGCACACCGCTGGCGACACTCTCGGTGATCCTGAGCGACTGGCAGCGCATGGAGATGTTCAGCCGGGATGAGGAGATCGCCGCCGAACTCGCCGAAATGCGCGGCCAGCTCGACCGCTGCAAGACGATTGTCACCGGCATCCTGATGTCATCGGGCGAGGTGCGCGGCGAAGGCACCCGGCGCACCAGCGTGATCAGCTTCTTCAACGAGCTCGTCGAGGAGTGGCGCACCAGCCGTTCCCCCGCCCGCCTCGACTACGACAACACCTTCGGCACCGATGTCTCCATCGTCTCGGACGACGCCCTCAAGCAAGTGGTGTTCAACATCTTCGACAATGCGCTCGAAGCCTCGCCCAATTGGGTGGGCATCGCCCTGGAGCGGCGCGGCGACGGGCTAACGCTCTCTGTCACCGACGCAGGGCCGGGTTTCGGCAAGGACATACTGGATCAGCTCGGAAAACCCTATAATTCCAGCAAGAATCGGCCGGGCGGCGGGCTCGGCCTGTTCCTGGTCGTCAATGTCGCCCGCAAGCTCGGCGGCACCGTCACGGCCAAGAATCTGCTGAACGGCGGCGCCCTGGTCGAACTGACCCTGCCGATGGCGACGCTGTCGCCCGAAGGAGTAATCGATGCCCCCCTCCCCGGCTGAACGCCGCCTCATCATCGTCGAGGACGATGCGACCTTCGCCCGGACCCTGCGCAAATCCTTCGAGCGGCGTGGCTATGCCGTCGAGGTCGCAGCCGGCCTCGAACCGATGCAGGCCTTGCTCGCGGGCCATGCACCGAGCTTTGCCGTGGTCGATCTCAAGCTTGCCGGCGGCTCGGGCCTCGAATGCGTGAAGGCGCTTCATGGCCACGACGAGACCATGAAGATCGTGGTGCTGACGGGCTTTGCCTCGATCGCCACCGCCGTCGAGGCGATCAAGCTGGGAGCCTGCCATTACCTGGCCAAGCCCTCCAACACCGACGACATCGAGGCGGCCTTCCAGCGCAGCGACGGCGACACCAGCGTGCCGACCACGCAGACCCCGACCTCGATCAAGAATCTGGAATGGGAACGCATCCACGAGACGCTGGTGGAGACGGAGTTCAATATCTCCGAAACCGCGCGCCGCCTCGGCATGCACCGGCGCACCCTGGCGCGCAAGCTGGAGAAGCGGCGGCTGAAATGAGGAGTTACCCTGCTCTTCTCTCGCGCAGGGTATAGACCAGCCCGCCAAGCGTCATGAGGGCGAGGGCGAACCAGGTCAGCGCGTAGACCAGATGGTTGTTGGGCAGATCGACCACCGTCATGCCGCCCGCCGGAATTTCGCCGGACCGCTTCCGCTCGGCGTCGATGAAATAGGGAGCGACGGCACCGAGGCCACGTGCGGCGGCGATTTCAGCCACGTCACGCGAATACCAGCGATCGGCGCTGGGATCGTTGCTGCGCAGGAAGGCGCCCTTGGGCTCGCTGAGCCGCAACAGCCCCGTCACCTCGGCCGGTCCGGCAGCATTTCCGGCCTTGGCGCGCTCTTCCGGTAGCACGAAGCCGCGATTGACGAGCACCACGAAGCCCTGCTCCGTCTTCAGGGGCGACAATGTCCAGAAGCCGCCTCCTCGCGCCGTGGTCGCCTGCACGAAGACGGGTGGCCGATCGAGGAATTCACCCACCAGGCGGATGCGGCGGTAGGCGTCCTTGTCCGCGGCGATCGCGGGCCATGCTGCCGGGCCCGGCGGTGGCGCGGGCTCGGCATGGATACGGGCGTCGATGCGGGCGATCAGGTCGAGTTTCCAGCCGAGGCGCTGGACCTGCCACACGCCCAGGGCACAAAAGCCGGCAAAGGCGACGACGAGCGCCGCCACCATGACGGTGAAACCACGTCGCGAACGTGGTGGTCGGTCCGGCCGGCCACCCGGCGTCGTCATCGCATCAGGCTCACGGCATGTTGCGCATGTCATGTGCCGAGATCGGCATCATGTTGTTGACGAGGTGGTACATCACCCACAGCGAACCCGTCAGCGTGATCACCACGAGCACGATGGTGAAGATCAGGGCCATCAGGTTCCAGCCGCCCTCGGACTTGGCATCCATGTGCAGGAAATAGATCATGTGCACGACGATCTGGATCACTGCCAGTGAGATCACGATCAGCGAGGTCGCGACCTTGGATTCGAGCGCGCCCGTCATCACCAGCCAGAACGGGATGAAGGTCAGCACCACCGAAAGGCCGAAGCCGATCAGATAACTCTTGCGCGAACCATGCGAGGAGCCGTGCTCGTCGTGGTGGGAGTCTTGGTGGGTGTGGGCGCTCATCGCAGCATCCCCATCAGATAGACATAGGTGAAGACGCCGATCCAGATGACGTCCAGGAAGTGCCAGAACAGGCTCAGGCACATGAGGCGCCGGCGGTTCGCCGAGGTCAGGCCGTAGCGGGCGACCTGCACCATCAGGGTGAACAGCCAGAGGATGCCGGTGGAGACGTGCAGGCCGTGCGTGGAGACCAGCGTGTAGAAGGCGGAGAGGAAGCCGCTGCGCTGTGGCGTCGCCCCCTCATGGATCATGTGCGAGAACTCGTAGAGTTCGATGCCCACGAAAGCCATGCCGAACAAGGCGGTGACCAGGAGCCAGGCCTGGGTCGAGCCGACCTTGTTCTCCTGCATCGAGATCATGGCAAAGCCATAGGTGATGGAGGAAAGCAGCAGCATCGAGGTGTTCAACGCCACCAGATTGAGATCGAACAGGTCCTTCGGGGAAGGACCGGCGGCGTAGTTGCCGCCGAGCACGCCATAGGTGGCGAACAGGATCGCAAAGATGAGGCAGTCGCTCATCAGATAGATCCAGAAGCCGAGCATGGTGCTCGACCCTTCCGGATGATGCGGCTCTTCCGGCAAGTGGAAGACCGGCGCCTGGCTGTCTGCGGCCTCGGTCTGCGGCATCAGGATGGTCTGCGACATCAGCGTTCTCCTGCCGCCGCCAGCAGGCGCGTGCGGGCATTCTCGGCGGTGGCCACCTCCTCGGCGGGGATGTGGAAGTCGCGGTTGTAGTTGAAGGTATGGATGATGATCGCAGCCAGCAGGCTGACGAAGCTGGCGATGGCGAGCCACCAGACATACCAGATCAAGGCGACCGCGCAGACCGCGCTCAAGCCGGCCAGGATGATGCCGGCTCCAGTATTCTTGGGCATGTGGATGGGCTTGTAGCCCTCCAGTGGCCGCTTGTAGCCGCGACGCTTCATATCCGCCCAGGCGTCGAGATCATGCACGACCGGAGTGAAGGCGAAGTTGTAGGCCGGCGGCGGCGAGGAGGTCGACCATTCCAGCGTGCGGGCGTCCCAGGGATCGCCCGTGACGTCCTTGAGTTCCTCGCGCTTGCGGAAGCTGACGAAGAACTGCATCAGCATGGCGGCGATGCCGACGGCGATGATGGCGGCGCCGCAGGCGGCAATCACGAACCAGATCTGCAGGGACGGATCCTCGAAATGGTTGACGCGCCGGGTCACGCCCATCAGGCCGAGGATGTAGAGCGGCATGAAGGCAACCCAGAAGCCGACGACCCAGCACCAGAACGAGATCTTGCCCCAGAACGGATCGAGCCGGAAGCCGAAGACCTTGGGGAACCAGTAGTTGACGCCGGCGAACATGCCGAACAGCACGCCGCCGATGATCACATTGTGGAAATGGGCGATCAGGAACAGCGAGTTATGCAGCACGAAGTCGGCCGGCGGTACGGCCAGCAGCACGCCCGTCATGCCTCCGATCACGAAGGTGAGCATGAAGGCAAGCGTCCACATCATCGGCAGCTCGAAGCGGATGCGGCCGCGATACATGGTGAACAGCCAGTTGAAGATCTTCGCGCCGGTCGGGATCGAGATCACCATGGTGGTGATGCCGAAGAAGGAGTTGACGCTGGCGCCAGAGCCCATGGTGAAGAAGTGATGCAGCCAGACCAGGTAGGACAGGATGGTGATCACCACCGTGGCATAGACCATCGAGGTGTAGCCGAACAGGCGCTTGCCGCAGAACGCAGCCGTCACTTCCGAGAAGATGCCGAAGGCCGGCAGGATGAGGATGTAGACCTCCGGATGGCCCCAGATCCAGATGAGGTTCACATACATCATCGGATTGCCGCCGAGGTCGTTGGTGAAGAAATTGGTGCCGACATAACGGTCGAGCGACAGCAAGGCGAGCACGGCCGTCAGCACCGGGAAGGCGGCGACGATCAGCACGTTGGTGCACAGCGCCGTCCAGGTGAACACGGGCATGCGCATCATCGTCATGCCGGGCGCGCGCAGCTTGACGATGGTCGCGATCAGGTTGACGCCCGATAACAGCGTCCCCACGCCCGCGACCTGCAGGCCCCATATGTAATAGTCGACCCCGACATCCGGACTATAGGCGATACCCGAGAGCGGCGGATAGGCGAGCCAGCCCGTCTTGGCGAATTCGCCGACGAACAGCGACATCATCACGATGGCCGCGCCGGCCGCCGTCATCCAGAACGAGAAATTGTTGAGGAAGGGAAAGGAGACGTCACGCGCGCCGATCTGCAGCGGCACCACGAAGTTCATGAAGCCGGTGACGAAGGGCATCGCCACGAAGAAGATCATGATGACGCCATGCGCCGTGAAGATCTGGTCGTAGTGATGGGGCGGCAGATAGCCCTCGGACCCGCCGAAGGCGATCGCCTGCTGCAGGCGCATCATGATCGCATCGGCAAAGCCGCGCAGCAGCATGACCAAAGCCAGCACGATATACATCACGCCGATGCGCTTGTGGTCGACGCTGGTGAACCATTCGCGCCACAGATAGCCCCAGACGCGGAAATAGGTCAGGGCACCGAGGAGGCCTATGCCGCCAATGGCCACCATGGCGAAAGTCGCGACCAGGATCGGCTCATGATAGGGGATGGCTTCCAGCGTAAACCGACCGAAGATCGGGCTCACCGCAACCGTTTCAGAAGACATGGCAAAAACCGCTCGTGAATGAGGTTGCACTTAGCCGGGCTGCGCAGCGGAGAGCTGCGTCGGCTGGCGGGAGGCTGGCGGGAGGGAGAGGCCGGCCCCGGCGATGCCGGCCGACCGGGAGCTGAGGGCAGGCACGCCGCTCTTCCACGCATCGAGCGCGCCGGGCCGCGGCACCTCGCAATAATCGGAAACGTAGTAGGGGTCCGGACCGAGCACAGCACCGCGACGGGCATATTTGTCGTGGAGCAGCGGGCGGACATTGTTGATGCCCTCCTTGCCGAGACCACCCTTGGCATCGATCGCCATCATCTTGTCCATGCACATCTTGTCGGGTTTGTTGGGGTCGACGCACATGTTCAAGATGGCGCGATAAAGATCAGGCGCCACCGCATTGTAATAGCGCACCGGTACGTTCTGGCTCGGCTTTTCCAAGGCGAGATAGGCTGCGCGATCGAGCGCCCCCTCTCCCCCGCGCGCCTTGGCGATCCACTGGTCGAAGCCGGCCTGGTCGACCCCATGGAAGCGGAAGCGCATGCCCGAGAAGCCGGCGCCGCTGTAGTTGGACGAAATGCCTTCATACTCGCCCGGTGCGTTGATCACCGCATGCAGCTTGGTCTCCATGCCCGGCATGGCATAGATCATGCCCGCCAGTGCCGGCACGTAGAAGGAGTTCATGACGGCCGAGGCGGTGATCTTGAAATTGATCGGCCGGTCGACGGGAGCCGCCATCTCGTTGACGCTGGCCACGCCGTATTCGGGATAGATGAACAGCCATTTCCAGTCGAGCGCGACGACCTGGACGTCGAGCGGTTTGACCTCCTTGGTCACCGGCCTGCCCGCGGCCACGCGTTCGAGCGGCCGGTAGGGATCGAGCAGATGGGTTCCCGTCCAGGTGATCGCGCCGAGGATGATGATGATCAAGAGCGGAGCCGCCCAGATCACCAGTTCGAGCTGGGTGGAATGATCCCAATCGGGCTCGTAGCGCGCCGTCTTGTTGGACTGGCGATAGCGCCAGGCGAACAGCACCGTCAGCGCCATCACCGGGATGATGATCACCAGCATCAGCACGGTGGAGAACACCAGGAGGTCGCGCTGCTGGGCGGCGATGTCGCCGGACGGACTGAGCACCACGGCATTGCAGCCCGCCAGCAGGCCCGCCAGGGGCAGTGCCATGGCCAAGCGGGCGAGCTTGCGCAAGCGGACGGAGCTAAGGGACGGCATTCGGGATAGCATTCGCATGTCGTGCCGATACGCCTCCGGTTTCAGGCTGCCCATTGGACATTTTGTCCAATGACAATATCATCATGAAGACGGCAATAGGTACGCAAGGGACCCCCATACTGCACGGCTTCCGTCGGGCGGGCTAGGGTCTTTGGAGAAAGCCGAGGGACGATGAGCACCACGACTTCCATGCATCCGGCCGGGGCCGCCGGCCAGCACGGCGCCAAGCGTCACACCATCACGCCCAGCGAGATCGCCATCGGCGTGATCATCGGCCGGACGTCGGAATATTTCGACTTCTTCGTGTATGCCATCGCTTCCGTGCTGGTGTTCCCCAAGCTTGCCTTCCCGCATCTCGATGCGCTGACGGGCATGCTCTATTCCTTTGCGATCTTCGCCCTCGCCTTCATCGCGCGTCCCTTCGGCTCGGCGCTGTTCACCCTATTCGACCGGCATTACGGCCGCGAGGTCAAGCTGACCATCGCGCTCTTCCTGCTCGGCGGCTCCACCGCGGCAATCGCCTTCCTGCCCAATCACGGCACCATCGGCGCCTGGGCCGGCGTCCTGCTGGCGCTGCTGCGTATCGGCCAGGGCATCGCGCTCGGCGGCAGCTGGGACGGCCTGCCGGCCCTGCTCAGCCTGAACGCTCCGGAAGGCCAGCGCGGGTGGTGGGCCATGATCCCGCAGCTCGGCGCCCCGCTCGGCCTGATCGTCGCCAGCGGCCTGTTCGCCTTCTTCTACACCGAGCTCAGCCCCGGCGACTTCCTCGACTGGGGCTGGCGCTATCCCTTCTTCGTGGCCTTCGCCATCAATGTGGTAGCGCTGTTCTCACGCCTGCGCATCATCGCCACGCCCGAATATGCCGAGATGTTCCAGAGCCAGGAACTCCAGCCCAAGCCGATCGCGGAGACGGTGGCTGCCCAGGGCCGCACCATCATCATCGGCTCCTTCGCGCCGCTGGCGAGCTTCGCCCTGTTCCACATGGTCACGGTGTTCCCGCTTGCCTGGGTGGTGCTGGAGACCAATGAGAGCGTGGTGCAGTTCCTGATCATCGAGATCTTCAGCGCCCTGTTCGGCCTCGCCGCCATCGTCGCCTCCGGCCCGATCGCCGACCGCTTCGGCCGGCGCAACCTGATCGCGGTCTGTGCCATGGCGATCGCCATCTATTCGGGCTATGCGCCGCAATTGCTGAACGGCGGCCAGACGGGCGAGCTCATCTACATGATCGGCGGCTTCATCCTGCTCGGCCTGACATTCGGCCAGGCTTCGGGTGCGGTGAATATGAATTTCCCGATCCACTACCGCTACACCGGCGCGGCCCTGACCTCGGACCTCGCCTGGCTGTTCGGCGCGGGCTTTGCCCCCTTCGTCGCCCTGGCGCTGGCCGCCTGGTTCGGCCTCGCCTCCTCCGGCGTCTACCTGCTCTCGGGCGCGGTCTGCACCCTGATCGCGCTGTGGATCAACCTCGAAGGCATTCGCAAGGGCACCAGCGATTCGAAGGATTGAACTCCGATCGCGGCCGAGCGGAGAAAGCCGGGCCTGGCCGGATTCAAATCGACCGCCCCGGCCCTCTCGAGAGAGCGTCGAAGACAATACCAACCTGGCGGGCGGGATCCTTCCCGCCCGGATGCCCGACGGTGCGGCCCTCACCGGTCAATCATAGTCCACCTTCGGATACCAATGCGGATCGCGCCCCTCGGGCGTGGTGTCGAGCACGTTCCAAAGCGGCGTGAAGTCGGGTGCGCCGCGCGGGTCCTGGCCGGGATCGGCGGTCACACCGCCCATCTCGCCGCCCCAGAAATGGCGGATCGAGCCATCCCGCCGGGTAAAGACGTTGTAGCCCGGATAATCCCCGTCCGGGCGCCAGGTCCCGAAATCGCGGCCGAACTCGGCGCTGGTATCGCTGTAGAGCGGCAAATGCCGCCAGCCGCGCTCCCGCTTGAAATCCGTGAGTCGCTCGATCGGCGCGCGTGCGACGACGGCGAGCGCCGCCCGCTGCTGGATATCCTGCGCATTGCCC
Source organism: Labrys sp. WJW (assembly GCF_001676615.1). GTDB lineage: Bacteria > Pseudomonadota > Alphaproteobacteria > Rhizobiales > Labraceae > Labrys > Labrys sedimenti. The sequence continues at coordinate 65,583 of NZ_LYXZ01000029.1, read as the reverse complement.
GCCAGCGCGCCGAGGAGCGCGGTACACATCGGACATGGCCGTTTACGCTCGGGACCAAACATGTAGTTGTAGACGATCAAGCTCTCATGCCTGCCGAATAGATCTGCGAAACGAACAGGCCCGTTCTCCCCCTCGAAGACATAGTCCTTCGTCACGGGAGCCCCCGGCGGCAACGCACGGCGCATCTCGGCCACGCGTTCGATGTGGCGGCGAAGCTCGATTTCCTCCGCGAGTAAGGCGGTTCGGGCGCGGCGATAGTCCTCGCTTTCATTCGGGATCCGGGCCTCGTTCAGGGCAGCCAGTTCGGTGGCGGGTTTCAGCCCGCTCATGGTCGCGGTCATGCGTTTCTCCTCGATTGTCGTCGATGGCGCTACGCTCCAAGGACGTTTCTCAACGCACGGACCCGACAATCGGGTTCCATTTTTGAGCCGGGCGCATAGTTGCTGCGATTCATGTGGTGGCTGTTTCAGCTTCGGCTGCCATAAAAAAGCGGGCCCGAAGGCCCGCTTTCTCGTTTTTCGGCTGATATTTCCTTACGCCGCCCTGGCATTCACCGCCTGGCCGCCGATGACCAGGCCCGAACCGGTGGCTCCGATCTCGATGGTCGAGCCGTCCTTCACCTTGCCGGAGAGGATCATCTCGGCGAGCGGATCCTGGACCAGGCGCTGGATGGTGCGCTTGAGCGGGCGCGCGCCATAGGCCGGGTCGTAGCCCTTGTCGGCGAGGTAGGTCCTCGCGGCATCGTCGAGATGCAGCGTGATCTTGCGCTCGTCGAGCAGCTTCTGCAGCCGGGCCATCTGGATATCGACGATCGCGCCCATCTGCGCCTTCTTCAGGCGGTGGAACAGGATGATCTCGTCGACCCGGTTGAGGAACTCCGGCCGGAAGTGGCTGCGCACCACCGCCATCACCTCCTCGCGCACCTTGTCCGAATCCTCGCCCTCCTTCTGGTTGACCAGATATTCGGCCCCCAGATTGGAGGTCATGATGATCAGGGTGTTGCGGAAGTCGACCGTGCGGCCCTGCCCGTCCGTCAGGCGCCCGTCGTCGAGCACCTGCAGGAGAACGTTGAAGACGTCGGGATGGGCCTTCTCGATCTCGTCGAACAGCACGACCTGATAGGGCCGGCGCCGCACGGCTTCGGTCAGCGCACCGCCCTCGTCATAGCCGACATAGCCCGGAGGCGCGCCGATGAGCCTGCTCACCGAATGCTTCTCCATATATTCGGACATGTCGATACGGGTCATCGCCGTGTCGTCATCGAACATGAAGGCGGCAAGCGCCTTCACCAGCTCCGTCTTGCCGACGCCCGTGGGGCCCAGGAAGATGAAGGAACCGATCGGCCGGTTGGGATCCTGCAGGCCGGCGCGGGCGCGCCGGACCGCGGTCGAAACCGCCTGCACGGCCTCACCCTGGCCGACCACGCGGGTCGCCAGCACGTCCTCCATGCGCAGGAGCTTGTCCTTCTCGCCCTCCAGCATCTTGTCGACGGGCACGCCCGTCCAGCGCGAGACCACCTGCGCGACATGGTCGGCCGTCACGGCCTCCTCGACCATGCCGACCTTGCCTTCGGACGCCTCGACCTCCGCCAGCTCCTTTTCGAGCTTGGGAATGATGCCATAGGTCAATTCGCCCGCGCGCTGGTACTCGCCGCGGCGCTGGGCCTCGGCCAATTCGTTCTTGGCCTTGTCGAGCTGGCCCTTGAGATCGGCGGCGCGGCCGAGCTTGTCCTTCTCCGACTTCCAGCGCTGGGTGAGCTCGGACGAACGCTCTTCCAGATCGGCCAGCTCCTTTTCGAGCTTGGTGAGGCGATCCTTGGAGGCGTCGTCGTTCTCGCGCTTGAGGGCTTCCTGCTCGATCTTGAGCTGGACGATGCGCCGGTCGAGCTCGTCGAGCTCCTCGGGCTTGGAATCCACCTGCATGCGCAGCCGCGAGCCGGCCTCGTCGACGAGGTCGATCGCCTTGTCCGGCAGGAAACGATCGGTGATGTAGCGATTGGAGAGCGTCGCCGCCGCCACGATCGCGCTGTCGGTGATCCGCACCTTGTGGTGCTGCTCATACTTCTCCTTCAGGCCGCGCAGGATGGAGATGGTGTCCTCCACCGTAGGCTCCTCGACGAAGACGGGCTGGAAGCGCCGCGCCAGGGCCGGATCCTTCTCGACATGCTTGCGATATTCGTCGAGCGTGGTGGCACCGACGCAATGCAGTTCGCCGCGCGCAAGGGCAGGCTTCAGGAGGTTGGAAGCGTCCATCGCCCCTTCGCCCTTGCCTGCGCCGACCAGCGTGTGCATCTCATCGATGAACAGGATGATCTCGCCGTTCGCCGAGGTCACCTCGTTCAGGACGGCCTTCAGGCGCTCCTCGAACTCACCGCGATATTTGGCACCGGCGATCAGCGCGCCCATGTCGAGCGCCAGCAAAGCCTTGTCCTTGAGGCTCTCGGGCACGTCGCCATTGACGATGCGCAGCGCCAGGCCTTCGACGATCGCCGTCTTGCCGACGCCGGGCTCGCCGATCAGCACCGGGTTGTTCTTGGTCCGCCGCGACAAGACCTGAATCGTGCGCCGGATCTCCTCGTCGCGGCCGATCACCGGGTCGAGCTTGCCTTCACGCGCATCGGTGGTGAGGTCGCGGGCATATTTCTTCAGGGCGTCATAGGCGTTTTCGGCGGTGGCGCTGTCGGCAGTGCGGCCCTTGCGAAGGGCCTCGATCGCCTTGTTGAGGTTCTGGGGCGTCACGCCGGCAGCCGCGAGCGCCTTGCCGGCCTCGGTATCCTTCTCGACGGCGAGCGCCAGCAACAACCGCTCGACCGTGACGAAGCTGTCGGAAGCCTTGTCGGCCGCCTTCTCAGCCGCCTCGAACACGCGGGCGAGCCCCGGCGTCAGGTAGACTTGGCCGGCGCCCGTGCCCTGCACCTTGGGCAGCTTCTTGATCGCGGCCTCGACAGCATTCAGCGCCTGGCGCGAATTGCCGCCGGAACGATCGATGAGGCCCGCCGCCAATCCCTCGGGATCGTCGAGCAGGACTTTCAGGAGATGTTCGGGAGCGAACTGCTGATGTCCCTCGCGCAAAGCAAGCGACTGCGCCGACTGCACGAAGCCTCTGGCGCGTTCGGTATAGCGTTCAAAATTCATTCTATGTCCCTTCCAGCACGCCCGGGGACCCGTAGCATCGTCCAGGCGCCATACAGATTTGCGAACCCCGCAGGCATTCGCTGAGAATGATGTGGGGTGCCGGACCGAAGCTACAAGGGGTTTGGAAACAAGAGTCTGAGCCAGATCAAGGAAGAAACCAAGAAGTCAGTATCACCGCCTCGATTTACCGCGCCGAACGGCGGGGAAGCATGCGTGTCAGCACATCGTCACCCCGGACATAATGGTGCCAGAGCGCTGCAACGGCATGGAGGCCGGCCACGACCAGGATCCCATCCGCGCACAGCTCATGCAGTTCCTTGACCTGATGCGCCAGATCGCGATCGGGGGTCATGGGGGCGGGTATGGTGAACAGGCCGAAAAAGGTCAGGGCATCGCCGCGCAGCCAGGTGAGAGTGATGCCGAGGCCGACGATCCCGATCATCAGAGCATAGAGGAGGAAATGGGCTCCCTTCGCCGCCGCGATTTCCATGCCCGCCATGGTCGAGGGCAAGGGCGGGGTGCCGAGCGCCAGTCGGGCGAGGAGACGGGCGGCGATCAAGGCCGTAAGCAGGAGGCCCAGCGAGATATGGCTCCACCAGGACAGATCCCGGATCGGGTCCCCCTTGGCGAAGAACGCTTCATTATAGGTGAGGCCATAACAGGCAAGCACCAGCAGGAAGATCGCCCAGTGCAGGGCTTTCTGAACGGGGCGGTAGGACGCGGAGGGCATGCTCGGACTCCAGATTGGATTAATTCTAATCTGCGCAAGACTGCGGCGACGATATGACATCGACCGCGCCAGGCCAATTAATTCTGCGCCGCCCATTTTTTCCTGCCGCCCTTGATCATCACTCCCGTCTATGCCCCAATACCCGCCTCGAACCGGTATGGGGCTCGGCGATGGCGGCTTCAGGCAAGGACGGGCCTGGATCGGCCCGCAGCGCGGCACGCCGGCGCGGTGCAAAACCAATGGGAACGAGAGCCTTGATCAAGAATTCTTCGCGCGTCGGCCCGGGCAAGCCGCAGGTGGTGGTGCTGGTGGGCGCCACGGGCGACCTGTCCCGCCGCAAGCTCATCCCCGGCCTCTTCCATCTCGCCAGCGCCGGCTTCATCCCGGGCTGCCGCATCATCGGCGTCTCGCTCGATGACATCGATGCCGATGGCTTCCGCTCCATCGCACGCGAAGCGCTCGACAAGTTTTCCACCCGCAAGGTCTCCCAGGCCGATTGGGAAGCTTTTGCCGCCAGCCTCGATTATGTGCCGATCAGTGCCGGCGCCGGCCCGGTCAAGGAGGCTGTGGCACGGGCAGAGGCGGAACTCGGCCCCGAAGCCCGCCGCGTGCATTATCTGTCCGTGCCGCCCAACGCAGCGCTCTCGGCCGTGCAGATGCTGTCGGAGGCGGGCCTCGTCGACCGCTGCCGTATCATCATGGAAAAGCCCTTCGGCACGGATCTGGCCAGCGCGGTCGCCCTCAATGCCCGCCTGCACGAGGTCTTCCACGAGAACCAGATCTTCCGCATCGACCACTTCCTCGGCAAGGAGCCGGCCCAGAACATCCTGGCCTTCCGCTTCGCCAACGGCCTGTTCGAGCCGATCTGGAACCGTAATTTCATCGACCACGTCCAGATCGACGTGCCGGAGACCTTGGGCCTGGGCACCCGCGCCGCCTTCTACGAATCCACCGGCGCCTATCGCGACATGGTGGTGACGCACCTGTTCCAGATCCTGGCCTTCATGGCGATGGAGCCGCCGACCGCGCTGGAGCCGCAGCCGATCTCGGAGGAGAAGAACAAGGTGTTCCGCTCCATGGTGCCGCTCGATCCGCGCGAGGTCGTGCGCGGGCAATATATCGGCTATCGCGAGGAGCCGGGCGTCGATCCCGAAAGCGACACCGAGACCTTCATCGCCCTCAAATGCGCCATCGACAATTGGCGCTGGGCCGGCGTGCCCTTCTATCTGCGCACCGGCAAGCGCCTCGCCGAGGGCCAGCGCATCATCTCCATCGCCTTCCGCGAACCGCCCAAGAGCATGTTCCCGGCGGGATCGGGCGTGGGCGCGCAGGGCCCCGACCATCTCACCTTCGACCTAGCCGATGCCTCCAAGGTCTCGCTGTCCTTCTACGGCAAGCGCCCCGGCCCGGGCTTCCGGCTCGACAAGCTCTCGCTGCAGTTCGCGCTCAGCGAAACCGGCCTGATCGGCGACGTGCTGGAGGCCTATGAGCGCCTGATCCTCGACGCCATGCGCGGCGACCACACGCTGTTCACCACGGCGGAGGGCATCGAGCGGCTCTGGGAAGTCTCCCAGCCTTTGTTGGAGAACCCGCCGCCGGTGCGCCTCTACGACCAGGGCAGCTGGGGCCCGAAGTCGATCCACCAACTCATCGCCCCCAATGCCTGGCGCCTGCCCTTCGAGCGGGTGTGGCGGAAATCGCCGGAGAAGGAATAGGCATCGGGCCGAACGCCCGGCACCATCGCGAAGCTGATCCACCCGACACCGGCAAACTGCCGGGTTACGCCGTCCTTCCGTCGATTGACCTTGTCGGACGAATACGCTCTGCTGCCCGCGCGCCGGGCCTTTGCTCCCGGCCCAATCCGAAAAAACGCCGACAGGGCGGGAGCCGAGGGAGGACATTGGGTCCATGAAGAGTTTCAAGATCAGTTTTCTGGCGGGTGCGGCTTTACTGGCTGGCCTGGCGGCGGCGCAGGCCGATCCCGTCAAGATCAGCGTCTCGGCCGAGCCGATCCCACCTTTCTTCTCGCTAGACGGGCAGGGCAACTGGCAGGGCTTCCTGCCCGACTATGCCAAGGCCGTGTGCAAGGAGGCCAAGCTCGACTGCGTGGTGGTTGCCACTGCCTGGGACGGCATCATGCCGGCCCTCCTCGCCAAGAAGATCGACGTGATCTGGGCAGGCATGTCGATCACACCCGAACGACAGAAGCAGATCGCCTTCACCATCCCGATCTACAACACGCCGGTTGAGTTCATCGGCAACAAGGACGACAAGTTCGAATTCGTGCCCGGTGGCCTCAAGGGCAAGGCGGTTGGCGTGCAGACCAGCACCATCCACGCCCAATATGTGCAGAAGGCCTATCCGGAGGCCGAAATCCGCAACTATGCCACGCTCGATGCCGCCATGGCTGACTTGGCCGCCGGGCGCATCGAGCTGGTGCTGGGCGACGCCGATTCTGTTGGCCCCTTCCTGGAAGGCAAGGACGGCGCCTGCTGCGATTCCAAGGGTTTTCCCAAGGATCCCTTGTTCGAGGGCGGCATCGGCGGCGGCCTGCGCAAGGAGGACACCGAGCTGAAGGCCAAGCTCGATGCCGGCATCAAGGCCGTCTATGCCAGCAGCGAGTTCAAGCAGATCGCTGGGAAGTATTTCAAATACGATATCGGCATGCCGCCCAAGTGAGGGGTAGCAGCCTTCTCCCCTTGCGGGAGAAGGTCCCGGCAGGGGAATGAGGGGTGTCGGCGCATACCTTGCAAGGGTAGCGTACCTCCCCTCATCCGTCATTGCTGCGCAATGCCACCTTCTCCCGCAAGGGGAGAAGGCAATTGCGTCCACTTCACGCAAACGCGGCGGTGAAATTCTTCGCCGCCAAGTCGCGGTTGCGCAGCACCCTGCCGGCGCGGGGGCCGGCGGCCTTGCCTTCGCTCCAGGCCAGGCTGCCATTGACATAGACCGAGCGGATGCCGGCCGAGAGATGGGTGGGGTCGTCGAACGTCGCCCTATCCAGGATGGTCTTGGGGTCGAACAGCACGAGATCGGCAAAGGCACCTGTGCGGAGCACGCCGCGCTGAGCCAGGCCGAAGCGGGCCGCGGGCAGCGCCGTCATGCGGCGCACCGCCTCCTCCATGCCGAACAGGCCGATATCGCGGGCGTAATGGCCGAGCACCCGCGGAAAGGTGCCCCACAGCCGGGGATGCGGGCGCACATCATGCGGCAGCCCGTCCGAGCCCACCATGGTGAGCGGGAATTGCAGCACGCGCCGCACATCCTCCTCATCCATGGTGAAATAGACGGCACCGGCCGGCTGCAGCTTCGCCACCGCCTCCTCCCTGGAGACGCCGAGCTCGCGGGCGATGACGTCGAGCGTCTTGCCGGCGAGATCGGGGCGCGCCTTCGACCAGGTGATCAGGATGCGCTCGACCTGGCCCGCCCGCTTGGCCTCCAGTACCGTGGAAGAGGCCGCATAGGGATAGACGTCGAGCGTGACGGGCTGCTCGCGTGCCCGCTTCTCGATGATCGGCAGGGAGACGCGGGTGCGGCCGTGGTTCTGCGGGTCGGTCGCCTTGTGATGGGAGAGCACCACGGGGGCGTCGGCCTCGCGCCCGATGGCGAAGGCCTCCTCCATGGCGTCCAGCAGATGATCGGCCTCGTCGCGCAGATGGGTGGTGTAGAGGGCCGAATATTTGGCCAGCGGCTCGGCCACGGCGATCACCTCGGCCGTCGAGGCGGCGTTGGCCGGCTGGTAATAGAGCCCGGTGGACAGGCCGATCGCCCCATCCGCCAACGCCTGGTCAAGCAAATCGCGCATGCGGGCGCACTCGGCTTTTGTCGCCGGGCGGTCGAGCCGATCCATGGTAGCCAGCCTGAGCGTGGTGTGACCGACCAGGCAGGTGACGTTCACCGTGGTTCCCGCCGTCTCCACCGCCTCGAAATAATCCGCGAAACGCTCGAACAATTCATGCTCGCTCTTGGCGATCAAATCGAGCGGCGGCACCACCTCGCCCTTCGCCTGCAGCGGGGCCAGGCTGATGCCGCAATTGCCGACCACCACCGTGGTCACGCCCTGGCTGAGCTTGGCCGCCATGTCGGTGGCGATCACCGCGCGGTCGTCATGGGTGTGCACGTCGATGAAACCGGGCGCAAGGGCGAGCCCGGCGGCGTCGATCTCGGTCTGGGCGCGGTACGGCAAGCGCTCGCCGACGGCGACGATACGCTCGCCGCTGACGGCGACATCGGCCTGGCGTGGCGCGGCGCCGGTGCCGTCGAAGATCCTCGCCTGCCGGAAGATCAGGTCGCAGGTGGCAGTCATGGTCGAGTCCTTGGGCAGAATGCGGGCCGGTATGCCGACCTCTCATTCCGCTATAGCCCGCCCCTATGATTCGTGCCCGGCCAATACTGCCGCAGCCCGCCGCGCGGCACTCTCGGCAAGCCCTTCTACCGGTTCTATCGAATTGTGCAGCAGGGCAAGGCCATAACGCCCGTCCGTGGCAAGAACATGAGCCCGGCCGCGATCCGTACGTTCGCGCACCCGTTCGCTGTCTTCCAATCCGATGGCATGGGGCGTCACGGCGATCAGGCCGGCATCGACCCGTGGATTGGCTTGGAGCACCATGCGCACGGCTTCGTCGGGATGGACGCCCCTTTCGATCAGCGACAGCGCCTCCCTGTTCACAGGAACATCCGAGGCACCTGCTATATTGGGCAGCCGGTGGCCGGTGACGAAACCCCTGCGGCTGACGACAAGAAACTGGGTGAGCGGCTCCGGACGATCAGGCCCGCTGGTAATCACCGCCGCCAGCGGCGAGGCCATCATCCAGGCCAGATCCGGCCGGGTGGACCATTGGGCCCGAATGGTCTCGAGCCCGCCGCGCTGACACTCCAGGCCGACCGGCTCGCCATCCGGCGCCAGGGCGTAGAACACCGCAAAGCCGTGCAGGTCGCCCTTGCCGAGCCTTTCTGCCTCGGCCCAGGCCGCCCAGACCGCCCGGCCCGCTTCGACCCCAAAGGCAGCAATGCCGATCGTCACGCCCCGAACTCCCCGATTGCCATCAAGATTGCGTTCCCCCAAACGAATCCGGCCGCAAGCCGGGCACCCTCCCCGCTCGCGGCCAGTGATCTCGAACGGACCTGGAGCAATGCGCGATCAGACGGAAACGCTATTTTGCTCCAGCTCTTTGGTTCGACGCGTCCTTGCGATTCCTGGCGATGCCACCAAATCGCAAAACGCTTTCGCGATCAGACCTTGACGACGCTCGCCTTGTAGATCTGATCGATTGCCTTGCCCAGCGTATCGTTGAATTCGGCATCGCTCATCGAGACACGCAGGTCTTCGGCGAGAGCGCGCGAGAAGGAAGCAATCATGCCATGATTGTGGCTGAGCTTCTCGCAGGCATCCGGACAGGTGTAGCCACCCGAGAGGGCCACCAGACGAGCCACGGCTTTGTGATCGACCAACGGCTTGTAGAAATCGGCGACGGTCGGGATGGTGAGCTTGAGCATCACCTGCTCGCCCGCCGGCAGCGCGTCGAGTTCCCGGACGATCTCATCGCGCAGGATGGCCTCGGCTTCCTGCTTGGTCGGGCTCTTGATCGAGACTTCCGGCTCGATGATCGGCACGAGGCCATGGCCGAGGATCTGCTTGCCGACTTCGAACTGCTGCTTGACGACGGCGGCAATGCCGGTCTTGTCAGCATTGGCGATCACCGAGCGCATCTTGGTGCCGAAGATACCCTTCTTCACCGCGCGCGCGAGCAGGGCATCGAGTTCGGGCATCGGCTTCATCACCTGGGCGCCGTTCTCTTCTGCCGCCAGGCCCTTGTCGACCTTGAGGAAAGGCACCACGCCGCGATCTTCCCACAGATAGGTCGGTACCGGCTTGCCCTTGGCATCGCCGTCCATGGTCTTCTCGAACAGGATGGCGCCGATCACCTTGTCGCCGGAGAAAGCGGGCGACGTCATGATGCGCACGCGCATTTCATGCACCAGGCGGTACATCTCTTCGTCGCCACTATAGCTGGATTCGGCGATGCCATAGAGACGCAGGGCGCCGGGGGTGGAACCACCGCTCTGATCGAGGGCGGCGATGAAGCCATCCTTGCCGGTCATCTGTGACATCATCTTGGCGTCTGCCATGCTGGTCTCCCTGTTGCGGGCCGGTGCGCAGCGCGCCCAGCCTCCACGGTTGCCTAGAACAAAGCGCGTTTAGACGAAAACGCTCCTTCGCTCTAGCTCATTGTTTCCGAGCCAATCCAACCGATTGGCTGGAGCGTCCTTGCGATTGCGCCAAATCACCAAACGCATGCTCTTCGAGTCAGCGCGAGTATCGGCATGCCGGAAGAGTGAAGCAAGGGGCTGGACAGTGAAAAGCTTTCGCAGGGAAGCGGGAAATAGGGATCCGGACACCTTCCGGCCCTGACACGAGCACGGGGGTTCGACAACCGTCAGCCACAGCGTTTTTTGCCTGTCGATACCGTCAGCGCTTGCGCGGATCGCCCGCATCGCGAATGGCGGCCTGGTGATACCAGGCGCCGTCTATGTCGACGGGCGGCAAGGGCTGGGTCTCGCGCGAGGAAAGCCGTGTCTCGTCGCGCCCGAGGCTGGATCCCATGCGCGGCCGTGCAGGGAATAGGTAGATCTTGGCGGTCTCTTGCCGGGTACTCGCAGTCATGCTCGTCTCCCTTGTCTGGTGCACCCCGGGGAGGCGACCAAACCAGGATCGAGTCTTAGCACAGCCGTCCGCGCCTTCCTATCATTTGCCTGCTTTGCAGGCAGCGTTTGCCTAAACTATGTGCATTCGAGGCTAAGCCAGCACACTGCGCAGGAAGGCAGCACTCCCGGCAATGACAGCTCCTGCCCCATTCTTCCGTCGACGGCGCGGAAAGACGCGGATTTAACCACATCCGGACCGATGGGATGGCCATCCTCTGCGACAAAAGCGCCGCACCCCCGCGCGCTGGCACGCTTCCTGCTTATTGCACTGCAACCGGCGGCGGTCCGGTGCGAACCGGCTGCCGTCCATTCTATTCACATTAGCGAGTATCCTGAGAATGACGAAGTACAAGCTCGAGTATGTCTGGCTCGACGGTTACCGGCCGACCGCCAACCTGCGCGGCAAGACCATGGTCCGCGAATTCGACGCCTTCCCCACGCTCGAGCAGCTGCCGCTCTGGGGTTTCGATGGTTCCTCGACCAAGCAGGCCGAAGGATCCAGCTCCGATTGCGTGCTCAAGCCGATCCGCGTCGTCCCCGATCCCGAGCGCCTGAACGGCGCCGTCGTGCTCTGCGAAGTGATGATGCCCGACGGTGTCACCCCGCATGTCTCCAACACCCGCGCCACCATTCTCGACGACGATGGTGCCTGGTTCGGTTTCGAGCAGGAATATTTCTTCTACAAGGACGGCCGCCCGCTCGGCTTCCCCGAGCATGGCTTCCCGGCCCCGCAGGGCCCCTATTACACCGGCGTCGGCTACAAGAATGTCGGCAACATCGCCCGCGAGATCGTCGAGAAGCATCTCGACATCTGCCTGGCCGCCGGCCTCAATCATGAAGGCATCAATGCCGAGGTCGCCAAGGGCCAGTGGGAATTCCAGATCTTCGGCAAGGGCTCCCGCGCCGCCGCCGACGAGATGTGGCTCGCCCGCTACTTCCTGCTCCGCCTGACCGAGAAGTACTCGATCGACATCGAATGGCATTGCAAGCCGCTCGGCGACACCGACTGGAACGGCTCGGGCATGCATTGCAACTTCTCGACCACCCATCTGCGCGAAGTCGGCGGCAAGGCCTATTTCGAAGCCCTGATGGCCGCGTTCGCCGCCAACAAGGAAGCCCACATCGCCGTCTACGGCCCGGACAATCATCTGCGCCTCACCGGCAAGCACGAGACCGCCTCGATCGACACCTTCTCCTGGGGCGTGGCCGACCGCGGTGCCTCGATCCGCGTGCCGCACTCCTTCGTGCGCAACGACTACAAGGGTTATCTGGAGGACCGCCGTCCCAACTCCCAGGCCGACCCCTATGAGATCGCCTCCCAGGTGCTCAAGACCATCGCTTCCGTCTCGACCGCGGTGAAGGCCGCGGCCTGACCCCGAACGGTTCTCGACAAAACGGCGCGGATCGAAAGATCCGCGCCGTTTTGCATGCTGCATCCGGATGAAGCCAGCGCGCGCCCACCATGCATCTTTGCCGGTCGCCCTTTCGGGCTGGCTGTGCTATAGCCCCGGCCAACATCAGGAATTTTGCATGTCGGCCCCTTCGCTCGAACAGGCAGCGAGCCCTCAGGCCATTCCCATGGGAATGGCCGATACCGTTGCCGCCCCACAAGCCCTCTCCGCCAAGCCCTCCCTCGCCGGGATGGACCGCGCCGCCTTGACCGAGGCTCTCACCACCGTGGGCGTGCCCGCCGGCGAGGTGAAGATGCGCGTCAACCAGCTGTCGCACTGGCTCTATGTGCGCGGCGCCAGCCGTTTCGATGCCATGACCAACGTGTCCAAGCATCTGCGCGCTTTGCTGGAGCAGTCCTACACGCTCGACCGCCCGGAGATCATCGCCGAGCAGATCTCGGCCGACGGTACGCGCAAATGGCTGATGCGCATGCCCTCCACCGGCCCCGCCGACAAGGGCGCCGAGATCGAGACCGTCTACATCCCCGACGAAAAGCGCGGCACGCTGTGCGTTTCCTCGCAGGTCGGCTGCACGCTCAACTGCTCCTTCTGCCACACCGGCACGCAGAAGCTGGTGCGCAACCTCACCACGGCCGAGATCGTGGCCCAGCTCCTGGTGGCGCGTGACCGCCTCGGCGACTGGCCGGGCCAGGAGGCGCCGGAGGGCGCGATCGTGCCGCGCGATGGCGGCCGCTTCGTCTCCAATGTCGTGATGATGGGCATGGGCGAGCCGCTCTACAATTACGACAACGTCGCCGTCGCCCTGAAGGTGATGTCCGACCAGGACGGCCTGTGCCTGTCGCGCCGGCGCATCACGCTCTCCACCTCCGGCGTGGTGCCGATGCTCGGCCCGCTTGGCGAGGACATCAATCCGGCGCTCGCCATCTCGCTGCATGCCACCAACGACAATCTGCGCAACGAGCTGGTGCCGCTGAACAAGAAATATCCGATCGCCGAGCTGCTGGATGCCTGCCGCAACTATGCGGGCCTGTCCAATGCCCGCCGCATCACCTTCGAATATGTCATGCTCAAGGGCGTCAATGACAGCCCGGCCGAGGCGCGCGCCTTGGTCAAGCTGCTCAAGGGCATTCCGGCCAAGATCAACCTGATTCCCTTCAATCCCTGGCCCGGCACCTTCTACGAATGTTCGGACTGGGAGACGATCGAGGCCTTCTCCGACATCGTCTTCAACGCCGGCTATGCCTCGCCTATCCGCACGCCGCGCGGGCGCGACATTCTCGCCGCCTGCGGCCAGCTCAAGAGCGAGAGCCAGAAGATGCGGGCCCGCGAGCGCCTTGCCATCGAGGCCGACGCCATGAAGAAGCTGGCGGTGGAGGCCTTCTACGCCCACGGCGTGGAAGAGTAGTCCTCCTGGGATCGCAGGCGTCTCGCCTGCTCTTCCTCACCTGCCAGTGTAATGCTTCCAAGTGCAGGCGAGGTGCCTGCGGTCCCAGAAAGCTCATGTCCTCTCCCCCACCCGCCCCCAACCGCCCGCGCGGCGTCATCGGCTTCGTCGACCGTCTGGTGCTGGTGGCCTTTGCTGCCGTCCTGGCCGCCATCGCCGCGCTGGTGGTCGGCGTGATGGGCCTCGCCAATCACGATTTCGGCCAGGAACTCACCGCCACCGCCGAATTATTGGGCCTGAAGGCCCTGGCGACGCTGCTCGACGGCACGGCGGTGGAGGATATCGGCGCCATGATCCAGCAGGCCGCAACTGCTGCCTTGGCGATCTGGCTCGCCCCGATCGCGCTGGTCGCGGTGATCGGCGAAACCATGGGCAAGGCGAGCTGGATGTTCTACGCCGTGGGCATGGCGCTCGCCTTCGCGGTGGCACCGATGGTGATGAGCCTGAACATCCTCGCCATCATGCTGCTCTACCGCGCCTTGCTGGGCCTCCTTGCCATCGGCATCGTCGCCGGCACGGTCTACTGGCTGGTCGCCGGCCGGAGCGCCGTGGGTTGAGCGGAGCCGGGATTGCACGCCATGGTTCTTTTGGCCCGATTTAACCATTTACTCACCGCGTCCGCGTAGGCTTCGAAGCGTTCCGGTCGAACTTTCGCCGGAATCCCTGTCTTTCGTCGCAGTTGCGCGAGGCGCTCCGATTCACGATGATCGGCGCCACCGCTTCCTGCCCTCTTATTCGGGATCGATCGAGCCAGCATGATGTCCTCAACCCTTCGCATCGCGCTCATCGCCACCGCCGTCGTCGCATTCACCGGTTCGGCTCTGGCAGCACCTCGCAAACCCAAGGCCGAAGCGCCGGCCCCGGCTGCCGCAGCCGGCGCCCAGCCGACGCCGCTCGGCCAGTTCGGCGATTGGCAGGCCTTCCAGAACGGCACGGCCAAGGGCAAGTCCTGCTTTGCCATCACCAGCCCGAAGGACCGCAAGCCTGCGCGGCTGAAGCGCGACCCGGCCACGCTCTTCATCACCCGCCGCCCGGGCGAGGGTGTGAAGAACGAGCTGAGCATGATCACCGGCTTCGGCATGAAGGATGGCGGCGACGCCACCCTGAAGGTCGGCCGCTCCTCCTATACGCTCTACACGAAGGGCAGCAATGCCTGGGTGAAGAACGCCGCCGAGGAAGGCACCGTGGTCAATACCATGCGCAAGAGCCGCGAGGCGGTCTTCACCGGCGCCTCCAAGCGCGGCAACAAGACCATCGACCGCTATTCGCTCGACGGCCTGCCGCAGGCCCTCGACGCCATCACCAAGGGCTGCCCGTAAGGCCTTGAGCCTTCTCCATGAAAAAGCCGGCCTCGGAGGCCGGCTTTTTTACGAAATCGGCTGATACCAGCGCCTTACACCGTCTTGGCAGCGAGCCTGTCGCGGAAGACGAGATAGCCATAAACAGGCATCACCACGAAAACCATGGCGATCTTGATGGCATAGTCGGCAATGCCGAGGCTGACCCAGGGCACGTCCGTGCCGACGAAGGCGATCACCCAGAACAGCACGCTGTCGACTGTCGAGGCCAGGATGTTGGAGATGGACGGCGGCACCCACCAGGCATACTGGCGGAAGCGGTTGAAGACCTGCGCATCCACCATCTGGCCGGAGATGAAGGCGACGCCGCTGGCGATGGCGATGCGCGGATCCGCCGCCACGAAGGAGACGATCACCGCGATCACGAAGGAGGCCATCACCACCTTGCGCGTCATTTCCACGCCATGGCGCCGATTGCACAGATCCGTGATGAAGAAGGCGACCGGGAAGATGAAGGCGCCCCAGGTCAGGAAATCGGACGTGCCCGGCACGACATATTGCACGCCCCAGTTGGCGGCAGCCACGATCACGGCGTGGGCCAGCACGTAGGACCAGCGCAGGCCGGCGAAGAAAGAGAGAGACGAAGAGCTGCTCACGGCGTCATACCCAGCGAAAACACGGAAATTGCAGGCTGGCATACAGCAAAAGCCGGATCAGGCCTACCCATAAAACAGCATGGCGGGCCTTCGGCGCATTCGCTCTCGTCACGCCGCCGTGTCACGTGGCTTCACGAAGGGCTCGATGCCGGAAAGCCCCGTGTAATGAATTTCCAAGGGCAGGCCGAGACGGGCGGCGGCGGCGGCGGCTTTCTTCTCCAGCGCCTTGTCCGGGATCTGCACCAGAAACATCACCCGCTTGTAATGGCCGAAATACATCGGCAGCAATTGCGGATGGACGTCGAGCTTCAGGCCCTTGACCACGAAGCGGTCGAAATGGCGCACCAGGAAATCGGTGAGGTAGAAGGTGCCGATCTCCTCCTCCTGCATGCGGTCGAAAACGTCCGCGCCGGCAAAGAAGGAATAGCAATGCGGCCCTTCGATGCGCTCGACGCCCTCCTCCTTGAGGACCTCGTCGAGCAGGCCACCGGTGCCGCAATCGCCGTAGAGCACCAGGATCTCGTCATATTTGGCACGGTTGGCGCGGATCTTGCGGCGAATGCCGTCCGGGATCTTCTGCGGATAATTGTGCCAGATCGCCGGCAGGCAGGTGACCTCCATATGGTCCCAGCCATTGGCCGTCTTCACCGCCAGGAATTCGCGCGCCAGCGCCCCGCAGGCAATCACCAGCGTCGAGCGGGGTGCGTCTGTCTGTTTCGAAGGACTGGTCATCGCCCACTCCCCGAGGTCGGTTCCCGCCGTCCATCGGGCGGAACGGCGTCATGCCGCCCCGCATGGATGCGTCGTCAGGCTCAGCCCGCCATGCCCTGGCGCTTGCCGATCAGCGACTTGGCCATCTCCACCGCAATGGCGGCGTCGCGGCAATAGGCATCGGCGCCCACGGCTTCCGAGAAGGCCTCGTTCAGCGGCGCGCCACCGACCAGCACGATGTAGTCGGAGCGGATGCCCTTCTCCTTCATCGTGTCGATCACGACCTTCATATAGGGCATGGTCGTGGTGAGCAAAGCCGACATGCCGAGAATTTCGGGCTGGTGCTTCTCCAGCGCCTCGAGATAGTTCTCGACCGGATTGTTGATGCCGAGGTCGATAACCTCGAAGCCGGCGCCTTCCATCATCATGGTGACGAGGTTCTTGCCGATGTCGTGGATGTCGCCCTTGACGGTGCCGATCACCATCTTGCCGACCTTGGGGGCGCCGGTCTCGGCCAAGAGCGGGCGCAGCACGTTCATGCCGGCCTTCATCGAATTGGCGGACATCAGCACTTCCGGCACGAACAGGATGCCGTCGCGGAAGTCGACACCGACGATGCGCATGCCCTCGACCAGGGCCTTGGTGAGCACGTCATAGGGCGTCCAGCCGCGCTTGAGCAGGATATTGACGCCCTCGACGATCTCGTCGGCCAGGCCGTCATAGAGGTCGTCGTGCATCTGCTCGACGAGCTCGTCATCGGGGAGTGCGTTGAGATCGAGATCGCCGTCGGACATGACTTGCTGTTCCTGCACTGGGTGAAGCACGGATTACTATAGAACGCTTCTTAATGCGAGGTAGCCTGACAGGGGCGCCTTACGCTGTCGCACCGGGGACATCGTATATTCAATCTGCGACAACAGCTCAAAAGAGCGATAGCTGCCAGGCAGCGGGAACCCGATTTCGGGGGCGGATCTTATCCACAATCCGGCTCCCGCAAACCGAGCCCGCTATTGGCTCGGCCGGCTCGTCCAAGCTTGTGGGTCGGGCACCTTTCGCAAGAGCGCTCATTTGCCCCACAGCCTGCCGTTCCGGAGCCTTTGCGATTCCCGCCGAGTCCGGCTATTCGCGGAGCGCTTCGGCAAAACGTTTCGTGCCCGACGTCGTATTGGCTTGCGTGAACGTTGCAGGAAATAGTAGGCCTACCTAACGGAATGTCGTGGCGCCGGCCTTTGGCGTGATTTCGATACTGATGGCTGTTCGGAAAAGGTTGTGATGCCCGGTTTATCTCGTCGTGTCTTTGTTTTCGGTGCTCCTTTGCTGCTCGCCGGCTGCGCCTCCTCGCGTGCCACCATCGGCTCCCTGTTCGATAGATCGAGCGACAGCGGCTTCAACTATCGCGAGATCTATGCCGGCGGCACGGAGAACGGCCATGACTATCCGCCCATCAATCTGAAGGCGATCGATCCCAGATATTTGCGGCGCGTCGTAGTCGCCCCCGCCGGCGAGAAGCCCGGCAGCATCATCGTCGATCCCGACAATCGTTTTCTCTACCATGTCCATGACGACGGCACCGCCACCCGCTATGGCGTTGGTGTCGGCCGCGAAGGTTTTGGCTGGAGCGGCAAGGCCACCATCCGGCGCAAGGCGGAATGGCCGCGCTGGACGCCGCCGCCGAAGATGGTCAAGCGCGATCCGCTGGCCGCCAAATTCGCCGGCGGCATGGAAGGGGGCGTCGAAAACCCGCTCGGGGCCCGCGCCATGTATCTCTACCAGGGCGACCGCGACACGCTCTATCGCCTGCACGGCACCAACGATCCGACCTCGATCGGCAAGTCGATGTCGTCGGGCTGCATCCGCCTGCTCAACCAGGACATCATGGCCCTCTATCACAACACCCCGGTGGGCGTGCGGGTGGTGGTGCGGCCTTCCCACGGCGGTACCGAGGCGAGCTGACACGGGCGCTGAGCCCGCAATCGTCCTCAGCCCGGCTTGCGCAGCCCGCTCGACACGGCTCCGACCAGCGCGAGGCCCGCGCCGATCCAGGCGATCAATTCGGTCTGTCCTTGCGCGACCAGGCTGAAGATGACGGCCGCGACGGCTGCACCCATCGACTGGCCAAGCAGCCGGCCGGTCGATTGCAGGCCGCTGGCCCCGCCGCTGCGCTCGCGCGGCGCGCTGGTGATGATGATGCGGTTGTTGGGCGACTGGAACAGGCCGAAGCCGAAGCCGCACAAAGCAAGCCGCCAGACGATATCGAAGCTGTCGGGCCGCTCGCCCATGCTGGCGACGGCCGCTAGCCCCGCCGCCAGCAGGCAGAGCCCGGCAATGCCGAGCTTCTCAGGCGAGATCCGATCGGACAGCCGGCCCGAGATGGGAGCGATCAGCGCCGTCATCAGCGGCCAGGGCGTCATCAGGAATCCCGTGGCCGCCTCGGAATGGCCGAGCGTGCGCTGCAGGAAAAAGGGCAGCGCCACATAGGCCATGCTCTGTGACGCGAAGGAGCAGATCGAGGTCGCCATCGACAGCGAGAAGACCGGCCGCCGCAAGAGATCGACCGGCAGCATCGGCACCGGCTGCTTCACCGATCGCCGGACCAAGATGAGGGCCGCCACCGCGGCCCCACCGATCATCGCGAGCGCGATCGGCATGGTTCCGGTATCACCGAGGCCATCGAGCCCCGCGATCAGCAGGCCGAAGGCGAAAGCATTGAGGACGGCGCTGATCCAGTCGAAGCGATGGCCGGATGCCGGCGTCTGCGGCAAGGCCCGGGCTGCGACGAAGAGGGCGATGAGGCCGATCGGTACGTTGACCAGGAACAGCCATTGCCAGTTCGCCACGGTCAGGATGGCCGAGGCCACGCTGGGCCCCGCCGCCGACGACACCGCCACCACCAGCGCCGTGTAGCCGACACCCGAGCCCAGGGAGGCCTTGGGGAAGATATAGCGCACCAGGGCGATGTTGACGCTCATGATGCCGGCCCCCCCAAGTCCCTGCACCGCCCGCGCCAGCGCCAGCACCGGTAGCGACGAGGCCTGGGCACAGGCAAAGGAGGCCGCGGTGAACACGGCCAGACCCGCCCAGTAGACGCGCTTGTAGCCGATAATGTCGCCAAGCGAGGACAGGGGCAGCAGCGAGATGGTGACCGCGAGCTGATAGGCGGTGACCACCCAGATCGATTCTGCCGGGGAGACCGCGAGTTCGCCCGCGATCGAAGGCAAAGCGACATTGACGATGGCACTGTCGAGCACCGCCATGGTCAGCGCCATGGCAATGGTCAGGAAGGCCAGGAAGCGTTGGGGAATGGGCAAGCCATCCATGGTGGCGGCGTTCATCAAATACTCACAACCGATGAGAGCCGATGGTATCGGTGTCGTCGGGACAATGAATTGGGAAAAATCACCGGAAACGGCAAACAGGGCGCCGCAACGGCGCCCTGTTTTTACGCGTTCTGGATCACCGGAGAAGTGCCAGCTTTATCCTAGTATTAAAACCAACAGGACCCACGATCCTGCAAGGTTTCCTGGATGAGGATGGCCGTCAGCCCTGGCCGCCAACGATGTCGCGGGCGGCCTTTTCGATGATAGCGCGGATCCGCTCGGCCTCGGCCTGCGTCCAGGGACCACGATGCATCTGCAAAGCGTGCCGGAACGTATGCAGGGCCTCGCGCACCATCTCCGGCGTGGAACGGGCGGAGAAGGCGCTGGCAGCAAGATCCATACGGGCCATCACGCCGTCGACCGCATCGCGGTTCTCGGCAAGGAAGGCCTCGCCTTCGGGGGTAATGGTGTAGAGCTTCTTGGTGCCGTCCGAGGCCTCGCTGCGGATATGGTCCTGCTCTTCCAGGAGGGTCAGCGTGGGATAGACCGCGCCGGGGCTCGGAGCGTAGGCGCCGCCGAACTTTTCCTCGATGGCGCGGATCAGTTCATAGCCATGGCGCGGTTTCTCGGCGATCAGCGCCAGGATGACCAGGCGCAAATCGCCATGGCCGAAGACGCGGCCACGACCGCCAAAACCACGGCCGAAGAAATCGCCGGGGCCATCGCCTTCGAAACCGCCGCGCCCCCAGCGCCCGCCACGGCCCGGCGCACATTCCTGCTGCCCCTCGCGGCCCCAGCCGCGAAAACCGCCACGGCCCCAGAACTCGCCGCGTCCGCGGCCCTCATGATGTCGTCCAAACATTCGATATACCTTTCGTTCTATCTTTAAGATGGATCTTAAGATATATCGAAAGATAGATTACGCAAGAGCCTTTCTGAAAATTCTGCTGCGGCGACGGAGATGATGGGAGACAGACGAGACAGGGGCCATTGTGGCGCGTGGACAGGGTGTTCCGCCCCGCAACGCTGCGATGATTGACAGCGAAGGCCCCCTGCAGCACTCTTTCGGCGCTGCGTAGGGCGCACCGGCGGACTGTCGGAAGGGCAATGCCCGCCTACAATCGAAAACACGATTGCGCCCATGCCGAACCTCGAAAACCTCAGGAAGCAGGCCAAGCAATATCTGCGTTGGCATCGCGAGCACTATCACCCGGTCGCCGCCGAGATCCGGGCTGCCTTGCCGCGCTTCCACGGCCTCGACGATCACCAGATATTGAAGGCGAATTTCCAGCTTGCCGATGCCCTGGAACTCGTCGCTCGCCAGTCAGGCTTCGTGGGATGGGAGGCGCTCAAGACAGGAGTTTCGACCATGACGGATATCCCCGCACCGCCCCTGCCGGAACCCTTTTTGAGCTCGGCCGCGGCCCAGCTCTTCGTCACCGACATCAAGACCTCCTGCGACTTCTTCACCACCAGGCTCGGCTTCAGTATCGACTTCGTCTATGGCAATCCGCCCTTCTACGGGCAGGTCAGCCGCGACAGGGCCCTGCTGGCCCTCAGATTGGTGTGCGAGCCGGTCTATCTCGGCGATGTCAGGCAGCGCGAGCATCTACTCTCCGCCGCCATCACGGTCGACAGCGCCGCCGAGATCAAGCAGCTTTTCCTGAATTTCCAGGCTACAGGCGTGGTCTTCCACCAGCCGCTCAGAAAAGAGCCGTGGGGCGCCAGGACCTTCATCGTCCTGGATCCCGACGGCAACCTGATCCTGTTCGCCGGCCCCGCCGGATAAAACGCAACGCCTGGCCGGAACTGCCCGGGTGACATGGTCGGCAAGGACACTCAGTTGGCCGCGATCTCGCGCAGCAATTTTGACTTGATCGATCTCAGCACATTGGCCCTGTCGTCCACTTTCAGGAGAAAGGCCCCGGGGCCGCCGATGACGTGATCGCGGTAATAGATATCCGCCGGCACCTCGCCGAGCCGGCGAGGGTCGACCCAGGTCGGCATAGGCAGGCCGTTGATGGTAATGCCTCGCAGAATTGCGACGTCGCGAGCACGGTCAGGCGCCTCGCCCCTATTGTTCTCGCCATTGCCCGAGATATCGATCACCCGACGCAGGGCAGCGAAATCATTCTCCTCGATCATCCTCGTCCCGAACCGGATCATGCCAGTGATATAGGTGGTGCCGGCCGAGCGTTTCGCCGAGCCGGCCGTGATGCGGGATGCAAAGCGCTCGGCATCCGCCCTGTTCCGGAGCAAGGTCCATGGCACCACCACGCGCTGCCCATCCGACCATTCGACATAGCTGGCTGCAATCCGGCCCAAAGGCCCGGTGGAGAGGGCCGCAACGACCTCGGGATCCCGAAAGGCCTGCGCATAGCCATCGGTCTGCACGGACAGATTCTCGTCTGACATCGAAAAGGAAATATCCGCAGCAAGAACCAGCTCGAGATCGACGGCGAGTTGCCCCGCAGACGAAGGCGGCGCCCACGGCATCGTCACTGCGACCAGGAAAAGCAGCAAGTTCCGCATGAGGGCCCCTCGTTGGGGTCAGCCGCCGCGTGAGACACCGGACCTAAGTCAAAAAGCTCGAGAAAGCGTCCAGACTATGCGTCTCTACCCTTTCGGTCACAAACTTCTTTTTTGAGCGACGCCCCCCTCGATACAACACGGCCTTCAACACTTCGGCCCCCGCCCCCGAGATAGGGTGAGCAGGCTGCCCGGGCACTGAGGCGCCCTTGAGAAACGACGCTCCGTCGTCCCCCGGCAAGGCTGGAGAAGACGGAGCGCTCATTCTCGAACGATCCCCATGATGTTTTACTTTAGACGGCAGCGATGGCCTTCCGCTCTCGCAGCCTGGTGACAATGCGCTCGCGCTCCTCGACATAGATCGAGGCGGAAGCCCGTGCGGCCTCGATCGCGGCGACCGGCGCCGTCGCCGGAGACCCCGCGTCGAAGGGCGGTGCCGGCGCATATTCGAGCTTGAGCTGGACGGCCTCCGCCTCCTCGCGCCCCCGCAGCCTGGCGATGATGTCGAGCGCGAAATCGATACCGGCCGTGACGCCGCCGCCGCTGATCAGCCGGCCGTCGGCGACAATGCGCTCGGCCACCGGCACTGCGCCGAGCGGTTCGAGCAGATGATGCGAGCCCCAATGCGTCGTCGCCCGCTTTCCCTCCAGGAGCCCCGCCGCACCCAATACAAGGGAACCGGTGCAGACGGAGGTAACGAAGCGGGCGCTCCAGGCCTGGCGGCGCAGGAAGTCGAGGACGACCTCGTCCTCCATCAGCGGGTTGACGCCAGCCCCGCCCGGTACGCACAGCACGTCGAGAACCGGGCAGTCCTGCAATGTCGTGGTGGGCTGCACAGGCCAGCCCGAGGTCGCCGTCACCGGATCGAGATCCTTCCAGATCAGGTGCTGTACGACGCCCGGCATCGCGGCAAAAGCATCGAAAGGCCCGGCCAGGTCCAGCAATTGCACCTTGGGAAAAACCAGAAAGCCGATCTGCAGGATCATGAGGGAGCTCCGTTCCAAATCTTGAGGTTGACAGAACCACTCTAGCGCGGCAGCCTCTGGCGCAAATGTCGTTTGACCCGCATTTTGCGCCAAACCCAATCGACGGGCCGTGGACCGGCAGGCCACCGCGCACGATCGATCTGCTGGCTTTTCCGGGGTTTCAACTCCTCGACATCGCTGGCCCCATGCAGGTGTTCGCCTCGGCCAATCGTCTCCTGGAGGATGACGGGCTGCCCCCGGCCTATCGCCTGCGCATTGTCGCCCGGCAGGACCCGGTCGCGGCCTGGGCCGGGCTGACTCTGCAGGCCGAACCCCTGCCTGCCGCGAGCGAAGCGTGCGATACGCTGGTGATCGCCGGCGGGCGCGCCGTGCATGAGGCCGCCGAGGATGCCGCGCTCGTTGCCTGGGTCGCGGCCAGGGCGGCGACCGCGCGAAGGGTTGCGGCTGTCTGCACAGGTGCGTTCCTCGCCGGTGCCGCCGGCCTGCTCGACGGCAGGCGCGCCGTGACCCATTGGGATTCCTGCGCCCTGCTGGCCGAACGCTTCCCGGCGGCGCAGGTGGAAGCCGATCCGATCTTCATCGAGGACGGCCATCTATGGACCTCGGCCGGTGTGACCGCCGGCATCGACCTCACCCTCGCTTTGGTCGAACGCGACCTCGGCCGTGCCATGGCGCTGGCGGTGGCGCGTGAGCTGGTGGTCTTCCTCAAGCGGCCGGGCGGACAGTCGCAATACAGCGCGGCCCTGGCGCTCCAGCATGGCGCCTCCCGCTTCGAAACCCTGCATGGCTGGATGCGCGAAAACCTTGCAGCCGACCTGTCGGTCCCCGCCCTCGCCGCGCAGGCCGGCATGAGCGAACGCAGCTTTCAGCGCCGCTACCGGGAGGCCACCGGCATGCCGCCGGCCCGGGCCGTCGAAAGGCTTCGGGTCGAACAGGCGCGCACGCTGCTCGCCGACACCACCCAGCCCCTCAAGCAGATCGCCGCTCGCTGCGGCTTCGGCTGCGAGGAGACGATGCGGCGCGGCTTTGCACGGCATCTCGCAACGACGCCGCAATCCTATCGCGAGCGATTTTCTGCCGGGCGATGATATTGATCGAAGCGTTTCATGCTGCCCCATTCCGGAAAGCGTGATTGACAGAACCTGCCGTCCCGTTAATCTGACAATTGCGAGGTACGTAACTCATTCGCCTATGCAGATGGCGAAGAGGGCGTTGGCGGGAAACGAAAACCAGGAACCGGATTTGTCCGACGGGGAAGCGAGCGGGGCTGCCGCGCAGAACCAGACCGTGCCGGTGCTGGCTGCCAGCGGCCTGTCCAAGAGCTTCGGCACCATCGAGGTGCTGAGCAACATCGCGCTCGACCTCAAGCCAGGCGAGGTCCACGCCATCATCGGCGAAAACGGTGCCGGCAAGTCCACCCTGATGAAGATCCTGGCCGGCCATCTCCAGCCGAGCAAGGGCAGCCTCGCCATCGATGGCGAACCGGTGCATTTTACCGGCCCCGTCGACGCCGAGCATCGCGGCATCGTGCTCGTCCATCAGGAGATCCTGCTCGCGCCCCACCTCACCGTGGCGCAAAACATCTTCCTCGGCCGGGAAATCCGTCGTGGCCCCATGGTCGACGACCGGACCATGAACCGCGAGGCCGCGCAGGCAGTCCGCGAACTCGGGGCAGAGATCGCACCGACCCGGGTGGTCGAGCGCCTCTCCATCGCCCAGCGCCAGTTGGTCCAGATCGCGCGCGCCCTGGCGGTGCCGCACCGCGTGGTGATCTTCGACGAACCCACGGCTTCCCTCACCCCGGTGGAGACCGACGCACTCCTCAAGGTGATCGGCGCGATCCGCGCCAAGGGCACGGCCGTGCTCTACATCTCGCATCGCCTCAACGAGGTGAAGGCCATCGCCGACCGCGTCACCGTGCTGCGCGACGGCAAATGGATCGCCACCAGGCCCGCCGCCGAGCTCCAGCCCATCGACATGGCGCAGCTGATGGTGGGACGCGACATGGCCAATCTCTATCCGGTCAAGACTTCGGCGGAAGCGAATGCGGCAGCCGCCGAAGACCCCCTGCTCGCCGTCGAGCATTTCAACGTGCCCGGCTTTGCCACCGATGTCAGTTTTGGCCTCGAGGCCGGCGAGATCCTCGGTTTTGCCGGCCTTGTCGGGGCAGGACGCACCGAATTGTTCGAGGGCCTGCTGGGCCTGCGCTCCGGCAACGGCAGCCTCAGGCTCGATGGCCGGCCGGTGCATTTTCGTGAGCCTCGCCAGGCCATGGAAGCCGGCATCGTCTATCTCTCCGAGGACCGCAAGGGAAAGGGCCTGTTGCTGGCGCAGGACCTGCGCACCAACCTCACCTTGGCCGCGCTCGATCACTTCACCTCGGGACCCTTCATCGACAAGGCGCGCGAATGGAGTGCCCTCAACCAGGCCTTCCAGGATTTCGACATCAGGGCCCGCTCCAAGACCCTGCTCGCCGGCCAGCTTTCCGGCGGCAACCAGCAGAAATTGCTGCTCGCCAAGATGATGCTGCTGGAGCCGAGGATCATCATCATCGACGAACCCACCCGCGGCATCGACATCGGCACCAAGGAGCAGATCTACCGTTTCATCGCGGCGCTGGCCGCCCGGGGCAAGGGCGTGATCGTGATTTCATCGGAGATGCAGGAGCTGATCGGCGTATGCCATCGCATCCTGGTGATGCGCGGCGGGCAGATCGCCGGTGAAGTCAGCGGCGCGGCGATGACGGAGGCCGAAATCGTGGTGCACGCCACCGGCGTTTCCAGGCAAGAAGCGAGAGCACAGACATGAGCGGAGAGCTCGCCCCCACCAAGGCCGCAAGCCGCATCCAGGATTTCGATCTGCGCGCTGTCGCGCCCTTCGCGGCGCTCGCCGTGCTGATGGTCCTGGGCTACTTCGTCAACGCCCGTTTCATCGACCTCGACAATATCACCAACGTCCTGGCCCGCAGCGCCTTCATCGCTACCATCGCTGTTGGAGCCACCTTCGTGATCACCGCCGGAGGCCTCGACCTCTCGGTCGGCTCGATGGCGGCGCTGGTCTCCGGCGTGATGATCCTCTTCCTCAACAAGGCCATGATCGGCGACGGCTATATGCTGCTCGCCATCGGCATGATCCTGGCTTTGCTGCTCGGTGCTTTGTGCGGTGCCGCCAACGGGCTGGGCGTCACCGCGGGGAGGCTCGAACCTTTCATCGTCACGCTCGGCACCATGGCGATCTTCCGTTCGCTCCTGATCTGGCTCGCCGATGGCGGCTCGATCGCCATGAAGTCGATGGAATTGAGGGCCGATTACCGCCCGGTCTATTTCGGCAATATTTTCGGCCTGCCCTTCCCCGTCTGGGTGATCATCGCGGTGGCCGTCATCGGCGCCTTCCTGCTTTACCGCACCACCTTCGGGCGCCACGTCATGGCGGTCGGCTCCAATGAGGATGTCGCCCGCTATTCCGGCATCTCGGTCGGGCGCGTGCGCATGCTCACCTACATCATCCAGGGCCTTTGCGTCGCCATCGCCGTGCTGGTCTATGTGCCCCGGCTCGGCTCGACCACCTCCACTACCGGGCTTGGCTGGGAATTGCAGGCCATCACGGCGGTCGTGGTCGGCGGCACGGCACTGCGCGGCGGCGTCGGGCGGATCTGGGGCACCATCTGCGGCGCTCTGATCCTGGAAGTGATCTCCAACATCATGGTGCTGTCGAACTTCGTTTCCGAATATCTGGTCGGCGCCGTGCAGGGCGCCATCATCATCATCGCCATGCTGGTGCAGCGCTCGCTCGCCCGGAGGAACTGAGCCCATCTGGAGCAAAGCGCGCTTAGGCGGAACGCTCGTTTGCTCTCACTCTTCGGTTCGACGCGTCTTTGCGAGCCTTGGCGTGACCGCCAAATCGCAAAACGCTCTAGTCCATATGCAGCGGGCGGGACCAACCCGCCCCGACGGAACGAAAAGCGCTAGGGAGGATATCATGCGCAAATTGCTGACCGGCCTGATGGCAGCCGGTCTCTTCACCATCGCCGGGGCAGCGGCGTTCGCCGCCGACACCAAGACCATCGCCGTCTCGATTCCGGCCGCCGACCATGGCTGGACGGGCGGCGTGGTCTATCACGCCCAGCAGGAAGCCAAGGCGCTCGAAGCGCGCTATCCCGGCCTCAAGGTCATCGTGAAGACCTCGCCCGATGGCGCTGCGCAAGCCAACGCCCTCGAGGACCTGACCACGCAGGGCATCAACGCCCTCGTCGTGCTGCCGCATAATTCCGACGAACTGACCGACCCGATCCGCCAGGTAAAGGGCAAGGGCGTGTTCATCACCGTGGTCGACCGCGCCTTGCGTGACCCGATCCAGGACCTCTACGTCGCCGGCAACAATCCGGGCCTGGGCACCGTCTCGGCCGCCTACGTCAAGGAAAAGCTCGGTGGCAAGGGCGACGTCGTGGTGATCCGCGGTCTGCCCATCGTCATCGACGAGCAGCGTGTCAACGCCTTCAACGAGGGGCTCAAGGGTTCCGAGGTCAAGGTGATCGACAGCCAGTTCGGCAATTGGAGCCGCGACGATGCCTTCAAGGTGATGCAGGACTTCCTGACCAAGCACCCGAAGATCGACGCGGTCTGGTGCCAGGACGACGACATGGCCGTCGGCGTGCTGGAGGCGATCAAGCAGGCCGGCCGCAGCGACATCAAGTTCGTGCTTGGCGGCGCCGGCATGAAGGACATGGTCAAGAAGGTCATGGACGGCGACGCCACCATCCCGGCCGACGTGCTCTATCCGCCGGCCATGGTGGCCGTGGCGATGGATCTCACCGCCGCCGGCCTCTACGACAAGCTGCCCGTGCGCGGCTCCTATATTCTCGATGCCACGCTGGTGACCAAGGACAACGCCAAGGATTTCTACTACCCCGACTCGCCGTTCTGAGCGGAAGCGAAAAGACGAAAGTCGCCCTTCAAGACCGAGGGCGGCTTTTTTTGTAGCGACTACTAGGTATCATTATACCTTCATAAACAATACCTATTTGGCGCTACAGTCATACCTCCACAATGCAATCTAATACTTAAGCATCATCGCGGCGGTAGCATCTCATTACCCAATTTCGCCCCAGAAACGTCACATTCCAGACGCAATTCATCCACGGCAAAACTCACCCGCACGCCGATGAAGCACCACAAACCGAAAGCACAGATACGCCTAAACTGCCTTAATTCGACATGAAACCCGTCGTAATATGTAAGTATATTTTAAATTACTCTCCGTACAAAATATAAAACAACATAAAAAATTGATTTAAATCGATTTATTTTCAATAAATCGACGTTGCGATTTACTGTATTTTGGCATATTTTTCTATAGGCATTCAGGTTCCGGTCGATTGAGAAAGCACCCACAGCTCCTTTCCCCGGAGTTCCAGCCGAATGTTCGAGTTTTCCAGGTGGAGGTCGACATGTCTGAGCAATATCGGAAGGATTGGCGCAAGATTGCAATGTTCGCTGGACTGGCGACTACTTTGCTTCTTGTCGCCCCGCAGGCCGCTGTGAGCGGCAGCTTCGGCAATACTGTCGGCGGCGTCGGCAACGCCGTAGGCGGCGCCGTGGGTGCGGTCGGTGGTGCCATCGGCGGGGCGAATGTCGGCGTCAGCGCCAAGGTGGGGCCGGTCAGCGCCAACAGCAACACCAGCCTCAACAGCAGCGGATTGAACTCCAATACGACAGCCTCGGTCGGCAATGCCGCCACGGCCAATGTCAGTGCATCGGCAACACCCAGCACCGGCGTCAAGGCCAATGTCGGCGTCAATTCCTCGCTCGCCGATGCGGATGTGAGCGCCTCGCTCAACAACAATACGGGCGTGAATGTCGACGTGGGCGTCAATGTCCCCGGCTCCAGCACCGGAACACCTGGCACTCCCGGCAATCCAGGAACTCCCGGCACCCCGGGCGTTCCCGGCACGGGCGTGAATATAGGCAACATCTCCAGCCAGATCGCTTCGATGAGCAGCGCCCAGCGCATCGCCCTCAAGAAACGCTGCAAGCTGATCCTCGGAGCCAGCGACGACTATGACGCGCAGCTCATCAAGCTGTGCCAGATCCTGGCCAAGCTCTGAAGCCGTTCCACGAACGGAACCAGACCGCACAGAACGACAAGGGGCTGGCCCTCGAGGCCGGCCCTTTTCCTTGGAGGAGGCAGGCAATGCGGAGAAATGGCGTTTCAGTCCGATCGTCCTGCAGCTCCTGCAAGCCCCTCAGAACGATCCGGCAAAGTTGCCGCCATCCATCAGGATGTTCTGGCGCGTGAGGTAGCCGGTCTGCGCTCCGGCGAGAAACGCACAGACCGAACCGAGTTCGTCCGGATCGCCGAAACGTCCGGAAACCTCGCCTTCCCGCCACTCCGCCAGGACCGCTTCGGGCGATTGCCCCGGCCTGGCCGAGGCGGCGGCATTGTCCCGCAGCCTGTCGGTGCCGAAGGAACCCGGCAGGATATTGTTGATCGTCACATTGTGGCGGGCGATGTCGCGGGCGAGGCCGGCGACGAAGCCGGTCAGGCCGGTACGGGCGCCATTCGACAGGCCGAGATAGGAGATCGGCGCCTTCACCGTCACGGAGGTGATGTTGATGATGCGCCCGAAGCGGCGAGCGATCATGCCGTCGAGCGTCGCCTTGATCAGTTCGATCGGTGCCAGCATGTTGGCATCGAGCGCGGCCAGCCATTGCTCGCGGCCGAACTGGCGGAAGTCCCCGGGCGGTGGGCCGCCGGCATTGTTGACCAGGATGTCGGGCTGAGGGCAGGCCTCAAGCAGCTTGCGGCGTCCTTCCTCGCTGGCGACATCGGCAACCACGGGCGTGACCGTCGCCTCCGTCGCGGCGCTGATCTCGGCCGCGGTCCGCTCCAGCGTGGAGGGCGTGACGCCATTGATCACCACATTCACGCCTTCACGCGCCAGGGCCAGCGCACAAGCCTTGCCGAGCCCCCGGCTGGAGGCGCAGACGATGGCGGATTTTCCTTCGATACCGAGCTTCATGGTCCCATGCCTCTTCGTGTCGGATGCCTGCAGGCTTTTCGCAGGGCTGCCGTCTGCCGGCAAGCCCGCGATGTGCCGGCAGACGCAAGGCGGCAGCGTCCCGCCCTGCCGGACCGGCATGGCACCATGCCTGCATTTGCAGCCCCATGATTTGCAGCCCCATGCTCGTGACGCGCCGCCGGGACTACTAGCTTTCGCCTTGCAGGGTGTCGCTCGAAGCGGAAGGCGCCTATAGCTGGGCCTTCAACCCGCAGGCAGTTCCGGAGAAACATGCAATGGCCTCGGACCCGGCCAAGAGTGACAATCTGCCCCGCCCGATCGCAGCCGTTCTCGCCATTGCGCTACGTGGCGAGGAATTCCTGCTGGTTCGCCGGGCCAATCCGCCGGACCAGGGCCTGTGGGGCTTCCCGGGCGGCAAGATCGAGCCCGGCGAGGGCGTGCTGCAGGCGGCCCTGCGCGAGCTCGAGGAGGAAACCGGCGTGCGTGCCCGGGCCGTGAAGGCCTTTGCGGCCCTCGATTCCATCGATGCCCGTCCAATCGGCGAAGGCGGCCACCATTATGTGCTGGTCGGCGTGCTCTGCCATTGGCAATCCGGCGAGGCCGTTGCCGCCGACGATGCCCTGGAAGCCCGCTGGTTCGACCTGCCGACCCTGCTGGCAAACCGGGCCCGCGCCAGCATCGACGTCGACACGCTCGCCCGCGAGGCCCTGGCCTTGGCGCGCACATTGCCATGACAGCGCTCAATCCGCTCCACGCCCCAGGCACGGGCGTCACGATGGCATCGCAGCCCGACCGACGCGGGCCTTGCCGATCGGCAGAACCCGTCTATCCTTGACCGCGATCGCGGCCTTCGGCGACCTGGCAGCCGCGCTCGACATGAATAGAGGCGTCGCCCACCGGTAAGATCACAAGCATGCCGCTCTTCTCCCTCAGCCCCCGTGCCGGCTCGAAGGCACCGCCACGGCCTTTGCATCAGCAATATCCCGGTTCATGCAGCTCGACGATCCACTCCACTCTTGCTGGAGGAACGACGTCATGAAGATTGCGGTGATGGGTGCCGGTGCGGTGGGCTGCTTCTTCGGCGCCCTGCTCGCCCAGGCCGGCCATGGCGTCACCCTGATCGGGCGCCCGGCCCTGGTCGAGGCCGTCAGGGATGGGGGATTGCTGCTCGAGCGCGATGGCGAACGCTGGCACGTAGCCGTTCTTGCCGATACCAGACCGGAGGCCGTCGCCGGGGCCGAACTGGTGCTGTTCTGCGTGAAATCCTTCGACACCGAGGCGGCGGCCGCCGCCATCGCCCCCCATATTGGCGGCGATTGCTCGGTCTGGAGCCTGCAGAACGGCATCGACAACGCCGACCGGCTCGCCCATATCCTTCATAGGCCTGCCGTGCCTGTCGCCGTCTATGCCGCGCTCGAAGCGCCTGCCGCCGGCTATGTCCGCCACAAGGGCGGCGGCAAGATGGTGATCGGCCCCTCGACCCGAAGCGAGGAATTCGCAGGCTTGTTCGCCGCCGCCGGCATTGCGGCTCGCGTCGCGCCGGATGTCGTCGGCACGCTGTGGACCAAGCTGGCGGTCAATTGCGCGCTCAATGCCCTCTCGGCGCTCGCCGCCCTGCCCTACGGCCGATTGGTCGGCCGCGAGGGCGTGGATGTGCTGTTGAAGGGGGTCCTCGCCGAGTGCCGTGTCGTAGCCGAGGCTTACGGCGTCACCTTGCCTCCGACGCTGGAGGACACCGTGTTTGGACTCGGCACCAGCATGGCGGAGCAGTATTCCTCCACCGCCCAGGACCTGGCCAGGGGCCGGCGCACGGAAATCGACGATCTGAACGGCGCCATCCTGCGCCGGGCCGCCGCACGCGGCCTGGAGGCGCCGCTGAACCAGGCGCTGTGGACACTGGTCAAGCTGCGCGAAGCCAGTTCGCCGTCACCCTCGCCCTGAGCGCCGGGCCTATTCGACCGGCGGCGCATATTGGACGCCGCCCAGGCTCCACAGCTGGTTGAGGCCGCGCGGTATGCCGAGCTTGGCGGCATCGCCGAGATTGCGTTCGAACACCTCGCCGTAATTGCCGACCTGTCGTACCACATTGGCCGCCCATTCATTGGCCAGCCCGAGCCCGGGGCCCAGCTTGCCCTCCGTACCGAGCAGGCGCTTGATCGCCGGTCGCGTCGAGTCCTTGGCCTGGTCGAGCGTCGCCTTGGAGACTCCCAGCTCCTCGGCGTCGACCATGGCGAAATGTACCCATTGCACCAGATTGCGCCATTTCGGATCGTCCAGGCGCACGGCCGGGCCGAGCGGCTCCTTGGAGATGACATCGGGCAGGATCAGGTGCTCGCCAGCATCGGCGAGCTCCAGGCGTTGGGCATAGAGCTGGGAGACGTCGGAGGTGAGAACCAGGCAATCCTTCTTCTTGTAGCGCTCAAGCGCCTCGGCCGCCGACCCGACCAGCACCGCTTCGAACTTCATGGAATTGGCCTCGAAATAATCGGCCAGATTGTGCTGGGTGGTAGTGTCCTTGAGCACGCAGATCTTGCTGCCGCCAAGTTCCAGGGCCGAATTCACCTTGGCGCTGCGCGGCACCATGAAGCCCTGGCCATCGAAATAGGTGATGGCGGCAAAGCTCAGCCCATATTCGAGCTCGCGCGACAAGGTCCAGGTCGAGTTGCGCGAGAGGATGTCGACCTTGCCCGAGCGCAAGGCCTCGAAGCGGTCGCTCGCCGACAGCGGCACGAACGCCACCTTGGCGGCATCCCCGAGGACGGCGGCCGAGACGGCGCGGCAGAAATCGACGTCGAAGCCCGACCATTCGCCGGAGGCGGATCTGCTGGCAAAGCCCACCAGCCCTTCATTGACCCCGCACAGAAGCTGGCCGCGCGCCTTGACCGCCTCCAGGGTCTGCGCCTGCGGGCCGCCCGCCAACCCGAGTTGCAGCGCCAGGATCGCCACGATCCCCACAATGATCCGATGCATGGCTATCCCCCGTGCCTTGCTCGATGATGGACAAACGACAGCGCCTCGCCGAACGGGCGAGGCGGGTTGATCTCGACTAGAGCTTGGGTGCCTGGCGTACCACCACGCGGGTGCCGACGGGAACGCGGTCATAGAGATTGATCACGTCCGGATTGACCAAGCGGATACACCCCGAGGACACGGCATAGCCGATGGTCTCGGGTTGGTTGGTGCCATGGATGCGGTAGCTGGTGCTGCCGAGATAGAGGGCACGGGCCCCCATCGGATTGCCAGGGCCGCCCGCCATGAAGCGCGGCAGATAGGGCTGGCGCTTGATCATCTCCGGTGGCGGTCGCCAATCGGGCCATTCCTGCTTGCGCGAGATCTTCAACAGGCCCGACCACTGGAAGCCCTCGCGCCCGACGCCGATGCCATAGCGCATGGCGGTCTTGTTGTCCTGGATGAGATAGAGGAAGCGTTCCTCGGTCTGGATCACGATGGTGCCGGGCGGCTCGTTGGAGCGGTAATAGACCGGTTGCGGCCGGTATTCGGGCAGGAGCTGCTCCTCCGCGGCATCCGGCACGAAGCCAGGCTTTTCCAGATCCTTGCTGGGATCGAGAGGACGTGGCTGTGCCGAAGCCTGCGCCAGCAGGCCGGCCAATCCCAGGGCAACTGCGACGCAGCCGACAGCGAGCGGGGTGATCCAGGAACGCCTCGTCATGGAAGCCCCCCTGTCATGCCACGGCGCAGCGCACGAACATCATCGTGCCGTAGCGCTTGGCAACGCCGGGATCCACCCAGCGCGTCACCATCACGCCCTTGTCATAGGACAGGATCTGACGGTCCGCCCGCTCGCCGGGCTTGCCCTGCGGCCCGATATAGACGCCGCCATCGGAGGCGGTCTTGAGATAGACTTCCTGCGGCGTCGCCTGATCGGCCAGATGCATGGTCACCCCGCCCTGGGCGCCCTTGCCGATTACATAGGGATTGGTGCAAGCCGCCTTGGCGGCGGCCTCGGTGCGGACCTTGTCGGTTTCTTCGCGATAGGAGGCCAGGCCCCATTTGCCGACGAGTTCTTCGGAGGTCACCGCAACCGTCGGGGTCGCCACCACCGGCGTCGGTGCCGAGGAGGTGCCGCAGCCGGCCAGCAAAGCGGCGCAGCTGACGAGAAGGCCCATCCGCACGGACCACCCTTGTCGCGTCCCCGCGAGAGTCTTCGCAAACAGATCCGCGCCCATGTATCCCTCCCCATCGGAACACAAAACGACCACCCCGGGACAGCGGCCAAGCAATAATGGGCACCCTGTCAGTAGGTGGTTCGGTTAAATCACGGACAGCACCCGTCTTTGCCGGCTATGAACAGTCATCGTACCAAAGACCGGGCATGAATGATCACGCGTGCCAAGCTGCAACATTGGCAATGGCGGGCGCAAGTGTTTTCTGGCGACGACCTGCACTCTGAGCGCAAGGAAAACCCCGCCTCGTCGGCGGGGTTATGTCGCTCGGGGATCTCTGGCGGCCGGTCCCTTCCGGAGTCATGATCAGCCGCGGATGTATAATTGGCGACTTGGTGTGAATTCGCCGTGACGCGTTGCCCGGCCTTTGCCGCGAGCCCTGCGCTTTCCACGATCGAATGATCAGAACTTGTAGTTCGCGCCCAGACGAACGGTATGGAAACCCGTGCGCAGCCTCGTGTGGATGGTGTAATCGGTCGGCTCGCCACCATTGATTTCTGTCGCGCTGATTTTCGACCGACCAAGATCGATATATTGATATTCAAGCCTGGCGGTCCAATGCTCGCTGAGAGCGTACTCCGCGCCGCCGCCGACCGCGAAACCAACTCTGGTCCTGCTGGTACGAGGATGAGCGAGGAAATCGCCGTTGACATAGTTCTGGGTGTATTTGACCCCACCGACGGCCAGACCGCCGGTCGCATATATCAGGATATTGTCAAAGGCGTAGCCGATTCGCGGACGAACCGTGCCGAACCAGTTGACCTGGCTCTTCGTGCTCAGGAAGTAACCCGTGGCGGTGCCGATACGCCCGGTCTTGTCGCTGATGTCGCCGCCCTGGATATCGCCTTCCAGGCCGAAAACAAAATTGCCCGCCTGCCGGTTATAGCCAGCCTGCACGCCGCCGAAGCCCCCCTTGGACGAAAGGCTGCCATAGCTGTCCACGAAGGAGCCAGTGGCCGGAAACAGCTCCGACATCGTCACATCGCGGCTGGATCCGAAGGCATAGCCACCATTGATACCGGCATAGAAGCCCGTCCAGTTGTAGGCGACTGCAGGAACAACGGGTTCGACTGCAGCAGGGGCCAGATCGGCAGCCGAAGCACCGGCCGTGGCAAGCAAAAAGGCGGCTACCGAAATCCGTACCTTCATTTCCCCAAATCCAGGCCCTACCGAATGACAAACTTTCCTACCACGTCACCTCCTGCAAGTATGTGATTTTAAGGCAACAGTTCTTCCATATTCAAACAACCGAACATACGATTTCAATCGTACTAAATTTACAACTAAATTCAATTCTCTCAAATAAGAACTGAAATAAATCGTAGAATTTATTCAAGACATACATGTCTTCCGATTTTTCAGCCTGAAGAATCGGCCGTTCCCTCTGAGCATTCCGGCTGCTCGATCACCATGCCTCCGGAGCTGTTCGTGTCGAACATCGGATACTCGTACCCACGGGCATGAAGGGAATAACGACCGGCAGATACCAGAGAGGCGCATGGATGCGCGGGCCAACATACGAAGGCCGAAGCCCTGCGCGAGACGCGAAGGCACACCAAAGCAGCGAGGGTCCCGGAAACACAAAAGGCACCGCGCTTGCGATGCCCTGGGTCTTTTCGTCGTTCGAGGAAGCGATGGTGGGCGCGACAGGGATTGAACCTGTGACCCCTACGATGTCAACGTAGTGCTCTCCCGCTGAGCTACGCGCCCATCGCTTGCGGAGGCCGGCCTGATAGCAGGTTGAATCAGGCCATGCAAGCCATTCGTCCCGCTATTTTTGAGGAAAGTTCAGGCGGCCTTCAAAAGCTTGTCGACTTCGTTGACCAGATCCTTGAGATGGAAGGGCTTGGACAGCACCTTGGCGTCGCGCGGCGCCTGCGAATCGGGATTGAGCGCCACGGCCGCAAAACCGGTGATGAACATCACCTTGATGTCGGGATCGAGCTCGGTGGCCCGGCGGGCTAGCTCGATCCCGTCCATTTCCGGCATGACGATGTCGGTGAGCAGCAATTCGAATGGTTCTTCCCGCAGCCGGTGATAGGCCGACAGGCCGTTGTCATAGGACATCACCTCGTGTCCGGCATTCTGCAGGGCGCGCACCAGAAAGCGGCGCATATCATTGTCGTCTTCGGCAAGGAGAATCTTGTTCATGATGGCGTCCCGAATCCCCGGCAGGGCCGGAGCTTGTTCGAACTCTATAAACCGTCGTCAGGGTAAACGCCCCGTTTACATCGCAATAGAGTTAATCCCGAATTCGTGATGCTGCCAGGGTTGCTTGTGTCCGCGATGGAGAAAATCATGCAGTGGGGCTTGTGATGCTTGCCTGCGCATGATTTTGTCGAGATATGTCGGTATCGCCTGGCTTGGCCGCTCTCCCCTCGGGGACGCGTCGCGAAGGTGAAAGCAACCCGCCGCTGGAGTCCGTGGACGGCATGGAAATCGAGCTCAGCCCTCCCTTCGACGTGGTCGAGCCGGCGGCCTATTCGGCGCCCCTTCTGTTCAACTCGCCTCATTCCGGCCGGGTCTATCCGCGCTCCTTCCTGGAGGCGTCCCGCCTCGACCCGCTTTCGCTGCGCCGTTCCGAAGATGCCTTCGTCGACCTCCTGCTCGCCGATATCGCTGCCACCGGCTCGGCAGTGATGAGCGCGCGCTTTCCCCGCGCCTTTCTGGACGTCAACCGTGAGCCCTACGAGCTCGACCCGCGCATGTTCGACGGCAGGCTGCCGAACTATGCCAATACCCGCTCCCTGCGGGTGGCCGGCGGCCTGGGCACGCTGGCGCGGGTGGTCAGCGAGAACCAGGAAATCTATGCCCACCGCCTGCCGGTGGACGAAGCGTTGCGCCGGATCGAGGAGCTCTACAAGCCCTATCACCGCACGCTGCGCCGCCTGCTCGGCCAGATCCACCGCGAATTCGGCGTGGCGCTGCTGGTCGACTGCCATTCCATGCCGTCCTGCGGCCTGGCACGCGAGGACAGGCCTCGGGCCGACATCGTGCTGGGCGACCGTTACGGCACCAGTTGCTCGCATCTGATCATGGATTGCGCCGACGAGGCGCTGCGCAATCTCGGCTATTCGGTCGCGCGCAACAAGCCCTATGCAGGGGGATATATCACCGAGCACTATGGCAATCCCGGTGCCGGCTTCCATGTCATCCAGATCGAGATCAACCGCTCGATCTATATGAACGAACAGAACTTCTCCCTGCTGCCGGCCTTCGACCGCCTGAAGCAGGACCTCACCGTGCTGCGCGACACGCTCGCTGGCCTGCCCTTCCACTATCTCGATGCATTCCACCTGGCCGCCGAGTGAACCAGCCCGTTCTGCCCGCCCCTGAAGCCAATTGGGTTTTCGG
This sequence comes from Labrys sp. WJW, assembly GCF_001676615.1. Taxonomy (GTDB): domain Bacteria; phylum Pseudomonadota; class Alphaproteobacteria; order Rhizobiales; family Labraceae; genus Labrys; species Labrys sedimenti. The sequence goes on along the minus strand of NZ_LYXZ01000029.1, from coordinate 28,105 downwards.
CTACGGATCCCTGATGTGGAATCCCGGCTTTGCCTATGAGGAACGGCAGAACGCGCTGATTCGCGGCCTGCACCGGGCCTTGTGCATCTGGTCGCATGTCCATCGCGGCACGCCCGAAAAGCCCGGCCTGGTGCTCGGCCTCGACCGGGGCGGCTCCTGCCGGGGCGTTGCCTTCCGCGTCGCCTCCGAAAATTGGGACGCGACGGTGGACTATCTGCGCCGGCGCGAGCAGGCCACCAGCGTCTATATCGAGATCCTGCACGAGGCCCGGCTCGAGGATGGCCGCCATGTCCGGGCGCTGGCCTACCGGGCCGACCGGGCGCATCAACAATATTGCGGCAAGCTGCCGGATCGCCAGCTTCTGGAGGTGGTGCGCGGCGGCGTCGGGCTTTCGGGCGCCAATCCCGACTATGTGCTGGCCACCCACGACCATCTCGACGAACTCGGCATCCCCGACCGTACGCTAGCCTGGCTCTCGCACCAGTTACGGGGATGATGCGACAGCATGTGGGGCCGGCCGACGGACCTACCCCCTTCACAAGACCGACACGTTAATCCTACATTGTGTTGGACGAACAGCCGAATCGGCCTTTTCGGCTGGACTGATGGTGACGGGAGCGCTTCGTGACAGCGCATGTTTCGCCTGCTGTGTTTCATCCGCCGGTCTCGCCCGAGGCGTGCCCCGCCCTCGTGCTGAATGCCGATTACCGGCCGCTGTCTTATTATCCGCTGTCGCTATGGTCCTGGCAGGATACGGTGAAAGCGGTCTTCCTCGACAGGGTCAACATCATCTCCGAATATGACAAGGTGGTGCGAAGTCCCACCTTCGAGTTCCGATTACCCTCGGTGGTGTGTCTCAAGACCTACGTCAAACCCAGTCGAAACCCCGCCTTCACCCGCTTCAACGTCTTCCTGCGCGACTGTTTCACCTGCCAATATTGCGGAACGCGCTCGGATCTGACCTTCGACCACGTCATTCCCCGCTCCCGGGGCGGACAGACCACCTGGGAAAACGTCGTCGCCGCCTGCTCGCCCTGCAATCTGAAAAAGGGCGGCGCCATGCCCGCCGAGGCCGGCATGCATCCCAACCAGAAGCCCTACGCCCCTTCCCTCAGCGACCTGCACCAGAACGGCCGGCATTTCCCGCCGAACTATCTGCATGAAAGCTGGCTCGACTATCTCTATTGGGATACCGAACTGGAGCCTTGATCGGCTTCATGCGCCGGGGCATGCTTTGCGCGTCGCGACAGCTTCGTTCCACGCTTTCGGCGCGATTTGATGGCGACCTTTCCGATTGTTAACGAGCGCTCACTATGGAATTCTCCTATGGTGAAGCGGCCGCAAGGCAATCATCAGACAGATCTGGGGCGAGGTGCGTTTTCTCCAAAACGCACCTATTTCCCTAATTCTTTGTTTTAACGCGTTTTCTTCAACGAAAAGTCGATCGGCTTTTCTGAAGGACGCCTCGGGTGCTGTTAGCACGCCGACCGCTTGTTACGACCGCGAAGGGAGGTTCCATGCCGCACGAGACACCGTTGATTGCAACGATCGTGGCGGGCTTGGGACTGGCATTCATCTTCGCGCTCGTCGCGCAGCGATTGCGGCTGTCGCCGATCGTGGCCTATCTGCTCGGCGGTGTGGTGATCGGCCCCTTCACGCCCGGTTTCGTGGCGGACCAGAATCTGGCCAGCGAGCTGGCCGAACTCGGCGTCATCCTGCTGATGTTCGGTGTCGGCCTGCATTTTTCCCTGAAGGACCTGCTTTCCGTCCGCGCCATCGCCATCCCCGGGGCGCTGGGCCAGATCGCGGTGGCGACGCTGCTCGGCATGGGCTTTGCCTGGATCATGGGCTGGGGGCTCGGCACGGGCCTGGTCTTCGGCCTCGCCCTCTCGGTCGCCAGTACCGTGGTGCTGCTGCGCGCCATGCAGGAGCGCAAGCTGATCGAGACCGAACGCGGGCGCATCGCCGTCGGCTGGCTGATCGTCGAAGATTTGGTGATGGTGATCACCCTGGTGCTGATTCCCCCGCTGGCCGGCCTTCTCGGTGGCCATGCGCCGGGCGAGGTGGCGCCCTCCGGCCTTGCCGCCAATCTCGGCCTCAATTCGATCGCCGCCACCCTGATGGTCACCGCCATCAAGGTCGCCGCCTTCGTGGCGCTGATGCTGGTGGTCGGGCGCAAGGTCATCCCCTGGGTCCTGCATTTCGTCGCCCATACCGGCTCGCGCGAACTCTTTCGCCTGGCCGTGCTGGCGATTTCACTGGGGGTCGCCTATGGCGCCGCCGTGCTCTTCGGCGTCTCCTTCGCGCTGGGGGCCTTCTTCGCCGGCATGGTGCTGGCCGAGTCCCCGCTCAGCAAGCAGGCCGCCAACGAGACGCTGCCGCTGCGCGATGCCTTCGCGGTGCTGTTCTTCGTCTCGGTGGGCATGCTGTTCAACCCGGCGATCCTGCTCCAGCACCCGTTGGCCGTGCTTGCCACCTTCCTGATCATCGTCGTCGGCAAGTCGATCGCGGCCTTCCTGATCGTGCGCGGCTTCGGCTACTCCAAGGGCGTGGCGCTGACCATCTCGGCGAGCCTGGCCCAGATCGGCGAATTCTCCTTCATCCTGGCGGTGCTCGGCGTCAAGCTGCAGATCATCCCCGGCACGGCGCGCGATCTGGTGGTGGCGGGCGCGCTCATCTCCATCGTGATCAATCCGATCCTGTTCATGGCGCTGGATCGTTTCGTCTTGCGCCCCGAACGCCAGCCGGCTGCGGCCAAACCCGAGACCAAACCGGATGCCGAGCCCGAGGCGCCGTCTCAGCCCGAGACCGAGCCGGGCGCACCCGTGGCGGAAGCCGTGACTGCTTCCGCCCCCCCGCCTGAGGACGACGACATCGAGGTGGTCCAGCCGACCAAGCTCAGCCAGCACGCCATCCTGGTCGGCCATGGTCGCGTCGGCAGCCGGGTAGCCAAGGCCCTGCATGAGGCCGGTATACCGTTGGTGGCGATCGAAGAATCGCAGAACGAGGTCGAGAAGCTCAAAGCCGCGGGCATCGAGGTCTATTCCGGGCCGGCCGGCGACTACGAGACTCTGGAACTGCAGAATCTGGCCGGCGCGAAATGGCTGGTCGTCGCCATTCCCGACGCCTTCGAAGCCGGTCACCTGGTGGAACAGGCCCGCAAGCTCAATCCGTCCATCCGCATTCTCGCCCGGGCGCACAGCGAAGAGGCCGTCGACTATCTCAAGGGGCTCGGGGCCGACGTGATCCTGATGGGCGAAGAGGAAATTGCGCGCGGCATGATCCGCGACCTGCTGCACCCCGTGGAAAGCCATCCCGGCCAGGCTGCCTGAGCAGGTGCGACTTGGTCATTGCCGGGCCAGCCGGCCTTTCGCGAGCGGAAAACGCCCGAACGGGGAATGACCAGGTCAAGCCCAGGCACGGCAATACGAGACCGCTTGGGCTGATGTCTGACACTTATCCTCGCTAAACACAGGCCGGTGCCAGCTTTCACCTCAACGTTAATGCCTCGATAACCGTACGAATTATTAATGAATTGATACTCTTTACCCGCATTTTCAGCGGCTTTATTGCTATTCCATGAATAGAGCGAACCATTTTTAGACACCAACTCCATTTTGGATAGCGGGCGAAACCCACCGGCGCCCCGTGTCGTCAACGTCAGATCGAGATGCAGCACGAACCGTCGGGTCTAGGCCCGGGCGGATCGCGGCTGCCTGCAAGGCATTGGGGGAAAGCGGCGATGCAGACGCCCACCGTCGACGAGGCAGATCAGGGACAAGAGTCAATGGCGGGCCATCCGCCCCTTGCGAGCGATGGTCCGCCTCGTGGCGCCCGGGCGAGCGAGCCCACCATGCCGGCCGAAAGATGCAGGCGGCGACCGATAGCACCCACAAAGCTGCAGAAGAGCGCCGGGCGCATCACGCTCATCGTGGTGGGGTTCGTCTGCATCTATGTGGCGATCCTGGCCCGGCTGGTGCAGTTCGGCATCGCGCCGGACGAGCAATATGACGCGCGCCGCTCGGCGGCCGACCAGTTGGCGGCGTCCCGCCCTGACATCCTCGACCGCAACGGAAAGATCCTGGCGACCGACGTGCAGGTGCCTTCGCTCTATGCCGAGCCACGGAAGATCATCGATGTCGACGAAGCGACCGAACTGCTCACCGCCCAGATGCCCGAGTTCGACGCGCGCGACCTGAGAGCGAAACTCTCCTCGGGCAAGGGCTTCATCTGGCTCAAGCGGGAGATCACGCCCGAGCAGCGTAACCGCATCTATGCGCTCGGCCTGCCGGGCATCGGCTTCCTCAACGAGGCCAAGCGCATCTACCCCAACGGGCCGACGGTGAGCCATGTGCTCGGCGCTGTGAACATCGACAACCAGGGCATCGCCGGCATCGAGCGCTATATCGACAGAAAGCGCGGCCTCTCCGAACTGCAGGCGCTCGGCTATGCCTCAGACCCGCATGACCTCAAGCCGGTCCGCCTTTCGATCGATCTGAGGGCCCAGGCAGTGATGCGCGACGAACTTGTCGCCGGGATGGAGCACTATCAGGCCAAGGCGGCGGCCGGCGCCATCATGGACGTCAATACCGGCGAGATGATCTCGCTGGTATCGTTGCCCGACTTCGATCCCAACAACCCCGCCGAAGCGCTCGATCCCGTCAGGATCAACCGCATCAATGTCGGCGTGTTCGAGATGGGCTCGACCTTCAAGGCCCTGACCTCCGCGATGGCCATCGAATCGGGCAAATTCACCACCGCCTCCATGCTCGATGCCCGCACCACGCTCAAATATGGCCGTTTCACCATCCATGACGACCATGCCCGCCGGCGCATGCTGAGCCTGCCGGAGGTGTTCACCTATTCGTCCAATATCGGCTCGGCCAAAATGGCCCTCTCCCTCGGCGTGGACGCCCACAAGGCCTTTCTCAAGATGATGGGCCAGACCACGCGGCTGATCACCGAACTGCCCGAGAATGCCATGCCGATTCTGCCCAGGCGCTGGAGCGAGATCAACACCATCACCATCGCCTTCGGCCACGGCATGGCCGTGGCACCGCTGCAGGCGATGATGGCGGTGGGAGCGATGATGAATGGCGGCCATCTGATGAAGCCGACATTCCTGGCACGCAGCGAAAGCGATGCCCTGGCGGGTTCCAAGCTGGTCTTGAAGAAGCACACCTCGGACGTGATGCGCTACATCATGCGCCTCAACGCCACCGACGGGTCCGGCAAGAAGGCCAATGTTCCCGGCCTTGGCGTCGGCGCCAAGACGGGTACCGCCGAAAAGGTCATCAACGGGCGCTATTCGAAGAAGCTCAACTTCACCACCTTCATGGCGGTGTTTCCCTTCGACAAGCCGAAATATCTGGTGCTCGTACTCTATGACGAGCCCAAGGGCCTGCCGGAGACCTATGGCTACTCATCGGCGGCCTGGAATGCCGGCGTCACCACCGGCAAGATCCTGGAACGTGTCGGGCCGCTGCTTGGCGTCAAGCCGCGCTTCGAAGAGATTCCAAACCCGGTGCCGCCACTCTACGCTCCCCGCAGCGAAGACCATCCGATGGAGTGGCTGGTCACGCATTGAGGGGAGAGCGGCTCGCCTTCCTAGCCGGCCCCGTCTGCAGCGATCATCGTCATTGCGAGCGAAGCGAAGCAATCCAGCTCTTCAAGGATGGCAAAACTGGATTGCTTCGCTCGCAATGACGGCCCCTCCTCAAGGAAAATGCGTACCGGGCGGCGCCGGGATGGAGGCGAACACCTCGGCTACGTCATCCTCGAAGATCGCCGCCGTCAGCTTGCCGCCATAGCAGGCACCGGTGTCGAGATTGATGCGGTTGGTGCGGAAATCCGGCTCCTCCACCGAGGTGTGGCCATGCACGATCTTCTTTTCGAAGAGCTGGCCGGAGGGCAGGAACTCGTCGCGGATCCAGATCAGGTCATATTCCTTCTGCTCGGCCAGCGGCACATCCGGCCGCGCGCCGGCATGCACGAAGAAATAATCGCCGAAGGTGAGGCTGAGCGGCCGCGTGCGCATGAATTCGAGGTGGTCGGGCAGCATCCTGGCGCGGAACTCGGCCCTCAGACGCTCGACATCCCGCTTCGAGTGGGGGTCGGCCCCCTTGATGTCGACGCCATAGCTGCCGACGGTCGCCATGCCGCCCCATTTAAGCCAGACATCGGCGTCGGGGTCGCCTGCCAAGAAGGACATTAGCAAGGTTTCGTGATTGCCCCTGAGCACATGGAGCTCGCAACCCGGCAGATCTCCCATCAGCCGGCCTACGACACCGCGGGAGTCGGGGCCGCGATCGACGAGATCGCCGAGGCTGATGACGATGTGGCGCCGGTCCGGCTTGGCCCGGGCCCGGGCTTGCGCCTTGGCCAGGATCTCCTCCATCAGCCCGAGATGGCCGTGGACGTCGCCGAAGGCAATGATGGTCGTCCCCGCCGGCGCGCGCGGCGGGATGGGAAAGGGTACCGTACGATTCTGCATGGCGACAGCATAACAGCAGCGCCTGCGCCAGCAAGGGGATGCGGCAATGCCGCTCAGGCCCGATAATCCAGGCCGATGTCGAGGATCGGCGCGCTATGGGTGAGCCAGCCCACGGAGATGAGGTCGACCCCCGAAGCCGCGATTGCCGGTGCCGTCTCCGCCGTGACGCGGCCCGAGGCCTCGGTGAGCGCCCGCCCGCCCACCATGGCCACCGCCTCGCGCAATTGGGCGGGGTTCATATTGTCGAGCAGCACCGCGTCGACGCCGACCATGAGAGCCTCTTCGAGCTGGGCCAGCGTATCGACCTCGAGCTCGATCTTGACCATGTGCCCTGCCGCGGCCTTGGCACGCTCCAGCGCCGGGCGGATGCCACCGGCGATGGCGACATGGTTGTCCTTGATCAGGATGGCATCGTCGAGACCGAAGCGGTGATTGCCGCCGCCGCCGGCCCGCACCGCATATTTCTCCAAGGCGCGCAGACCCGGAGTGGTCTTGCGGGTGCAGACGATCGTGGCCTTGTGGTCCCTGACCGACTCCACCACCGAAGCGGTCGCGCTGGCGATACCGCTAAGACGGCTGAGAATGTTGAGGGCGGTGCGCTCGCCGGTCAGCAAGGCGCGGGCCGAGCCGGAGAGGGTGGCGATCACCGAGCCCGGCGAGACCCCGGCACCATCGCCACGCTCCACCGAAACGGCGATCGCGGGATCGATCAGGCGGAAGGCGGTGACCGCGATGTCGAGCCCGGCGACCACGCCGTCCTGACGCGCCGCCAGCACCGTGGTCGCCTTCAGCGTCGCCGGCACGATGGCATCGGTGGTGAGATCTCCGGCCCGGCCGAGATCCTCCACCAAGGCGGCGCGGATGATCGGCTCGTAGAGCAGGGGGGAGAGCGGTAGGAGTGGCATGTCAGGCACTTTCGGCAAAAGGAAGGGTGGCGGCGACCGCGCGGGCCGCGGCGAGCGCCTCGTCGAGGCAGAGGAAAGAGGGCGAGGCCTCCGGCAGGGTCGACGGGAAATCCGCCCGGCAATGAGCGCCGCGGCTCTCCTGGCGGCGGAGGGCGGCGACGGCCAGCATCAGGCCGACAGTGGCCGGCCCTGAAACGGGGCCCCTGCTCCTCGTCAGCGGCAGCAGCGCGGCGATCGCCGCCTCCAACCCGGCGCGATCCCTGACCACGCCGAGCGCGCGGGACAGGATCGGGCGTATGGGGTCGGCAACGAAGGTGCTGAGATCGGTGACGGCCGGCGCGCCAGCACCTCCCCCGAGCCTGCGGCCTCCGGCCGGCGCGGCGCGCGCACTGTCGGCAACCCAGGCGGCGCAGACGGCGGCCTCGGCCAGGGAATTGCTGGCCAGGCGATTGGCACCGTGCAGCCCGGTGCAGGCCACCTCGCCGCAAGCCCACAGGCCAGGCAGGGAACTGCGGCCCTCATCGTCCACCGCGATGCCGCCCATGTGGTAGTGCTGGGCCGGGCGCACCGGCAGCGGCTGCAGCGCGGGATCGAAGCCGGCCTGCCGGCAAATCCGGTCGATGCTGGGAAAACGGCGCGCGAAGCCGGCGCCGGGCTGGCGACGGGCATCGAGAAACACCCGGTGGCCCGCCGCCAGATGTTGCCAGATACCGCGGGCGACCTCGTCGCGCGGAGCGAGCTCGGCACCCGGCAGATGGCCGAGGAAACGCCCGCCGGTCTCGTCGATCAGCACGGCCCCCTCGCCCCGCACGGCTTCGCTGACCAGCGCCATCGGACGGGCGGCGGTGTCGAGGGCCGTCGGGTGGAACTGTACGAATTCGAGGTTGGAGAGCCGCGCACCGGCGCGAGCGGCCAAGGCAAGTCCTTGTCCCTGGCTGGCGCGGGGATTGGTGCTGTCGGCGAACAGGCCGCCAATGCCGCCGGTGGCCAGCACGACACGGGCGGTGGCGATCACCATCAAATCGTTCTTCGCGTCGGCGCAGACCATACCGGCAATGGCACCGTCCTCGACGAGGAGGCGCCGGGCCTCGACGCCTTCCAGCACGGTGATCGAGGGCGTGGCGCGCACGGCGGCAGCGAGAGCCCGCACGATCTCCCGCCCGGTGGCGTCGCCATCGGCATGCACGATGCGGCGACGGCCATGGGCGGCTTCGAGGCCGAGCTGGAAGCTTCCGTCCATCTCGTCGAACTTGACGCCAAGGCCGGCGAGCCGGCGCACCGCCGCCGGTGCGGCCGCGACGATGCGGCGGGCTGCCTCGGCCTCGACCAGGCCGGCGCCCGCCGCCAGGGTGTCGGCGAGATGCAAGTCGGGCGTGTCGTCATCAGCCAGACTGGCGGCGAGCCCGCCCTGCGCCCAGCCCGTCGAGGTCTCCGCGCCAAGCGGTGCATGGGAGAGCAGCACCACCGGCTCGGGCGCAAGTGAAAGCGCCGTCATCAGTCCGGCAAGGCCGGCCCCGACCACCACCGGCCGGTCGCGATAGAGTTGAGGATGATCGCTCATAGCTCGAGCATCCTCTCGACGGCCCGGCGGGCAGCGACCGCCACGGCGGGATCGATGGTGACTTCGTGCCGATTGGCCTCCAGCGCCTCGCGAATATTGGCGAGCGTGATTCGCTTCATATGCGGACAGAGATTGCAGGGACGGATGAAATCGACGCTGGGGTGGTGCACGGCGACGTTGTCGCTCATCGAGCACTCGGTCAGCAGCACCACGCGGGCGGGCTTGTGCTCGGCGACATAGTCGGACATCAGCGCGGTCGAGCCGGAAAAATCGGCTTCCGCCACTACCTCCGGCGGGCATTCGGGATGGGCGAGCACGATCACGCCGGGATGGTCTTCGCGAAGCTGGCGCACCTCGGTCGGCGAGAAGCGCTCATGCACCTCGCAATGGCCCTTCCAGGCGATGATCTCGACATCGGTCTCGGCGGCGATGTTGCGGGCGAGATATTCGTCAGGCAGCATGATCACCTTGGGCACGCCGAGCTTTTCGACGATGCGCTTGGCATTGCCCGAGGTGCAGCAGACGTCGGATTCGGCCTTCACCGCCGCCGAGGTGTTGACATAGGTGACGATGGGCACGCCCGGATAGGTCGCCCGCATCAGGCGCACATCCTTGGGCGTGATCGAATCGGCCAGCGAGCAGCCGGCACCGAGATCGGGGATCAGCACCGTCTTGTCCGGGTTGAGCAGCTTGGCGGTCTCGGCCATGAAATGCACGCCTGCCAGCACGATGACATCGGCATCGGTATCCACTGCCCTGCGGGCCAGGGCCAGGCTGTCGCCCACCACGTCGGCGACGCAGTGGAAGATCTCCGGCGTCTGGTAGTTGTGCGCCAGGATGACGGCGTTGCGTTCCTTCTTCAGCGCCAGGATGGCGTCGACATCGTCGGCAAAGACAGGCCATTCCATCGCCGGAATGACACGCCGGACCCGCTCATAAAGCGGCGCGGTACGGGTGAGGACGGCGGAATCGAGTAGCATTATTTATACTCCCATTGAGCATATATCCGGCATATGCTTAATCCGAGCATAAGAGATGTCAAGCGAATTATGTTCACTTAGAGCATAAAGATTCGACGGCACGATCGAGAGAAAGATCAGCTGAAACCCAAGCCCAGGCAGAGCTGCGACTGGCACGATAAGCCTTCTCCCCTTGCGGGAGAAGGTGCCCCGAAGGGGCGGATGAGGAGTGTTGGCGCGCACCCATCAAACGTTGTGTATCTCCCCTCATCCGTCATTGCTTCGCAATGCCACCCAAGGCACTTCCAAAGGAAGTGCCAGGTCCCGCAAGGGGAGAAGGAACCGCGCCAAACTTGCGAAGCGAGCCGCTACCCCCGCGCCAGCGGCAGCTTGGTGCCGGCGGCCACGCGCTCAGCCAACACGGCCTGGCGGAAGCGGAACAGCTTGGCAGGGCGGCCGATGGTCTCGGCGGCCATCGCGCCGGTCTCCTCCACCAGTTCCTGCTGCTCGATCAGCCGGCGGAAGTTCTGCTTGTGCACCAGGCGCCCGGCCAGGGCCTCGACGCTGCGCTGCAGTTGCAGCAGGCTGAAGGTGGCGGGCAGCAATTCGAACACCACGGGGCGATATTTGATCTTGGCCCTGAGACGGGCGATTCCGGTGGCGAGGATACGGCGATGGTCGGCATGCATCGGCCTGCCCGGCACAATCGGCATGCCGCCCAGCGCGGCTTCCGGCACCAGCCCGGCCTCATAGAGCAACTCGTAGCGCTGCAGCACGAGTTCCTCGTTCCAGGCAAAACCTTCCAGCCCGAAGGTGATATCAACCCGTTGGGAACGGATCTCGCGCAGGGCTGCGCTGTCGGCCGCCCCGGCCCAGGCCTTCAGCGGTGCGGCGATACCGGCCTGGAAAAACCCCGGCAGGCCGGCACGATGGTCCTCCCAGGGAAAATATTCGTACCAGTCGCGCCAGCCGGTCTCTTCGTCCCGACCGGCATTTTCCCGGGTCAGCCCGAGATAGGAGATCGAGATCGCCCGCTGCATGTCCTCAGCCCCGCGATCCTTGTCGGCAAAGGTATAGAGCTGCTCGACATAGCCCAGCGGATGGCCAGTCTGGCCCTCCACCCAGCTACGCAATCCCGTTTGCAGCGAACGATGACCGGCCTCGAAGGGCCCCGAGGGCAGGCCCCGCCCCTCCTGCACCGTCATCACCCGCGGCCGCCCCGCGGTGACCGCCACGAGCACGGCGATCAGGTCGGCGGTGACGAGGTTGCCGGTCTCTGGCGGCACGATCGATTTCTCCGGGCAAAGGACAGAAGGGAATTGTGGCCCAAAGAGTCGCAGTTGCGGCCGCCCGGAGCAAGCAAGCCGCAGCTTTTGACCAAAGGTTTCAACAAGTGAAGTGCTTCAGGCGGCCCAATTCAAAAAATCGTCGCCTGCGCGCCCTCGAACAACACGGCCGAGAGAGGCCCGCCGAGGCAGACGCCCGTATCCAGATTGATGCGATTAGGGCGGAACTCGATTTCGTCGCAAGGGGAGTGCCCGTGCACGATCTTCTTGCCGAAATCGCCAGGAAAATCGAGGAATTCGCCGCGGATCCACAAAAGATCCTGCGGATCCTGCCGATCCAATGCGACATAGGGGCGAACCCCGGCATGAACGAAGAAATAGTCGCCGAAAGTGACGTGGAGCGGAGAGTTCCTGAGGAAATTCAAGTGGTAGGCTGGGAGTTTGGCAAGGAAAGCCCGCCGCAGGTCCGGCAGAGCCTGCCTGACCTGGGCCAGGGGTAAGCGTTCCGAAAGAACGCGTCTAGCGTCGATGCCATAGCTCGCCATCGTCTCGAAGCATCCGATGCGGCCCCATTGCTGTTCATTGGCGGAAGCATCGATGAAGTCGAGCATCATCTGTTCGTGATTGCCGCGCAGCACGATCGTTTCACACCCCGGTACGCCCTCGATCAGCCGTTCGACGACGCCGGCGGAATCCATACCGCGATCGACTAGATCGCCGAGGCTGATGACGATATGGCGGCGCTCGGGGTGAGCCGCAGCATGGGCCTCGATGCGATCGAGAAGATCTTGCAATTCATTCAGACAGCCATGGACATCCCCAAAGGCAATGATGCTGAGGCCGTCCGGCACGCGAGCTGTGTTTTGCATGATTTCTTCTCTGGCGGGCCAGCAAGTGCCGAGCTGTATGTCAAAAAATCGTCGCCTCCGTCCCCTCCAGCAGCACGGCCGTCAAGGGACCGCCGAAGCAGGCGCCGGTGTCGAGATTGATGCGATTGGGCCTGAAGGTCGCGATGTCGACCGGCGTATGGCCGTGCACGATGCGCTTGCCGAAATCGCCGTCCCAGTCGAGGAACTCGTTGCGGATCCACAAGAGGTCCTCCTCGTCCTGCCTGTCGGGCGGACGGCCGGGGCGAACGCCGGCATGCACGAAGAAATAATCGCCGCAGGCGTAGCTGAGCGGCATCTTCGCGAGAAAGGCGAGATGATGTTCCGGTATCGCGTCGAGAAAGGCGCGGCGCAGGCCATGAAGCGTCGGGCCTTCGGCGAGGGTTCGTTCCAGATCGATGCCGTAGCTCGCCAGCGTGCGCAGGCCACCATTGTGCAGCCAGGCCTCCGCATCCTCACCGCCGCGGATGAATTCGAGCATCATGGCCTCGTGATTGCCCTTGAGCACCACCAGTTCGCAGCCCGGCAGGCCGGCCGCCAGCCGTTCGACCACACGGGCCGAATCCGGGCCACGATCGACGAGATCGCCGACGGAAACGACGATGTGCCGCCGCTGTGGCAAATAGGCCAGGCGCGCTTCGATCTGTTCGAGCAGGTTTTCCAGCTTGTCGTAGCAGCCGTGCACGTCGCCGAAGGCGATGACGCTGATGTCGTCGGGGATAGCCGGCAGATGGAATGACGCCATGATGCGCTCCCTCCTATGCCACAATAAGGGGCGTGCGGGCCGGGCGGCAAGAGGCGGACGAGACGTCCGCGGTCCCAGCCTCGGAGGTTCCCGAGCAAGCCTTGCCAGGCCGCGCGGGAAGCGTTGTCCCTGGGACTGCGGACGTCCCGTCCGCTCTCGGAAACACCGCATTCGAAGAGCGGAGCAGCCTTTCAGCCGCTCAGAACACCACGGCCTCGATGCCCTCGAACCGCACCGCCGTCAGCACGCCCGAGGCGTAGGCCTTGGTGTCCAGATTGATGCGGTTGCGGTTGAAGTCCGGCTTGCGCACGGGGGTGTGGCCATGGACGATCTTCTTCTCGAAGCGCTGCTTGGAATGCAGGAATTCCTCGCGGATCCAGACGAGGTCGCGGTCGTCCTGCTCATCCAGCGGCACGCCGGGGCGCACGCCGGCATGGGCGAAGAAATAGTCGCCGATGCTGTAGGAGGTGGGCAGGGCGCGCAGGAATTCGAGATGGGCCGGCGGTATGGCGGCCAACATGTCCTGGCGCAGGCGATCCGGCGTCTTCTCCACCTTGTAGTTCTGCCGGCTGGCAATGCCGTAGCTCTGCAGGAAGGCATCGGCGCCGAAGAAGCTGCGCCAGGCGTCGCCGATCGGTTTGTCGTCCAGAAAGCCCAGCAGCGCGTCCTCGTGATTGCCGAGCAACACGACCAACTCGCAACCCCGCACGCCATTCATCAGCCGCTCGATCACCCCGGCGGAATCGGGGCCGCGGTCAATGAGATCGCCGACGCTGACCACGATATGCCTGAGGCCCGGCAGCAGCGAGGCCCGCCTCTCGATGCGCGTGAGCAGGGGTTCCAGCAGGTCGAGCCGACCGTGGATATCGCCGATGGCGATGACGGAGGTTTCGGGCGGCATGCCGGGCGGCTCGGGAAAGCGCTCGATCTTCTTCTTGGCCGCTGGTTTGACGATCGGTTTTGCTATCGGTTTCTTGGGCATGGCGGACTCCCTCTCCCATACCGGGAGAGGGTCAGGGAATGAGTTCCCTTACTTCCGCGTGCCCGCCCCAAACGTCAACAAGAGCGGGCAATTGTGACGTGGAGAACTCGGGATGGCGCCCGACGACGGGGCGCTTGTAGCCTTCTCCCCTTGCGGGTGTCGTCAACTCTCTTGAGTTGACTAGAGGTCCCGGCAGGGGGATGAGGGGTGTTGACGCATACCGTGCAAAGTCGCGTATCTCCCCTCATCCGGCGCTTCGCGCCACCTTCTCCCGCAAGGGGAGAAGGCTGGTCGCGCTATTATCGGTGATGATGAGTTCCCTCAGCTCCGCGGCTTGGTGTTCTCGGGGTCGTAGAGCGGCTTGTAGCCGACGCCGGCCACCTCGACCGGATAGGACTCGCCGAAATATTCGACCTGGAACTTGCGGCCTTCCTGCGCATGGGCATGCGGCAGATAGGCAAGCGCGATGTTCTTGCCGATCGTCGGGCCATAGGCGATCGAGTAGGTGTAGGAACGCCGGCCAAGCTCGTCGACCAGCGTCTCGCCGGTCGCCGGATCCATCACCGGCAGGATACCGACGGGATAGCGGGCGACGCCCTTGGCATCCACATTGTCCGTGATCACCAGCGTGCACAGCATCGCCGGCTGGTGGGCGCGGGCGCGGTGCTCCAGATGCTTGGCCTTGCCGCAGAAATCGGCCTCCTTGACCTTGGGGCGCTGGAGGTCGGTTTCGATCAGGTTGTACTCGGTGTTGAGCTCGGCATTCTGCAGGCGCAGGCTCTTTTCCATGCGACGGGAATTGGCATAGGTCTCCACGCCCACGGCCATCACGCCGGTGGAGCGCAGCGCATCCCAGACGGCGAGGCCATCCTCGTAGCGCATATGCAGTTCCCAGCCCTGTTCGCCGACATAGGAGATGCGGAAGGCGGAAACGTCCTTGCCGCCGATGCGGAGCGGCTTGATGGCGGCGAAGGGGAAGTTCTCGGGATCGAGCCCGGCCGGATTCTCCACCACCTTTTTCAGATTGACGCGGGCGTTCGGGCCCCAGATGCCGATGGTGACGTATTTCTCGGATGTATCGGTGACGGTGACGTCGAAGCCCTTGTCCTGGGCGACGCGGCGCAGATAGTTGAGGTCGCGCGGGCCGGCATCGGCGCCGTCGACCACGCGGCAGCGGTCGGCCATGCGGAACACGGTGAGGTCGGCGCGCACCATGCCGTCCTCATCGAGGAAATGGGTATAGATGCCCTTGCCGACATTGGCGTCGCCGCCGATCTTGGCAGCGCAGACCCACTCCATCAGCGCGACATGGTCGGGGCCCTCGACATCGATCATGGCGAAATGCGAGAGGTTGATGATGCCGCAATCCTCGCTCATGGCGAGCTGTTCGGCATTGGAGACACGCCAGAAATGGCGGTTGTCCCATTCGTTGGCACGCACCGGCACGCGGTTGCCGTATTTCTCGAGCAAATGCTCGTTGGCGGCGTAGCCATGGGCGCGTTCCCAGCCGCCGAGCTCCATGAAATAGCCGCCGAGCTCCTTCTCGCGCTCATAGAAGGGCGAGCGCCTGACGTTGCGGCCGGTGTCATAGGGCTCACGCGGATGCACGGCCGGATTGTAGATCTTGCGGGCCGCCTCGCCGCAACGCCCCTCGATGAAGCCCTCCTCCAGCATGTGCGGGGAGAAGCGGGCATAGTCGATCTTGTTGTGGTCGATCGGCGTGCGCCCGTCGGTCATCCAGTCGGCAATCAGCTTGCCCATGCCGGGGCCGTCCTTGACCCAGATCGCGACCGCATACCACAGGCCCCGCACCTTCTGGCTTTCGCCCATGGACGGGCCGCCATCGGTGGTGACCTGCAGCAGGCCGTTGAAGGAATGGCCCTCATTGTAGCCGAGCTCGCCGAGGATCGGCGTCAGCTCCATGGCGCGTTCGAGCGGACCGATGATCTGTTCCATGTCGAGGTCGCGCTGCGAGGGCGACAGGCGCGCCTCGTGCTTTTCGAGAAGATCGCGCGGATGGCACAGGCGCGGATTGGTTTCCTCGTAATAGCCCCACTCGATCTGGCCGCCCTCGGCGGTCTTGGGATCGCCGGTGTCGCGCATATAGGCGGAGTTGCCCTGGTCGCGCATCAGCGGCCAGCCGATTTCCTTGCCGGTGCCGGCGAACTCGTTATAGGGCCCGAAGAAGGTCAGCGGATGGTCGACCGGCATCACCGGCAGGTCCTCGCCCGCCATCTCGGCGATCAGGCGGCCCCACAGGCCCGCGCAAACAACGACATGGTCGGCCTCGATGGTGCCGCGGCTGGTGACCACGCCCTTGATGCGGCCGTTCTCGATGATGAGCGAGGTCGCCGCCGTGTTGGCGAAGACCTGGAGCTTGCCGGCGGCCTCGCCCTTGTCGACGAGCTTGCCCGCCACCGTCTGCGAGCGCGGGATGACGAGGCCGGCATCCGGATCCCACAGGCCGCCCTGCACCAGATGCTCCTCGATCAGCGGGAACTTCTCCTTGATCTCGGACGGTTCGATCAGGCGGGCACGGGTGCCGAAGGCCTTGCCGGAGGCGACCTTGCGCTTGATCTCGTCCATGCGGGCATCGTCGCCCACACGCGCCACTTCAATGCCGCCAACGCGGGCGTAATGGCCCATCTTCTCGTAGAAATCGATGGAATAGAGCGTGGTCCAGCAGGACAGGAAGTCGTGGCTGGTGGCATAGCAGAAGTCGGAAGCATGGGCGGTGGAGCCGATATCGGTCGGGATGCCCGACTTGTCGATGCCGACGATGTCGTCCCAGCCCCGCTCGATCAAATGATGGGCGATCGATGCGCCGACGATCCCGCCCAACCCGACGATGACGACCTTCGCCTTTTTTGGAAACACTGCCATTTGCCTGCGACTCCGGATGCGTTGCGGGGGACCTTAGCGCCTTCACCGCCGCGGTTGCTGCCTGGGTGCGACCATCTCGCAAACCCGTGCGACCATCACCGCAGGAAGCGGCGCCGATGCCATCCCGTTGACGACTAGCTCTATAGAAGACGCGCCGGAACGATGTCGCATATGGGCCGGGACATGGCCAGAAAACGACGTCGTGAAAAAACCTGTCGTTGAGGCCGATCGCCAGCCGAGCCATTCCCTTCTCCCCTTGCGGGTGTCGTCAACTCCCTCGAGTTGACTAGAGGTGCCGGCAGGCGGATGAGGGGTCTCACAGCCAATCCAGGTCGTGCTTGCGAATGAGCATCAGAATAGCAAGGTCGCGAGCCCCCTCGTCCGCCCCTTTGGGGCACCTCTAGTCGACTCAAGGGAGTTGACGACACCCACAAGGGGAGAAGGAAGAATCCCGTCCTGTGCGCGCCGTCACGGCGGCATCCCGCTGCCTGTGGCTTGGTCGGGCATCCACCATCGGACCCCGCCATGAACCGCTCCCTTCGTCCCCCGCTGCTCGCCGTCTGCCTCGCCGGCCTCCTGCCGGACGCGGCCTCCGCCATGGAACTGTGCCATCTGCGCAAGACGCCGGATGGCTTCGTCGCCCTGCGCGCCGGCCCGGGTCCGCAGCATCGCCTGGTCGCCCGCATGAAGCCCGAGGACGAAGTGCAATATGGCCAGGGCCGGCAAGGCAAATGGGTCGAGGTCACCTGGTGGCGCGGCGATTCGCGCCTGGAACAGGATGGCTTCAGCAAGGGCGTCCATGGCTGGGCCTTCTCGCCGCTGATCGCCAAGGATTGCGGCTGATCCCCGGGAAAGCGTGACACCATCATGCTTGAGGTCTCGTACCGTTTGCGCCTAAGGGTGGTCTGTTCCGAACCACCCAAGCCAGCGGTTTTCAGCCATGCACCAGCCCCTCCCCGCCACCAACGGCATGAACGGCGCCGAAAGCCTGGTGCGCACGCTGGTCGATAGCGGGGTCGAGGTCTGCTTTGCCAATCCCGGCACTTCGGAAATGCATTTCGTTGGTGCGCTCGACCGCATCGAGGGCATGCGGCCGGTGCTCGGCCTGTTCGAGGGCGTGGTCACCGGCGCGGCGGATGGCTATGCCCGCATGACCGGCAAGCCGGCCGCGACACTGCTGCATCTCGGTCCCGGCCTCGCCAATGGCCTCGCCAATCTCCACAATGCCCGCAAGGTGCCGGTGCCGATGGTCAATATCATCGGCGACCATGCCTCGGCGCATCAGGGTTTCGACGCGCCGCTGACCTCGGATGTCGCCGCCTTCGCCCGTCCCGTCTCGCATTGGGTGCATTCCTCGCCCAATGCCCGCAGCGTCGCCGCCGATGCCGCCCGCGCCGTGCAGGTGGCACGCACTGCGCCGGGGCAGATCGCCAGCCTGATCCTGCCGGCCGACACCGCCTGGCTCGCCGCCGACAGGCCGGCCGCGCCGCTGCCCGTCCTCGGTCCAGCCCCCGTCTCGGACAGCGCCGTGGTGCAATCGGTGGCGGCCCTCAGGGCCGGCGGCCCGGTCGCTTTCCTGCTGCGTGGCGAGGCCTTGCGAGGACGCGGCCTCGCGGCAGCCGGCCGCATCGCAGCCAAGACCGGAGCCCGGCTGATCTGCGACACCTTCGTGCCCCGGGTCGAGCGCGGCGCCGGGCGCGTTCGCGTGGAACGACTGCCCTACCGCCCCGGCCCGGCGATCGATTTCCTGCAGGGCACCCAGACGCTGATCCTGGTCGGCACACAGGCGCCGATCGCCTTCTTCGCCTATCCGGGGCAGCCGAGCGAATTGACGCCGCCCGGTTGCCGGCCTCTCGTGCTCGCCTTTCCGCACGAGGACGGCACCGGCGCCCTCGAGGCCCTGGCCGAGGCGATCGGCGCGAGCGCACCCGGCAGGGTTTCCGCGCATGAGCCGCCCGGCTTGCCTGCGGACGGCCCCGTCACGGCCGAGGGCATCATGCGCATCGCCGGCCATTTCCTGCCGGAGAACGCCATCATTTCCGACGAGACGATCTCCTCGGGCTTCCCCTTCTACCCGCTCAACGAAACCGCCGCGCCGCATGACAGCCTACAGCTCTCGGGCGGGGCGATCGGCGACGGCATGCCGGTGGCCACCGGCGCCGCCATCGCCTGCCCCGACCGCAAGGTGGTGTCGCTGCAGGCCGACGGCAGCGCCATGTACACGCTGCAGTCCCTCTGGACACAGGCGCGCGAAAAACTCGACGTTACCACGGTGATCTACGCCAACCGGGCCTACAAGGTGCTGATGGACGAAGTGGCGGGCGTCGGCCTCGGCAGCGTCGGGCCCAGGGGCCAGTCGATGTTCGACATCGGCAATCCCGATCTCGATTGGGTGAAGCTCGCCGAAGGCATGGGCGTGGAGGCTGTCAGGGTTGAGAGCCATGCCGCCCTCGCCGATGCCTTCAAGGCGGCGATGCGCCAGCGTGGCCCGCGGTTGATCGAGGCGGTACTGTAAGCAGGATTTCGGTGTGCCGATCTCCAGATCGGCATCTTCTCGCCGGAGCGCGTCGTTTCCAAGAATGCCGATCTCGCTCCATCACTTTATGGAGCTGAGGAGATCGGCACACCGTGTTTCCCCTCACACCCGCCCGCTCAGATGTCGCGCCTTGCGCAGCTCGGGGAACCAGTGCCACCACAGGCCGGCCACCGCGATGGTGGCGACGCCGCCGAAGATCACCGCCGGCACAGCACCGATCAATCCGGCCGAGATGCCGGCGCGGAACTCGCCGAGTTCGTTGGACGCACCGACAAAGACCTGGTTGACCGCGTTCACCCGGCCGCGCACCGCATCGGGCGTCCAGAGCTGGATCAGGGTCTCGCGCACATAGACGCTCACCATGTCGAAGCCCCCCATCAGCGCCATGGCGAGGATGGAGAGCCAGACCACGGTGGAGGCGCCGAACACAGCGGTGAACAGCCCGAACAGCGCCACGCAGACGAACATCACCACGCCGGCGTGGTCCTTGATCGGGTGACGCAACAGCAAGGCCGCCACCACGATGGCACCGACACCGGGCGCCGCCCTCAGCATGCCGAGCCCCCAGGGACCGACATCGAGGATGTCGCGCGCATAGACCGGCAGCAGTGCCGAGGCGCCCCCGAGCAGCACGGCGAAGAGATCGAAGGAGATGGCGCCGAGCACGATCTTTTCGTGCCAGATATAGCGAAAACCCGCCACCAGCGTCTCGAAGCTCGGCTTCTCCTTGACTGCCTTCAATTGCGGCGGTGGCGCGATGGTGACGGTAAGCAAGGCGGCGAGGCCGAGCAGCACCAGCGCCGTGCCATAGGCGATATTGGCCGACAGGCCATAGAGCAGGCCGCCGGCGACCGGGCCGATCACGGTGGCGATCTGCCAGGACGAGGTGCTCCAGGCGATGGCGCTGGCGAGATCCTCCGCCGGCACCAGATTGGGCATCAGCGATTGCTGGGCCGGGCCGAAGAAGGCCCGGAGCGTGCCGAACACCACCAAGGTGACGAAGATCGGCACGGCCGTCTGGCTGCCCCACAGGCCGAACAGCATCAGGGCGAGGGCACACAGCGCCTCGCCGGCGAGGCAGAGCGCCATGATCCGCACGCGGTTGAAGCGATCCGCCACCGCGCCGGTGACCAGCACCAGCAGGAAGGCCGGCAGGAACTGCACCAGGCCGACGATGCCGAGATCGAAGGGATCGCGCGTAAGGTCATAGACCTGCCAGCCAACGGAAACGCCGATGATCTGGGCCGAGAAACTACCGAGGAAGCGCGCCAGCCAATAGCGCGCGAAACCGCCGTGACGGAAGGCGCCTACGCGCGAAAAGGAAAGATCTGGCATGTCCGGGACCACGGGAAGAAGGGTCTTCTTGTAGAAAGGCTGGGGATTCGGAGCAAGGTCCCATGGGCAAAGTCCGGAACAACGTTGGTTTTGGTTGGAACGCCTCGTGTTACAGCGCGCTGTACGGATGTGTCATTGCGAGCAAAGCAATCCAGGAGCCGCAAGCATCGAGCCTTGCGATGTCTGGATTGCTCCGCTGCGCCCGCAATGACGAGACGCTGCCCGCTGCGCCGTCTTGTTCAGGCAGCGAGCGCCTTGGCGGATTTCACCAAGGCTGGATCGACCCAGCCGCCGAAACCGACTGCGATCCGGTTCCAGCCATTGATGACATTGATCAGCAAAGTGAGCTTGACCCGCTCCTCCTCGCTGAAATGCGCCTTCAAGGCCTCGTAGGCCGCTTCATGCGTGTGCCCTTCGCTAAGCCGCGTCAGGGCCTCGGTCCAGCCGAGCGCAGCCCGCTCGCGATCACTGTAACAAGGCGCGTCGCGCCAGGCCGGAAGCAGATAGATACGCTGCTCGGTTTCACCGTTTTCGCGGGCGAACACCGTGTGCATGTTGAGGCAATTGGCGCAGCCATTGATCTGGGAGGCTCGGATCTCCACGAGCTCGCACAGGCCCGGATCGATATTGGCGGCGATGACGAAGGAAACGCGCTGCCACTCCTTCATCAGCGCGGGAGCGGCGGCAAGGGGATTGAGCTTGGGGGTCATGGTCGGTCTCCTCGGTTGATACCGAGGCCATGACGATCGACCGTTCAACTTTGTGACATCCCAGTGGACTTTTCTGTCGCCGACATCGGTTCGGGCAGTCTTCACACGCCCGTCCCGCCCAGCCTTTCCCGGAGGAAACGGCGGGTGAGTTTAGCCCCTGTCGGCGAGATGGTGTGGCCGACACCGCGCAGAATGTGGGTCTGCACCCTCATGCCCGCTCCCTGAAGCATCACGGCCGCCCGCCGGGTTTCCTCGGGCGGCACCGCTCCATCAGCGCTGCCATGCACCAGCAATACCGGCGTGTTGTGGGCCGGCGCAAAGGGAACAGGCGTGACGAAGCGCCCGGAAAGCAGCACCAGCGCTCCGATGGGCCAGCGTCCGCGGGCCACGGCATCGAAGGCCAGGGTCGCGCCCTGCGAGAAGCCGACCAGGGCGACGCGGTCCAACCGGGCCGCCAGCCCGTGCGCGTCAACGAGGGCGCCGATCAACGCATCGAAGGCCGGCCGCGCCGCCGCGATGCGCGCCAGCCGGTTCTCCGGCGTGACGCCCTCCAGGCTGTACCATTGCCGGCCCGGTCCCTGCTCATAGGCAAAAGGCGCATCCGGGGCAATCACGGCCGTATTGGGCAGGGAGCGATGCAGCACGCCCGCCAGCGGATCGAGATCATAGCCGAAGGCAGCAACGCCATGCAGCAGGATGACGAGGCTGCTTGTTACCTGAACCGTCACGACACGCTTGGCAATCTCAGCGGCCCCCGCCGACCCTGCTGCGCAGCGCCATACCGGTCATCAGCGAGGCGAATCCGTAGAACAGGAGCTCGACACCGAGGAGGATACCGAGCAATGAGGAAGCCGATTGCTGGAAGTCCGAGAAGATCAGGATTGCCAGCAGAATCGAAATCAGGCCTGACAGCAGCAGCCAGGTCCAGTTGGCGGAAGAGCGGATGTTGAAGGCGACGATCACCTTGGCAAGGCCGTAGACCAGGAACATCGCCCCCAGCAACGCCGTCAGGGAGACCACGCCGGCCAGGGGATTGAGCAGCAGGGAGGCCCCGAGCAGCAGCGCGAGAATACCCATGAGCGCCGTCATCAGGAAGCCACCCCAGGCCCTGATCACGGTGGCATGCACCAATTGCCCCACGCCGAGCACGATGAAGGCCCAGGCTGCCCAGACCACCACCACCAGCGAGGCGAAACCCGGATGGATCAGCGCCAGGATGCCGCCGATCACCGCGATCACCCCGAGAATGACGAACCAGGGCCAGGACCGCTGCAGAACTTCCATCGTCGTCTCCCCCTTTGCCGTTGAAGAACGATGAGCAACATAGCATTGCCGCAACCGGATTCGAGCTTTCAGCAACAATATGGTTTCGATGACGCTTCAGCCTATCCTCGGCGGTCGCCGGCCCTCGCGCAGCCGCCTCCAATATCCTGCCTACGCCGCGCACGTCGCTTTCCGGCAATTCGGCGGCGCGCTTGAGCCGCAGGCGGGCGACGCATTCCCCTATTCAAGTCTCAGGTCCAGAATTCTCGGGAGAACGCCATGACGGACGCAGCCGACAACGCCACGCATACCGAAGCTCCGTCCGCCTCGCGCCGCGGGCGCGACGCCCGCCGGGCCGCCCGCGTGCAGCGCGGCGGCACCTCGGTGCCCTATATCAGCCGCAACATCCCGCTCACCGAAGTGCTCTCGGAAGAAGCGATGCAGATCATCGAGCACAATGCCGAGACCCTTCTGGAGGAAGTCGGCATCGAGTTCCGCGAATATCCGCGCGCGCTCGAACTGCTCAAGGCCGCCGGCTGCGACATCAAGGGCGAGCGCGTGCGCTTTCCCCGCGGCCTCGCCCGCAAGCTGATCCAAACCGCCCCCTCGCAATACACCCAGCATGCCCGCAATCCCGAGCGCAATGTCGTCATCGGCGGCAACAACACGGTGTTCGCGCCCAATTACGGCTCGCCCTTCGTGCACGACCTCGACAAGGGCCGGCGCTACGGCACCATCGAGGACTTCCGCAATTTCGTGAAGCTGGCCTATGCCAATCCCTATGTGCACCATTCGGGCGGCACCGTGTGCGAGCCGGTCGACCTGCCGGTGAACAAGCGCCATCTCGAGATGATCTATGCGCATATGCGCCTGAGCGACAAGCCGTTCATGGGCTCGGTCACCGCGCCCGAGCGCGCCCAGGACACGGTCGACATGGCCAAGATCCTGTTCGGCGAGGAGTTCATCCAGCAGAACACGGTATGCACCAGCCTGATCAACGCCAACTCGCCGATGGTGTGGGACAACACCATGCTGGGAGCGGCCGACGTCTACGCCCAGAACAACCAGGCCTGCATCATCACGCCCTTCATCCTCTCCGGCGCCATGAGCCCGGTGACGGTGGCCGGCACCCTGACCCAGGTGCTGGCCGAGGTGCTGGCCGGCGTCTCCTTCCTGCAGTTGGTGCGTCCCGGCGCGCCCGCCATCTTCGGCACCTTCGTCTCCACGCTCTCGATGCAGTCGGGCGCACCGACCTTCGGCACGCCGGAAGCGGCGCTCGCCATCTACGGCGCCGGCCAGCTCGCCCGCCGCATGAAGCTGCCCTTCCGCTCCGGCGGCTCGCTCTGCGCCTCCAAGATCCCGGACGCCCAGGCCGCCTATGAGAGCGCCAACACGCTGATCCCGGCGATGTTCGGCGGCGTGAACTTCATGCTGCATTCGGCCGGCTGGCTCGAAGGCGGCCTTTCGGCCTCCTATGAGAAGTTCGTGATGGACTTCGACCAGCTCGGCGCCATGCATGTTCTGGCCAAGGGCGTCGACATGTCCGAGAACGGCCAGGCCATGGACGCCTTCCGCCAGGTCGAGCCGGGCGGCCACTTCCTCGGTTGCGCCCACACCCAGGCCAATTTCGAGACCGCCTTCTACCGCTCCAACATCTCCGACAACAATTCGGTGGAGCAGTGGGAAGCCGAGGGCAAGCAGGACGCCGCCCAGCGCGCCAACAAGATCTGGAAGAAGACGCTGGCCGACTACGAGGCCCCCGCCATCGATCCCGGCAAGGATGAAGCCCTGCGCGATTTCATCGAACGCAAGAAGGCTGCCGTTCCCGACGCCAATTACTGAGATCGCCTTGCCGGCACGTTGCTCACGCCGCCCATCTGGGCGGCGTTTGCTTTAGAAAAATCATCCTTCCCCTCAATTCCGAACCTGTTCGCAACCATTCCCGCTCCGTTGCCAAGTCTCTCGCACAACCTATGGTGGCCAAACGCCTTGGGATTTGATGGTGCCGCCTCGAATCGCAGCAATGCGCCGAAGCAAAGAGCCAGGGCAAAGCACCACATGGGAGAATCGTCATGATGGGCCGCAGGGCATTCCTGGCGAGTATCGCCGCCAGCCTGACGACATCGGTCCGTGCCGAGGACCCGGCTCCGATGGATTCGAATGGCACCGTGCTCGGCCCCTTCCAGGTGGAGCCCCTGGCGGGCCTTGCCGACATTCCCGCCCCCACGCTCGAAGCACTGCAGGACCAGGTCACCGTCCTCAACTTCTGGGCCTCGTGGTGCCAGGCTTGCCGGGAAGAGCACCGCTATCTCGTCGACCTCCAACGCAAGGGCGTTCGCATAGCCGGCGTCGCCGTCCAGGACCAGGACGAGGCGGTGCTGCATTATCTGGAAAAGGCGGGCAATCCCTACGGTCTCGTCGGCATCGACAACAAGCGAGAGCTCATCACCATGCTGTCCTTGCGTTCGATCCCGCAGACCTTCCTGATCAGCCGGCGTTGCGAGGTCGTCTGGCAGACGGACGAAGGCCTCGACAATGCGCTGGTGGCCGAACTCCTCGGCAAGATCGGGGCCATCGGCGGCTAACGCTACAGTCGTAATTCTGTTGCTTGAGCGTCATTGCGAGCGAAGCGAAGCAATCCACAAGCTACGAAATCCCTATTTTTCGGTCCCTGGCTTGCTTCGCTTCGCGCGCAATGACGCGTGAAAATCGACTGAAAATCAAAATTCCAACTGGAATGCGGCCGCGCCGCCTCACAGAGCCGCCACCTTGCGCCGGATCTCAGCGATCTCGTCGGCATGGTCGCCGCTCCGGGAGAGCAGGTCGATCAGCGCCTCATAGGCGTCTGCCTGGTTTTCCACCGCGGCGCCACGCAGGCGCGCCAGCTTTTCCAGAAGCTCGATCTGGCGGCGGCGTGTGGCGATGGCCGGCTCGGTGCGGTCCAGCCCCTGCTCGGCCCTGGCGATCTTGTCGAGGATGCGGGCTCGGCGGCGCAGAAGGCTGTTGTTCTCGGGATCGTCGGCGAGGCTCTTGTCGCTCGCTTCGAGGGCCTGGCCGAGATGGGTCAGCGCCGCCTGGTATTTGCCGGCTTCCAGATAGGTATCGCCGATATTGATGCTCGACACCGCCAGGAAGTCCTGATCGAACTTCTTTTCGCCGAGCTTGTCGAGATGGGCAAGATTGGTTGCCTGCGCCCGCTTGTAGTGGATCAGCTTCATCATGGTGGAGCGGGCCGCATGGCCCATCGCCACCTGGATCGCCGACATGGCCTCGTAGGAGCCACCCCTGTCCGGATAACGCTCGAGCAATGTCGCGCCAACCTGCGCCCCTTCCTGGTAGCTGGCCTGCGCGCCCTTGTCGTCGCCGACATGGCGCTGCTCGTCGCCGAGATCGCGCAGAGCCCAGACAGTGTCGCTGAGTTCGTCGAAACCCGCAGGGTTCTTCTCCTTCTGCTCGCGCCGGATCTCCACGCGCTTGCGGGCCTGGTCGAGCGCCTCCTTCTCCCGGTTCGCGGCATCGAAGGCGTCGGAGAGATCGCGATAGGCGTCTGCCAGGCCGTCCAGGCGACCGGCCCGCTCGGCGGGATAGCGCGCCAGCGGCTCGCGCAGAGCGACCTCGCGTTCCAGCAGACCAATGCGCGGCGCCTCGATACCGGCATCCTCCAGACGTTTGGCCAGGACATGCAGGGCATCGGCGATCCGCAGGACCAGGCGTGCCTTCTCCTTGCCGTCCAGCCCGTCGATCGCCCGCAGGCGAGGCTCGGCGGCATAGTCGATCAGAGCGCGCGCATGGTCGTCGGCATCGAAGCGGCGTGCATCCCGCCGGCCGAGCTCGAACAGGTTTCGCGCCGCCGCGAAGAAGCGCCAGCTCTTCTCGCCGTCAACCGGCGCGGCCGCGAGTTCCAACATGGACTGGCGATAGCGCCGCATCGCCGCCTCCGCCTCGCCTTTCGTCTGGTAGCGGGCGGCGATCATATCGCGCAATTGCGCCCGGCGTTCAGGCTCTGCGAGCACGGAGAGCAGCTTTGTCTCGATGGTCTCGGCCGTGGCGACGTCCTGCTTGTCGATGCGCTCGCCAGCCAGCGTCACGGCCGCCAGGATGAGGTCGTCGCCGCTGCCCAGGGCAGGATCACCCTGCGTTCTCGCGCGCAGCCGCTCCAGCCCCTCGGCGAGGGTCGCGGCGGCTCGGACCGGCTCGGTCCTGCCCTGCGCCACCGCCCTGACGCGATAGCTGGCGACGAGCGCCTCGGTCTCAATCGCATCGAGACGAGCCGAACCCGGCGCCGGCTCGGCCAGGACAGCCAGGGCCTCGGCGTCGGCGAGGGCCAGCACCGTCTTCTCGGTAACGTTGCGGTCGTCGGCCCGCATCGTCAGCGCATTCACCAGGAACCTGCGCGCCTTCGGATCGGCGGGCGCGACGCTGGTCCAGCGACGGCAGATCTCGACGAGACGGTCGTACCTGCCCTTGTCGTCGTAATTGTCGCGCACAGCCTCGGCCAGGAGCGGGAAGCGAGCCCGGTCGCGCGGCGCCCGTTCGAGCCGAGCCGAGAAGGCCTCGATCGCCGCCCGCAGCACGGCCGCCTGGGCCTTGCCGACATCACGGTCATAGTCCTCCATCGCCTCGTCGAGGTCGAAGACCGCCCGGCGCGCCATCAGGCCCGCCAGCAGGTCGGCGTCATCCGCCGTCAGGGCAGCCCGGCCGCGGCGCACTGCATCGCTGCGCATGGCACGAAGATCGGCCAGTGCCGCCTCCACCAGTGACGAGACCTTGGCGTCACCCTCCTCTCCTTCCACTTCGATGGTGGGAATGGTGAAGAGGCGCACCAGGGCGGCGACCACGGGATCACCCGCCTTATCGGCCTTGGCGAGGAGATCGGCCAGGGAGGCGGCGATGGCGACCGGCTTGCGGTCGTCCCCGCTCAGCACGATCAGTTCGAGCCGGGCAAGATCATCTGCGGAATTGGCTTCGAGAGTCTTGCGCAGGGCCTCGATACGAGCCTGGCGATCCTTCTCGTCCATGTCCTGGAGGATGGTGAGCACCGTCTGATAGGGGAGACCCAGTGGAGTCCTCCCCGTCGTCGCGCAGGCCGCCGGCTCGCCTGGACAGGATGCAGCAACGGCCAGCGGCGGCGCTATGAAGGCCAAGCCCAGACCCAAAGAGCCCAGAACCAACCAGACGCCAACTCGCCACCCCAACCGCATGCCATTCCTCCGCAACCGCAAGACGTTACGTCATCCTGGCGACGAAAGGAAACAACAGCGTGACCCTGGTTCAGGAGAGACGACATGCCGTGTCTCCGGGTGTCGAATCGCACGGAAATAGCGGGGCCGCGGTGGCATCGTCATCCCATCAGAGCAAGCGCAGCCCGCGCAAGACGAGAGATGGGAACGAGACGATGTTCAAGAAGATCCTGACCGGAACCCTGGTTGCCGCGACATTGGCCGGCACTGCGATCGCCACCACCGGCACCGCCGAAGCCCGCTATGGCCGTGGTGGCGCCTTCGCCGCTGGCGCCGGTATCGGCCTGCTGGGTGGCCTCCTCGCCGGTTCCGCTTACAAC
>NZ_LYXZ01000028.1:0-2500 GCF_001676615.1 Labrys sp. WJW | reverse complement strand
CGTCTTATTAGACCCGAAACCGATGTGATCTAGCCATGAGCAGGTTGAAGGTGGGGTAACACCCACTGGAGGACCGAACCGGTGTCTGTTGAAAAAGCCTCGGATGACTTGTGGCTAGGGGTGAAAGGCCAATCAAACTCGGAAATAGCTGGTTCTCCGCGAAAACTATTTAGGTAGTGCGTCGCACGAATGTTCCAGGGGGTAGAGCACTGGATGGGCTAGGGGGTCTTACCGATCTACCAAACCTAACCAAACTCCGAATACCTGGAAACACTATGCGGCAGACAGACGGCGGGTGCTAACGTCCGTCGTCGAGAGGGAAAAAACCCTGACCACCAGCTAAGGCCCCTAATTCGTGGCTAAGTGGTAAAGGATGTGAGGATCCCATAACAACCAGGAGGTTGGCTTAGAAGCAGCCATCCTTTAAAGAAAGCGTAACAGCTCACTGGTCTAAACAAGGGTCTTTGCGCCGAAAATGTAACGGGGCTCAAGCCACGAGCCGAAGCTGTGGGTGTGCGCAAGCACGCGGTAGCGGAGCGTTCCATAGGCCTGTGAAGGAGTATGCGTGAGCAGCTCTGGAGGTATTGGAAGTGCGAATGCTGGCATGAGTAACGACAAACAGTGTGAGAGACACTGTCGCCGAAAGTCCAAGGGTTCCTGCGTAAAGCTAATCTGCGCAGGGTTAGTCGGCCCCTAAGGCGAGGCTGAAAAGCGTAGTCGATGGGAATGAGGTGAATATTCCTCAACCAGTGGGTAGTGACGGATCTCTTCCGTGGTGTGTTCTTATTGGATTGAGCATGCCATCACGAGGTTCCAGGAAATAGCTCCCACATCAGACCGTACCCGAAACCGACACAGGTGGACTGGTAGAGTATACCAAGGCGCTTGAGAGAACTATGCTGAAGGAACTCGGCAATTTGCCTCCGTAACTTCGGGATAAGGAGGCCTCGTTCGTGGGCAACCATGGGCGAGGGGCACAAACTAGGGGGTGGCGACTGTTTAACAAAAACACAGGGCTCTGCTAAGCCGCAAGGCGACGTATAGGGTCTGACGCCTGCCCGGTGCCGGAAGGTTAAGAGGAGAGGTGCAAGCTTTGAATCGAAGCCCCGGTAAACGGCGGCCGTAACTATAACGGTCCTAAGGTAGCGAAATTCCTTGTCGGGTAAGTTCCGACCTGCACGAATGGCGTAACGATCTCCCCGCTGTCTCCAGCATAGACTCAGTGAAATTGAATTCCCCGTGAAGATGCGGGGTACCTGCGCTTAGACGGAAAGACCCCGTGCACCTTTACTATAACTTTACACTGGCATTCGTGCTTGCATGTGTAGGATAGGTGGTAGGCTATGAAGCAGGGGCGCCAGCCCTTGTGGAGCCACCCTTGAAATACCACCCTTACGATCATGGATGTCTAACCGCGACCCGTCATCCGGGCCCGGGACAGTGTATGGTGGGTAGTTTGACTGGGGCGGTCGCCTCCCAAAGAGTAACGGAGGCGTGCGACGGTGGGCTCAGACCGGTCGGAAATCGGTCGTCGAGTGCAATGGCATAAGCCCGCCTGACTGCGAGACTGACAAGTCGAGCAGAGACGAAAGTCGGCCATAGTGATCCGGTGGTCCGTTGTGGAACGGCCATCGCTCAACGAATAAAAGGTACGCCGGGGATAACAGGCTGATGATTCCCAAGAGTCCATATCGACGGAATCGTTTGGCACCTCGATGTCGACTCATCACATCCTGGGGCTGGAGAAGGTCCCAAGGGTTCGGCTGTTCGCCGATTAAAGTGGTACGTGAGTTGGGTTCAAAACGTCGTGAGACAGTTTGGTCCCTATCTGGCGTGGGCGTAGGAGAATTGAGAGGATCTGTCCTTAGTACGAGAGGACCGGGATGGACGTACCTCTGGTGGACCTGTTGTGGCGCCAGCCGCAGTGCAGGGTAGCTATGTACGGTCGGGATAACCGCTGAAGGCATCTAAGCGGGAAACCCACCTCAAGATGAGTTCTCCCTCGAAAGCCGTGGTAGACCACCACGTTGATAGGCCGGGTGTGGAAGCGGAGCGATCCGTGCAGCTTACCGGTACTAATAGCTTGATCGGCTTGATCGCTCTCATTTATCAATACTCACAACGCTGCCAAACATGGCGCCGAATGTGAAACACACGAAAACAACCATCTTGTATGCTTCACGCGACAAACACTTCGTATTTGTCGCTGCGCATACCCTTGACGACCTCTGCGAGGTCGCAAGGGCTTCAACTTTGCTTCGCCGGCCTGGTGGCACTAGCGAGGAGCCTCAACCCGATCCCATCCCGAACTCGGCCGTTAAACTCCTCAGCGCCGATGGTACTATGTCTCAAGACCTGGGAGAGTAGGTCGTTGCCAGGCCTGCAAAGCAAAGTTCTCAATAAACCATGTCACAAATACCTGCCGCGGGGTGGAGCAGCCCGGTAGCTCGTCAGGCTCATAACCTGAAGGCCGCAGGTTCAAATCCTGCCCCCGCAACCA
>NZ_LYXZ01000027.1 GCF_001676615.1 Labrys sp. WJW | reverse complement strand
GTTGAGATCGACACCAGACCCATCGGCCTTCACGCGGATCTTCACATTGTAGTCGACCACCCGCTTCACGGGCACGAGAACTTTCATGGGGCTTCTCCTTCAGTGGCGGCGCCCTTTGCGGCCGCCTGCCATCCTGCGACTTTGGAACGTCGGCGCCGTCAGATGACGGCTTCTTCGAGGAAGGGCTCATTGGCCGGAACGCGTTCGTAGCGGAACGGCGTCAGGTCCAGTGTCTGGAAGGCACCGTGAATGATCAGTTCCGACACGGCCCGCCCCACGGCCGGCGATTGTTGCAGGCCATGCCCCGAGAAGCCGTTGGCGAACATGAAATTCGAGATCTGAGGATGGAAGCCGACGATGCCGTTATGGTCGAGCGTGTTGTACTCGTAATGGCCCGTCCAGAATTGCTGCACCTTCAACGCGTCGAAGGCTGGTATCCGGTGGTAGAGCGCCGGCCAGATATAGTCGTCGAACTCCTCCATGTCGGTCTCGAAATCCTCGTAGTCCCTGGCGATTTCCTTCTGCGGCGTGTTGCCGGTGAGGAAGAGCTCGCCTTCCGGGCGCACGAAGGTGCCCGTGAGGTCGATGACATTGGGCATGCGGCCGGGGATCGGCGTGGCGCTGGCGAAGACGAAGCTGTAGCGCTTGCGGGGCTCCACCGGGATCGAGAGACCGGCCATTGCCGCGATCTGCTGGGCGCGCGGGCCGGCGGCGTTCACCAACGTGCTGCAGGAGACCGTCTCGCCGGTCGACAGGCGGACGGCTACGACACGATTGTCCTTGAGGTCCAGGCCGACCACGGCGTTGTCGATATATTCGACGCCGCTGCCCCGGGCCGCGCGGCGAAAGCCGTTCAGCAGTCCCATGGAATCGAACCAGCCCTCGTCGCGCGATCCCCAGGCGCCGCCGCCGAGATCCTCGACATTGAGCCAGGGAAAGCGGTCCTTCAGCGGGCCCGGTTCGAGGAAGACGGTGCCGGCGCCGAGGCTGCGCTGCAGCTCCACGCGCGCCTTGGCGGCTTCGACGCCTTCGGGGGTGCAGCAATAGAGATAGCCATGCTCCTTGAAGCCGAGATCCGGTGCCGGCTCGCCCTGGAAGAAGGGCGCCATACGCTGCGGGAAATCGCGAATGATCTCGATGCCGAACTGGCTGATCTTCACATTGATCGGATTGGAATATTGCTGGCGGATGGCACTGGTCGAAAGGGCTGTCGAGGAGAACTCGTAGCTGCTGTCGCGTTCCACCACCAGGATAGAGGCCGTCTCACCGAGGACCTGGCTGAGCCAATAGGCCGTTGAGGAGCCGACGGCGGCGCCCCCCACGATGACGATGTCGTAGGAACGACGCGAAGGTGCCTTGTAGGGCGGGATGGCCATGGCGAATGTTCTCGTCAGGAGTTGAAGGAAGCGATCAGCGCATCGGAGCCGCGGGCGAGGAGGCCAAGGTCGGAGCCGACGGCGACCATGGTGAACCCGTTGGCCAGATAGCGGTCCGCATCGGCCTTGACGGGCGCCAGGATACCGCTGGCCTTTCCAGCCTTGCGGGCGGCCTGGTGAACTGAAGCGATCGCTTTCTGAACCTCCGGCGCATTCGGATTGCCCATGAAGCCCATATTGGTGGAGAGGTCACCGGGGCCGACGAACAGCACGTCGACCCCCTCGATTGCGGCAATCTCCGCCGCATTGGCGACACCGGTCTCGCATTCGATCTGCACGGCGAGAAGCTGATGGGTCCGGGCGTTGGCGTGATAGTCCTTGATCCGTCCGAAGGCATTGGCGCGATGCCCGACCGAGAAACCGCGATGGCCGCCCGGCGCGTAGGTCATCGCCGCGACGATAGCCTGGGCCTGCGTCGGTGTGCGTACATTGGGGATCATCAGGCTGCGGGCGCCGATATCCATGGCTTGCTTGATGAGATTGCTGTCGTCGGATGGCAGGCGGACGACGCCCTCGCAGGCAAAGCCCCCCAGCACCTGAAGCTGCGCCATCAGGCTGCGCAGATGGTTGGGGCTATGCTCGCCATCGATGAGCAGCCAGCCGGCGCCCGAGCCCGCGACGATCTCGGTGGTCAAGGCGGAAGCCAGGGAGCACCACACGCCGATATGGGCCTTGTCGGCCTGGACGGCCGTCTTCAAGGGGTTGGGACGTTCGAGCATGCAGCTGGCCTCCATCACGAAGAAGGTGTGTTGAAATTTGTATGATGTCATATATCATACGCTCAATCGACACCGCAAGTCGCCTTCTGAAATTCGCAAGCCGCGTGAGGAAAACAGTGAAGATCGGTTTCATCGGATTGGGGGTCATGGGTGCCCCGATGGCACGCCATCTGGCCAAGGCCGGGCATGAGATAGTCACGGTGCTGAACCGTTCGCCGCTGCCGGCGGATCTCGCCGCGAAGGTCCTGGCGACGGCTTCGCAGGTGGCCGGGCAGTCGGACGTCGTCATAACGATGCTGCCTGATACGCCCGATGTCGAACGCGTGCTCCTCGGGCCGGACGGTGTTCTCGACGGCATCGCGCCGGGTGCCCTGGTGATCGACATGAGCTCGATCAGCCCCATCGCCACGGCGCGCTTTGCTGCCCGCTTCCGGGAAGCGGGCGCACATTACCTCGACGCGCCGGTCTCCGGCGGCGAGGTCGGCGCGAAGGCCGCCAGCCTGACGATCATGGTTGGCGGCCCCAGGCAGGATTTCGAACGGGCGCTGCCTTTGTTCGAGACGCTCGGCAAGAACATCACGCTGATCGGCGAGGCCAATGGCGCCGGCCAGACCTGCAAGATCGCCAACCAGATCATCGTCGCCCTCAATATCGAGGCTGTGGCCGAGGCCCTGGTTTTCGCCAGCAAGGCCGGCTGCGATCCGGTGCAGGTGCGCACGGCACTGTTGGGGGGCTTTGCCGCCTCGCGCGTCCTCGAAGTGCATGGAGAGCGCATGACGACGCGGGCCTTCGCGCCGGGTTTCCGCATCCGGCTCCACCAGAAGGATCTCGGGCTGGCGCTTGAAAGCGCCCGCTCCCTCGGTGTGTCGCTGCCCAACACGGCATCGACCCAGGAACTCATGAATGCCTGCGCCGCCATGGAGGGCGGGGCGGAAGCCGATCATTCCTCACTGGTGCGGGCGCTTGAAATGCTCAGCGGCCACACCCTGACAAATTTGAAGGGAACCAATTGATGCGTGGAACCGGTAAAGCCGATGTCTTCGTCATGCTCGCCCACCCCGTCGGGCATGCCAAGAGCCCCGGCATCTTCAACGAGGTCTTCGAACAGAAGGGCCTCGACAGCCTGATGGTGCCGCTCACCTGCCGACCCGAGGATTTCGAGACCTTCTGGGCCGGCCTCACCGCCGCCGAGAATATCCGCGGCGTCATCATCTCGGTGCCCTACAAGGTCACCGTCTTCCATAAATGCGCGGCGGCGCATGACCGTGCCGCCCGGGTCCAGAGCGCCAATTCAGTGCGCCGCCAGGCGGATGGCAGCTGGTATGCGGATAATTTCGACGGCGTCGGCTTCATCGACGCCCTGGTCGCCGGCGGCCATCGCCTCGCCGGACGCCGTGTGCTCCAGGTCGGCGCCGGCGGCGCCGGGGCCTCGCTGGCCTATTGCCTTGCGGAAGCAGGGGCGGCGGAGATCCGCCTCAACGATGTCGATGCCAACCGGGCCGAACAGCTCGCCAGGCTCGTGGCGCAGAAATTCCCGGCCTGCCGCATCGCTGTCGGTGAAGCCGATCCGAGCGGCATGGACATGGCGGTCAACGCCACGCCGGTCGGCATGCACGAAGGCGATCCCCTGCCGCTCGACGTCAGCAAGCTGACCCCGGAGACGCTGGTGGTCGATATCATCATGGAACCGGCCGAGACGGCATTGCTGCGCGCGGCCCGCGAGCGGGGCTGCACCGTGCAGCCGGGGCGCCCGATGATGGATTTCCAGGTTCGCGCCATGTCCGAATTCTTCGACATCGATCGCAAGGAGCGCAGCAATGGCTGAGGTGAAGAGCGCCGTCGTCATCGGTGGTACCTCGGGCATCGGCCGCGCCATCGCGCTGCGCTTTGCCGAAGAAGGCTACAAGGTCGCCGTGGCAGGGCGCGACGAGGCGCGTGGCACGGATACGGCCCGGGCCTGCGAGGCCGCCGGCTCTCCCGCCGCCCGCTTCCTGGCCGTCGATGTCGGCGATGCCGCCTCGGTCGATGCGCTGGCGCAAGCGGTCGGCGAGGCCTTCGGCGTGCCGCAGGTGGTGGTCAACTGCGCCGGCATCCTGCAGAGCGGCAAGCGCGTGCTCGACCAGGATCTCGAGGAGGACGAGAGGCTCTGGCACATCAATTATCGCGGCACGCTGCTGGGCTGCCAGGCCTTCGGCCGCCTCATGGCGCAGGCGGGCAGGGGGGCGATCCTGAATGTCGGCTCGCTCGCATCCTTCGCGCCGCTTTCGCTTCCCGCCTATACGCCCGGCAAGCATGCCATCCTCGCCCTGACGCAGATCCTGGCGGCGGAGCTGGGACCGAAGGGCATCCGGGTGAATGCCGTGGCGCCGGGCTACACCCTGTCGGACGGCCTGAAGGCCAAGATCGCCAATGGCGAGCGCAATCCCGAGGCAATCCAGGCGACGACGGCGCTGCGCCGTTTCGTCGAGCCGCGCGACGTTGCCGAAGCCGCGCTCTTCCTGTGTTCCGAGCGCGCCGCCTCGATCACGGGCGTGACCCTGCCGGTCGACGCCGGATGGCTCGTCCAGGCTCCCTATGCCCAATATCTGCAGGGCAATCCCATTCGCCAGCCCGCCGGCCAATCCTGAGGACATCATGAGCGCTATCAGCCGCTTCGACTTCGATACCCGCATCCATCATGGCGTGATCCACAACGGTACGCTCTACCTGACCGGACAGGTGGCGCGGCCAGGCCAGTCCGCCGCCGACCAGATGCGCGAAGTACTGGACAAGATCGATACCCTCCTGGCGAAGGCGGGCACCGACAAGACCCGCATCCTGCATGTGCAGATGTGGCTGGACGACATCCGCGACTTCGACGAAGTCAATTCAGTGTGGGACGCCTGGATGCCGAAGGAGCATGCGCCGGCCCGCTCCTCGGGCGAGGGACGAATGGCCAAGCCCGGCATGCTGGTGGAGCTCATCGTGACCGCGGCAGTCTGAAGCCCGTTCAAATGCATCATGCTCGCCGTGATCTGGAGCGTCTTGTGATTTGATTGGCTCCCTCCAAATCGCAAAGACGGGTCGAAGCAGGGAGTTAGGGCCAATATGCGTTCAGTCACGAACGTACTTGCCCGAGAGCAAAGCGCGTTCGCACGCGACCGCTTGTTTGCTCTAACTCTTTGTTCCGACGCGTCTTTGCGATTCTCGGTGATTCCGAGAAATCACAAAACGCTTTAGGGTATTGCGGACGGGCATGGCATCGTTCATCTGGCAGGGATGGCACGAGAAGGCATGGAATGACGAAACGAAAACCGCTGTCGACCATTGTCGCTGATAGCCTGGTCGAGAAGATCCGGGCGGGGCAATTGCTGCCCGGCGCCCAATTGCCCACCGAGGCCGAGTTGTG
The DNA here is from genome assembly GCF_001676615.1 of Labrys sp. WJW. Taxonomy (GTDB): domain Bacteria; phylum Pseudomonadota; class Alphaproteobacteria; order Rhizobiales; family Labraceae; genus Labrys; species Labrys sedimenti. The sequence goes on along the minus strand of NZ_LYXZ01000027.1, from coordinate 202,635 downwards.
CGCCGAATATGAGGTCAGCCGTACGGTGGTGCGGGAGGCGGTGGCGCGGTTGAGGTCGGAGGGGCTTCTCGTTCCCCATCAGGGACGCGGCATCTTCGTGGGAGAACAGCCGGCGGTCCGCAATTTCTCGATACCCGACGAGGCGTTGAAGACCTTGCCGGAGACCATCGCGCTTCTCGAATTGCGGCTGAGCGTGGAGGTGGAGGCGGCCGGTCTGTGCGCGGAGCGTTGCACACCTGCCGAGGCTGCGGAAATCCGCAGGCTCATGGAGGAATTCGACGCCCAGCAGGAAGATCCGGCGGCGATCAACATCCACTACGACTATGATTTTCACCTGGCCATCGCCAAGGCGACCAGGAACGAGCTCATGCATGCGTTCCTCATCTATCTGAAGCCGAAGATCGTCCCGCGCTACCAGCTCGGCTATGTCGTCGCGGCCTCGCTCAAGGATCGCTATTACGCCCGCATTCACAAGGAGCACAATGCCGTCGTCGAGGCGATCGAGCGGGGAGATGGCCGGGCAGCCCGCCGGGCCATGCGCAAGCATCTGCATGCCAGCCTCGAAAGGGTGCGGGAGCTCGCCTCCTCCTCCGGCGTCGGCGGCGAGCGCGAGGGAGGCGAGGGGGCAGCGGCGCTGCTGGCAGACGAATTCGGGCGGTCCCTCGCCACGGGCAAATGAGATTTGGCCGCCGTGTCGGTGGCCGCAGGAAACTCTCGATTGCGAAAGCGGGATTTTGGGCCGGTAGGCGTCGATCGGCGCTGCCAGCCCCCTGGATGAGGGAGCCATGCAGGGCGCCGCGTCCGATTTAGCGGCGACCATCATGGTTCGAGGGCATTCCATCTCGCCGGCACCAGATCGGGAAATAGAAAATTTATCTTTCCTATTTCCCGATTTTCTTGGTTTCCCCCGAAATCCTAAAGCGACAAACTCGCCTGACGGGAATGGGAACAAACCACGTGACCACAGCTCTCATCACAGGCGCGACAAGCGGAATCGGCAGGGCCATGGCCCTCGCCCTCAGCGAAGCCGGCTATGAAATCTATGCCTTGGGGCGGAACGAAGCGGCGCTGGAAAGCCTGCGGGCGGAACGCCCCGGCATCACGCCCATCGCCGTCGATGTCACGGACCGGGAAGCCATGGAAGCGGTCGTTTCCGGCCTCCATGTCGATGTCCTGATCAACAATGCCGGCATGATGCCGCCGCTCGGCAATTTCGCCGACATGAAGATGGCGGATATCGATACCGCGCTGGAAGTCAATCTGAGCGCCGCTATCGCGCTGACCCGCCTGGTCGTGCCGCAGATGCGCGAGAGAGGCGCGGGCCATATCCTCTTCACGGGTTCTTCTGCAGCGCACGCCGCTTTCGCCAATATCGCCGTCTATTCGGCTGCCAAAGCCGCCATTTCGGGCTTTGCCGCCTCGCTGCGCGTGGACCTCTCCCAATACGGCATCCGGGTGACCGAGATCGTGCCGGGCCGCGTGGAGACGCAGCTCTACAAGGACATCCTCGACGCCAAGGCGCGAGCCGCCATGTATGCGGGCAATGTCGCCGTTCAGCCCGAGGACGTGGCGAAGATGGTGGTTGCCCTTCTCTCACTGCCGGCCTGGGCCGACGTCACCCGCTTCGACATCATGCCGACTCGGCCGACCTCGGCGAGCGGAAGCAAATAAGGAAATCGGTCATGAAAGATCTTTCCCTGGTCATCGTCGGTGGGGGTTCCGGCCTGGGGGCGTTGCTGGCCCGCATGGCCGTCGAGGCCGGCGTCGCCAAGGTCGGCATCATCGACATCAACCGCGAAGCCGCCGAGGCGGCTCTGGAACCGGCCCGTGCCAAGGGGCTGCCTACCGCCGTCGCCACCTGCGACATCCAGGTCGGGCCGGAATGCCACAAGGCTTTCGAGGCCATCGCCGCAAAGCTCGGCCGCATCGATACCCTGATCAATTGCGCGGCGATCTATCCTCGCCGGCCGCTGCTGGAGATCACCGATGCCGAATGGGATGCCTCCAACGGCATCAACATCAAGGGCACCTACCACATGATGGTAGCGGCCGTCGGCCACATGCAGGCCCAGGAGCCCGGGCAGGATCACGTTCGCGGCCGCATCGTGAACCTCACCTCCGTCGATGCCTTCAAGGCCCATCCCCAGAATGCCCATTATGCCGCCACCAAGGCGGCCGTGGTGAGCCTCACCCGCTCCTTCGCCCATCATGTCGCCAAGGACGGGATCCTGGTGAACTCGGTGGCCCCCGCCGGCATGGCGACCGAGCGCGCCAAGGCTCTCGGCTTCCTCGAGGAGCTGGCGAAGGCCAGCCCGCTCGGCCGCGGCGCGCTGCCTTCGGAAATCGCGGAATGGGTCCTGATGACCGCCGGTCCCAAGAACACCTACATGACCGGTGAAAACGTGATCGTTTCGGGCGGTTACATCTATGCCTGATCGGCGCCGGCAGAGGCGCCGGCGCTCCGTCGATGGCTCGATTTTTGCAGTCTCGATTCCTGCAGTGGAGTACCAACGATCCGGGAGAAGGCCTGACCATGAGTGAGAAGCTGCGCCTACCGCCGCTGAATGCCTTGCGGGTCTTTCACGCGGTCGTGCGGCACAAGAGCTTTCGACAGGCAGCGGACGAACTATTGGTGACGCCGCAGGCTGTCGGGCAGCAGATCAAGGTTCTGGAAGACACGTTGCAGGTCACCTTGTTCGAGCGCAAGGGGCGGGCAATCGAGCTTACGGAATCGGCAATCCTGCTTTCTCACTACGTCAAAGCCGGTTTTGAGGAATTCGCGGAAGGGGTTCGGCGCGTTACGAAGTCCACCTATCGCGATCGCATCAACCTCAATGCCAGTCCCTATTTCGCCACCCATTATCTTCTGCCGCGGCTTGCCTTGTTCCGGCAGATCCTGCCGGGTGCCGACCTCCGTTTGACGACCATGGTCGATCTGCCGGACTTCGGACGCGACGACATCGACATGACGGTGCAATGGGGCTACGGCGGCTGGCCTGATTTCGAGACGACCCTGCTGGTGCCCGACCCCAAGATCATCTGCTGCACGCCGGCGATCGGGCAGCAGATCAGCTCGGCGCAGGACCTGACCCGGTTCACGCTCCTCGACACCGTCAAGTCGAAGCGGCTGTGGCCCGATATCCTCAGGCATCTCAAGGTCGAGCAGACGGACAGCGACCGCAGCATCGGCTTCGACGACGCAGCGACGATGAGGCGGGCAACGCTGCAGGGCATCGGCGTGGGCCTGGTGTCGGTCATCGATGCCGCAGAAGATCTGCGCTCTGGCGCACTGGTGGCCCCGATGGGGCAGGACGCGCTGGAGGACATGCCTTCGGACGAGGTTCCGGGTTTCTATCTGGTCGTGCCGAAGGGGCATTTGCGCGCCAAGGCGGTGGCGGCGCTGCACCGTTGGCTCACGCAACAGGATTGGCTGAATGACCTGATGGCCTCGCCCCTGCCCAAGCCTATTCCGCTCTCCGATTGACGGGAGCCGAATGTTTCGGACCTCGCGCTCAGCAGGCGAGGCCCCAACAACGAGAAAAGTCAATCACCACAGGAGAACGAAGATGAAAGCAATGAAGCGGGGAGCCACGGCCGTGGCTCTCATGGGTATCCTTTTGTCCGGCGCCGCCCACGCCGCCGGTGGCAAGACCCTGGATACCGTGAAGGCGAGGGGCGTTTTGCAATGTACCGGCCATGATGGTTCTTATCTCGGTTTTGCCGAGGTGGACGACAAGGGCAACTGGAAGGGTCTGGACATTGATCTTTGCCGGGCCCTGGCCACGGCCGTGTTCGGCGATCCGGCCAAGCTGAAGATCGTGCCGATCAGCTGGGCGCAGCGTTGGCCGTCGCTGCAATCGGGCGAGGTCGATATCGTCATCAAGGCATCGGGTGCCACCCTGAGCCGCAACACGGATCTGGGCCTGCAATTCACCAATTCCTACTATCTCGGCACCACCAAGGTCATGGCTCACAAGGAGCTCGGCCTGAAGTCCCTGAAGGACGCACAGGGCGGCACGATCTGCATTCCCGCCGGCACTACGCAGGAACAGCAGGTCGCGGCCTATACCGCCAAGCTCGGCATCAAGCTGGAGCCTGTCCTGATCGAGAAGACCGAAGAGCTCGAGCAGGCCTATTTCTCCGGCCGCTGCGATCTCTATGCGCAATGGGGACCGGTGCTCGCCATCGCGCGCGCCGCCAAGGGCAAGGTCGAGGACCACATCATCCTGCCCGATGAACTCGCCGTCGAGCCGGAAGTGATGATAACCCGCCAGAACGACGACAACTGGACCAATATCGCAAACTGGATGCTGAGCGCTCTCGTCTTCGCCGAACAGGAAGGTATCACCTCCAAGAACGTCGACGACATCCGCGCCAAGCCGACCTCACCCCAGGTCGCGAAGTTCCTCGGCGTTGCCCCGGGCATGGGCAAGGGTCTCGGCCTCTCCGATGACTGGGCCTACAACGTCATCAAGAAGGTCGGCAATTACGGCGAGATCTTCGACCGCGACCTTGGCAAGGACTCGCCCTACAAGATGGACCGCGGCCTCACCAATCTGTGGAACAATGGCGGCGTCCTGTTCCCGATGGTGATCGACTGAACCTCGGCAGCCTCCGCCCGGCTTCGGCCGGGCGGCGCACGGCCCGTTTCATGAAAGGTTGGTCGATGGGTAGCCTCCTGCGAAATCAGAAGGTGCGTAACGCACTGTTGCAACTCCTGTTTGTCGGTTCCCTTGCCGTTGTCGTCGTTGCCGGCATACTGACGGCCTGGCAGAATCTGACTGCGCAGGGCCTGTCTTTCGGCTTCGACTTTCTGTTCAGGTCCACGGGTTGGGACCTCAACTTCTCGCTGCTTCCGGTGACGGCGAACGATCCCTATTGGTGGTATTTCCTGTGCGGCATCCTGAACACCCTGTTCCTTGGTGTCAGCGGCCTGATCCTGGCGACCATCGTCGGTGGGATCGTCGGATTCGCCCGCACTTCTTCGAACGAAACCGCTCAACTTCTCGGCCGCACCTATGTTGATATATTCCGCAATATCCCTCTGATTTTGCAGGTATTTTTCTGGTATGCGATCATTACTCACCTACCGGTGCCGAGAAATGCCTATCGGGCAGGCGACGTCTTCCTGACCAGCCGTGGCCTCTATGTCCCGATACCCAATGTCGGTGGCGCGCTCCTCGCGGCGATCATCCTGGCGCTGGTGGCGGCATGCGTTCTGCCGATCTGGATCGGACGGACGAAATATCTTCGTCGTCCCCAGGGCTCCCGGCTCGATCTGCAATGGGCGGCCGCCGGTGCTGCCCTCCTGTGCGCGCTCGCCATCCTGCTCCTCGGCCGTCCCGCCGATGGGCCCGTGTTGAACTATCCCGTCCTGCAAGGCCTGAACCTGCGGGGCGGGCTGAGGATCTCTCCCGAATTCACCGCATTGGTCATCGCCATTGCAATCTATGGCGGGTCCTACATCGCCGAGATCGTGCGCGGAGGCTTCAAGGCGGTCGGAAAAGGGCAGATCGAGGCGGCGCAATCCCTGGGGCTGCGTCCATGGCAGACCTTCTCCAGGATCCGGTTCCCATTGGCCTTGCGGGCCATGCTGCCCATCCTCGCCAATCAATATGTGTGGCTGATGAAGGCGACGACCATGGGGATCGCCGTGGGCTTCACCGACTTCTTCATGATTGTGGCTCTCGCCATCAATCACTCCGGCCGGACGCTGGAATCGATTGGAATACTCATGGCGGGCTTCCTGGCCATCAATCTTTCGCTGGCTGCCGTCTTCAACCGCATCAACCGCGCGATTGCCCTCAAGGGCAATCAGCTGAGGGGGTGAGCATGACGACTCTGGATCTGCCTGCCCCCGGCAGGATCAACACCGCGCGCCGCCGATTTTTCAGCACGCCCCTCCAGGCGATGGTTACAGTCACCTGCCTCGCGCTGATGGCGCTGATCCTCTGGAAACTGCTGAACTGGGCGATCTTCTCCGCGGTCTTCGATGCCAGCCGCGGGCCGCAGGCCTGCCAGGCTGCGGCAGGCGCGTGCTGGTCCGTCATCGCGGCACGGTGGCGCATCATTCTGTTTGGCCTCTATCCCTTTGAGGAACAGTGGCGGTCGGCATTGGCCTGCGTCACCGTGGTGGTCATGACCGTCCTGAGTTGCCTGCCGGCCTGCTGGACGGGCAGGCGCATCGCCCTGATCTGGACGCTGGGAACGGCCCTTTTCTATGTTCTGATGAAGGGTGGGATCTTCGGCCTTCCCTATGAGGGCGAGGAGGTCTGGGGCGGGCTTGCACTGACCCTCTTCATCTTCGTGACGACCTGCCTGATCGGCTTTCCTCTGGCGATGTGCCTGGCCCTTCTGCGTCGGTCGGAACTGCCGTGGATATCGAGAACGACAGGGATCATCATCGACGGCGTGCGTTCGCTTCCCCTGATCTCCATCCTGTTCACTTTCGCCGTCGTGCTGCCCTTCGCCTTGCCGGGTTGGCTCCAGGGGGACAAGCTCTACCGGGTCATCGTCGGCTCGGCGCTGTTCTTTTCGGCCTATCAGGCCGAGATCATCCGGGGCGGCATGCAGGGCGTGCCGAAGGGCCAGGAAGAGGCGGCAATGGCGCTCGGCCTCAATTATTGGCAGCGCATCAGCCGGATCGTCATGCCGCAGGCCATGCGCAATGCGCTGCCGGCAACGATCAACCAGTTCGTGATCTCATTCAAGGAAACCTCGCTGGTCGTCATCGTCGGCTTCTTCGAAGTGCTGGCTTCCGGTAACGCCGCCTACGGCACCGGCGATTGGCGCTTCGCCTATGTCGAAGTCTACGTCTTCATCGCCCTGATCTATTTCGTCTTCGTCTTCAGTCTCTCTCGCTATGGCGCCTATCTCGAGCGCCGGATGGCGATTGGCGAACGCTAGAGCAAAGTGCGATTTCTCCGAATTGCACTTACTCTCTAACTCTTTGTTTTGGCGCGCTTTTTTAATCGAAAAGTCTATCAACTTTTCTGGAAAACGCTCTAGGGAGCTCCAAATGCCCGAATCCAATGCCACGTCCAGCACCGGCAGCGCCGTCGAGATCACGGGGATGAACAAGTTCTACGGCAATTTCCACGCTTTGAGGGACATCAACCTTACGGTTCGGCGCGGCGAGAAGATCGTCGTGTGTGGTCCCTCGGGGTCCGGAAAGTCGACGATGATCCGCTGCATCAATCGCCTGGAGCAGCACAATTCGGGCGATATCGTCGTCCTGGGCACCGAGTTGAACGACGACATCGGCAATATCGACGAGATCCGCCGCGAAGTCGGCATGGTGTTCCAGCACTTCAACCTGTTCCCGCATATGACCGTGCTGGAGAACTGCGTGCTCGCGCCGATGTTGGTGCGCAAGGCCCCGCGCGCCGAGGCCGAGGCGACGGCACAGCGCTATCTCCAAAAGGTGCGGATCCCCGAACAGGCGAGCAAATATCCCGGACAGCTCTCGGGCGGGCAGCAGCAGCGCGTCGCCATCGCGCGCGCGCTCTGCATGCAACCCCAGATCATGCTGTTCGATGAGCCGACCTCGGCGCTCGACCCTGAGATGATCTCGGAAGTGCTGGATGTCATGGTCACGCTGGCATCCGAAGGCATGACGATGATCTGTGTGACGCATGAAATGGGTTTTGCCCGCCGTGTCGCGGATCGGGTGATCTTCATGGATGCCGGAGAGATCGTCGAACAGGCACCCCCCGAGGAATTCTTCACCTCTTCGCGGAACGAGCGCACCCGCCAGTTCCTCTCCCAGGTCATCGGCCACTGAGTGGCTCGGCACGGGTGAAGCCCATCTCCTTATCCATTCGAGGCTCGACGCATGCTTGACCTCCATGACAGATTGTCGGGGCTGCTCGGCAGCAAAGGCTGGCTTTCGCAAGCCGATGCCGCTCCCTACCAGCGTGACTGGCTGGATCGCTTCGGCGTCGCACCGCTCGGTGTTGCTCGGCCTTCCGACACACAGGAGGTCGCCGAGGTCGTCAAGGCATGCCGCGCAGCCGGTGTCAGCATCGTGCCGCAGGGAGGCAATACCGGCCTTTGCGGAGGCGCCGTCGCCCATGGGCAGGACGCCGTCATCCTGTCGCTGTCGCGCATGACCCATATCGAGCCGCCCGAGGCGGAAAGCGGATCGGTGCTTGTCGATGCGGGGGTGGTGCTGTCCGCGCTGCACGAGGCGGTGGAACGTCACGGCTTGATCTTTCCGATGCATCTGGGCTCCGAAGGCAGCGCGAGGATCGGTGGGTTGATCGGGACCAATGCCGGCGGCAGCCAGGCCTTTCGCTATGGCTTGATGCAGGATCTCGTGCTCGGCCTCGAAGTGGTGCTGCCGGACGGGGAAATCTGGGATGGCTTGCGCTCGGTCCTCAAGGACAATGCCGGCTATCAGCTCCGCAAGCTCTTCGCGGGGTCGGAAGGCACGCTCGGGGTGATCACGCGGGCGGTGCTCCGATTGTTTCCGGCCCCGCGGGCCCGCGTGACCGCCTTGCTGGCGCTGCCGAGCCATGAGGCCGCCATAGCCTTCGGTGTCCTGGTGCGGAGGGAAGCGGCCGAATTTACCTCGGCGCTCGAATTCTTCTCGGATTTCGGCGTATCGCTGGCCCTCAAGCATGTCGCCGGGCTGGCCTTTCCGCTGGAAAGCCGCGATGCGGCCTATGTGCTCGTCGAGCTGACGGCCGGGTCGGCGCGGGTGCCGCTCGACGACATCCTAGCCGCTCTCCTGGAACAGGGCATGGCCGAGGGCCTGGTCAGCGACGGTACCCTGGCGATGTCGGAGGCGCAGCGGGCGCATTTCTGGCGGTTGCGGGAGGAGCAGCCCGAAGGCCAGCGCCTGGAAGGGCCGCAGATCAAGAACGACATCTGCGTGCCGCCGGGCCGCGTCGCGGCCTTCATCATGGCCGGCGGCCAGGTTTGCGAGGAGATCATGCCAGGCGCCCGCGTGAACCCATTCGGCCATCTCGCCGATGGCAATATTCACTACAATATTTCCGCTCCTGAAGGTGGGGCGCTGGCGGCCGACAGGATCCCCGTGCTCATGCAGGCGCTCGCCGCCCTGGCAACCGGCATGGGTGGCAGCTTCGCGGCGGAGCATGGCCTCGGCCGTTCGAAAGTCGCCCTGGCGGACGCTTCGAGGCATCCCACCGAGCGCGCGCTGATGCTCGCGCTGAAGCAGGCGCTCGACCCTGCCGGCATCCTGAATCCGGGTGTGGTCCTGGCCGTGCCTTCGCAAAGAAGAACTTTCCAAATGCCGGGCATTTCTTGATTTCGCTTCGAGGCGTCTGAAGGCACGGTCTCGGGACAGGACGTGGTCGGGGCAACGCGACTCCGGCCATCCGGGCGGGGCGAAATCGCGGCACCGAACGGGCCATCCAGGAAAGGAAACGTGGACATGACGCGCAACGGGGGCAGGCTGCTTGTCGACTGCCTTGTGTCGCTGGGAGCGACCAAGAGCTTCGGCGTTCCCGGCGAAAGCTACCTCGCTGTTCTGGACGCGTTGCACGATCAGGTCGGCAAGCTCGACTATGTGCTCTGCCGCAACGAGGGCGGCGCCGCCTTCATGGCCGCCGCCTATGGCAAGCTGACCGGCACCCCCGGCATCTGCTTCGTGACGAGAGGCCCGGGCGCCACCAATGCCAGCATCGGCGTGCATACGGCCATGCAGGACAGCGTGCCGATGATCCTGTTCGTCGGGCAGGTCGGGCGGGACATGAAGGGCCGCGAGGCCTTCCAGGAACTCGACTACCGGGCGGTGTTCGGCACGCTCGCCAAGTGGGCCGTCGAGATCGACGAGGTCTCGCGCATTCCGGAGGCTCTCGCACGGGCATGGGCGACCGCGCTGACGGGGCGGCCCGGGCCGGTGGTCATCGCGCTGCCGGAGGACATGCTGACCACGCCGACGGGCGTGCAGCCGATCAGCCGGCCCGTGCCGATTTTCGAGCCGACGCCCGATGCCACGGCCCTGGCAGCGACGCGCGCGCTTATTGCAGATTCGCGCAGGCCCTTGCTCCTGATCGGGGGCGCCAACTGGAGCGCGGAAGGCCGTGGGGCCCTGCAATCCCTAGCCGAGGCTTCGGACATCCCCGTCGTCTGCGCCTTCCGCTACCAGGACCAGTTCGACAACGGTTCTGCGGTGTTCGTGGGCGAGGCTGGCGTCGGCATGGCGCCCCACGTCAAGGAGCTGATCCGCGACGCCGACGTCATCGTCGCCGTCAATGTGCGTTTCGGCGAGATGACGACGGACGGGTATTCGCTGCTGTCCGTGCCGAAGCCGGCGCAGAAACTTGTCCATGTGCATGCCTCGGACCGCGAGATCGGCAAGATCTATATCCCGTCCATCGGCATCCAGGCCGGCCCCAACGCATTCGCCCAGGCTCTGGGGCCGGTGAAGGGGGATTGGGGCCCGTGGCGGGAACAGGCGCGCAGAAAATATGAGGCGACCTTCGACGCCCCGCCGCAGCCCGGTCCTGTCGACATGGTCGAGGTGAGCGCCTGGCTGCGCGAGAACCTGCCGGAGGACGTCGTCCTCACCAACGGCGCCGGCAATTTCACGGTCTGGCCCAACAAATTCTTCAAGTTCGGCCCCAGGGCTCGCCTGCTGGCACCGCAATCGGGCGCGATGGGCTATGGCCTGCCGGCGGCGATCGCGGCCAAGGTGGCTGCACCCTTCCGCACCGTGGTCTGTTTCGCCGGCGATGGCGATTTCCAGATGAACTGCCAGGAACTGGGCACTGCGATGCAAGCCGGGGCGCAGCCCATCGTCCTCATCGTCAACAATGGTATCTACGGCACCATTCGCGCCCATCAGGAGCGCAACTATCCGGCGCGCGTTTCCGGCACTACGCTCGAAAATCCCGATTTCGTCGAACTGGCCCGGGCCTATGGTTTTCACGCCGAACGGGTGAATGCCACGCGTGACTTCCCGGCCGCTTTCGGCCGCGCCCTGAAGTCGACGACGGGTGCCGTGCTCGACATCGTGGTGTCGCCGGAAGCCCTGACGCCGCGCCAAACCCTCTCACAGATGCGCGCTGCCGCGCTCGCTTCGCAAAAGGTCAAAGCATGAATACGGCCAGGCAAGACATCCGTGTCGGCGCCGATATCGGTGGTACCTTCACCGACATCGCGCTGGACATGGGAGGCAGGATCTTCTCCACCAAGGTCCTGACGAATTATGCCGCGCCCGAGCAGGCCATCCTGGACGGCATCGAGATCGTGACGCGGAACGCGGGCATTTCCGCATCCGAGATCGGCATCGTCATCCATGGCACGACCCTGGCGACCAATGCTTTGATCGAGCGACGCGGCGCCAAGACGGCCCTGATCACGACCGAGGGATTCCGCGACGTCATCGAGATGCGCACGGAAAACCGCTTCGAGCAGTACGATCTCAATCTGCGCCTGCCGACACCGCTGATCCCGCGCGAACATCGTTATGCCGTCAACGGCCGCATCGGAGCCGAAGGGCAGGAACTGCAGCCCTTGGACGAGGCCGCGCTGGAGGAGATCGCCGATGCCATCGCCGCCGGCGGCTTTGGCGCGGTGGCGATCGGCTTCATCCATTCCTATGCCAACCCCGCGCATGAACGCCGCGCCCGCGAGATCCTCGCCGCCAAGCTCGACCTGCCGATCTCGATCAGCGCCGAGGTCTCGCCCCAGATGCGCGAGTTCGAGCGCTTCAACACGGTGTGTGCCAACGCCTATGTGCGACCGCAGATGGCCGATTATCTCGCGCGCCTGCAGATCCGCCTGAAGGATATGGGCGCAGACTGCCCCGTCTTCATGATCCACTCCGGTGGCGGGCTGATTTCGGTCGAGACGGCCTCGGAGTTCCCGGTCCGCCTCGTCGAGTCCGGGCCGGCGGGCGGCGCGATCTTCGCGGCGGATATCGCCAGGCGCTTCGGCCTCAACCATGTCGTCTCCTACGACATGGGCGGCACGACGGCGAAGATCTGCCTCATCGAGGACTTCACGCCGCGTACTGCGCGCACCTTCGAGGTCGCGCGGACCTACCGCTTCTGCAAGGGCTCGGGCATGCCCATCTCGATCCCGGTGATCGAGATGATCGAGATCGGCGCCGGCGGCGGCTCGATCGCCTGGGTCGATGCCATGGGGCGCATCCAGACCGGCCCGGAAAGTGCCGGCTCGGAACCGGGGCCGGCCTGCTACGGGCGCGGCGGCAAGCGTCCCGCCATCACCGACGCCGACCTGGTGCTCGGCAAGCTCGATCCCGACAACTTCGCCGGCGGTGCGATCAAGCTCGACACCGCAGCCTCGAGACAGGCGATCGCGCGGGATGTGGGGGAACGGCTCTCCCTTGAAGCAACGGCGGCGGCGTTCGGCATCTGCGAGGTCGTCGACGAGAACATGGCAAACGCCGCGCGCGTCCATGCGGTCGAGAACGGCAAGAACATCTCCGACAATCTGATGATCGCCTTCGGGGGGGCGGCCCCGCTCCACACCGCGCGGCTGTGCGAGAAACTGAACATCGACCAATGCCTCGTGCCGCAGGGCGCCGGCGTCGGCTCCGCCATCGGCTTCCTCAAGGCTCCCTTCGGTTATGAGGCGCTGGCCTCACGCCTGACGCGCCTTTCCCGCTTCGACGTGACGGAGGCCAACGCCCTGCTCGCCGAGCTCCGCAAATCCGCCGAAGGCTTCGTGCGAGCCGGGACCGACGGCAAGATCCTCTGCGAGGTCACCGCCTTCATGCGCTATGCGGGGCAGGGATGGGAGATCCCGGTGCCGGTGCCCGACACGCATCTCGGCAGCGACGCCGGGCGCCTTCTGGAGCGGCTGTTCCTCGAGAATTACCAGCGCTTCTTCGGCCGTGCCATCGACGGATTGGATGGTCTGGAGATCGAGATCGTCACGTGGTCGGTCAAGGCGACCGACGAGAGGCCGGCGTCCAGGCAGCACACGCTGACCCTGGGCACCCGGACCGTCGCACCAGCCGTGATGCGCGAGGTCTTCGACCCTGCGGCCGGCGCACTGCAGACTTACGCGATCATCGAGCGGGAAACGCTTCAGGCCGGCGACCGCATCAGCGGTCCTGCGGTCCTGGTAGAGCGCGAGACTTCGACGGTCGTGACCACCCCCTTCGATGCCGTCATCCAGAGCGACGGTTCGATCCTTCTCGTTCGCAAAGGCAGTCAGGCATGAGCAACATTGCCGAGATCCGCATGCAGGTGATGTGGAACCGCTTGATCTCCGTCGTCGAGGAGCAGGCCCTGACGCTCTTGCGCACGGCCTTTTCCACCTCGGTGCGCGAATCGGGAGACTTGTCGGCCGGCGTCTTCGACCCACGGGGCAAGATGCTGGCGCAGGCGGTCACGGGTACGCCGGGCCATGTCAACACCATGGCGGAAGCCGTGCTCCATTTCATGGACGAGATCCCTCGCGAGAATATGTTCGAGGGCGATACCTACGTCACCAACGATCCCTGGCTGGGCACCGGCCATCTGCATGACATCACCATGGTGTCGCCGTCCTTTCGCAATGGCGAACTCGTCGCCTTCTTCGCCTGCACGGCGCATGTGGTCGACGTCGGCGGCCGCGGCTTCGGCGCAGACGGCAAGTCCGTCTACGAAGAGGGTATCCAGATCCCGATCATGAAGTTCGCCGAGAAGGGCAAGGTCAACGCCGACCTCGTCAGGATCCTGCGTGTGAACGTGCGCGAACCGAACCAGGTCGTGGGCGATTTCTACTCGCTCGCGGCCTGCAACGAGGTGGGCCATCGCCGCCTGCTCGCCATGATGGACGAGATCGGCCTGCCTTCGCTCGACGAACTCGGTGACTTCATCTTCTCCCGTACGCGCAAAGCCATGATGGAGCGCATCGAGGCGCTGCCGAAGGGGAGCTGGTCCAACGAACTGGTCACGGATGGCTATGACGCGCCGGTCAAACTGGCAGCGACGGTTTCCGTGCGCGACGACCATGTCGATGTCGACTTCACGGGCACCGATGCGATGAGCCGGTGGGGGATCAACTGCCCGATCATCTACAGCAAGGCCTATGCCTGCTATGCGCTCAAATGCGTGGTGGCGCCCGACATCCCGAACAATGCGGCCTCGCTGGACTTCTTCACGGTAACCTCGCCGGTCAACATCTTGAACGCGGTGAGGCCGGCGCCCGTGGCGCTCAGGCACATCTTCGGCCATATGGTGCCGGATCTGGTGCTGGGTGCCCTGGCCCAGGCCCTGCCCGGGAAGATCCTCGCCGAGGGAGCGGGCGCGCTTTGGAACATCCACATTTCCGTGCGCCCTGTCGTTCGTGGCGAGGGGCGCAAGGCCGAAGTGCTGATGTTCAATTCCGGTGGCATGGGCGCGCGGCCCGATCTCGACGGGCTGTCGGCGACCGCTTTCCCCTCAGGCGTGCACACCATGCCGATCGAGGCGACCGAACATACCGGCCCCATCGTGATCTGGCGCAAGGAGCTGCGGCCCGGCTCGGGCGGCGACGGCGAGTTGCGCGGCGGGCTTGGCCAGATCATCGAGATCCAGGCCATCGATGGGCACGAATTCGATTTCTCCGCGATGTTCGATCGCGTTCGTCATCCGCCGAGGGGGCGCAATGGCGGTGAGGACGGCAAGCCCGGCAGCGTGCGCCTCGATGACGGCACGGCACTGAAGCCGAAGGGCTGGCAGCATGTCCCCGCGGGCCGCCGGCTGATCCTGGAGCTGCCGGGGGGAGGGGGCTATGGAGATCCCTCCAGGCGCAGCCCGGATGCCAGGGCGCAAGACAGATCCAAGGGCTATGTGCTGGAGAGCGGCAAGTGAGCTACATTTCATCCCGATTGTCAGTCGTCAAACCCTCCGCCTCAATGGCGGCTTCGCAGGCCGCCAAGGCTCTCAGGGCAAAGGGCGTGGACGTCATCGACCTCGGTCTCGGCGAACCCGATTTTCCGACGCCGGCCCACATCATCGACGCCGCCTATGCCGCAGCCAGGGCAGGCCAGACCCTCTATACCGGGGCGAACGGCACGCCGGAGGTGCGGGCAGCGATTGCCGGCAAGTTCAAGCGCGAGAACGGGCTGGACTATGGTGCCGATGACATCGTCGTGGCCAATGGCGCCAAGCAGATCATCTTCAACGCGCTGATGGCGACGCTGGAGACGGGCGACGAGGCGATCCTGCCGGCCCCCTATTTCGTGTCCTATCCGGAGATGGTGAAGCTCCTCGGCGGCACGCCGGTCATCGTCGAGTGCCCGGAGACGACCGGCTTCCGGCTGACGCCGGACCTGCTCGAGCGGGCGATCACCCCGAGGACCAAATGGCTGTTCCTGAACATGCCGGGAAATCCCTCCGGTGCGGTCTATTCGACGGACGAGCTCAAGGCGCTCGGGGCCGTGCTGGCCCGCTACCCGCAGGTGCTCGTCCTTTCCGACGAGATTTATGAGCACATCCTCTTCGATAATCGCCAATTCGTCTCCTTCGGCATGGCCTGCCCCGAGCTCAGGGAGCGCAGCCTGATCGTCAACGGTGTGTCCAAGGCCTACGCCATGACCGGCTGGCGGGTCGGCTACGCGGCCGGCCCGGCACCGCTCGTCAAGGCGATGGGCACGATCCAGAGCCAGTCTGTCACCTCGGTTTGCTCAATCGCACAGGCCGCCACGATCGCCGCACTGAATGGCCCGCAGGAAGAGGTCTCTCGTTTCCGCAAGGCCTTCGAAGCCCGGCGCAACCTGGTGGTCGAGGGCATCCGGCAGGTCAACGGCCTGTCGCTGTCCCCGCCCGAGGGGGCCTTCTACGCCTATATCGGTTGCGCGAGCCTGATCGGCCGCCGGACGCCGAAGGGCGACGTCCTGGCCGACGATGCCGCGGTGGCCTCCTATCTCCTGAACGAGGGGCGCGTGGCCTCGGTGCCTGGCGCCGCCTATGGTCTGTCACCCTATTTTCGCATCTCCACCGCCACAAGCGAGGACGTGCTGTCGGAAGCGATCGCGCGGATCAAAGCCGCCGTCGGCGAAGTGGAGTAAATCATGCTTCCTTACAAGCGTATCCTGATCACCGGCGCTGCAGGCCGTCTGGGAAGCCTCTTGCGCACCGGCCTCGCGCCGCTGGCCGAGAAGATCCGCCTGGCCGGGCGTCATCCTTTCGAGAACCTGGCTCAGAACGAGGAGGAGGCCGTCTTCGATCTCTCCGACATGGAGGCGACGATCGCGGCGACCAAGGATTGCGATGCCATCGTCCATTTCGGCGGCGCATCCCTCGAAAGTCCCTGGCAGACGATCCTGGATTCGAGCATTCGCGGCTCCTATCACATCTATGAAGGCGCCCGGAAACATGGCGCCAGGCGGGTGATCTATGCCTCATCCGTGCATGCGATCGGCTTTCACGAAATCGAATCCCATATCGGCGTCGATGCCCCCGTGCGGCCCGACAGCCTCTACGGTGTGTCGAAGAACTTCGTCGAAAGCCTCAGCCGGCTCTACTGGGACAAATTCGGCATCGAGACGGCCTGCCTGCGGATCTTCTCGTCCTTTCCGGAGCCGACGGACCGGCGCATGCTCTGGTCCTATCTTTCCTTCGACGACTGCGTGCGCCTGGTGGAAGCATCGCTCACCGCGCCGCGTGTCGGGCACACCATCTCGTTCGGGATTTCGGACAACACGGTCAAGATGGTCGACAACAGGGGGGCCGACCATCTCGGCTTCGTGCCGCTCGATAATTCCGAAGGCTTCCGCGCGGCTGTGGAAGCCAGGACGCCCGTCCCGGATCCGAAGGCGCCGGCGGTCAAGTTTTTGGGAGGATGGTTCTGCGAACTCGGCCATCCCGACGATGAGAAGAAGTAAGCTAGGGGCCCAACAGCAATCAAAGAGCGATGCCGCGAACTTCACGACGTCGTTCTTTTTCTTGTTCTGTGAACCGGCCTCAGATGAGTAGAATCAAGCACCTGCACTCGCAGGTTCAAGGCAGCGGTGCCGTCGCGGCGCTTTTCCTGCTCGGCAGAAACCCCAAAGCCATACGGACCGCGTCGATCAACGGAGCCATGTATCGTTCAGGCGGTACCATCGTGGGAACGGGTCATCAGGATTCACACCATATTGGGAGACGCCAGTAAGCCAAGCTCTGCCGGTGACCTCAGATATGATCGCGTCAATCGCGCCGGCCTTTGTCGTTGCCACGGTGCGCCTATGGAGTTCAGTGTCGATGATCGATGCGTGAATGAATTCCTCGCCCAATGCGAGTTCTCCTTTTGCGTAGAGAAGTGCGAGGCACGCTGAGGTGCCGGTGCCGCAGAGGGGCATCGGCCGAGCCGGCCAGGCAAGACGACGACCGTGTTCTTCGATCGTTTCACGCCATTTTCGGTCCGAACTGGATCCGCGAACAACGTCTGGTTGATCGCACGATGTGAGTGGAGCCGGTACACTCGGCAATGCTTGCAAGCGAGATGCCTGCCATCACAGAAATGATGAGTTTGCCAGCCACCGAGATTTTTACACCGCGCCAGTCCTGGGGACGAACGGAGAGGATGACGATGTCGGAGGTGTGGACGAGCGCCTGGTTGTCCTGCGTCCATCTGCATCGGGAAGCCGCGGTGGCGGTGCGCACCGACATGAGAGGGTCAATTGAGAAGCCGGAACAAGGCCGCTATCGACCATGGCGCGCGCGCACCGCCAATCCAGCCGGTTCCCCCGATGATACCTATCCGCGCAGAGTTGGTCATAAGCCTTGATTTCCGCGGTGTTGGGGAAGAACTCGATCAAGGCGCCGCATTCATTCGGCGCTCGCGGCTCCCCGCTCCTGCTGAAGCGCAGCCCGTGTCAGACGGTCGAGCAGGATGGCGATGGCGACGATTGCAAGGCCAGCCCGCAAGCCAAGGCCCATTTCCATGCGGGTGAGCCCCCGTGTCACCTCGGCGCCAAGTCCTCCGGCGCCGACAAGGCCCGCAAGCACCACCATGGACAGGGACAGCAGAATGCACTGGTTGAGGCCGACGAGAAGCGTCCGCATGGCGGAGGGTATTTCGATCTTGGCGAGGATTGCCCGCGGCGCGGCGCCGATTGCCTGTCCGAGCTCGAGGAGGTCGTTGGGCACCTGCTTGAAGCCGAGCGTGGTGAGGCGGAGCATGGGCGGGATGCCATAGATGATCGTTGCGATGATGGCCGGAACCTGGCCGAGACTGAATATGATCACCGCCGGGATGAGATAAACCCAGGGCGGAACAGTCTGCATGACGTCGAGTACCGGCCGCAGCGCTGCTTCCACGCGTGGTCGACGAGCGGCAAGGATGCCGAGTGGCACAGCGATCAGGACGGAGATTGCCACGGCGACCAGTACCAGGGCGAGGGTTTCCATCGACTGTCGCCAGAGGTCCATGACCTGGCAAAAGCCGAGTGTGACGACGGCCAGGATCGCGGTGCGGATATTGAGGAGCCCCCCGGCAAGCACCGCTGCAAGGCTGATGATCACGTAGGATGGCGGATAGAGAAGGGCTGCCTGAAGGCCTCCCACAATCGCCTCGACGATCACTGCAATCACGCCGAACACCGCATGGAAGTTGGCATTGAGCCAATCGACGCCCGGCGCGAGCCAGGCGCCGGGAGAAAAATAGGAGGCCATCACTTTGTCTCCTCGCGCGGGACGGCGTTCTGCGTGAAACGGTCGATGACGATGGTCAGGATCACGATGGCGATGGCAGCATCGATCGATTTGCCGATGTCGAGGGTTCGTATCGCCTCGTAGATGGCTTGGCCCAGGCCTCCCGAACCGACGATCCCGGCGATCACGACCATGCCGAAAGCCATCATCAGGCATTGGTTGATGCCCGCCATGATGCTCGGAAGCGCAAAGGGAAGGCGGATCTTGAAGAACATCTGGGCCGGCGTCATGCCCGTCGCCTGACCGAGTTCGACGAACTCCTTGGGCGTCATGCGTATGCCCAGCGATGTCAGGCGGATGGCGGGCGGGGCTGCGACGATGAGCGTCGCAGCCAGCGCCGTTGCCGGTCCGAAGCCGAGCAGTGCAATTGCCGGCAGCAGGTAGATATAGGGCGGGAGAGTTTGCACCAGGTCGAGGATCGGCTCGACGATATGGTCGAGCTTCGGCACGAAGCCGGCAAGAATCCCAACAGGCAGTGCGACGACGAGCGCGAGGCATGTGGCGCTGAACACGAGCGCGAACGTACTCATCGTTTGTGGCCACAGCCCCATTGTCCAGCAAAGCACGAGGCCAAGGGCCGTGCCTATGGCGAAGGAGCGACCGACGATCCGCCATGCCATAAGGCCGACAACGGTTGCGACCACATACCAGGGGGCGAAGGCCATCAGGCTGAGAACGCTGCCATAGAAGCCTTCAAAGAACGCGCGCAGCCAATCGAACAGGTAGCCGCCATTGTCGCTGACCCAGGTCAGGGCATCGTCCACCCAGCTGTCGAATGCGCCGGCGAAGGCTGACATATCCATCGCAATCCTCCCTAAGGCCGTGCGGCATCTGTCGTGCTGGACCCCTTCACCCCGAGCAGAAGGCTCTGCGGGGTGACGATGCCGATCGCCTTGCCGTCCTCGACCACGGCAATGCCGGTTCCTTCATGCGCCAAGGTGAGGTCGATGAGTTCATCGATGTCGGCCGCCTGGGACACTGTGGGCAGGGCCGTCACATCGACATTGGCGTTTCCGGCTTGGTATTTTGCCAGCGGCACCATCACCGAATGCGCCTTAATGAGATGGAGGCGCGAGATGCCGGCAACGAATTCGGCGACATACGCGTCGGCCGGATTGAGGATGATCTCTTCGGCGGTGCCGACCTGGATAATGCAGCCATCCTTCATGATGGCGATGCGGTCGCCGATCCGGATGGCCTCATCCAGATCGTGGGTAATGAACACCGCTGACTTGCCGAGTTCCTTGGTGAGCTGACGGAATTCGTCCTGCAATTGTCGACGGATCAGCGGATCGAGCGCGCTGAAGGGCTCGTCCATCAGAATGATCTCGGGATCCGAGGTGAGCGCACGGGCCAGGCCCACACGTTGCTGCATGCCACCGGAAAGCTCGCGCGGATAGCGCTGCATCCAATCGGCCAGCCCGACCTTGGTGAGCGACGCCTCGGCCGCCCGCTGCCGCTCGGCCTTGGGGACACCACGGACCTCGAGACCGAAGGCGGCGTTCTCCAGCACCGAGCGGTTGGGAAGGAGCGCGACGCTCTGGAACACCATACCGATATGGCGAGACCGGATTTCGCGGAGCTCAGCGGCAGTGAGCTGCGAAAGAGAGCGTCCTTTCACGAAGATCTCGCCGCTTGTCGGGTCGATCAAGCGATTGAGCATCCGGATCAGTGTAGACTTGCCACTCCCGGAAAGACCCATGATGCAGAAGATCTCGCCGCGGCGGATTTCGATGCTGGCATCGGAGACACCGACGACGCAGCCGAATTCCTGGAGCACGTCACGCTTGCCGAGCCCACGCTCGATAACTGCCTTCATGGCAGTTGGAGCCTTCTTTCCGAAGATCTTCCAAACCGAGCGACAGTCCAACAGGATGTCCTCGGCATTCATTACCGCTGTGGTCATATCCTTTTCCCCTGGATATCGGCATGAGAATAGGCCGTGCAGCGTCGCTGCACGGCCTATGGAACTGCCTAGTAGTTCTTGACGTCCTCCCAACGCTTGATCAGTGCGTCATTGGCGGCGACCCAGTCCTGGATAGCCTGGTCCATCGTTTTTCCGTCCGCGACAGCCGTGTTGATCGCGCGGATCTGGTCAAGCGGCAGATAGACGCCGGCAAGGATTTCCCGTGCCTCCGGCTTTTCTTCCGAGAAGCCCTTCTTGGCGATGAGATTGTAGGACTGAGGCGGCGAAAAAACGTGCTTGGGATCAGCGAGGAACTTCATCTCGAACTTCTGGAACATCCAGGTCGGATCCCACAAAGTCACCACGATGGGTTCCTTGCGATCGAAGGCTGACTTCAGCGAGGCTGTCATGCCGGCGGTGCTGCCTTCGACAAGCTGGAGCTTGAGGTTGTAGTCCTTGATAGCCTTGCCCGCCTCGCGCATGAGGCCCGAACCAGGTTCGATACCGATGATCTTGCCGCCGAATTTGTCGGCATTGGCATTGAGATCCTCGATCGATTTGGCGTCGACATAGCTGGGAACGGCAAAGGCCTGATAGAGGCCGTGCGATGTGATGGAAATCTTTTCGAGGCGGCTCTTGTTCTTCTTCCAATAGTCCTGTGCGACGTAGTCGACCTGCGAGACCATGACCTCGACGTCGCCCTTGGTCAGGGCAGCATAGGCGATGCCCCATTCGGAGAACTGCGTGACCTCGACCTTGTAGCCCTTGTCCTCGAGCGCCTTCTTGGCGACGCCGGTGATCGGGAGCATGTCCTCCCAGGCCATGGTGCCGAGCTTGATGGTCTTTTCGTCCGCGTGCGCGCTCATCAGGCTCAGACCGAGCACTGCGAGCGCGCCGAGCGCCCTCATGATCGACCTCATAGGTAGAACTCCTCTCTGCTGGGTTTTGAATATTGGTGCCGACCGGTGCGGTCGGTTCCCCACACGCACCGGCTGGGTACTCGCCCGATCGCGTCGGGCGGATGCGCCTTCCCGCAGATCGTCATCGATGCCGGACCATTTCTCGAAGACCGGCATTGACATCCTACCTAATGTCTACTTATTGTCTACTGAAATTTTATAGCGTTTTCGCGGTGGCTATGGAACGGCTGGTCGGCCGTCCCGACGACAAAGGTCCGGGCGGTTCAGTTTTGGAGGTTTTTCAAATGACCATCGAACGGCCGATCGATCTTCCGACGAGCGCGGGCCTGGATAGGAAGGCTGCTTTGGGCGAGGCTCTGCGCCAGCGAATTCTGACGATGCGCCTGGCACCGGGGGCCGTGCTCGACGAGGTTGCGCTCGCGGAGGAGTTCGGCCTTTCGCGCCCCCCGGTGCGGGAGGTGATGCGCCAGATGGCGGGAGAGGGCTATATCGAGCTAGAGCCCAATCGCCCCGCTCGTGTCACCGCGATGAACTATCAGTCGCTGCGCGATTTCTTTCTCGTCGCGCCGATGATCTACATGGTCACCACCAAGTTGGCGGCAGAGAATGCGTCGAAGTCAGAGATAGAGCATCTCAAGAAGATCCAGCAGAATTTTCGCCGAGCCGCGATGGATGGCGACATAGAAGCAAGGATCTTCAGCAACAACGAGTTTCACCTCGAGATCGGGCATATCGGACACAATGCCTATCTGATCCCGAGTTTGCGGCGGCTGCTGATCGACCATGGCCGCATTGGCCGCACGTTTTTCAGGAATGATCCGGAAGCCAAGAGGCAGCTTGAGCTGGCCATCAGCCAGCACGATGAAATCATCGAGGCAATCGAACGCCACGATCCCGATGAAGCGATGAGCATCGTCCGCGCCCACATGGACCTGTCGCGCCGCAACATGGCCGCCTACGCAATGCCCGACGGCATCGAAATGCCTTTGAACCCATAGACGGACATCCAACGGGAGAGACCATGACCGACTTGCTAAGCCACGACGACTACAAGCAAATTGCCGCCAATCTATCCCTTCCGTCTCACTGCGTCATCGCTGGAGAGAAGGTTGCGGCAACCAGCGGCAGGACATTCAAGACGGTCAATCCCGCAACCGGCGCCATGCTTGCCGAGCTTCCTGCCTGTGGGGCAGGGGATGTCGACATCGCGGTCGCCGGTGCCCGTGCCGCCTTCGAGGACGGACGTTGGTCAAAGCTGCACCCGGCCGAACGCAAGGCGGTACTGCTGCGGCTTGCCGATCTGATCGAGGCCGATCTCGTCGAACTGGCGGTGATGGAGAGCCTGGATAGCGGCAAGACCATCCTCGACTGCCAGACCGTCGACCTGCCCGAGACGGTGAAGTGCCTGCGCTGGCATGCCGAACTCATCGACAAGATCTATGACCAGGTTTCGCCGGCCTCCAACGATCACATTGCTCTCGTCGTTCGCGAGGCGGTCGGGGTCGTCGGGCTTGTGCTCCCCTGGAACTTTCCTCTGCTGATGCTGGCCTGGAAGATCGGGCCGGCCCTTGCCGCGGGCTGCACGCTCGTCGTGAAGCCGGCGGCGGAGACCTCGCTGACCGCCGTGCGCGTCGCCGAACTGGCCCTGGAGGCCGGCATCCCCGCCGGTGTGCTCAACGTGATCACCGGCAGTGGTGCGGAGGTCGGTGAACCGATCGGGCGTCACCCCGGCATCGACGCGGTCTCCTTCACGGGCTCGACGGCGACCGGGCGCCGCTTCCTCCATTACTCCGCCGACAGCAACCTCAAGGAAGTCGTGCTGGAAATGGGCGGCAAGAACCCCTGCATCGTCATGGACGACGCCGAGGATCTCGATGCGGTGGCAAGCCATGTCGTCAATGGCGCCTATTGGAACATGGGCGAGAATTGCTCGGCCATTTCGCGGCTGATCGTTCATCGGGCCGTCAAGGACGCCCTGGTTGAAAAGCTCGTCGCCGCGCTCGGCGACTGGCCGGTTGGCGACCCCCTCGATCCTGCAAATCGCATTGGTCCTCTCGTATCGGAGGCCCATTTCGGGAAGGTCCGCTCTTTCCTCGGCAATGGCGAAAAAGTCCTCCATGGCGGCGAGATCACGGGCGAGCGCTATGTTCATCCCACGATCATCGAGCTCAAGGGCAATGACGAGCGCCTTGCCCGCGAGGAAGTCTTCGGTCCGATCCTCGCCGTCATCGCGGTCGAGAACCTGCAAGAAGCCATCACCATCGCCAACGATACCGATTATGGCCTGGCGGCCTCCGTCTTCACCGCCAATGGCAAGCGCGCCATGCGCGCAGCCAGGGCGCTTCGCGCCGGCACCGTGACGGTCAACTCCTTCGGCGAAGGCGACAGTGCCACGCCTTTCGGCGGCTACAAGCAGTCAGGTTTCGGTGGGCGCGACAATTCCATCCATGCGCATGACCAATATACCCAGCTCAAAACGATCTGGCTCGATCTCTCCGGTGAGGAAGGGCTGTAAACGATGTCCAATTTTCCCTTTCCCGGTCTCAATATCGCTCTGACCACGCCGTTCGATGCCGAGGGGCGGGTCGATCTCGACCGCCTGGAGGCTCACATCGAGCGTTACGTTGCCGCGGGCGTCGACGGCTTCGTCCTGAGTTCGGGTACCGGCATGCATGTCTATCTTTCGCGCGAGGAATCCGATGCCCTGGTGGCGCGCGGTGCGAAGATCATTGCCGGCCGTGCCACGATCATCGTGCAGACCTCCGCGCTCTTGGTCGAGGACGTGGTGGATCGCACCCGTCACGCCGCCGCATGCGGTGCCGATGGCGTCATGGTGCTGCCGCCCTTCTTCGAGGGACCGACGGATGACGAAGGCGTGTTTGCCTTCTATGCGGCCGCAGCGCAAGGCGGGTTGCCGATCATCGGTTACAACGTGCCGCACGCGGTCGGTGTCGGTATCACGCCCGAGCTGCTGGACAGGCTTTGCGAAATTCCAAACTTCTGCACCGCCAAGGACAGCAGCGGCGATCTTGCGGCCCAGACCGACCTGATCCGGACAGGGCGGCCGGTGATGAACGGTGCCGATCCGCTGGTGCCATATGCGCTCTTGGCTGGCGCAAGCGGACTGATCTGGGGAGGTGCCAACTTCGCGCCCCGGACCTGTGTCGCATTGGTGAAGGCGGCCAAAGAGCATCGCTGGGACGAGGCGCGTGAGATCTGGCGCCTGCTGGAGCCGGCGATGAACCTGATCTGGCAGGGCGACTATGTGCAATCGGTCTATGCCGCTGCCGAGATCACCGGATTCGGAGCCGGTAAGCCCCGCCGCCCGCTGAGCGCTCTCCCGGCCGACAAGCTCGAGACTCTCAAGGCCGCCCTCGGAGATCTCGCTGCGCGCGAGGAAAGCGCGTCGTGAGTGCCGCCGCCAAAGTCTTCAAAACGACCCAGCTCCCGGAAAATCCGGGAGTCTGTGGCTGGGTGGCACTGCTGCCACCTCGCTCCGCGACACTGTCTCTCACCCAGTCGATCACGGCTGACGTTACGGTGATCGGAGGCGGCTTCGCCGGTCTCTCCGCCGCTCGGCGGTTGGTACAGATCGACCCGACGCTGAAGGTCGTCGTCCTGGAGGCTTCCGTCGTGGGCGATGGTCCTGCCGGTCGAAATTCTGGCTTCATCATCGACCTGCCGCATGAGGTGTCGTCGGAGGACTATGGCGGCGATTCAATCCAGAAGAGTCGTGACCACGTGACGCTGCAGCGTTGCGCGGTGAGCTTTGCCGACGAATTGGCCCGTGAGCAAGGCTGGGGTCCCGACACGCTCGATCGTTGCGGCCGCTACAATCTCGCGATGACGCCGGAAGGTGACCGGCATATCGCCGACTATGCGGCGCAGCTCGGCAGGCTTGGCGAGGCGCATACCATGCTGGACGCCAAGGCTGCCGCTCAGGTGACAGGTTCGAAGGCCTTCAGTTCCGGCATCTACATGCCGGGTACGTTGATCGTCCAGCCTGCGGCCTATATCCGGGGGCTTGCCGACAGCCTTGGCGGCGCCGTGCAACTGTTCGAGCGGACACCGGCCCTGGTGCTGGAGCACAGGGGCAGCAGGTGGCTCGTGAAGACTCCCCAAGGTTCGGTCGAAAGCCCTCGTATCGTGCTGGCCAACAATGGCTATGCCGAGCGGTTTGGCTTCTTCCGCGGCAAGCTGCTTCACATTTTTACCTATGCCTCGATGACGGTGCCTTTCGATCCCGGTCGCCTCGGGGGAAAGAGAAGCTGGGCCGCCACGCCGGCATCGCCCATGGGAACGACCCTTCGGCGCATCAGGGGAGCCGACGGAGACCGCCTGCTGGTGCGCTCGCGCTATACCTATAATCCGGGCCTTCACGTCAGCGAGGCAACCCTGAAGCGGGCGGGTGCCCTCCATGACGGCAAGTTCGCTCGCCGCTTCCCGGCATTGGCAGACCTGCCGATGCAATATCGCTGGGGTGGAGCGATGGCCGTGACCTGGAACAGCGTCCCGGCCTTCGGCGAGGTCGAGGCAGGGATCCACGCGGCCTGTGGCTGCAACGGTCTTGGCGCCTCCAATGCAACGGCTTCGGGCCTGGCGATCGCGGAGACCCTCATGGGGAGGGAGTCCGAGCTGACGCGCATCTATCGCGGTTTTGCCCGTCCGGCCTCGCTTCCTCCGCAGCCTCTCACCTTCATCGGCGCCAAGACGACGCTGGCTCTGCGCGAGTGGAAGGCCGGCGTCGAATAATCGATCGGGCAGCGTTTCGGGCCCTGAACACTCAATCAAGGAGACTTCGTCGTGCAATTTGAAGGGATCTATACGCCGGCAATCACGCCGCTCGACGCCGATGGCCAAATCAATCGCAGCGCCTTTGCCGAGGTGCTGGAGTCGCTGATCGCAGCCAAGGTGCACGGCATCGTCATCGCGGGCTCGACCGGCGAATATTACGCCCATACGCCGCAGGAGCGCTTTGAGCTTGCTGCCTATGCCAGGCAGGTAATCGGTACCCGCCTGCCGCTCGTCGTGGGCACGGGAGCCATTCGCACAGAGGACTCGGTTGCCTATGCCAAGGCCGCTCGAGAGATCGGCGCCGATGCCATTCTCGTCGCCTCGCCGCCTTACGCGATCCCGACCGAGGAGGAAAACGCCGCTCACACCCTCACGATAGACCAGGCGGCGGGCCTGCCGATCATGCTCTACAACTATCCCGCACGCATGGGTGTTTCGATGGGGGAGACCTATTTTGGCCTCGTCAGCGCATCCAGGAACATCGTGGCAATCAAGGAAAGCTCCGGCGACATGAACCAGTTGCACATGCTGGCCCGCCGCTTTCCCAATATCGGCCTGTCATGCGGCTGGGATGACCTGGCTCTCGAGTTCTTTGCGTGGGGTGCACGCAGCTGGGTCTGTGCGGGGTCGAACTTCCTTCCCGCCGAGCACATCGCGCTTTACCAGGCCTGCGTCGTCGAAAAGAACTTCGAAAAGGGCAGGCGGATCATGGCGGCCATGATGCCTTTGATGAACCTGCTGGATGAAGGCAAGTTCGTGCAGAAGATCAAGCATGGATCCACACTTGTGGGCCTCAAATCTGGCCCGCCGCGCCGGCCCCTTCTGCCGCTCACGGTCGACGAGGAGGATCAGGTCGCGCGCACCGTGGCTGCCTTGAAGCAGGAGATCGCGCAGATCGTGGGAGAAGCGCAGCGGTGACACGCCATCTGGTCAAACGGCTGCCGGTCGATACGGGGCGCTCGGGTTGGGAGGCGATCTCGCAGCGCCGCTTGCCCGTGCGAGCCCTCGATGCCGACATTACCGCCGATTGGCTGATTGTGGGTGCGGGCTTTGCCGGGCTTTCCGCTGCCCGGCGCCTGACGCAGCTTTGCCCTGGCGACCGGATTGTCGTTCTCGACGCCAGGGAGCTCGCACAAGGCCCTGCGGGTCGAAACTCCGGCTTCATGATCGATGTGCCGCATAATCTGACTTCGGGTGAATATTCGTCGGGCGATACCGGCGACACCAGGCTGGAGATGGCGCAAAATCGACTGGGCATCGCTTTCGCCAAGGAGGCTGCGGCTGAATATGGCATGCCGGCCGCGACCTTCGACCCGTGTGGAAAGATAAATGCGGCCGCCACCAAAAGAGGCCTCAAGCTCAACGATGGCTTCAAACGGTCTCTGCAGGAAATCGGCGAACCTTTGCAAGAGCTAAGCGCTGCCGACATGCGGGAGATCACCGGCAGCGATTACTATCTTGGCGGCCTCTTTACCCCCGGTGCCGTTCTCATCCAGCCCGCCGACTACATTCGCTCCTTGGCGGCCGGGCTGCAGTCGAAGATCGATTTGTACGAAAATACCCCGGTCCTTGAACTGGCCCGGGAGGCGAACATCTGGAAAGCCCGCTGCGGCAAGGGTTCGGTGCGTGCGCCCAAGGTCATTCTCGGAGTGAATGGCCTGATCCAGGAATTCGGTCATTTCCGTGGCCGCCTGATGCACGTCTTCACCTATGCTTCCATGACGACGCACTTCTGGAGCAAGGCCGGGCGTGATCGGTGGGGGCTATTGCCTGCCGACCCGATGGGCGCAACCTTGCGCAAGATCACGACGTCGGCCGGTTCCAGGATTGTGATCCGTACGCGCTTTACCTATGACCCAAGCCTACAGGTTTCGGACAAGCGGGTCGCTGCCATTGCGGCGGAGCAGCGCCGTTCCTTTGACGCGCGCTTTCCCGATCTGGCGGGACTTTCATTCGACTATCGCTGGGCCGGGCGGCTGTGCTTGAGCTGGAACCATGTTCCAGCTTTCGGCGAAGTCGAAGAGGGGGTCTATTCCGCCTGCTGCGAGAACGGCCTTGGAACGGTGAAAAGCACGCTGGCAGGCATGATGGCCGCCAATCTGGCGACCGGCAGTCTTTCCGAGGATCTGGCGAAGTATCAGAACCAGCCCTTGCCACGCCGGCTTCCGCCGGAACCCTTCGCCCGGATCGGCATAAAAGGGGTCATCCGCTGGCAGGAGATGCGAGCCGGCCGCGAAATCTGACGACCGTGCTCTGGCGGGAAGCGCCGCTCCAGCCCGGCAACGCCGGTGCCCGATCATTGAATTCCCAAAGCGCCAGCAAGAGCAAGCGTCGCAAGAGGTACAGGACGAGAACCATGACGAACCATCTTGAAGTCTCGACACCCCATGGCCTTCCGAAGGCTTCGTCCCGCAAGAATCTGCATGTCGGTTTCGTGCTCGCGAATGATTTCACGATGTCGGCCTTCTCGCTTTTCCTCGATACGTTGCGCCTTGCCGGCGATGAGGGGGATAAAAGTCGAAGGATCCATTGCGACTGGGAAGTCGTAAGCGCGACGCAACATCTGATACGCTCAAGCGGCGGCGTCGAAGTCGCGCCGACTGCCTCCCTTGGCGATCCTTCCAGGTTTACGCATATCGCAGTGATCGGCGGACTGCTGAAGCCCACCGATCCCCTCGACCATGACACACGAGATTTTCTCCATGCCGCCAATCGCGCGCATGTTCCCTTGATCGGCGTGTGCACCGGTGCCTTCATCCTGGCCCAATACGGTTTCCTGAAAGGGCGCAAGGCCTGCGTGAGCTGGTTTCACTATCACGACTTCAAGGACCGGTTTCCTGGTGTCGATGCGATGGCCGACCGGCTTTTTTTCGTCGATGGCAATCGAATTACCTGCGCCGGCGGGGCGGGGGTGGCGGATCTGGCAGCCTTTCTGGTCGAACGCCAGCTCGGAAATGCGGCCAAGCAAAAGGCGATGCAGGTCCTGCAGATCGAGCGGGCTCGCGCCCCTTCCGACCCGCAGCCGCGGGTGCCCTTTGAAAAGCTCGTGACAGATAGACGGGTACGCCGGGCCCTGCTGCTCATGGAGCAAAATTTGAGTCAACCCATCAGGATCCACGCTATTGCGTCCCAGTGCGGCATTACTACCCGTGCCTTGGAGCGGCTTTTCCTGGCTCACGTCGGCAAGAAGCCCAGTCGCACCTATCTGGACCTTCGTCTGGAAGCCGCAAGGCAGCTGGTCGTCGCCACGCAGGAAAAATTCACGGAAGTTGGCCTTTCGACCGGCTTTTTGCCGTCCAATTTTTCCAAGCGCTTCAAGGAAGCCTTTGGCATGTCGCCAAAACAATATCGCCATGCATCAGCGCGGGTATGACGGTTCTCCCCGGCATCGTTCGGATATTTGAACGCGGTGGCATGAGTCGTGTTTTTGGACCTTGCTCCGCGAGCGGCACAGATGTGCCGCTTGTGGGCGGAAGGCCGGGCGCGTCCTTCAGGCACACCAGGGGGCAAATGGCAATCGAGCGCTTCAGGCCTGCGGAGAAGGACCACGCGCTCACCCCTTGTCGGCAAACTGACCGGCGATTGCCACGGCTTCCGCCCGGGTCCTGACATTGAGCAGGCGAAACAGCAGCGATATGTGATTGCGTATGGTGAATGGGGAAAGGTCCAGAATACGACCGATCTCCTTGTTCGTCCGCCCCTCGGCGATCAATGTCAGTATCCGCAGTTGGCGAGGCGGCAATGGCGGTCCATCGGTCACGCACGATACCAGGCGGTCTTCTGCCTTGGCCAGGATCCTCGCAATCTGGTCTACGGATGCCTTCAGGTCGCCAGGGGCTCGATGTAGTTCAAACACGGCCGCATTCGGCAAGTGCCGCCGCAGCGATGCCAGCTCTCCGTCACCCTGGATTTCGGCGACCGCCACCATTATCCGCCGCTTCTGCGCCGAAGATCCTTTCGGCAAAGTCACGCACATTCCTCCAGTGTCCTTCAAGCCGCGCCTATGCCGTTCCGAACCGTTCCCCGACGCGGGCGTGTTCGTCGTGCGCTCCAAGCGGATGCGCGGGCCTTGCCGACACCGTCAAAAGAAAAGCCCGACGTTTGCCATGTCGGGCAAGGTCACGCATTGGCACATGGTGTGCCTTCGATCCTCTCCTAGGGTAGTGGTCGAAGACTGAGTGAGAATTTACGGTTTGGCGTGATATTTGCGTGAAATGAAACTGTATTACTTGGAGAAGTATTGGTCGTAGGAGCGTTCAATTTAGATGGGTGAGGTATTTATATACAGATCGCTCACGCCGAGGTAATTTAATTTACGCTGACGAGGGGCAAGTATCCTTTAGGGGCTGGCTACCTGGTCCCTTGACGTCAGAGCCGGTTGTCCCGGGCAGGTTTCTTCGCTCACTCGCCCCGATCTTCATGGCTTCATTCGCGATAGCGCATCGGGGAATGTAGGCCGTTACCGTCGGAGCTTGGCAATCCTCAGATGGTCGTTCCGGATCATGGTGGCGCTGGGCTTCGCCATGCGCGGCATCGGGCCGTGGAGCTTGCTCGCACGCATGGGAGGCAGGCTCTATGACTGGCGCTGGCTGCATCGCGCCGCCGTCGCCATGGGACCGGCAGGCTTCGGTGCGGTGATCGCGGGCTGGGTGACGACGGAAGTCGGGCGGCAACCCTTCACGGTCTACGGCCTGCTGCGAACGGCCGAATCCCATTCGCCGCTCGCTGGGCCGGCCGTTGCCGCCTCGCTGATTGCCTTCGTGTTGGTCTATTTCAGCGCTTTCGGGGCCGGCACCTATTATCTGTTGCGCCTGATGGCGAAGGCGCCCGGACGTGGCGAGAGCGAGCCGCCGAACCTGCCGCAACGCGCGGCCGGTATCACGCCCGCAGCAAGCGTCGGCGTTCCCCTGCCGGCGAAGGATTGATCGTGATGGGCAGCATCGATCTCACCATATTCTGGGCGGCGGTCATCGGCTTTGCGGTGATGGCCTATGTCGCCATGGACGGCTTCGACCTCGGTATCGGCATCCTGTTCCCGACCTTTGCGGTGGGCGAGGAGCGCGACCAGGCGATGAACTCGATCGCGCCGGTGTGGGACGGCAACGAGACCTGGCTGGTGATGGGCGGCGGCGGTCTGCTTGCGGCCTTCCCGCTGGCCTATGCCATCATCCTTCCGGCCACCTATCCGCTGATCATCGCCGTGTTGCTCGGGCTCGTCTTTCGCGGCGTCGCCTTCGAGTTTCGCTGGCGCGATCCGCGCCACCGTCCGTTGTGGGACACGGCATTCTGCCTCGGGTCGGTCGTCGCTGCGTCGGCGCAGGGCGTGACGCTTGGTGCGATCCTGCAGGGCGTCCATGTCGAGAACGAGGCTTATGCCGGTGGCCGGCTGGATTGGCTGAGCCCCTTCAGCGTGTTGACGGGGCTGGCCGTGGTGGCCGGCTATGCCTTGCTGGGGGCGACCTGGCTGATCTGGAAGACGGAAGGGGCGAGCCAGCTCCATGCCCGCCGCCTGGCGTTCTGGCTGGGCGTGGCCGCGCTTCTCGCTCTCGGGGCCGTCAGCGCGGCCACGCCGTTCCTGCACTATGATTATTGGCGACGCTGGTTTGCCATGCCGGGCGTGCTGCTGACTGCCCAGGTGCCGCTGCTCGTGGCGATCGCACGGCGACCTTCTTCTGGAGCCTGCGGCGCGAGCGGGAGCGGCTGCCCTTCCTGATGGCTCTGGCGCTGTTCCTGCTTGGCTTCATCGGGCTCGGGATCAGCATCTATCCCTATGTGGTGCCGCGCGCCGTGACGATCTGGGGGGCGGCGGCACCGCCCGAGAGCCAGGCCTTCATGCTGGTCGGGGCCCTCGTCATCATCCCCCCTCATCCTCGTCTATACCGGCTGGGCCTATTGGGTATTTCGCGGCAAGGCCGGCATCCGCCGATAATTAGAAAAGTATCGCCGGCGACAGAGCGTCGCGTGGATCGGAGGCTTGCAGCAAGTCAGAAATCGACGCAGGCTGAGGGCATTGCGAGAACTTCATAACCGCTGCGTAGAGCGAGAAGAAACTGCCCGCTGGAAAACGGATGAGAGCGCTGCTCCTGGTGAGGGTGAACATTTCCACCAAAGCCTCCTGCAGATGTGAAACACCACCGCCAAAATGCAACTCTCCTTCTCCCCGTCCCCGAAACGATTTAGCGCGTACGACGACGCCGGGAACCAGGATCCTCAGCGCCTGCTCCACATCGGCACTATCAGTAGAGAGAAAGACCCTGACATCCCGGCCGAGGCGCTCGCGTGCTTTCTCGATGGCACGGCGGCAGCGCTCGAGTGCGGTGGGCGGCGACGACCAGGAGGTCGCATGGCCCATAATGTCGCCACCGTTGCCATGACGCACGTGCAAGCCGATGAAGGGCGAGCCGCCGAAACTTTCATAGCAGAACCGATCAACGGCTTCCCGGACAGTTAAGGTCGGACGCAAGCCCTCGAAGAATTGTCTCGCATCGGTGAAGCTAGTGATCCCGTCATTGATGCAGCTGTTGAAAATGACTGTCGGCTCATCGACATCGCCTCCGGAACGGATGAGCTCGACCCCCCTTTCCCGTTCCGCAGGAAACGCATCTGCCGGCACGAGCCATGGCCGATCCAGCAGTGCGCTGTCCTGCCAAGGAGCAGGATAAACCGGACGAGGCAAGATCGCAGGGTCGATCGCCTCACTCGTCAGGATTGGGACGCCAGCAAGGTCGGAGAGAGGTTCAAAGCAAAGCGAAAACAGATCCTGGCTATCGTTGGTATAGATGGAATGCCGCCAGTCCACCACGAGCGTGCGGCCGGTGTTCTTGGCGAATTTCCAGGCTGCACCAAGACAGATGAAGCGATCTCCGAGGCCTGTCTTGCGTAGCGAGAGGACATAACGCCGATCACTGCGCAACCGCTCAGGAATTGGCATGCAGGATTTCCAGGCCCGGGAGCCCCCAGCACTGAGCTTTCATGTCCAGCGCCATGATACCGAGGCCCTCGGTTTCGATCTCCCCTTGTCCCCACAAAGGATGTTGCGGGCGAATTTTGGGATTGGCGACACCATAGGGAAAAGGAGGAAAGATCAGGCCGTCGCGATGCAGGTCGGCCTTCACCAGCAGCATCGTCCCGCCGACTGCGTCCAGGCGGACAGCTTCACGTCCGCGCAGGTCGCACAACATCTTGGCTCCGTGATCTCTCCAGCCGTTCTGGTCGAAAGTCGGTCCTCCCGGACTGGTAACACAATGAGGATGCACGATCTCAAATCCGGTGGCGATAAGGCGACGCAAGACATTGGCAGGATAGTCGACTAAGTCGACATCGATCCATAGCACCCAGTCCTCATCCCGCAGAGAGCGAAACAACAATTGGTTGCGGGCACGCGCCAGGATCTGGCGGCGCGCCTGTTGAATCTCGGGAGCCCAGCGTGGCACGCCTGACGGCACTCTGAAGCCGTAATCACGCTTGAAGAGCGATGCGCGCGACACGCGCTTCGATAATCTGGGCCTGAGTTCCTGCAGACTGTCCCAGGTTCCGTCTGTGCTATCCCCCTCCAGAAGTCCTATGCTCAAGCGGGCCCTTGGCCACTCCAGTTTCTCAATCAACTCCAGATAGCGGGCTAGGTGTGGGGTCGCATCCTTCACCGGTGTGAGGACAAGGACCGACGGATCGGCGCTCCTTATGGAAACAGTGTCTCCGGTTCGAACGGGCAATTCGACTCTCCACTTAAATTGCTTCGGCGCGGGTACGCTCTATGAGAATCGTCGCGCAAGTATGAAAGGCATCGAACGGTGCCGCCAGATCGTCAAGGCCAAGCCTGGATCTGTAGTTCGGTGCATTGATGCTTGAAAACATCCAGGTGCCGCCGCCGGGATTGATTTCCAGAATATGAAGCTTGCCATGCTTGTCACGCAGGATATCGCAAGCTTGCAGGGCAATGTCGGGCATCGCTTCGTACACGGAAGCGGCGAAAGCCAATATGTCGGGGTCTCGGGCGATCTGCACGATGGTATTTGGCGGCGCAGGCATGAAATCGGCCTGCTCGAACGGGCCGTCGCAGCCGTCGAGTGCGAGCGGAACGGTGGACTCCCGTAGCAGCGAGAAGATCGGCGTTCCGAACAAGGTCAGGACGCGGCAGGTCATGGCGTAACCACAATCGATGAACTTCTGAACGACCATCGGCCCATGTCGGCCGGGATGTTCCTCCGGATAGTCCGACGGAGCCTGGTACAGCACATTCTCTGTACGGTGCAGAGATATGCCTTGCCCCCATGACGCCAATTCATACGACGGCTTCACCACGACATAGGGACCATAGACATCCGGCGACAGGACCATGCCTGGCCGAATCTCCTCGAACGCGGGTACTGGTAGGCCGGCTGACAGTAGGCGCTGCATCTCCACCATCTTGGACATCGGTTGGCCGACATAGAGCCGGCCTCGATCTGGTCTGAATGTCAGCAGCTTCACGGGGGAGAACACCAGGCAGGGCCTGGCGGCGGCTTTCTTGCGTGTGAAGGAAGAAGGGGACAAGTTCGAGGCAATGAAGACCTCGATGTCTGGCGCCATGCGCTCGACATGCACCTTGATGGCGAGAAAGTCGGAGAGATCCTGCCATCCTTCAGTATGTACGAGCACTAGATTGCGATCAATCGGCATCGAGGTCTCCACGGCGGCGCGATCAGGGCAGTGAACACGCACCGAGAGCGGCGGCCTTGACTCGATAGGCAAGGCTGTCGGGGGCCAGAGCCGCAGCCCGACTGTAATGAGCGGCGGCTTCTTTGCGTCGACCTAGCCGCAGGCAGGCGAGAGCCGCCAGCTCACACGCCATATCCAGGAAGATGCGGCGGTCGAAGGCAAGAACGCCGTCCAAGAGACCATCCGGATCAATCGAGCCAAGCGACAGGGCGATGTCCAGCGCCTGCTCTGCACGGCCCGCGCGAAGCAATGCCTGGCCGCGCAAAAAAGCCAGTGCGTGGTCCGCGGGTTCGAACTCCAGCCCCTCGTCGATCAATCGCAAGGCATCGTTTCCGGCATCGAGTTCGGTCCGGGCCAAATACTGGAATATCAGGCTCATTGCGGGACGGTTTTCTAACGCAGGTTTGCGCTGTCCCCATTCCAGGCCCGTCCAGGCCGCCGAGATCGCCTCCGGCGTGCGCCCGATCGCCGCAAGCGTCTCGCTAAGATGATACCAATAGTAGACCCGCTCCGGTGTGAGCTGAACCGCCTCCTGTAGAAGAGGCAGGTTGCGGGCATGTTTCTGCGCCTGCTCGCCATCATAGCCCAGATGATAGAGTTCGACTCTGGTTTGGACGATCGGCAGGTGATGTCGGTCAGCGGCGGCAAGGATGGAGGGGCGCATCGACTCGTGAATCCGGCCGACAAAACGAATTGACGGCTCGCTGCGAAACAGGCGCCATTCGCGATACCGCGTGAAGCCAGTCTTGGGACGAAAGCGCACGAAGGCTGCTATTGCAGCCGGATCGACGTAATCTGCCAGCCTGCCACCATCAGGCAGGCCGAGGCGTTCATCCGCGTCGATATAGAGAACCCAGTCGCAGGAAACCGCGTCCAGCGCCACATTTCGGGCAGCAGCGAAGTCGTCGGCCCATTTGTGGTGGAGGAGCTTGACGCTAGCGCGTGACGCCAATTCGATGGTGCCGTCAGTGGAGCCGGTATCGACGACGATGATCTCGTCGAGTGCCCCTTCCAAGGTATCGAGGCAGGCCGCAAGATGGTGCTGCTCGTTTCGAACGATCATCGCCGCTGCAACGGTGAGTTTATCTCGTCCGTCCAAGGCCTGTCGACTCACAAATAGCGAAATCCGAAAGCGTGATCACCGCTGCATCACCTGGACAAGCCAAATTCGGGCAAGTCCAGGATCGAGATTTTCAGCGTTTCGATCAAAACAGTTCAGACATTGCCGGCGAGCGCGAGCGCCGTATGGGTCTTCATATCGTCGATCGCAAAGGAGACGACCTTGGGCGCTTCGTATTTCGTCTTCGAAACCAACGAAAGCACCTTCTTGGCGACGACCGGCGGGGTCGCGCTTGCCGGGTTCGTTCCAATAGCAGGAGTTGCAGTAGCCATCTCGTCCCCAATGTCAGTTTCAAGCGGTGTCCCGGGTAACAAGCACTGCTTAACGCAAAGTTCTATCAATTGATCGGGTGAGGTGTCAATCAGCCGTCACTCGGTTGGACTGCAGAATGAGTTCCTCCGAACGCAGTTCCGACAAGCAGGCCTCTACCTCCGCCCTGGGAGAACCGGGCAGCTCGAAAGCCTCTCTCAGGATCTCCACCATGGCCGATACAGTATTGGTGCCGTCACACAATTCGTACAGGGCTGCCGCAGTGAAGTTTAGGAAATGAACCTTGTCGCGTTGACGGTCATAGATGACATACCCGTCCGGAAGCTCATTGCACTCGACATCGGATTTTTTCTCAAAAAGCGGTTCGGGAGTATCGGTCATGTCGAGGGGCCTTGTTGGAATTGTGTCTCTGGCAGCAATTGCCGTATCATCCGCGCGATGCGGGCCTTCAGCAAGGCGCGATCATGATGTCGACGAACCCAGGTGCGTGATCGGGATCCCCGCAATTCGCGTTCGTGGGCATGGCTGAGCGCTTCGCGGCAAGCGGAAGCAAATTCCCCTGCGCTGTCTGCTGTCCAGCCAGCCAATCCTTCGGGCCAGCCAATGCCCTGCGACGCCCGGGATGTGGAAACGCTGGCCACGCCGTGAGCTGCGGCCTCCAGCAGTTTGATACGCGTGCCGCCTCCTGCGTGGAGCGGGGCAAGAGCGAGAGCCGAACGTCGATAAAACATGCCGAGGTCAGGAACTTGCCCAAGAAGATGGATACGGGGATGACGGTCCAGCGCCCTTATCGCGGCGGGTGGCTGGGCGCCCGCGACGAGGACACGGCAAGCGGCTCCGCTCCTGCTTCTCAGCCTTGGCAGGACAGCCCTGGCGAACCAGGCAATCCCCTCGGCATTCGGGGGATAGGACAGCGCGCCCACGAACAGCAGCGTCTCACCATCGTCCAGCCGATCCCGATATCGGGGTATTCCGACGGCATTCTCCACCGGCACCGGATCGATTGGCGGGTGCCGCCGCCGGAGCAGCGCAGCCTCTCGATGGCTTGCCACGAAAAGCAGCCTGAAAGACGGCCCCAGGCGTCCGATCAGCGAATCGCAGGCCCGTCCTTCCTGCTCCAGCCATTCGGCCTTGTGCTCGTCACCACCGGCTCGCGCCAGACGCGCCTGCGACGAGAAGGAGGTCAGATCATCCTCATCGAGATCGAGCGTTGCCGTTATCCCCTCGGGCAGAACCGAAAGGCAGGGGACAAGATATGATCTGCCGATATGAACGAGATCGGGTTTGCAGGCCGCGACGATCCGCCGGATCTCCCCGACGACGGGGGCAGACAAATAGCTGGCAAGGCTTGGCTTGCCATAGGCCTTGAAAGCAGCCAGACGTTTTGTGTCGTCGGCAAGGCGGCAGAGAAACTGGAAATGTGTTTCGGCCCGGCCTGCTACCGGCACCACATGCAGACCGACGCCCAGCCTCATGAGATAGGGCGTGGGCGATACCGGCCCGCCGGCGACCGGAACCAAAACGAGATCCAGCGTCGCAAATCGTCGAATGGCTTCAGCGAACATTCCCATCCGCATTGCAAGACCATTGCCGGTCTCATCCGGAAGGATCGGCGTGATGAAGACAGCTTTCGGCTGCTTCATTTCAGTGCATCGGATCGGGGTTCCATCGACGTTGCGACAAAGTACGCTTGATACTGTCTCATCACGGCGTATCACTCTATCCAGGCTCTGCCGGGCATATCTCGGATGACGAGCGATGCCCTATTCCCCGCATGTCGAGGACCGGCGCCTGCATTATCGGTTGGAACGATATCGGGTGCCGGAGACCTGTTGCGTATCATCTAGGTCGACGAGGTCCACTGTCTGGCGGGGTTGATGCACACGCCGGCTTCGAACTGCCCGAACAGACTGCCGCCTTGGCGTTTCGGCTGGCCACTCAGAATTTGTAACTGACGCCTACTGTCGCCGTGGTCTGATTCCAGCCGGCCTTGACCCGGCCATTGGCCGTTTCGTAACCCTTCTTCTGGAAGTCGGAGTAGCGCACCTCGGCGCGGCCTATCCAGTTCTGCGTGAAGGCATATTCAGCGCCCAGACCGACGGTCCAGCCGATATGGGTGTTGTCGTCGCTCGACGCATAGGGGGTGCCGAAGGACTGGCCCCGGTCGGACAGCTTGCCATTGGCGAAGGCAACACCGCCGGTGGCATAGAGCAGGATATTGTCGATGGCGTAGCCGGCACGAACCCGCAGCGAACCTTGCCACTCGCTCTTCATCTGCAGGCGTCCGGTGACGCTCCCGCCCGAATAGCTGTAAAGATGGCTGCCCTTGAGATCAGTGTAGTCGATGTCGGCTTCGCCGCCGATCACGAATTGGTCGATCTGGTAGTTGTAGCCGGCATGCGCGCCGCCGACAAAACCGTTCATGTTGAACTTGTCGGCAACATTCGTCGCGACGGGCCCATTCTCGGAGAATAGGTGGCTCTGATTGTCGTCTTCGCGGCCCCAGCCATAGCCGGCGTGCAGGCCGACATACGGGCCGGTCCAGTCGTAGAGGGTGGCGACCGGCGCAACCGGTTCGGCCGCCTGCGGCGCAAGGTCGGCAGCCGATGCAGAGCCCGCGAACAGGGCCGCGGCCATCACGGTTGGAACAAATGCTGCCTTGAACATGGATTCTTTCCTCGCGGGCGTCTAAAGCCGTGTTGCCTCTCTCGAACATATGAAGGGGGGTTTCCTTAAGTCAAATAGATTGCCCGTTGCTCTCTGTCGACTGCCGTACTTTCGCTACCTGATGTGGCAGATTGGTAACAGTACCGAAGCGTGAAGTATATTGATTTATATGTTAAAAATTGGCCCAAACCTCGGAAACCGGTCCATCTTTTAGTATGTCATAGGACGCGGAGGAAGATCACGGAATGCCATGCATGGGGCACAAGGCAGAAGAGGTCATCGCGAATTTTCGTTAGGTCGAAGTTCTGACGACGCAAGGCAAATCGGCAGTAGAGGAGACCTGACCGATAGGGGTTCAGCCAATTGCCTACATTGTAATCGGTCGAGTGAGATCGCGGTTTGGGGCACTGTGGCGTGCCACGGCGTAAGAATTGGTTGCAGGCCCCCGCAACCAATTCTGTCATAAGTCACTAATCGTCCTGATTTGATTGTCAGGGCGGTTTTTTGCATTCGGGCGCCCACCATACAGGCGGATCAACCATGACGGCCTTTGCATCGGAGCAATTGAAGGCGTGGGGTGATCGCCTGGCTGGCAAGATCAGTATGCAGCCTCCGGATGTTGACGAAAACGATGGATGGCCTCGATATGCTCGGGGCCAATGCCACAGCAGCCACCGACGATCGTCGCGCCGCGATCGACCCAATGTCGTGCCCATTTGAGATAATTGTCGGGGGCGAGGTCGCTGCGGATCTGTGAAATGCCGGCATAGGGCGTATCGGACGGGGGCTCGGGCAGAAAGGCGTTGGCATAAACGCCCAGGCCGATATCCCTTCCACCGGAAGCATGAATGGCTGCGCTCGCCGCTTCGACGGCCTGTGTCATCGCTTCGGGTTGGCTGCAGTTGAACAGGATACTGGCTGCGCCCTGTTCCAGCGTCTGCGTCACGGCCTGCCCGACAGCCTCGCCGGAGCGCAGTTGCGGCGGGCCCCGGCGGCCATCCTCGTCGCGCAACGTATAGGATACCCAGTATGGAAGGCCGGTCGGGCGCACGGCTTCGATGGCGGCGAAGGCTTCCGCGGTCGAGCTTTGGGTCTCGATCAGCCAGAAGTCGACATGAGGCCTAAGGCCCTCGACCAGGGCGCTCAGGATCGCGGGCGCGCGGCTGGGCTGGAAACGCGAAGGGCGATAGCTTTCGAAAAGCGGGGGCAATGATCCGGCAACGCGAACCGGGCGCCGGG
The DNA here is from genome assembly GCF_001676615.1 of Labrys sp. WJW. Taxonomy (GTDB): domain Bacteria; phylum Pseudomonadota; class Alphaproteobacteria; order Rhizobiales; family Labraceae; genus Labrys; species Labrys sedimenti. The sequence continues at coordinate 162,417 of NZ_LYXZ01000027.1, read as the reverse complement.
CTTGATCGGCCACGGTGCGGGCCAGGCTGCCGGCGCGCGCCGCCAGGCCGGCGCCTTGCGCGGCGAAACGCTCCTCGCCGATCATATGGGGCACGATGCCGTAGGAGTTGGTGGTGATGATGTCGGCGCCGCTCTCGACATAGAGGCTGTGCGCTTCGGTAACGAAATGCGGCGCCTCGATCAGAGGCAGGGCCGACCATTCGGGCAGGCGAAATGGCGCGCCGAGGCGCTCGAGCAATCGTCCCATGCCGCCATCGAGGATGGTGAAGCCATTGATCTTGCTATTCATGTTGCGTTGACTTTCAAGGGCGAGCGGTTGCGGCGGCTCGGCCGAATTTCAGCTCGAGACGATACTGGACGAGCTCCAATCCGATCGAAAGCAGCCAATAGATTGCTGCCGCCGCCGTCAGCATTTCCATGTAGTGGAAGGTCGAACGCCCATAGGATTGGGCCAGGAAATTCAATTCCCACAGTCCCATGAGCGAGACCAGCGAGGAATCTTTCAGCATGGAGACGAACTGTGTTCCCGCCGGCGGGATGATGATGCGCATGGCCTGTGGCGCGACGATCTTGATGCCGATTTGCCAGCGTCGCAGGCCCAGCGCCATTGCCGCCTCGGTCTGTCCGCGCGGGATGGCCGCGATTCCCGAGCGGATGATCTCGGCAAGATAGGCGCCGTAGTTCAGCGACAGGGCCATGATGCCCGAACTCAGCGCCGATAGCACGATGCCGAGTTGCGGCAGTGCCAGATAGATGATCAGGACTTGGACGAGCAGCGGCGTGCCGCGAAAAAGCGAGGCGTAGAAAGTTGCTGCGGCGAAGGCAAAGGGGTTGGCGGAAAGGCGGCCCAGTGCGGCCAGGATAGCGACGATCAGCGCCAGCATCATCGAAATGGCCGTGATGAAGACGGTGAGGGCAGCTCCCTGGAGAAAGCCGTCCGCAGTCAGCCTGAGGCCGAGCAGGAAGGGCAGCTTCTGGCGGATCAGCGCGAGATCCAGTCCCAGCGCGAGAAAGCCAAATGCCAGGATGGCGAGCATGCCCGCCCAGACTAGCCAGACTTTTTGCCGGAAACCAAGGCGGCCTATCCCGGGAACGGACAGGGGCCCGATGCGCCGACCGGCTCCCGCCGCCGCATCTTCAATCGACATCTTTGGTGATGTCCGTGCCGAACCATTTGTTGGAAATCCTGGCCAGGGTACCATCCGCCTTCAGGTCACCGAACACGCGCTTGATTTCGGCGTTCCATTCCGGGTCGCCCTTGTCGGTCACGATCGCGTTGGGCTCGGCGAACAGGGGATCGCCGACGATTTTCAGCTTCTTGGTGGTTTCGATACCGCCCCTGGCCGTCGCCAGCGAGGCGACGATGGCGTCGAGGCGAACCCCCGGGCCGAGGGCCAGGTTCTGAAAATTCACGGTTTCATCGCCCGGCACGGCAAGAGCATCCTTGAAAGGGAAGGCGATCGCCTTGTGCCCGGGAATGGCGAAGTCGCGATTGACATAGGCTTCATAGGACGAGCCGGTGCCAACGCCGACCTTCTTGCCGGAGATGTCGGCGACCGACCGAATGGTCTTCTCATCCTGGTGTACCACCAGCACGGCTGGCGCGCTGTAGTAGATGACGGGGAAGTCGACGACCTTGGCCCTTTCCTCGGTCGGCGTGGCCGATGAGATCGCCACGTCCCAGCGCCCGGACCACTTGCCGCTGATGATGGCCTCCCAGCCCGGTGTCTCCAGCTTGAGCTTGGCACCGAGCTTGTCGGCAAAAGCGCGGGCGACATCGACGTCAAAGCCGTCGAGCTCGTTCTTGGCATTGATGAATCCGAAGGGCGGATAATCGTTGACCAGGACGTCGACGACCTGTCCGGATTTCTTGACGCGATCCAGGGTCTCTCCGGCCCAGGTCGGCAGGGCCCAACTGGCCGCCAGGGCCAGGGCGATTGCAGGCACGCCCAGCCGGGCCTTGCCGTGGTTCTCGGGAAGCAATGTCATTGTCCTTCGGCTCTCTTGCCAGAGCGCTGCATGGCGACCGGGCTTGTGATTGAGGCTCCCTCTTCCCATGAAGAATTTTATTTGTCTATTAATTTAATAGATTTTATATACAAAAGATCGATACGTCCCGACTCGACTGCCGCTTCCCCCGGGAAGGCGTGCATTCGCAGCGCGGTGCATGTCGCCTCTCGCCATCACGCTTGCCTGTCTCGATGCTCATTCATCCCGCCCTATTCCGGATCTTCCGCGCGCCTTTGGTCAGCCATGCGCCTGGAACACGAATATCGACGGAACTCGTGACGGGTCAGACCTCACATGGCTTTGCTCACGGCAAACTTCTCGCACCCCTTTGGGGCCGCAGAGGTTGAAATTGCCCGTTTCCACTAAACCCGACCAGCAGAAGGATTGGTCTTCAATGCTCCGTATCTTGACGACGCGCCTTGCAAGGATCGCAGCGATCGCGATCATGCCCGTGGCGCTGAGCTTGTCCGCATTCGCCGCCGACGCCCCTCTTCGTATCGCGGCTGATCCTGTCCCCCATACGGAGATACTCGCGTTCGTCCAGAAGCTGGCGCCGGATTTCCAGTTCAAGATCGTCGAGTTGAGCCAGGGCGTGAATCCGAATGAGCTGCTCGCCAGCGGCGATGTCGATGCCAACTACTTTCAGCACGTTCCCTATCTGCGGTCACAGGAACAGGCCTTGGGCCAGAAATTCGCGGTTGCCGCGACGGTTCATATCGAGCCGCTCGGGGTTTATTCCCGCAAGCACAAGAGCTTCGAGGCGGTGCCGGACGGAGCGTCCGTGGCTGTGCCCAACAACGCCACCAATCTCAGCCGGGCGCTCTATCTGTTGCAGGCGCAGGGGCTGATCAGGCTGAAGGCAGGCTTTGATGCACCCGACAAGCAAGCTGCCACCCCGCAGGACATCGCAGGCAATCCAAAGCACCTCAAGATACTCGAAATCGAGGCAGCGCAATTGCCTCGCTCGCTGGATGACGTCGACCTTGCGGTCATCAACGGCAATTACGCCCTGGAAGCCGGTCTCAGCCCGGCCAAGGACGCTCTCGGACTGGAGAATGCGGAAGGCAATCCCTACGCCAATGTCCTGGTCACCACGCCGAAGCTGGCGGATGATCCCAGGATCGCTCGCTTGTCCAAGCTGCTGACATCCCCGGAAGTCGCCAAGTTCATCCGCGAGCACTATCAAGGCTCCGTCATTCCCGTGAACAATTGACACGGTTGGCCATATTGGGCCGAGGCTCCGCCGCATCGCGGCGGGGCTTTGCCGTGGCGATCGGAAATCATCATGATCCGCATTGAGAAGCTGCGTAAGGTCTATGCGCAGGGTAGCCGCGAGTTTGTGGCGCTCGACGACGTCACGCTCGATATTCCAAAGGGAGCGGTCTTCGGCGTGCTTGGGCGCAGCGGGGCTGGCAAGAGCACGTTGATCCGATGCCTGAACCTGCTCGAACGGCCGACCGTCGGCCGCATCATCGTCGGCGGCCGCGATCTGACCGCGCTACCACCGAGCGAATTGCGGCGGCAACGCCGGCGCATCGGCACGATTTTCCAGCATTTTCATTTGCTTCACTCGCGCAATGTTGCCGACAATGTCGCGGTGCCGCTGGAAATTCTCGGGATCAAGCGCGAGGCACGTCGACGCAGGGTCGAGGAACTGCTCGACTTGGTCGGTTTGGCGGAGAAGGCCCGGGCCTTTCCCTCCCAGCTTTCCGGAGGGCAGAAGCAGCGCGTCGGGATCGCGCGGGCCTTGGCCGCCGAGCCGGATGTCCTGCTGTCCGACGAGGCGACAAGCGCCCTGGATGCCGAAACCACGGGGTCCATCCTGAACCTGCTGCGAGACGTCAATGCAAGGCTTGGCGTCACCATCGTGCTGATTACCCATGAGCTCGGTGTCGTGAAGGCGATCTGCGATTCTGCCGCGCTGCTGAGTGCGGGGAGGGTCGTCGAAGCAGGCCCGCTCACCACGCTCGTCGCCGATCCCGCGTCATTGCTCGGCCGCGCTCTGCTGCCGGATTGCGCATGGGGCGACAGGAGCGATGAAGCCATGGCCGAGCTGACCTTCGTCGACGCGGTCGAGGCCTCGCCGGTGCTCAGCACCCTGGCTCAGCAGCATTCCATCGGCGTGACCTTGCTGGGGGGCGGAGTCGAAACCATCGCGGGACAGCGCGTAGGCCGCCTGCGGGTCGGCTTCCGCAGCCCCGAAGGAGGGCTCGATCTTGCGGGCGTCCTCGACTTCCTCAATGACCGCGGCGTTCGGGCGGAGCTGATATGACACCCCAGAGCTGGACTGAACTCTTGGTGCTCGTGGTGAATGCGACCGGCGAAACCCTCTATATGGTCGCGTTGTCCGCTCTGGTGACCATAGCCGTCGGGCTACCACTCGGTGTGTTGCTGTTCGTGACCCGGCAGGGTGGGCTGGTCGTCGCGCCCTGGCTCAGCAGCTTGATCGGGCTCGTGGTCAATGTCGGGCGCTCGCTGCCTTTCGTCATTCTGCTGATCGCCCTGATACCGCTGACCCGGCTGATCGTCGGTACCAGCCTGGGCAGCACGGCGGCGGTCGTGCCGCTGACCATTGGCGCCGTTCCGTTCTTCGCCCGTATCGTCGAAGCGGCGCTGGCGGAGGTGGAGAAGGGCAGGATCGAGGCCGTGCTCGCGATGGGCGGTACGTTGCGGCATGTGATCGAAAAAGTCCTCCTGCCGGAAGCGCTGCCGGCAATCCTGGCCGGGGTGACCCTGACCGTGGTCATGCTGGTGGGTTTTTCGGCCATGGCCGGCGTCGTCGGCGGAGGCGGGCTTGGCGACCTCGCTATCCGTTATGGCTACCAACGTTTCAACAACCAGGTGATGTTTGCGACCATCGTCGTGCTCGTCGTTCTGGTGCAGCTTCTCCAGACGCTCGGCGATCGCCTGGTCCGGGCCCTCGAGCATCGCCGCTGACTGCATCATCGAAACCCGTGCGGCCGACAGTGGGGCATTGCCGTTGCCGTCGTCCGCAGATCATCATTTCAACCTCGATCCTCCGATATCGCTCATCGCCGGCATGACGATCCGCCCAACGACGACTATCGTGCCGGCCACCACCACGACCACCAGACCTGCTTTCCAGGAGCCATGACATGACGACCCGCCCCCAAGCGGCCCATTTGCCGACAGTCGATTTCTCGCGCTTTTACGGTGCTCCGGCCGAACGGGAAGCCTTCATCGAGGAATTGACCAGCGTTCTGCATGACCATGGCTTCTTCTACATGACCGGCCATGGCGTGCCCCAGCGCCTGATCGATGACGTGCTCGCTGCCTCAAAGCGTTTCTTCGCACTGCCTGAGGACGAGAAGCTGAAGATCGAGATGGTGAGGTCTCCGCATTTCCGCGGTTATAACCGGGCCGGCTACGAGCGTACGCGAGGTGAACGGGACTGGCGCGAGCAGCTCGACATCAACACCGAGGGCGAGCCTGTCGAGGCGGGGCCCGACACGCCGTGGAACCGGCTTTATGGTCCGAACCAATGGCCGGAAGCACTGCCGGAGCTGAAGCCGCTGCTCTTGCGCTATCAGGCGGAGGTCACGCGCATCGGCATCGACGTGCTGAAGGCGATGGCACTTGCGCTCGGCCAACCTGAGAACGCCTTTGCCGAGATCTATGAACCCTCGCCCTCGCAGCTTCTCAAGATCATCCGTTACCCCGGTCGCGAGGCCGCCGGCAGCGACCAGGGGGTCGGCGCGCACAAGGATGGCGGCTTCGTCACCGTGTTGCTGCAGGATACGACGCCGGGCCTGCGCATTCGCACCGAAGCAGGCGTGTGGATCGATGCCCCGCCCGTAGCCGGCACCTTCGTCATCAACAGCGGCGAGCTTCTGGAAATGGCGACGAACGGTTTCGTGCGCGCCGACGTTCATGACGTCGTGACGCCGCCGAGCGGCACGGAGCGCTTTTCGGTCGCCTTCTTCCTCGGTGCCCGCTATCACGCCAGGATACCGGTTATCCCGCTGCCCGAAGAGCTCAAGCGCAGCGAGCGCGGCGTAACGGTCGACCCGCTCAATCCCATCTTCCGGGAGGTGGGCATCAACCATCTCAAGAGCCGCCTGCGCTCCCATCCGGATGTTGCTGCCAAGCATCATCCGGACCTGCTCCACCTCCTGGAAAAGACGGGAACTGCGTGACCCGCCTGCCTTTCGTGCAGGACTCCGCTTGGGGTTCTGCACGATCCTCCTGGTCGGCTGGAGCCTGAGGGAGGTGATCGCGGGCCGCCCGACCGGCTCATCGCCGGCGTGGCTGCCGCCGGCTGGTGATGACGCGGCTGGCCGGGCAGATGGCCTTCATCGCGACGATGAGCCCTTCGTGGTCGGCAAGCACTGCCGTGTTATGATGGCGCCCGCCTGCGCTCTCCGCCTGGCCCGCTATGATATGGATGTTCTCCCGTGCCGCCATCGAGATAAGCCGCTCAGTGAGCTCCCAGGGAGCGTCCCCTCGTGTCGACCAAATTCATGAGAAATGTCTTCGTGATAGACGCCGATAGGGGCATATCTTTTTTGAATAAGCCCCCGAAAATCAGAATCCGACTCGACCTGATTTCCTAACGCGGCGGCTGCCTGCCGGCCGCCTCAGCGGGTCGGTAGGCAGGCAGGACCGATCGGCTCGAAGGCCTTGTAGGTGAGGATGAACTCCTGGTGGCCGAGTTCCTCCGATTTCGTCATTGCGCCCGAGGCGACATCCTGGATCAGGGTGAGAATCTCGTCCCCGACTTCGTCCAGCGAGGCGCGGCCTTCCAGGATGCGACCGGCATCGACATCCATGTCCTCTTCGAGGCGTCGATAGGTATCGGGATTGGCGCAGATCTTGATGACGGGCGAGAGGGCGGATCCGGAGACGGAGCCGCGCCCGGTGATGAAGAGCACGAGATGGCAGCCCGAGGCGATCATCTCGACGATCTCAGCATTGTCGGAAATGTTGGGAAAGCCGAACCGCACCGGCCCGTCCGGCACGACATCCATGAGATAGAGGCCGCCGCGCGGGGGAACATCGCCCGGCTTGATCAGCCCGGAGATGGGTGAGGAACCCGATTTGGCGTAGGCGCCCATCGACTTTTCCTCGATGGTGGACAGGCCACCATCCGCATTGCCCGGCGCGAAACTGCCATAGCCGAGCGTGGCATAATAGCGTGCGGCCTTCGCCACGGATTGGCGCAGGGCCTCGCCGAGGGCGGGGGTCACGGCGCGCGCGGCCATGATCTCCTCGCAACCGATCAGTTCGCCCGTCTCCTCGAAGATGCAGGTGGCGCCGGCCTTGACCAGGTGATCGAAGGCCCGCCCCGCCGCAGGATTGCCGGTCAGGCCGCTGGTGCCGTCCGAGCCGCCGCAGACCGTGCCGACCACCAGTTCGTCGAGGGCCATGGGCACGGTGGGCTGGCTTGCCAGTAGGTCGAGCTGCTCGGTGACCCAGTTGCATCCCGCTTCCAGGGTGCTGCGCGTGCCGCCGCTGGCCTGGATGGTCAGCGTCTCCACCGGCCTGCCCGTCGAGGCGACGGCCTCGGCCAGCGAATATTTGTTGAAGCTCTCGCAGCCCAGCGACAGCAGCAGCACCGCGCCGACATTGGGATGGGTGCAAAGCTGCTCCATCATGCGCTGGGCATAGGCATTGGGAAAGCAGCCGGGGAAGCCGATCAGGTGGACGGGCTGGTCGGGAAAGCGCCGCACGATTTCCCGGGCCACGTGATGGGCACATTCCACCAGATAGGCGACCGCGACGACATTGCGGATGCCCTTGCGTCCATCGCTGCGAAGATAGCCTTGCATCACTCTGCCTTTGCCTCGGGCGAGCCGATGATGTGGGTCGCCGTATAGTCGCTCTTGATGTTGTGAAGGTGCACGTGCTCTCCCGGTGCGATGGGCTGGATGGCCGAGCCGATCGGTGCGCCGTATTTCATGATCTTCTCGCCGGGCGTGATGGCGCGGCAGGCGATCTTGTGGCCGCGCAGCACGGCTGCGGCCAGCGTGAAGGCCTGGCCGTCGAGCATCAGCACGGTATCCGCTGCCAGGCTCTCGCGCGCCACGACGACATTGTCGAGCGGCGAGAGATGGAGCAGGCGAGGGTCCAGCTGCATGGTTGTGGCCTCACATCACGCCAAAGGTCGCCATCGCCTCGCAGGCGCTCATGCCGTTGCGGATGGCGACGGCGACCTGGTTCTCCGTCGAGGCCTTCTCCAGGGCGCGGGCAATGGCTTCCTCCTCCGCCTCGCGCGGAATGATCAGGACGCCTTCGCGATCGCCGAACACGAGATCGCCCGGAGCAACGCGGATGCCTTCGATCTCGATCGCGGTGCGAAAATCGATGACCTTGCCGCGCACGCCCTGATCCTGGGCGTAGACACCGCGGCAGAAGGTCGGAAAACCCAGCGCCTCGATATCGGCCGCATCGCGTACATAGCCGTTCAGCACGGCGCCGGCCGCCTTGAGATGGGTGGCGCGTGTCGACATCAGCCCGCCCCACAGGGCATAGCGCAGGGAGGAACCGGAGGCGACATAGACCTCGCCCGGCTTCAGGTCGTCGAGGGCCTCGAGCATGATGCCGAAGGGCTTGCTGGCGAGCGGGCCGGCCGAAAGCTCGGTGCCTTCGGCGAAGATATCGGCTTCCAGCACCGGCATGGCGCGGCCGGCGATGCGCATCGGCTGTTGCAGCGGGCCGATGCCGGCTGGTAGGAACTGCTTGCGCAGCCCCATCACGTCGAGCACGTCGCCGACGACGGCCGTGAACAACCGTTCCTTGAGCAGTGCAAAGGTTTCTTCGTCGCTGCGCTTGGTCGCGATCGGCATGGACTTTACTCCTTCTCAAAAACCAACTAGGGCGCCGCCATCCACCACCAGCGTCTGGCCGGTGACGTAGCTGGCGGCAGGCGAGGCCAGGAAGACGCAGGCCCAGCCGATCTCCTCGGGCGTGCCGACCCGGTTCATCTGGATACGGCCGAGGATCTTGGCCCGGCGCTGGGGATCGCTGTCGGTGGCCTTGCGGTAGAGCGGCGTATCGATCCAGCCCGGGGCCACGCCGTTGACGCGTACGCCGCGGGCGGCAAATTCCGCCGAGAGCCCGCGCACGGCGCCGAGCAGGGCCGATTTGGCCACGGTGTAGCCCATCACGAAGGGCTGGCCGATGAAGGACGTCATCGAAGCGGTGAAGATGACATTGCCGGCGCCGCGCGCGGCCTGGCCGGCGATGACGGTGCGCGTGAGTTCCAGGGCGCCGCGCAGATGCACGTCGAGCACCTGGTCGATCTCGGCCAGAGACGTCTCCTCGAACGGCTTTTTGATGGTGTTGCCGGCATTATTGACCAATATGTCAATTTTGCCATGCCGCGTCTCTACGTTCTTCGCGAACCCGGCCAGGGTGTCGACCTCGGCCAGGTCCACCGTCTCGCAGACGGCGCCGTCAATGCCGGCGGCCGCTTCGGTGAGCACCTCGGCACGCCGGCCCGCCAGAATGACCTTGGCGCCCGCCGCGGCCATCGCCTGGGCGATGGCCAAGCCCAGGCCCGACCCCCCGCCGGTGATGAGGGCGGTCTTGCCCGCCAGTCCGAAAGCCTGCTGCAGATTCATCGCGCCACCACCACCTTCAGACTGTCCCGGTTGCCGTCCCAGAAGGGCAGGGCCTCCTCTGCCTCCGCAAAGGGGATGATGCGCGAGATCAGCGCATCGGCCTCGTCGCCGATGCCTTCGAGCCAGGCGATCACCGCGCGGAAGTCCTCGATCGTCGCGTTGCGCGAGCCCCTGATGTCCAGCTCCTTCAGATTGAAGAGCTGGGTGTCGTAGGTCACCGGCGCCTTGGAATAGCCGACATAGACGACACGGCCGGAGTAGCCGGCGAGGGTGATGCATTGGGTGAAGGTCGCCGGCAGGCCGACGGCCTCGATGGCGATGTCCACCCCATCGTCTCCCGTCAGGGCCGAGACTTCGGCAACCACGTCCTGCGCGCTGGCGTCGATGGTGTACGCCGCACCGAAACGCCGGGCGAGGGCGAGCTTTTCCGCGCTCATGTCGACCGCGATTACCTCGGCGCCACGGGCGACGGCGCCGATCAGCGCGCCCATGCCGATCATGCCGCAGCCGAGCACGACCACGCGCTCACCCGCGGCCACCTGGCCGCGCCCCACGGCGTGAAAGCCCACCGAGAGTGGTTCGACCAGCGCCAGATGCCGCGGCGCCAACGTGTCGTTGAGGATCAGCTTGGCGGCGGGCAGCACGATCTCCTCGGCCAGTCCGCCATCCTGCTGCACGCCGAGGGTGCGGTTGTAGCGGCAGGCATTGGTGCGCCCCTTGCGGCAGGAGGCACAGCGGCCGCAATGGGTGTAGGGCATGACGATGACGCGTCTGCCGGGCGTAAACTCCGACGGCACGTTCCTGCCGGCCGCGATGACCTCGCCGCCGATTTCATGGCCGGGTATGCGGGGCAGCTGCACCAGCGGATTGAGCCCGCGATAGGTGTTGAGGTCGCTACCGCACAGGCCGACATGGCGTACGGCCACCCGGATCTCGCCATCGCCTTCCCGAGGGGACGCCACGTCATGGAAACGCGTGCGCCCCTCGCTTTCGATCATCAGGGCTTTCATGTCACTTGAGCATTTCCGCCGGCAGGTCGGCGCCGACATATTTCTTGTAGATGGCGTTGAGCTTGCCGTTGCGCAGATTGGTGTGGATCCATTCGTTCAGCGCCGTGCGCAGCGGCTCCTCGTTCTTTCGCAGGCCGATGGCATAGGGAAAGACGCGCAGGACATATTTCATCTCATAGGGCGCGCCGGGTGCGCGGGTGTTGGCGGTCTGCATGATGCCTGGGGAGGTCGCCATGATGTCGATCTGCCCCGATACCAGCGCCGTGACTAGCGTGGCGTCGTCCTCGTAGCGCACGATCTCGGCCTTGGTGCCGCGCGAGGTGAGTTCCTTGTCGTTGGAACTGCCGCGCGTGGTGCCGACACGCAAGCCGGCGAGGGAGGCATCGTCCTTGATCGTGATGTCCTTCCTGGCCGCGATCACCGACTGGATCACGCCGTAGGGATCGGAGAAATCGATGACCTTCTTGCGCTCATCGGTGACGCTGAAGCTGGCGATGACCATGTCGGCCTTGCCCGTCAGCAGGAAGGGGATGCGATTGGGGCTGGTGACCTGCACGATATCGAGGTCGAAGCCCATGTCGGCAGCCAGCAACTGGGCCGTCTCGACATCGGCGCCCGTCGGCTTCATGGCCGCATCGATCGTGCCATAGGGCGGGGAGCCCAGATCGAGCGCGATCATCAGTTTCTTGCGGCCGCGGATGGTGTCGAGCGTGTCGGCGCGCACCACCGCCGGCGCGAAGAGCACGGCAGCGCCGGCCAGCAGGAATTGCCTGCGTTTCATGTCGTTTCCCTTCCTTTGCTTGTTTTTAGAGTTCGTTGGCGATGAAGTCGCGCAGTTCGGGCGTGGTCGGATCGGCCAGCCGGCTGCCGGGCAGCTGTTCCCAGACCTGGCCCTGATGCATGTAGATGACGTTGGTCGCCACGCGGCGAGCAAAGCCCATCTCATGGGTGACGAGGATCATGGTCATGCCGCCGCGGGCGAGATCCTCCATCACCTTCAGCACTTCGCTGGTGAGCTGGGGGTCGAGGGCCGAGGTCACCTCGTCGAACAGCATCACCTTGGGCTGCATCGCCAGCGAGCGGGCGATGGCGATGCGCTGCTGTTGGCCACCCGAGAGCTGCTCGGGATAGTGATCGGCCTTGGCTTCCAGTCCCACCTTGCGCAGGCAGTCACGGGCCAGTTCGCGCGCGGCGGATTTCGACAGCGACTTCACGCAGACCGGTGCCAGCATGATGTTCTGTTCCGCCGTCAAATGGGGGAACAAATTGTAGCTCTGGAAGACGATGCCGACATCGCGGCGTAGCGCGCGCTTGTCGAGCGCCGGGCTGTGAACCTGATGGCCGCAGACGTCGATCGTGCCAGATTGAATGGCCTCCAGCGCGTCGATGCAGCGCAATGCCGTCGACTTGCCCGAGCCAGACTGCCCGATGATGGCGACGACTTCGCCGCGGCCGACCTCGAAGGAAATGCCCTTCAGCACCTCGACGGCGCCGAAGCTCTTGTGAACGTTGTCGAGCTTAACGACGGCCGACATTGAGCCTCCTCTCCAGCCCCCGGCTCCAGACCGAGAGCGGGTAGCAGATGATGAAATAGAGCGCCGCGACGCAGATGAAGACGCTGAAGGGCTGGAAGGTCGAGTTGTTGATCAGCTTGCCGGCCTGGCTGAGCTCGACCAGGCCGACCACCGAGGCAAGCGAGGTGTTCTTGACGATCTGCACCAGAAAACCGACGGTGGGAGCGGTGGCGATGCGCAGGGCTTGCGGCAGTATCACCCGCGTCATGCGCTGCCAGCGCGTCAGCGCCAGGCATTCGGCCGCCTCCCATTGCGTCTTCGGCACCGACTGGATGCAGCCGCGCCAGATCTCGCCGAGGAAACCGGAAGCGTAGATCGTCAGGCCGATGCCGGCAGCGACGAGGGCCGGCAATTGATCGAGGCCGAAGATTGCCAGGCCGAAATAGATCAGGAAGAGCAGGATCAGCAGCGGCGTGCCCTGCACGATCTGCACATAGGAGGAGGCAAGCAGGCGCAGGATGCGACTGTCGGAAATGCGCGCCAGCGCGATGCCGAAGCCGAGGATGCCACCGCCGATGAAGGCGAGCGCCGAGAGGGCCAGCGTCCACAAGGCGGCCTGCAGCAGGAAGACCAGATGATAGAGCCCGAAACTCGGCATGTTACAGCGATGTCCCCAATCGGCGCTTGCGCGGAAAGATCAGCATGCCAAACGCCCAGAAAGCGCCACGCACGACGAAGGAAAGCAGCAAATAAAGCAGGGCGGTGACGATGTAGGTCTCGAAGCTGCGGAAGGTATCGGACTGGATGCGGCTGGTGACGGCCGTCAACTCCTCTGCCGAGATCTGGGAGGTGATCGAGGACGCCAGCATCAGCAGCACATATTGGCTGGTCAGGGCGGGATAGACCCGCTCCACTGCGGGGCGCAGGATCACGTGCCAATAGGTCTGGCGGCGGCTGAGGCCGAGGCAATCGGCAGCCTCGATCTGCGCCTTGTGCACGGACTCGATGCCGGCCCGCATGATTTCGCAGGTATAGGCGGTGATGTTCACCACCAGCGCCAGCACCGCCGCCAGGTTGGCGGAAAGATGGATGCCGAGCACTGCGATGCCAAAATAGATCAGGAAGATCTGGACCAGCAGTGGGGTGTTGCGGATCACCTCGACATAGCCGCCGACGAGACGCTGCAGCCAAGGCGCGCCATCGGTGCGGGCGACCGCACAGAGTGTGCCGCAGACGAAGCCGAGCAGTGTCGACCACGCGGAAAGCTGCAGCGTGAGCCACACGCCTTCGGCAAAATCCCGCCAATAGGGCAGCAATGATGTGAAGTCGAACTGATAGGTCATGCGGTGCGCGAACGGCGCCCTTTCGTCAGACGTTGCCTTCCTGGCAGGATCCGCTTGTCTGCACCAAAAGCGGTACAGCGGGGCGATCCCGTTGTTCTTGCAGGGCATGGCCCTTGACCGGGACGATGGCGACGCGGTAGGGCTGCGTCAATCGGTTTAAAATGTCTAATAAACCAGTGGCGGCGCCATGCGATCGAAGAGCGTCTACAAGAAGGCCTATAATGGCCTGCTGCATCGGCTGGCCGATCCGGCAATCGAGTGTCTGGTGGGACCCGAGGCCAGGCTCGCGCAGGAACTGCAGATCAGCCGCACGACTCTTCGAACGGCGATCGTTGATTTGCAGCAGGCCGGGATCCTGCGGGAGCGTGATGTCCTGCGCCGTCCCCGGCCAAGCGATTATTTTCCCGAGGAGGAGACCGAGCAGCGCTCCGTCCAGGTCGAGCGCTCGTTCATGGAATGGATCCTGCGTGCCGACATCCGTCCGGGCAACCCGATCAATGTTGCACAGCTCTCGCGCCAGTTTTCCGTATCAACCACGATGGTGCGGCAATATCTCCAGCAGATGCGGCATTACGGCCTGCTGGTGCAGCGACCCAACAGCACCTGGATCTTCCGAGGAATTACCACTGATTTTGCGGCCGAGCTTTCGGAAATCCGTGAGCTTTTCGAACTGAGTTCGGCGCGGAAGGTGGCGACCCTGCCGGCCGATGCACCGATCTGGGCGCAGATCAGGGCGATCCGCGAGGAGCATGTGATACTTCTGGCCATGGCGGAGACCCGGTTCCACGATTTCTCGGCCCTCGACGAGAAATTGCATCGCCTGATCTACGATGCCTCCGAGAACCGTTTCGTCGTCGAATTCTATCAGATCATCTCGATCATCTTCCACTACCACTACCAGTGGAACAAGGTGGACGAGAAAGCCCGCAACATTGCGGCGATCCACCAGCATCTCGATTATATCGACGCCCTCCTCAGCCGCGATGTCGGCGCAGTCGAGCGCACCTGCCGGGCCCACCTTGCTGCAGCGCGCGAGACGATGCGCCTGTCGATCGGCAACAGCCAGGCTGCATGAAACCGGTTGCGGCGATCAGGCTGATCTGTGCGCATTTCCGTCTGCGGCTTCATTGCGCAGCAAGATGCTGAGGGGCGGCCATGATCCGCTTCAGCCGGGCATTCTCGTCCTTCTGTCGGCGCAGACGCTTCATCCCGGCAGGCATCAGGCCCACATACTTCTCGCGCCACCGGCGGTAGCTCGATTAGGGCGCCTTCGTGAGCGCGTTCCACGCAGCCAGAACCCCTTTATGGGGCGATTGCGTTTCAAATCTGGCGAGCCAGTAGGCCCGCTGTGTCCGCAGTCCCTCGACTGGCAGGCGGACCAGTCGCCCTGCATCGAGTTCCTCCTGCAACATGGGTAGACTTCCTAAAGCGACGCCCTTGCTGTCGAGCGCCAAGCCAATCGACTGTGCGTAGCTGGAGCAGAGCTGTCGGGGCAGGGCATCCAGAGCTGGAACGCTGCGCTGCTTGCTCCAAATTGGCCAGTTCACCCAATCCGGAGCCATTCTTCGATAGTCAAGTCGCGGCGCTCGGATGTCGCCGCGCCCAAAAGCATCGGCAACTTGCGGGCTGGCGACGGGAACAAGCTCCTCGTCGAACAATCGATGGATGAGCCAACCCGGCATGTCTCCGTCACCGTAGACAAGCACCAGGTCGAATCCTCCCGTAAGAAAGTCGCCAGGCGTGTCGCTCAGCGTAAGACTATAGGGGCAGGCCTCGTTGCTAAACGCGAAATTGCGCAATCTGCCCTGCAACCAAAACATACCGACTGCTGTCATCGATCCAATGCGAACCACAGGATCACCGTGGACACGCAGATTGCCGAGAGTCTGATCGAGAAATTGCAGGGTATTACCTGCACATTCGCCCAGTATCATTCCAGTTTGGGTCGGCAATAGCTTGTGGCCGTCGCGGAGGAATAGAGAGGTCTCGAGCCAATCCTCGAGCTGCCGGATTCGCTTGCTCACGGCAGCCTGGCTCACAAGCAGTTCGTCCGCAGCCTTCGTAAAGCTTCGCAGTCGAAAGACGGCTTCGAAAAAGACGAGCGTGTCCAGCGGCGGCAGCCGAGTGCGGTAACGGAGCATAACCACAGGTTATCATTTTCTGGGAAAATTTGAAGGGATTACGGCTAAAAAACTTTCCTGTATTCAATCACTTAATAATCATTCTAGTGAGGGGCAGGGCGTTATGGCCGAGTTGTATTGGCACGCGGATCGCGGCGATTTGAATGGGTTGGCCCAGCTTGACCGTGAACCGGCGGATGAAGGCATCGATCTTGTCGCGGTCCGGGGATATCGCCTGGGGCGCGTCCGGGCGGAAATGGCCAGGCAGAACGTCGACGCGCTCATCCTCTCCGATCCCGTCAATATTCGTTACGCGACGGGTGCGAGAAACATGCAGGTGTTCTCCATGCGGAATGCACCGTCTCGGTACCTGCTGCTCACCCAGGACCGCTCGATCCTCTACGAATTCACCGGCTGCATGCATCTGGCCGATGGCTTGGAGACCGTCGGCGAGGTCCGCCCGGCACGGACCGCCAGCTTTGTCGCGGCCGGCCCGAAGATCGCGGAGGCCGAGCGAAGGTGGGCTCGCGACATGGCCACTGAGATTTCGAAATTGGTTGGTCCCAGGGCAACGGTCGGCATCGAGCGGATGAACGCCGGCGTTGCCATCGAGCTCAATGCCGGCGGCATGCGGGTCGTGGACGCACAATATCCCGTCGAACTCGCACGATCGGTCAAATCCGCTGAAGAACTGAAATGTGTCAACGCCTCCCTTCGTGCCACCGAACGGGGCGTGGCGGAACTGCGGGCGGCAATTCGCCCTGGTCTGACGGAGGTGGAGCTTTGGTCGGTCCTTCATCGTTCGATCATTGCCCAGAACGGCGATTACGTCGAAACGCGCCTGCTCAGCGCGGGCGAGCGAACGAACCCCTGGTTCCAGGAGACCAGCGAGAGCCTGATTGGTTCAAATGAATTGATCGCGTTGGATACCGATGTGGTCGGGTGCCACGGTTACTATTCGGACTTCTCGCGAACATTCCACTCCGGGCCGGCCAAACCAACGGACGAGCAAAGGACGCTCTACAAGGTCGCCCATGAGCAATTGCACCACAACATGGCGATCCTCCGTCCTCGCATGAGTTTTCGCGACTATGCGAGGGAAGCATGGGACATTCCCGGGAAGTACTACGCCAATCGTTACTATTTGTCCGCCCATGGTTGCGGGATGACGGGTGAGTATCCCTATCTATACCATGAAGCAGATTTCCCGGGCTCTGGATATGACGGAGAAATCGTGCCCGGCATGACGATCTGTGTCGAGAGTTATATCGGTCTCGAGGGAGGGCGTGAGGGCGTTAAGCTGGAGCAGCAGCTTTTGATTACTGAGACAGGGACTGAGTTGCTGTCCCGCTTCCCGTTTGAGGAAGACCTTTTGCGATAGCTTGAACCACAAAATTGTTCGCTCTTCGGAGCTGCCTAGGGGAACGCCGACATGACGAATAAAAAGACACATTACGCAGGCTCGAGCTTGATCCTCGATCGTCGTGAATTGATGAAAAGTGCCGCGGCGCTCGGCCTCAGTCTAGGAGGCCTTGGCCTGCCTGGCGCCCCGGCCCAAGCGGCCGGCATGCCCAGGAAGGGCGGGACGCTGCGTTTGGGCATGGAAGGCGGTTCGAATTCGGACAGTCTCGATCCGCGCACCACCGACGACTCCATTCCGATCTCCTGCGGCTACCAGATCTGCAACGGTTTGGTCGAAATCGGTGACGACGGCCTGCCCAAGGGCGAACTCCTTGAAAGCTGGGAGGCCAAGCCCGGCGCCAGGGAGTGGATCTTCAACGTACGCAAAGACGTGACCTTCCACTCGGGCAAAACCCTCGACGCAGATGACGTGATCTATTCGATCAATCTGCACCGGGGAGATACCAAATCGGCTGCCAAGGCGGTGTTGAGCTCCATCGCCGATGTCAAGAAACTGTCGGCGCATCAGATTCAGATCACGCTCTCGGACGGCAATCTCGATCTGCCTTACAACCTGACCGACTTTCATATTCTGTGCGTGCCGAACAATTTCAACAACTTCGCCAGGCCCGACGGCACGGGCGCCTACAAGCTCGAGACCTTCGAGCCTGGCATCCGCATTGTCACGAAGAACACGGGAAATTATTGGAAGTCGGGCCGTGGCAATTTCGACGCCATCGAATTGCAATACATTCCGGACGCTACTGCCCGTATGCAGGCCCTGCTCGCTGGCCAGGTCGATGCCATCAACCGCCTCGATGCCAAGACGATGGATATCATGACGTCGTCGCCCGATTCCAAAATCGTTCAGAGCAAGGGCACCGGGAACCGCTTTGCTTTCGTGGCCTTGTGCGATGCAGATCCCTACACCAGCGGCGATCTGCGCCTGGCGCTGAAATACGGCATGGACCGGAAGAAGATCGTCGACACCGTCTACCAGGGCTACGCAACCATCGGCAACGACACCACGATCAGTCCGTCGCACCGATATTATGCCAAGGATGTGCCGCAGACACTCTACGATCCGGGCAAAGCGGCTTTCCACTACAAGAAGGCCGGCTCGCCGAAGCTCGAGCTCAAGGTTTCGGAAGGCGCCTATTCCGGCGCGACCGATGCTGGCGTGCTCTATCAGGAAGCGATGAAGCAGGCGGGCATCGACCTGATAGTCACGCGCGTGTCTGGCGACGGGTATTGGTCGAACGTCTGGCTCAAGGAGCCTTTTTGCGCGGTCTATTGGGGCGGCCGCGCGAATGTCGACATGCAGCTTTCGCAGACATTCCTCTCAACCTCCTCCTGGAACGACACGCATTGGCGTAGGCCTGAATTCGACAGGCTGCTTATCGCGGCCCGCGTCGAGACGGATGAGGCCAAACGCGCACAGATGTACGCAGACATGCAGCGCCTGATCCATGATGACGGCGGCATGGTGTGCTACGCGGTCGGCGATTATCTTGATGGCTATTCACAAAAGGTGATGGGCGTGGCTCCTCATCCCCGCCTGGACATGTGCGACCAGCGGGTCGCCGAAAAGGGCTGGTTTGCCTGAACGACGAAAGGGCGGAGTGCCGATCGCCCTGCAGCTTGGCGCCCGCTCTTTCCGGCGGCAGCCGTTTCGCGTCCGCGTGATCAAAGGGAGGGCGGGGGCCCCGTCGCAGCGGCAGTTTTGCATTTGACTATCCCCAGGGTTTCTCATCGGCACGGAAGACGGGCGTTTCGGCCTCGTCACCGAAATGGCTTCTTCATGCCGACCGTCGGAGCATGACTTCAGGTCCAGGCGCTCTCGACTAGCCTATGGCGGAAGCGGCCATTCGCCGCCTTGGTGATGCCACCCCGTCTGCCTGTCTCGCCGGTCGATCGCTTGCCGGGAACGAGGCCGCGATATCCTATGAACTGACGCAGGCTCTCGAACCTTTGCACACCCAGCTTGACGTCAATGACCCCAATCGGAGAAGGCTCTCAGGGAAATGTCACTCCCAGGAGACTTGCCACGGACTGAAGCCCGATTTTGATCTGCTGGCTTTCATCGATTTCCTTGGCACCGAGGCAGCATTCCAGCCACAACCCGTCGATGAGGGCGTTGACGGCGGTCGTGAGACGTTGACGCTCCGAAACAGTGGGATTGCGCCCTTCGGACGTCAGCACATCGACGATGAGTGCTTCGCAGGCATCGTTACAGGCGAGATATTTCTCTCGGCGCACCTCTGCCAGGTCGGGATTGAGGTGGACCTGGCTGATGAAAGCTGCCCATAGCGACAATACGCGGGGATCGGCGGCTGGCCCGCTGACGCTTGCCGCGATGAAGCGGCACATCTTGTCATGTGGCGGCCCCTCCGAGGAGGCTACGGCAAGCGGCGGCTCCGTGATGATTTCAATCGTGCGGCGATAGGCAGCGACGATCAAATTGTCCTTCGATGCGAAGTGATGGCGGATCAGTCCGTTGGTGACGCCAGCGCGAGCCGCGATAGAGCGCACGGTTGTTCCCTGAATGCCGAACTCGGCGATGCAGTCGAGGGTCGCGTCCACCAGATCCGCACGACGATCGAAGTCGGGAGCCCGCCGAAACGAGGTAGCCATCATTAACCTCTCTTTTCCAAAGCGCATGAGACCAAATTCGCTAATTATGCGCTTGCATAATAATTATATGGATGCATAATCCCTTTATAGCAACACCGGTATATCCGATCAAAAGTTCATGCGCAGCCAAAAGGCCCCAGTCAATTACGAGGCGCTCGATCCTCTCGTATGACTGATGGCTAAGGCTTCCTGACAATCGGAACAAGCCTATTGAAGTTTGGATGCATCTGCTTCCGAAAATGGAGAGGCTTGTTCAAATAAATAAAAATACCACTTACAAAAATAAATAAGAAGCCAAGAGTCCACATATAATAAAATAAAAAGGGGAATTACATGGAAAATACACAGTCTTTATCTAATCGTCTGCTGAGAAAAAAACCCATAGAACGGCTGATCTCTGACTCATCGGGAGGCGGCGGTGACCACGCTACACTTGGTCGGTCAATCACCTTATTCCAGCTTGTGATGTTTGGTGTCGGCGCCACTATCGGTACCGGTATTTTCTTTGTGCTGAGCCAACAGGTGCCCAAGGCGGGTCCTGCAGTCATCGTCGCATTCGTGATCGCGGGCATAGCGGCCGGTTTGACGGCGCTGTGCTATGCAGAGATGAGCTCAATGATCCCGGTTTCGGGATCCTCCTATTCCTACGCCTATGCCACGCTGGGCGAGGGCGTCGCCTTCTTCGTGGCCTCGTGCCTCGTGCTGGAATACGGCATTTCCGGCGCGGCGGTCGCGGTGGGCTGGAGCGAATATGTCGAAAAACTCATCGAGAATCTCTTCGGATTCGGCCTTCCTCATTGGTTGACACACGCTCCTATCACCATCGACCCGAGTGGAGGCAGTGCCTACGCCATGAAGTTCGGTGGCGAGGGTTCAGGTGTGATCAACCTGCCGGCTGTGATCCTGATCGGCCTTTGCTGCATCCTCCTGCTGCGCGGATCCAAGGAATCGGCAACGGCGAACACCATCATGGTGCTGATCAAGCTCGCCGTTCTGACGATGTTCATCCTGATCGCGGGTAGCGCATTCAATGCGGAGAACCTCACCCCGTTCGCGCCCCACGGATGGGTCGGGATCGGGGCTGCGGCAGGCTCGATCTTCTTCACCTTCGTCGGTCTCGATGCCGTGTCGACGGCGGGCGAGGAGGTCGTCAATCCCAAGCGCAACCTGCCGCTTGCCATCATCATCGCCCTCGTCATCGTGACGGGCTTCTACATTCTCGTGGCGCTTTCCGGTCTCGGCGTACAGAAGCCCGATGATTTCGCGGGCCAGGAAGCCGGGCTGGCGACCATCCTGCAGAACATCACCGGCGCTGCCTGGCCGGCCAATATCCTGGCAGCCGGCGCGGTGATCTCGATCTTCAGCGTCACGCTGATCTCGCTCTACGGGCAGACCAGAATCCTATTTGCCATCTCGCGCGACGGGCTGCTGCCGCCGATTCTGCATCGGGTCGATCCGCGTTCGATGACACCCGTGGCCTGCACGATCCTTGTGTCGATCTTCGTCGCGCTGATCGCCGCCTTCGTGCCGTCCGACATGCTCTGGGACCTGACCAGCATGGGCACGCTTTCGGCGTTCATGGTCGTTTCGGCCGGTGTGATCATCCTGCGCTACAAGCGCCCGGACATGCCGCGGGGTTTCACCGTTCCCTTCTTCCCGGTCCTGCCGATCCTGAGCATCGCGAGCTGCCTCTATCTGATCTTCCAGCTGCATTGGACGGTTTTCGCCGTGACGGGCGCCTGGCTGGTGCTCGCAGCGTTGGTCTACTTTGGCTACTCCATGCGGCGCTCCAGGCTTGAAGCCATGGCGCCAGAGGCTGCGGAATGAGGTACATCGTGGGATTGTCGCCCGATCAGGGCGGTCGTGAAGCACTGGCGCTCGGTTCCCTCCTGGCGCGCTCGAGCGAAGGTTCACTCACGGTGGTCACCGTGGTGCCCGAGACATGGGGGCCGCCCTCCCTGGCGCGGGTCGACGCCGAATATGCGCAGTTTGTCCTGCAGAACGCGCAGAAGTCGCTCGCAAAGGCAAAGGCATCGATATCGAGCGATGTCGATGCCGATTTCATCGCGGTTCCCGCCAAGTCCGCGCGTGACGGGCTGCTGCGGGCCGCCCAGGACATGGGCGCCGATTGCATCGTCGTGGGCTCGTCCCGCTCGGCGCCGCCCGGGCGCTTCGCCGAGGGGAGCGTGGCGACGGGGCTGCTGCATTCGGCCGATCTGCCGATTGCCATCGCGCCCCGCGGCTATCTACCCGATCCCAGGAGTGTCGTCAGGCGTATCAGTTGCGCCTTCTCGCCTTCGCCTGCCTCGGCGGTCGTGGTGCGAAAAAGCGCCGAGCTGTGCGGTATTTTCGAGGTGCCGCTCAGGCTCGTCACCCTGATTGTGCGTGACAAGCAGATGTACCCCACCGGGGCGGGATACGATGCCGAAAACATGGTCGCCAACACCATGCGCGAGCAGGCCCAGGTGACGCTCGACGAGATGACGGCGGATTGGGACGGCGCGATCCAGCTCACCAGCGAGATCGGTGACGGCAAGACCTGGAAGTCGGCGTTTGACTCCCTGCTCTGGGCCAGCGCCGAGATCCTGGTGATCGGTTCGAGCAGCCTCGGGCCGATTGCGCGGGTCTTTCTCGGCTCGAAATCCGGCAAGATCGCCCAGAACTCGCCGGTACCCTGCCTGATCATGCCGCGGCACGGCAGCTAGCCGTCGTCGCGAGTGCTTGCAGGGTACTTGTGGGGATGCAGAAGGCCAATCTCCTCTGCGTCCCCACGGCATACTCATTCAAACCAATCGTATCGCCTGCGCAGAAATGGCGGGTCCGATGTGTTCGACAGGAAGATTATCCCGGCCGGCTCGACTTCGGAGCCCAGTGCCTGTCGCCGCTACAAACTTGATAGGAAGGCCTGGAAAATGGGTTATATCGACACATTCTATAGGCAAACTCTCACTGAGGATCTGCCATTTCCTGCTCTGCGTGAGAGCGTCGAGTGCGATACCTGCATCGTTGGGGGAGGACTTGCCGGCCTGACCGTCGCGCTACAGTTGGCGCGCAGCGGGCAGTCCGTGTCCGTATTGGAGGCGCAACGCATCGGCTGGGGCGCCTCGGGTCGCAATGGCGGCTTCGTCTTTCCAGGCTATGCGAATGAACAGGCTGCCATTGAACGCGCTGTGGGAGAGAACAAGGCACGCGCGTTGCATAGGTTGTCGATCGAAGGCATGAAGTTCGTCCGCGATACGATCAACGATTTGAACATCGCCTCGGCCGCCCCCATCCATGGAATAATGAGCGTTTCGCGCCATGAAAATGGCGATGAATTGAGGGCCCAGGCCGAACAGCTCCAACGGGAGTTCGACTATTCCGTCGAATATATGCAGCCGGATGAAGTGCGAAGTGCTCTTCGTTCGAATCGTTACTTTCAGGCTTTGCGCGACCCACGGGCCTTTCACATGCACCCGTTGAACTATCTGCGCGCGATCGCTCGAGAAATCGAGCGCCTAGGCGGGAAGGTGTTCGAATCCAGCAGTGCAATATCCGCCGACCTGTCTGGGCCAGAAAAAACACTTCGCACCGTCAACGGCCAGGTCAAGGCGCGGCATGTCGTGATCGCGACCGGGGGCTACACAACGGAACTGGTTCCACAGTTGAAGCGCGCCTATCTGCCGATCGCCACCTATGTGATGCTTTCCGAAGAGCAGCCGGACCTCATTGCTAACGCGATAACGACTACTGACGCAGTTCTCGATAGCAGGCGAGCCGGTGATTACTACCGCGTGGTGGACGGCGGGAAGCGCTTGTTATGGGGCGGCCGGATCACCACCAGGGTTGCTTCACCCGCTGCATTGGCGACCCAGTTGCGTCGTGAGATGACCAATACCTATCCGCAACTTGCCGATCTCAGAATTGAAACGTCCTGGTCGGGGCTGATGTCCTATGCGAGGCATCTCATGCCTCAGATCGGCCGATTGCAGGCGGGGGTCTGGTATTGCACCGCATTTGGCGGCCACGGCCTGAACACCACGGCAATTGGCGGCAAGGTCATCGCGGAAGCCATCCTCGGGCAATCCGATCGGTACATGCTGTTCGCGCCTTTCGGTCTGGTTTGGGCCGGCGGTCTGGCGGGCCTGTCGGTTGCGCAGCTCACCTATTGGAAACTGCAGACGCAGGATTGGTGGCGCGAACGTTCGTCGTATCAGCGGCACTAATAACAAGCGCCGCGTTTGGAAGGCGTCAAGACAATCAGAGTGTCTTGAATGTCAGAAATCCTTGGCGAGTAAGAAAACGATAATATCGCCGGACATATGCGGCAAACGTAGAGTGTATTCATAACGATAAGGCTGAATAATTCCAACATCGGGGGACGTCGATGTTCGCAAGAGAGACTAATCAGGGTGACGTCGCGAGCGCTCCTCTCGTTTATCTTGTTGATGACGATGAGGATTTTCGCGAAGAAATGGTGTCGGGCCTGTCCAGACTGGGCTTGAACGCATATGGATTTGACAGCGCCGCGGCCCTGTACCGGGCCTATGCCGTGATGCCTCCTGAAATCGTTGTCCTCGACATTGGCCTGGAGGGCGAAGATGGCCTGTCCATAGCGGCCCATTTGCGGGCATCGCAGCCGATCGGGATCATCATGGCTACGGCCCGAGGGGCTGTCGACGACCGGGTTGCCGGCCTTGAGAAGGGCGCGGATGTCTATCTGGTGAAGCCCATCGATGTTCGGGAACTGGCTGCCACGATTGTGGCAGTCCAAAATCGCGTCAACTGGTACCGTGAGGCGCCGGCTCCCCCTCAAGCTCCGCAATGGGCTCTGGTGGAAGGGGGCTGGGCAATCATTGACGGCCTGGGCAACCGCCTGCGCCTGACCGTCTCCGAGCAGCGCCTCTTGGGATGTTTGTTCAAGGAGCGCGGCAACACCGTCGAGCGCAGCGTGCTCGCCGCAATCATGGGTGAGGATGCCTACAACTTCAACTATGCCCACCTTGATACCATCGTAAGTCGCCTGCGCCGGAGGGCTAGAAAATCCAACATGCTTCTGCCCTTGCATGCTATTCGCGGGCTTGGTTTTACTTTTCCCGAATAGAGAGCGTGTGTATCTCCATTATGTAAACTTGAATTCTAAAAAAATCTTATATATTATGAAATATAAATATATCTATCAATAAAAACGGAGAATAAGAATCTGAAATACATATGTATTGCGAGGGTTTTTCAAATAAAATTGATTGTGTTTTAGATTTTCTGGGAATGTAGGCCTGATATGAAAGCGTCTTCATCTGAGAAGCGTATTTCATGAGGTTGAAAGGCCGTCATTTCGACCGACCGGTGCTCCTGACTTGCGTACGTTGGTATCTGGCCTACGGGTTGAGTTTGCGGGATCTGAAGGAAATGATGGCCAAAAGGCCATCGACAATTCGACGATCCATCGCTGGGTCATTCACTTTTCGCCATTGTTGCTGGAGCGCCTCGACCGGCACAAGCACGCTGTCAGAGCCAAATGGCATATGGATGACCCGCAGGGTAGCGCGGAGTAGCAAGACCTACATCAAGGTCCGCGGCCTCGTTCGATATATTCTATCGAGCGATCGACGCAGGCGGCGATACAGTCGAATTCTGGTTCAGCGAGCATCGCGGCCTGCCAGCCGCCAAATGTTTCTTGCGAACGGCCTTGAGCCGCCATGGCCGACCTGATCGCTTTGTCATTGACGGAAGCCAGACGGAGAACCGCCTGCAGGGTAGATCCGGGAGACCCCCGGAACCGACTCGCATTCACCAGAGCCGAGATCTCAACAACCGCGTTGAACAGGCTGATCGATGTATCAAATGGCATGTCTAAGCGATGCTGGGCCCCCCAAATCATTGGGCGCGGCGGTCACGACTTTGGGCGGGGGCGAAGTGGTTCGTGTGATGCAAAGGCGGCAGGGCTGCGTTGCCTTCGATCCCCCCTTCGGCTCAAGGATCAATTCGAAGCAGTCGCCGCCTGAAAGGCGGGGCCACACCCGGCCACTACCTGTCTGGCTCGGCCATCTGATGGTGTCGCGCTTGGAGACCGCCCGCCAAATCTCGGTGTCCACGAAACCTGCAGCAGGCGATAGAGCGTCACCGCGCATGGGCGGGCGCTCTGCTTTCCCCTTGATGTTATCGGCCGTTGGGCCGGCGGACCGGCGGGACGAGGCGCCTGACAAGCGCAACGAGATCACTCTGTCGCGATACACCCATCTTGGCAAAGATGTGCTCGCGATGTGTCCGGGCGGTCGCCTCGCTGACTTGTAGCGCTGCCGCCGCCTTGCGGAGTGTCGCGCCCCCTATCAATTGCTCGAGCTGACGTATCTCGGCGGGCGTCAATCCGAACATGCGGGCGACAGCTCCGAGGTCGGTCGGCAGCGGGGTTGCGTCGAGTGCGACGAAGACGGCAGCCGTTGCCTGGGGCACGAGCCTTGTTCTGCGCTGGCCGCGGGCGAGTGGCAGGATATGAGCGATGGCTGCGATCCCGTCGGCCTTGCCGAGAGGCACACCCAACCCTGCCTCCGGAAGTTGCGTTTCGTCTTCCTGGGCCATCGCAATGGCCTTGCGCAGTTCTTCAGATATGCGAGAGTCGGCCGTGGCCAGACATCCGCCGGAAGACAGGATCGGCGATCCCGCATCGAGCATGCGCTGCGCCGTTTCATTAGCGTGCATGATGCGCCCTTCGCCCGCAACGATAACGATGCCGGCGGTCACGCTGTCGAGTGTTGCTCCGAGAGCCTGCTGCTCCACGGTTTTCATATCCAGAAGATCGCTGATCGTTACAGCGCGCCTGATATGCGGCACCAATATTCGTCCGATCGTTACCTCGCGGTCGGTATAGATGCCGGCATCCCTGTGGCGGTTGAGGCCGAGATGGGCTTGCCGGGTCGGGCTGTTGATCAATGTCAACCCAATCGAATCCACGATGCCCTGTGGCTCGCCCCATTCCTTAAGCATCGGTGATTGCGACTGGATCTCCGCGGTGAGATGGCGCGAAAACACCTGTGGTTCGTCGATGGGCATATCGCGGAGGGCCGGCAGGCGCTCCCAGGATGCCATCTCTTCTCCATAGAGCTGAAAGCGCTCCAGCCAATAGGGGGCGATCCCGATGGTCTTGATGAGCGAGGCCCTGCCGCCAACCAGGTCGATCATGGTCAGCGAGGCATTGTGGGCGCGCAACATTTGTTTGATGCCAGCCAGCATCGACTCCCACAGGCCTGGGTCGAGAGCGCAATCATAAATCGTGCCGATGAGCGCCGATATCTCGTCGATGGAGGGGAGGTCTTCTACTTCCGAAGCCCGGGTTTCAAAGGAGTCTGTGGAGTTCAGCATAGCATAGCAGTGAGAGAGACGAGAATCGTTGTTGGCCAGCCGCAGCTAAAACAACTGTTGCATCATTACAACGAGGCGACGGATTCTCAACCAAAAACGCCGTCTATCGGATGAACATCCGATGCGCCAGTGCTTCGCTCCTGGGCATAAAAACGGAACGTGGAATGGAGCTCGACCCGCGGTCGCGCTGATCAAATTCTGCAATCCCGCAATGGAAAATCCGTATGTCGCCCCCATTCAAAGACAACTGACAGACCGGCAGCTATTTCCGCAGGCCCCGACCGCAGTCTGTTCGGGCATAGCGAGAGGCGGACCGCGGGCGGCCTTGTTACCCAACCATCCCCAGACCAACGGGCAGGGCGAGCGGGTGGTGTGAACCATCAAGGACGTGAAGAGCTTTCCCGCAAATTTGCCCGGTTTGTTTCAACTGCGTGCCGTTCCAACGGAGGGCGTTGGGTGTCGTATGGAAGGTGGATGGATGTCCGTGCAGGAGACTACGCAAGGCAATATTGCGATCGCCCCTCTCGTTTATCTTGTTGATGACGATGAGGATTTTCGCGAAGAGATGGTATTCGGCCTATCCAGACTGGGCTTGAACGTACATGGGTTTGGCAGCGCTGCGGCCTTGTACCGGGCCTATGCTGCCATGCCATCCGGAATCGTTGTCCTCGACATTGGCCTGAAGGGCGAAGACGGCCTGTCCGTAGCGGCCCATTTGCGAGCGTCGCAATCGATCGGGATCGTCATGGCTACGGCGCGGGGGTCTGTCGACGACCGAGTTGCCGGCCTTGAGAAGGGCGCAGATGCCTATCTCGTCAAGCCCGTCGATGTTCGGGAACTGGCCGCTACCGTGATAGCGGTCCACAATCGCGTCAACAGGCATCGTAAGGTGCCGCCTTCTCCTCAAATCCCGCAATGGGCGTTGGTGGAAGGAGGGTGGACACTCATTGACGGCCTGGGCCACCGACTGCGCTTGACTGTCTCCGAACAGCTTCTCTTGGGATGCCTGTTCAGGGAACGCGGTAACACCGTCGAGCGGCGTGCGCTCGTCGAAGCCATGGGCGCGGATATCTATGATTTTAACTATGCCCATCTTGACACTATCGTAAGCCGCCTGCGGCGGAGAGCGAACAAATCCAACATGCTCCTGCCCTTGCACGCAATCCGCGGGCAGGGTTTCACTTTCGCCGAATAGGAAAAAAACAAGCCTGCTTTCTGTAATTAAAAAGTACCTCCGGATTGCGGGGAAGTTGATGGCAGGAGTGCCCGATGGGCACCTGCGGCTTCATTCCCAACTTTGCCCGTCTGCCAGAAGTCATTCGCTCCGATGATGATGTGCGGAGCCAGATGTTTTCCAGGCTTTCTAGCTGCGAGCGCGTCCAGCATCGCCGGCTTCACCAAGCGGCGCGTAATCGGACGCTCCTTCCCAACAAGCCACTCTGCATCATCTCAAAAATCCTCTCATTTGGCATGCGAGTGATAACAGCCGCCCTGTTTGGAGGGCTCTCTTCAACAGCCCGGAGCTGGCAGCCGGAATAGGGCGAAACTTCCAAGCCATCATCGCCCTCGCGGCCGCCTCCATCTTGGTTAATGCCGCCTAAAGCAAAAAATAACTTTATGTCATATAGTGACATTATGTGTATGCGTTTGAAAGTAAACGTCAAAATAGAGATCTGTATAGTCAGTTTATACTAAATTTTACTACAATGTTGCATATATATCACAGCAAAATTTCAGATAAACCCATAAGAGTAAAGGGCGGTTTTTTTGGGGGATTTCGATGCGTTCCGTGTATCATACCAGTGCAATCTTTGCCGTCTTGCTGGCGACGACGGCCACTTCCGTTTTCGCTGCGGATCTTTCGCCATCCCAGCCGTCTCCCCGTCCCCTCGTTATGGCCTATGATTGGTCCGGTCCTTACGTCGGTATTCATGCCGGCTATGGCTGGGGTAGCGAGAACGACAATCAAAGCCGTTATTTCGGCGGTGGGGCCCCCACCGGCGGTGGGGGGACCATCGGCGGCGGCGTCATAATAATCGGCGGTGTCAATGTGACCAATGTCGGGTCGATTATGGCCGACAAATTCAACGTTGACGGCTTCGTGGGCGGCGCTCATGCCGGTTACAACTATCAGATCAACCAATTTGTCCTCGGCATCGAGGGCGACGTTGATTATTCCGATGTCAAGGGACGCCATATATTCAAGGGATCGGTGGGGACGGGAAGCCTCTCACTCGACAGCAAGTGGCAGGCCTCGGCCCGCCTTCGTGCGGGTTACGCAATCGACAATCTGCTTATCTATGCGACAGGCGGCATCGCCACAGGTTCTGCCGAACTTTCGACAACGGGCTATAAACTGCTTGTCATTGACAATACCTGGTATTTGCGGCGCATTCGTGGAAGCTCAAGCGAGATGCATGTCGGTTGGACTGCCGGTGCGGGTGTCGAATACGCATTTGCCGAAAATTGGATCGGTCGTGCAGAAGTGCGCTACACCGATTTCGGTAAGAAAACATATGATACGCCGCTGGGATCTGTGAAGTCTGGATGGGATCAGACCACCGCGACCCTCGGGGTCAGCTATAAATTCTGATTTCTTGCGCTGCGTCGGGAATGTTCTCGCGAGTTGGAGTCATATCCTTCAACGCCGCGACATCCCATAGGGGCTTCTTCGCGCTCGACATCCTCGGGATTCGTGGAGAAGCCTCCCGTTGCTGCTCGGGCGAAGGCATCGGCCAAAGCCCGATTGGGGAATATGTGGAAGACGTCGATGGATCGAGATGGGCCGAGGTCGCTTCCATCGGCTTGCCTATTGCCACAGGATTGCGGCGTTCTCCTCGACCGATGACATTGGCATCTCGGGTTGCGATCCAGCCATGGTCTTTGCCCCTGCTGGGTGGGGCGGAATTCAGGACTACGAGTTTCGGCTCGCGCAGGGTGAGATCAAGTGGGCAGGATACCGGGGTCGCTGCGCGCATGGTGCACAGACGGTCCGGCGAGGCGGTGCCAGGTGCCGTGATCTGCGTTCGACGGGGCCCGACGGCATGGCAATGATGGCGGCTGTCGCCGGCAACCAGGATCCAGGGCGAGACCGGCGCGCTTGAAAACAAGCTCGTGTTCAAGGCCTGCCATGAGCAAGGCGGCCTGACGTCGTTAAGATAAAGCTAATGTTCCAGTACCTGTGATTAGAGTGTGGAGCAAGCGATGACTGGCACATTCTGTCGCTAAATGACACTCTCTTTCTCTTTCGTGTAAAGGGGTTGTTGCATGTTTGCATCATCATCAAAAAAACTACAAACAACAGGCAGATGTATTTCACAAACAGAGCGTTATATTTCGGCATGGTGCTATCGATGTAATCGCGTGAGCGATTATTAGAGCGTTCTTTTCCGTCTCGCGTTCGGAAATCCAGGGGGCAAGTATAAACATGACATGCGGGACGCAGGGCGGCGGATCGGCGCGGATGGCAGGGCGCACATCGGTGCTTCGCCACTTGCTTCAAGGGTGTAGTTCCAGAGCGCTATTTATAGAGAGCGCGCTGTTCGCGACGATGTTGGCGGTAGCTGCGATGCCGTCCCAGGCCCTGGCCCAATGCGCCCCGGCGTCAGGGCCGCTCAACATCTCCTCCGGCAACAGCTGCGTCGATTCGAATGCAATCGGTACTTTCGATCGGTCGAGCAGCACTACGGACGTCGTCAACGTCTCCGGCGCAGGAAGCCAATACACCGGCATCCAGGTCAATCTGGAATCGAGTGGTCCCGGCTCCGGTGCCCATGCGACCGACGGTGGGACCATTGTCCTGAACGGCAGGCCGGAATCCGATGGAATATACCAAACCAGTAGCAATTTCGCCCAAGTCACTACGAATGAAACGAACAGCTACGGTCTCTACGCCGATAGTGGCGGTCAAATCAAAACAACTGGCGCAGTCGTTTATACATGGGGCGACGGCAGCCATGGCATTTATGCCACCGGGCTTGGCAGCAATGTAAATATGAACTTCGACGGAGTGCAGGTCCCGCCGGATACCGGGGTCCAAGCGGTGGTCACAAGCGGTGTCAACGCTTATGGTGTTTATGCGGCCAACGGTGGAACCGTTGAGATGACCGGCATTACAGGTCAGAGCGATAGCATTATAACTGACGGCGCGGGCAGCTCAGCGCTTGTCGTCGATTCAAAAGGTTCGATCACCCTCAACATTTTGAGTGCATACGTTAGCGCAGACAACACGGCGGGAGCGAAAGTCTCAGATACCGACAGCAGCTTAATTCTGAATAATAGCTATATAAATACTTATGGCAATAACAGTGCCGGGATGATCGTTTCCAACGGCGGGACGGGCACGCTCAATGGGAACAGCGCTGTCGTGACCGGCAATTATCACGGAACGCTGATTGATAACTCGGCCGCTCTCGTCGCCCAAGGCCTCGGCAGCACGATCGAAGTCAACGATGGCAGTAGTGTGACCACGTATGGTGCGAACAGTGCTGGCGCAGTGGCTCAGGCGGGGGGCACGATCGACTTCAAGGGCTACGGTATTTTCACCTATGAGACCGGATCAGCCGGCGCGGTGGCTGATGGGACCGACGGCAATGGTACGGCCAGCAATGTCATTCTGACGGATACCATCGTCCGCACGACTGGCCCCTCCGCCGCTGGCCTGAATATTGCGGGGGGCGGCAATATCGTCGTAACCGGCAGCGAGGTCACCACGGGCTATAAAGGTGGC
Organism: Labrys sp. WJW; assembly: GCF_001676615.1. Classification (GTDB taxonomy): domain Bacteria; phylum Pseudomonadota; class Alphaproteobacteria; order Rhizobiales; family Labraceae; genus Labrys; species Labrys sedimenti. Next base: position 130,735 of record NZ_LYXZ01000027.1, on the reverse strand, counting down.
TTTGGGGACTCCGGCGGCTTCTATCTCCAGGCCGATGTCGGCAAGAATTCCAATGGAGCGAACATCATCGGGACTGGAAGTACGCTGACGGCCACGAACAGCGACATCACCACGACCGGCGACGGTGCCATTGGTGTCGCGGCTGACCAATCCGGTATCGCCACCATCACCGGCGGCACGATCTTCACCCAAGGCAACCAGACTGACAGGGCCGCTGATGGCGTCTGGGCCGCTCGTGGTGGCAAGGTCACCCTTACCGGCGGCACGATTGTAGACACATCCGGCACGGCCGCGGCAGGTCTCCACGCGGGGGTGACGGGTGAAATCGACGCCACGAATGCGACGATCGCGACCCATGGGACAGGGGCGTTCGGCGCCCTGGCCGACGCGGGAGGAGCGGGGAGCAATGGAGGCGTCGTCAAGATCGATGCGTCCACCGTCACCACGGATGCAGCCGCGGGCCTCTCCGTCGCCGGGAATGGCCAGATAACCACGACCAATACCGCTGTGACGGCAGGGGGTAACAACTCGTCGGGTATTCTGGGCACGGGCGATGGCAAGGTGACGATGACCGGTGGCTCCCTGAGCGCCACGGGCGATCTGATCAGCGGTACGGCAGGAAACGTCGTCGCCGATCTGACGGGGGTCGCTCCAACCACGGGCAGCGGCATCTTGGTGCACGCCCTGGGCGGCACCACCAGCGGCAATTTCACCAACATGGCGATGACCGGCAACGTCGTGGGAGAGGTGGGCGCCAGGGCCAATGCAACGCTGAAGTCCAGCGTATTGACCGGCGTTGCCATCAATGCCGACAACATGACCGTCGATGCCAACAGCACCTGGAACATGACGGCCAGTTCCACGGTCAACAGCACCGGAACCAGCACCACCAACAATACCGGCTTGATCGTCTTCACACCGCCTTCGGGGGGCGCCTACAAGACGCTGACGACGTCGAATTTCGTCGGAGGGACGGGGGGCGCCATCGGCACGGTTGTCCTGAATACCTATCTGGGCAGCGATGGCTCGCCGTCGGACCAGATCGTGATCGATGGCGGCACGGCGACGGGCTCGACGGCCCTGACCATTGTCAACAATGGCGGCCCCGGCGCGGCGACCATCCATGACGGCATCGAGGTCGTGCACGTGATAAATGGCGGAACGACGAGTACCGACGCCTTTCATCTCACCAGAGCCGTTGCCGCGGGCGCCTACGATTACAATCTGTTCAGGGGGGGCCTTGATCCGGATACGGGTACGCCCACGGATGAGAACTGGTTCCTGCGCAATGTCGGCCTGAACGAGTCGACGCAGACCGTTCTGCCCTATGCGCAGATCCTGAGCGATTTCAGCTTCGCGACGCTGGGTACGCTGCAGCAGCGCACCGGAAACCGGGTCTGGCCGAACGGCGCTCCGCCGGAGACAATCTGGTGCAAGGATCCGGCCCAGAACTTCAAATGCAGAGTCAGTGGCGAACAGGCGAGCGTCTATGCCAATGGCGGCCCGGTGATCTATGGCCAGGGCGCCTGGGGGCGTATCGGCGGGCAATATTCGTCTTTTGATCCGAAAATCGGCTCGTCCTACACGCAAAGCCTCGGCTTCATGCAGGCCGGTTATGAGGGCGCTGTTTACGAGTCCGCCACGGGAACGATGACGCTCGGTGCCTACGGCACCATCGGCACCGCGCGCGCCGACATCGACATCACCCGTGACCCCGCAACGCTCGCGGCGCGAGCCAAGGGCAAGATCACGACGACGGGCTACGGCATCGGCGCCAATCTGACCTGGCTCGGCAATAATGGCTTCTATGCCGATGCCATCGCCCAATTCACCTGGTACGATTCGAGCCTGTCCAACAAGCCGGGTGGCAATAACCAGGGATGGTCTGGCGCCGCCAGCATCGAGGCCGGCAAGCGCATGGATCTCGGTTCCGGCTGGGCGCTGGTGCCGCAGGCGCAGCTTGCCTATTCGAGCGTCGATTTCGAAAAATTCACCGACGTCAACGGTGCCAGGCAAGAATTGGGCGAGGGCAACTCGCTGCAGGGTCGTATCGGCGTCAGGATCGAGCATCTCTCGAGCTGGCAGAACGCCAACAACAAGACCGACCGCCTGCAGGTCTATGGTATCGGCAACCTCTCCTATCAGTTTGTGAAGGGCACCAAGATCGACGTAGCCAACGTCTCGGTGCAACAGCAGAACAAGAGATTGTGGGGCGAGGTCGGGCTGGGCGGCACCTATGCCTGGAACGATGCCTGGAGCGCTTATGGAGAGGCCGACTATGCCACCGCCCTCTCCGCGGGCGCCGGCGACAACTATACCGTCAAGGGCACGCTCGGCATACGCTATAACTGGTAGGCAGGCCTTCCATCTGCCTCGGCAAAGATAAGTCCGGAGGCGCGCGTGAATTGCTGCACTCGCGCCTCATCCGCGACCGATCCATACGCGGATCCCGATGCGCCTTTGAAAGAATATTCAGAAACCAAGTGCCGAAGGGTCAGGACGAGTGACCGTACGAGACCGGGCACATGGCAAGCTTGCCGCAGCGTTCCGCATGCGTGCCAAGTCACCCACGACTTGCAAAACGCTCCGGCTGTCGCCGCGGTGGGCTGGACGCCTATTTCAACCTGCGCCGCTCCGGCTTTATTCGACGATCACCTTGGCACCGACGCCGGTACGGGCGTAGAGATCGATGACGTCCTCATTGAACATCCGAATGCAGCCGGAAGAGGCCTTGGTGCCGATGGTCCAGGGTTCGCTGGTGCCGTGGATGCGGTAGAGCGTATCCTTGCCATTGGCATAGAGATACAGGGCTCGAGCGCCGAGCGGATTGTCGGGTCCTGGCGGGATGGTGCCGGGCATGCCGGGTGCCTGGGCGAGCATCTCGTCGGTAGGATACCAAAATGGCCATTCAGTTTTGCGCTGAATGCCGGCCACGCCCTTCCAGGCATAGCCCGCCTTGCCGACAGCGATGGCATAGCGCCGCGCCTTGCCATCGCCTTCGATCAGAAAGAGCTTGCTGGCCCTGGTATCGACAATGATGGTGCCGCGAGCTTCGCTGGAAGGATAGTTCACATCTGCGACGACGAAATCGGCCGGAAAGCGGGCGCGGTTGATGAGGCGCACCGGATAACGTTCACCTGAAAGATGCGATGCATCCGCGGATACGGGATGGCCGGTGCTCGCGCAGCCGCCCAGGCCTCCCGGAACGAGGCTGCAGACAAGGAGGGCAGTTATCGTCGTGATTTTCATGACGCTCTCTTGCCAGACAGTTGCTGGAAGTGAAAAGAAAAAAGCGGATCTGCCACAGTGGAGCGATGCCGGATAACTGCTGGGTTTCCGGTGCCCCAAGGTCCGAAGCTGCCCGGTCAATACGCCGACGATGATGGTGGCTGAGAAAGCCGCGGCGATGATCCTGCGGGACAATACCCAGCGACCCCATCGATCGCCTTACATCGGCTGCTTCTCCAGAACTCGGGCCAGCACCTCCACGCCCTTGGCGATGGCCCGTTCGTCGATCGCGCTCACGCCGAGAACCAGCCCGCCCCGATCCTGCATCTGATTGATGCAGAACCGGCTGATGGGGGAGACCAGCAGGCCGACTGCATCGGCATCTGCCGCAACTTTCTCGTCCTGCATCGCCGGTGATGCAAATCGGCCAACCGCGTGAAATCCGGCAACGGAGCGGTTCGTCTGCAGCAGTCCCGCAAGATGCGTCGCGGCCGCTTCGTGGAAGACGGCATGGCGGCCGGCATAGATCTCGCGCATGCGGCGCAGATGGGTGGCGAAATGCCCTTCATCGATGAAGGCGGCCAGAACGGCCTGAATGCTGGAGGGCACGCCCTGGAGGAATGCGCCGCTGATGCGCTGGAAGACCGGCACCAAAGGTTTGGGTACGATGTAGAAGCCGAGCCGCAAGGCAGGGAACATCGTTTTGGAGAATGTGCCGACATAGATGACGCGTTCACCGGCATCACCGCTTTTCAAGGTCGGCAACGGCCGGCCATCATAGCGAAATTCCCCGTCATAGTCGTCTTCGATGATCCAGGCGTCGTTCCGGTTGGCCACAGCGAGCAGTTCGGCTCGCCGCGCCAGGCTCATTTCCACCCCTGTCGGGTGCTGGTGCGAGGGCGTGACGAAGGCGAGGCGAAAGTCCGGAGCCAGATCGAGACCGGCCTCGACGGAGAGCCCCTCCCGGTCGACGGGTACGGGGACGATCGAGGCGCCGCATGCGACCAGGCTGTTGCGTGCACCAATGGCGCCGGGATTCTCGAACCATACCCGGTCGCCCGGATTGAGAAGGACACGGCCGATCAGATCGAAGGCCTGCTGAGCACCGTTCACGATGAAGATCTGGTCGACATCGCATGAAAGGTCGCGATTGGCACGCAGGTGCTCCGCGATCGCCAGGCGCAGGCGCGGATGGCCGTTGGCGTCGGAATAACCCATGATATCTTCACGCGGCTCGCGCCAGTGCTTCGCGGTCAGGCGCGCCCAGACCGCCATCGGGAACGAGACATAGTCCGGCAGTCCGGTCACGAACGCGCGTACGCGGTGCGGATGGGACAGCCGCTGAAAGAAACGCGGCGAGGCGTCGGCAATGATGTCGGCGAGCTTGGCGGAAACCGGGCCGGGAGGTTGAACCACCAGGGCTTGTTCCGGCTTCCTGGTTTCGGCAAGATCCGACACGTAGGAACCCGATCCGGTACGCGAGACGATCAGGCCTTCCGAGGTCAGGCGCTCGAACACCGTCATCGCGGTGGTGCGTGATATCGCCAACTCCTTTGCCAGCGTCCGGCTCGACGGCAGGCGCTTGCCGGCAGGCAAGTGGCCCGATGTGATCAACTGGCGGATCGCGTTATAGACCTGGGTGGTTATGGATTTGTCCAAGGCGCGATCGACGGTGATCGAAAACAACAATTCGCCCGAGGACCTCTTCACCATTATCTGCGCTTCCCGACGGTTGAACAGCGAGTTCGCGGCATAGCGCGATGAATATACTCAATCGCGTTTGCTTTACGACTTCCCGGAACGGTTGCAGGCGATCTCGCCTCGACCGCCGTGAATCATTGGTCCGCCGATCCGCCATAACCGGCTTTCTGGTTTTTCGAAAGTGGACCTTATGACCTATGGACCGGTTTGGTAGCCAAACTCGATTGCACTGGCTTGCATTTTCGGGAAGAGCGGACTTGAAGATCAAACGCATCGAGACATTCTCCACCCAATTCATCGGCTTCGTGCGCATCACGGCCGAGGACGGATCCCAGGGACTGGGTCAGGTTTCGACCTACAATTCCGACATCACCTCGACCGTGTTGCACCGGCAGGTTGCGCCCTATGTCCTCGGTGTCGAATTCGACGATATCGATGCGCTTACCGACAGGGTGATCGAGCGCGAACACAAATTTCCCGGTTCCTATATGAAGCGGGCGCTCGGCGGCCTGGACACCGCGATCTGGGACCTGCGTGGAAAGGTGGCCGGATTGCCCGTCTGCACCCTGTTGGGTGGGACACCGGGCAAGCTGCGCGCCTACGCCTCCTCCATGAAACGCGACATCACGCCGATGGCGGAAGCCGACCGCTTCAAGCGCCTGCAGGATCAGTTCGGCTTCGACGCCTTCAAGTTCCGCATCGCCGCCGAATATGGCCATGACATCGACGAATGGCCGGGGCGTACGGAGGAGATCGTTCCTGCTATCCGCAAGGCGCTCGGCGACAAGGCGTCCCTGCTGGTCGATGCCAATAGTGGCTTCTCGCCCAGGCGGGCGATCGAGGTCGGAGCCTTGCTCAAGGACAATGGCATCGAGCATTTCGAAGAGCCCTGCCTCTATTGGGAGCTTGAGCAGACCAGGGAAGTGACCGAAGCGCTGGACATCGCCGTGACCGGTGGCGAGCAGGATTGCGAGATCCCAACCTGGCGGCACATGATCGAGATGCGGGCCGTCGATATCGTCCAGCCCGACATCCTCTATCTCGGCGGCATCAGCCGTACCCTGCGTGTCTGCGCCTTGGCGAGAGCCGCAGGGCTGCCGGTGACGCCGCACAGCGCCAATCTCGGGCTCGTGACGCTGTTCACCATGCATTTGCTGCGCGCCATCGAGGGGGCGGGCAAGTATCTGGAGTTCTCGATCGAGGGGCCGGACTATTATCCCTGGCAGGAAGGCCTCTTCGTCAAATCGCCCTATGCGGTCGAAGATGGCATGGTGACGGTTTCGAGCGAACCGGGCTGGGGTGTGGAAATCGATCCCGAATGGCTCGCCCGGTCGAGCTACCATGTCAGCGAGGTGGCGTGATGACCAAGACATCCACGATCGTTGCCGAGGATTTCGCACCGCTGCCCTCCAAGCATTTCATCCATGGCGGCTGGCGCCAGGCGGCATCGGGACAGGCGATGGAAAGCTTCGATCCCGGCTGCGCGGAGCCGCATGCGCGATTTGCGGCGGGAACGGCCGAGGATGTCGCCGACGCCGTCGCATCCGCCAGGGAGGCTCTGGCCGGCGAATGGGGCAGGGCGACGCCGGCCGAGCGTGGGCGTGTGCTGATGCGCGCGGCTGGCCTGATCCGGGAGAATATCGAGCGCTTCGCCGTCGCGGAGGTGCTGGACAGCGGCAAGACTCTGGCCGAGGCCCGCGGCGACGTGCGCGGTTCCGCGCGCGCCTTTGAATATTATGCCGGCGCCGCCGACAAACATGAGGGCAGGGCCTATCCGCTGGGGCCGGACTACACCTCCTATTCGATCGAGGAGCCTGTCGGCGTCACCGCCCATATCGTGCCGTGGAACTATCCCTTGTCGACCACCTGCCGCTCTATTGCGCCGGCCCTGGCCGCCGGCTGCACGGCCGTGGTGAAGCCGGCGGAACAGACGCCGATGACGGCGCTGCTGCTGGCCGAGATCCTGGTCCAGGCCGGCCTGCCGGATGGAGCCTGCAATGTCGTGACCGGCACCGGCGTCGCAGCCGGCGCTCCGCTGGTTTCGCATCCCGATGTCAGGCACGTCACCTTCACGGGCTCGACCGTCACAGGCATCAACGTGATGAAGGCGGCGGCCCAGAACATTGCTTCCGTCACGCTCGAACTCGGCGGCAAATCGCCCAACATCATCCTGGCGGATGCCGATATCGAGCTGGCGCTCGACAATGTCGTCGGCGCGATCTTCGAAAATGCGGGGCAGATCTGCTCGGCCGGTTCGCGGCTGGTGATCGAGCGCCCGATCCATGCCCAGTTCATCGAGAGGCTGGTCGAGCGTGCCCGCCGCCTCAAGATCGGCCATGGCCTGAGCGAGGGCGTCGATTTCGGCGCCATCAATTCGGCCGAGCACCTGGGCAAGATCGCGTCCTATCTCGATGGAGCCAGGGCACGGGGCCTCGAGATCGTCACCGGCGGCAAGGTGACCGTGGATCCGGCGACCGGCAAGGGCTGGTTCTTCGAGCCGACCATCGTGGACGGCGCCGATTGGCACGATCCGATCATCCAGGAAGAGATCTTCGGTCCGGTCCTGGCCGTGCAGGTGGTCGACGGCGTCGAGGAGGCGATCGCGGCAGCCAATTGCACGGACTATGCCCTGGTCGCGGGCCTGTTCACCCGTGACCTCGCCAAGGCGCATCGCATCGCCAGGGATGTCGATGCCGGCCAGGTCTTCGTGAACGAATATTTCGCAGGTGGCGTCGAAACGCCCTTCGGCGGCAATCGCCGTTCCGGCATCGGCCGGGAAAAGGGGCTCCTTGCGCTTTCCGCCTATACCCGGACCAAAACCGTGACGCTGCGGGTCTGACCGGCGAACCGCCAAGCGGCCTCATCATTGATTGAGAGTGGACCTTATATGCCGTAGCCAGGCCTTTCATAGTCGTGCAGGGAGGCAGGCTGACAGCTCGATCGGCCGCCTATCTATTCTGAGAGGGAACCGTGATCTTGAAAAAACTGATCGGAATGCTGGTCGGCGCCACCGCGGCCATCGTCGTCTCGAATGCGGCGAATGCCGAAACGCTGCGGATACTGACATGGGGCGGCTATGCGCCCGACAATGTCATTCAGTTGTTCGAGAAGGAATATCCGGACATCGATGTCGAGGTGACGCTTTCCAACAATGAGGAAATCATCGCCAAGCTGCGCGCAACCGGAGGAGCGGGTTTCGACCTCGCCCAGCCCAGCCATGACCGCATCTTTGCGGCGCAGCAGGAATACAACATCTACAAGCCTCTCGATTTGTCGAAGATCGACACTGCCGCCATGCAGGACAACCTGCTCGAAGCGGTGAAGACCAATGCCACGATCGACGGCAAGGTCTATGCCGTTCCCCATCAGTGGGGTACCTCCGGCCTGGTGGTCGACGCCTCGAAGGCTCCCGGCATCAAGGGCTGGGGCGACCTGTGCGATCCGCAGTACAAGGGGCGGACCTCGATGCGGCTGAGGCGCACGATCCTGCTCGGCATGGCCTTTTCGCTCGGCAAGGACCCCTTCGCTCTCTATGGCGACAAGGCTGCCTACCAGAAGATGCTGGATGAGGTGACCGAGAAGATGATCGCCTGCAAGGCCAATGTGAAGACCTACTGGAATGGCGGTGACGACCTGTCGACGCTGCTGCTGTCGGGTGAGGTCGTGGCTTCGGAAGCCTGGGATTCGACGGCCTTCAAGCTCTATGGCCAGAACAAGAACCTGGTCTATGTGCCGCCGCAGACCGGCGCTCTGGCCTGGATCGACACCTTCGCCATTCCGCGCAAGGGCAAGGCCGACGAAGCCGCCTACAAGTGGATCAACTTCGTCCTGCGTCCCGATATCGTCAAGCTGATGTCGGACTCGACCGGTGCGATCTCCGCGGTCAAGGGCGGCGTCGATCTCCTGCCGGATGACAAGAAGGCAGCCGTGAAAGTGGCCTTCGACGACAAGGCGCTGGCCAATCTGAAGTTCTTCGCCAATATCCCGGCGGGTCTGGAAGACCTGGAAGGCAAAGCGCTGGAACGCATCAAGGCGGCCGCCTCCAACTGACGTACTTTCCAGAAAAGTCGGTGGACTTTTCGAATGGAAAAATGCGTCAAGACAAAGAGCTGCGAGCAAGGTGCGATTGGAGGAAATCGCACCTTGCTCCAAGGTCTGTCTTCACGGCCCACGACAATGAACGGTTCGCGTGGGCTGGGAGCCCTGCGGACCAGCCATTCAGCCTAATTTCACGAGCTTCCATGCACGATCTTGAATGCGAGAGCCTGACCAAGAAGTTTGGCCGGTATGTTGCGGTCAACGATGTTTCGTTTGAAGTGCCGCGGGGCTCGTTCTTTTCGATCCTGGGGCCGTCCGGCTGCGGCAAGACCACGCTCATGCGGATGATCGCCGGGTTCGAGGCGCCGTCCAGCGGCGACATTCGCATCAAGGGCAAGTCGGTCCTCTCCGCGCCGCCGAACAAGCGAAGCGTCAAGATGGTTTTCCAGCATCTGGCCCTGTTCCCGATGATGAATGTCGGCGAGAATATTGCCTATGGCTTGCGCTGCCGCGGCGAGAACAAGGCCGACATTGGCCGTAAGGTCGCCTCGGTGCTGGAGCGCATCGGCCTGCCGGGCGTTGCCGAAAAGCAGGTCTCGCAATTGTCCGGCGGCCAAAAACAGCGCATCGCGATTGCGCGCTGCATGGTGCTGGAGCCCGATGTGCTGCTGCTGGACGAACCGCTCGGTGCGCTCGACCTCAAGCTGCGCGAACGGATGAAGATCGAACTGAAACAGCTGCAACACCAGTTCAACACCACCTTCCTCTACATCACGCATGACCAGTCCGAAGCCCTGGTGATGTCCGACAACGTGGCTGTCATGAACGCAGGACGCTTCGAACAGATCGGCTCGCCGCAGGAGCTCTACAACAATCCCAAGACCGGCTTCGTCGCCGGCTTCGTGGGCGATACCAATCGCTGGCCTGGGCGGGTGACGGCCTTCAGCAATGGCCAGGCCCGCATCGCGCTTGACGATGGCGGCGAGGTCATCGCCGTTGCGCGAGACGGCAAGGTCGCCGCCGGCGCCAAGGTCGAGGTCTTCGTTCGTCCCGAGACCATCGCCTTGGGAGAGAACCAGGACGGCAACCGGCTGGGCGGCGTCGTCGACAGTCTGTTGTTCAATGGCGCCAACAGCCGTGTGCTGGTGCGCCTGGACGGCGGTGGTCTCGTTGAAGTCGGCCATGCCGTGATGGACGGATCCTCGCCGGTCAAGCCGGGCGACAGGACCGACATTTCCTGGCGGAGGGATCACTGCCTCTGCTTCAGCCTGGCGGGGTAGGCGCGATGCCCCGTTCCGATGTCGGCAAATTGTCGCTGATCCTCTTGTTCACGCCGTTTGCGCTGTGGATGGTGTTGCTCATCGTCCTGCCGCAGCTGGGCATCGGCTATCTGTCCCTGCGCGAAAAGCTGGGGCCGGGCGAATATGCCTTCGGCTTCGCCAATTACGTCGACTTCCTGCGCGAGCCCGTCTACTGGAATACCCTGTTGCGCACAGCCTGGATGTCGGTGCTGGTGACGATCCTGGCCCTGATCGTCGGTTTCCCGGTCGCCTATTACATCGCCAAGATCGCCAATCAGCGTTCGCGCGCGGCCCTGTTCCTGATGTGCCTGATCCCGCTCTGGGTCAGCGACCTCGTGCGCGCCTTCGGCTGGATCGTGCTCCTGCGCGAGACCGGCCTGATCTCCGCCTTGCTGCAATATATCGGCCTTGCCAGCGGCCCGATCGAATTGCTCTACAACGATGTCACCGTGGTGATCGGCCTCGTCTACACCGTGGTGCTGTTCATGATCGTTCCCCTGGTCTCGACCCTGGACGGCATGGACAATTCGCTGATCGAGGCCGGCTACAATCTGGGCGGCAGCCGTTTCACCGTGTTTCGCCGCATCGTCGTGCCCTATGCCATGCCCGGCATCGTCGCCGGCTGCATCATCGTCTTCATGCTGACGGCCGGAAGCTATCTGACACCGATCCTGCTTGGCGGCAAGAACAGCATGTGGTTCACCGAGCAGATCTACGAGCAGTTCGTGACCCGTTACAACTGGGAGTCCGGCGCCACGTTCGGCGTGCTTCTCCTGGCGTTCACGTCCTTGGTCGTGTGGCTGGGGCTCCGGCTGACCGGGCAGAACCTGGCCTCCACGGTGGCGAAGGATTGAGCCAATGAACGTTGCCGCTCCTCAGTCTCTTCTCCTGCGCTGGATCTATGGCGGCTATATGCTCGCCTTTTTCCTCTACCTCGCCGCGCCCCTGGCCGCCGCCGCCATCTTCGCCTTCAACGATTCGATCTTTCCGGCACTGCCCTGGAAAGGGTTCACGCTGGAATGGTTCTTCGGCACCAGCGGTCCGAAGCTCGGTATGTTTCATGATCGCCGGCTGATGGAAGGCCTGTGGAACTCGCTCTATATCGGCCTGGTCGTATCGGCCCTGTCGGTCGTGGTCGGCACCTGCAACGCCTTCCTGTTCGAACGCAAGCAGTTCCCGGGCAAGAGCCTGCTCTATGTGCTGATGATCGTGCCGCTGGTCATTCCGGGCGTGATCCTCGGCATCTCCATCCTGGTGTTTGCAAGCGCCATCGCCAATGGTTTGGAGGACGGGCTCGGCCTGGAATGGGATTTTCTGCGGCCCGGCACTTTCCTTGTCGTGCTCGGCCAGTTTTCCTTCCTGGTCACCATCACCTCGCTGGTGATCGCGGCGCGCCTGCGCAAATTCGACGTGGCCCTGGAGGAGGCGGCGCTCAATCTGGGCGCATCGCGCCTGCGGGTGCTCCGCACCGTCACCTTGCCCTATCTGGCGCCGGCCTTGTTCTCCGCCTTCGTCGTGGCCTTTCTCGTCTCTTTCGAGAACTTCAACACCACCTTGATGCTGGTGGGGTCCGACGCGCCGCTGACGATCACCATGTATGATCGCATGGTCAAGGTGGGTTCCACGCCGGTTCTGAATGCCGTTTCCGTCTTCCTGATGGTCGGGTCGGGCCTGCTGGCGCTGCTCAGTATTCTCGTGCAGCGCGGCAAGGAACAGAAAGTCTGAGCGAGGCGCGCCGCCGCGTTCCAAGGTGGATACCCAAACTTTCGGGAATGGCGCTGCCCGCTATCGCAGCCTTCTTCCTCGATGGTTTTCTCATCGGGGAGGGGAAAGATGTTCATGCACCGGATTTCAGAACGGGTGATGGCTACCCTGTTGGCGACGACCGTTGTGGTCGCCGGCGCCAAGGCGGAGAAGCTGCGCACATGGGAGGGCGGCGACGCCTCGGACGAGGTAATCTCGCTGTTCGAAAGAAAATATCCCGACATCGAAGTCGAGTGACCCTGCCCAATAATGAGGAAATGATCGCCAAGCTTCGCGCCACAGGTGGATCGGGCTCCGATAAAGTCCGCACATGCCCTGGAGCCGGATCCAAGATGCGCTCTAGGTACCAGCGCACACGAAGTGGGATTACCGAACCGTCGAAATAGCTGGCTTTGCACATGAAACCCAGTTCATAGGACGGATGACACTCCAGTGTCGCACGCCGCTTACCGAGAGATTCGCAACACCACCCCTCTATGCCGTCCCGGGCTGGTGACGCATTGCGCTCGCCACCGTGCGAGTATACTCCTATAGCCGGAGAAACAGTGGCGTTTCCCGCTCTCGCCTTTGTCGACCGGCCCGACAGGCGTATTCCTGTCTGTGCTCCGTTCTCAGGTGATAGTTGTGACCAATGACGATTGGAAAATCGGCGTTCTATTTTCCAAGAGCGGCGTAACAGCTGCCGCGGAAATAGCCGAAGCAAATGCGACGCTCCTGGCCACCGAAGAAATCAACGCTGCGGGAGGCGTGCTTGGGCGAAGAATTGCGCCGACATTCTACGATCCGGAATGTTCCGCGCGTCGATATCGCGAACTGGCCGTTCGGCTCCTGACCGAGGACCGGATCCAGGCCATCTTCGGTTGCTATATGTCGACGGCCCGAAAGGCCGTTCTTCCGGAGATCGAGGCCTATCGCGGATTGTTGTTCTATCCTACATTTTATGAAGGATTTGAATATTCCAACAATTGCTTCTACACGGGTTCATCGTCAAATCAGAATGCTGTCCAATTGGCGCAGTATCTGATCGAGAATTACGGCAAGAGATTTCTGCTGGTTGGTTCAAATTATGTTTTTCCATATGAATATAATCGCGTCGTAAGCGATCTGGTTACCTTGGCCGATGGAACGATTCTGGATGAGATTTATGTTCCGGTCGAAGCGGTTCGGAAGGACTTCGACAAGGTCATCAAACGTATAAGAGAGCTCAAGCCGGACGTGCTGGTGTCCAACGTCGTTGGCACGGGAGCGGTGCTCCTCTATCAGGCCTATCGTGAAGCGGGCTTCGACCCCAATTCGATGCCCATTGCCAGCTTGGCGACGACCGAGGCCGAGGTGGCCCTGATGCCGGCGGGATTGGCTGCAGGCCACCTGACGGCTGCCTCGTTTTTCGAGACCTTGGACACGCCTGCCGCCAGGCGTTTCGTTGCGGCTTTCAAACAGCGTTTCGGCGAGGGGGCGCCTGTGACAGCCAGCGCGGAAGCCGCGTATTTTCAGACACATCTCTACGCAGCGGCGCTTGAGCGGGCAGGGACCGACAATCCCGACGCCCTTGTGCGCCACTTGGCGGGCTTGGAATTCGACGCACCGCAGGGGCGGATTCGTATTGACCCCGACAACCATCATACGGAGCTGTGGGCCCGTATCGGCAGGCTCAATCCGCAAGGCAAATTCGACGTCATCTGGGAGTCGGAGACACGGGTAAGGCCGGACCCTTATTTCGTCACGGCGGCGCATGATGGCTGGGCCAGCGGCCTGACCCGCGCGCGTCGCAAGGCCTGATGGGAGCAGGCGATGACAGCCCATCTGCTCAAGGATCTCAAAGGCCTGCGTGTGCAGGTCATACATCCGCCCGATGCCCAGGGCGTGGCGCTGGTCGAACATCTGCGCCGTATCGGCTGCAGTTGTGAAACGACATGGCCGCTGCCACAGGCCGTGAGTGCGACCGCCGTCGTGGTCTTGGTCTCCATCGAGCAGGAAAACCGGGACAAGATTCTGCGCCTTTTCAGGCCTGTCGAACCTTCGGACCCCGCCGTCCTGGCCGTCGTCTCGTTCGAGGATCCGAGCACGCTGCAAGTGGTGCTGGAGTGCGGGGCACTGGCCGTCATCGAGAGGCCCATTCGTCCCTTCGGATTGCTCACAAACCTGATCATCGCCCGTTCGCTCTGGATGGAGCGCCAAAGCGCGGCCAAGCGCATCCGCAAGCTCGAACGCAAACTCGCCGGCAACAACCGGATCTTGAGAGCCAAGACCATCCTCATGGAAACGCAGGGGCTCAGCGAGCCGGAAGCCTATGAAAGCATACGCAAACAGGCGATGGGCAAACGCGTGGCAATGGACGATGTCGCCACCGCAATTATCAATGCTTATGAGCTCTTGACGTTCAAGGAAAGTCGTGCCTAGTATGAAACTTAGTTGACGTCCGGTGAAACGGCGTCAATCTCGGCGATGGACAGTGTAGTCCGCGCCATTTGGCTGTGCAGCCCGCAAACTCCCGTTCGGAGTTGGCGGGTTTTTTGTTTTGGTTGGGCCGACAAGGCTGTTGGCCTCCTATCCTGCAATATCGGCGACACTGAGCATGCGCGAGCCGGCGCATGCGAGGCAATGCTTTTACTCTCTATCCGAAATCTCTGACCAGACCTTGTCGCCTGGGGCTTGTGTGCGCCCAGGCGGCAGGACCCACATCGAAAAGAAGGAACCCAGTTCATCGTCTTTCGACGGCAGCCTCCCGCCGAGATTGGAGAGGCTGGACCGCAATGGTCAGGGCGTGCTCGGCACGCCCGCGAGACTTCCGAATGATCCTGCACGGCCGCGAGGGGCGGCTCGAAGACAAGGACGCGCCCATCGAGGCGCAGAGGAGGGGTAATGAACGACAAGACAAGGCGTGCCTTTCTCAAGGCAAGCGGATTTGCGGCTATGGGACTGGCGGCACCGGCCATCCTGCGTCTGGGCGATCGCGCCTGGGCAGCCGAAGAGGTGCCGGTCGGCATCATGTATTCGCTCACCGGTACGACGGCGATCGTCGAGAAATCGATGAATCAATGTGCCCAGATGGCAATTGCGGAGATCAATGCCAAAGGAGGCGTGCTCGGCAAGCAATTGCGCCCGGTGATCGAAGATCCTGCTTCCGAGCCGCGCACCTACAGCGAAAAAGCACGCAAGCTGGTGATGGAAGACCAGGTGCCCGTCATCTTCGGTTGCTACACCACCGCCAGCCGCAAGGCGGTTCTGCCCGTGGTCGAGCGTCGCAAAAGCCTGCTGGTATGGCCGACCTGGTACGAGGGAGAGGAGTGCTCCAAGAACGTGCTCTATGCCGGATCCGCGGTCCCAAATCAGCAGCTCGAGAATTCGTTGCCATGGCTGAAAAAGAAGCTCGGACGCAACAAGCTCTTCATCGTCGGTTCCGACTATGCCTTTCCTCGGGGCATGGCCAAGACTTCGAAAACCATCTGCCAGAAGATCGGCATGGAAGTGGTCGGCGACGAATATCTTCCGCTCGGTCACACCGAATGGGCATCGATGGTGTCCAAGATCGGATCGAGCGGGGCGGACGTGATCTTTTCCAATGTCGTCGGAGATTCAATCGTCGCTTTCTATCGCGAGTTGCGCAACCAGGGCTATAGTTTCGACAAATTGCCTTTGTGCTCCTCGACCACGACCGAAGTCGAGATCAAGGCCATGGGGCCGGAATATGCCCTCGGCAGCTACGTATCACTGCCCTATTTCCAGACTGTCGAAACGCCGCAGAACCAGGCTTTCGTGAAGGCGTTCAAGGCCTATGCCGGCGCCGATGCCGTAACCCATGCCGCCATGGAGGCTGTCTATATCGGCGTTCACATGTGGGCGATGGCGGCTGAAAAAGCCGGTGAATTTTCGGCCAAAGGGGTGGTTTCGGCCGTCGGCGGGATGTCCTTCGACGCCCCGCAAGGCAAGGTCACGATCGACCCGCAAAACCTCCACAGCTACCTGACGCCCCGCATCGGCAAGACACGAGCCGATGGATTGCTCGACATCGTCGATCAATATCCCGAACCGCTGCTGCCGCTCCCCTATTCCAGCGTCGGGGAAAGCGCGGAGAAGCGTCTCTGCACCACGAGCGGCGCATCGCTCTAACGCGTCAACGGTCGGACTCCAGGCCGTTGCAGGCGCTGCACGGCCACCGGCCACTTGCGATCGGGTTTGAGATGGAAACCTTCGTCATCGGGCTGAGTATTGGGTCGATCCTGTTCATGGTCGCGCTCGGTCTTGCGATCATTTACGGAACCATGAAAGTCATCAATCTCGCCCATGGCGAAATGGTGATGATCGGTGCCTACGTCACCGTATTGGCGACCCGTCATCTGGGCTTGAATATCTATCTGTGCCTGCCCTTGGCGTTCCTCGTCACGGCGATCTTCGGCCTGGTGATCGAACGTTCGGTCGTCAGCCGCCTCTACGGACGTCTGCTTGATACTCTGCTGGCGACCTGGGGCATCGCCCTCATTCTTCAGCAACTCGTCCGCATCCATTTCGGGTTGGCACTGTTCGGCATCAAGATCGATGGGCTCGGAGCGGACCTGCAAAATGTCCCGGTACCGGTCGAGCTGCAGCAGACTTGGCATCTGCTGGGAGCCAATATCCCCGTCTATCGGGCCTTTGTCTTCGGGGTTGCCGTCCTGCTTGGGGCCGCGACCTGGTGGCTCCTTTACCGCACGCGATTTGGTAGCCAGCTAAGAGCCGTATCGGTAGCCAGGAACACGGCTGCCGCCTGCGGCGTCAACGACAAGAAGGTCAATGCCCTCGCCTTCGCCTATGGCTGCGGCCTTGCGGGTGTAGCAGGCGTTCTCGTCTCCGGGTTCAAGACGGTGTCGCCGGACATGGGAACGTCCTATGTCGTCGACGCCTTCCTCGTGGTGGTCGCCGGAGGCGTGGGCCAGTTGCTGGGTACCTTCGCCGCGGCCGGAATACTCGGCGAGGTTCAGAGCTTCGTCGCCACCTGGCTCAATGATGTGTATGGCCGCACTGTTCTGTTTGCCGTGGTCATCCTCATCCTGCTGTTCAAGCCGCAAGGCCTGTTCGTGACCAAGAGCCGCTGACACTCCCAAAGACCATGGATGAGCGTATGACATATCGAAGCACTTCCATTGCCGCCTACATAGTGTTCTTTGCGGTGGTGTTCGCCCTCCCGTTCTTCCTCAACAGCTTCTGGACCAATCGGGTTGCGACATATCTCGTCTATGCAATCTGTGCCGTCGGGATAAGTCTGGCCTGGGGCTATACGGGAATACTTAGCCTCGGCCAGGGCCTGTTCTTTGGAATGGGCGCCTATATGCTTGCCATGTCGCTCACGCTGGCGGTGCCGGAAAACAACCCCGTGCCGGATCTGATGCTGCTCAACATGCAGCCGGATGCCGTGCGCGATCTTTGCTGCGTGACCCCGGGTTCCTTCCTGTGGATTCCTTTCAGATGGATCGCGATCGGCATGGTGGCGGGATTGCTGGTGCCCTGCGCCCTGGCCGCGGGACTTGGCTATGTCATGTTCAAGCGGCGCACGACGGGTGTCTATGTCAGCATCATCACCCTGGCGTTCGCGCTGATCGGGCAACTGCTCGTGATCAACAATCAGCCCTTGACCGGCGGCTTCAACGGCCTTGCCAGCTTTGCCCCGCTGACGATTGCCGGTTTTGAATTCGACCCTTACGGGCCCAGTGTCTATTACGCCGTTGCCGGCATTCTGTTCCTCGTCGTGCTCGGACTTCGCCTGCTTCTTTCGGCCCGCATCGGACAGGTTCTCAAGGCGATCCGCGAGGACGAGGCCCGGGCCCGCTATCTGGGCTATGACGTCGAGAGCTACAAATTGTTCGTGTTCTGCCTCTCGGCCACCATAGCAGGGCTGGCAGGCATGTTGTTTACCCTGACGGCGGAGTTCGCCTCGCCCTCCCTGATGGCGACATCCTTCAGCATCTCCATGGTGATCTGGGCCGCGACGGGCGGGCGAGCCTCCCTGCTGGGGGCCTGCATCGGTGCGCTGCTGGTGAATTTCGTCGGCTCCTATGCCAGCGAAAATGCCGTGCTCCAGCCGGTCTGGCCGATCATCCTGGGCGGGTTGTTCGTTTTCGTGGTGCTGGTGATGCCCAATGGCCTCGTGGGCCTCATCAAGGCGTGGTTCGAACGCACCCCGCGTGACAATTCCTCGCGACGGGAGGCTTACCCATGAACGCCGTGACCAGGATACAGGCTGCGCGACCGCAGGCCGCGACCCCGCCCATTCTGACGACCCGCCAGCTCACCGTCCGCTTCGATGACTTTCCGGCCGTGAGCAATGTCGACCTGTCCATCGAGGATGGTGAACTGAGGGTCATCATCGGTGCGAACGGTGCCGGCAAATCGACGCTGCTCGACCTGCTGTGCGGCAAGGTGCTCCCGTCGGAAGGCGAAATCTGGCTGCGCGACCGCAACATCACCGGCATCGGCGAGGCGGCGATTGCACGCAGCGGTGTCGGCCGGAAATTCCAGACACCCGCCGTCTTCAAGGAGATGACGGTGCTCGAGAATTTGCAGATCGCAAGCAACCGGTACGTCAAGGTTCGCGACAATCTGTTCCGGCGCTTCTCGCGGGGGCCGAGCGACCGGGAATTGGCGGTCGCCGAACGGACGGGGCTGTCTTCCTTCATAAAGCGCAAGGCCGGGGAATTGTCTCACGGCCAGTTGCAATGGCTGGAGCTGGCCATGGTCCTCAGCCAGGATCCCAAGGTCATTCTTCTCGACGAACCAGCCGCCGGAATGACCGCCGCCGAAACCGACAAGACGGCCGAGCTCCTGCTGGCACTGGCCGGCGAACACACCGTGCTCGTCATCGAGCATGACATGGCGTTCGTGCGCAGGATCTGCCGCACCATAACCGTTCTCCACCAAGGTTCGGTCCTGGCGGAGGGAACGGCGGATGACATCGAGAAGAACCCCGCCGTCATCGAAGCCTATCTCGGTTCTGCGACGCTCAGCCATGCTTAAGATCAGCCATGTCAATGCCTTCTATGGCACCAGCCACATCATCCACGACCTCGACCTGGAGATACGCAAGGGCGAGACATTCTGCGTCCTCGGCCGCAATGGCGTGGGCAAGACCACATTGCTGCGCAGTCTTCTGGGCATTGGGGTGCGCACCACGGGGAGCATCGAGTTCCAGGGCCATGAGATCGGCAGGGCCCTGACCCATGATCGCGCCCGGCGCGGCATCGGCTATGTGCCCCAGGGGCGGGAAATCGTTCCAGGCATGAGCGTGCTCGACAACATCCTGCTTGGCTGCAATGCACGCGCCGATCGCAAGACCGACGTGCCACCGCTTGTCTGGAGCCTCTTTCCATTCCTGAAGGACCATCTTGGGCGGCGTGGAACAAACCTCTCGGGCGGCCAGCAGCAGCAATTGGCCATCGCCCGCGCTCTCGCCACCGATCCAAGCCTCCTCATCCTGGATGAGCCCACCGAGGGCATCCAGCCCAACATCGTGGAAGACATCGAAAGGGCGATCATCGCGCTCAACCGCGATCACGGCCTCACGATCATCCTGGTCGAACAGAAGATCCGCTTCGCTCGAACGGCGGCACATCGCTTCGCCATCCTTGAGAAAGGGCGTGTCGCGGCGGCCGGCCCAAGCAGCGAACTCACTCACGAACTCGTCCATCGGCACATGAGCCTGTAGCGCGTCGCAACGGCGGACGCCGCAACCGAACAATGGGAGGAACCCAGCATGCTTCGCATCGAAAGCCTTGTCGGCGCCAGCACGGATCCCGGACTGCACGAGCATCTTCATCATCTCGAACATCACGGTGATCTGGAAGTGGTCAAGATCGCCGTCGGGGACCTTGATCGTCGCCGCTTGCTCGCCCGGACCGAACGTGGCGAGGAACTCGCCATCACACTTCCGCGCGACCAGAAGCTGTTCGACGGGGCGGTGCTGCTCATGGAAGCCAGGCGAGCCATCGTCGTCAAAGCCGGGGAGCAGCGCTGGCTCCGGCTTTCGCCGCGCGGGACCGAAGAAGCGCTGGAGCTGGGCTACCATGCCGGCAATCTGCATTGGCGCGTGCGTTTCGAGGGCAGGGACCTGCTGGTGTCGCTGGATGGCCCGGTCGCCGACTATATCGCGCGCATAGACCCGCTGGTCAGGAGTGGAGCCGTTCTCGCGGCCGAAGAGCACCAATGAGCACGCTCGATCCGAGCCCTCTGCTCGTGGCCCTGCAGCATGCCGACAGCCAGTTTCCATCCGGAGGCTTCGCGTTCTCCCAGGGGCTGGAAGCGTCCGCGCTCCTGAAGGACACGCTGGGTGGCTGGGACCTGGCCGATTTCATTCTCACGCAGCTCGGCCAGCGCTGGGCCGAGGCCGATCGCGTTGCCCTGATCAGGGCCCACCGCTGTGGAAGCGAACTGGCAGGAGTGGCGGAACTGGACCTTGAGGTCGAAGCGTCGACCTTCGTGGACGGGCTCAGGGCCGGTTCGCGCCGGAACGGCATGGCACTGCTGACGACCCATGCCCGCATCGGTACGCCGCAAGCGTCGCAGTACCGGGCATTGGTGCGTGAGGGCTCCGCCTGCGGGCATCTGGCCGTCATGCAAGGCCTGCTCTGGCGGGCGGTCGGGCTCGACGAAACCGCGGCCGCCTCGATCAGCGGCTACCAGGCCGCCGCATCGCTCGCCACCGCAGCGATCAGGCTGGGCCTGATCGGCGCCATCGAAGCGCAGGCCATCCTCACCACGGCCCTGCCGGTCATCGCCGGAATTTGTCGGGAGCCGATAGCAGACGACGAACCGATCCGCTCGTTCAATCCGTTGACTGAAATCGCCGTCTCTTTTCATCGCGGCGGCGGCCAGCGGTTGTTTTCCAACTAGCCCGATCAAAGAGGGAAGCACATTCATGCTGCTGACGCCCACTGAATTGGAACGCCTTACCATCTTCACCGCAGCCGAGCTGGCCCGCAAAAGACGCGCGAAGGGCCTGAGGCTCAATTATCCCGAAGCCGTGGCCTTGATTTCCGACGAGATCCTCGAAGGCGCGCGCGAGGGGCGCTCGGTGGCGGAAATGATGGCGCTGGGATCGCAAATTCTTACGCAGGACGACGTCATGCCCGGTGTCGCCGCCATGCTTCCCATGTTGCAGGTGGAGGCAACATTCAAGGACGGCACCAAGCTGGTCACGGTTCACGACCCCCTGCGTCCCGCACCCGACGGCCCTCTCGACGGTTTCGAGCCGGGAGAAATCGTCAGCGAGGAAGGCGAGATCGAGCTCAATGCCGGCAGGGAGAAGCGGGCGCTCCGGGTGATCAATACCGGCGACCGTCCCGTACAGATCGGCTCCCACTACCATTTCTTCGAGGTCAACCGGGCTCTGGAGTTCGATCGCGCCGCCGCCTTTGGCATGCGCCTCGACATCGCGGCCGGCACGGCGGTGCGCTTTGAGCCCGGACAGGAAAGGGAAGTGGAGCTCACCACTTTCGGGGGACAGCAGATGCTTTCGGGGCTGAACGCGTTGTCGGACGGCTTGGCCCGGGATCCCAACGCCAAGGCAGCGGCACTCGAGCGTGCTCGCGCCGCTGGCTTTCGCGGCGCTTGAGAAGGAGACGACAGATGGCCTTCCTCTCCCGCCGCGACTATGCCGCGATGTATGGACCAACCACGGGTGACGGCTTCCGGCTCGGCGACACCTCGCTCATCGCGGTGGTCGAGAAGGACTACGCCACCTATGGCGACGAGTGTCTTCATGGCGGTGGAAAGACACTGCGCGATGGCGCAGGCCTGGCCGCCGGTGTGACCAGCGCCGAGGGGGCGCTGGACTTTCTCTTGTGCAACGTCACCGTGATCGATGCCGTGCTTGGGATCGTCAAGGGCGATCTCGGCATCAAGGAAGGGCGTATCGTCGGCATCGGCAAGGCCGGCAATCCGGCAGTCATGGACAATGTCGATCCTCGCCTGATCGTCTCGGCGGCGACGACCGTGCGGGATTGCGAGGGGCTCATCGCCACCGCCGGAGCCCTGGACGTCCACGTCCATTTCGACAGCGCCCAGCTTTGCGAGCACGCGATCGCCTCCGGCATCACCACCATGCTGGGCGGTTCGCTCGGACCCATCACCGTCGGCATCGATTGCGGCGGCGCCTTCAATGTCGGCAAGATGCTGCAGGCGGCCGAACAATGGCCGATCAATTTCGGTTTTCTCGGGCGAGGCAACTCGCACAAGCCAGCCTCGCTGGTCGAACAGATCGAAACGGGCTGCCTCGGCCTCAAATTGCACGAGGACTGGGGCACGATGCCCGCTTCCATCGACACCTGCCTGTCGGTTGCCGACGATATGGACTTTCCAGTCCAGATTCACACCGACACGCTGAACGAGTCCGGTTTCCTGGAAGATACGCTGGCGGCCATCAAGGAACGCACCATCCACATGTACCACACCGAGGGCGCGGGAGGTGGTCATGCGCCCGACGTCATCCGCGTTGCCGGCGTGCCGTGGTGCCTGCCGTCTTCCACCAATCCTACCAATCCCTATACGGTGAACACCTTCGACGAACATCTCGACATGACGATGGTGTGCCATCACCTCAACCCCTCCATACCCGAGGACGTGGCTTTCGCCGAAAGCCGCATCCGGGCGCAGACCATCGCCGCCGAAGATGTCCTGCACGATATCGGCGCGATCTCGATGCTGGGGTCGGACAGCCAGGGCATGGGCCGCATCAACGAAGTCATCTGCCGGACCTGGCAACTCGCCGACAAGATGAAGAAGCAGCGGGGGCGCCTGCCGGAGGAGAAGACACGTCTCGGCGACAATGAGCGGATCAAGCGCTATGTCGCGAAATACACCATCAACGCCGCCCGCACTTTCGGGATCGCCGATCATGTCGGTTCGCTCGAGGACGGCAAGATCGCCGACATCGTGGTCTGGCGGCCGGCCTTCTTCGGCATCAAGCCGGAGCTGGTCATCAAGGGCGGCTTCATCGCCTGGGGTGCGATGGGGGACAGCGCGGCCTCGCTGATGACTTGCGAACCCCTCCTGTTGCGCCCGCAATGGGGAGCGTTCGGGCGGGCCAGGCAGGCGCTCTCTGCTTGTTTCGTCAATCCGGCCGCCATCGATCGCGGATTGGCCGACACGCTCGACCTGAAGAAGCCGTTATTGCCCTCCCGCGGATCGCGGACCTTGTCCAAGAAGGACATGCTGCACAACGACGCCTGTCCCCACATCCGCGTCGATCCCCAGACCTTCGATGTCTTCGTCGATGGTGAGCTTGCCACATGTGAGCCAGCCCACGAGCTGCCGTTGGCGCAGCGCTACATGTTGAGGTGATGTCGTGGACACAATGCGTGAATTGACCGAGCGGGCACCATCCCGCGTGGGCGCGGCCCGTGTCGGCATCGGTGGACCAGTGGGGTCGGGCAAGACGGCGCTGATCGAGCAATTGATCCCGGCTTTCGCGGCACGGGGCGTCTCGCTGGCGGTCGTCACCAACGATCTGGTGACGGCGGAGGACGCCGAGCGGCTGCGGCGTTCCGGCCTGATCGATCCGGCGAGGATTGCGGCAGTCGAGGCTGGCGCCTGTCCCCACACGGTCATTCGAGAGGATCCTACCCTCAACATCGCCGCTGCCGACGAGTTGGAGCTGCGCTTTCCCGATGCCGAACTGATCCTGATCGAGAGCGGCGGCGACAATCTCGCCTCCACCTTCTCGCTGGATCTCGTCGATTGGTGGATGTTCGTCATCGATGTCGCCGGAGGGGACGACATTCCCCGCAAGAACGGCCCCGGCGTGCTCAAATGCGATCTGCTGGTGATCAACAAGGCCGATCTGGCGCCCTATGTCGGCGTCGATCTCGATCGCATGACGGGCGAGGCCGGCGCTGCCCGCCGGGGGCGTCCGCTGGTGCTGACCAATTGCCGCAAGGCCGAGGGCATCGGCGCAATCGTGGACCGCATCCTGGCCGATGTGTTGTTCCGATGACGCAGCATTGGCAGCCACCATCGCTGCATGGCGATCCGGCCGTGCACCTCCTGGCCGAGCATCGGGGCCGTTTCGAATTGGACTTCATCCGGCACGGCGCGAGAACGACGCTCGCACGCCAGTTCGTCTCCTACCCGTTTCATTTGACGCGGCCCTTCCGGCTGGATCCCGCCATTCCCTCCCTGCTCACGCTCTATCAGCAATCGTCGTCCGGAGGTCTCTATCGGGGGGAACGGCTCTCATGCCGATTTCAAGTCGGGGCGGGTGCTGCCGCTCACATAACCACCCAAGCCGCCACGATCGTTCATGACTGCCAGGGCAGGCCCGCTCATCAGGGGGCTGTCATCCAGGTCGAGGCCGGCGCTTTTCTGGCCTATGCGCCCGATCCGCTGGTGCTCTTTCCAGGTGCGTCTTTTGCAGCCAGCCTTGAGGCGAAGCTGGCGGATGACGCGGTCGTGTTCCTTTGCGATGCATTCACCACGCATGATCCTCGGGCGGAAGGGCGTCGCTTCGACCGGCTCAGTTCGGATGTGGTGATCCGCAATTCGAGCGGAAGGCTGGTCGTCCGTGACTGTTTCCAGCTCACCGGCGAGGCACTGTGCGAACGGACTTCGCCGATGGGACGCTGGCAGGTCATGGCGAGCTACCTCGTCCTCGGTCCTCCTTCCCGTCTTCCATCCCTAGCCGAGCTTCAGCGTTCGCATGTCGAGGGCCGTTCGATTCTTGGTGTGAGCGCCCTCCCCAACGCGGCCGGTTGGGGCATCCGCTGTCTTGCCGCAGATGCGATCGCAGCTCGGAAAACCTCCGACCGGCTGTTCTCACTGTGTTGCCAGGCTGCGTTCGGCCATTCCCCCATGCCCCGGAGAAAATGAAGCCTCAGGGGCCGCTGACTGATTTCGAAAGGAGATAGCCCATGAAATCCCGCTGCATCGTTCCATTGCTTGCTGCGATCCTTGTCGGCGCCATGACAGCCGCTGCCAACGCCCATACGGGCATCGGCGATACCAGCGGCCTCGCGCATGGTTTCCTGCACCCTGTCAGTGGACCGGACCATATCCTCGCCATGGTCGCCGTCGGATTGTTTGCCGCTCAACTGGGCGGGCGGGCGATCTGGCTCGTTCCCTTGAGCTTTGTGGCCGTCATGGCATTCGGCGGAGTATTGGGACTGGCCGGCATAACGTTGCCGTTTGTCGAACTGGGCATCGGCCTTTCCGTCCTCGTGCTGGGTGCTGCCGTTGCCTTTCGGCTGCGTGCGGCAGTGCCTGTCGCCATGGGACTCGTCGGCTTTTTTGCGGTCTTCCATGGCTATGCGCATGGCGCCGAGATGCCTGAGAATATCGGCGGCTTCACCTATGGCGTGGGCTTCATGCTCGGAACCGCCATGCTGCATGCCATTGGCGTGGGAGCCGGCCTTGCCGTCGGCAGATCGCAAAACGGCCGCGGAGAACTCTTCGTCCGTTCGGCCGGAGCCCTTATTGCGATCACCGGTGCGGCTTTCCTCGGTGGGCTTGCCTGAAAGGGCCGCGCAGGCATCCTGCTCCAGCGGCAGTGCAAACGTCGTGCGCTCGTGTCGATTATTGCGCAAGGACATAAGCGGGCGTCATCGATGGGGAGCCGGCCGGCGTGGCTACGTCCGCGTTCGAGCCGGCGCCTCCTTCCCGTTGGAGCGCATGCACGGCTCAAGCCAAAACAACGTCATTGAACAATTTGGCCTGTGGGAGAGCTAGGTTGTCGGTAAGGATAAAGAAGGAACGCCTTCCGGTCGCGATCGGTCGAGAGTTACGGGTCTGCCGGGAACGCGAAGGAATCTCCGCTGTCGATCTTGCACGTGCGGCTCAAATTTCCGGCGGCACCCTGTCGAAGATTGAACGAGGCACCATCACCGCATCCCTGACGATCATACAGTCCTTGGCAAGAATTCTTGGCGTTTCATTGTCTACGTTGATAAAAAGGACGGAGAGGCGTCGTAAGATCATCTTTGTCAGGCATGCCGACGTGATAGGATCAGGTGTGTTCCCTGTACAGAAGGGCGTCTACAACTTAGATCTAGGTTCCGTTGATTCTTATAAAGATTTTCTTCAAGCCACACCTTCTTTGATGGTGATTTACGATGAGGACTATTCCAGTCCGTCATCTCAAGGGAAGGGTTATGTTTTAATCTTCATGCTGGAGGGTGAAATGATATATCGCCACGGCTCGGATAATCATAGATTGAAATCAGGAGATAGTCTGTTCTTCGATGCTGAAATTTGGCATGGCCTTGCCAAAACCGTCAAAGCCCCTCTCAAGTTTCTACAAATCAATACATGTTCCAGATAACGAGTATTGTGTAAGGGTTTGTTTCGTTCGAATAGCATTGCCGCCTGTGTCCACTAAGTTATTGCCACACTATGTTGAATTCGCCGTGAAACGGGAAGGGAGGTGTCCGACCGTCGCCAGGAGCGGCCCGTCTCATGCGGCGGCTTTCTCGATTTGCGAATGAGGCATTGATGGATTTGGTGCGAGCCGGCATTGGCTGGCCAGCGCAGCTGGCGGGTCGAGATGGCCCCGTATGTCTCTCTCGGTCATATGGGCATACGCAACCAGTTTGATCGTAAGTCACTTACCGTCCAGGTCTGATCACCTGGGCGGTTTTTGCATTCTGGATACTTTCCTAGTTGCAGCGGGGATGCCTCGATTCGGATAGAGTTGCGAGCCGCCGAGCGGCTGAAATATCGCTGCAATATTTCTCCCGTCGAATCGAGATAGCACGGCCCGGGACTGGTCGCCGGATGGGCAGTTGGCGCGAAATGGCAAGACTGAGGGTCTGCCTTTGCTCGAAAAGGTCCGAACAAGTTCGTCTGCCGATCAGATCGCGATGGGTTGGACAGTGCTTGAGTTGTCCCGTGCCGCACATTGTGGAATCGCCCCACGTCGCTACTCCGCGCGGCCTTGAATGGAGAGGTATGCCTATGTTCCGCTTGGTTGGGATCGGTCTCGCATTTGCTTCAATCGCACTGACCGGTGGAGCATTCGCCCAGGTGCCAGGCAGCGCAATGCCGGTCACCGTCGACAATTTCCTGCGTGCTGAAACCGACCACTACCTCGCGATGAATGCAAAGGTCATAGGCAGACTGGGCAAGTTTCAACACTCCCGAGAGCCCGCGTCGATCGACAATCAAACCGTCATTCGCATGAACCGGGATACGCTCTATTCGTTTGCGGTATTTGATCTCGCCGGCGGCCCGGTAACGCTCTCGCAGCCCGACGCTGGCAAGCGCTATATGTCGATGATGGTCGTTGACCAGGATCACTACCTGCCGATCGTTGCCTACGGCACGAAGCCGGTGACACTGACGCAGAAGTCGGTTGGTACCCGATATGCCTTCGTAGCCGTCCGGACATTGGTCGATCCCAACGACCCGAAGGATCTCGACGAGGTCCACAGGCTCCAGGATGCGATCAAGGTCAGCCAGAAGGAGACAGGCAGGCTCGACCTTCCAAACTGGGACGAAGCCAGTCTCACGGATATCCGTAATGCGCTGCTCGCCTTGGCGAAACATCAGACGTCTTTCCGGGGCGCCTTTGGAGCCCGTGGCCAGGTCGATCCGATCCAGCACTTGATCGGCACAGCCGCCGGATGGGGCGGTATTCCGGACAGGGACGCCATCTATGTGAGCTTCACGCCCGCGAAAAACGATGGCCAGACAGTGCACACCCTCAACGTGCCGGCGCATGTGCCGGTAAAGGATTTCTGGTCTGTCAGCGTTTACAACCCAAAGGGCTTCTTCGAGAAAAACGCCTACAACGCCTATTCGATCAACAGCATCACCGCCAAGAAGAATGCGGATGGCTCGGTGACGATCCAGTTCGGCGGCTGTGACGGCAAGATCCCCAACTGCCTGCCGATCGTCGAGGGTTGGAACTACACCACACGGCTCTATCGTCCGGAGCAATCCATTGTCAGCGGGACGTGGAAGGTTCCGGAAGCAAATCCCTTGAACTGAGCCTCAAGGGAGACGCAGGCTGATTTTGTTGCAGCGGCGACATGAAGTCACGACCAGGCTAGCTGGGGGCAAGCCGCCAAGCTCTCGAATTGTCCCGCAATGACAGTATCGGATCATCGGCCTGCCTCGCCGAGGCCATTATACGATTGGTCTTCCGCTTGCTTGAGCACGCTATTCTTGCGTGCCCATGTTCTCTCTGCGTCGGACGGGCGCGCAGAAGGGGCTCACCCGGCCGGAACTGCCCTATTGTTCGGACAAGGCGGTAGCCTCGGCTGCACAGTCGGTTGTAGGAGCGGCGTGCCTGGCCTTCGCCGCCTCCACTTCCGCTTTGGCCGCCTCGAGGTCGGCAAGGAAGGCTGGATTGGTCTGCAGGCGTGCAACGGTGGCCGCGCCCATGATGCGTCCGGCATCGACATCGCTCTGCCAATGCGCGTTGCAGATCACGCGGCTCTGCCCGAAGGCGATGCCGCGCTTGAACAACTCGTTGGAACGGTCGGGATTGATCTGGGCGAAGATAAGGGCCCAGCCCCAGCCGGCCGCGGTATGGCCTGACGGATAGGAACCGTCCGTCCGTAGAATGGCTTCCTGATCCGCCCTGCATGTCGCCTCGTCGTGGACGACGAAGGGGCGAACCCGATTGTACTTGTTCTTCATGCCATAGGTGGACAGTCCGAGATCGGACAGCACCTTGCGCATCATCGCATAGAGCCGCGGGGTTTGCTTTTCATCGATCTTGATACCCATTGCGCAGGAAAAATTGTCGGCGGCCTGCGGGAAGGTGAGATCGGCGTCGGTATAGGCGAGCTCCCAGCGGGCGGTGCCACGCAGCCGGACCGTCGCTTTGCGCGCCTCTTCGTCCCTGGCCAGCGCCGCCGAATCCTTCTCGGGTGGCGGCCCCAGAAGGACCAGGCTGTCCGGCAGGTCGGATTTCTCCAGATAGCCCGGTGCGATCTTGAAATGTGGATCGGTGACGTCGGGCAGGCCCTCGCTCGGTTGCGCGAGTGCCTGCCCGCTGAGTGCAAGCAGCGCAAGCGCGGAAACATTTGCGGCCCGAACCGCAGTCTCCATCATGGACATTCCCATTCCCTTCAACATCGCTGGAATAATAGACTGAATAGTCAAAATCGATATGTTGCTGCCATGACCGGACCATGCTGCGTCACGTCGTACGAAAAGTCGCCCCTGCGATAGTCGACATGGAGCGCGCGGTAGCCCGCTCTCAACGTCAAGCTTTCGCTCCAGGCGTAGTTGACGCTGCCCAAGGCCTGCCAGGTGAACTTTGAGCCGATATCGAAGCCGCCGATATCACCGGCCACCGTCAGGCTCCATGGGCCGCCGAGCTTGATCCCGAGCCGTGCGCCGGCGATGGGATCCGCCCACATCTTGGAATCGCGATGATCGATGCGAAGATTGGCCAGGCCCGGCAGGACCTCCAGTCTGTTGTTCAGGTTCCAGAACCGCACGCCGCCGCCCACATCCAGCGAAAAGGTGGGGCCCTCATAGACACGATGAAGGATGGAGCCCTGAACCGTCAAACTCTGGGAGCGCAGCTTCACCGAGGAAAAGAAGGGGCCTGGCAGTGTGCTCGCGGAGCTGACCTGGGAAAATTGCCCGTCGACCAGGAAGCTCCAGCGGCCGACACGCATCTCCAGGGAGGCCATCATCGCGCCGTTGAGTTCTTTGAGCACGTCGCGGACGCTCAAGTTGATGGCAGCGGCGGGAAGCGGCGGGAAGGTCGCGCTCTTTCCGTTGATTGCGGTCGCCCAGATATAGCTCGTGATGAAGAAGCTTGGGCCCGACGCGACGAGGGGCTGGTGCGGCGGGGGAGGCTGGGAGAAATCGGAAGCCCAAGCCGGCGTTAGCAATGATGCCGAAATCAACCCGATGGCGAGACTGCGCACTGTTTTCCCTTGGCATTTCACCGTCGCCGGCACGCTCCCGCGAGCAGGGACCGCCGCACGAAGGACAGCATGGCCGACGTTCCGAGAGGCGGATTGCCCGCGCAAGCCGACACCAGCGTCCGGCCGATCGTTTCGGACCGACAGATGGACCTTGTTCAGGCTATTTCGGACATCGGCCGATCGCCGGTCTTGCCATTTCACGCCAATCGCCAAAGCCTCTTGCGATCGGGCGCACGCGCCAGGAATTGCAAAGACGCGTCGAAACGCGCTTGGCTTCTTGGGGGATATTCTTCATTCGAGCCGATGACGAATCTCGCGAAATTCTGTCTAGTAAGAAGTATCAATCTACCATTTTGGCGAGATCCGATGGCGAACATACCTTTGACGCGCTGCCAGTTTCTTCTGCCCTTCATCGGAATTCTTGACGATATTGGTGCACCGACCAGTTCGCTTCTGGAAAAATTCCGGCTGCCGTCGTCTCTGGAAGACAAGAGCGATCTCTATATTCCATTGCTCCCGACACTCCGTTTCGCGGACACCGCCCAAAGAAGCCAAGGTATCGAAGATCTCGGCTTTCTGGCCGCGCAACGGATCAGTTACTCCCACATGAGGGGAAAAACCCGGACCCTGATCGCTCAATCCCCCACGCTGCTCATGGCGCTGCGGCACGCCTGCAGATGGGCGCCGCGAGAGGATACGGTTCTGAGCATGTGGATCGAGTACGATGACGATCACGTGCGGATTTGCAGCAGGCTCGCCAGGACGAATGGATTCCTGCATCTGGAGCACGCGCAGTGGATCCAGAATATCTTCGCCATACATATCGTCCGGCAATTCGCCGGGCCTGACTGGATGCCGGCAACCATCGCCTTTGAAGCGTGCTACACGCCGCGGCCGGCGACACGTGCATTCTGGCCAAACGTGCGCTTCCTGTCAGGCCAGTATGCCGCCTGGGTCAGCGTGCCGATCTCCTATCTCAGTCTTCCCGGTCGTCCGGGCGAATTGGGTCTTCCGCCGGACGATCATGAGGACGGTCCTTCTGCCTATGATATCGTCGAGCTCCTCAAATTGATGTTGCCGGCCTATCTCGACGAGGAAATTCCGGGCCTCGCTGCCGTTGCGGAGATGGCCGGCGTCAGCGCGCGGACCTTTCAACGTAAGCTCTCGCATCTGGGCCTTGCCTATTCGGATATACTCGACACCGTCAGATATGAGAACGCCAGTAAACTTTTGCGCGATACTGAAGCCAAGATCATCGATGTTTCGTTTTCTTCCGGCTATACGGATCCAGCGCACTTCAGCCGGGCCTTCCGACGGATGGCTGGCATTACGCCGCGTCAGTTTCGGAAGCAATCGCGGCTAGGATGATCGCGGTTCCGGACGCTGTGGCGTAAGCCATGGCTGTGGGGCCCCCGCAACCGATTTCCGTCTCCATATAGGAATAGGACCGGAAATCGACCCCCGCGTTCCCTGGACCTGGCGGTGGGAGAAGCGGAGCCGATGGCTCTGACCCATCGTCAAGAAAAAAGAATCCGATCTTCCGCTGCAATGGCATCCTTCACGGTTCGAAGGGTTTCGTCGCCTTCAGGCTTGCAGTTCGCCAAGGATGGCTTCGGCGGTGGCCACATCTGTTACGACTGCATTGATCAGTTTTGCTCTGACCGCGCCGATGATTGCCTTCGCCTTCGCCGGTGATACGGCCACGCCGATGACGAGTGGCACAGCCCGCATTTGAGCCGGCGAAACGGCGATCAGGCTGTTGTTGCCATCCCATGGCAATATGGTGCCGTCTTCGTCGAAATAATGCCGGATGACATCCCCCGCGACATGGGTGAGGGCCCGTTCGCTAGACGTAACGGTGCCGGCATGGATGGGGTCGACGGTATGCGGCAGTCCAACCCCCACCAGCGCAACGTCGATATGGTCCCAAAGGGAAATGAGTTCGTGGACGGCAGGATCGCTTACAAAGGCATCGCGATACTGAGGGGCCGGCAAATAGGGCGCAAAGATGAATTTTGGTTCGCCACCCAGCTGTTCGGCCGCCTGGCGCACGAACTCGTTGATCTGGAAATGTGGTGCCGCTTGCTGGATGCCGCCCGTTGCGGGCACCGTGATCACACCGGGAATACGCGGCAGGCCGGCGCGGATCACGCCGCGCACGGCTCGGCCCCAGCCGATGGCGAGAACGGAGCCATCCTTCAGCCCCGCTTCCTTGAGAAGTGTACCGACCGGCTGGGCAAGTGAATCCAGCAAGCCAATTTCAACGGTATCCACCACGGCGGCCTGCTTTAGGCCGAGAGCGTTTATCAAGTCGCGCCTGATCTCATCTGGCGCAACAAAGTCGCGAATCTCGATGCGCACGATCCCTTCCTCCCGCGCTCTCCGAAGCAAGCGGGAGATGGTGGCGGTCGAGAGTTGCAGGCGCCGTGCGATCTCGACTTGAGAGAGATCCGATTCATAGTGCAGGCGCGCCACCAGATGCAGTGTCTTACGCGTGGCCGACCCATCCATGGAAGCATTCTCAGACAGGTTGCAATTCCTTTCAGAAATATGTTACATGTTGCTTTGTGAAACAAGAGGCATCGCGTTCTTTCAGACAGGACACGAGCCGTGCAGCATATTTGCGTCTTGTTCAACGCAAATCGATCAGAGCCGCAGGCCTCTACGTCGTTGCAAGCGTAAGGGCATGGTCAAACATGTCCGGCGCTCGGCCGTGGGCATAGATATTAGGAGAGGGTCTCATGACCAGGATGACGACGTCGGAGCTTCGCGGTTATCAGCAGATCTGCGCCCCCAATGGGATGATGATGGTTATTGCATGCGACCAGCGTGGCGGTATGCGCTCTTTGCTGGCGAGCGACCCGGTCGAACAGGCCAAGATCAGTGACGCGACGCTTGGCGAAACCAAGTCCGACATCGTCCAGTATCTGGCGAGTGCGGCCTCCTGCGTGCTGCTCGATCCGATCTGTGCCGTGCCCAAGGTGGTGGATGACGGCGTACTTGCCCGCGATGTGGCCCTTCTGATCGGCCTCGATGCGTCCGGGTTCGACAAGACGCCGGAAGGCTATCGCTTGTCGCGCCTGGTTCCGGGGATCGATGCCCGCCATGTGCGCGCGATGGGGGGCACGGGCGGCAAGATCATGGTGTATCTTCGTGCGGATCGGCCCGAGGCCAATATCCATAACATCGACATTCTGCGCCGTTGCATCGAGGACTTCGCCCGTGAAGATCTCCTGTTGGTGGTTGAATTCCTGACCTATGAACTGCCGGGTGAAAGTCGCGAGGACTATGTCGCCAAAGTGCCGGAACTGGTTCTGGAGGGAACCAGGATCTGTCTGGACTGCGGCTCGAAGGTCTTGAAGCTGCCCTATCCGGGCACGGCGGAAGCTTGTGCTGGCGTTACTCGTCTCGCCGGGGCGGTACCGTGGGCAGTCTTGTCGGCGGGTGTCGATCATTCGACCTTCCTTGGTCAAGTCGAGACGGCCATGAGAAACGGAGCTTCGGGGGTCATTGCCGGTCGTGCCCTGTGGAAGGACTGCATCTCGCTCGATCGCAACGAAACGGCCAACCGCCTCTCGACGATTGCGGTCCCGCGCCTGCGCGAAATTCAGGCTGTGGTCGCTCGCCACGCCGGCAAAGCCGCGCAAGCGGCCTGACGAGCCAGTTTGTCATGTATAAGCCCCCTTTGGCGATCGGCATCGATATTGGCGGGACCAATGTGCGGGCTGCTTGCATCGATGCATCCGGGCGGATCCTGGAGCGCCTCGTTGAAAGGACATTGCGAGATCCGGCGGCGCTGACGTCCCGCCTCATTGCCCTGATCAAGGCCCTCGACAGGCCCGGCATTGCAGCGGTTGGCATCGGCGTCCCTGGGCGGGTCGATGCTCGCCGCAATCAGGTGCTCTCGGGCGGATATGTCGACCTGTCTGCCATACAACTTGCCGAAGCGATCGGGCACGAGACCGGCAAAAGCGTCTTCATCGACAATGATTGCAACATGGCGCTTGTCGGCGAGATTGCGGCGGGCGCCGCCCGCGACTGTCGCCACGTGGCAATGCTGACGATTGGCACCGGTATTGGCGGTGCGGTGGTGCTGGACGGGGCCGTGATGCGGGGGCAGCGCAGCGCCGGCCAACTTGGCCATGTGACGGTCGATCTCGGCGGCGCCGTCTGCAATTGTGGCCGGATCGGTTGCGTCGAGACCACCAGTTCCGGCACGGCTCTCGGCCGCCATATCGCCGCCGCCGGACTTGCGGTTGGAACGAGCGCGGACGAGATTCTTGCTCTCGCACGCAGCGGAGACGCAAGGGCAACAAGGGTGGTCAAGGCCTGGGCGGTGCCGCTCAGGGCTGCGATCGACAGCATTGTCGCCAGCGTGGATCCCGAACTCTTCTTGCTCGGCGGCGGGTTGGGCGCAACGGCTTGCGCGGCATTGGAATGGGCCCCGGCCCTGTCGCCATGGTATCAATGCCCGGTCAGGCCTGCCGTTTTGGGCGATGACGCCGGTGTCATTGGTGCAGCGTTGGCTGGAATGAAGGATGATCTGGTTTCGCCATGAAGAAGGCTATCCTTGTCAATGGCGTGCCGGCTACCGGCAAGAGTAGCGTCGCCCGCATTCTTGCCGACGCACGCAGATGGCCAATCCTTGCGCTAGATAGTGTCAAAGAGCCTTTTTTTGACCATCTCGGCGTTGGGAATCGCGAATTCAATCGCAAGTTGGGACGAGCGAGCTACCAGGCGATATGGTCGATCGTGAGGGACGCTCCCGATGGCATGATCTTCATCGTCGATGCCTGGTTCGGCTTTCAGCCACGCGATGTGCTGGAGGTCCATCTTGTTCGCGCAGGGGTCGGCAGCACGGCGGAAGTATGGTGCCATGCACCGCCGGAAGTCCTCGTCGAACGCTATCGCCAGCGGCTCAATATGCGCCATGCGGGGCATCCGGGCGAAGCCTTCCTGCCCGAGCTCGATGCGCTTGCCAGGCGGGCGGAGCCGTTGCGGCGCGGCCCGATCTTCGATGTCGATACCACGCAGCCGCTCGATCACGAACGGCTGCTTGGCTGGATTGACGAAGTAGTCGGGTGAAGCATCACCAGATCGTGTAGCCGCAGTCCACCACGAGCGTCGTTCCCGTGATCGCACTGGAGGCTTCCGAAGCAAGAAACAGGATGGCCGAGGCGATTTCGTCCGGTCTTGCCACGCGCTTCATCGGCGTCATTTCCATCCAGGTCGGAAAGCGCTCGGGGTCGGTGAAGCTGGTATTCGACATCGGCGTGTCGACATAGGTTGGTGCAACGGAATTCACGCGTACGCCCCGCTCAGCCCATTCACCACCAAGGGACTTGGATAGATGATGCACGGCCGCTTTGGCTGCGTTGTAATGGGCTTGACGCTGGGGCTTGTTGGAAATCAGGCCCGACATCGAGCCTAGCGTGACGATCGAGCCAAAGCCCCGCTCGAGCATCGGCTTGGCGAATTCCCGGCATGACCAATAGACGCCATTGAGATCGACGTCGATGATCCGGTTCCAGATCTCGTCCGGAATGGCTTCGCCGGGCGTGTCGGGCCAGGCAATCCCTGCATTCGCGATGAGGATGTCGACCGCGCCATGCTTGGCATTTGCCTCGGCGGCCGCACGGGCGACCTGGTCCGGCTTGGTCACGTCGAGGATCACGCTGTCGATCATGTGACCGGCTGTCGCAAGATGGTCCCGGGCGCTTGCGAGCAATTCCTCATTGTGGTCGGAGATCACCACCTTGGCGCCTGCTTCGAGCAAGGCTTCAGCCGAAGCCAGGCCAATGCCGCGGCCGCCGCCGGTGATGAAAGCCGTCCGGCCCTCGAGCCTGAATTTATCAAGATACATCCGTACATTCCTAACAGGGGCGTGACGACGACCCGCCTCATGCGGCGAGGGGATTTCTTTTCATTGCCGGCAGGGCGGTTCCGTCTTGCCGGAAGAGATGAGCGGCAGCGGGCGGGAAGGCGACTGCGATGCGATCATGCACCTTCGAGCTATCCGCGCCTTCGGCCTGAACGATGAAGAGGCTGTCCGGCGTGACTTGGACATACAGGAATGTCTGGCCGCCGAGGCGCTCGACAACCATCACTTCGCCGGAAAGCTGCCCGTCCGATGCTCTCGTCAGATGCTCGGGCCTGACGCCGAGCGTCAGCCTGTCGCCAACGGCAATCCCGCCGCCGGAGGCCGGCGCCGTCAGGGTCGCACCGCCTGGCAGTTCCACGGTGACGCCGTCTCCCGAGATGCCTCGGGCTGTCGCCTCGATGAAGTTCATGGTGGGCGAGCCAATGAAACCGGCCACGAAGCGGTTGTGCGGATGGTGGTAGAGTTCCAGTGGGGTACCCACCTGCTCGATGACGCCATCGCGCAGCACCACGATCTTGTCGGCCAGCGTCATGGCCTCGACCTGGTCATGCGTCACATAGATCATGGTGACGCCGAGATCCTCGTGCAGGCGTGCCAGTTCGATACGCATCTGCACGCGAAGAGCCGCATCGAGGTTCGAGAGCGGTTCGTCGAACAGGAAGACCCTGGGCTGGCGCACCATGGCGCGGCCGATGGCGACACGTTGGCGCTGACCGCCGGAGAGCTGGCGGGGCTTGCGGTCGAGGAGATGGTCGAGATGCAGGAGGCGGGCCACGGCAAGGACCTTGGCGTCCCGCTCGGCCTTGGCGACGCCGGCCAAGCGTAGCGCAAAGTCCATGTTCTCGCGAACATTCATGTGGGGATAGAGGGCGTAGGTCTGGAAGACCATGGCAAGGCCGCGCTCATCCGGCGGCACGTCGTTGACGCGCGCGCCGTCGATGGACAGGTCGCCGGCGGAGATCTCCTCCAGCCCGGCAATCAGACGGAGCAGGGTTGACTTGCCGCACCCGGACGGCCCGACGAAGACGCAGAATTCCTTGTCGGCGATATGAAGGTCGACGCCCTTGATGACGTCGACGGCGCCGAAGGACTTTCGGATGCCCTTGAGGCTGAGTTCTGCCATGTCGTGTCCTCACAAAGGGAAATAGGGGGTCATTTCACGGCGCCGAAGGTGAGGCCGCGAACAAGCTGGCGCTGCGTCATCCAGCCGAAGATCAGAATTGGCGCCACCGCCAAGGTCGAGGCTGCCGACAGCTTGGCCCAGAACAGGCCTTCAGGGCTGGAGAAGGAGGCGATGAAGGCGGTCAGCGGCCCCGCCTGCGAGGCGGTAAGATTGAGGCTCCAGAACGCCTCGTTCCAGCACAGGATAATCGAGAGAAGAGCGGTTGAAGCAATGCCCGGCAAGGTCAGCGGTAGAAGGAGATGGCGGATTTGCGCGCCGACGCGGGCGCCGTCCATGCGACCGGCCTCGAGGATCTCATGCGGCACGTCCTTGAAGAAGGAATAGAGCATCCACACCACGATGGGCAGGTTCGACAGGGTGAAGAGGATGACGAGGCCTATGCGGGTATCGAGCAGGCCGGTGTCGCGAAAGAGCAGGTACATCGGCACCAGCACGCCGACCGCGGGCATCATTTTCGTCGACAGCATCCAGAGCAGGAGGTCCTTGGTCCGACTGGTTGGAAAGAAGGCGGCGGCATAGGCTGCCGGTACGGCGAGGGCGAGGGAAATTGCCGTGGCCCCCAGCGATTCCAGGATGCTGTTGAGCGCGTAGGAGAAATAATTCGCGCGTGCATTGACCTCGGCGAAATTCTCGAGCGTCGGACGGAAGAACAATTCGGGTGGGCCGACGGCGTCGATCTCCGTCTTGAAGGCCGCCAGCAGCATCCAGAAGATCGGGAAGAACATCACGAGCGCCCCGAGCCAGCCGACGATGCCGGCCAGCACCACCCGCCTTCTTGATCCATGCATTGCCATGCTCAGGTCTCCAGGTTGCGGGCGACGGTGCGCACCAGGAAGGCGGCGACGATGTTGGCCAGTATGATGGCGATGACGCCACCGGCGGAGGCGCCACCCACATCCCATTGCAGCAAGGCCTTGAGATAGATGAAGTAGGTCAGATTGGTGGTCGCATTGCCCGGCCCGCCCGAGGTGGTGACCAGGATTTCGGCGAAGACGGACAGCAGGAAGATCGTCTCGATCATCACCACCACCGAGATCGGCCTCAAAAGATGCGGCAGGACGATGAACCAGAACATCGTGGGGCCCTTGGCCCCGTCCATCCGCGCTGCTTCCATCTGTTCGCGATCGAGCGACTGCATGGCTGTGATGAGGATGAGGGTGGCAAAGGGGATCCACTGCCAGGCCACGATCATGATGACGGACAGCATCGGGACCTGGCTGAACCAGTCCACCACGCCGAGCCCGAGTGATCGCGTGATCCAGGCGAACAACCCGTTGACGGGATGCATCAGCAGGTTTTTCCAGATCAGTGCCGCCACGGTTGGCATGATGAAGAAGGGGGCGATAACCAGGAGGCGGGCGATATTGCGCCCCGGGAACTCGACGTCATAGACGACGGCGAAAAGCACGCCGAAGATCACGGTCAACGCCAGCACCGAGCCGACCAGGATGATCGTGTTGATGATCGAGATCCAAAGCGTCTTGTTCAGCAACAGGAACTTGTAGTTGTTGATACCGGCAAAGCCTGTGATCAGTGGATTTTGCAGGTTGTAGCGCTGGAAGGAAAACCACAGCGTCATCACCAGCGGGACGATCATCCAGAGCAGCAGGACACTGACTGCCGGAGCCAGGAGAGGGCCGGTGCGCACAGCCCGCCGGCTTGTGGATGTCTGGAACATGGGCCCTCGTGGTTTTGGTTGAAGGCATGCCTATAGAAGAGCTCCGGGCGGGGAGAGCGCCCGGAGCCCTGGCAGGACAGGCGGCTATTGGATGTAGCCGGCCTGCTGCATGGTTTGAGTGACCTCGTCCTGTGCTGCACCCAGGGCAGCATCTTCCGTCTGCTGTCCGGCGAGGATGGACGCGATGGCCTGGCCGACCGAGGTGCCGATGGCCTGGAACTCGGGGATCGCAACGAACTGGATTCCCTTGTACGGAACCGGATCCTTGGTGGCATTCGTGGGATCGGCGGTCAGGATCGCCTTGAGGACCATGCCAGCGAAGGGCGCAGCCTTCTTGTACTCCGGATTGTCGTAGGTCGACTGGCGGGTGCCGGGCGGTGCGGCAACCCAGCCGGCGGTCTCGCCGACCCGCTTCACATACTCCTTGGACGTGGCCCACTTCACGAAGGATTTGGCCGTGTCGAGGTTCTTGGTGGAAGAAGGAACGGCCAACGACCAGGCCCAGAACCAGCCATTGCCTTTTGGCGATACGTTGACGGGAGGTTGAGCGAAGGCCAGGACATCTCCGACCTTGGATGTCGCCTTGTTGTAGAGCCGTCCGGCTGCCGACGTCGCATCGACCCAGATCGCGCATTTTCCGCTTGCGAACAGGGCCTGGTTCTCGTTGAAGCCATTGGATGTCGCACCGGGCGGGCCGTCACGCTTGAGGAGATCGACATAGAAGCTGATCGCCTTCTTCCACGGATCGGATGTCAGCTGCGGCTTCCACTCCATGTCGAACCAGCGGCCGCCAAAGGTGTTCACGATCGTCGTGATCAGGCCCATGTTTTCGCCCCAGCCGGGTTTGCCGCGAAGGCAAATGCCGTACTGCTCCTTCGACTTGTCGGTGAGCTTGTCGGCGAACTGCGCGATCTGGTCCCAGGTCGGCTGCTCGGGCATCGTCAGCCCGGCCTTTTCGAACAGGTCCTTGCGGTAGAGGGTGAAAGAACTCTCCGCATAGAAGGGCAGGGCGTAAAGCTTGCCGTCGACCGACAAGCCATTGCGCAACGGCTCGAAGACATCCTTGTAATCGTAGTCGTCGCCAAGATCGTTCAGCGATGCGAGCCAGCCGGCCTTGCCCCAGATCGGCGTCTCATAGGCACCGATGGTAACGATATCGAATTGGCCCGCCTTGGTGGCGATGTCCGTGGTCACGCGCTGGCGCAGCACGTTTTCTTCCAGCACAACCCAGTTGACCTTGTTGCCTGTCGCTTTCTCCCATTCAGACGACAGCTTTTGCATGATGATCATGTCGTCATTGTTGACGGTTGCAACAGTGATGGTTTCAGCCCGCGCGGCAACACCCGCCAGCAAGAGCGCTGTTAGCGACAGGCCGACCTTGGCCAAGAATCTCATGGGTTCCTCCATTGGCGACAATCTGTTTGATTGTTGTTGTCGTGTGGCGCGCGTCGGGCCTCTCGGTCGGCGTCGGTCGCGCCACTACGATCACGTCCGAGCGTGATGGCCCCCCGTTTTGGGACATCACGGCTTGCACTGCGTTCGCGGCTGAGCGGTTGCCGTGAACGCAAGGTGTGTAACATATTTCCGAAATAAATTGCAACGAACAAGATTCATAAGATCGCCTTCGATGGCGTCGGCGTGACAACCTGGCTCTGACCCGCCACCCGCGCTCTCGGAAAAGCCAGCCGAGCGAGCCGATGCTGCCTGTTGGCGCTTGCCCAGCGAGCGGTCGGGGCGGCAACCGCTCTAAATCAACGCTCTAGGCAAACCCGCGCTTCCCCGATGCAGGTGAGTTTCGTAATGTGTTGCTGAAACAAATTTCATGGACTATTTGGACTTTGGAAGGCCTTTTGATCGTC
The DNA here is from genome assembly GCF_001676615.1 of Labrys sp. WJW. Lineage (GTDB taxonomy): Bacteria > Pseudomonadota > Alphaproteobacteria > Rhizobiales > Labraceae > Labrys > Labrys sedimenti. The sequence continues at coordinate 90,256 of NZ_LYXZ01000027.1, read as the reverse complement.
GTCCAAGACCCGTCCCGATGCAGATTGCAGGATCGAATTGATCCGTCATGTAGCTAGGAGCTTCAATTATGAAGGGTTTGGATAAAGAGCACGTTTTCTTTGCCGGCACCGGAATAATCGCAAGGGAGTACAATATAGAGTGAATAAAATCGCTGTACTATTCGACTGAGTGTCGAATGTTTCCCTTCGATCTGATCTTCATGAAGTGATGAATTGCATCGGGTAAATGTCCAACGCTTTTTAAAAATAAACTATCTGCTCTCCAGGAGGTAACATTGTCTATTGAACTGCAAGGAAAAACGGCTGTCGTCACTGGTGCTGCTTCGGGCATTGGACTGGCAACATGCGAAGCTCTGATGAAGGCGGGCGTCACAGTGGTCATGGTCGATCGCAACGCCGCAGCGCTGGATGAGTTGGTGGCAAGTTCGAAGGGAAAGGCCGTTGCTCAGGTAACCGATCTTCTGGATGCCACCAGCTGTGCTGCGATGATTCCGGAAGTCATTGCCAAAGTTGGCAGGATCGACATCCTCTATTGCAATGCAGGTACCTATATCGGTGGCGATCTGGTGGACACTGATGCATTGACCATCGACAGAATGCTCAATCTGAACGTGAATGCAGTGATGAAGAACGTTCACGCTGTCTTGCCGCATATGATCGAGCAGGGCGGTGGCGATATCATCGTGACATCGTCCCTGGCGGGGCACTCCGCGATCAAGCATGAGCCGGTCTATTCGGCCTCCAAATGGGCAGTCACATGCTTTACCCAGACCGTGCGCCGACAGGTCAACAAGCACGGCATTCGGGTATCGCAGGTTTCGCCAGGGCCGGTGATCTCGGCATTGCTGTCGGATTGGGAACCGGATCGGTTGCAGGCCGCAAAAGACGCCGGTGCGTTGATCGAGCCTTCCGAAGTGGCAGAGGCGGTCGTCTATATACTCAGCCGCCCCCGCAACGTCACAATTCATGACATGATAGTGTTGCCGACAAACGTTGATGCCTAGAGCGTTTTGCGATTTGGCGAAATCGCCAAGAATTGCAAAGACGCGTCGAACCAAAGAGCTAGAGCAAAATAGCGTTTCCGGCTAAACGCGCTTTGCTCTAGGTATCCAAGGCTAGATTTGCGGCAGAGCCCTTTCGGTGGGCCGTGCCGGCACGGCCCCGGGCAGATCTCTCAAACCGACGAGCAACCGATTGCTTCGATGGATCTGTGAGCTCGACCGGTGACTTGTTGCCGGATCGAGCCGTGGGCCCGAACTCCGCGACATCGCACCTCTACGACTTCGGTGGCGTGATCCCCATCTCCTCCATGTCCTTGAAGCGGTCTCCGATCCGCGGGTGCATGCGGCCGCTGTCGGCAGCGCCGATCGCAATCAGGATCTCGCCGCGGTCCGGCGCGTCGCTGACCGAGAAATTCAGGGTGATGAAGTGCGAGCGCTGGCCCACAATTGTCTTGTGCGTCATGGGCAGGGACACTTGGGCGCCGGCCGGCCCGCGCGTGTTGGTGAAGCTCAGATAGCTGGTCCCTCCGGCCGCTTCACGGAACACGTTGCCGAAGCGCAGCGTATGGATCAGGGCCGAGCCATGCTCGATCTCACCGGCGAGGCCGACGATGGCCGACTTGCCATAGGCCTCGATCCGGTTTTTGGGGCACAATTCGAGCAGGCGAGGGACCAGCACGCCCGCCAGCTTCGGTGCCACGTCGAGGACCACCGGGCGCAGATCCTCCACGAATCCAAGCCCTTCCCAGGGATTCTTGATGATGGCTGCCACCGCGCTCGCCAATATCGGCCTGGGGCCGGCCTTGCCACCTTCGATGAACACCTCTTCGGCGTGGCGAACGATCTTTCGGATTTCCAGACTCATGATATTCCTTCGTCATTCAGATCCGGCCAGAGGGCTTCACACCGAAGCGGCCTGCTTCCGGCATCGCATCGGACACTAGGGGCCTGCTCAAGCGCTCTCCTCCTATGAAGCGTAGGAGGATGCCGCATTGAAATCCTTCGACAGTGATGATGGGGTCCGCTAGTTGAGCCTCAACGGAACTCGGGAGGGTCTGATGAACGTCATCGATCGGCCGCTGTCGCGCACGCTCAGGGATATCGCCAGCCTGATCAATTCCGGCGGCGATCTCGGCACCACGCTGCTGCATCTCGTCAAGGCAGGCTGCTACAATACCGTCTGGTCCATGGGCGGCGTCATGAGTATCGACGAAGGCAGTGGCGATGCCGTTGTCCTGGCCCGGCATGATCCCAATCGGCTCGGCACTCTCTATCGCGACCGCTGGACGCTCGCCACCAGCCCCTCCCTCATCGCACTGACCACCAACGAGCCCGTGATCATCCGTGATGCGCAGGTGGCATCGGAGTTTCCAGGATATCAGGAGGAGGCCATCGAGCGTGGCTACCATACCGTCGTGGTGCTGCCGCTCGGCTGCCGCGACATGGAAGGACGGGCCATGGTCCTGTCGGTCAAGTCGCGCAGCATCGTCGAGCCGTCGGATGCGGACCTCGCCTTTCTGGAGACGATTGCCCATCTCGGTGCCATCGCCGTCGATCGATCAAACCGGCTGCAGGCCGAGCGCCTCGCCGCTGAACGTCTGCAGAATGTGCTCGCCGCCCATTCTGCCCTGATGCAGAAGGTCCTGTCGGACGGTTCGGTTGCTTCGGCCGCTGCCCTGGTCGAGACCTTCATGCATCATCCCACGGTCGTGGTCGACCTGACGGCAAATCTCGTCGTCACGGGGCGTTCGCCCAAGCCCGAGACATTCGACGACGAACGGTGGCGTGAGGAGGTGAATGCCGGGGTCAATCGCCAGTTCCTGCGCATCGCACGCGAAGTGGCCGGCAACACGCGCTCCGAACATGCCAAGCTTTATCTCAGCGTCTGCGGACAGCATCTCAACCTGCCGGCCATGGTCGAGCCGCTCAGGGTCGATGAAAGAATGGTCGGAGCGCTGGTCGTCTTTTCTCGCGGTGCCGATTTCGGCGATCTCGATCATCTGCTGCTCGAGAGTGCCAAATCGGCCTTGAGCGTGCAGATGATGCGCAGCCATCTACGCTTCCAGACGGAGTCGAAGACGGCCAGCGAACTGTTCGCCGAGATCGTCTCCGGCGACTGGCGCAATCCGGATGATCTGGTTGCTCGTGCCCGCCGCCTCGATATCGACATGGCAGCGCCGGCCAGGCTCATTGCCATCGGTCTGCCCCGCCAGGCCGGCATGGACGACAGCGCGTTGGAGGAATTGCATCGCTCCATCGCCAGGCTGGCAGCGCAACAGGGCCAAACCGCCACGGCCGCCAATCTCGACGGCATCATCCTGTGCCGCGTGCCGGGCGGAGCACGCGACAGTGAGAACACGGCCAAGCTGCTGGTGCGCAAGGTCATCGATGAAACCCAGTGGCTGCTGGGCTGCAAGCCGATCGTGGTGATCGGCAGGACCTGCAGCGGCCTGCAGGAACATCGGCAGATCTGGCAGGAATGCGCCCGCATGATCCGGCTGGGGATACGGTTCAACCGCACCGGTCTGCTGGCCTCCCAGGATTTTGGTCCCTTCCCGCTGCTGCTTTCGGCCGCCGACACAGACGAGGTCCGCGCATTTCTCAATGTCACCATCGGTGCCGTATCCCGCCATGATGCCGAGCATGGCACCGGATACATCCCGACCCTGGCTGCCTATCTGGAGAGCGGCTGCCGCAGCCAGGCGTGCGCGGATGCGATGGGCCTTCACGTGACCACGCTGCGCTATCGCCTCGGCCGCATCCAGGAACTTTTCGGGATCGAGATCGACACGCCGGAACGGCGGTTCGCGCTGGAACTGGCCCTGCGGCTGAACGAAACCCTGTCGCAGGATGCGCTCGTGTGACCCGCTGCTTCTTCACCTAGGAGGATGAGGGAACTCTCTCCTGCGGAACGCAGGAAGAAGCCCCCGCCTGCCGTCCCTATCCTTTCCGGAAGCTGGAAAGGCAGGGCGCATGGTGACCGCGACTGAACAAGAGCAAAGCCCGATCGATCCCGTCGAATTGCGCAGGGCATTCGGCACTTTCGTGACCGGGGTAACGGTCGTGACGACGCGCGAGGCGGACGGAACGCCGCGCGGCATGACCGCCAACTCCTTCACCTCGGTGTCGCTCGATCCGCCGCTCTTGCTCGTATGCATAGGAAAGAAGGCGAGCAGCTTTCCCGTCTTCAGCGCCGCCGAGCACTTCGCCGTCAACGTGCTGCATGAGCACCAGAAGGATGTCGCGGGCGTCTTCGCATCGAAGTCGACGACCAAATTCGATGCGATCAACCACGACACCGTCCACACCGGCACGCCGGTTCTCACCGATAGCCTCACCTGGTTCGATTGCACCGTTCACAACCGTGTCGATGCGGGCGACCACATCATCCTGATCGGGCATGTGCGCGCTTTCGGCACCAGCCCGGTCGCGCCGCTTGGCTTTTGCCGGGGCAGCTATGTCACGGTCGAGCACCCGATGCCCCAGGGCTGGACACCCTCGCATCGCATGATGATCGGCTATCTCGTCGAGCATGAGGGGCGCATCCTGCTGCGCGATGACGGCAGGGGTGGCTGGGAACTCCCGACGGCCCGCTACCGCAAGCCCGGCAACGAAGTCGCCCTCGACGACAAGGGCGCCGTCGCCCTGCTGACCGAGGAGGCGTTTCTCTATTCGGTGTTCGACGTTGCCGACCGCGAGCCGGGATACATCGTCTACCGGGGTGAATTGGCTGCCACACTGCGGGCGCTGCCCGAAATGCCCCAGTCGCTGGCGTTCTTTGCTGCGGAAGACCTCCCCTGGGATCGCATTCCGGTGCGGCAGATCAGGGCCATGCTGCGCCGCTATCTGCAGGAGCGCAGCGAGGCCCGTTTCGGCATCTATGTCGATTCCAGCGCCGGGGGCCGTGTGGCGATGATCGATGGCGCGCCGCGCCCCTGGCGTGCGCCGAACGGCGTGACCGCCGATACCGTGATCACGAAAGGCTGATACGATGGAACTGACGCTGAAGGCGATCGAAGGGTCGCGCCAGGACCTGTATATCGCAGGCGAGCGCGTGGCGCCGAACTCGGGCCGCTATCTACCAAGCCATGATCCGACCACGGCCGAGCCCTGGTACATGGCCGCCGACGGCAACGCCGAGGATGTCGACGCCGCGGTTCAGGCGGCGAAGAAGGCCTTCAGGGATCCGGCCTGGCGCCGCATCACCCAAACCGAGCGCGGCAAGATGCTGCGCAGGCTCGCCGACCTCATCGCCGAGAACGCCGACGAACTGGCGGCGATCGAGATGCGCGACAATGGCAAGCTGCTCAAGGAAATGCGCGCCCAAATGCGGGCCGCGCCGGATACCTATCTCTATTTTGCCGGCATGGCCGACAAGCTGCATGGCGAGACCATCCCGGTCAACAAGCTCGACATGCTGAATTTCACGCTGCGCGAGCCGATCGGCGTGATCGGCATGATCTCGCCCTGGAACTCCCCGCTCATGCTGCTGAGCGGCACTTTGGCGCCATGCCTGGCGATCGGCAACACCATCGTCGCCAAGCCGTCCGAACACACGTCGGCTTCCACACTGGCGCTGGCCGAACTGATCGATCGCGCCGGCTTTCCCCCCGGTGTCTTCAACGTGGTGACCGGCGGCGGAGCCACCGCAGGCGAGGCCCTGACCCTCCATCCCGACGTCGCCAAGATCACCTTCACCGGCAGCACCGCCACGGGACGGCGCATTGCCGCCAATGCCGCAGGCCGGCTTGTTTCAACCCAGATGGAACTCGGCGGCAAATCACCCCATGTGGTGTTCGGCGATGTCGATCTCGACCGCACCGTCAACGGGGTGGTCGCCGGCGTCTTTGCCGCGGCGGGCCAGACCTGCATCGCCGGATCGCGCTGCTTCGTCGAGGCAGGCATCTATGACGAGTTCCTCGAGCGGCTCGTCGAGCGGACGTCGCGCATCCGCATCGGCAACCCGGCCGCGGATGACACCGAACTCGGGCCCCTGGCCCTGGAGGCCCAGCTTGCCAAGGTCGAGCAATATGTCGGCTATGGCGTCGCGGATGGGGCCCGCCTGGCGATCGGCGGTCGTCGTCCCCAGGACGAAGCGCTTGCCAAGGGCTGGTACTACGAGCCCACGGTGCTGGCCGAGGCCCGCAACGACATGCGCTTCATGCGCGACGAGATCTTCGGCCCGGTCGTCGGCGTCGTGCCGTTCCGCGACGAGGCCGAACTGATCGCGCTCGCCAACGACACCAACTACGGCCTCGCGGCCGGCATCTGGACCCGCGATATCGACCGGGCCATGCGCTTTGCCCGCAATGTCGATGCCGGCACGGTGTGGATCAATACCTATCGCTCCGCTGCTTACATGTCGCCTTCCGGCGGCTTCAAGGAAAGCGGCTACGGCAAGCGCGGCGGCTTCGAGGTCATGCGCGAGTTCTCCCGTCTGAAGAACGTCGTCCTCGACTATTCCGGCGCCACCCAGGACCCGTTTGTCATTCGCCTGCGCTGACGGCATTCGCGCATCGCCGCGGCCGCATTATCTGAAGAGGTATTCGCCATGAAGTTTTCCGTCGCCCTGGCCATGGAGCGGTTCAGTCCCGACAAGCCGATGCAGCAGGTGGTCAACGAGACCCTCGAACTCGTGCGCATGGCCGATGCCGGGGGCTTCGAGACGATCTGGTCCGCCGAGCATCACACGATCGAGTTCACGATTGCTCCCAATCCATTCCAGATCCTGACCTGGTGGGGCGCCCATACCGAGCGGATCCGCTTGGGGACTGCCACCGTGGTGGCGCCATACTGGAACCCTCTGCGCCTTGCCGGCGAGGCGGCGCTTTGCGACCATCTGACGGGCGGCAGGCTGGAGTTCGGCATTGCCCGCGGCGCCTATCAATACGAGTTCGACCGCATGGCCGGCGGCATACCCCAGCAAGAAGGGGTCGCCTACATGCAGGAGCTCCTGCCGGCGGTGCAAAAGCTATGGGCGGGCGACTATGCCCATGAGGGCAAGTATTACAAGTTCCCGCTTGCGACCTCCGTGCCCAAGCCTTTGCAACAGCCGTCTCCCCCGATCTGGGTGGCTGCGCGCGACCCCGGTACCTTCGACTGGGCGGTGCGCAACGGCTACAACATCCTGTCGACGCCGCTGTCGCGGCCCATGGCCGAGGTCGGCATCCTGGCGGACAAGTTTGGCAAGGCGGTCTCCGACCATCCGAATGTGGCGCGTCCGCGTTTCATGATGCTGCGCCGCAGCTGTGTCTACGCCCGTCCGGAAGACTGGGAAGTGCCGGTGCGCGCCAGCATCGACTATGGCCGCGCTTTCGAGAACCTGTTCCAGAACATCGGCACGGTGACCAACGGCTTCCCCAAGGCCGTGCCCTATGAGACGGTTGCCAATCGCAGCGAATATGACCCGCGGTCGATCCGCGACAACCTCCTGTTCGGCACGCCCGACGAGGTGATCGAGAAGCTGATGGTCTATGAGGCTGCCGGCGTCGACCAGTTCTGCCTCGGCCTTGCGTTCAATCTGCCGATCGAGGTGCAGAAGAAGTCGCTCGACCTGTTCATCCGGGAGGTCATGCCGGTTTTCGCAGCGCGCGAACGCGATGCTGCGAAGCAAAAGGCACGGGCAATCGCATGATGACGAAGCCGGCATCCCCGACGATCGACGCCACGCTCGACATCGATGGCGTCGCCATTCGCTACCGGCTCGAGGGAGAGGGAACACGCCCCCTCGTCCTCGTGCACGGGGTTGGTTCCTATCTGGAGGCCTGGGACGGAGTCGTGGAGCGCCTTGCGCCGCATTTTCGCATCCTGCGCTTCGACCTGCGCGGCCATGGCGGCTCGGCGCGGGTAAAAGGACGCTACGAGATCGATGATTTCGTGCGGGAACTGTTCGCCCTGGCCGACAATGCCGGCTTCGGCAGATTTGTGCTTGCCGGCTTTTCGCTGGGCGGCCTGATCGCCCAGCGCGCCGCGCTGGATCATCCCGGCCGTATCGAGAGCATCATGCTGCTTGCCACCGTTGCCGGTCGCAACGAGGATGAGAAGGAGCGCGTGCTCAACCGCCTGCGCCTGCTCCAGACCAAGGAGCCGGGCTCGCACTATGACAATTCCGTCGGCCGCTGGTTCAGTGACGCATTCCAGCACGCCAATCCCGACTTGATGGCGAGGCTGCGCCAGCGCAATGCGGCCAATGATCCCGATTGCTATGCGGCGGCCTATCGAGTGCTTGCCGAAAGCGATTTCGGCGATGAGATCGGCGCAATCGCCTGCCCGACGCTGATCGCAACGGGGGAGGAGGACCAGGGCTCCAACCCGCGCATGGCCAGGCTGATGCATGAGCGCATTGCCAACTCGCGGCTGGACATCCTGCCCGGCAAGCGTCATTCGATCCTGATCGAGGCACCGGCCGAGGTCGCTCGGCTGATGCGGAGTTTCCTTTCTTGATGGGTCGGGAGTTGGACATGGACAAGGATCTGCGGGCGCAGGGCGAAAAGGTGCGCCGGACCGTTCTTGGCGACAGCTATGTGGATGCGGCACGCGCGAATGCCGACGAATTTTCAGCGCCGTTCCAGGATGTCCTCAACGAATATTGCTGGGGCCAGTGCTGGACAGACGAGAGTTTGTCATTGGCCCAGCGCAGCTTGCTGAACCTGGGCATGCTGGCGGCGTTGGGCAGGATGCACGAATTCAAGGTGCATTTCCGTGGCGCGATCCGCAACGGTTTGACGGACAAGGAATTACGGGCCGCGTTGATCCAGATTGCGGTTTATTGCGGTGTGCCGGCAGGCGTGGAAGCCTTCCGTGTTGCCCGCGCCGTGCGCCAGGAGATGGAAGCGGAGGCCGGGAAGGCACCGGAGGGATCATGATCGTCGAGGAACGCATCTACAAGATCAAGGCGGGCAAGCTCTCGCGCTATCTCCAGCTGGTGCGGGAGGAAGGTCTCGCCATCCAGCAGCCGATCCTCGGCAATCTCATCGGCTACTTCCAGACCGAGATCGGGCCGCTGAATCACGTCGTGCACCTGTGGGGCTATCAGGACCTGAACGACCGGGCCGAACGGCGTCGCCGGCTGGCCGCCGATCCCGCCTGGCAGGCTTTCACGGCGAAGTTGACCGAGACGATCGATACGTTGGACAACCGTATTCTGGTACCGACCGATTTCTCGCCGCTGCGCTGACCTGAATATTCGAGAGGTTACGCCGTTGTGGGCATTGCAAACGTCTCCAGGACCTCAGCGGTGTTCATGACCCAGCCATAGTTGCGGGCAAAAGCATCGAGCGTCGCTTGCTGGCTCGGCGGATGATTTGACGATACCGCATCGCTGACCAGGATGGTGGGGTATCCGTGGTGCACGGCGTGGCGGGCACTGTCCTCGACGCACATCTCGGTCACGGTTCCCGCAAAGACGAGGCCGTCGACGCCGCGTTCACGCAGCCGGGCGTCCAGATCGGTTTCGTGGAAGGCGCTGAAATAGACCTTGTCGATAACCGGCTCGCCGGCCCGAGGCGGCAGTTCGTCGATGACGGCTGCGGCATCGCGCGTGCCTTCCACATCGCCATAGCCGCGCTGGAAGCCGGGCACACAGGCCCTGGTTGGCGCATCGAGCAGGCCAAGCCAATCGAGCTTGGCTGCGAGCGGCCTGTAACGCATGTCGGCGACGTAGCGGGTGAAGATCACCGGCCTGCCGCGATTGCGGAAGCCGGCCAGCAAGGCCCGGATCGACGCGATCGTGTCGCGGGCAGCGGGCACTTCCATGGGAGCTCCCACGCGAACGAAGTCGTTTTGCATATCCACGACCACGAGGGCCGGATTGGTCAGCGCCGTGAGCACGCAATTCCTCCCGATGGTGTCCCAAACTAGTTACGATGGTACCGCGCAACCGCGCATGCTGCCTTTCCTAGGATACACAGGCAACCTGCTCCTCCGACGCGATGGAAGACGGTCGCCGGTGCGGGCCCTTTACTGGCTGGAATGGCAGTGCAGCATTGGCCAAAACTTTGCGCAAGGCCTGCAGGGGAACGGAGAAAGACGTGACGGACCGCATAGCGATCAGAAATCTGTACAAGATTTTCGGCAACGCGCCGGATCGTGCCCTGGACCTATTGAAGTCGGGTGAGACCAAGGAAACGGTGCTGGCCAGAACCGGGCAGGTCGTGGGACTGTGTGATGTGTCGATCTCGGTGCCTGTCGGGTCGATCTACATGATCATGGGCTTGTCCGGTTCGGGCAAGTCGACGCTCGCGCGATGCATCAACCGACTGATCGAGCCGGATGCGGGCACGATCACGATCGATGGCGAGCCGGTAACAGGGACGAGCCAGGCTCGTCTGCGCGAAATCCGCAGAACCCGGGTTTCGATGGTGTTCCAGCACTTTGCGCTCCTGCCCAACCGTACCGTCATCGAGAATGCCGAGTTCGGCCTCAAATTGCGTGGCGTCGGTGCAGGCGAGCGCCGCAAGAAGGCGCTCGAGGTCCTGGATGTCGTCGGGCTCTCGGCCTGGGCCAATCACCTGCCCAAAGCGCTCAGCGGCGGCATGCGCCAGCGCGTCGGCCTGGCGCGAGCGCTGGCCACGGAGGCCGACGTGCTGATCATGGACGAGGCCTTCAGCGCCCTCGATCCCCTCATCCGCAGCGAGATGCAGGACGAATTGCTGCGGTTGCAGCGCACGCTCAGAAAAACGATCCTCTTCATCACCCATGACTTCCAGGAAGCCCTCAAACTCGGCAGCCGCGTTGCCATCATGGCCGATGGCATGGTGATGCGCGAAGGAACGCCGCAGGACATCGTACTCGATCCAAGACATCCCTATGTTGCGGCGTTCACCCGCGACATCGATCGCGCCCGGCTATTCGACGCCGCCTCCGTCATGGAGCCTTGCCAGCCCCTGACCCTGGCCGCAGGTCATGAAGCGGCGGACATGGCTGGGCGCAGCGGCAGCACATTCGTCGTCGACGAGCGTCATCGCATCGCCGGCGTGATCGACAGCAGCCGCATCGGCGATTTGCGTCGTGGCATGGATGTGAGGCAGCTCCTGACGCAGGATTATGAGGCGGTTCGCAATACCGCCCGCCTGGCCGACATTGCCGGCATCTACCGGCCCGATCGGCCCATTGCTGTCGTGGATGACGATGGCCAGTTCCTGGGCCGGGTCGATCCCGTGCGGATTCTCGCTCGCATCGCAACGCCTGCCGCTGCACCCGCGCAGTCCCGGATGACGGGAGCCTGACCTCATGTTCGATGTCCAAAATCTCTACGTCATTCCGCTCGATCAATGGATCCAGGATGGCGTCCGCTGGCTGGCACTGCACTTCCGTCCCTTGTTCCAGACGATCAAATGGCCGGTGGAAACGCTGCTCAACGCGATCAATGGGCTGCTGCATCTGATCCCCTTTCCGATCCTGTCCGTGCTGTTTGCGCTGGTTGCATGGCGCGTCGCCTCGCGTGGCGTCGGTATCTTCACGCTCCTTTCGTTCGTGTTCATCGCCTTCATCGGATTGTGGTCCGATGCCATGACGACCCTGTCCCTGATCGCCACCGCGATCGTGATCTGCGTGATCATCGGCATTCCATTCGGGGTCCTGTGCGCGCGCAGCGATCGCACCTGGGCGGTGGTTCGTCCCATTCTCGATGTGATGCAGACGACCCCGAGCTTCGTTTATCTCGTGCCTGTTGTCATGCTGTTCGGTGTCGGCACGATTGCAGGCGGCGTCGCCGTGATCGTGGCAGCGGTGCCGCCATTGATCCGCTTCACCAATCTGGGGATCCGCATGGTCGATGCCGAGATGGTCGAGGCCGGCCGGGCGTTCGGCGCCACCGATCGCCAGCTTCTGTGGGAGGTCCAGCTGCCCCTGGCAATGCCGACGATCCTCGGGGGCCTGAACCAGACGGTGCTGACGGCAATGGTGATGTCGGTGATCGTCGCCATGATCGGTGCCGAAGGGCTGGGGCTGGTCGTGCTGCAGGGGCTTGGCCGCCTCGATGTCGGCATGGCGGCCGTCGGCGGCATCGCCATCGTGCTGCTCGCCATGGTGCTCGACCGCATGACACAGGGCCTCGCCCGTCAGGACAAGGCGGCCGTGGGGGGAAGCCTGCGGGCGACGTTGTCGCGGCTGTTGCGTCCCATCGCACCGTCCCGGACCCTCCCGAATCCAGCTCACCGACCCGACAATCCGGTTCTGTCTCCAAAAAGGCCGGCAGCATCTCCAGAAGAGGAAACCGTATGATCGTCTTGCGCACCACATGGAAAGGCGTTGCCTGCGCTGCGGCATTGTTCTCGGCCCTGATTGCCGGACCCGCGCTGGCTCAGGGCAGCCCCGGCGAAGGCAAGACCATTCGCTTTGTGTCCTCCGACAGCCTCGGCGCGAACTATATCCAGGATCAGATCCTGATCGCCGGTCTCGAGAAGCTCGGCTATGAGGTCAAACTGTCGACGATGAACATGTCGGCGATCCTGCAGGCCATTTCGCAGGGCGACCTCGACATGACCGGCGATATCAACTGGCCGCAGGCCCAGCCGGCCATCGAGAAGGTTGCGGGCGCCACCGAACTGATCAGTGACGGCTCGATCATCGGGGGCGGTATCAATGGCTACATCATCGACAAGAAGACCGCCGAAGCCAACAACATCACCAATTTCTCTCAACTGAAGGATCCCAAGATCGCGGCGCTGTTCGACAGCGACGGCGATGGCAAGGCCAATCTGATCAATTGCGACCCGGCCTGGAAATGTGGTGACGTCGTCGATTTCCAGGTGAAGGAATTCGGCCTGAGCGACACCGTGCGCCCGATCCGTGCAAAGTATGAACCGCTGATTGCCGAGGCGTTCGCCAGGGCCGACCGGGGCGAACCGATCCTGCTCTACACCTGGAGCCCGTCCTGGATCGTCTACCGCCTGAAGCCGGCCAAGGACGTGGTCTGGCTGCCGATACCCTACGACGCCCTGCCGCCGGGCGTGAACAAGCCGAAGACGCATGAGGTGCCGGATGTGGCGGGCTGCGCCGGTGGTCAGAACCCGTGCCGGATGGCTGTAGGCCCCTGGAACTGGCGCACCCTTGCCAACAAGGAATTCCTGGCCGCCAATCCGGCCGTCGGAAAATTCGTTGCGCAGGCAAAGTGGCCGCTGAATACATGGAGCGAGTGGGAGGGGGCGCTGGGCAAGGGTGCCAAGACCAATGCGGACATGAAGAAGATCGCCGGCGAATGGATTGCCGCCAATCAGGGCGAGTTCGACCGCTGGATCAGCGCGGCGACCAAGTGAACCACCTGGCTCGCCGGGAGGGCGCGATTGGTCGCTCCCGGCGGGTTGACCCGATGCGACCGGCTTGGCCGCGTACGGTCCGGATCGCGATGCAAGGGAAAAGGGGGGGCTTCCGCAACCAGTTGGATTGGAAGATCCCATCATGGCGCGGCTTCTCGTTGACCCGGAGGGCGGAATACGCCCTTTCGTTTGTTCCATAGGCTCACCCACGGGCCGAGCCAGCGAGAAGTGCTTCTGCAAGCAACCGATCGCGAAGGCCGACGCGCGAATGGAGCCGCCTCAGATCGGATGCTGAACACTTAGCCGGGGTGAGAGTTTTGCCGAGATGCGATGGCAGGAGGCCTGCAACACCCCAAGCGTGGTTTCGTGCCGGGCCTGGTTGTCGTGGGCATGCCGGTTGACATAGGCGATGATGATGGACGCGGCAGCGAAGCCGTCCGCGCCGAAAATCGGGCAGCATATATCCGTGATACCGACGAAATCCCGGCTCGAGCGCAGTTCGTGCCCCCGGGCACGAATGGCGGCAAGACTGGCTTCCAGCGCGGCGCGATCGACCGGGACGGCACTGCGCCCCTGGCTTTCCTCGATGATCTTCTTGGCGACGGCAGGCGGCTGAAAGGCGAGCACGACCTGGCCGGAGGTCGAATCCGTCGCAAGGCGTCCATAACCAAGGCGCAGTGTGAAGGACATGTCCTCGCCGCCGGGCACCGCAGCGACGACCACCGTCAGGCCGTGATTGACGACGACCAGATGAGGTGATTGCTGGCATTCCAGCGCGATGGCGGTCAGTTCCGGCATGACCGCCGTCAAGAGGTCTTGCTGGCGCGGCGTATGCAGCCCTAGCTTGAACAGACGATCGGTCAGGTAGAAGGCATCCGTTTCCGGATCGCGCTCGATATAGCCGCGCTCCTGGAGGGCCACGAGCATGCGAAAGATCTCGTTTTTCGACCGACCCAGCCCATCCGCGATCTCCTTCATCGTCAAGGGCGCTCCGGCCTCTGCCAGCAGTTCCAGGACCTCCAACCCCTTGGTCAGGGCCGGCGCGGAATAGGCGGGCTTTTCCCGATCTTCGATGCTGCTCATGCGCGATTCCCTCAATGGGCGCAGACCATAGAGAATTCTCTCGGCTTGTGCCTACGGTTTTATATTCAAACTTGACATCATATATAAAACTATCATCATCTGACCGAAAGGGGAGAAACCCATGACGGATTTGATGGCTGCGACATCGGAGCCGACCCGCCGAAAGCCGGTGAGCCCACGCAGAAATAGTGTGTTTACGACCGTCGACCTGGAGCGGCCCGGCAAGCAGATCGGCTATTTCTGTGTGCCCCAATCTCCCCACGACGATGCCTGGGGCGCGGTCCAGGTGCCGCTGGCCGTCGTCAAGAATGGCAATGGGCCGACAGTGCTCGTCGAGGCGGGCAATCACGGCGACGAATATGAAGGCCCCCTGGCGCTCGGCGAATTGCTGCGCGACATCGACCCCACGGAGGTTTCGGGCCGCATCATCGCCATACCCGCCATCAACATCCGGGCCGTCGAAGCGGGAACGCGCACTTCGCCGATCGACGGGCTGAACTTCAACCGCTGCTTTCCAGGTGATTTCGACGGCACGCTCACCAGGCAGATCGCGGCCTATGTCCATGATTGCCTGATGCCGCTCGCCGATTATTTCCTCGACCTGCATTCGGGCGGGTCCTCGCTGATGATCCTGCCCAGCGCCATCATCGAGCCGTCGCCGACGCCCGAGGGACATCGGCTCAACATCGAGGCAACGCTCGCCTTCGGCGCTCCGACCGTCGTCATGGTCGACAATCTGGGTGAGACGCGCACGGCGACCGCAGCCGCCAATCTGCAGGGCCTCGTCGTCATCGGCACTGAAATGGCTGGCGGAGGCCTGGTCAGCCAGGACGCTCTCGCCATCTGCCGGCGCGGCATTCGAAACGTCCTCAAACATGCCGGTGTCCTGAAGGGGCAACCCGAATTGCCGCAGGAGGCCAACAAGCGGGTGCTCAAAGTGCCGGACAGCCGGGGCTACATCCTGGCCGATGATGACGGTGTGTTCGAGCCGATCGGCCAATTGGGTGCCATTGCCAGGAAGGGCGAACTTGCCGGCCGGATCCATTTCCCGCGATCGCCGGCCCGCGAGCCTGTCGAGCTTCGCTACGCCATTGACGGCGTCGTCTTCGCCAAGCGCCAGCCGGGGCGGGTCAGGCCGGGCAATTGCTGCTTCGTCATCGCCGACGAATATCCAGAGGCGCTGGCAATGCTGGGGCGGGCCGATGAGCGTTGAGGCGATCAAGGCCGCCGTCGAGCGCGTCAGGCCCCATATCCGCAGGACGCCCGTTCTCAGGCTCGAGCATTGCTCCGACGCCACCATTCCGAGTGACACTCATCTCAAGCTCGAATGCCTGCAAGTCAGCGGTTCGTTCAAGATCCGCGGCGCCGTCAATCGGGTCAAGTCGCTGTCCGCCGAGGCGATCGCCAAGGGTCTTGTCGCGGCCTCCGGCGGCAATCACGGCCTGGCCACCGCCTATATGGCCCGTCAGAGCGGCGTGCCGGCCACCATCTTCCTGCCGACCAATGCCAGCCCGCTCAAGGAACAGAAGCTTCTCAAGCTGGGTGCCGAGGTGCGCTACGCCGGCGCCGTATGGGACGAGGCCCACCAGGCCGCGGCGGCCCATGCCCGGGAGAGTGGTGCCTTTTACATGCACCCCTTCGCCGATGAGGCCATCGTTGCGGGGCAGGGCACCATCGGCGTTGAAATGCTGGAGCAGATTCCGGATGCCGATCTCTACATCATCGCCATCGGCGGCGGCGGCCTCATCGCCGGAGTGTCGCAGGTCGTCAAGGCGATGAAGCCGAAGGCCCGCATCATCGGCGTGGAACCGGTGGGTTCGCCGACCCTCCATGCCTGTTTCGCAGCGGGCCGGGTCGTGCGTCTGCCGCAGGTGACCACGCGGGTCGCCACCATGGCCTGCGGCCGCACGGACGAGAGCATCTACGAGATCGCGCGGCGCCATGTCGATGACATCGTGCTGGTCAGCGACGAAGCGATGCAGTGCGCCGCCGAGCTTCTCTGGTTCGAGTTCGGCATTGCCGCGGATCTGAGCGGCGCGGCCTCGCTGGCGGCGCTGATGGCGGGTGCGGTCAGGCCAAAGCCCGGTGAGCGCGTTGCCGGATTGGTCTGCGGTGCCGGGGTGGATGGGCTTTCCGCCTGAGGAGGATTTTTGCCGGCGCAGCGGTGCGCCGCATCTCAGCCGTCAGGAGCGCCTCGCAAGAAGGCGGCGCACGGCCAAGAAAAGCAAGAAGTACGTACAAACAAGAAGCACGTAAACGTCCAAACCAAAAGCCATCCAGGCAAAGGAGGAGTTCATATGCGTAGCATCTTCAAGACATCGGTGGCGTTGTTCGCGTTGGCGCTTGCCATGCCGTCTTTGGCGCAGGCCAAGGACAAGGTCCTCGGCGTCGCCGCCATCGACCTGCAAAACTCCTTCTATGTGCGCATGAAGGAAGCGGGTGACGTCGCTGCCAGGGATTATGGCGTGCGCTCCACCTGGCAGAGCGCGGAGGGAAGTCTCGAGAAGGAAGTGGCCATCATCGAGAACTTCATCAACCAGGGCGTCAGCGCCATTCTGGTCGATCCGCTCGACAAGAATGCCCTGGTGCCGGTGATCAAGAAGGCGCTCGCGGCCGGCATTCCCGTTGTCACCATGGGCAACAAGGTGGAGGCGGACGGCAATTATTCCACCCTCTATCCCGACTATGACAACATGGCGATGGTGGCCCGTGCCATCGGTGCCTCGCTCGGCGGGGAGGGTGAGATCGCCCTGCTCGTCGGCTCTCGCGGCAATTTCGTGTCCGACACCCGCGAAAAGGGCTTCGTCGAGACCCTGGCCAAGGAATATCCCAAGATCAAGATCGTCGGTGTGGAGCCGACCAATTGGGATGCCGCCAAGGCGACGAATGCCGCACAGACCTGGCTGACGACCTATCCCGACCTCAAGGCGATCGCCTGCATCTCCGACAGCCTGTGCCTGGCGGCGGATTCGGTCGCCAGTTCCATGGGTTCGAACCTGATCTATGGCGGCTATGACGGCGATGCCGAGATGAAGGAACTGATCGACAGCGGCAAGATGGTGCTCGATGTCCTCACCGGCGCCAATCGCGTCGGCTATTGGAACATCGCGGTCGCGACCCGTCTGGCCAATGGCGAGAAGCTGCCGAAGGATCTCTACATGCCGACCTATTTCGTCACCTCCGACGAAACGGCGAAGAAGCTGAAGGCGGCCGGGCTGAACTTCGAGCATATCAACACCGACAAGCAGGCCATCGAGGCCAAGAACTACACCGAGCAGCTCGGCCCCAAGGTGCCGGCCTCGGCCATGACGGTCGGAAAATAAACCGGACGTCTTCTGCCGGCGCGGCCGATCCGTGCCGGCAGTCGCTTGCCTGTATGCCGCAGCGCGCCTCGCCGCGCCGCAAGTGATGACCGGCCCGATCGCTATTTGGGGGAAATCATGTCCCAGCTGAGATTATCGAGCCTTTTCAGGCGGAACGAGCCGGTATTGATCCTCGTCTTCGTGCTGGCGGTCGTGGTGTTCGGCTGGATCGATCCGCGCTTCCTGACGGCCGGCAATTTCGTCAGCATCGCCCAGCAGAGTTCGGTGATCGCCCTGATCGCCTTCGCGATGACCGCCGTCATCATCGCACGGGGCATCGATATTTCGGTGGGCAGCACGCTGGCTTTTGCCGGCGTGGCCGCCGGCCTCGTCCATGCCGCGTCGGGATCGGCCGTGCTCACGCTGGCGGCGGCGATCGGAAGCGGTGCACTTGTCGGGCTCCTCAACGGCATCCTGATCGGGTCTGCCGGCATTTCGCCGTTCATGGCCACGCTCGCCACCATGGCTTTCGCCCGCGGCCTTTCGCTCAGCCTGTCCAGGGCGTCGAGCATCACCATCGCCGATCCGGTCGTGCTCTATGCCGGACGGGAGACGTTCGGGTTGTTGCCGGTGTCCGTCGTCATTGCCCTGGCCGTTCTGCTGGCCTGGTGGTTCGTGCTCAAGCGCACCGTCTATGGGCGCTGGATCTATGCGGTCGGCGGCAATGCCGAGGCCGCCCGCGCCTCGATGGTGCCGGTCGGCCCGGTCCGCATCTCCGTCTATCTCATCGCCGGCGCCACGGCGGGACTCGGCGCCATCCTGACCATTGGCCGCCTCGGTTCCGCCCAGCCTTTAGCGGGCACCGGCCTTGAATTCACCGCGATCACCGCTGCCATCGTCGGCGGCACGAAACTGTCGGGCGGCCGGGGCTCGATCTGGGGAACGGCGCTCGGCGCCATGCTGCTCGGGGTGATCAATACCGGCCTGTCCTTCCTGCAGGTGCCGCAGATCGTCATCTACTACATCACCGCGGCGCTGATCCTGGCGGCCGTGCTGGCCAGCCAGCCCGAGAGCGTGACCTCGCTGTTTTCCAGCTTGCGGCGCACGACACCGAAAAGAACCGATGGAGCACTTGCTGTGTCGCCCACCGGCGCGGGCGGTGCCCACAGCATTGCCCTGCGCGGAATCGGCAAGGTGTTTCCGGGCGTCAAGGCGCTCGACGGCGTGTCTTTTACTGTCTCGTCCGGCGAGGTGGTCGCGCTCGCCGGCGAGAACGGGGCCGGCAAGTCGACCCTGGTGAGATGCATCTCCGGAATCTATCGCCCCGACGAGGGCGAGATCGTCATCGATGGCAAGACCGTCGACTTTCATTCCTCCAACGAGGCGCGCGACATCAGTGTCATCCATCAGCATTTCAGCCTGTCGCCCGACCTGACGGTTGAGGAGAACCTGTTCGTCGGCCGCGAGCCGCGCACGCGCCTGGGCCTGCTCGACCGGGCCCGGATGCGCCGCGAAGCCCAGGCCGTCATGGACGAGTTTTCGCTCGACATTCCGGTCGACGCCGAACTGCGCTCGCTATCCGTGGGCCGGCAGCAAATGGTGGAGATCGCGCGCGCGGTTCTGTCCGATGCCTGGTTCATGGTGATGGACGAGCCGACCAGCGCGCTCTCCAACCGCGAGCGCGACCAGCTCTATGGGCTGATCGACAGGCTCAAGGCCCGCGGAGCCGGCATCCTCTACATCTCCCACAAGATGGAGGAGATCTTCAATCTGTGTGGCCGCGTCGTCGTCCTGCGCGACGGCAAATTCATCGGCGAGCGCCGCACGGCCGAGACGAACGAGGCCGAGATCGTCTCGATGATGGTGGGGCGCGATGTCGGTGATGTCTTCCCCCACCACCAGGCCGATATCGGCGAAAGGGCCATCGAGGTCGAGGCGCTGTCCGACGGCAAGCTGCTCAAATCCGCTTCGCTCAACGTGCATCGCGGCGAGATCGTCGCACTGGCCGGCCTGATGGGCAGCGGACGTTCGGAAGTGCTGCGCCTCATCGCCGGCATGGCTGCGCCGCAGAGCGGGGCGATCACCATCTTCGGCAGGCCCCAGCGGGGAGCGGACCTGAAGGCCGCCAATCGCGCGGGCATCGTCTATATTCCCGAGGACCGCCATCTGGAAGGGTTCGTCGGCACCATGTCGGTCAGCGACAACCTTTCGCTGGCATGGATCCGGGGCCATAGCCGCCTCGGCATTCTTTCCCCGGCCCGGATCGCCGCGCTGGCGCGCGAGCTGATCGGCTCGCTCGGCGTACGCCCGGCACAGCCCGGGAAGGCGACGATCGAGCTTTCCGGCGGCAACCAGCAGAAAGTCGTGATCGGCAAATGGCTGGCGACCAAACCCAGGATCATCCTGCTCGACGAGCCGACGCGCGGCGTCGACGTCGGCGCAAAATCCGAGCTGCACCGCCTCATCGCCGGGCTCAAGCAGGAGGGCGCCGCCATCTTGATGGTGTCGAGCGAACTGCCGGAGGTGCTCGGCGTCGCCGATCGCATCGTGGTCATGCGCCAAGGCCATTCGGTCGGGGAGCTCGCACGCGGGGCGACGGAAGAGCAGGTCATGGCACTGGCATTCGGCGATCGGGCGACGGCCAAGCCGGCCGATCTCCTTGCAAGCGCCCAACAGCGATAGGAGCGGCACATGACGATCGCGATGAGGAAAGGCGTGCTGCCGCGCATTCTCGATCTCTCCCCGCTGATCCTGCTGGCGGGATTGGCCATCGTCTTCGGCTTGCTGGATCCCAGGGTGGTGTCCGGCCAGAGCCTGATCAACATCGTATCGCAAGCCACACCCGTGGCCGTGCTGGCACTCGGCGCGATGATCGTGCTGCTGACGGGCGGCATCGATCTGTCGGCCGGCATCGGCGTCGCCTTTTGCGCTGTGCTGGTCGCGAGCCTGATCGATGCGGGCACGGGGCTTGCCGGTGCGCTGGCGATCGGGCTGTGCGCCATGCTCCTCGTCGGTCTGGCGAACGGCCTGGTGGTCGCGCTCCTGCGCATACCGCCCTTCGTGACGACGCTGGCCTCCATGGTGGCCCTGCAGGGCGCCACGCTGGCCGTCGCCTCCAAGGGCGTGCTGGTGGTTCGCGAGCCCGTGCTCAAATTCGTCGGCGTCGAACGTTCCTTCGGCCTGCCCCACGTCATCTTCGCCACGGTGATCATCGTGCTTCTGGCCATGGTGCTGATGCGCCGCAGCCGCTTCGGCCTGCGCACTTATGCGCTCGGCTCCGATCCGGCCGCGGCGGAACTCGCCGGCATCCCGGTCGTCAGGCACACTGTCCTGGTCTATGCCGCCTCCGGCCTGTTCGCGTTCCTCACGGCAGTCATCATGATCAGCCGCGTGCCGGTGGTCACGCCCAATATCGGCGGCACCTCGCTGCTGCTGGATGCCATCGCCGCTGCCGTCCTTGGCGGGACGAGCATATTCGGCGGCCGCGGCACGGTCTGGGGCGCAGTCGTCGGGGCGCTGATCGTCAGTCTTCTCACCACCGCCTTGCGCATTTTCGGGACCGACCCGTCCAGCCTGGAGCTCTACAAGGGCGCGATCATCATGCTGGCCCTGCTGGCCGACGCCGCCATGACCCATGCCAAAACCCGCCTCATGGAGATTGCCCGATGACGACGCCTCTTCCCGGTCGGGACGATCCGGGAGCAACCGCGTTTGCCGCCATGACCAGCCCCGATGCGCGGGCGCTGGTAGCCTCGCAGCCCCTGCGCCCCGTCGCGCTGCTGCCGACGGGCGCCGTCGAGCAGCATGGCCCGCATCTGCCGCTCGGCGTCGACATCTGGCTGGCGAGCGCGGTGGCGCGGGCTGTCGCCGAAGGGCAAGCGGGCATGCGGGTTTGCGAGCCCTTCGCCTACGGGTCGTCCCAGCACCACCGCGCCTTTGCCGGCACGATGAGCCTCAGCCCGCAGACCTTCATCGCGGTCCTGGCCGATCTCGGCGAATGCCTGTGGAGCGACGGTTTCCTGCCCGTCATCCTCAACGGGCATGGCGGGAACCGGGCCGCCATCCAGGTCGCAGTGACCACGCTGGGCCAGCGCGGCGTGGTCGCCGCTGGCTTTTCCTATTTCGATCTGATCGCCGACATCGCCGCCGAAACATTGCCGGATGCCGCCGGCGGAACCGGCCATGCCTGTGCGCTTGAAACCTCGCTGATGATGCACGTGCTGCCCCAAACCGTGCACGAGGACCGTATCCCCGCCGGGACGACACCGCCGAGCTGGCCCGACCCCCATCTGTTTGCGGGATCTGCTGTCACCGTGTGGCGGCCCTTCGAGGCGATACGGGACAATGGCGTCATCGGCACCCCGTCACAGGCTTCGCCTGCTGCCGGTGCGCTTCTGTTCGAGGCAGCCGTCAGCCGCAGCCGCGAGGCCGTCCTCGCCATCCAATCCAATTATGGTCAAAGGAGTTCACGATGACCGTTCAGTTCAGATCTTCCCTCGAAGGGCCTCATCTGCGCGGCATGGCCATCGTGAACGAGCCCGACACAAGTCTGCGGCTGGGTACAAACCGTATCGGTTCGACCTGGGCAGCCGGCAGTTCGGGCCGGTTCCTGAAGGTCGACAGCCCGGCAACCGGTGAAGCGCTGGGCTATCTGGCGCTCTCCACGCGCGGGGATGTCTCCCGGGCCGTGCAGGCGGCGGAGGGCGCGCGCGAAACCCTGCGCCGGATGGGCGTCTTCGCCCGGGCGGCTCTTTGCCTGAAGATTGCCGAGGAAATCGAGCGGCGGGGCGATGAGCTGGCGCGCCTGCTCTGTCTCGAGCAGGGCAAGCCGTTCCACGCCGAGGCCAAGGCCGAGGTTGCGGGCGCGGCGCTCGGTTTTCGCAACGCCGCCGAGCAGATGAAATGGCTGGAGACCTCGGCCTTTGCCGTCGCCGATCCCAACAAGCGTGCCTTCAGCTTCCTGCAGCCCAAGGGCGTCTTCGCCATCATAACGCCCTGGAACTTCCCGCTCGCGCTGCCCTGCCTCTACTATCTCGGCCCCGCCATAGCCACCGGCAACACGGTGGTCTGGGTGCCTGCTCCTACCACCTCGTTGATCGCGGTGGCCTTGATGGAATGCCTGATCGAGGCCGGCCTGCCGGATGGCGTGGTCAATCTGGTGCTGGGTGACGGCGCCGAAGTCGGCGACGAGGCCGTGATCCATCCCGGCACCCATGCCGTCGGCTTTACCGGCAGTTCGGCCACGGGAGCGCGGATCGCCAGCCGCGGGGCGGGCAAGCCGCTGCTGCTGGAAATGGGCGGCAACGGCCCCACCATCGTCCTGCCCGATGCCGATATCGACAGGGCCGCAGCCAAGGTCGGCGCCGGCTGTTTTGCCAATGCCGGCCAGATCTGCACCGCGACCGAACGGATTCTCGTGCACAAATCCGTGCATGACCGCTTCATCGACGGCCTCGTCAAGGCGGCCGGTGCCGTACGCATGGGCGATCCCTTCGATCCGGCGACCACCATGGGTCCGCTGAACAATGCCGCGGGCCTCGACAAGATGCTGAGCCACATGGACGACGCCCTGGCGCGCAAGGCCCAGGTGGTGACCGGCGGCAGGATCGCCGCCGGCATGCCGACAAATCTCTATTTCGAACCCACGGTGGTGACCGGGCTGGGCCGCGAAAGCCTGCTTAATGTCGAGGAATCCTTCGGTCCCGTGGCGCCGGTGCTGAGCTTCGAGACCGACGAGGAGGCGTTGGAGCTTGCCGCCTCCAGTCCGTTCGGGCTCTCGGCTGCCGTCTTCACCAGCACCATCGCCAAGGCCTTCTTCTATACCGAGGGCCTCAGGGTCGGCATCGTCAACGTCAACGAGAAGAGCTGCTACTGGGAACCCCACATCCCGGCGGGCGGGGCGGCGGGCACGCAAAGCGGCCTGGGCCGGACCGGCGGGCGGCACACGCTCATGGAGATGTGCGACCTCAAGACGATGACGATCGACCTCGCCCGATAGGCCGCCAGCCAGGATTGCAACAGGAGCATCGTGCCATGACCACCGCCGAGCCGGACAGGGTGGACTATGTCATTGTCGGCGGCGGGTCGGCGGGCTGCGTGCTCGCCGCCAGGCTGACCGAGGACCCGGCCGTTCGCGTGATCCTTCTGGAGGCGGGCATGGATGCGGCGCGCCCGGAGGATTTTCCCGATCTCGCCTCGCCCTATCCCGGCATTGCATACTCCAACCCGCGCTACACCTGGGACGGCCTCAAGGCCTCCTTGCCCTATGGCGGTTCCAACCGGCCGGAAAGCAAGAGCACCCGCTATGAACAGGCCCGGGTCCTGGGGGGCGGGTCCGCCATCAACGGAATCGGTGCCAATCGCGGTGCCCCGTTCGATTATGACGAATGGCGCGACATGGGCCTGGAAGGCTGGTCGTGGGAGGCCTGCTTTCCCTATTTCAAGAAGCTCGAGCGCGACCTCGATTTTGACAATCATTTCCATGGCAGGAGCGGCCCGTTTCCGATCCGCCGGCGCGGCGAGGAGATCTGGACTCCCTTCACCCGTGCCATGCTGGCGGTCTGCAAGGCGCGCGGCATTGCCTTCCTGCCGGACCAGAACGGCGTGTGGGAAGAGGGCACCTTCGAAATGGCCGTCAACATGGACGAACGGCGCCGCCGCGTCAGCACGGCCTGGGCCTATCTGACGCCGCAGGTCAGGGCGCGGCCCAACCTGGAAATTCGTACTCACACCACCGTCTCTCGCATCGTCCTGGCCCATGGCAAGGCCGATGGTGTGATCGCCATGCGAGGAGACGCCAGCCAGATCCTGCGTGCGAACCGGATTGTGCTGTGCGCCGGCGCCCTGTCCTCGCCTGCCATCCTCATGCGCTCGGGCATCGGCCCGGCCCCTCATCTGGGCGATTGCGGCATCGAGGCCCTGCATCACCTGCCCGGCGTCGGGCAGAACCTGATGGAGCATCCCTCGGCCGGCATCGTGCCCTTCCTGAGGCCGGCCGCTCGCCAGCGCGGCGTGCCCGACTACCACATTCCCATCGGCTATCGCTTCTCCTCCGGCCTGGAAGGATGTCCGCCGGGGGACATGCATATGAACTTCGTCACCCGCGCAGCCTGGCATGCCGTAGGCCGCCAACTCGGCTCGGTCTTCTTTTGGGTGAACAAGTCCTATTCGCGTGGCCAGCTCCTGCTCGATCCCGCATCCCCGGACGGCCCGCCGCGCATCGATTTCCGCATGCTCTCCGACAGGCGCGACCTCGTGCGTCTGGCCGATGCCTTCGAGCGTGCCGTGAGCCTGGCGCTCGACCCAACGGTAGATTCGGTGGTTTCCGGCGTTTATGCCGGCGGCATGTCGGAGATCGGCAAGCGTTTTTCCAAGCCGAGCTCGCCCGGTGCCGTCATCACCGGGATCGGAGCGGTGGGCCTCGATCTGATCGGCCGGCTGCGAGACAAGGTGTTTCCCCACATGCTCTCGAACTTCGACGATCCCCTCAGGCTGGTCGGTAACCGCGGCGAGCTCGAGGCCTATATCGCCGAAACCGTCGGCGGCGTCTGGCATCCGTCCGGCACCTGCCGCATGGGTCCCGATGGGGACAGGATGGCGGTGACGGATGCCATGGGACAGGTTCATGGGTTGGAAGGACTGTTCGTCTGCGATGCGTCGCTGATGCCCACGATTCCCTGTGCGAACACGAACCTCCCGACGATCATGATGGCGGAAAAGATCGCCGACGCTCACAAAGGCGTTGCCTGAAAACATGAACATGCTCCTCCTAGTAGCCGGAGAAACCGTGGCGTTTCCTGCTCTCGCCTTTGTCGACCGGCCCGACAGGCGTATTCCCGTGCGTGCTCCGTTCTCCGGCGATGGTTGTGACCAATGACGATTGGAAAATCGGCGTTCTATTATCCAAGAGCGGCGTAACAGCTGCCGCGGAAATAGCCGAAGCAAATGTGACGCTCCTGGTCACCGAAGAAATCAACGCTCCGGGAGGCGTGCTGGGGCGGAGAATTGCGGCATGCGAAGGGCCTCTGTCCGGTTTGGAGCGGCCCAGCCGCGACGATCAGTTGGCGGCATGCGGTGAGGCTTGCATCATAATGTTACCTAGCGTTACCCTGTAACGCGGGGGCTGTTTACGAGCTGTGCTGCCCTTTGCAGGCAGACTGGCTATCATTTCTGGAGGATGTCATGGGATTGCTCGACAACATTCTTGGTGCATTGCAAGGGCAGGCTGGAAGTTCGATTTCCGATTTGGTGTCACAGCACTTGCCCGATCTCCTCGGGCAACACGGTATTGATGGCCTGCAGGGACTGACTACTCAGTTGTCGCAAGGCGGGCTGGGCGAAGCAGTTTCGTCGTGGATCGGCAACGGAGAAAATCAGGCGGTCACGGCCGACCAGATTTCCCAGGCCCTGGGTTCGCCCATGGTCGCGTCGTTGGCGGAGAAGTTCGGTGTTGATCCGGCCCAGGCGAGCCAGTTCCTTGCCGACCATCTGCCGCAGATCATCTCGACATTCCACGGCAACCAAACGGCCTGAAGGAGCCCGGCCGCTCGATCGAATGGAGAGGCGGCCGGGCTTCGCCAGCAGACTGTGAATACCGCTGGCGATTGCTTCCGCCGGGCGCGACGGAAACAAGGAAGACGGTAGGCCGGCCGGGTCGCGGAATGAAGCTTGATCTTGTTAAATGTTGTTTCGTCAACTCGGCGATCGAGGCGAAGTAGGATAGGGCTTGGCGCCCGCGTATCCCCCTCCTGCCCAAGCGCCCGGCCGATATCGCAGCTGCGGGCCCCTGGCTGAGGCAACGGCTTTTCGACGATACGGCTAGTTCAAGAAGGCGGACGCGCCCATTCCCGCGGCGCATAGCGCCATGACACCCGTGGAGAGCCAGCCGAGGCTCCGTAGCCAGCCGCCAATCACCTGGCTGCCCATGATTTTCTCGTCCGTCGACATCAGCATCATGACGGCCATGATCGGAACAGCGACGACGCCGTTCACCACCGCGCTCCAAAAAAGGGCTTGGATCGGGTTGATCGGGGCGAAATTCAAGGCCACGCCAAGCATGGTCGCGATCGCTATCGTGGCATAGAAGGCCTTGGCGTCCTTGGGCTTGCGGGCCAGGCCGGTGGGCCAGCGTAGCGCTTCGCCGAGCCCGTAGGCGGCCGACCCGGCGAGTACCGGGACGGCCAGCAGCCCCGTCCCCACGATGCCGATCACGAACAAGAGTTCCGCAAATTTGCCTGCCACGGGCTCCAGTGCCTCGGCCGCCTGTGCTGAACTTCCAATGTCGGTGACGTGATGCACATTGAGCGTGGCGGCTGCCGTCACCATGATCGACAGCGCGATGACGTTGGAAACGCCCATGCCCACCAGCGTATCCCATTCAATCCGTTCATCGGCGTCCTTGGCTTGTTCCGGATTATCCTTCAAAGGCTCGCGCTTGGGCTTTTCCTTCAGGTCTTCCACTTCCTGCGAGGCCTGCCAGAAGAAGAGATACGGGCTGATGGTGGTGCCGAAGATCGCGACAATCGCCATGAGATAGTCGGAGGAAAACTCGATATGCGGTATAAAAAACCCCTTGGCCAGAGCCGTCCAGTCGACCTTGACGATGAAAAGTGTGGCGACATAGCTTAGCAGGGCCAGGCTGAGCCATTTGAGAATACGGACATATTTCTTGTATTGCAGGAACACTTGCGCGATTGCGCATCCGGCTCCGAAGAGCACGACATAGATGAGGGCCGGGCCCCCGATGATCAGTTTGACGGCGTCACCCATCGCGCCGATATCGGCCCCGATATTGATGACGTTGGCGGTCACCAGCAGGCAAACGCCCGTATAGACCAGCCAATTGGGATAATATTTGCGCAGATTACCGGCTATGCCTCGTCCCGTGGTCCTGCCGAGACGGGCGCTGATCATCTGGATGGCACTCATGAGGGGATAGGAAAACAGCAAGGTCCAGCTCACGCCATACGCGAATTGCGCACCCACCTGCGAATAAGTCGCAATTCCACTGGGATCGTCGTCGGACGCGCCGGTGATTAGACCCGGGCCGAGAACTTTGAGTATGCGAGGCTTGCTTGGCTCGACAGCCGGGCTGCGTTCAGCTCTTGGATCGAGGTCCCCCTCTGTCCCGCTCATTGTTCCGCCTTGCTGCAGGATGTTCTTGTTGTTGCTCTGGCAGTGTCGGGCGCCGATATGGAAGGCTGCACGTCAACCCGGCGCCGGATCGATATGGCGCGATCCCATCGCTATGCCAGCCTATGAACTCGCTCCGAGGCCTTCGGTTCCGCCAGCGGCCCCGTCCGTTCCTGCAATGGCCCGCCGATGGGGAGGCTAGCGGCCGTATTTTTGCGTGGAACGCATTGCAGGCATCGCAGTTCTGGTCGGTGCCGCGCGGTCGGCTCGGATTGCCTCAGGAGGAACCAATGGCAAAGGAATTGCAGGACCTGTTCGTCGAGACGCTGAAGGACATCTATTATGCTGAAAAGCAGATCTTGCGCGCTTTGCCCAAGATGGCGCGGGAGGCCCAGACGCCGGAGCTGAAGAAGGCCTTCGAGACCCATCGGGAGGAAACCGAGGGACATGTCGATCGTCTGCAGGATATTTTCGAGCAACTCGGAAAGCCTGCACGGGGAAAAACCTGTGATGCGATCCTCGGCATTATCGACGAAGGCAAGGAGGTTATGGAGGAGTTCAAAGGCGCTCCGGCGCTGGACGCCGGTCTCACCGCAGCCGCGCAAGCGGTCGAACATTATGAGATCTCGCGCTATGGCACGTTGAAGACCTGGGCCCAGCAGTTGGGCATGCAGGATATTGCAAAACTCCTCGATCAGACGCTCCAGGAAGAGATCAGGACCGATCAGCTTCTCACCAAGCTCTCGCTGGCAAGCGTCAACAAGAAGGCCGCCTGATCGGCAAACCGGTTGCGCTTGCACGATGCAGCATCATTGGCGCCGGCATCAGGCCGGGGCCTCCCTGCTGAGTTGAGCATCGCCCTCGATGCTGATGACGGCTCCAATATCCCAGCGCCGGTTTCCGGTAGGAACAGGGTGGTCGCTTCCACCTATCGGAGCTGGATCTGAGACTGCGAGACCTGGGTTTCGATCCGAGCCCGGATTTGCTCGGCTTTACCGTGCACGACCACGAAGTGCTCCCTGTCGAAGTACAGAGTCGAAATGTCGCACTCATTGCCTTCGATATAGCAGATGCGGGTCACATTCACTTCGATCGGGTGTCGATCGAAACTTCGTTCGAATGTGCAGAATATCGGGATTGAGGCCTCCGCCCCTTCAGGGCCAGTCGTCTCCTGCACTGCGTCCATTCCTACCATCCCACACAAAAGCGAGCGCAACGATGGCTCTTCCAGTGCGGAAATTTAGCAATGGTGTTTTCGGGATCAAGATCGCCTGAAACTCCATGGTTAAAAAATTGCCCGCTGTGCACAGGGCAGCGAGCGGGCAAATGGGAGCGGGGGACTCATGCGGACTTCTTGCCGGCGGTATCGTTCCTTGTTTTCAGGCCGCGACATCCGCGGGCGGAGTTCTCGACGCGCATGTTTCGATGTGCCTGCGGGTCTCCGTGAGGGTACCCCTGACGACCACGAATTCGTCTCTCCTGAAATACATGGTGGTCGTGCCGTCGTCATTGCCTTCCAGATACAGGATGAGATTCACGTTCACCTCAATCTGGTGGCGATCGAAGCTGCGTTCGAAAATGCAGAAAATCGGTTTCACCGGTCCTGCTCCTTTTGGGTTAGCAGGCCCTGTACTAGGACCGTGGGCCCGATGCCCACTGCATGTCGCTTCTCGCGTTCGCGAGCGCCCTCTACGCCTTCTCCTCTTGGAAAAGAATAGCCCGCTTGCCTATCAGGCAGCGGGCGAGTTGGGCTGTCTAAAGTCGACAATGAGTCAACCGATGAGCGCAGGGATAGTTCCTGACGTTCGTCTCACTCATTGTAACCCTTGCTCGGAGATGCCTTCTTCATCCCCAAAAGCCCCGCCACCGTCTGGAGCAGATTTCTGGGCCTGTTTGGTCATGCCCGAAAATGGCAGGCGGCGACGGTCGAAGTGATCTGGGGTCGATAGGGCCTGCCCGTTGTGCTACCTCTCCGCCTGCAGCGCCGTTCTGCCGGCCTCGGTGATCTCCCAGTAATTGGCCGATGGCCGGGGTTTGATGGCTACGAAGCCCAGGATGCGAAGGCGCCAAAGGGTCCGCTGCGACCGAACGCCTTCGGGCATTTGTCCGATCGGCACGCCCCCAGGCGTCATCCTGACTTCGACACCCGCCTCGAGCGCGGCCAGTGCACGGATCTGGGCAGGGGATAGCTTCGCCATCTGAGCATCGCCGTGCTGGCACATGAGCGCCGATCCAAGCCCTCGGGATGCAGCCTCGATAGGCCTGAGACGCTCATCCTACATGAGATCGGGGCGATGTGGGAGGAATTGCCTCCCGGCTGCGTTGGGGGGCTGCTGGCTCCGTCGAGATACACTACGCCGACGGCCCCTTCGGCGTTTCAAGCGTCCAAATCGTAGTCCAGGCGCCGAGCGTTGTGCCCTCCCATTGACCTTCCGTCCAGACCGGCTGGCCCTCTATGGCGGTCTCCACCGGTTTTGGCGTGTCGCTGAGGTTGAGAGCGAGGCGGAGTACCGCTTTGCTCGTGCTGCGCCAATCGACGCAGACGATCCCATTCTCGCCGACCTTGTATCGACCGGCCTGCAGGAAGGTCGGCATGAGCGGCACGATCTTCATGGCTCGAACCGATAGGATCCGCCGGTACCAGTCCAGCATTTCTGCATGCAGAGACCTCTCCCGCTCCAGCCACAGCAATTTGGCCGAGCGGAAGGTCTGTTCACTGACGGGATCGGGGATGGCTTCGCGCGCCTGCGGATCGGCATAGTCGGGAAAGCGCGAAAATTCCTCGCGCCGTCCCTTGCGCACGGCATCGGCCAGCTCGCCCTCCACGTCGCAGAAGAACGTGAAAGGCGTAGAGGCGGCCCACTCCTCGCCCTGGAACAGCATGGGAATTTGCGGGGCCAGGAGATAGGCCGCCGCAGCGGCCCGGACGGCCTGGAGCGGATGATGGTGATGGATACGGTCTCCCAAAGCGCGATTGCCGATCTGGTCATGGTTCTGCAGGAAGGCGACGAAGGCATCCGGCGGCAAATGAGCCGAGGGTTGCCCGCGGCTACTGCCGCGATAGGCCATCGTCTCGCCCTGGAAGGCAAAGCCCTGAGCCAAGGCGCGGCCGAGCAATTCAGGCCGGTGGGCATAATCCCCATAATAGCCGGCATCCTCGCCGGTTACGGCCACATGCAGGGCGTGATGGACATCGTCATTCCATTGCGCGGTGAAAGCCGGTGTTCCATCCGCTTGCCGGGCGAGCCATTCGGCGCTGTTTTCCTCGTTCTCCAGCACCAGATGGACAGGACGATCGTCGATAACGGCGCCGACCGCGGCGCGGATCTCGGCAAGGAGATGGCGTTCCCCAGCGTCGCGTATCTCGTGCACGGCATCGAAACGCAACCCGTCAAGGCGGAACTCCTTCAGCCAATAGAGCACGTTTTCGGTGGTGAAGGCCCGGATTTCCGCCGATCCCTCGTCATCATAGTTGACGGCGGGACCCCACGGCGTCCGGTGGCGTTCGGTAAAGACGGGAGCATAGAGCGGCAGATAGTTACCCTCGGCGCCATAGTGATTATAGACGACATCGAGCAGCACCGAGAGGCCGAGGCCATGCGCTTCGTCGATGAAGGCCTTCAGTTGCTCCGGCCGGCCATAGGCTGCGTCCGGCGCGAAGGGAAGGACGCCGTCATAGCCCCAGTTGCGTTTGCCTGGAAAATCGGCCACCGGCATGAGCTGGATGGCGGTCACTCCCAGCTCCTTGAGATAGCCGAGCCGCCGTGCCGCGCCGGCGAAGGTTCCTTCCGGCGTGAAGGTCCCGATATGAAGCTCGTAAAGCACCGTTTCGTGCCAGGCGCGTCCCTGCCAGTCCGTGTTGCGCCAGCGATAGGCGGTCGGGTCGACCAGCTCACTCGGACCATGGACGTCCTCGGGCTGGAAGCGGCTGGCCGGATCCGGCACCGTCATGCCGTCTTCCAACACGAAGCGATATCGGGCTCCAAAGTCGGCGGGCACGGCCAGGCAATGCCAGCCGCCGTGGCCCTGCATCGAATAGGTTTTCTGTCCCAACTGCAGGCCGACCCGGCGCTGCCTGGGCGCCCAAAGGCGAAACAACACCTTGCCGTCGCGCAGGACGGGGCCGAAGCGTGGTTCGTAGCGGGCTGGCGGCATGATCATGGCTGCGAGTGCCGGATTGCGGGCGGTGTCTGCGGCACCAGGACGGCGGCGGGCAGCTCTGCCAGCAATATCGCAAGATCGATGCCTTCCTTGCCGGGGGTGATCTGGCGTCCGGACAGGATATCGGCATAGACGGGGCAATGATGGGCGAGGGGTAGAAAGCCATCGATGGGACCGCGGCCGGGAAACCGGGCGGCCACGACGACCAGGGTGCAGTCGCCATGCTGCCGCGCGAAGGCGATGAAGCGATCGCTTGCCATCTCGATCGGCCGATAGTCTCCTGCGGCAAACAAGGCTTCGTGCCGGCGGCGCAACTCGAGCAGCTTGGCGATGGCGGCCAATTTGGCGCTCCCGTCGAGAAGGGTGTCTCGCGCGATTGGTCGAGACTTGTCCAGGCTCTCTTTGCGCCAGGCCCAGTCGACCGGGCGGCGGTTGTCCGGATCGACCAGGCTGAAATCGTAGGCCTCGGCGCCCTGGTAGATATCGGGCACGCCGGGAACGGTGAATTTCAGCACGGTTTGCGTAAGGCTGTTGGCCGCACCGAGTTCGACGATACGCTTTTCGAAACCGATGAAATCGGCAAGGAATTCCCGATTTGCGAAAGCGGCCGCAATCGAGTCGTGCAGGGATTTTTCATAGCTCTCGTCGGGGGCGGCCCAATTGGTGTGAACCTTGGCCTCGCGTGCCGATTTGAGCATGGCCAGCTGGATGCGTTCCCGGAACCGCTCCAACGGCTCGAGGTCGGCAGGTACGAGGTCCGTGGGCCAGGCGCCGACGAGCAACTGGAAGAACAGGAAGAGGTCGTTGCCATCAGGCGCGGCCTCACTTCCCCCCAGCATGGCACGCCAGCGGGCGGTGGCCTCGGCGAAGTCCGTGGGGATCTCGCTGAGAACGGCAAGGCGCGCGCGGCAATCTTCGCCGCGTTTGGTGTCATGCGTCGACGTTGCGAGCAGGGCGCCCGCATGGCGGGCGAGATTGGCGGCATGGAAAGCCTCGACGCCGGCGCCGAGATGGCCTGGATGGCCGCCGACCTCGTTGGCGGCAATGAAGCGGTTGTAGCGATAGAAGGCGGTGTCCTCGACCCCCTTGGCCATGATCGGCCCGGTATATTGCTGGAACCGCATGGCAAAACGCAGGACGTCCTGCCGGCTGAAGCCGCTGCCGGGCCGTGCGACGGCTTTGCCGCTGAGCAGCGAGAACAGGAAGTCGAACACCGAATGGTCTATCCCACGCCCTGAGCGCCGTGCCTGGCTGAAGGCCGTTTCGAGCTCCTGGATGTCGGCAGGGCTGGCACCCTCCGTATCGACATAGGTCCGATAGACCCGAAACCCGGCGACGATTTCCCGGAGTGCACGCTGCAGGACATTGCGGGTAAAATCGGCGGTGCGCGCATTGGAGCGCGCTATGCGGGCTGCCTCGCGAGCCAGCCCGCCGAGCTCGCCGGCCATTTCGTCTTCCATGATGGCCAGCTTGCACTCGCGGCTGATGGCCTTGAAGCTGCGCCGCTCACCGGAAAAGCGGCGATAGAGTTCATCGAGCTGTGCCTGGCCGTTCGGGTCGACCAGCAGATTGGTGAGGAGGTTGGCGAATTCGTAGCCGGTCGTACCGTCGGCGTGCCAATCCTCGCGTAGTTCCTCGCCTTCTGCGAGGATCTTCTCGACGACCAGGTAGATCGGCCGCGGCGCTTTTTCGCGCAAGCGCCGACAATATGTCTTGGGATCCAGCAGGCCATCGATATGGTCGATGCGCAATCCGTCCAGCACGCCCTCGGCGATCAACTCGAAGACAAGGCGATGGGCGTGGTCGAACAACTCCTCATGTTCGATGCGCAAGCCGGCAAGATCGCTGATATTGAAGAAGCGGCGGTAGTTGATATCGTCGGCGGCCACACGGAAATGGGCTACGCGCCAATGTTGGTCGGCGATCAGCCGGTCGAGCCGTTTCCAGCTTTCCAGCTCTCCGGCCATGCCGGCGAAATGCCCCAGACGCTCCGCGACGGCCTCTGCCACCTTCGGCTCTGCTGCGACCAAAGCGGCAAGATCGGCCTTGAGTTGTCCGGCCCTGCGCTGTTCATGCGGGTGGAACCCTTCGAGATGGGAGAAGGCATCGCTCAGTTTTTCGAGATCGGCGTGGTCGCTACCAAGGACGCGGCCATAATGTCCGGGATGGATGGGAAGCTTGTGGGCGCCGTGAGCCCAGATGGCGATCTCCCCGGCCACGGCATCGAAGCATAGCTCGAGACCGCCGCCGGCAAGCACTGCGCCGTACTGGTCGCCGAGAACGGGGACCAGGACCTTGCCCCTGAGATGCGAAGGTTCGGGCTGCCAGTCGATGTCGAACCAGCCGGCATAGGCCGACTCCTGGCCCCATTCGAGCACGTCGAGCCAATAGGGATTGTCGGCACCGTTCACGCCCATATGGTTGGGAACGAAATCGAGGATCAGGCCCAGGCCGTTGGCACGTAGGGCCCTGGTCATCAGATCGAAATCTTCCTTCGTCCCGAGGTCAGGATTGAGGGCCGAGTGATCGACGATATCGTAGCCATGGCTGCTCCCCGGCCTCGCTTTCAGGAACGGGGAGGCATAGACGTGGCTCACGCCCAATTGGGCGAGATAGGCGGCTATGGCTTCGACCGCAGCAAAATTGAAGCGGGCGTTCAGTTGCAAACGATAGGTCGCCCGCGGCGGCGGGCAATCGGCCTTTGACATGGAGCATTCCCGATCGCGTCGTTTCCTGGAACCAGCGGCGACGCTGAAAGTTTCGCGTGGCATGGCTGCAGATGAATGTCGCGACTGGATCTTTCGTGCCGTTCGCGGGTTCGATTGCTCGGGAGGGCAGCACGATGACCTCGATGTTTGATTACGATCCTGAAGAAATCGTCAGTTTCGAAGGCCATGACATCAGCTTGAAGGAAGCCGTGATGCGGTATCGGCAGGCCAGGGCCCACCCGGACCAGTTCACGGACTTTTCGGCTGTTCGGGATCCCGGCAAGACACCTCAGGTCTTCGACGTCGAACACTTCGACGCGTTGATGACGCGGCCCGAGTTTGAGGACTCGGCCTGAGTGCAATGCAGCAGGAACCATACTACCCGCAGCGGTATCGCTTGAAGACTTTCGCGGCACCTGAAGGAACAGCACCCATGGTTTCCGACATTCCCGAGCCTCTTGCGGTAGGGAGCATCGTTACATTCTCCCCCGCCCCTGGCCATAGCCAGCCTGACTTCTACGAGGGTGCTCCGATAACGCTGGTGCCAGGGGTCGGAGAGCCACTGATAGGTCGTATTCTCGCTCACACCGCAGAAGAAGTGGCGGTTGCCGCGGCCGGCGCCCATTTGGTGCTGACCCCTCTCGCAGCGACGTTGGATGAGCATGGAAGTCTCGACTATAAAGGGGCCTGGACGGTTCGATCGACAATGCCGCTGGACTGAGGCCGTCGGCGCCGGAGCCAATCGGGCTGCTCTGCGATGAGGTATTGCCGACGAGGCGGCCCAGCCAGCGTTCCCCCTGGAGAAAGCTCCGCCGGGCCGTGTGTTTCATCCATTTTTGCGGGAACAGTCGTGGTCC
The DNA here is from genome assembly GCF_001676615.1 of Labrys sp. WJW. Lineage (GTDB taxonomy): Bacteria > Pseudomonadota > Alphaproteobacteria > Rhizobiales > Labraceae > Labrys > Labrys sedimenti. The sequence continues at coordinate 54,756 of NZ_LYXZ01000027.1, read as the reverse complement.
GTCATGGTTTGGAAGGGGCGAGGTCGTGGAATGCCTTGTGTCACCCAATGACCGGCCTCGCAGTGTAGAGTCCGGCGGTCCGGTTCCTCGTTGCCGACCTTTCCCCCAGGTCCGAGAGCCGGGCCGTTGCACGAGCAGGGAACAAACAATCGAGACACCTGTTTGGAAGGCGCGAGACGACCGATGCGAAAGCATCGGACGTATCGTTCGGCTGATGGTGAGATCAGTCGAGGCGGCTCGGCCAATGTCGATCACACCGACCTCGGCGGCCGAGCCGCTCAGATCCGGGAGGCTTTCATCCGGCCTGGTTTCGAAGGCAGCGGGCAGAAGACAGGAAGCTGCCCGCTGCCTTCGAAATGGCGTCGGCATGATCCCGGCGCGTCGGACCGCTGTCAGAGAACATGCATCCGATCAGTTCCACCCTTCCTTCTCTTGGCGGGGCGCGGAGGAGGATCCAGGACAGGTCTATCGTCTGCCTGTGCAGGATAGTCGACCTTTGGTCGTACGATCGGTGTTTCGTCTGGCGAAACCTCCTCGACGTCGCGGCCTTTCTTCCTGGTCCCGCTGGGCGGATCCTCGAGTGGTTTCCGGTGCTTCGAAGCGGCCATCCGAACCTCCTTCACGGCATTGCGCGCATATCGTCTTCCTTGCAGGCCCGGTCAGGGGCGCTTTCGGTCATACCTGGTTGGGATCGACCAGAGGGGGCATCTCCGGCGGATTGGGTACATCCGGCGCGATCGGTGTATTCCCCGGCGGCGGAGGCACGATGGGCACTTCATTCGGGGGGCTCGGGTTCGGCTCCGGCATGGGTGGAGGGCTTTCCGTCGGAGCTGGAGACGGGGGCTTGGGTTCTTTCGGATCGGGCATCGTACTCTCCCTCATTGCACGACATGCATGCCGGCTTCTTCACAGGCTTCGATAAAAGCCCTCCGGGCGTGATCGGCCGGGAGTGATCCGGCCAAGGCATCGAGACAAGCGCGTCTGGCAAGCAGGTGCTTGTCTCCGCCTTCGGTTGGCCAATGGTTCAACAGGAAGTCCGAGGCTTCCTCGCAGGAGGCAACCACTCGGAACTGACCTGCGCCAATCTCGAATTTCACGGGGCTGCTCCAGATTTTCATGGCCATGGCACATCTCCGAAACCCAAACATCGTCAGTGCACGACGGTTCCTGCAGCCATGGCCTCGGGCTTTTCCTCTCCGATCATCCGACCACGTGCATTTCAAGTTGCAGACAGGCCTCGATGAATACGGCCCGGGCATCTCCGGCCTCCGCTCCTTCAAGCGCCTCCAGGAATCCCTGACGGCCTGCGGCCGGTTCGCCATCGGAGTCGATGGGCCAATGCTTGAGCAGAAAGATGACAGCTTCATCCGTCGAGCCGACTATGCGGTAGTCACCAATATAGGTCTGGAGCTCGACCGGGCGCTGCCAAGCGCGGTTGTACATGTCAACCCTCCGGTTAACCGAACTGCGGCGGGGACATTTCGTTCCGATGGAAGGGCATGATCATGTGAGGATCACCCCGGCTTCCTCCGCGGCGAGCAGGAAAGCCGCCCTGGCGTCTTCGGGATCGCGTTTGCCTTCGATCACCTCGAGGCAGACGCGCTTGGCGAAGTCATACCGCTCGCCGATGTCGGCGGGCCAATTGTTGAGCAGATAGTCGGCGGCCTCGCTTGCGTCGCCGATGGTGATGCCGTCGATATTGATCGGATGGGTGAACGTTGTAGATGTCATCTCCTACCTCCTTGCGAGAAACACGAGGGGAGGGCGATGGTTCCGGTGCGGGCTGTCGAATGGCTCGTTGGCCAGGAAGACCGGCCTCATCATTCGGATGCGCGGCCATCATTCCCGCGGTTGCGAAAGAGAGCTCGGCCGCTCGAGACTGTCTGCTTTCGTGCCGGCATTGCGCAACGCACTGGCAACCAGGTGATAGCGGGCCTGGATCACCCGATAATCGCGATACCAGTTCACCAGGTCACTCCAGGGATCGTTGATCTTTGCAAGCCCGGCGACGAAGGCGACGACGGTTCCGATCTCCGTCCGACCCTGAACGACGAAGTAGCCGCCAATTCCCAGGATGACCGCCGTCCCCAGGGAGTTGAGCCAGTTCATCGTGAAGCTGAGCACGAATTTGAGCCTGAAGATGCTCATGTTCAGGCGGAATACCTGGTCGACGCGCCTGGATTGGGAATGATTGGTCGTTTCGTCGCGTTGGAGCGTGTCGACCAGCATCACGCTGATCTTGCGCAGCACCCAGATGCGAGCCCCCACCCGCCGGTTGATCGCCCCCTGCATCAGCGGGACCAGGAAACATTGCGGCAGAAACACAAGCACGCCGACGAGGGCCATCAATGGCTGGAGATAGATGAGATAGCCGAACACCGACAGCAAGATGCCGATCTGGAGGATCGGGTCAGAAAGGCTCGCGCCGACAAAGCCACCGATCGGATCGACTTCGGCGACGACCATGGCGATTTCGACGCCGCCGGCCTTGCCCGAGGGCAGTTTGGAGTCGGGACGCTGCGCAACATGTGAGATCTCGTTTCGGAGCCATCGCACGGCCGACTCGCCGATCCAATTGCGATAGAGATTGAGGCCGATCTTGATCAGGCCCTGCAGAAACGTCAGGGCGGCGAATATCATCGCCAGTATCAGCACGTTATGGATATCTCCGCCCTTCACGGCGGCGTTGACCAGGCGCCGCTGCACCTCGAGCGGCACGGTATCCGCAACGAACAGCAAAATGGCGCACAGGGCGATCCAGATCTGGTGCCGGCCCGAGACCCAGATGATGAACCCGACCAGGGTCGGCGGCATTTGAGCATTCGGGGAGGTATGCGGGCTCTCATGCGGGCCGGCCTGTGCCGTAACTCGCCTGTAGATCAATACCAAGAATCGTCGAAGCAATGCTTTGCGACCCAGACTGTTGCGTCTTTCAACGTCACCGGAATGCACGCTGTTGATCGGCATCAAGGCCAGACGATCTGCCGGCGCGCATCCGGGAAATGGCTCGTGATCGAGACCTTCCAATCCCGGCCGGAGCAAAGGGCACGGCGCGCGGTGGCTGGACGCGTCGCGATCCGGAGCTGGGAGCAGCTCCGGACCACGGCATCAGTAATAGGCCGTGCATACACGGTTGCCATACTCATCATACCCGATCCGTGCGCATGCGCTGCCGCCGCTGGACGGTGTCGTCGCGGCGCCCACCGCCGCCCCTCCGACGGCACCGATGGCACCACCGATGAGCGCACCGCGGCCGGGATGCCGGTTCGAGACGGCAGCACCCACGGCTGCGCCACCGACGCCGCCGATAACCGCTCCGCCAGCGGCGCGATCGCCCGGATTGTCGCTCGCGCAGGCTGCGACGGAAATCGCCATACCGGCCGCCGCAAATATTCTAAGCAAATCAGCCATGATCGTTATCCCTGGTTGCAACAATGCAAAAACTGCGCAGCCGGCGGATCGTTCCGCTTTCGAATTTGCGAAGTCACGCGTCCAGAGTGTCAGGGATGGTTTCTGATCGAGGAGAGCAGGCAAATCGGAGCCAGCTTCCCGGGCCGGAGAGTATTCCCTGGCCGAAATACTTGGATGTGCAAATCCCGTCAGCATTCGATCGGCTGAACCCAAGTCAGCTGTCAGGATCGGTCCGGTCTCGTCGCCGGGCGCGGGAACAAAGGTCGGCCGTCAAGGTTCGATAGCGCCACATCAAGGAGGTGCCACCATGCTTCACTGGATCCTCATTCTGTTGATCATTGCGGCTGCGGCGAGCCTGTTGGGAATGCCTGCGCTCGCAGGAGCGGCCGCGACGGGAGCCCGGGTGTTGATCGGAATCGCCCTGATCGTGTTCCTGCTGGTGCTGCTGGGTGTTCTCACCGTTGCCTAGGCCCGACATGGTCAATGGGCGTCGGCAAGATCGACTGGCGAGGACGAGGGGCTTGCCCTCGCCGTGACGGGCGACGATCGTTCTGCCGATGCCGACGAGGCAGCGAAGGTTCTGCTTAGGCCGAGGTCCTGTCCGGCATATGCGATTTGAGTGTAGTGAGCGTAAACGAACGCGGCAGGCGGCTCATGTGGTTATCGAGCACGGCTGGAAGAACAGGCCGGTGCGGATGGATTCCATTGGCCGCCCAGCCTCAGTGCCGCTTGAAATACTGGATCTCGCGTTCGTGCTTCTGGGCGGCTTCTTTCGATTGAAAAGTCCCGAGATTGCGCCTCTTGCCCGTCTTGGGATCCGCCTTTCGCGAGTAGATGCGGTATTCTCCTGATTTCAATTTTCGGATCATCGTTCGAATTCTCCTTTGTATCGAAGATTCCGATCCATTGGCCGATCCCAACCACATGAATGATGGCCGAACGGCCCGACCCCGGGGGATCTCGGGTCGATCTGTAGGAGCCGAGCCGCCGCGACCAACGCTTGCGTCGGCCGAACGAAGCCTGAACGTCTGGCGTTCCGTGGCTCGCATCTTCCCAACCCGGTTTGAGCCAGATCGTTCCATGCGGTGCTTCTCGGCATCGCTGGCTTGTCCACCAATCGATCGATGGCCCGTCCGCACGCGGATCGGAACGAATGTCCTCGGCTTGCGTTCAAATTTGATGTGGCGTTCCTGCCATGGAGGGATTGGAAATGATCACCGGCAGCCTGAAATGGTTCAATTACGACAAGGGCTATGGCTTCATCGCGCCCGATGACGGCAGCATCGATGCTTTCGTGCATATCAGGGAGCTCGAACGCAGCGGCATCAGTACGGTGCGTGAGGGCCAGAGAATGGGCTATGAGCTGGTGGTCGATTCCAAGACCGGCAAGTCAAAGGCCGGCAATCTCAAGATCCTGCCGTCCGAGGGAATTGCAGGATCTTGAGCGCGCCTTGCCAAATCAAGGGGCCGGGGCGGTTTACGAGGCGATGACCAGCGTGACCTCGTTCGTGTCATCGAACGTCATCGCGATCACCGAGGACGGCGCCGAACCATAGTCTTCGAGTGCGGCTTGCAGGCGGGGCGTGTCGGCGATGACCTGTCTCATACGCTGCAGTTCGCTCGGGCCTGTTTCGGCAATCTGTTGTTTGGCCGCGATCCGCTGCGGAATCGAGAGTTCGTCGAGGGTTGACACCGTGACGGCCCGGATCTCCCCGGGAGCATGCTCGATGACGCCGTCATTGGGTGTATCCGCCGGGTTGGTCGCGGGCTGGGCCAAGCCAGTGGCAATGCCCGAAGCCAGGATGATCATTGCGAACGTTGCGGACATGAGCTTGCGCATGATGTCTCCTTTCCGCGTTGTGGTCAGGGATCATCACAGGTAAGCCTCGCACGGAAAGGGTTCGATCGTTTGCTGCTCGGGTGGCAATTTTGTGGGATCGACACCCTGTCCCGAACGGTTAGCGGCGTGCCGCTCCGCCGGCTGGAAAGGATGGGTCCTTGCGGACGCCATGGAGCAATTCAACCGCGGCATTGAGCTGCATATCCTCCTTCTCGTCGTCGGGAACATAGGCAGACGAGCCGCCCTGCTCGGTGTCGCCTTGGCTATCGAGATGACCCTTGAGGCCGGCTTCGCCGCCAACGGCATCCTGCTTGTTCAGATTGGCTGGAAGGGTCTGCTTCACCACGATTTCCGGATCGATGCCCTTGGCCTGGATGGATCGGCCCGACGGCGTGTAGTAGCGGGCAGTCGTCAGGACCAGGGCGCCGTTGTCGCCAAGCGGAAAGACGGTCTGAACCGATCCCTTGCCGAAGGAGCGCGTGCCCAAAATCGTCGCGCGGCGATGGTCCTGCCATGCGCCTGCCACGATCTCGGCAGCGGAGGCCGAACCTCCATTGACGAGCACGATGATGGGCTTGGTATGGACGAGCCCGCCTCCCGTCGCGCTATAGCGCAGAGAATCGTCGGGACCTCGTCCGCGCGTGGAGACGATTTCGCCCCGCCCGATCAGGGCACCCGCCACCTCGACGGCCTGGCTTAGCAGGCCGCCAGGATTGTTGCGCAGGTCGATGACGAAACCGGCAAGGTTCCGGCCTCCCTTGTCCACCCCAGCCTCCATCATGGCCTTGAGGAAGTCGTCGAACGTATTCCCGCTGAATTGGGCAATACGGATATAGGCGATGTCGCCGCCGATCTTCCTGGCGCGCACGGAAGACAGCTTGATGGTATCGCGGACAAGCTTGACGTCCACGGGCTGTGCATCGCCCCCACGGCGCACCGTGAGCGTGACCGTACTGTTCTCCGGCCCCCGCATCTTCTGGCTGGCTTGCTGCAGGGGCATGCCCTGCGTAGACTTGCCGTCGATGGCCGTGATCATGTCGCCGGACAGAATGCCAGCCTTTGCTGCAGGCGTGTCGTCGATGGCGGAAACGACCTTGAGACGGTCACCCTCCAGGGTTACCTCGAGGCCAATTCCCGAAAATGCTCCGGAAGTCTGAGCCTGCATGTCTTGGAAACCAGCGGCATCGACATAGCGCGAGTGCGGATCGAGGCCGGAGACCATGCCGCTGATGGCAGCGGCGACGAGCTTGGCGTCGTCGGGCTCGGTCACATAGCTGGAGCGTACCTGTTCATAGACGTCACCAAAGCGATTGAGCTCTCGGTAGGCATCGCTGGCAGAGGCGTTGGCGTGGCCGAGCAGGTCGGAATGCGTGACAGCGAATGCGGTTGCCGCGCCCATTGCGATGCCGCTCAGTAACAGGGAAACTTTGCCATACATTGCACACCTCTTCCCGGAAATGCGAAGGCTACGCTTCGCAAGTAGTCGAGTGTAAACAGCGGTGCGGATGACGTCGGCCTGCTGCGCCGGCCTATTGAGAAATCCGCGCCGCGCTTATCTCGCCGGCTCGTGGCCGAGACGCTTCGCGTCAGGCCGCCTTGCTCAGCATGACCACGGTATCGGTCTCTTGCGGCAGTTGCGGCACTAGGCTGGAATGATATTCGTCGCGCCAATGGGCCAGTCTCACCAGCCGGGGCCACCTCCATCTTCTGGGCGCCATCCTTGTCCGACGCCATCGGCTCGACGATGTTGAGTCCCTCATCATCGACAAAGAATGTATGCTCCCCGAACAGTCGGGCGAACTGGCTGTATACGGGATGGTTTTCGGCGACGGGTTCGGCCCTGATCTGATTCAGTGTTTGCGTGACGTGCGTGGGCGACAGCTTCATTGGAAGAACTCCCATGCTGCAGCCACCGTAAAGGCGACCAATCGGATGTCTGCCGAGGACCTGGGAAGGTCATAACGCCGTTGCCACCCTGGAGGCGCGGATCCCATTCCGTGGGCCGGGACTCACAAGTTGTCTTGCCATGCTGCCATATCAATCCGACCACATTCTGGCCGCTGGAAGGCCATTGCATGAAGGAGGCTCGTCGGGCGATTTTTAGCCAGGCGATAGACAGGATGGTCGAGGCTTGAGCTCTGCACTTCAGGGGGAGAAGGAGGGCGAGCGGATTTCCCGGTCTCTAGTCGGCCTTCTTGGCGTCCCTCAGGGCCTTTTGGAGCTTGAAGGCAAGTTCGAGCAGACGCTGGGGAATGGGTTCGCGCTCGACGCGGGCCAGAATGCGCGCCACTTCCTTGTCTGCGGATCTGGCCTTGTCGCTTTTCTGATCGTTGTCCACTGAACTGCTCGTCTCGCCGTTGGTCGGAGGCAATCTGCACGCGCCAAGGAAGATCAAGACGCAGTTTCCTCGCTCGCCTGCCGACAGACTAGGAGGTTTGTGCCGGGAAGTCACTTGCAAAGGTCCTGTCCCATTTATTGCCCGCGCATGCGGCGGGGGCGGGGAATTGCTATGGCCTTGCTAACCACCCTCGCACGACAATGTTCCAGGAGAAGCGGTGTTCCAGGGGAGCAGGCCACATCAAGGGCAGACGGAAGGCAAACGCTGATGCGCCAGTGTCGGTGGCTCAGTCGGACGGCCCTTTAATTTTTACGCCCTGGTTTCCGATGGTAATCTGCACAGTATTCTTATTCTGCTCATGGTAGATATAGGCGCCAATGCCGGCTACCGCCACGATTGCGACAATCAGCAGTAAGAGAATGTTGCGGCTCATATCTTCTTCCGATGCAGTTGACCATGAAACATCAACGCGTCTTCGTCCGATCCGGTTCCGCCGTGTTCGTGGACTGCAGGGTCGGGTAGGAAAATTGCGAGAGAAACTCGGGCGCACCGTTCAGTCGAGCAACTGGTGGCCGACGGCCTTGAAGGTCCTGTCCATGAGGTCACAAAGCCATGGGAGTGTATCGCGGTCCGGCGGCTTGCGGTCTACAAGATCGATAGCGGCCAGCAGCGTTTGCTCGACCAGTCGGTCAGCAGCGGCCCTGCCGTCAAGATAGTGGCGGGCCCTGAGCCTGAGTTCGGGGAGAAGCCCCGCGATGTCGGCGCTCGGGTCCCCGCCAATGTCCTTGATGTCGTCCTGCGTCCTGCGGTGTGCCACGAATAGGGTTTCAAGCAGGGCGTGACGGCCACCCGACTTGCGAACATTGTCGACATGCCTGAGATGGGTGGGAATGACGTCTTCGTCGTAGCTGCTGAAGAAGACGAAAGGGATGCCCAGTGCGAGCAGGCGGTCTGCGATCGGAAAGACCATCTTGCCATTGATGTTGACGTCGAGAATGGCTGCGTTGGCCGAGTTCACATGGCATTGCGCAGCCTCGATCGTCGACGCCGGTCCGAGGATTACCGCCCCCTTCTGTTCGAAATAGTCAGCCAGATCGCCTGCGAGCAATATCTCGTCCTCGACGATAAGGATACGCATGCCCTGGAGTTGCTGCATGAATCGTCACTCGTTTTGAGCCGGCTTGGTTGAATGCGGATGCTGTATCTTCCGTTCCGGTGAATCTTCACGCTCGGACGGATTGTCACTCCGCTTTCATCTCACCCGGCACTTCTGTGTAACGATGCAAACTTGCACATGTTCCCTGCCGCGATTGGGGCGGTTTGCGATGTAATAGGGAAGACCGCTACTCCTTGATCAGGCGCGCAAGGGTTTCGAGCAAGATCTGATGCTGAACGGGTTTGACCAGAACCGGCGCGTCGGGAACCTTCTGCCGCAAGGTCTCGGGAAGCACTTTGCCCGTGCAGAAAGCGATGGGAATGTTGCGCGCCGCGAGCAGGTCGACGACTGGCTCGCTCGTGTCCCTGCCGAGGCTGATATCCAGAACAGCCGCCGTGAGGGGTTGCAGGCTGGCGGTCTCCAAAGCGGAGGCCAGGGTCAGGCAGGGGCCGGCAACCTGGGCTCCGGCCGATACCAGCATGTCTTCGATGTCCAGAGCGATGATGATTTCGTCGTCGGCGACCAGGATCGTTTGGCCCTGGAGGATGGCGTCGGCGGGAATCTCGGTCTTGGTCATGGTACTTTCCTTCCGCGTGGCCAGCAGGGATTCGCTCAGGTTCCTGTGCCCCGACGAAGAAGACAATTTGAAAATGGTGCAGCTGCCTGGACGGAGCGTATGAGGAATCTCCTGATGCGCCGCCGGCTCGATGAAGCCGACGGCAGGGAAGCGAGAAGGAAAATCTAGAACGTTGCCTGGCTGTGCTCGCCGCCTGGCCGGGCAATTTCACCGAGGGCGGCTCCGGCCTTGTCGGGCGCTCTGGAGCGGGCGAGATCGCTCAAAGAGACGATGCCGACCAGGCGCTTGTCGCGATTGACGACGGGAAGCCTGCGGACCTGGATCTCGCCCAGATTATCAAGAACGTCTTCTATCTCCTCGTCATCGAAACAATATTTGACATCCTCTGTCATGACATCGCGAACCGGCGTATCCGCGCTTCGGCCTGCGGCGACGCCGCGCACGGCGATATCGCGATCCGTGATCATGCCCACCAGCCGGTCTTCGTGAGCAACCGGAATCATGCCGATATCGAGGCCCAGCATGAGCTGGGCTGCCTTCTGGATCGTCTCGTCCGGCGTGGCGACGCAAACTTCGGCCGTCATGGCTTGCCTGATAATCATCACATCCTCCTTTGCCTTTGAACGCCCGGCGGCGTCACCTCGCCTTGCCGACGGGGCTGTCGAATTCGGCGCGCTGGCGCGCAGGTTCAGATCCGCTCGCCAGGGCTTCGGTATCTTCGGGGCCTTCGGGGAATTGCACGGATATGGTGACGTCCCGGCGTTCCTTGAGATCCAGGGAGGCCGCGGCGACCGCGGTTTCGAAAGCCGCTTCCGGCAGTTCGTATCCGCCGCCGCGCTTGCCATCATGCTCGATGACCCAGCCATCGGCGCTGCCAATGATGCGATAGGATGCTTGAGGCATCGTCGACCTCCCTGTCGGATCGGTTGCAAAAAGGCGAGCCGCGGGCCCATCGTGTCGGTCTCGATGGCTTACGGCCCGTTGCGATGCCTGTTCGCCTACCGAACGACACCCGTGGAAGAGGGTTCCAACGGCCGCGAGCCATTTTTGCGGGCCGCTGGATACCGGTGGACCTCGTGGCAGGTCTTGGCGGAACCTTCGGCGGTACGAATGGTTGTCGCCAGCAGCAGTGTTCGCAGGGGATCGGCGGGTTCGGGGATGAACGAGCAGGCGGGTTGGCAATTTCTCAATCATGGGGGCGAGGTGCTGCCGTCCGTCCGCGTCGACGGCTATAATATCGGCCTGCGTGACAAGGAGGGTTTTGTCGGCGACAAGGCAAATACGGGCGCCTTTCTCGAAAAGCTGGAGGAATTGCGCCTGCTCTACCGCAAGGCCGGCAATGATCCCCTGGGGGAGGAAGCCACCGAGGAAATCAAGCGCAAGCAGATCGACGAAATGTTGACTGGCGACGATCTGAACGCCGCCGCGCTGGTGCACGGCGCGCTGGAGGAGTTTGCGCGGTCTCTTTCCGGCGTCATCCGCCGTTTCCTGCGAACCGCCTCCTGGCAGCGCACCGAGCGGATCGTCATCGGCGGCGGTTTTCGGGAAAGTCGTGTGGGACGGCTGGCGATTGCACGGACCCAGGCCCTGCTCAGCGGAGAAGGGGTCAAGGTGGAAGTGGTGCCGATCACCCTTCACCCCGACGAAGCGGGGCTGATCGGTAGCCTACATCTGCTGCCGCCTTATGTGCTGGCCAATCACGACGGCATGCTGGCGGTGGATATCGGCGGGCGCAACATCCGCGCCGGAATCGTGTTGAGCCAGGTGGACAAGCAGGCCGATCTCGGTCGCGCCAAAGTGGAAAAGCTCGTGATCTGGCGTCATGCCGATGACGAGCCGGCGCGGACGGCGGCGATAGGTCGCCTCGGCGAGATGCTGCAGGATCTGCGCTCGCGCGCGGAGAAGAACAAGATCAGGCTCACCCCGGTGATCGGCGTGGGCTGTCCGGGCGCCATCAGGCCCGACGGCTCCATCGCGCGCGGAGGCCAGAACCTGCCGGGTGCCAACTGGGAAGGCGCCAATTTCAACCTGCCGGCGGCCTTGCTCAAATTCGTGCCCAAGATCGGCGGGCAGGCGACCCACATCGTTCTGCACAATGATGCGGTGGTCCAGGGCCTGTCGGAGGTGCCTCGCATGGGCGACGTCAAGCGCTGGGGCATATTGACCATCGGCACGGGGCTGGGCAATGCGCGCTTTACCAACAGGAAGAAGGAAGAGGGCAGGGCCTCCGCCCGGTGATGCCGGCTGGCATCTGGCGTTGGAACCGAATTGTCACCGGACCGTTCGGGAAATCCATACCGCAACGGAGTGGAGTACGATGCCCGAGAAAAAGACCAGGACGAAGGAGCCGCTGGGACGCCCGAACGACAATGGACGGAACGAGGAAGCGGAGAAGCTCAAACATGGCGAAACGCCGAAGGATCAGACCGGTGCGCCCAAAGGCAGGAATCGCAGCAATGCCGGCGAGACCACGTCGTGAACAGGCTGGGTCCGGATAGGGGTCCTCCCCGGCTTCGGCTGTCATATCGATGAAGGCAGTCTCGGCTTCTGCCGAAGCGGCCGAAGATTTGGCCGACCGAGTTTTGGATTGTCTTTATCCAAACGGCTTGGCTATTGTGACCGTGATATTCTCCACGCTTCGGGCGTACGGCACATTTCATCTGCCGATTGGTCTGGGGGCGCATTTCAGGCAATAGGTCCGGGTCTTTGAAGCAATCAGGGCTGTGTCGGCGTTGAAAACCAAGAAGGAGCCGAGCGGTAGGCCGGCGCTCGTCTCCGGCGTGGCAGATCCGGAGCTGGATGAACAGGCGCCGCTCGCGCATCGGATGCGCCAGCAAAATGGGCTGTTCCACTTCACCGATCTTCTTTATCGCGCGCGCACTCTCGAGCAGATCTACGATGCGGCCCTGGACGTCATCAGCGACATGCTGGGCTGCACGCGGGCAGCGATCCTGCGGTTCGATGGCAAGGGTGTCCTGCGCTTTGCGGCCTGGCGACGACTTACCGAACAATATCGAGCCCGCGCCGAGGGGCATTCGCCATGGCGGCCGGACGACGAGGAACCGGCGGCGATCTATATAGGTGATATCGGCCAGGCCGATCTGCCGCCGGACCTTGCAACCCTGATCCGGCACGAGGGCATCGGCGCACTGGTCTTCATTCCGATCATGGTCAGCCACGGTGTGGCCGGCGAGTTCGTGCTCTATTACGACACACCCCGTCCGTTCACCGACGAGGAGCGTGAAACGATACTGATCGTTGCCCGCCAGCTGGGCTTTGCGATCGAGCGCCATCACAACGACCAGACCGCCCGCCGCCTCGCGGCGCTGGTGGAATCTTCCGGCGATGCCATCATTTCCAAGAGTCTCGAAGGAATCATCACGAGCTGGAATGCCGGTGCCGAGCAGCTTTTCGGCTATGCCGCCTCCGAGGCGATCGGCCGATCCGTGATGATGCTGATCCCGCCTGACCGGCATAATGAGGAACCGGCCATATTGGCGCGGATCCGGGCAGGTGAACGGATCGACCATTACGAGACCATCCGCCGGCGCAAGGATGGCAGCCTTGTCGATATCTCGCTGAGTGTTTCGCCGATCAAGGATGCCGAGGGCGTGATCATCGGGGCGTCCAAGATCGCGCGCGACATCACCGAGCGGCGCCGGGCCCAGGAGCAGCAGCAGCTCCTCCTGCATGAGATGAATCACCGGGTGAAAAACCTGTTCGCCCTTGCTACCAGCATCGTCAATCTGAGTGTGGCTTCCGCCGACACGCCGGCGATGCTTGCCTCGATCGTCGCCGATCGATTGGGGGCGCTGTCCAGGGCGCATGCCCTGACCCTGGCTTCCGGAACGGCCGATAGCGGCTTCAGGAAAACGGCGACGTTGCACGCGCTGATCGAGGCGATCCTGGCTCCCTATGTGGAAGGAGCGCAGGGGGAGCGCAGGCGGTTTACGGTTGAAGGGCTTGACATCGAACTTGCGGAAAATGTGGTGACACCTGTAGCCCTTCTCCTGCATGAGTTCGCGACGAATGCTGCGAAATATGGCAGCTTCTCCACGTCGACAGGCCGGGTGGCGATCGAATGCCGGCGACAGGACGGTGATGCTGTGATCGTCTGGCGTGAGATCGGCGGACCAAAGGTGCAGCCATCGGATGCGGAAGGTTTCGGCAGCCGTCTCGTGCGGCTGGCTGCGAGCCAATTCGGCGGATTTTCACGCCAATGGCATCCCGAGGGGCTGGTCATCGAACTGAGAATGGATCTGAGCCGCGTCGCCGCCTGAATCCCGGCTGTGTGGCCTCTTGGGGAACCTAAAGCCTTCTGTTGGGTTCTTCTTGCGCATTCGGAACATGAGGGATGCGCAATGGGAAGAATAGTCGGGGCCCTTGCCGGCCTTCTGCTTCTTGCTGGCGTGGCCAGTGCTCAGACCACCAGCACCGCTCTACCTCCGCAGGGCAGCCTGAAATTGTCGCAAATCATCGCCAAGGTCGAAGCCCGGGATGGTTTTGCCTATATTTCGGAGATCGAATGGAGCCAGAGTGGCTACTATGAGGTCACCTACATGACCACCGACAAGGCCAAGGTCGAGCTGCATCTCGATCCGATGTCCGGCGCCACGCGATAGGGCGCATGCGCCGGCGGAGCCACGGCTGAGGACTATGCCGAACCCCGGCGGGTCGGGCGCCGTCATTGTGCGCGGTTTCCCCGCTGGGATGCTGCTCGGCGCAAGAGCCTCACCAACGAGGACACTAATGCGATGGAAGAGCGGATCATTGACGGCGAGGGCGTGAGGATCCGGACGCAGGCCTTCGGCAATCTCGACGATCCGCCGATCCTTCTGATCGCAGGTGCGTTCGCCTCGATGCTCTGGTGGCCGGAAGACTTCGTGGAGTTGCTTTCCTCGGGCGGGCGCTATGTCATCCGCTACGACAACCGGGATACCGGTGCGTCCACAGCCTATGCGCCCGGAACGGCCAGGTATGCGCTTGGAGACATGGCCAAGGACGCCATGGCCGTGCTCAGCGGTTACAACCTCCAGGCAGGCCATCTGGTCGGCATGTCGATGGGAGGCGTCATCGCCCAATTGGCAGCCCTCATCAGGCCGCATCGGGTCAAGACACTCACCGTCGTCAGCTCCACGCCGCTCGGCGTCGAGTGGTTGCCGCCGCCTCGCGAGGATTACAGGCAGCACATGGCCACGCTCCACCATCTCGATTGGAACGACAAGGATCAGGTGGTCGAATTCCTGGCCCGCGACGCCGAGGCAGCTGCCGGCACGCGCCACCCGCACGATGGCGACGCAGCCCGTCGCCTCATCGAGGGGGATCTGGCCCTCTCATCGTCCTTTTCGAGCCTGCAGAATCATTTGGCAGTGGCAGCGCCGTCGCCCGTGCAGGCCAAGGCCGCCGATATCCAGGTACCCACCTTGATCGTGCATGGCACGGCCGATCCGGTCTTTCCGATCGCGCATGCTGATGCCATGGCAGCAGCCGTCAAGGGCGCTCGCCTGGTCGCCATCGAAGGCGGAGGCCACGAACTGCATCCCGACGACTGGCCGCAGATCGCGCGGGAAATCCTGCTGCAGACGTCCGTCATTCACATCGGAAGGTTGTGAGAGCCAGGCTCGGTCCGCCGATCCTGGTGCCGTGGCTGGATGTCCGCTGATTGCTCCTTGTCCAGCTGCCTGTGGCGATGCCACAGAGGCAGGACATACCACAGGCCCAGCAGCAGCATGGCCGAGAGGCCGGCAAGCAGGTTGGCGAGCCCGTCGCTCAGAGTGATCTTTTGCACGACGACATGGATGTCCGCGCAGAGGCCGAGAGCGAGAAAGACGGTCGCCGCCAGGACGAGCCGACTCGCCATCGCATGAAACCCTTCGGTGTCGCGCCCCTGGTAGCCCAGTCGGTGGTAGGCCGCCGGTGCGATCAGCAGAACGGTGGAGAGCGCCACCAGACCAAGCGCCAAGCCGTGCACGAGCTTGGTGGATGGCGGAAGGTGCTCAAAACCATCGGTCAGGATGATGGCCAGCTGAAAGCCCAGAAGCGCCTGCGCGCCGGGCAGGACCACGCGCGCCTCGGTAAGGACGTGCTCCACCTTGGTACCGATAGGGGTCTCCTTGGCGATCGGCATGGCTTGTTCTCGCTGTTGCCGGTCATGAAGGAGCGGCAGGCCGTACCAGAAGCCCAATGCAAGGATGGTTCCAGCCGCCGCCGCCACCACGCCGGTCGTGAAGCCGGCGACGCGGTTTCCGGCGATGTAGAGGTCCAGCCCCAGCGCCACCGCGAAGGGCAGCAGGGTCGCAGCCATGGCCCATTTGACTATCCCTTCAACACTCGGGGCAGCATGTCCCCGGTGGACGATGCGGTGGTACGCACTGGGACAGACGAGCAGACCCAGAACCAGCACCATGATGCAGAGCACGACGACCTCGATGGTCTTTTCACCGGGCGTGAGATGCTCGAAGGCGTTCTGGAAAGGAGCCTGCAATTGAAAGCCGAGCAGGATCTGAGCCCCGAGCATCAGGGTGCGGGATTCGTCGAGAGCAGCTTTGATCTTGCCCATCTGTTCCTCGCGGCCGCGGCGAGCAGACTCAACCGGTGGCGATCGCCAGAGTGAGCAGGCAAAAGGCCAGTACGGCTGCTCCGGGTTTCCAATCCAGGCCCGGGACCGCAGCCCCGATCACAGCGGCCAGGATCGACAGCCCCAGTTCCAGGCAGGCCAGAATCCATAAATGGGCCACTCCCCCCACGGCAAGCGCGACGAGATGGGAGAGCAGCAGGAAGATAACGATCAGCGTCAGGCGTATGAAGCCATCATAAGCCTGACGATGCTCGGCGAAATCGAGGGATTTTCTCTCCGGTTGCATCATTGTTACCTCCGTTATCGACGACTGGAACCCTGTGCCTGGTCTTCACCTGCGAGATTGCGATCCGGGGGGCGAGGCATGGTTGGCCGCGAGGCTTCTTCCAGCTTGACGGGCTAGCCACACAGGCCGCGGCCGGTATCGCGTCGCCGGTCGTATTCCTAAGCCGGCTACGGCAAGCTTGTTCCTCCACAATGCGAGATTGTCTCGAGGCAAAGCAGATCTGGCTGGTTCAACTTCGCGTCGACAACTGTTTCCCGAGGACGGTGTGGATCTTGCGCAGATCCTCGATGAAGGCGGAGCGCGCGCGTTCGGCGGCATCCGAGTCCGGGATGCGTAGCAGATAGCTGGGATGGACGGTTACGAGAACCTGCAGTCCGTCCGGGCCGGGCAGAACCTGGCCGCGCTGCTTCATCACGCCGACGGCGCGCCCGAGCAGGGCCTGGACGGCCGTTGCTCCCAGGGCCACCACCAATCGGGGCTTGAGGATTTTCAATTCCCTGTCGAGCCACCATTTGCAGGCCTGCACTTCGCCGGCATTGGGCCTTTCGTGGATCCGGCGCTTGCCGCGGCGTTCGAATTTGAAATGCTTGACGGCGTTGGTGACGTAGCACTCGTCGCGGTCCAATTCTGCTTCCTGGAGGCATCGATCCAGCAATCGGCCGGCCGGCCCGACAAAGGGGCGTCCCTGCAGGTCCTCCTGATCGCCCGGCTGCTCACCGACCAGAACCAGGCGGGCGTGCTCGCTGCCTTCTCCCGTTACGACCTGGGTGGCGTGCTCGTAGAGATCACAGCGCCGGCAGCCGCCGGCGAGTCGCCGGATATCAGCGAGCGTGGCGATCTCCTCGCGATCCGAAGCTGAGGTTTCCGCCTCAGTTGGAGAGTGGGTGTCGGCACCCGTTCGAGCTTGCCGCGCCGTCATCGGTCCGGACCGTCCGATCGGCGCGGAGGAGGCCCTTTGTCCGGCGGGCGCTTGACGCCTCCGCCGGGCTTGCTGTGGGCTTGCCGTTCCTCCGGATCGGTCGGCGGTTTCACCTTGTCGAACCGATATTCCTCTCGCTCGGTGGCGTAGGGCTGGTCGTGCTCCCTCTCCGTCCGCTTCGGCTTTCGGGCCATGGTTTCCTCCCTCATGCTGCAGACATCGCCTCAGGCATTGTGGGCTTCGTGGCGTTTGCGCGTGGCGGCTGCCTTCTTGGCTGAAGCGGAGCGCGCGGCTGCCGAGCGCGAGGCGGAAGCCTCACCGCCGAGTTTGCCGCCCTTGTGGGATGCCGGATGGGTGGTGGATTTTCCGCGTCCCGAACCGCCTGGTTTCTTGCCGCCGCCATCATCCTTGTTGACGGTGGCCCAGGCGCGCCTTTCGGCCTCCTTTTCGGATACGCCGCGCGCCTCATAGCCCTCGGCGATGTGATCGGCCTTGCGTTCCTGCTTGTCGGTATATTTCGACTTGTCTCCACGGGGCATCATGAGCCTCCTTTGTGCTGGCCTTCCTAACCGGCACGGTCGCACTGGGTTCCCGAGCCTCCTCGGCGTGACGGCCGCCATGGCTTGCCGTCGATGTCAGGGAGGGAGGAACCGGTGCCGGCATCGGGGGTTCGATGAGCATGGACAAGCCCGCCGACAGGAGGTTTCCATGCCCGATATCAGGCACGCCAGGATACTCATGATCGCCACGCATGGCTTCGAACAATCGGAACTGGTCGAGCCGCGCAGTCAGCTACGCAGCAACGGGGCCGAGGTCGACCTTGCAACGCCCGACGGCCTGCCCATCCGTGGGTGGAACAGAACCGATTGGGGAGAAACAGTCGAAGCGGATCTCAAGATAGGAGAGGCCCGGCCGGATGATTATGATGCTCTCGTCCTGCCCGGCGGCGTGATGAACCCCGACAAGCTCAGGACGGATGATGCGACCATCGAGACCGTCCGCAATTTTATCGACACCGGCAAGGTTGTCGGCGCAATCTGCCATGCCCCTTGGCTTCTGGTCCAGGCCGATGCCATTCGAGGGCGCGACGTGACGTCCTACCAATCCATCCGAAGGGATGTCGAAAATGCCGGCGGCCAATGGATCGATCGGGACGTCGTCGCCGACAACGGCATCGTGACAAGTCGCGGACCGCAGGACATTCCAGCCTTCGTGGCGAAGATCGTCGAGGAAATCCAGGAAGGCCGGCACAAGCGCGCGCGAGGGATCTGATCAGACCGTCGGTTCCTTCGGTGCCAGAAGACCCAGCGCCGCCTCGGCGCGGCGCCGATAGCCGCTCGAGCGGGCCTTCATGAAGGCTGCGTGCAGCCGGCCCGTCTTGAAGGAATCGATGATCAGCGCCGGCACATAACTCTTGCGGACGACGGCCGGCGTGTTGACGAGGTGATACGAAACCTGCCGCATGACGGCGGCAATCTGGCGTTTCCGGCCGGCCATGCTGCGGGCCGGGGTTAGGGCGGCCAGTTCCTGGACGGCCCATTTGCTGGCGCCCAGCAGGCGCAGATCCTTGGCCGTGACGTCAATGCCGGAGATGCTGCGTAGATAGGCATTGATGTCGTCGGCTTCGATCGTGTGGCGTGCCCCTTCCGCATCCACGAATTGAAACAGCCTGGGACCGGACAGGGTGCGCAAGCGGGCGAGAGCACGGGCGAGGGCGGCATCCTCCGCCCTGCGACGGATGGGTTTGCCGCCCTTGCCGCGGAAACGCAGTTCCACCCGGCTTGCCGTGATGGTGACGTGCCGTTTGAGCAGGGTGGCCGCACCATGGCTGCCATTGTCCCGCGCATAGGCTTCGCCGCCGACCCGGATATGCGTGCTGTCGATCAAGGCGACGGCACAGGCGACCGCCTTGTTCCGATCCAGCTTCGGGGAGGCGAGGTCGCGGCGGATGGCCGCCCGGATCCTGGGAAGCGTCCGCACGAGCTTCATCATGTTCAGGGCCTTGCGGTTTTCTCGCCGACGTTCCCATTCGGGATGATAGCGATATTGCAGCCGGCCGGCTTCGTCCCGGCCGATCGCCTGGATATGAGCCCGCTCGTCCGATGCAATGCGCACCTGCGCATAGGCCGGCGGAATGGCAAGAGCGCGAAATCGGGCCAGGGCTGTCTTATCGGTGATGCGTTCCCCCGCCGCGTCGACATAGGAAAATCCGCGCCCGCAACGACGCCGGCGCAGCTCGAGTTGATCGGGCGAGACGATCTTCAATCTTGGCACGGGTTCCTCCCTGCGGCAGGGCAACGGCAGAAAAACGAACGGGTTCCGAAGGTTGGGAACGGATCAATCCATTTGCCGCGCCCGGAACCCTTGCGGGCATCGAAGGTTCGGAGAGGAACGCCGCGCCGTAGCGCGGTTCAGGTCGTAATGCTCGGAGGAGCGATCCCATGAGATCCAGGCAAGACGGAACCGGCATGGCTCCCTATGCGGCCGAATCCCGGCGTGAAATCCGCACGCTAGGCCCCGGTGGCCGGGGAAATGCCGAGAGTTTGGCAGATTCCATCCGGCGTGGCGTCACGCCGGCACGCGCGGCCGAGGCGGTCGACAGATCGGCTTCCGGGCAAGGCAATGCAGAAGAAGGCGGCACGAGACGCAAGCGGGCGCCGCCATCTTCCCAGCCTCGATAGCTTCATATTCGACCGAGTAGGACGAGTAGAAGCACAATGACGACGACAAGGCCAAGGCCGCCGCTGGGCCAATACCCCCAACCGGCGGAATAAGGCCATGTTGGCAAGGCGCCAACAAGCACAAGTATAAGTATGATGAGGAGAATTGTGTATAGCATGGAAATCTCCTTTATATTGGCGTCATATAACTCGTATGTGCCGATATCGGTTCCATGAATTTATTGGTTACTGATATATTTCTGATTTATGAATCAAAAATATTGAGGTGTCTCGATCGTCCCTGGTGAGGGTTGGCGAATGCCGACAACCGACGGTGGGCAAGGCTTGCCATAGGTCGATACCGGCTCAGCTCAGCCAGCGACTTTCCCGTTTGAGGAGGATGTCATGTCCGGTCTTCGTCTTCTGGCGTCGCTTGCAGCTGCGTTCACCATCGCCAAGCTGCTGGACGAAAATCGCCGTTTGCGGGCGGAACTGGAGGCTCGCATTGCTCGGGAACTGGCCCTGGATGGGAAGGCCAGGCGCGGATTGGGTGGGGAGCGCCACGCCGGAACCGAGGCGATGCGCTATCCTCCCCGGCATTGGGATGAGGTTGATGAGGCGGCGGATGAATCCTTTCCCGCCAGCGATCCTCCAGCCTTCAATACCCGCAGCACGACATAGCCGGGCGACAGAACATTTCGGCTCCTGGAGAGTTCGGTAGCGGTCTCAAACAGGAGGACGACATGGACTGGAACCGCGTGGAAGGAAACTGGAAGCAGCTCAAGGGACAGGTGAAGGAGCAGTGGGGCAAGCTTACCGACGATGACCTGGATGTCATCGCGGGTCGGCGCGACCAGCTCGAAGGCAAGCTCCAAGAGCGCTATGGGCTCACCAAGGACAGGGTTCGCTCAGAGATCGACTCCTGGTACGCCAGCCAGAAGTGGCAGTAAAACCACCGCCCCGGCTCGCCCTTCGTGTGAGCCGGGGCGTTCCATGTCCTGGGGTGGTGCCATGGGTAGTGAACGCGTCAATCCACGACATAGACGAAGCGCGTCCGTCCCCGTCTATCCCGGCACCATCAATAGCCACGCAGCGCATCGTAGCCATGCTCGCCTTCGAAGGCCTCGATTTCCTTGCTGGCCCGGCCGTGAGCTTCCTGAAGCGTTGCATAGCTTTTTTCACGCACGATCCGCTCGTTCGAGCCGGGGCCCAATTGTACGATATGAAATGTCATGGCCTGTTCCTTTCGGGTAGACGCGGCCCGGCTGGAGGCCTCAAGCCGCGGAAGTGAGGCGCCTGACCGGCTGCCCCAGCCGCTCCATCAAGGCCCGGGCGTCATGGGGCGCCTGCAACTTGTCGGTATTGTCGAAGAAGACGAAGACATCGCGCCGTCCTGATATGTCCCTGGCCGGCCCGATGAACCGGCTTTCGACTGGCTTCCTGCCCTGGGTCCATGCCTTGGCCCGCTTTGCCCAGAGATCGATCGCCTTGGCGCCGTAGGCACTGCGATAGAGTTCCTTCGATCCGTGCAGCCGGCAATAGGTGAGGTCCGAGGTAGCGTCCATGACGAGCGGCCAATCGACACTGTCAGCGCAGACCAGCGCCACATCGGCCTCGCGCAGCAGGGTGATGAAATCGCCGACGAGGAAGCTTTCATGCCTGATTTCGAGAGCATGCCGTATCGGCTGCTCGCCGGCGGTTTTCAGCCAGGGTTCGGTGCGAAGTTTGTCGTCATGCTGCCTGGCGATATGCAGGGCAGCGGTGGTGTTCCGAGGTAGTCGTCTCAGGAAGTCAGCGAGCAGATCCGCATCGAACCGGAAATTGGGCGGCAATTGCCAGAGGATCGGGCCCAGCTTGTGTCCTAGCCGCAAGACACCGGACGCGAAGAAGTTGGCGAGCGGCGCCGAAATATCGCGCAGCCGCTTGACATGGGTGATGAAGCGGGGGGCCTTGACGGCGAAGGTGAAATCCACCGGGGTCTGGTCGAACCATCGCCCGAAGGTCGCCGGGCTCTGCAGACGATAGAAAGTGCTGTTGACCTCGATCGTCCGGAACATGGTGCTGGCGTAGGCAAGTTCGTCCTTGTGCGGCAGTCCTTGTGGATAGAAGTCGCCGCGCCAGGGCGGATAGGCCCAGCCCGATATGCCGATGCGAATATCTGCGTGGCGCATGCAGCCTCCGTTGACGGACACAGCTGGTGTCGACCAAACCTGCATCGGCCCATGCTGTTCCAGACTGCCGATGAAGAGGGGAGATTCATCACGAAGTTCGACCCGGCGACGGAACAACCACCGTTATCTTCGCGTTGACCCAGGACATCCCATCATTTCAGCCGTCAAACGAAGGGGATTTCCTTTGCAGGATAATCACGTGACCGAGAATGCTGAGCGGGCCGACATCGTAAAGCTGATCCCAGCCTTGCGGGCCTTTGCGCGCACCTTCTGTCAGGAACCCGCCGATGCCGACGACCTGGTTCAGGAAACGCTTCTCAAGGCTCTCGCCAATATCGATCAGTTCGAACCGGGAACCCGTTTGAAGTCCTGGCTCTTCACGATCATGCGCAACAGCTATTGCACGAAGGCCAAGAAGCGGAGCCGCGAAGTGCTGCGTGGTGACGACACGCTGTTCGACAGTGCTGCGATGCCGGGCGAACAGGAATGGAATGTCAGGATCGGCGAGGTCGGCCGGGCGTTCCAGAGCCTGCCCGACAAATATAAGGAGATCATCGCCCTGATCGTGGTTCTGGGAGAATCCTACGAAAGCGCGGCGGGGATTTGTGGCTGTGCCGTAGGCACGGTCAAGAGCAGGCTCAACCGGGCGAGGGCCCGCCTGAGCTGTGAAATGGGCGAGGATGACTACAGACAGGCGAGCTAACTGCGGCCGCCATGCGTTTTGCTTGCCGCAGCAGGACCGCTCCGCCTGCTGCGGGCGAAGAAATGAGTCCTCCCCTCAAGGCACGACGTCGATTTCGGCTTCCTTGCAAGCCTCGAGGAAGGCGGCCCGGGCATCGTCGGGGCCTCCGATACCTGCCAGAACATCCAGGCAGGTACGCTGGGCTTCGATGAACTTCGGTCCGATGTCGGCAGGCCAGTCGTTCTGCAGATAGTAGGATGCCTCTTCCGTCGAAGTCAGGATCCTGATGTCTCCGCCCTCGGTTCCAAACTGGACCGGGCGGCTCCAGGGCTGGGTGTCCATATCATATCTCCTGCTCAACAACCCGAGCGGGATCGGATGGTTCCTGCACGGCCGGAACAGGAACGTATCGTCCGGAAAGAAGTTGGGGGCGCAGGCAGATCGAGAGAAGGAGGCTGACATGACCCCCACGGTCGAAAAGGACAATGTCCAGCCGGCACCGCCCGATGGGCGAGAGACGCAGAACATCACGACCGATACCGTTCGGCAGGGGCCGGCGGGATGGCGGGTTCTCTACGTCCTGATCCTGGGAATGGCAGGTGCGGCCCTGGCCTGTTTCGTTGCCTACATGATCTGGACATATGTCCGATAGGCAGGCCCCTTGGCTTCGTCGCAGGGGGCTGCCTTTGGCGTTGATGCCGACATCGATGGCCTGCCGGAACAATAGCGCCGACGCCCGGTTTGAGAAACGGTCGCGGGCACCGGCTCAAGGCTTCTCGCGACGTTCATCGTCGAGACCGGAGGCGGATCCATGGCACCACGAGCGAACTGGAAGGGGTTCTTGAAAATCGCCGAGGTCACGTGTCCGGTTGCGCTCCATACGGCCGCATCGGCCTCCGATCGCATCGTGTTCCACATGCTCAACCGTGCAACCGGCCATCGCGTCCATCGCATCTTCATCGATGGCGAGACCGGCAAGACCGTGCCCCGGGAGGAACAGGTCAAGGGCTATGAGACCGCGCCTGGGGACTATGTCGTGCTGGAGCCCGAGGAAGTCGCCTCGGCCGTACCGGAAAGCGACAAGACGCTCGCGGTCGACGCGTTCATCCGATGCCGGGAGATCGATGATATCTATTTCGACAATCCCTATTATCTCGCCCCTGCCAATAGCGAGGCTGCGGAAGTCTATGCCGTGATCCGCGACGGCATGAGGGACAGCCAGGTCGCGGCGCTGGCCAGAACCGTGTTGTTTCGGCGGGTTCGGACGGTGTTGATCCGGGCGCAGGGACCAGGCCTGACCGCGACCACGCTCAATTTCGATTATGAGGTGCGTGCGGCCGAAGAGGTCTTCGACGAGGTTCCGGACCTCACCATCAAAGGCGAGATGCTGGATCTGGCCGAGCATATCATTCGAACCAAGTCGGGCCGGTTCGATCCATCGAAATTCGAGGATCGCTATGAAGAGGCTCTCGCCGACCTGGTCAAGGCCAAGATCGAGGGAAAACCGGTTCCTATCCGCAGGGAGCCCGTGCGCGAGAAGGTGGTCGATCTGATGGCCGTGTTGCGGGAGAGCGCCGGGCTGGTAGGGGGCAAAACGGAGCAGCGGTCCTCGGCGCCGGCCAAGGTCGCCCGCAAGACCGCAGCGCGCAAGACGCGTGCGAGCAGGACCCGCACCGCTCGGCGCAAGGCGAGCTGACATGGGCGCGCTCGAGCCCTATCACCACAAACGCGATTTCAAGGTGACGCCCGAACCGAAGGGACGCGCCGGGCGCAGGCGCGGCAACAGCTTCGTGATCCAGAAGCACGACGCCAGGCGGCTGCATTATGATTTTCGGCTCGAAATGGACGGCGTGCTCAAGAGCTGGGCGGTAACCCGGGGTCCCAGCCTGGTTCCCGGCGAAAAGCGCCTTGCCGTGCATGTCGAGGACCATCCGCTCGACTATGGAGATTTCGAGGGAACCATCCCCAAGGGGGAATATGGCGGCGGCACGGTGATCGTCTGGGATCGCGGGACCTGGCAGCCTATCGGGGATCCGCATCGGGGCTATGACAAGGGGCATCTCGAATTCGAGCTGAAGGGCGAGAAACTCACTGGCCACTGGCATCTGATCCGCATGCGCGGCAAGCCGCGTGAAAAGCGCGAGAACTGGCTACTGATCAAGGGTGATGACGAGGCCGCTCGCCCGCCGGACGCTCCCGACATCCTCGAGGAACGGCCGGAATCGGTAAAGACGGGCCGCCAGGTTGCAGAGGTCGCTGGCGAAGAGCCGGGCTGGTCGTCGAGGACCGGCAGGATCGCGCCCAAACGCAGGCGAGCTCAGCCATCGGAGGGGCGACAGGAGCCTGGCGCGATCTCCGATCCGGCCTCGATCAAGGGCGCCAGGAAGGCGCCGATGCCGGATTTCGTCGAGCCGACACTCGCGACGCTGGTCGCCAAGGCGCCGGCAGGTTCCGATTGGATCCACGAGATCAAATTCGATGGCTACCGCCTCCAGGCGCGCATCGAGGCAAAGCGAGTGAAGCTTCTGACCCGCAGCGGGCTCGATTGGACCGAAAAGTTCGGCGAACCGGTGGGCGCGGCGTTGCAGGCCTTGCCGGCAGGTTCGGCACTCCTCGACGGCGAACTGGTGGTCGAGACAGGCACGGGCGCTTCGGATTTTTCCACCCTTCAGGCGGATCTGAGCGAAGGCCGCTCTGACCGCTTTGTCTATTACGGCTTCGATCTCCTCTATCTCGACGGCTATGATCTCAGGACCCTGCCGCTCATTCGGCGCAAGGCGCTCCTGCAGCAATTGCTGGCTCAGGCCGCAAAGGAAATTCGCTTTTCCGATCATTTCGAGGAAAGCGGTGCCATGGTCCTGCGTCATGCCTGCCGGTTGAGCCTCGAAGGCGTCGTCTCCAAGCTTCGCTCCGCCCCCTACCAGTCGGGGCGCGGCCGGAGTTGGGTGAAGTCCAAATGCTCGGCGCGGCAGGAGTTCGTGGTCGGCGGCTATGTCCCGTCCACTACGTCCCGAATGGCGATCGGATCGCTCGTCCTCGGCGTCTATCAGGGCGACGAGCTGGAGCCGGTCGGCCGTGTCGGCACCGGTTTCACCCGTTCGGTCGCCGAAGACCTGTTCCGGCGGCTGGAGGGCATGCGTATCAAGCAAAGCCCGTTCGGCCGGCCGCTCACGGCCGAGGAAGGCCGGCAGGTGCGCTTCACGCGTCCGGAATTGGTGGCCGAGGTGGAGTTCCGGGCCTGGACGGCCGATCGTCATCTGCGCCATGCTGCCTTTCGCGGTCTTCGTGAGGACAAGCCGGCGAGAGAGGTCGTCAGGGAGACCAGGAAAAAGGCAGGAACCATGGCTGCAGCACCGCGCCGTACCGTGAAGCTCACCCATCCGGACCGGCTCTATTGGCCCCAGCAAGGCGTGACGAAGGAAGGACTCGCCGATTATTACGCCGAGGTGTGGCGCGTCATGGCGCCCTTCGTCGTCGGCCGGCCGCTCGCCCTGTTGCGCTGCCCTGATGGCATCGACGGGCCGCGCTTCTTCCAGAAGCATGCCTGGAAGGGTGTGAACGAACACATCCTTCAGGTGAGCGATCCCAAGGACCGGGATGGCGAGCCCCTGATCGCGATCGAGGATCTCGACGGCCTGATCGGCTTGGTCCAGGCGGCCGTCCTGGAGATCCACCCCTGGGGATCGACGCTCGCCGACTGGGAGCGGCCGGACATGATCACCATGGATCTCGATCCGGGCGATGATGTCGCCTGGAGCGAGGTGATCGCAGCGGCTGAACAGGTGAAGGAGCGCCTCGAACAAGCCGGGCTTGCCGCCTTCGTGAAGACATCGGGCGGCAAGGGGCTGCATGTGGTCGCTCCCCTCAAGCCGAAAGCCAGTTGGCCGAAGATCAAGGCCTTCGCCAAGGCCCTTGCCGACGCCATGGCCGCCGACAGTCCGGATCGTTTCGTCTCGACCATCACCAAGGCCAAGCGCCATGGCAAGATCCTGATCGATTATCTGCGCAACCAGCGCGGCGCCACGGCGGTTGCGCCCTATTCGACGCGGGCGCGGCCCGGTGCCGCCGTCTCCATGCCGATTGCCTGGGAGGAACTGGCGCCGGCGATAGGCCCTGCCTATTTCACGGTGACGAACACGCCGACGCGCCTATCGGCGCTTGCCGCTGATCCCTGGGCGCATTTCCGCGAGGCGGCCGTGCCATTCGAGGCCCGCGCGGCGCGCAAGGCAGCCTGACCAGGCGAGCGCCATACCTGCTGGAATCAGTGCCGTGCCTCGCGCGCCAGGCTCTTGCGCAGGGCATCCATGATACTGACGACTTTGCCGGGCTCCTCGCTCTTGCGCCGGGCCGCGGGCCGACGCCGTCCTTTCTTCTTGGCGGCGATAATCTCGAGAAGGCGCTCCTGCACGGGGTCGCGGACCATGTTCCGGTTCCAGGGTCTGGTGCGCCCGTCGATCAGTTTTTGCATGAGTTGCATCGTGGGGCGATCAGGGCTGATATCGCCGAACTCGCCGAAATAGGCGTGGGGGTCACGGACCTCGTCACCGAAACGCAGTGTCCATACGACGATGCCCTTGCCACGTGGCTCCAGCATCACCGCGCGTTCGCGCCGATACATCACCAGGCGGGCGATCCCGACCATCTTCGTGGTGACCATGGCGTCGCGAATGACCGCGAAAGCCTCTTCGCCGACGGGATCGTCCGGCGTCAGATAATGCGGCTTGTCCAGCCAGATCCATTCGATGTCGTCATGCGGGGTGAAGAGGTCGATGTCGATGGTGCGGGTGCTCTCCAGGGCGACTGCTTCGATCTCCTCGTCATCGAGCATGACATAATCGTCCTCGCCGCGCTGATAGCCCTTGATCTCGTCCTCCTCGTCGACGCGCTTGCCGGTGACCGCATCGACATATTGGCTGACGATGCGATTGCCGGTTGCCCGGTTGAGCGTGTGGAAACGGACCTTCTCGCTTTCCGAGGTCGCCGGCGTCAACGCCACAGGGCAGGTGACCAGCGAGAGCTTGAGGTAACCTTTCCAGAACGGACGAGAAACCATGGGGCTTTCTCCTGAAGGCGGGCACATTCATGCCAGGACGCCTGTTTTTTCCTACATTCTGTCCCGACCGATCTTCACGTCGGGCTCATCCTGGGCCTCCCGAAGGAAGGTATCGGCGTTCGTCGTCACGGCATGCGGCCAGGGGCGCTCGGCGATGCGGGCGTCCGGATCGAGCCGGCCGTCGGAGATGACGTGCCAGACCGTGTGGAGGCGGTCGTCGCGCAACAATCCGCTATAGGAACACAACAGGTCCCCGCCCGCGGTTGAAGACGTAAAGGCAAAGCTGATGCAATGTCCCAGATGAATGCCGCAGACCGCGATTTCGGTACCGTAGAAACCGCTATCGAGCAGTGCCGTCTTGAAAGTGCCGGTGACCTGGCCATCCCCGTCCTCGGTAATGGTGAGGATCGAGCCATACTGGTTTTTCCATTTTCCTACCCAGCTCATGCCATCCTCCATATTGGCCCTTCCGCTGCCGCCGGCGCAGTCCCGCTGAGAGCAGAGCGCCATGCCGGCGGGATGGCGTGCGTTCGGCACGCCTGCGAAAAATCTCTCCTGAAGGAGAACCAGACTGGACAAGGATTGTTTCATGCTGCCTCCGGGCGGGCATCGACGGGCCAGCCAATGTCTTCGGTCCGCGATACTGAAGGAACTTCGCATCTGCCCGGTGGTTAGGGGCTCGTTTTTAACGCGAGCGCACCCAATGATGGATATCCGAGAGAATATGGAAGTCGTCGATGCCAATGACCAACATGTCGGTATCGTCGAAAAGGTGGAAGGCACCTCGATCAAGTTGAGCAGCCATGAAATGCTGGATCCCCGGAAGCCCTTTCTCGACATGTCTCAAGTTTCCGCCGTCGATGGCAACAAGGTGAAGTTGCGGCAGAAGGTGTCGGCTGTTTCGACGCGAGCTTTCCTGTCTTCCGAGGGATAGATGCTCAAAGGGGCGAGGCGTCAAGTGAAGCCCTTTGCTTTCCGCGAGCGACGGGAGGTCGCGAGAGGCTCCCATGGTATTTTCAGTGCCTCCGACGGCGCATGGTGAAGCTGTTTCTCCTCGCGACAGCCGAGATGTTCTCAATTGTTCGTCTGCGACATATCATTCGCAGGTGCATCGGGCGGTGCCAGCACTCGGGACCGCTCGAGCAAGACCATAGGAGCCGGCCGATGCCGAGCATGCGAATTTTACAGGATGCTTGACATGGGCCCTATGCCTCGCCTGCGAACCACTGGCTTGCGGCAATTCCTTGAGCTTGAGCAGCAGCGCGAATGGATAGAGGGCAGAATCGACTTGCCGGACACAGCCGATCGCTCGGAGTCCCTGGAGCATCGATTCAAATATGCTGCGCGCTTTGCAAAGCTGCTTTGCCGTCCCCAGGCAAAGGAAGTGCTGGAGATTCTCAGGCTATACGGTCCAAACTGTATTCCGATCCTGCGCAAGACCGAGCGTTACTACTGGTCGGTTTCCTGTCTGCCGTCGACCTCTGACAAACCGCTGATACGCGTCAATGCGAGCTGGATGGAGCTTTTTACGCTCTATGCCCAGGGCGAGGACGTCCGCGCCAGATTCATCGTGCATCTTTCGGATTTCACCAAAGATCGTTCCGCCACGCCGAGCCAGGTGGACGAACCCTTGCTCGAGCAAAGCGTCGCGGCGCCGGAGGACGTCAGTTATTTCTTCCCGCGTGGCGCGGACATGTTCGGCATCAATGTGCGCAGCTCCGCCTCGATACGCCAGTTTCTCGCGAACAGCCGCGTCTTGCGCGCCATTCGGGCGTTCAACCTGACGCACATGAACCGGGGTCGGAACGCCTACCAGGCGAGCCATTGCTACAGCGTGGCGGATTACATGCTGGCAGATTGAGAGGCTGTGAAGGGCGCGCCGACCTGGCGAACGCCGCAGCGCCGCATGTCGAGAAGTCGAAACGACAACGAAGCCATTTTTGTGCTTGGCCGTCTTGCCTGAACGACGATGCCAAGTTCGGCTGGTATGCGGCCGCATGTCGGTCCAGGACGATCAGAAAAGCATGGGGCAATGAAGTGGGACGCGTCTGCAGATTCGGCTCCGCTTCTTGGAGATGCATGATTTTGGAGATGCATGATTTCAGTATCGAACTCGCTGCCCCTGTCCAGGCCCGTGGGATCTTGCGGGAAAATTTAGGGCACGATCTCAGTTTTCGTGTCGCTTCACCAATTGAAGAACTTATTATCTGCAGTAGTTCGTAGTGATAAATCTGAATGCCGATGCAATCATACCCCTTTGGGTAATAGTCAGCTGAAGATTTATTGGGAATGTTGCTGCTCATCCACCGCGATGCAGCGCGTGGATTTTGTCAGCGGCCGGCACAGCCATGACCGGTCCTGATCTCCAATAATCTGTCGACAGCCGCCGGGGGCATTGAGGTGACTCCGTTGGACGGTGCGGTGCGGCAAACTCTCGCCCACTCAACCTCCCTCCCGGCCATGAGGAGCAAGAAATGGGCTACGTTCCTGTGATAGTCGGCGACCAGGTCGAGGTCTCCGGCGGCAATATTCCGGTCGGGACCACCCTGACCGAAGGTCAATGGGTCATCAGCACGGCCAATACCTACCTGCTGACCATGCAGACGGATGGCAATCTCGTGCTGTACCAGGTAATCGGCACACCTCCGGAGAGCGGGGGGAGCTTTACCGGCTTCGCGCTGTGGTGGACCGGCACCGACGCCAATGGCGGCAAGACCTTCTCCGTCCAGATGGACGGTAACCTGGTTGTCTATGACGGTGACGGTTCCCCGGTCTGGTCGTCCGGCACGGTCGGTCTCCCAGCGGCAAATCTGACTGTGCAGAACGACGGCAACCTGGTGCTCTACTCCGCGCAGCTCACGGCGCTATGGGCAACGTATACGAATGACAGCCAGGTCTGGCCCAAGTCGAATTGGAGCTACATCCAGTATAGTCTGTCCGAGCAAGGGCAGGCGCCCCTGGTCCTTACCGCAGGCAGCGGCGGCCTGACGCTTACCCCGGCGCAGACGGCGGCGCCTTCGCAGATGTGGCAGTTCACCCCTGACGGGCGCTTGCTCAGCGGCTTGCTGGGAGGCGAGGTGCTGACCCAGCAGACCGCCAGCGACGGCTCGGCCAGCCTGGTCCTCGCCACCCAGACCATGCCCCCTGCGGGCGCGCAGATCTGGGTCTTCAGCAGCGCGCTGGAGGCTGCTTCCATCACGGCCCTGGATTCAGGCCTGGTCCTCGGCGTCGGCAGCGACTGCACATCAGTGCAACTGCAATCGCTTACTGGTGCGGATGCGCGGCAATGGTTCCTGATGCCGGCCAATCCGCTGCAGGCGGTCATCGCGCTGCCCCCGGCAAACCCGTCCTTTCCGGCTTTCACGACGGAGCAGCAACAAGTCTATGCCGTGATCAACCAGCGGCTGAACCTTGCGCCTTCGACCTTGCGGGAGCAGTACACCAATTTGAATGCTGCCATCGGCAGCTATCAAACCAGCGTACTCGGGATGAGATTCGACTCCTTCGACCCTGACGTCTGGAAGCCGGTTGTCGAGCAGCTCAATCGTGAGATGACGGCTGTCATCGTCGTGCACAACCTGTTCAACAATTATAGCACCTTCCACAACGCTCTCTTTGCGGATCAGAGCGACCTGCTGTCCGAACTCACGGCCCTGGCCGGTTTCGAGACCGGGGACGATCAGACCACGGGGGTCTGGGGCGTCATCATCAATATCCTCTCCTCGATCGTGTACACCGTGCTCTCGGCGGACCCGGCAACCGCGGTGGCGGCCAATATCATCCAAAGCGCGGTGAATGTTGCCCTGGCAGCGAGCGATGTCGGTACGCAAAGCATTACCGCAAGCCCGTTCCAGGTCACCGCCGCCCAACTTGCGGGCCAGCTCAGCGATTCCCTCGAAACCCTGCTGACGACGGTCGGGGATATGGCAACCACGATCCTCACCGATTGGACCAAGCTCCAGGCGACGGCCAAATTGGGCATATCGTTTGCCCCAAATGGGCTGGCGTGGCCGCCCCTCACGACTGCGGAACTCGTCAAGCAGGCCAAGCCGAGCTACGTCGCCTCGGTGATGCAGATGCTGTTGCAGGCCAAATTCCGCATCTATCAATACTCGACGAGCAATGCGAGCGGATCGGGCTTTGCCAGCCAGTATGATGATGCTCCGAGCTACGGCAAATACGCATCGTCCCAGCCCGATGGAAGCAGCGTTTGCTATTGGATCGCCGACGCGAACGACTATGGCACTTATCCGTCCAGCCAGGCCATGGATGTCATCTGGGGCGCAGGCGTGCCGCAAAACGACTTCTTCGCCGGCAATAATGGCTGGGGGCTGCCTAAGGCCGTCTACGAACCGGCCGGCGCCCCGCCCTTCGACATCCTGGCGGTGGCGATCACCAACCTCACGCCCAACATGCTGACGATCACGGCCGACTGCACGGAAGGTTCTCTGCTCTCCCCGGCCAACACCGTACTGGCGCCATACAGTACCGTGTTGCTGCTGGGACAGTGCCTCAGCAATCTCAAGGGGCAGGCAATCACCTTCACGCTTTATGATCCGTCCGCCGGCCCGACTGCGGGCGATTTCGTCGCCCAGTTTTCGACGCACCAGCATCCCGGCGGCATCGTCGTCGGCGATGTCTGGGCCGATGGCCTGAATCAGGCCGGCAACTACACCCTGACCGCGCCGGTTTGCTACGAGGGGTCCATGGGCCAGACCTATTCCGGCTCCGTGCAGATTGCGGTGGCCCGGACCTGCTGACGGAATTCAGGCAAGGCTGGCGATGGAATTAAGATGAGTGCGGGGAACAGTGTCACGTTGGCAAGATTTCGACGTGGCCGTGGCGTGGCTGGCCCTCGCGCTCATTTGTACGGTCTCTTTCACCCTATCTGCAGGTATAGCCGCCATCGATGGGTAGCGAGACGCCGGTGATCATCGATGCCGCATCGCTCAGCAGGAATACGATGGGGGCAGCAATCTCGTCCTCCGTTGCCCAGCGGCCCAGTGGCATGTTCTTCAGGAAGGGTTCGGCGACGTGGGGCTGGCTCCAATGTCCTGAAGATATCGGCGTCATGACCACGGTTGGGTTCACGCTGTTGACGCGAATATTGTATTTGCCGAGCTCGAGCGCCGAGACACGCGTGATGTTGTCGAGCGCTGCTTTGGATGAGCCATAGGAGATGTGACCGTCGAGAGCCACCAGGGCCGCCTGGCTGGAAACGTTGACGATCGCGCCGCCTTTGCCGAGCCGAACCATCGACTGCGTGGCATATTTGGTGACGATCAGGGCCCCACGGGCGTTGATGCTGATCACCTTGTCGAAAATAGCGATATCGGTGTCCATCGGGGTGGCGATCTCCCCGCCGAAGCCGCCGCAATTCACGACGCCCCACAGGTCGAGCCCTTCCAGCGCGTTTCGGATCTCCTCTTCGGATGCAAGATCGAACGCCAGGGTGCGGCAGCCTGTTTCCTCCGCGATGGCGTCCAGCGCACTTTGCGAACGTCCGCTCGCGATGACCTTGGCATTGGCCTTGACGAGATGGCGTACAGTGGCGCCTCCGATGCCACCGCTGCCGCCCGTGACCAGAATGGTGCGCCCGTTGAAGTCGGTCATTTGTCGTCTCCTTTGCAAGTCTTTGTGGTGTCCGAGGTGTCTGCGCGGTGTCATAGGCAGCCCGAAGCCGGTTCGTCAGTTCGCCTGCGAAACGCGCAGGCCTTCCGCGTTGAACAAATGGCAGGCCTGCCTGGGGAAGGACAAAGCAACCTGGTCCCCCGCCCGGGCGCGCCGGCCGGCACTGTCGCGGATAACCAGGGCTTCGTCGTTGCAACGCAGATGAATGAAAGTGTCGCTGCCCAACATCTCGACCATGTGGGCCTGGCCGACGTAATCGGCAGGTCCCCCGTCGAGGGAATAGGTCACATGCTCCGGTCTGATGCCCAGGGTAACCGCATCTCCGGGTTTCAGCCCCGTGGCGAGGGGAACGCGCATATGAGCCCCGATTTCCAACCCAATGGATAGGTGTCCGCCGTCGACGGTTTCGACCCTGCCTTTCAGCAGGTTCATGGCAGGTGAGCCGATGAAACCCGCGACGAAGAGATTGGCTGGCTTCTCATAGAGCTCCAGCGGCGGGCCCACCTGTTCGATGCGGCCGGCATTCATCACCACGATGCGGTCAGCCAAAGTCATGGCCTCGACCTGGTCATGGGTGACGTAGATCATGGTGGATGCGAGTTCGGCCTTGAGCCGGGCGATCTCGAGCCGCATGCCGACACGCAACGCCGCATCGAGGTTCGACAGGGGCTCGTCCAGGAGGAAGAGCTTGGGCTTGCGCGTAATCGCCCGCCCTATCGCCACGCGCTGGCGCTGGCCCCCTGAGAGCTCCCGTGGCCGGCGGCGAAGATAGGTGGACAGGCGCAATTTGTCGGCCACCGTCGCGACCCGTTCCGAGATCTCGCTGCGCGGCGTGCGGGCGATTTCCAACCCGAAGCCGATGTTCCGGCTGACATCCATGTGCGGGTAGAGTGCGTAGGACTGGAAGACCATCGCCACGCCGCGCTCCGTCGGCTCGGCCGCACTCATATCGGTACCGTCGATGAGGATCCGGCCCGAGGAGATCGGCTCGAGCCCGGCAATGATCCGCAACAGGGTTGACTTCCCGCAGCCCGAGGGCCCGACGAGCACGCAGAACTCCCCATCGGGTATGGTCAGCGAAAGCTCCGGTATGACCGAGTAGTTTCCGAACCGCTTGGTAATGTTGTCGATCGATAGCGTGGCCATGCCTCAGCCTTTCACCGCGCCGGCCAGCAGACCTCGGACAAAGGCTCTCTGTACCAGCACGTAGAGGAAGATCAGGGGAAGAGCGATCAAGGTGAGGATCGCGAACAAGGCGCCCGGATTGGCCATGTAGAGGCCGGAATACTGCATTGGAACGATGGTAAGCGTTTTCATTTCGGCCTTGGTCAGAACGATCAGGGCCAGGAAGAATTCGTTCCAGGTCACGATGAATTGCCAGATGGTCACGAAGACCAGGGCCGGGCGCACCAGCGGCAGGGCAACGTGCCAATAGGTCTGCCAGGGAGTGCACCCGTCAATGCGCGCCGCTTCGAAGAGCTCCTGCGGCGAATCCTCCATGAAGGCCTTGAGGATCACCATCGCAAAAGGCACGCCAAGCGCGGCATAGGGCATGATCAGGCCGATATAGGTGTTGATCCAGCCGAAATTCTTCAGAAGGATGGCGAGGGGCAGAACCAGCGAGGCGAGGGGTACCATCAGCGTGGTCAAGAGAGCCGTATAGATGAAAAGCGTCCCCCTCAGGCGCAGCACAGCACAGGCGAAAGCAAAGAGCGAAGAGATCGCCACGACGATCGCCACGGTCGCGACCGTGACGATAAGGCTGTTCAGGAAGATCCTGCTGAGAGGATTGTCCCGGATCACCGTCACGAAATTGTCGAAGGTGACGGGCCAGGTGATGAGAGACGCATCGAAGGCCTGGGCCGGGGTCCGCAATCCGATCGAGAGCATGTAGATCTGCGGAACCATCCAGAGCGCCAGCACGATGAACAGCACGAGGTGGATGATGAACGAGCGGACCTGGTTTCGCGTGAGGCTGGTCATGATCCTTCCTTCGACGCTGGCGTGAGGCGGGTGCCGAGGAGAACGATCTGGATCAGCGAAAGCGCCAGGGCGAGCAGCAGGACGACAACCGAGAGCGCCGCTCCGCCTCCGCTGTCGTTGAGGATGAAGCTCTGCTTGA
Source organism: Labrys sp. WJW (assembly GCF_001676615.1). Lineage (GTDB taxonomy): Bacteria > Pseudomonadota > Alphaproteobacteria > Rhizobiales > Labraceae > Labrys > Labrys sedimenti. Next base: position 19,333 of record NZ_LYXZ01000027.1, on the reverse strand, counting down.
AAATATAGGTGCCGAAGACTTCGCTTGCGTGGTTGGGCCCGCCGCCGGTCATCAGATGGACGATCGGGAAGGTCTGTAGCGTACCGATGATGCCGAGCAACAACAGCGACTTGGTCGCCGGCGCGAGCATCGGTATCACGACATTCACGGCCAGACGCCAGCCGGTGGCGCCGTCGATACGGGCCGCATCGAGGATTTCGCTCGGCATGTTCGCAATGCCGGCGATGTACATCAGCATCGAAAATCCGGTCCATTGCCAGATATTCACGATGATGAGGGCATAGATCGCCGTCTTGGCATCGCCGATGGGCGAGGTCGACATCACGATTCCGACATGCTTCAGATATTCCTGGGCAATGCCGTAGTAAGGCGCGTAGATCTGGACCCAGACGAGGCTGACGACGGAAACCGATGTCACCACGGGCAGGAAGAACATCGTGCGGAAAAAGCCGCGCAAACGATGGGTATGGCGTTCGATGAAATAGGCGAGCAAGCCGCCAATCACCATCTGCACCGGGATGGTGATCACGGCCCAGAGCGTCATGTTGCGCACCACCACCCAGAATGTCGGGTCGCGCAGTACGCCGATGTAGTTTGCCGACAGGCTCAGCGAGGGTGCGCCAGCCGCATCCTTGGTATAGAAACTCTGGCCGAGAACCCAGAGGATCGGATAGGCGATGAAGACGATGAACAACGCCACTGCCGGGATCACGAAGCCGTAGCGACCCAGAGCTCTCCTCGAGGAGGAATATTTCGTCGTCGCGATCGCATGTCCAGCCATCCCGGTTCCTACTGCCATGTCTTCTTCTCCGGGAAGGACCGGGTGCACCGCACCCGGCCCCCTCAGCTGTTGACTTGCCGGGTTACTTGCCGAGCGCCTTGTCCGTCGCGGCTTGCACGGAGGCCAATGCCGCCTCCGGCTGCACACTGCCATCCGCAACGCCGGCGAGCGCATTGTCCAAAGCCTCGGCGACGGCGGGCGAGGCAAAACGCTGGTTCTCGGCCTTTGGCAGATCGGCCATGAACCGGGCCGACATCTGCTTGACGTGATCGGTGATGTCGCCCTTGGGTTCATGCCCCTCGAAAGCCGGCAGGTCGTTGAGATCGTTCAACGCCTGCTGCAGGCCGACGCCATTGGTCAGCTCGGAGAGGAAGGTCCAGGCCTCGGGATTCTTCGCGCCGTTCTTCGTCAGGCCATAGCCGATGTCGATGCCCCCGATCGGCGGGCTTGCGGAGCCGCCGTCCTTGACAGGCGGGAGATAGAAATAGTCGAAGCCATCCATGTTCTGGACATATTCGGAAAGCGGCGGCGGAAACTTGCTTTCCTGCATCCACCACGAACCCAGTGCCATCATCCCGACGCGGCCCTGTGCGAACAACTGGGCACCGGTGGGATAGGCATGCGCGCCCAGGGCACCCTGCTGGAAGATGCCGTCGTCGAACAGGCCCTTCCAGGCCTTCATCGCGGAGACCAGTTCAGGTGCCGACCAGGGCATCTGGCCAGCCTGGGCCTTGTCGACGATCCCCGGTGAGAATTGATTGGCGAGCATCAGGAATACGTTCTCGTTCTGCCAGCCGTCGGCAGCTCCCTGGAACATCGGGATGTAGCCACCATCGGTGAGGGCCTTCGAAGCTGCCTTCAGATCGGCATATGTCTTGGGAACTGAGATCTTGAGTTTTTCAAAGAGTTTTCTGTTGTACCAAATGCAAAGAACCTGTGATTCCTGGGGTACGATGTAGGTGTTGTTGTCTCCCGCCGGATTTCCCATCTGCATCTGCTTGCGATTGACAGAGAACACCTTGTCCTTCCAGTCCTTGCCCCATGTCTTTGCTGCGAGTTCGTCGACCGGGGCCAGATTGTCGCGGTATTGCTGGGTCAGGGAGCCCGGCTGCAGGCCAATGACGTCAGGCAGGCTGTTGGAGGCCGCAGCCGCCTTGAGCGCCGTTATGTATTCTGGTGAGTAATTATAGTAGGTATAGGTTATCTTGACACCGGGATGTGCCTTCTCGAAGGCATCTATGGACTTTTGCATGGTGCTCTGGATGAACCAGGACCATACCGTGACTTCCTTTTGCTGTGCAAACGCCGACACCGTCGACAAGGCAAGCACAAGCATGCTTGTGCCAAGAAATGCTCTGCGTCGCATAACGTCTCCTCCTCCTGGATATTTTTATGTTTATGGTGCGCACGCGCTGCGCTGTATTTGCGCGTAAACCTCCCTCGCTATGGTCGTATCAAGACAAGGGAGCGAGGGCGCTGCAGTGCCGGTGCTTGGTCGAACACTCGGTCCGGCCCAGTCTCACGCATGGCCTGATCAACTGGCCTCTTAGGATTGCAGGCGAATGCCTCTTGTTCGGCCAGCCATTCCAAGCCCGATTGAGAGACTGGGATGATGTCGACGATGTCTCGCGCGTCCGCGCCGACATCGCGGTCCTTGTTGCAGCCAGCGCGGTGATTTGCCGGTTTCTGATCGAGTCTGGTTGACACCGGATGGACCTCGTTGGAGGGCATTGCTCTGGCTTGCTCGTCATAAAAGCAAAATTCCAAACTCTGTCAATCTCTATCTAATTAGCGCAGAAAGATTGAGCGAGCTTCGCGCCCGAGCTATTGAATGCGGCCACATCCTTCAATGTTTTCCGGTGGTTTGGAGCAAAATTTAATGAATTCGCCGATGCCTCGCTCTCTCCAGAGTCAATTCGGCTTCGGAGCTATCTCCATTTTTGACTATGTGTTTTTTGCCCATCTTCAGAAAATCATGATCAAATAGCGATAAAAAGCATGCGCGTCGGATCAAATGACCCAGATTATTGCGTTTCCGCCAAAGACGGCGATATCGTAGACGAGAGTTCGATTGCCCAGTTGATCGATAATGATAGAAATTGAAGGATCGAGCGCAGTGACCGGATCTGGTCTGATCGTAGATTGCAGGTACGTGATCTGATGGTGGCAGCGACAAGCACGCATGCCTGCGCGCTTGTCGGAAGGCGGCAGGAATAACCAAGGTAGAGCCATGGAATCAGCGACCAAACGAGTGGACATGGTTCCTGCAAAGCGCAGGGCGATCATTCTGGAGCATTTGCGGGCGAATGGTGCAGCCAGCGTACAGGAATTGGCTGATGCGACGGGCGGATCCCAATCAACCGCACGGCGCGATCTCGAATATTTGATGGAAAAGGGTTACCTTGAGAGAACCCATGGCGGCGCCCATCTGGTTCAGCCGGCGCGAGCAACCTTCGAGCGCGAGAATTCACTCAATGCTCAGCTGCAACGCGCCGAGAAGTTGGCAATCGGGCGGGAGGCTGCATCGCGGCTGAGCGCCGGACACAGCGTCATCCTGGACAGTTCCTCGACGGTGATGGAGGCTGTGCGGGCTGCGGCCGAGCGTGACCTACCGCTGACGATCGTGACAAATAGCCTCGAAATCGCGGATTTCGCCGCTGACATCAGGTCCTGGCGGACGATCATGCCTGGCGGAAGCATTCGCGCCGGCTACAGGCACCTTGCCGGAGAGCCAGGGGAGAGCTTCATTCGCACGCTGCACGCCGATCTTTGTCTCATGGGGGCATCGGCCGTCACCGGCACCCTCTTGACCGAGGCGTCATTGGAAGTGGCGTCGTTGAAGCGCGCCATGATTGCCTCGGCGGGGCGCAAGATCCTGCTCGTGGACAGCTCCAAATTTACCTCGCCGAGCTTCTGCACTCTTTGCGAAGTTTCGGAGATCGACGAAATCATCACCGATGACGCGGTTGGCGATGAAGCCCTGGCGCCGCTGCGCACAGCCGAGAAACCGGTAACGCTGGTACCGGTGCAACGCTTGGACGGCAGGCCCCTTCGTCGCGCCGGCGGTGTGATGAGCGAAGCGATGGCAGCGCCAACTTTTCGGTAGAGAACGTCCGAGAAGAGGGCCTCTCCATCTTCAGGGGGATCGCGTCATATGCAGGGATGGCTGTTTCGATCAATCAGCCATGCCGCCCGTTCTCCCTACTTGCCGAGCTTGGCGAGTTCGTCCTTGAGCTCCGGCAGGGCGATATAGAGATCGGCGACCTGGAAGATCGGGGCCTCTTCGTCCTGTTGATGGCGACGATGACCTTCGGATCCTTCATGCCGGCCAGATGCTGGATGGCCCCGGAGATGCCGACGGCGATGTAGAGGTCGCGGGGGCGACCACCTTGCCGATCTGGTCGACTTGCCAGTCATTGGGGGCATAGCCCGCATCGACGGCGGCGCCGCGCGTCGGCCACACCATCTCGTTCGGGATTTCCGACAATATGGTCAAGATGGTCGACAACAGTGGCGCCGACCATTTTGGCTTCGTACTGCTCGACAATTCCGAACCCTTCCGCGCGGCGGTCGAAGCCAGGACACCCCGTTTCCGATCCGAGGACGCCGGCTGTCCCATGCTGCAAGCTTCGCCGCGGGCCGACGGTGGACAACGCGACAAGGCGCCGGGAGGGCATATGTCTCTTCAGCGCCGTGGACCGGTGCTGGCCTGACCGCCTGCAACGGCAATCACGGCGACGATGACGAGCCCGGTCACCATCAGACGCATCCCCGCGTCGGCGCCAAGCGTGTTGAGCATGATCTGCAGAAACACCAGGAACAATGATGCCCCCCACACACCCGCGACGCTGGCCTGGCCGCCGCCCACGGCGGTGCCGCCGATGACCACCACCGCGATAGAGGCAAGCAGATACTCATTGCCGATGTCGACCGAAGAACCGCGAAAATAGCCAGCCAGCAAGGCACCGTTGAGGCCGCCCAGGCCGCCGCAGAGCATGTAGGTGAGGCAGCGGATGGCGACGACCGGTATGCCAGCCAGCCAGGCGGCCCGCTGGTTCTGGCCGATGGCAGTGACGCTGTAGCCGAAGATCGAGCGGTGCAGCAGCACCGCGACGCCGATGCTGACGAGCACCGCGGCAAGCACGAAGAGGGGCAGGCCGGCAAGGCGCAGATCCGTGAAGGCGGCAAAGGCGGGCGGCGGCTTGATCTGCAGGCCGCGGCCATAGCTGATGTCGACGGACTGGATGACGAAGCTGGCCGAGAGGGTGGCGATGATCGGAGGAATCCGCAGGGCTGCGATCAGGAGATAGTTGAGCGCGCCGATGGCGGTGCCGCAGGCGAGCGCGGCGCACAGGCCGAGCGGGATCATGGCATCCGAGCCGCCCATCACTTTCATCGCAACGGCGCTGGCCAGGCCGATATTGGCCGGCAGCGACAGGTCGACATTGCCGGGGCCGAGCGTGATGACGAACATCTGCCCGATGCCGACCACGACGGTGAATACCGCCAGCGAGAAGGCAGCGTCGAGCATGCCGGCGGCGCCGCCCCCGCCGGTGGCGAGGATGGTGACGGCATAGACGAGGCCGGCGCCGATGAAGGACCAGATCCAGGGCAGGGTGAAGAGCTTGCGGACCGGGTCCATCGCTCAGTTCTCCCGTTTCGCGATGAGCGCGCGCGCCGCCAGAATGACGATCAGGATGGCGCCGTTGGCACCGACCTGCCAATCGGGCGGGACATGCATGAAGCTGAGCAGCGAGGAGGAGGCGAGAGAGAGTGTCAGGGCGCCGATCACTGCGCCGATGGGCGAGACGCGACCGCCCACGAATTCGCCGCCGCCGAGGATGACGCCGGCGATCGAGAGCAGGGTGTAGCCATTGCCGATATTGGCATCGCCGGCCGTCGACAGCCCGACGAGCGCAAAGCCCGAGAGCACGCCGAAGACGCCCGCCAGCATGAAGGCCGCCACCTTGATCTTCAGAAGCGACCAGCCCGCCCGCCGGATGGCAGCGGGATTGCCGCCGGCCCCGCGCAGGATGGCGCCGTAGGCGGTGCGCTTCAGCCCGTAATGCACGATGAGGGCGATGATGACAGCTGCGACGATCGGCATCGGCACGTACGGCGTCTTGATGGTCATCGCTGCATGGAGCCAGTCGGGTGCCTTACCACCTGGCGTGGGAAGCAGCAGAATGGCCGCGCCCTGCCAGAAGAAGCTCATGCCGAGCGTCACCACGATGGACGGCAGGTTGCGCAGATGGATGAGAGCACCGATCAAGCCATAGACGACGACGGCGCCGGTGATCACGACGGCACCCAGCAAGGGGGTCTGCACCAGCCAGGTGGCGGTGACGCAGCCGATGAAGCTGACGAAGAAGCCGAGCGACAGGTCGAGATCGTTGACGGTGATCACGAACATCTGGCCGATGGTGACGAGTACCAGCGGCACGGCTAGGTTCAACATCAGGTTGAAGCCGAGATAGCTGATGGCGCGCGGGTTCAGCCAGCCGATCGCACCGAGCACGAGCATGAGGGAGATCGCGGGCAGCACTGCCCGCAGGAGCGGGCGCCAGCCGGCAATGCGGGCCGGAGCGGGGGCAGGGGAGGCAAGGCTCATGCGGCCTCCGTGAAGGAAGATTGGATGACCTTCTCTTCGGTAATCTCGTGGCTGGCGAGTTCGGCGACGATGCTGCCGTTTCGGAAGACATAGACCCGGTCGCAGTTCTCGAGTTCCTCCGTTTCGGTGGTGTACCACAGGAAGGTGCGCCCCTTGCGAGCCTCCTCGCGCAGGAGATCGTAGACTTCCAGCTTGGTGGCGATGTCGACGCCGCGCATGGGATCGTCCATCAATACGATCCGGGCATCCGAGGCGAGCGCCCGCGCGAACAGGGCTTTCTGCTGGTTGCCGCCGGAGAGGGTCAGGATGTTATCGGTCATGGCCGGCGTGCGGATGCGCATGCGTTTGCGCCAGGTCTCGGCGAGTTCGGCTTCGCTCTGGCGGGAAATCAGCAGGCCGTGCTTGAGGGCACGCATCGAGCCGATGGCGATATTGCGAGCAATCGAGGAGAGCGGAAAGATGCCGTCGCGCTGCCGGTCGCCCGCGACCAGGGCGGCCGGTGCGGTGACTTCGATCCCGGGTTTACGCCGGCGTCCCGCCGCGAAGATGTCGATGAGCATCTTGGTCTGGCCGTGTCCGGCCAGGCCCGCAAGCCCGACGATCTCGCCCTGGCGTGCCACCAACTCGATGGCCGATCCCGCACCCGCAGGCCGGGCGTGTACGCAGATCTCGCCGTGCTCGGTCGCTGTCTGCATCCTGGCGCCGCTCTCGCGATGCTCCGCTCCCATGGCATTGACGAGCTTGTCGCGGCTGAATTCGCCGGCCGGGCCATTCGCGACCACGGTGCCGTCGCGCATGACCACGATGCGGTCGGCATTGTCGAGGATCTCGCCGAGCATGTGGGAGATCAGGATGCAGCTCAGGCCTCTTGCCACTGCGGCGCGCATATAGGCGAGGAGCTGGCCCGCCGTGTGGCTGTCGAGCGAGGAAGTCGGCTCGTCGAGAATGATGAGATGGAGCGGTGCGTCCGTCACCGTAAAGGCGCGGGCCACTTCCACCATCTGCCGCCGGCCGATCGAGAGATCCTCCACCACGTCGCCGGCGGCGATGCCATGGCCGGGAAAGATCTCGTCGAGCTTGGCCTTGATCAGGGCGCCGGCCCGGCGTCGCCAACCCAGGCCGCGCAGCGCGCCGTGATTGACGCGGGTGTTCTCGGCCACGGTGAGATTGGCGCAGAGCGACAATTCCTGGAATACGCAGCGGATGCCGAGCGCATTGGCGGCCGCCACCGTATAGCTGCTCTGCTGCCGGCCCGAGATCCGGATGGTGCCGGAGGTGGGCGGCAAGGTACCCGCCAGCACGTTCATCAGCGTCGACTTGCCGGCGCCGTTATGGCCGACAAGCCCGACACACTCGCCGGGGGTGACAGTGAAATCGACCCCGGCGAGCGCACGTACAGTGCCGAACTGCATGGTCACGCCGTCGAGGCGAACGATATCGGAAGGCCTTTGCGTCACCGATGAATCTCCGCCCTGCATCGCGGCCGCTTACTTTGCGGCTGCCTCGATGGCCTTGGCGACTTCGTCCTGGCCGTATTCGCGATTGGCCACGCCCCCGGCCGGCGTATCGGCGAGATACTTGTCGAGCTCGCTCGCTCCGATCGTCAGGATGCCCATCGGTACCTCGTTGGGAACCTTCTTGCCGTCGAGGACCTGCTGGGCCACCCAGAAGGCGAAGGTCACCATGCCCGGCGCTTCGGAGGCCGACCAAGTATCATAGCCGCTGGCACCACCCTGCTCCTTCCACCAGGCAAGCTCGTCCTGGCGGTTGCCGAGCATGATCAGCGGCAGGGGCCGGCCGGCGGCCTTGAAGGCCTGCGCTGTGCCGTAGCCATCGCCGCCCTGGTCGATCACCGCAGCGATCTGGGGCAGCGAGGGCAGGACCGTCGTCACCGCCTTCTGCGCCGTGGTCTGGTCCCAGTTGCCGTTGACCTCGGAAACGATCTTGAGGTTCGGGTGCTTCTTGATTTCGGCTTCCACGCCCTTGGAAATATCCGCGTCGATGCTCGTACCGGCGAGGCCACGCACATAGAGCACGTTGCCTCCATTGGGCAGGCGCTTGGCAACCTGGCGGACCTGCTCGGCGCCATAGGTCTCGGCGAGGTCCACCGTCACCTTGTAGGCGCAGGGCTCGGTGACGAGGCCGTCGAAGGCCACGACGACGATGCCGGCGTCGCAGGCCTGCTTGACCGCGCCGTTTAGGGCCTCTGGGGAGGCGGCATCGATGACGATGGCATCATAGCCCTGCAGGATGAGATTCTGGATCTGGGCGGCCTGGGTCGGAGCTTCCTTGTCGGCCGTGGTGAAGGCGTCTGCGGCGGCAATCAGCTTGTCGGCGACGGCCTTCTTGCCGACCTTGTCCCAGCTCTGCAGCATGGCCTGGCGCCAGGAATTGCCGGCATAATTGTTGGAAAGGGCGATCTTCTTGCCCGACGTTTCGGCAAGGGCGGGGCTCGCCATCAGGAGCGCCAGCATCGGCGCGATGGCAAAGGCCAGTTTCGAGTTCATGGGAATCCTCCGGTTCGGTGCTCTGATGTTTTTCTTGCCCGCCAGCGCAGGCTGCTTGATGATGAACCTAAGGTACAATATGTCACGTGGTCAAGCGCCCAGCCACAACGCGATGGTGGCGCCCTAGCGGAGGTGACTGTGACGATGTCCTGCTTCGAAAGTCTCGACGACCGTTTCCGGCGCCTGTTCGTGGGCACCGCGCAGCTCGACCGGTTGTATACGGGCTGCCGCTGGGCCGAGGGGCCGGCCTATTTCCCGGCGGCCCGTTCGCTGGTCTGGTCCGACATCCCGAACGATCGCATGCTGCGCCTCGACGAATGCAATGGCTCGGTCTCGGTATTCCGCCATCCTGCCGGCCATTCAAACGGCAACACCGTGGACCGGCAAGGCCGGCTGGTGACCTGCGAGCATGGCGGGCGCCGCGTTTCGCGCACCGATATCGATGGCCGCGTGATCACGCTGGCAGACCACTATGACGGCAAGCGCCTCAACAGCCCCAACGATGTGGTCGTGCAGTCCAATGGCGATATCTGGTTCACCGATCCCACCTATGGCATCGATTCCGACTATGAAGGCCACCAGGCCGAGAGCGAGCAGGGCGCCAACCGGGTCTACCGCCTTGATGCGTCGGGCAAGCTGAGCGTGATGGCGGACGATTTCGTCCAGCCCAACGGTCTCGCCTTCTCGCCGGACGAAAAGCTGCTCTATATCGTCGACACCGGCCGCAGCCATCTGCCGGATGGTCCGGCCCATATCCGCCGTTTCGCCGTGGGCGAGAAGGGGGCGCTCGTCGATAAGGGGCTGTTTGCCGACTGCACGGCCGGCTTCTTCGATGGTCTGCGTCTCGACACGCAGGGCCGCATCTGGACCAGCGCCGGCGACGGCGTGCATTGCTACGATTCGGACGGCAGCCTCATCGGCAAGATCCTCGTGCCGGAGGTGGTCGCCAATGTCTGTTTCGGCGGGCCGAAGCGCAATTATCTCTACATCTGCGGGACGACGTCGCTCTACGGCGTCCGCCTGCCGGTCAACGGCGACAAGACGTTCTAGAGTAAAACGCGTTCAAGTGTGAACGCTCATTTGCTCTAACTCTTTGTTTCCAAGCCAATCCGAAGGATTGGCTCGAGCGTCTTTGCGATTTTTGGTGACTCGGTCAAATCGCAAAACGCTATGGGTGGCCGGCGCCCTATTCGTGTCGGGCGCCGGTGCCGATCAGCCCCTCCTGCAAAGCACGGACATAGGAGTGCCGCGTGTTGAGGATGTGGTTCACCAGGATCGAATCGAGCTCGACCAGGTCGCCTCTCTCGAAGGCCGACATCATCTGTTGATGCTCGATATAGGAGCGGTCCTGCACACCGGCGAGCGGCACCGAAAGATGGGTGCGCAACGTCGCAATGGGACCGGAGACGAGGGCGTAACCATCCTCGATGAAGCGATTGCGGCAATTGCGGATGAACGCCTCGTGGAACACGGTGTCAGCCCGCGAATAAGCCACAGGATCGGCCTTGGCCCTGGCCTCGTCCATGGCAGCCTTGGCGCCATTGAGCATCTCGATCGTCTCGGCACGGCGGCGGGCCAGCGCGAAACTGACGGCGCGGCATTCGAGCAGGATGCGATATTCGCAAAGGTCCACCAGGTCCTGCTCCGTGGGGAAGAAAACATAGCTGCCTTTCTGCGGCACGATGTTCACCATTCCCTGCAGCTGCAGCATCGAGAGCGCCTCGCGCACCGGCGTGCGGCTGACGCCGAGCTTGGCGGCGAGGCCGAGTTCGGAAAGCTCGCTGCCGAGCGGCAATTCAGAATCGATGATGGCTTGGCGCAACCTTTCGGCCACGGTGGTCGTCAGCGAGCGCGGTCGGTCGATCGACAGGGCTGAGGATGAAGCGAGCGACACGATGGGCGGTTCTCCCAGATTCCAGCTTTCCAGTATGCAAGATACAGCTCGAACCGGCAATGGGGAGTGAATTTCCCCGAGATGCATGCGCAGGCAAGAAAAATATCTGAAGTACTGTACTTCAGATAGGGAGGCGTTTAAGTTGCGGGCAGCCTTGGTGGGCTCAGCATCCGGGAAGCCAGGCCATCGACAGGCCTCGTGCCACCCGACGGGAGGGGGAAGTGTTCAAGCCAAATCAGCTGAAGCGGCGCTTCGCAGCAGGGGATGCCCTGTTCGGTGCCTGGGTGGAGACGGGAAGCGCCACCAATGTCGAAATCCTGGCGCATCAGGGTTTCGACTTTCTCATCCTCGATCTCGAACATGGCCTGGGCGAGTTGCGCGATGCCGTCGACATGCTTCGAGCGGCCGAAGGGGGCACGCCCTGCATCGTGCGCGTGCCATGGAACGATCCGATCATCCTCAAGCGCCTGCTCGACGCCGGCGCCAACAGCCTGATGATCCCATCGGTCGAAACGGCCGAGGAGGCCAGGGCAGCTGTCGCCGCCTGCCGTTACCCGCCGCAGGGACGGCGCGGCTATGCGGCGCCGCTGGTGCGTGCCTCGACCTTCGGCAAGGCTGCCGACTACATGACGCGGGCGAATGAGGAGCTCCTGATCGTCATCCAACTCGAGTCCGCCGATGCCGTGCGCCGTGCCGCCGAGATCTGTGCCGTGGAGGGCGTCGACGTGCCGTTCCTCGGCGTCAACGACATGGCCGGTTCGATCGGCATGCTGGAGCAGCTCGACCGGCCGGAAGTGCGCGCCCTGGTGGGTGAAGCGGAGAAGGCGATGCTTGCCAGCGGCAAGCCGATGGGCACCGTGCCGAGCGCCGGTGCGGATTGGCAGTCGCTCATCCATGCCGGCTATCGGCTTGTTCCGGTGGCGAGCGATGTCGGCCTGATGCGCGACGCCGCTCTGGCGGTGGTGCGCGAACAGGTGAAATTCCGCGAGGAGCGGACGGGCGCGGCGGTTCACTCCGCCCTGCCGATGGATAGGGCCCATGCTTACTGAGATGTCGACAAATACCTCCGCAGAGGCGATCCGTGCGCTGGAGGAGGCACTCGGTCCTGCCGCGGTGCTTGCGGGGGCCGATATTCCCGAACGCAATCTCCAGGATTGGAGCACGCTCGGCCCCGTCCGCCCGCTTGCCGTGGTCCGGCCGTCCGACGCCCAGGGCGTTGCGACGGCGATGCGGATTGCCGCTCGTCACGGCGTGGCAGTCGTGCCGCAAGGGGGGCTCACCGGTTTGGCCGGCGGCAGCCGCCCTGTCGACGGTGCCATCGCCCTGTCGCTCGAACGGCTGGTGGGCATCGAGGAGATCGATCCTGCGGCCGCGACCATGACCGTGAAAGCCGGCACCACGCTGGAGGCGATCCAGCGGGCGGCCGACGATGCCGGCTTCTTCTTTGCCCTGGATCTCGGGGCCCGCGGGTCCTGCGCCATCGGCGGCAATATCGGTACCAATGCCGGCGGCAACCGCGTCATCCGCTACGGCATGACTCGCGACATGGTGCTCGGGCTCGAGGTCGTGCTGCCGGACGGCACGCTGATGACCAGCCTCAACAAGATGATCAAGAACAATGCGGGCTTCGATCTCAAGCAGCTCTTCATCGGGTCGGAAGGCACTCTCGGCATCGTGACGCGGGCCGTGCTGCGCCTGCATCCCAAGCCCAATTGCGTCATGGCAGCCCTGTGCGGCCTTGGCAGCTACGACAAGGTTCTCTCCTTTCTGGCCAGCACCCGTCGCTGGCTGGGGCCGACCCTGTCGGCCTTCGAGGTGATGTGGCCAGACTATTGGCAGGTGGCGACCCAGCGCGTTCCCAATATCCGCCGTCCGATTTCCGGCGAGCATGCCTTCTACGTGCTCGTCGAGGGCATGGGCACCCATGAGGACGAAAGAGCGCGCTTCGATGCCCTGCTCGAGAACCAGATGGAAGCCGGCGTCATCGAAGATGCGGCAGTGGCGCAATCGCTGGGCGACGTGAAGGCATTCTGGGGCGCGCGAGACGCGGCGGCCGAATTCAGGCAGGTGCTGGGGCCGCACAGTTCCTTCGATATCGGCCTTCCGGTTGCCGACATGGATATCTATGCCCGCGCGTGCCGCGCGCGATTGGCGCGTGAGTTGCCGGGGTGCGAAAGCTATTTCTACGGCCATATTGCCGACGGCAACATGCACATCATCGCCTGCGTTCCCGGCGCGCCGCAGCAGCCTTATGACGCGATCGACGACATCGTCTACGACCTCGTGCGCAGCCACGACGGTACCGTTTCAGCCGAACACGGTATTGGCCTGAAAAAGAAGAAGTTCCTGCCTTATACGCGCTCGCCGGTCGAGCTCGAGCTCATGCGCTCGATCAAGGCAGCTCTCGATCCTCGCGGTTTGCTGAACCCTGGAAAGGTTGTTTGAGGCCCGGCGAAACCGGACCGTGGCAGCCACGAGGGTTGCCGCTTCGCACGCGTCCCATCCGTCGGACGGGGCGCGAGGCGGTGATTGGGTTGCGGCCGAAGCGAACGGCCGCCCTTAACCCTTTCCAGTCGTGGAGCGTCTGGCTGAAGGGAAGGGCCAGACCGCACATCCTGACAGGGTGGCCCCCAAACAGACCTTCGGAAGATCACCCGACTTAAGACAGAACCGGCCAGATGGGAAAGGCCAATGGGACGGAGACTATGATGACCATCAACAATGGCCAGGCCCGCCTGGCCGACCTCGACGGGGCCGCCCGGGCATCGCTCGATCGCGCTGTATCTCGGGCGAAATGGCGCATCCTGCCGTTTTTGATCCTGATGTATCTGCTGGCCTATCTCGACCGCGTGAACATCGGCTTCGCCAAGCAATCCTATCAGGCCACCACGGGCGTAACCGAAGCGGCCTTCGCCTTTGGCGCGGGTGTCTTCTTCCTCACCTATGCCCTCTTCGAACTGCCGAGTAACCTGATGCTGCACAAGGTCGGGGCTCGCAGGTGGCTGGCCCGCATCATGGTGACCTGGGGCGTCATCTCCGCGCTGATGATGTTTGCCTACAACGACACGACTTTCTCGCTGATCCGCGTCGTCCTGGGCGCTGCCGAGGCCGGCCTTTTCCCTGGCGCCATCCTGTATCTGACGCTCTGGTTTCCCAAGGAAGTCCGCGGAAAAATCCTTGCGATCTTCTATTTCGGCAGTCCGCTCGCCTTGATCTTTGGTGGGCCGATTTCCGGCCTGTTTCTCGACCTGGACGGCCTGTTCGGGCTCCATGGCTGGCAATTGATGTTCCTCATCGAGGGAGGCATCACCGTTCTGGTCGGCGTCTGGGCCTATTTCTATCTGACCGACACGCCGGCCGACGCCAAGTGGATGCCTGCCGACGAGCGCCAGGCCCTGACGGCTGCGCTTGCCGCCGAGCAGTCCGAAAAGGCCCATAGCGGGGAGATCGACTTTGCGCGTGCCGTTCGCAATCCGCGCCTGTTCTATTTTGCCGCCATCTATTTCCTGATCCAGATCACCGGCCTGGGTGTGGCCTTCTATCTTCCGACGCAGGTTGCGGCCCTGCTCGGCGTCAAGGTCGGCCTGCTGGTGGGATGCATATCGGCCATTCCGTGGATTTGTGCCCTGATCGCGGGCTTCTTCTATCCGGACTGGGCGGTGCGCTCCGGCCGGCGCCAGATCTGTCTGTTGTTTTCCCTGGCTGCGATCGCGCTCGGCCTGGTCGCATCCGCACATGCCAGCCCGGCACTGGCGATTGCCGCGCTCTGCTTCGTCACCATGGGCATCATGACGGCGCAGCCGATTTTCTGGACCTTCCCGACGCAATATCTGGGAGGCGCGGCGGCAGCCGGAGGCTTTGCGGTGATCAATTCCCTGGGCGCCTTGGGCGGCTTCGTCGCCCCCAACATCCGCACTGGTGCGATCACCTGGTCCGGCATCGACGCTTACGGCCTGTATGCCATCGCTGCAGCCGCGTTTCTTGCCTTCGTCCTGGTGCTGTTCATCAAACGGGTATCGGGCAGCCAGCCGCTCAGCGCGACGATCTCCCCTGTTCGGACGTGAACGAGACAGCCGGGAGACTGAACAGTTCTCACCGCATGCCGCCGACGCCGCGCCGTTTGGAAGCTGCGTCGCTCGTGCCCGCCGGCCGTACCGCCGGCTTGCCGGACGACCAGGATGGCCGTTCAATTTCGTTGATTCCAAGATAAACACTCAGGCCGACACACGATGATGAAGAAAATCGAGGGCATCATTCCCGTGATGATCACACCGTTCACTTCGAGCGGGAAGATCGACTATGCGGGCGTGGCCAATCTGGTGGAATGGTATATCGCAAACGGCTCGGATGCCCTGTTTGCCGTTTGCCAATCCAGCGAAATGCAGTTCCTGAGCCTGGAGGAGCGTGTCGAGCTCGCAGCCTTCATCAAGAAGGCGGCTTCAGGCCGGATCCCCGTCATCGCCTCGGGCCATGTGAGCGAAGATCTCGATGATCAGCTCACCGAACTCACCGCGATCGCGGCCACGGGGGTCGACGGCATCGTTCTCGTCACAAACCGCCTCGATGCCAAGAAGGAGGGCGGCACGAAATTCGTCGACGATCTCAATTGGCTGTTGCTCCGGCTGCCGAAGGACATGCCATTGGGTCTTTACGAATGTCCTGCACCCTATCGCCGTCTGTTGACGGATGATGAGCTGATCTTCTGCGCCAATAGCGGCAGATTTGTCATCTTGAAGGACGTGTCATGCGACCTGGATACGGTCAGGCGGCGCATCGAGCTCACCAAAGATACGCCGCTCTCCGTCATCAATGCCAATGCAGCGATTGCTTTCGACGCGATCAAGGCTGGCTCGCGCGGTTTCACCGGGGTTTTTACCAATTTCCATCCCGATCTCTACAAATGGCTGCTGACCAAGAGCTCGGATGATCCAGCCCTCGCCGATGAGCTCTCGGTCTATCTCGCACTTGCCGCGATGGCCGAGTCGATGGGGTATCCAAAACTGGCAAAGCTTTATCATCAGCGCATTGGTACTTTCTCCTGTACCGATAGCCGGACCGTGACTTTCGATATTCGCGAGCGATTCTGGGCGCTGGATGCGCTTATGGACAAAATCGTCCAGGGGACCGAACATTACCGCGGGCGTATTGCGGCGGCCGAGCTTCTTCAAGACGGGATTGGGAGCGACGCGCGTTCCTGACCTTCACGGCATCTGGCCCGACGCGGTTCATACACGAATATAGTCGTGCGTCCGGCTTTCTCGGCCTCGTCGTCGCCAGGCTGCAACATCCTTTCGGTTTCCAAAGGAATCCGGCCTGGCGGCCCGGCGCGTGGCCTTTGACGAAAGCGGTCTTTGAAGATGTGAACGCTCCGCATGTCGGGGTGTCTTCCAATGCTGCCGGCTTGCCGAAGGTGTCCGCGCTGGAAGCGAGCCCGCCCTGGATGTCGCAGCACGAACCTGCCGGTCTTTGTCGTACTCCTCTACTACCCCAAGCCAGAAAATCGGGCCTATAAGGTCATGCTGGTGAGGTGGCTGGAAAAAGAATATGCTCGCGACAGAGCATGAAATGCCGCCGTTCTGGCCAATGAAATCTGGGAGGAGTTCGTGGTCGAGATCATTTCCAAGCGGGATGGCCCACGCCGGGAGGATGCTGCGTTCCGCAGGCTTCTTTCGGAAAACCGTGCGACCATCACGCGTCTTGCCGATCAGTTCAGCGGCGGCAGCTACTCTGCGAGCAAGGCGCACAAGCCGAAACCGCAGCCCAAGGGGCTCATCTTCCACGACATGAGCACGAGCGCTCCCGCCGGGGAGCCGCTCGCCCGCATACGCGTCAGCCTCAACGGCCGCGTCATCATGGTGGATGAAAACACCAGCCGCCAGCTCCATCATCTCGGCCAGATCACGGCCCGGGACGGCGAGGAGACCTTCGTGCTGGCGACGAGCGAGAATGGTTTCTTTGCTCCTCTCGACGAGCCGATCGCGACGCTGCTCGCCGATCTCGACAACCAGATCGTATCCGGCGTCCATACTGAAGAGTGGCTCATTGCCGAGATCGGCCGCCGGCTGGATCTCAAATGAACGCCGGAGCTTCACTCTCGCCATGTCGATGGACCTTGCGAGGGTGGCGCATTCACGACGATCTTTCCGCCTGCTGCATGGCGCCGGCATTCTGCGTTTCGCATGATCGCCGCCGCCCGATTGGAACTCCCATGAACTAGAGATGCTACTCGAGGAAGCAATGTGAAGCACGCATGACACGCGATATCGATCTGGACGACATCCGCACCAGCGTTGCCCAACCCGGTCGACAGGCACAAAACCTGTCCATGGCGAGCCTCGACTACGACGAACGACGAACCATGCGGGCCTGGGAGAACCTGCTCTCCGGTGCTTCGGATCAGGATCGTGCGCGTTCGCCGGTTCGCTCCCTCATCCACGACTCCTGGCACCGCTGCGCCACCGGCGGCATCGACGCCCAGCAGAATGAGGCTCCCCTGAGGGGAGGGCGGGACGAGGTCGAGCATCTGGCCTATCTCAACCGGGAGCTCCTGGAAGCGGCGCGCCGGTCCTTCTTCACGATTGGCCGATTGCTCGAGGGCACCGGTGCCATGCTGGTTCTCGCCGATGGCGAGGGCACTCTCATCGATGCGGTCGGGGACGAACGCACCTTGCACGACGGCATGGATATCCATCTGGCGGTCGGCGGCAAATGGACCGAGGATGTCGTGGGTACCAACGGCATCGGCACCGCGCTTTGGGCCGGTGAACCGGTCTTCGTGCATGCGGCCGAGCATTTTTGCGCAGGCATCAAGGCCTGGACCTGTGCCGGTGCCCCGGTGCGCGATCCCTTCGACGGGCGCATCATCGGCGTGGTCGACCTATCCGGCCATCCCGACATCTTCAGGCCGCACAACACCGCTTTGGTCGCGGCAGCGGCCCGGGAAATCGAGAAGGCCCTGGCCGACCAGCAGAGCGAGGAGCGTACACGCCTGCTCGAAGCCTTCATCACCTCGGCGCCGCGTTATCGCCGGTCCGACGGATTGATGATCGTCGACCGCCATGGCCGGGTGATCTACAAGGCCAATCTGCCCAGGCCGATCGAGGGCGGTTTTCTCGCCTCCTTCTCGGGGGCTCCTGCCCGGAGGCTGGTTGAACTGACGGCGGCCGACAGCCTGGATGGACTGGTCAATCAACTGCCGCAGGAATTCCAGACCTGCCATGTCAATCGGCTGGAGCTGGATGGAGATCTGCGAGGGGCGGCACTGGTGTTTCCGCCCGTCTCGGCACCGAGCTTGGTGCCGGCCGTCAATCCGGCATCCACGCGTCTCAACGAAGCTCGGGCTGCCATCGTCGGCGAAAGCCCCGCCTTGCGGGCAGCCGTCGACATCGCTTGCCGAGTGTCGCAATCCAATGACGTCACCTCCCTGTTGATCGAAGGGGAGACCGGCGTCGGCAAGGAGCTGTTCGCCAGGCTGCTCCAGCAAGGCAGCCGCGCGGGCACGAGCGCTCCATTCATTGCCCTCAATTGTGGGGCGATCACCCGTGAATTGTTCGGCAGCGAGCTGTTCGGACATGCACCCGGCGCCTTTACCGGCGCCAGCCGCGAAGGCAAGCCGGGTGTGTTCGAGCTTGCGAATGGGGGCGTGCTCAGCCTCGACGAGATCGGGGAAATGCCGCTGGATATCCAGCCTTTCCTGCTGCGCGTGCTGGAAGATCGCGTGGTGACGCGCATCGGCGACAGCCGGCGTCGACCGGTCGACGTGCGGCTGGTGGCCTCGACCAATCGCGAGCTCAAGCAGGAGGTGGAGGCCGGGCGCTTCCGCCGGGATCTCTATTATCGCATCAGCACGGTCTCGATCCGTGTGCCCCCCCTGCGCGAGCGCGGGGAGGATATCGTGCTGCTGCTCGATCACTTCAATCAGAAGATCGCAGCCCGCATGCAGATGGAGCCGCTGGCATTCACGCCGCAGGCGCTGGACCATCTCATCGCCTATTGCTGGCCGGGCAATGTGCGCGAGTTGCGCAATCTGGTCGAGAAGCTGCATGTGCTCGGCAATGGCGGCAGCGTCGGGCTTGCCGACCTGCCGGCGGAGATCATCCGCTCGACGTGCCGCGATGGGCATGCCCAGGCCTCGTCGTTGCCGGTGGTTTCGGGAACGCTGGAGGAAGCCGAACGACAGGCGATCCGCCAGGTCCTGGCCGCCGAGGACGGCAATCTGAGCCGGGCGGCGCGTCGACTTGGCGTTTCCCGTCCCACTCTTTACCGCAAGCTCGATCAGTATGGCATCCGCCGCGGTTTCGTCTGAATTCTGCTGAGGCTATACCGTCTGCAGGGAAGAGGCGGCGCTTTGATGTGTATCCAAGCGCCGCCTTTGCTTGCGCTCAAGCGAGATCGAAGCGATCTGCGTTCATGACCTTTGTCCAGGCAGCGACGAAGTCGGTCACGAACTGGGCCTTGGCATCATCGCTGGCATAGACCTCGGCCAGAGCGCGCAGCTGGGAGTTGGAGCCGAACACCAGGTCGGCCCGGGTGCCGGTCCA
>NZ_LYXZ01000026.1 GCF_001676615.1 Labrys sp. WJW | reverse complement strand
ACCCGCCGTGACGACTCAGCCGGGCTTCGGCATCAATGCTGGCGGCACGGCTATCACCATCATTGGCAGCGGCACCGGCGATGTCTCCTTCACCGACGCTAACCAGTCGGCGATCACGGGAGCCAGCAATGGCATTGTTATTTCCGGGGGCAATACCGGCACCATCAACGTTACCTCCGACGGCGTCATCACCTCGGGGGCCAATGATGGCATCATCGCCACCATGGGGGGCACTTCCACGGGTCTGACGATCGATGTCAATGAGGTTAACGCTGCCGATAACGGCATCAATTTGAATGGCAACAACGGCACCGGCGATATTTCGGTCACCGCCAACACGATCAACGCGGACACCGACCACGGCGGCATCGGCACCGGCATCGTCTTCGACAACGGTCCGAACACCCACAATTTCACCGTCAATGTCGGAACGATCACCGGCGGCGGCGGCGGCGGTATCTCTGGCTTCTCCAGCGGCGATGGTAATACCGATATCACAGTAGGCTCCATCACCACTACCGGTGGACATGGTGTGAACCTCACTGTCGACGCCAGTCCCGGTGCGGGGTACACCAAGGTCAATGTCGGCGACATCACGGCCAATGTTGGCAATGGTATCTTGGTTAACACGACGAATGCGAATACGACAGACCTTACCATCACAGCCAATAATGTAACCGCTGGTGCTAACGGCATACAGGCGCTTAATGGCGGCACGGGAAAATCTGCAATTACAACCCATGGCGATGTTGTCGCCAATGGGACCTACGGCATCTATAATGTGAACACCGCTGCGGCCACCGGCGATCTTACGGTCAATACGGATGCCGGTACGACGACGCACGGCACTAGCTTTGGCATCTATGCCGAAAACAACGGCACGGGTAATCTCGTCGTCACGTCTAACGGCAGCGCGACCACGAACGAATTTTTCACCGCGGGCAATGAATCTGGAATTCTGGCGGTCAACAATAATACGACTGGGAATTCCAGTATCCAGATCACCGCAGGTGATACGACCGGTGCTGGCTTTGGCATTCTTGCTACGAATAACAGCAACGGCGGAATACACATCGAGTCCAACGGCACCGCGAAGGCCGGCTTTGGTCTTGGCGGTTGGGCCGCTATCGAGGCCAATAATTTCGGCACCGGCGACGTCTATGTCAAAGCCAACAATGCATATGGCGACATGGGCGGTGTCAACGTCGTTAACGCCGATGCCGCAACCGGCAAAATTGACGTTATCGTGACCGGCAAGGCGACGACGATTGAAACCGAATTTCCCGGGCATGGTGGCGGCAATGCCGTCAACGTCATAGCCGGTGTCAATACAAAGGCCATCAACGTTGCGGTGAACAATGCCACAGGCAACAACGATGGCATCTATACCGAGCAGCATGGTACGGGCACGACGACGATCACCACGACCGGTGTTGTGGAAGGGAACACTCACGGTATCCATGCCCTTTCCGTCGATGCGGCGATCAACATCAACAACTCCGGCACCGTCCGCAACAGCTCTGGTCTCTCCACCAGCGGGGCGATTATTACCGAAGGTCCTGCACAGGCGGTGGTCACCAATACAGGCCATGTTACGGGCTTGATTGAGTTGACCGGTGACAGTGGCAATACGCTCAATAACTCCGGGACCTGGGACACCTCCGGAGGCACCAGCCGGTTCGGCGCGGCAACCGACAAGAACACCATCAACAACACCGGCACGATCATCGCTGCCAAGGATGGCACGGCCGTCGCCAACACGGTCTTGCACAATGCCGGCACCGTCAACAATGCCGGCCTGCTGACCATGGCTGACGAAGGCGCCGGCGACACCACCACCATCGAGGGCAATTATGTCGGCCAGGGCGGCACAGTCGAGCTCGACACGGAGCTGGGCGACGACTCTTCGAAGACCGACAAGCTGGTGATCACCGGCGATGCCACGGGCTCCACGAAGCTGACGGTCCACAATGTCGGCGGCCTGGGCGCGCAGACCACAGACGGCATCAAAGTGATTGAGGTGGGTGGTACCTCGGACGCGAATGCTTTCCGGCTCACTTCGGCCGTGGCGGCGGGCGCCTATGATTACGGCCTGTATATGGGCGGCGCGAGTGGTGCGAACGACTGGTTCCTGCGTTCGACGAATGAACTGAATTCCGAGGCGCAGACCACGGTGGTCTATGCCGGCGCGCTCTCCCACTTCGCTCAGGCGACGCTGGGTACGCTGCAGCAGCGCACCGGTGGCCGGATCTGGCCCAATGGCGGATCGCAGGTCGCGGCTGACCTGCCCTCGGACCAGGTGATGAAATATGCCCCCGGCGGACCGGTGATCTATGGGCAGGGCGCCTGGGGACGCGTCGGAGGCCTTTATGCCTCCTATGATCCGAAGAAGGGCGGTTCCTACACCCAGGGCATCGGCTTCCTGCAGGCCGGTTATGAAGGCACGGCCTATGAGACGTCGGAAGGCCAGGTGACGCTGGGCGCCTATGCCACGGTGGGCCGTTCCTGGGTCACGGTCGACACCACGCGGGACCCCGTCACCAAGGCGGTCCGCTCGAAGGGCAAGATCACCAGCAACGGCTACGGCGTGGGCGTCAATGCGACCTGGCTGGGCAATGATGGGCTCTATGCCGATGCGATCGGCCAGTTCACCTGGTACGACTCCAGTCTGTCCAGCAAGAACGGCAACAATCAGGGCTGGGCAAGCGCTCTGAGCCTCGAGGTCGGCAAGCGCTTCGACGTCGGATCGGGCTGGTCGGTGGTGCCGCAGGCGCAGTTGTCCTGGACCCATGTCGACTTCTCCTCCTTCACCGATACGTTGGGCAACCGGGTCTCCCCCGGCGACGGCGACAGCGTGCTCGGACGCCTGGGTGTGCGGGTCGAGAACCTGAGCAGCTGGAAGGGCGAGGATGGCGAGACCCGCCGCCTGCAGTTCTACGGCATCGCCAATCTGAGCTACGAGTTCATGGGCGACACCTCGGTCAAGATCGCCGGCGGCACCGTCGAGCAGCAGGACAAGCGCCTGTGGGGTGAAATCGGAACGGGCGCGACCTATGCCTGGAACGACAAGTCCAGTCTCTATGCCGAAGCAAGCTACGGCCACGCCCTCGCCTCGGGTGACAACTACAGCGCCAAGGGAACGGTGGGCTTCCGCTACAAGTGGTAAGTGGAAAGACCCATTATACCCAATAAAATTTCCGTCGTCGCCCTCAAGGCGGCGACGGAAAAGCGTAATTTGAGACGTAGTCTATCGATACCAAGCCGAATACGATCAAGACGGTCGAAGAAACTCTACTCTGCTCCCGCGTCCCTTCAGGATCTTGGATGTCCGTGGATCTGTGGTTTCGTGATGGCCCGCTATATTAGATGATATTTTTCGTCTCCAGTGGCAGTTGCGCGTGAGGAGCAATCCTTCAATTGGTGTTTCGAAAATCGCCTTACATTACGTAGGGTAATTTTATATTTTTTTTGATATATTTGTTATTTTTTAAGCAAATACTTCACCGACTCTTGAAATGACGACGATTTTGCGTTACTGATTCGCTGGTTTGGTGATCGTCGATGTTGGGGGAAGATTATGATTCTCAAACTTTCGGTGCATGACCTAGGCTAACCTCTGTTTAGAAAGGTCAATCATGGCCATACATGGAAAGTTTAGTCTAAGTTGTTCTGTCCTAGCCATTGCGTGCTTCTGGGCACCCGCCACGGGTTGGGCGCAATCTGCGACCAACGAGCAACTCTTCAAAATGATCGTGGACCTCCAGAATCGCCAGAAGGCGTTGGAAAGCCAGCTGAAGGTCGCGACGTCGGAGGCTTCCAAGGCGAAGGCCGAGTTGCGGCGGCTGGGGCGGAAGACGGCTCATGTGGCGCCGGCCGGAGCCGGGCGCGACTATGTCGAAATGGCCCCGGTCGCCACGCCCGTGGCCGGATCCGTGCAGGCACCGCCCGGCACCCAGGCTGTGGCCGCTGTCAACGGCAAGCTGGAACTGGGGGGCGGCAACAGCTTTGGCGGCTCGGGCTATGGCTATGCCGGCGGCTCGCTGGCGGTGCCGCTCGGGCAATCGTTCGGCGCGCAGGCCGACGTCATCGGGGGCGTCGCGAGCAATACCGGCTTCTATGGCGCGGCTGGCCATGTGTTCTGGCGCGATCCCACCATCGGTGCGATCGGCGGCTATGGCAGTTTCCTGTATGGCACCGGCTATTTCGCGTCGCGCCAGGGCAACTCGGTCTATGGCTACCAGAATGCCAAGGGCGGCCTCGAGGGCCAGCTCTATTGGGGTCCCTTCACGCTGCAGGGTGTGGCCGGTCTCGAATACGAGAACCTCAACAGCAAGCTGCGCTTCTTCGATGATGTGCGCGTCGCCTGGTACGCGACGGACAATCTCAAGCTGAATGTGGGCCATCGTTACACCGGTGGTCGCAACCAGGTCGTCGGCGGTGCCGAATATCTCGTGAACTTCAACACCAATACGGCCGCCTCCATCTTCGCGGATGTGGCCTATGGCAAGAAGGGCAGTGGTTTCGACAGCTCCTTCGGCAGCAAGAAGGGCAACGACCTGACCATCCAGGGCGGTCTGCGCTTCTTCCTGGGCACGGGCAGCAACACCAGCGTGCCGGCAGTCTCCTATGGCGGCGATGGTTTCGGCGAGAAGCGGGGCGGTGTCTTCACGGCGCCGGATGCGCCGACCGAACGTACCCTCAAGCAGCGGGATCGCGAGGATTATCTGCCGAGCTATATCGGCCGAGACGCCGCCGAGATGCCGAGGGGAACCAAGCGGCCGCCTCCGATCGTGGTCGTCGGCCCGCCGGGCGCACCGGGTACGCCTGGGAAAGACGGACTTCCGGGCACGCCTGGACAGAACGGTACGCCTGGAACAGATGGCACGCCCGGAACAGATGGCGCGCCTGGTCAGCCCGGCACTCCGGGTGATGTCGGGAGTCCTGGCCCTATTGGCGCTCCTGGTCCAGCTGGACCGGATGGCGCGCCCGGTGCTCCCGGCCCCGAGGGTCCGACTGGCCCAGCTGGCCCAGCTGGCCCATCTGGGGCAGATGGAGCTCCTGGCCCAGCTGGAGCACCTGGCACAGACGGTACCCCCGGAAAGGATGGGTTGCCTGGCCCAGCTGGCCCACCCGGTCCTCCGGGCCCATAAGACGGGCTGATTCAAGAAGATCGATCAGTATCAATGATCGGGTGGCTCGCAAAAGAGCCGCCCATGACCGGACGGGGCTTCGGGAAAGCAGGCGCTATTCCCGAGGCCTTTCGAAGGGCGGAACGGTACAAGATCGCACAAATTCCGAACAGGTGTTCGGGAGGTCCCGCTGGTTTAGAGGCGAGTCGGTGGCACTGTGCGGCTTTCTCCTTTCGGACCCCCTTACGCGCAGCGGCGGTGTTGAAGTTGCCGGGCGGCCACTGAGATTGATGCGCATGACCGGATGTGCTTTAGACGCGAGATCTTGAACTGGCTGGGAGATCGATCGTCGCGAGCCACTTGTCCGGCGTAAAGGCATTGCTTCTCGTTCAATGATGTCCGGAATGCGCGGGTAGCATAATTGTTGGCACTCAAAGGGTAATGAGGCCCGCTCCAATTCTCGATCCGATCCGTAATTTCGGGCGAGACGACATATTCAATCGGAATCTTCACCATGCAGGCGCCGAAGCTCGAAGGCTTTTCCATCCATCCCAATCCTGCGCGACTGGTCGCCGCCGGCAGCGAGCGCGAGTGGATGGATCGGACGAGCGATCACTATGCCTATCGCTGCACGCCTTTGGCCATCGCCAATGCGACAGGCTGGGAACTGCTGAATCCATCGGGCTTCTCGGCGACTTGGACCGGTGGAAATGGCCGTAACGACATCATTCTACGCCCCCACGTCGCCGGCGAGAAATTGCATCAGACTGGTTTCTTCTTCGGCCACGGCATCATCAGTTTTCACCCCGGCTATCTCTTCCGCACCGATCCGGGGTGGGTCGTCTGGGTTCGTGGCTCGCCGAATCGTTTCAAGGACGGCATCCACCCGCTCGATGGGGTGGTGGAGACGAATTGGCTGCCCTTCACCTTCACCATGAATTGGCGCTTCACGCGGCCCTGCACGGTGCATTTCGAGAAGGACGAGCCCTTCTGCTTCCTGACCCTGATGCCCAGCGTGACGATCGAAGATGTCCAGCCGGTCATCCGCCCGCTTGAGGAAGAGCCCGGTTTGCATAGGGAATATCTCATGTGGGCCAGCGAACGCAGCAAATTCAGCGCGGCCAAGGACGCCGGAGATCCTCTCGCGGGCGACCAGAAGTGGCAGAAGAACTATTTGACCGGCAAGTCACCGTCGGGAAAAAGCGTCGCCGACGCCGATCATCGCGTCAAGCGGGGGCTCAACCAGCCCGTCTTCGGCTGCCCCGTGAACCATGGCCCGAAGTGAGAGCGCCGCATGAGTGATCTGGCGATCAGTGCACCGCAACTGCAGTGCTTTTCCGTGATATCAAATCCGCCTCGTCTCGTGCCAGGTACCGCCGAGCGCGATTGGATGGATTTTACCAACCAGCGTTTTGCCTATCGCTGCACGCCCTTGACCATGGCCAACACCACCGGATGGGAGCTTTTGAATCCAACCGGCTTCTGGGCAACCTGGACGGGGCTTAACGGCAAGGACGAGGTGATCCTGCGTCCGGACGATCCTCGGGCCTCCATGCACCACGTGTCCCTCGGTTTCGGCCATGGCATCATCACATTTCACCCGGGCTATCTTTTCCGAACGGCGCCGGGATGGATGACGTGGGCGCGCGGTGCGCCCAATCGCCTCAAGCACGGCATCCAGGCGCTCGACGGTTTGGTGGAAACCAGCTGGGTGCCCTTCACCTTCACGATGAACTGGAAGTTCACCGAGCCGGGCACGGTCTATTTCGCCAAGGACGAGCCGTTCTGCTTTATTACGCTGGTGCCGAGCCTGCCGATCGAGAGCGTTCAGCCGGTCACTCGCCCGCTCGCGGACGAGCCCCAGCTGGAGAGGGAATACAACATCTGGCTCAGCGAGCGCACCAAGTTCAATATCGGCCTTGCCCAGGGGGATCCGATCACCCTGGAGCAGAAATGGCAGAAGAACTATCTCGTCGGCAAGTCCCCCAGCGGGCGGACGGTCGCCGACGAGGATCACCGCACCAAGCGCAGTCTCAAGCCGCCGGTTCATGCCGACAAGCTCGAAGGGGGCGATATCGCGAAGATGCCCGCCCAGGTGATGCCGGCGTTCGAGAGCGAGAAACCGGTGCCGGCTATCGTCATGCGCCAGGCCTTTCCAAGTTTCCAGTCCGTCTTCGGCATGCCTCCGCACGAGCCAACGCAACTGCCAAAGAGTGCCGAGCCTTCGCATGCTCCATCGCAAAAGCCGGCGAAGTCGCCGCGCAGCAAGAAGGCTCCTTCCGGGAGTGGTTCCCAAACGGGCAGGACTGGGAAGACGTCCAAACCTAAGAAGTAAACTTGCAAAACTTGAAAGAGGAACGTTCCGCACAATCCGCCGGCGTTCATTCAAAGGCGATTGCCGCCACCTGAGATGCGGCAATCAAATGTCCAAGCGGAAATATAACTCTGCTTATGCCACTCAATACACCATGACACGCGTTCCATTGGGAACGCGGCTGGCAAGATCGATGATGTCGGCATTGCTCATGCGAATGCATCCCGAAGAAACCGGCATGCCGATACTGAAGGGATCATTGGTGCCGTGGATGCGATAAAGAGTGTCCGCTCCATTCGCGTAGAGATAGAGCGCCCGGGCTCCAAGCGGATTTTCGGGGCCACCAACGGTTTTCGTCATGCGAGGATCCCTGCCGCGCATTTCACTTGGCGGATTCCAATCCGGCCATTCGGCCTGATGATTGACATAGACCGCGCCCCTCCAGGCAAATCCGTTACGTCCGGTCGACACGACATAACGAATTGCCTTGCCGTCCGGCAGAGTGAAATATAGCAGGTGCCTCTGTGCATCGACGACGATCGTGCCCGGAGGGGCCTTGGTGGGACTGTCAACAACCGTTCGTGCATAGGCCGGGTTGGTTCTTGCATTGGGCAGCAATGCCAGGAAACGAGCATCACGTTGCGACAACCCACTTGCTACCAACGGACCGGACGCCGTTTGCGACGTTGTTGCCGCCATATTGGAAGCGCAGCTCACCAATACAGCGCCAGCAGCCACCGAAGCGAGAAGACGCATCAAAGAAACCATCATATTTTCTCGCTTCCGAAATAGCTTCGATTCTCTTGTTGAATCGGCCGTAGGGTATCCAAAAAAATATTCTATATGACCTCGAAAGTAAAGCCGTAGAATCGAAATTGTTATTGAGAATTGATTCCAGATCGCTTCTGCCATGCGATAGTTGGGGCGTCTCCTGTGCCAGTTGCTATCGTGTTCCGGTTCTCGAGCTCTCATCACTACATGGGCGCTCCCAGCTTCACTGTTTAGCGCAAAAATAAATCAACGCCACGACTGCAGTGAGTGGCTCAAGATCATCGCTGAGTTTTCTCAGCCACCATGGAGGCGATTTGAAAGAGCGCCCCAGGCGAATCTCTATTGATCAAATGCACGTCGGGATTGTGTAATTAAGATACATCATATGACAGAATGTGTCATTTAGTGCGATTGTGAAGATTTTTTTGAGAATATAATCTCCAATATCCCTCTAAAGGCTAAAAAAATACGTTTTTTTGGAAAAAATCCATGAATAAAAATCCTAGTTTATCTCCAAAATTTAACTGTATGTTTGGAGTAACTGATACATATCGCAAATCTATTTCAGAGTTTTGTGCATATTTTTCTGTTTCATGCTCAGAATTGCGTCAGTTATTGCTGCCGCCGCAGCGTATTCGGTTGGTAGTTTAGTGGCTGCTTTACGTGTGAGGTTTGGCGTGGCCGTGATTAAGCGGCAATTGCGCCCGAGAGGGCGGTAACTGCTCCTCTTGGAAACACGAATTCCGAGTTTCTTGTCCAAATAGTGGCGGTGATTTTATGTCGGTGAACAGTACTTGCTTGGACTTTTGCTTACGCATCGGCGTCATTAACCGAAGCACCAAGATCATTGGGCCCGGAATGGATGCGATTTCTTTCAGTAAACTTACATTTGAACGAAGCAAAAGTGCTTCGGACGAAGAATATTGTAGGTGGCGTGGTTAATAGACAGGAATCTCAAAGTAATATGGAATATTTTTAGATTCAAATCGGAAGGAGTAGACGCCAATATTTTAAAGTAAAAATACAATAAATATTAATTCTAATGAATGGCGAAAATGCATTTATTTTTCTTCTTTCCTGGCGATTTGAAAACGGCCTTTTGACGGGGAATTACGAAGTTGCCGCATAGAAGGGACATTGATGTCCGCTGGAGACGCTAAGCAGGGCGATGTCGCGATTGCTCCTCTCGTTTATCTTGTTGATGACGACGAGGGTTTTCGCGAAGAGATGGTGTTGGGCCTATCCAAACTGGGCTTGAACATACGTGGGTTTGGCAGCGCTGCCGCCCTGTACCGAGCCTATGCCGCCACGCCCCCCGAGATCGTTATCCTCGACATTGGCCTGCAAGATGAAGACGGCCTGTCGATAGCGGCCCATTTGCGGACATCGCAATCGGTTGGAATCATCATAGCCACGGCCAGGGGGTCTATCGACGACCGGATCGTCGGTCTTGAGAAAGGCGCTGATGTCTACCTGGTGAAGCCTATCGATGTTCGGGAAATGGCCGCCACCGTGGTGGCACTCCACAATCGTCTCATCAGGCATCGCAAGGTGCCTGCTCCTCCTCAGGCTCCACGGTGGGCCCTGGTGGAAGGGGGGTGGACACTTACTGACGGTCTGGGGCACCGCCTGCGCCTGACCGTCTCCGAGCAACGCCTTTTGGGATGCCTGTTCAGGGAGCGCGGCAACACTGTCGAGAGGAGCACGCTGGTCGAAGCCATGGGCGCTGACGTCTACGACTTCAACTATGCCCACCTTGACACCATCGTAAGCCGCCTGCGCCGGAGGGCCAGGAAGTCCAACATGCTCCTACCCCTGCATGCCATTCGCGGCCTGGGCTTTACCTTCACCGAGTAGAAGGTGCGTGCCTATCTCTCTGGGAATAAACGGTTTTTACAAAGCCAAGGCGGATATCGATGCGATATGAAATATACATCGATGGCAACAAGTGACAGGATTCGACAGTTACTGAGATTGTATAGAATAACAAGAGAAAATATGGTCTGATATATATTCGATATAAGGGTCTCAGTAATCGCAATTAATGTAATGAGCTCCATCGTAAAGGTGGGGCAATATCGGTGGCTCCAAACTCCACATTGGGGCCCGATAGTTGCATTGCGAGATGTCACCGGTGTTGGCACCAAAAAGGGGCGACCTCTTTGCAAATAGTTCCGCGCCAGGCAGACGTAGCAAAGAGTCAATGCGCGAGTGCAGATGCGGGCAGGCGCTTGTGGGTGACATGCCGCCTATGACCAAGATATCGGCCATAGCTATGGAACATGGTGATGCAAGGAGATCTTTGTATCATATAAATGGTTCTGGCATACAAAATATAGTAATTTGTGGAAGCTTTAGGTTTTCAGACGAAAAATCTATATTTAAAAATCTCGATGAAATAAAATACAAGTATGGAGCGTTCCGCATAATACGCGCCGCAGAAGACCGTATTGGAAAAATAGTGAATAAATGGGCGCGCGAAAACGACATTGAAATGATCGCGGAGCGCGCGTCCTGGTTTAGATACGGTACGGCAGCAAAGGTTCTGCGAGATGAGCATATTCTCAACTACTATTCTCCAGTATTAGTGGTTTGTTTTGTCACTTTGAAGGAATATCCGAATTTATATGGCAAGGCAAAAAGAGATGGAATAGACATTCTTGAATTCTGTACGTCGTAGTTTTATATAATTCTTATATTTTATATTTATATATCGGTGTCAGATTAAGTCTATTCTGACGCATAGTTGATTTATATTAAGGCGGGACAGGTTTGGTAAAGAGTGGCTAATCCAAAGGGGCGTGGGGATGTCTACCGTCGATACGATCGTTCTAGTGTGTCCATTGGCGCTTTGGCGTGACTGCGTCGGTCGGGTTCTTGCCGCTGAGTTTTCTAACGTTCCAATCTTGGCATTCTCGGATCTGCGCGAGTGGTACGCCGTTAGTGATTGGCACGGGCAGTCTCCATTGCTAGTTATATTTGAAATAGGTCAAAGTGTAACTCTTGATGATCTCCGTGTAATAATTTCACGAAAGCCAAATATTGGCATTGCAATTATTTCCGACAATAGTAATCCATCTCGAATTATTGAAGCAATAAATATAGGAGTCAGGGCATATATTCCCAATGATCAAAGTATTGAAATCGCCCTGAAAGCGATACAATTGGTCATTGTTGGAGGTAGTTTTTTGCCTATCTCGTCACTTCGGCAAGATGTCCCAGTGCATAAGCCCGTGATGATTACTTCAAAAGCCAAATACAAGTTTAATATTTCTCGAAGACAATTTGAGATCATAGCGGGTGTAAGTCGTGGTAAATCCAACGCAGATATAGCTCAAGATTTAAATATAAAAGAAGCTACAATCAAAGTTCATATTCGTAACATTATGAAGAAGATGGGTGTTAATACAAGAACAGCCATTGCATATAAGTCGAAAGAAATGCTTCAGTCACCATTTTTCCCCAAAATATCGGATAGTCGTAACGATATGCTGGAGCGCCGAAAATATTAAATGGCGGATGATAAGAAGTGCGAGGGCTGGTGAATTTTCGTGAATATTAGGAAATTTGGATCAGAACTTATTGCCATTGGTCGACAAGAATCTAATTTGGCAGACATCTCGGCCATTGTTGCTGAATGTTGTCGCGATTTTAATGTCAGTGCTTATGAAACGATTTCCGCATGGAGGCGGACGGAGCCTCGTTCCGCGAAGCCGATTGTTCTGCTCTATGTCGCTGGGCAGCAGCGACAATATCAACTGATGGCTGACATTAGGACGATACGAAGCGTGGTCGCTGACGCTTGGGTCATCGTTCTTTCCGGCATTGTCTCGGCGAGAGTGGTCGTCCGCGCTTTGGAGGAAGGCGCGCGCGGATATATTCCGGCGGACACAAGTCTTGCCGTGGCGTTGGCGGCAATTCACCTCGTTCGGGCTGGAGGCATCTTCGTGCCAGCCGATAGTTTCAAATGTTTGCCGGGGCAAAGCCGCTCGCATGGGTCTGCGGTAGAGCCCAAGGGGGTACCTCAATTTACTAAAAGGCAATTGGCGGTGTTGAGATGCTTGCAACAAGGCGAGCCAAACAAGATCATTGCCGATAGGCTGCGCATAAAAGAAAACACGGTGAAGGTGCACGTTTACAACATCATGCAGAAACTCAAAGCACGAAGTCGTACAGAAACTGTCTATTTCACAAGGCACATGTTCGATGAGACGCAATATACATAGACTATGAATTGAACTGAATTCCTGCGCTCAAGGACTTTGCTCGGGACAACGGTTGCATGCACTTGCGGACAAAAGACGGGCGAAGTCTATTGCAGCTGATAACCTCGAAACCACGTGTTGAGTTCAAGCAGCGAACGGACCTGTTCACCAGGCGCGGTATCGGCATCGACCGCAAGCAATGGCGTGGCGTCGCACCACTTTCTGCCACACCGTGGAGTTCACCGAATGACAGGCGCGTCGTGGGCCGTGGCCCCTGGCGAATGGGCGCGGACAGGGTGTCCCACCTTAAGCAGATAGTTCCGGGCCTGAGAACCGTGAATGTAAGTTGAATATTCTCCGCTGGCTCCCGGCTGTTCTGATTTACACATAAGTACAGGAGATCGAGGAAATTTGTGGAACACGAAAATGGTGTTGCTTGTGACCGCTTAAGTTAAGCTTTGCATAAAACTGGAAAATTTCCAAGAAGCCGGGTCGACACAACAATACTGTATAAATAGTGAGAAATGTCATTCACTTCGGCGTCGACATAGAAAGAAGGTGAATAAACATGCTCGAGGAAGACACAGATCTGCTGCATCTGACCGTCGACATCGTTTCGGCTTACGTCGCCAACAATCAGATCGACACCACTTTTGTGGCCGAGCTGATCCTTGCAGTCCATGGCAGCCTTGCCAGCCTGAATGATCCCAAACCGGCCGAGGCGGACACTCTGCTAAGGCCCGCCGTTCCGATCAAGAAATCCATTACGCCCGATTACGTGGTCTGTCTGGAGGACGGCCTCAGATTCAAATCTCTGGCCCGGCATTTGCGGGCCGCCTATGATCTGACGCCCGCGCAATATCGGGAAAGGTGGGGGTTGCCCGGGGATTATCCCATGGTCGCGCCGAATTATTCGGCCGAGCGGTCTCGCCTCGCAAGGGAACTTGGTCTCGGCAAACAACGTCGCAAGGGTAAAGCCAAGAGCGAACCACCACCTCCTCCCGCTTCAAACCAGGGCAGAAGGAAAAAGGTGACATAGGCGCCTTGGCGAATGCCAGGCCGTTCGATCTTCGAATGCCGACTGATCGAGATCAGGGCTTTCCAACCTATTCGCAGGTTTCTGGTGTGGAGGCAAACCGTTGCGTGCAAGTCATTGTACGCCGCCGCAGCCAACTCTACCGACGTTGCCCCTTGGACCTAATCGGGTTTGAAGTTCGCTCCGGCCTGCCACGAGAACCAGAGCATGAAGCGCATTCGCTTTTCGGAGGAACGGATCATCGCGATCTTGAAGGAGCACAAGGCCGGCGATTCGGTCGTGGATCTGTGCCGCAAGCGGGGGGCAGCGGCATCAGCATTTGCAAATGGAAAGCGAAATCCGGTGGGATGGAAGTGCCCGAGGCCAAGCGACAGCCGCTTCGATCTAGGGCTCGGCCGCTGGAACGCGGGACAAGGACAGGTTTGCCTCCAGCAGGCGACGGGTGGCCGGCGCCTTGGTTTGCCTGGTGATAGTGTGGGACGGCAGGTTTTCCACCAGGCGTCCCTTGTCGAGCACCAGGATGCGGTCGCAGAAGGATTGCACCACCGCCAGATTGTGGCTGATGAACAGATAGGTCAGGCCGAGCTGCTGCCTCAGTTCGAGCAGCAGCGCCAGGATCTGCGCCTGCACGGAGACATCGAGGGCGGAGGTCGGCTCGTCGAGGATCAGGCATTCGGCCTCGACGCCGAGCGAGCGGGCGATGTTGATGCGCTGGCGCTGCCCGCCGGAGAATTCGTGCGGATAGCGCTCCGCGGCATCCGCGTCCAGGCCGACCAGGCGGAGGAGCTCGGCCGTCCGCTCGTGCGCCTTCTCCCGACTACCGGCGACGCCCAGACGCAGCATGGGCGTCGCGATCTGGGTCCCCACGCGCCGACGCGGGTTGAGGGCCGAGGAGGCATCCTGCAGCACGAGCTGGAGACGGCGGCGCAGGGGCCGGCGTGCCTGGTGGGAGAGTCCGTCGATCCTGGCGCCGTCGAGCAGGATCTCGCCGCTATCAGGTTCGTCGAGCCCGGTCAGCAGGCGTCCGATCGTGGACTTGCCCGAACCGGAGGCGCCGATGATGCCGACGATCTCGCCGCGTTCGATCGTGAAATCGACACCCTCGACGGCGACGACCTCGTGCCGCGGGCCGAACAGGCCGGTGCGCACGCCATAGCGGCGTGTGAGGCCGCGGACCTGGAGGAGGGGAGATGCTGCCATCGTTTATCGTCCTGCTGAACGGGCAAGGATGGCCGGCCGATCCTGTTCGCTGATCACGCCGGGCGCGGGGCGGGGCAGGGGGTGGTTGAGGCGCGGCACCGCATCGATCAGCGTTGCCGTGTAGGGATGCCGAGGTGCTGCCAGCACGCGCGCGGTGGGCCCGGTCTCGACGATGCGTCCGTGCTGCATGACGGCGATGCGATCGCTCAGGAACGACACCACGCCGAAATCATGGGTGATCAGCAGGATGGCGGTGCCGTAGCTGTCACGGATGCGGGCCAGCAAGGCCAGGATCTGCCTTTGGGTGGCTGTGTCGAGCGCCGTCGTCGGCTCGTCGGCGATGATGAGCTTGGGGCGGCTGTTGATCGCCATGGCGATCAGCACGCGCTGACGCATGCCGCCGCTCAGTCTGTGCGGATAGGAGGCCATGACGCGTTCGGCCGCCTCGATGCCGACTTCACCGAGCCAGCGCACGGCTTCGCGGCGGGCCGCGCCGCGCCTCACGCCATTGCGGAAGGCGATCATGTCGGCAAGCTGGTGGCCGATGGTGGACGTCGGGTTCAGGGAGGTCAGGGAGCTCTGTACGATGAAGGCGATGTCCTGGCGCAGGATGCGTTGGCGGTCGCGTGCGCTGGCGCCGAGCAGGTCCCGGCCCTGGAACAGGATGCGCCCCTGGGTAATCCTAGCGGCGGGGCGCGGCAACAGGCCGACGACGGAAGCTGCCGTCATGGTCTTTCCCGAGCCGGACTCGCCGACGAGGGCGAGAATCTCGCCGGCCCGGAGGTCGAGGTCGACGCCCTTGACGGCCTGGATCGCGCGGCGGGGTGTGGTGATGGTGACGTGCAGGTCGGCGAGTTGCAAAAGCTCCGAAGAGCCGGGTGGTGCTTGAACCTTGTCGTGCGCAATGGGGGCAACGATCGGCATGGCCGCTCCTTCAGCAAGTTCGACTACGCATGATGATGAGGGTCCAGCCAGTTCCGCAGGCCGCTGCCGAGCCAGTTGAAAGCCAGCGAAACGACGATGATCGCGATACCGGGGGCGATCACCACATGCGGTGCGCCTTCGGCGAACACGCCGACGCCATCCACGGTCATCCGGCCCCAATCGGCCAAGGGCGGCTGGATGCCGAGGCCGAGGAAGCTGAAGCCCGAGGAAAAGCCGATCATCGGTCCGATCAGCGTGGTGGCATAGATGATGGCGGGCGAGAGCACGTTGGGCAGGAGCTCGCCGAACAGGATGGCCGACCGGCCGGCGCCGAGCAGACGCGCCGCATCCAGATATTCGCGCCCGGTTTCCGCCAGCACCGCGAAATAGACCACGCGCGTCATGTAGGGAACCAGCGACAGCCCGATAGTGGCGATGATCGTGATGAGGCCTGGGCCGAGCATGGCTGCGATGGCGATCGCGAACAGGATCATCGGAAAGGCGAAGAGCACGTCGATGCCGCGCATGATCACCGCGCCCAGAGGTTTGCGGGCGAAGCCGGCGGCGAGGCCAAGGCCGAGGCTGACGATGAAGGCGATCGCAACGGGAACGATGCTGGCGATCAGGGACAGGCGCGCGCCCCAGATCAGGCGGGAGAGGATGTCGCGCCCCTGGCCGTCGAGCCCGAGCCAATGGCCCGGCGTGCCGGGCGGTTCGAGCCGAAGGGCGCCCTCGCCGATGTCGGGATCATAGGGCGCGAGCAGGGGCGCCAGCGCCGCGAGGCCGACCACCGCGACAATGATCACAAGGCCGATGACGCCGCGATCGATCCGCCACCGGCGCGCCGGGGTTTCGGCTGCCGATGCACCCAGGGAGTTTGAATCCTGGAAGGATGACATCAGGCCCTCGCTCGCGGAT
Source organism: Labrys sp. WJW (assembly GCF_001676615.1). Classification (GTDB taxonomy): domain Bacteria; phylum Pseudomonadota; class Alphaproteobacteria; order Rhizobiales; family Labraceae; genus Labrys; species Labrys sedimenti. The sequence continues at coordinate 30,214 of NZ_LYXZ01000026.1, read as the reverse complement.
TGAGCCAGAGCAGCGCCAGATCGACGACCAGGTTGATCAGGATGAAGGTCGTGGCGATCATCAGGACGCCGGTCTGGATGACAGGGATGTCGTGCGCCGTGATGGCATTGTAGAGTTGGGCGCTGAGGCCGGGCCAGGCGAACGCCGTCTCCACGAAGATGACGCCGCCGAACAGCGTGCCGAATTGCAGCCCGCCAATGCTGACGATCGGCGCCAGGATGTTGCGGGCGATCTGGGTGAACAAGAGCCTCGACGTCGACATGCCGGCCGAGGCGAACATCCTGGCATAGTCGGCATTGAGCGCGTCGATCACGCTGGCGCGCGTCAGGCGCATGATGATGGCGATGGCGAGCACGGCGGCGGAGAAGGCCGGCAGCACCAGATGGGCGAGAAGATCGGCCAGGGAATGGGAGCCCCTGAGATTGTACATGCCCGATGAGGGCAGCCAACGCAGTTGCTTGGAAACCAGCCAGATCAGCATGATGCCGAGCCAGAACACCGGCGTCGCTGCCAGGCCCTCGCTGATCGCGGCCGCCAGCCGGTCGAACCAGCCCCCGGCCCGCAGGCCGGAGAGCACGCCGAGCAGGACGCCGAAGGCCAAGGCGATCACCAGGCTGGCCAGGGCCAGGATGAAGGTGTTGACATAAGCGGGGACGAGAATGTCGAGCACCGGCACATGCATGGTGATGGAGGTGCCGAAATGGCCGCCCAACAAGCCCCACAGCCAGGCGCCATACTGGACGAGGAAGGGTCTGTCGAGGCCGAGATCGCGGCGGATCTGGTCGGCAGTCTCGCCCGAGGCGTCGCGGCCGAGCATGATCGCCACCGGGTCTCCCGGACTGAGATAGACCACCAGGAAGACCAGGAAGGTGACCAGCACCAGGATGGCGAGCGAGGCGACGGTGCGGCGTGCGACCAGGGCGATCATGCCAGCATCCCCCGGCCTACTGCTTTTCCTTCAGCCAGACATGGCTGAGATCGTACCAATCCTGGGCGGGGGTGGCGAAGCCGACGACATTCTTGCCCGCGGCATAATGGGTGCGCTCGTAATAGATCGGCAGCTTGCCGACATCGGCGGCCAGGATACGGTTGGCCTCGCGCCATTTATCCCTGATGTCCTCGGCCTTGACGGCGGTGATCGCCTCATGGACGGCCTTGTCGAACGCCGGATTGCTGTAGTTACCCGTATTGCCGCTGCTCTGGCTATGAGCGACGATGTAGAGCCAATAGGGCGTGAGAAAGCCCCATTCCATCGAGGTCAGCGCAACCTCGGGGCCGTTCTTCTTGTTGCGGGCCAGGAAGCTGTTCCAGTCATAGGAGCGGATCTCCAGCTTGATGCCCGCTTTGGCCGCATCACGCTGGATCCATTCGGCCACCGGTTCGCCGCCGGCATAGATCTCCAGAAGGCCGCTGACGCCGCCGGGGTGGCCGGCTTCTGCCAGCAACTGCTTGGCCTTCTCGACATCATAGGGATAGTCGCGGAAGGATGGGTCGAAGGCATCGCTCCCCGGGTTCAAGATGCCATAGGCGGGGCCGGCCGTATCCTTGAGCAGGTCGCGCGCCAGCGCGGCCCGGTCGATCGACAAAGCGAGCGCCTGGCGCACGCGCGGATCCTTGAAGGTCTCGTTGGCGGTATTGAAAGTGTAATAATAGACGGACGGCAGGTCGACATTGTCGACGCTGAAGCCCTCCGCCTTCAGCTTGGCCACGCTGTCGCGCGGAGGCCAGGAGATGATGTCGACCTCGCCGGTTTCCAGCGCGGCGACGCGGGCATTGCCGTCGATGATCGGCCGGAAGATGATGCGGTCGAGAAAGGGCTTGTCGCCCCAATAGCCGTCGAAGCGCTCGATCTCGACTTTCTGGCCGCGGATGCGCTCGACGAAGCGATAGGGGCCGGTGCCGACGGGATGTTCGGCATAGCCGTCATTGCCGTATTTGCGGATGGCCGTGGGGCTGGCGATGCCGCCCGAACCGCCGCTGCCCTGGGCGAGCATCCGCAGGAAGGGACTGAAAGGCTCGGCGAAGGTGAGGACGAGCGTGTGGTCGTCGGGCGTGTCGATCCGGCTGAGCGAGGAATAGGTATAGGCGAGGTTGGCGGCGCTGATCTTGTCGTAGAATTCGAATTTCGGATCCCAGCCGCGGCGGATGTTGAAGGCCACGGCCTCGGCATTGAAATCGGTGCCGTCCTGGAACTTGACCCCGTGGCGCAAATGGAAGGTGTAGATCCGCCCATCCGGCGAGATTTCCCAGGATTCGGCGAGCGCCGGCTTGAGCGGCGGCACCTTCACCTCCGCGCCCGATTTCGACAGGTCCTCGGTCACCAGCGCTTCGTGGATGTGGCGGGCGATGCGGAAGGTTTCCCAGCCGCCTTCCCGGCCGGGATCCAGATTGGTGATCTCGGCATTCTGCGCGACGATCAGCGTGCCGCCATATTTGTCGGCGTCGTCGGCAAGGGCTGCGCCGTGGACAAGGGTGAACAGGGCGCCGGCAAGGCTCAGCCTGAGGCCCAGGGAAACGAACCGCATCGTAATCTTCCATTCATTCCAGCAGGAGGGGCGGGCGCACCAAAGGGCGGTGCGCCGAGGCAGGCGGAAGGCTGAAGCGATCCGCCTGCCTGTTGTCAGCGTCAGAAGTCGCCGATGCCGCCGCCCGGCGGGCCGACCGGTGGCTTTTCCCTGGGCAGCTCGGTCACCAGCGCCTCGGTGGTGACGATCAGCGAGGCGATCGAGGCGGCGTCCTGCAGGGCGGTGCGCACCACCTTGGCCGGGTCGACGATGCCGGCTTCCAGGAGGTCGACGAAGGTCTCGGTCTGCGCGTTGAAGCCGAAGGTCGCCGACTTGTTCTCGGTGATCTTGCCGACCACGATCGAGCCTTCCACGCCGGCATTCTCGACGATCTGGCGGATCGGGGCCTCCAGGGCCTTCAGGACGATGTTGATGCCGGACTGGACGTCGGCATTCTCGCTCTTGAGTTCGGCGACGGCGGCCTTTGCCCGCAGCAACGCGACCCCGCCACCCGGCACGATGCCCTCGGCAACGGCGGCGCGGGTAGCGTTGAGCGCATCGTCGACCCGATCCTTCTTTTCCTTGACCTCGACCTCGGTCGAGCCGCCGACACGGATCACCGCGACACCGCCGGCGATCTTGGCCAGGCGCTCCTGCAGCTTTTCGCGATCATAGTCGGAGGTGGTCTCCTCGATCTGCGCCTTGATCTGGGCGACGCGAGCGTCGATGTCCTTCTTCTTGCCGGCGCCGTCGACGATGGTGGTGTTCTCCTTCTCGATGCGCACGCGCTTGGCGCGGCCGAGCTGGGAAAGCGTGACGTTTTCGAGCTTGATGCCGAGATCCTCCGAGATGGTCTCCCCGGCGGTGAGGACGGCGATGTCCTCCAGGATGGCCTTGCGGCGATCACCGAAGCCCGGCGCCTTGACGGCAGCGACCTTGAGGCCGCCGCGCAGCTTGTTGACCACCAGCGTGGCGAGCGCCTCGCCCTCGACGTCCTCGGCGATGATGAGCAGGGGCTTGCCGGTCTGCACCACCGCCTCGAGCACTGGCAGCAAGGGCTGGAGCGAGGACAGCTTCTTCTCGTGGATGAGGATGTAGGGGTCCTCAAACTCCACCACCAGCTTCTCGGCATTGGTGACGAAATAGGGGGAGAGATAGCCACGATCGAACTGCAGGCCCTCGACGACGTCGAGCTCGGTTTCCAGGCTCTTGGCTTCCTCGACGGTGATCACGCCCTCATTGCCGACCTTGTCGACGGCGGTGGCGATGATGGCGCCGATGGAGCCGTCGCCATTGGCCGAGATGGTGCCGACCTGGGCCACTTCCTCGGACGACTTGACCTTCTTGGCGCGCTTTTCGATGTCCTTGATCGCGGCTGTCACGGCAAGGTCGATGCCGCGCTTGAGATCGAGGGGGTTGAAGCCTGCCGCCACCGCCTTGGCACCTTCGCGCACGATGGCCTGGGCTAGCACGGTGGCGGTGGTGGTGCCGTCCCCGGCGAGATCGTTGGTCTTGGAGGCGACTTCGCGCAGGAGCTGGGCGCCGAGATTCTCGAACCTGTCTTCGAGCTCGATCTCCTTGGCAACGGTGACGCCGTCCTTGGTGATTCGCGGGGCGCCGAACGACTTCTCGATCACGACATTACGGCCCTTCGGACCGAGCGTGACCTTGACGGCATTGGCCAGGATGTCGACGCCGCGCAGCAGGCGCTCGCGGGCATCGGAGGAGAATTTGACGTCTTTTGCTGCCATAGTTGGATTCCTTCAGGCCCGCCGGCGACGAATACGCCCCGGGGCCGTCTGACCGAAAAAGGGGGACTGTCAGGCGATGATGCCCAGGATGTCTGCTTCCTTGAGGATGAGCAGATCCTGGCTGTCGATCTTGACTTCCGTGCCGGACCATTTGCCGAACAGCACGCGGTCGCCGGCCTTCACGTCCAGCGGCTGGAGCTTGCCGTTCTCGTCGCGCGCCCCGGGGCCGACGGCGACGACCTCGCCCTCCTGGGGCTTTTCCTTGGCGGTATCAGGTATGATGATGCCGCCCTTGGTTTTCTCGTCGCCTTCCAGGCGACGCAGGACCACGCGATCATGGAGCGGTCGAAAGCTCATGGATTCTACCTCAGATTGATTGAAGCACCGCGATTTGCCGCCTGATTCAGGCGGGTTTTGCGGCCTGAACCCATGCTAGGGCGGGTTCGCGGCCGACGTCAATAAAAAGAATATAAAATATATAGACAATATATAATTTATGCGCAAACATACCTCCATCGATTGCCGGACGCGGCCTGCGGCGACAGCAGGCGCGGCCAGCCCGGCGAGCCAAACTTCCCTAGAAATGGATGACGAACGTCGTGTCCGCCGAACCGATCATTTTGAACGGGTTCACCATGAACTCGGTTTCCCATGTCAATTACGGGCTGTGGCAGCACCCCGAGGACGAGACGTACCGTTATACCGATCTCGACTATTGGCTCGAGCTCGCCAGGATCCTCGACGAGGGCCGTTTCGACAATCTGTTCATCGCCGATGCGCTGGGGCTGCTCGACGTGCATGGCGGCAGCGCCGAGGCCTCGCTGCGAACGGGCACGCAATCTCCCCTCGGTGATCCCCTGTTGCTGGTGTCGGCCCTGGCGGCGGCCACGCGCGATCTCGGTTTCGGCATCACCGTCTCGACCAGTTATGAGAAGCCCTATCTGCTCGCCCGCAAATTCACCACGCTCGACCATGTCACTCGCGGGCGCATCGCCTGGAACGTGGTGACCTCCCAGCTCGACAGCGCCGCCCGCAATCTGGGGCTTGAGGCCCAATATCCCCACGACGAGCGCTATGATCGCGCCGACGAATTCCTCGACGTGGCCTACAAGCTCTGGCAGGGTTCATGGGAGGACGATGCCGTCCTGCGCGACCGCGGCAGCCCGGACCGTCCCGAGGGGCTCTATACCGATCCCTCCAAGGTGCATGGCATTGCGCACCGCGGCCATTACTACAACGTGCCCGGCCCGCATCTGTCCGAGCCCAGCCCCCAGCGCGTGCCGGTGATCTTCCAGGCCGGCGGCTCGCCACGCGGGCAGGCTTTTGCCGCCCGCCATGCCGAGGTCGTCTTCGTCGCCGGGGCCGATGCCGCCGGCATCCGGCGCAATGTCGCTGGGATCAAGGAACTGGCCCGCGAGGCAGGCCGGGCGCCGGGGGCCATCCGCTTCGTCAGCGCTATCGCCGTCGTCACGGGCGAGGACGACCAGGCCGCCCAAGTGAAACTCGACGATTACCTGCGTTATTACAGCCTGGAAGGCGCCATCACCCATTATTCGGCCAGCACCGGCATCGATTTTGCCGGCCACCCCCTCGATGAGCCGCTGCGCTATCAGGACACCAACGCCAACCGATCCCTGCTGCGCATGTTCGACGATCCGGCCTCGGGCAGGCGCTGGACCTTGCGCGAGGCCTTTCTGCCCGATGGCGGTTTCGGGCGGGTGAAGACGCTGGTGGGCGGCCCGGCCCGGATCGCCGACGATCTCGACGCTTGGCTCGCCGAGACCGATACCGATGGCATCAATCTCATCCACATCGTCAATCCCGGCAGTTTCCGCGACTTCACGCAGCATGTCGTGCCGGAGCTCGACCGGCGCGGGCGCCTGCGCGAACGACGCGGCGGCGCGCTGCGCAGCCGCCTGTTCGGCACCGCTTCCCCGCTCGTGCCGCCCGATCATCCCGCGGCCCGCTTCGCCTTCCCGGCAGCCCAGGTGGCGGAAGCCCGGTCATGAGCGCTGATGGAACCCGGGCGGGATTGAACAATGAGGAGCGGTTCCGGTTCTGGATCGAGGCGGCCGAGCGGGTTGCCGCGGAATTGAGGCGGACGGGGGCGGCGCGCGATGCCGCCGGTGTCGATCCGGTGGCGGAGATCGAGCTGTTGCGCCAGGCCGGTCTCCTGACGATCTTCCTGCCCGAGGCGATCGGCGGGGGCGGTGCCACCACCCGGCAGGTCCTGCGCATCATCCGCATCCTGGCCAAGGGCGATACCTCCATCGCCCAGATCGCCGCCTACCACCTCTTCGGCACGGCCCTGGGTCGCAAGGGGCCGAACCAGGCGCTGTTCGTCAGGCGGGCGGAAGGCTTCCTCAGGCAGGGCTGGTTCCATGGCGGCGTGGCGCAGGCCGCCTATGAGCCGCTCATTAGCGCAACCCCGCAGGGCACGGGCTTCGTGCTCAACGGTTCCAAGCCCTTCGCCAGTGGTGCTGCGGTGGCCGATACCCTGCATGTCTGGGTGCGCTTCGCGCCCGGTACGACGATCGCCGGAAACGATGTCGGCGGCCATATCGGCCAGTTCGTGGTGCCCAACCCCGCGCCGGGGCTGAGCTTCGGCCATGACTGGGACAATATCGGCCAGCGCCTGACCGTCTCCGGCAGCGCCAGTTTCGACAACGTCGCGGTGAGCCCGGACGACCTCGTCGCGCATCGCCGCGAGGACGCGCCGCAGACGCCGGCCGAGACCCTGCACGTGCCCGTCATCCAGCTCGCCTTCGGTGAGCTCTATCTCGGCACGGCACTCGGCGCCTTCGAGGAAGCGCGCGACTATATCCAGACCCGCTCGCGGCCCTGGCTTTCTTCTCCGGCAGGCAGGGCCAGCGAGGATACGCTGGTGGTCGAGCGCTTCGGCCGGCTTTCCGTGGCGCTTGCCTCGGCCGTGGCGCTGTCGGATACGGCTGGCGAAGCGGCGCAGCGTGCGGTGGAACGCGGGAGCGAGCTGACCGAGCGCGAAAGAGGCGAGGTCGCCGCCGTCGCCTACCAGTCGAAGGTGCATTCGACCGAAGTCGCGCTGGAGGTCACCTCCCGCCTGTTCGAACTGATGGGTGCGCGGGCCACCAGCAGGGCGCTCTCCTTCGATCGCTACTGGCGCAATGTGCGCACCCACTCCCTGCACGACCCCGTGCACTACAAGGTCCTGGAAGTCGGCGATTACGCCCTCAACGGGACGGTTCCTCCACCCACCTATTATTCGTGAATGGTTTGAACGATGTCCGTTTCATCACAGCCGATTGCCGCCAAGAAACCTTTTCTGCTCAATGGCTTCGGCATGGCCGTGGTCGGCCATGTCTCGGCGGGCCTGTGGCGCCATCCCGACGACCGGGCCGACACCTATACCAGCATCGACTATTGGATCGGCCTCGCCAGACTGCTCGAGGAAGGCGGCTTCGACGGACTGTTCCTGGCCGATGCGCTCGGGCACCTGGACGTCTATGCCGGCACGCCCGATGCCTCGCTGCGCACCGCCGCCCAGTCGCCGGTCAACGATCCCCTGCTGCTGGTCTCGGCCATGGCGGCAGCCACAAGGCATCTGGGGTTCGGCATCACGGTGTCGACCACCTATGAGCAGCCTTATCTGCTGGCGCGCAAATTCACCACGCTCGACCATCTCACCAAGGGGCGGATCGCCTGGAACGTCGTCACCTCCGTGCTGGAGTCGGCCGCGCGCAATCTCGGCCTCGAACGCCAGATCGAGCATGACGAGCGCTATGATCGGGCCCAGGAATTCGTCGACGTCGCCTACAAGCTGTGGGAGGGCTCGTGGGAGGAGGATGCGGTCATCCGCGATCGCCAGCGCGGGGTCTATACCGATCCGGCCAAGGTCCATGCCATCCATCATCGCGGCACCTATTTCACCGTGCCGGACGCGCATCTGTCCGAGCCGAGCCCCCAGCGCACGCCCTTGCTCTACCAGGCCGGCACTTCGACGCGCGGGCGCGAATTCGCGGCTGGCAATGCAGAAGTCGTCTTCCTGGGCGGTACCAATTCGCCTTCGATCCGCCGGCGTATCGAGCAGATCCGCTCGCGCGCCGTCGAGCTCGGCAGGGCGCCCGATGCCATCAAGTTCATCACCGCCATCAGCGTGGTGACGGCTGAAACCGACGAGGAAGCCGAGGCCAAATATCGCGACTATCTCTCCTATACCAGCGTGGAGGCGGCGCTCGCCCTGTTCTCAGCCTGGACCGGGGTCGACTGGTCGCAATATCCGCTCGACCATCCCATCGAATATATCGAGACCAATGCCGGCCGCTCGGCCTTGTCCAGCCTCACCAGCATCGATGCCGACAGGCGTTGGACCGTGGGCGATGTCGCCGACTATATCGGCGTGGGCGGCATCCATCCCACCCTGGTCGGCGGGCCGAAGAAGGTCGCCGACGCGCTCGAGCGCCTTGCCGACGAGACCGGCATCGACGGCTTCAATCTCGCCTATGCCATCAGCCCCGGCTCCTTCGAGGACTTCATCCGCTTCATCGTGCCTGAGCTGCGGCAGCGCGGTCGTATCCGCGAGCGGCCGGCGACGCCGGTGACCCTGCGCGAACGCTTCCAGGGCGAGGGCCAGCGCCGGCTGCGCGAGGACCATCGCGGCGCTTCCTTCCGCGACTTCACCCGCTTCGTCCCCGCGCGGGACGTGCCGGCCGCCACCGCGGCCGAGTGACCCCCCAATGTGCCGACAGCTTTGAACGAGGACGAGACAAGTGGCCTATGACGCAGCCGTGAGCGCCTTGCGCGATACGCGCAGGGATGCCCCCGCCATCGAGATCTATGCCGGCCTTTCGGAGGCGGAGTTCGCGGAATGGCGCAGCCGAGCCGAAAGTGCTGCTGCCGAACTTGCGGCCACTGCGCTCGAACGCGACCGTGCCAACCAGGATCCGTTCGAGGAGATCGAACTCCTGCGCAAGGCCGGCCTCCTCGGCCTTGCCGTGCCGCGGGCCCTGGGCGGCGCCGGCGCCAATCTCGCGCAGGCGCTCGAGATCAGCCGTATCATCTCGGCGGCGGACGGCTCGATCGGGCAGCTGATCGCCTATCATTATTCCAATGGGGTGTGGAGCTATATCCTCGGCACGCCCGAGCAATGGCAGGCCACGGCCCGCGGCGTTGGCGAGGAGGGTTGGTTCCAGGGCGGCGTCAGCAATCCGCGCGATCCCAAGGCCGAACTCGAAAAGACCGAAAAGGGCTACCTGATCAGCGGCCGCCGCACGTTCGCCACCGGCGCCTCGATCGCCCAGATCCTCACCGTTACCGTCTGGGATGGCGAGAAGCGCGTGCATTTTCAGGTCCCGCCATCGCGCAAGGGCATCAGCTTCGAGGGCGACTGGGACAACCTTGGCCAGCGCCTCACCGCCAGCGGCTCGGTGATTTTCGACAGGGTCGAGGCGACCGATGCGGACCTCCTGTCGGGTCTCGATCATTATGCCGGTGATGTCGAGCAGCGTGACGGGCTGCGCGTACTGTTCAGCCAGCTGATCTTCGTCAATTTCTATCTCGGCATTGCCGAGGGAGCGCTCAAGGCCGCCTCCGCCTATGTGCGCAGCCATGGCCGGCCCTGGCCCGAGTCGGGGCTGGAAAAGGCGACCGAGGATCCCTACCACCTCCAGCTCTTCGGGCGCCTGTCGGCCGGCATCGCCGCCGGCGTGGCCCTGGCCGACAAGGCTGCGGCCCTCTATCAGGCGGCGCTGCTGGCGGGGCCGGCGCTGACGGCGCAGGCCTGGGGCGAGCTCGCCCTTCTGATCGACCAGGCCAAGGTCATCGCCACCAAGGTTTCGCTGGAGGTTACCGCCGATATCTATGAGGCGACGGGCGCCCGTTCGACGGCCAACAAATACGGTCTCGACATCTATTGGCGCAATGTGCGTACCCATACGGTGCATGACCCGGTGTCCTACCGCCTGCGTGAAATCGGCGAGTTCGCGCTCAACCAGACGCTGCCGAAGCCACGCGTCTTCACCCCGCCGGCGAAGGCCTGAACGCCATGTCGCTGCACGCCGTAGACCTCTCGGCCGTCAGGGCGCCGAGCCCGGCGCCGGCCCGGGTAAGAGTTCTGGATGACGTCTCGGAACTGATCCAGGCGGCCCGGCTGTTCCGCACCGCCATGGTGGGTCTGCCGAATTTCGGGCCGATCGATGCCGGCTTCGTCGCCGACATTTATGAGCCGGGTCGCACCCTCGGCGCCTTCCTGTCAGGCACGCTGGTCGGCACCGTCAATTCCTATGCTAGCACCCTGACGGTTCCGGGTGGCGGATGGCTCGCCCATGCCGCCGTCACCCATGTCGGCGTGCTGCCCACCCATACCAGGCGGGGCATCGGCACCGCTCTTCTGGAAAGGCAATTGGCAGAGGCGCGTTCGCGCGGCGATGCCATCGCTACGCTGCGGGCTTCGGATGCGCGCATCTACGCCCATTTCGGCTATGGCATCGCCAGTTCGCAGGTCAGCTTCGACCTTGCCACCGAAGGGGCCCGACTGCGGCCGGGCGTGGCGCGCGGCCTGCCAGTGCGTTTCGTCGAGCCGGACGAAGCCTGGTCGCTGCTGCCCACCATCCATGCTCAGGCCGGCACCGCCCGGGCCGGCGCCATTGCACGCTGGCAGGCCTGGTGGCGCTTCCAGCGCCTGCGCCAGGACCTGTCCAGGGCGCCGGCCTATGTCGTGGTGGCCGGCGAGGAAGGGCAGGAGAGCGGCTATGTGCGCTACCATCCGATCGGTCTCGACGAATGGTTCTCCGGCTCGGATCGAACCCTCGTCGTCGACGATCTGGTCGCGGCCGACGATGCCACCTATGGCGCGCTCGTCGCTCATCTTCTCAATGTCGATCTGGTGCACCGCATCCTCCTCCCCGGCCGGCCGGTGGATGACGCCCTGCCATGGCTGTTCGAAAACCATCGACAGGTTCGCGTGACCGGCCAGCGTGACGAGACCTGGCTGCGCCTTCTCGATGTGCGCCAGGCCCTGGAAACGCGCCGCTATGCCGGTGAAGGCGAGGTGGTGCTCGCCGTCAGCGACGCCCTTTTTGCCGAGAACAATGGCCGGTTCCGCCTCTCGGCGCAGGGCGCGGCGCTGACGGATGCCCCGGCGCAGGCCGAGCTCGATGTCGGCGCCTTGGCAACGGCCTATCTCGGCGGCACGCGCTGGTGGCAGCTCGCCAGGGCTGGGCGGGTCAAGGCCGAGAGCGAAGTGGTGCTGTCCACGCTCGATACCTTGTTCGCCACACCGGCCCAGCCCCACGCGGGCACCGTGTTCTAGGCCCGGCGCCCGATGGTGCGCGGCCTTCGTCCCTCCTTCGAAACATCAGGAAACAGACTATGAAATCCCGGCTTTTCGCCCGTTCTTGGCTGCTCGGCTCGGCGGCTTGCTTTGCGACGGCGGGGGCGGCCCTGCTGCTGGCGGGCGGCCTCGCCCCCAGCATGGCACAGGCGGCCGACGAGGTCCCCTATGGCGGGACGCTGCGCATCGCCTCGCTCGACCCCGATCTCGACGCCTTCGATCCCTTGACCGGCTACAGCACCGATTCCTGGGAGATCCTGCGGGCCTTGACCCGCCAGCTCGTGACCTATCCGGGCGCGCCGGGCGAGATCAAGGACGACACCAAGCTGGTGCCTGACCTCGCCGAGTCCTGGGACGTCAGCCCCGATGGCAAGACCTACACCTTCCATCTTCGCGATGGCGTTACCTATGCGGGCCCGACCACGCGCAAGATCACGGCGGGGGATTTCGTCTACGGCATCAAGCGCTTCTGCGATCCCAACAAACAGGTCGCGGCCATCAACTATTTCAATCTCGCCTTCGCGGGCTTCGCCGACTACTGCAAGCAGTTCGCCAAGGTGCCGACGGGCGATCTCGCCGCCACCAAGGCCTTCACCGATACCCATGACATCGCCGGGGTCTCCGCGCCCGACGACAGGACGCTGGTGCTGCGTTCCGACAGCAAGAACTATGATTTCCTCAACATCCTGTCGATGAACTTCGTCAGCCCGCTGCCGCCGGAAATCGCTTCCAAATATTTCCCGGATTCGCTGGAGTTCAGGAAGAACCTGCCTTCGAGCGGTCCCTATTACGTGGCGGCCTACGACCAGGGCCAGAAGCTCGTGCTCAAGAAGGTGGCCAACTACAACCACGCCGCCGATCCGGCCCGCAAGGCCTATGTCGACGAGATCGTCGTGGACTTCACCACCAATACCGAAGATGCCGTGGTGCAGAAGATCCGCGCCGGTGAAGCCGACCTGTCGCTCTATCTCGACGTGCCTCCTTTGGCTGCGATCCGGCAATACCAGGCGCAGAAGAGCCCCTATCTGCATGCCTCCAACAGCGGTTCGGCCAATTTCATCACCTTCAATGCCCGGCCGGAAGCGACCAGTCTGGGCGCCACCGCCTTGCGCAAACTCGAGGTGCGCCAGGCCCTCGCCTATGCGGTGAACAAGGCCCATCTCGTCCAGCGCCAGGGCGGCTCGATCGCCGCTCTCCCGCTCGGCCAGATCATCACCTCGACGATCCTCGGCCATGAGCCCTTCGATCCCTTTGCCACGCCCAAGAGCGCGGGCGACCCGGCCAAGGCCAAGGAGCTGCTGGCCAAGGCGGGCTATCCCGACGGCCTGACCCTGGACGCGCTTTATCAGACCACAGCGCAGACCCAGGCCATCGCGGTGACGCTCAAGGAAGACCTGGCCGCGGCCGGCTTCACCCTCAACCTCATCCCGGTGCCGAGTTCGCAGTACCGTTCCTACATCCAGGATCCCAAGAGCCATTGGGACGTCTTTCTCGGCGGAACCTTCGCACCCGATTGGCAGGGACCGAGCACGCGCATGCTGCTCGGGGGCTGGCTGAATTCGGACGCATCGCCCTGCGGCACCGGCAACGTCTATGCGATCTGCTACTCCAACAAGGAGCTCAACAAGTTGGCCGCGGAAGCCTTCCCCTCCGATGATCCCGGCCCGGTCTGGGCCAAGGCCGATCGCCTCGTCTCTGCCGACCTGCCCTGGATCCCTCTGTTCGAGAAGCGCAAGGTTGCCATCACCTCCGATCGCATCGCGTTGTGGACCTGGTCTTCGCTCGCCGTGCAGGCCGACATCACCAACATCGCCCTGCGCAAATAGCGACAGGGCGCAGGAGAGCCGGCCATGGCGATCTTCGCAGTCGATAGTCTGGATGTGAGCTTTGGAATGCGCCGGCATCGCATGGAGGTGGTCCGCGGCGTCTCCTTCGCCGTCGATGCCGGCAAGACCCTGGCCATCGTCGGCGAATCCGGCTCCGGCAAGAGCGTGTCGCTCTTGGGGGCGACCGGCCTGCTGCCGCCCTCGGCGGCGGTGGCGGGCAGCGTCCGCCACCGCGGCACCGAACTCCTCGGCCTGTCGGCAGGCCGGCTGCGCCGCCTGCGCGGCGCGCAGATCGGCTTCGTCTTCCAGGATCCGCTTTCCAATCTGCATCCGCTCAAGACCATCGGCAGCCAGATCGGCGAGGCCATCACGGCCCACCAGCGCGTGAGGCGGTCGGCGCTGCGCGCCCGCATCCTCGATCTGCTCGACGAGGTGGGCATTCGCGATCCCGCCCGGCGCCTTGACGATTATCCCCATCAGTTCTCCGGCGGCATGCGCCAGCGCGTGATGATCGCCATGGCGATCGCGCTCGGCCCGGACTTGCTGATTGCCGACGAGCCCACGACGGCACTCGATGTGACCGTGCAGGCCGCCATCCTCACGCTGCTGCGGCAATTGCAGGAACGCCATGGCATGGCCCTGATCTTCGTCAGTCATGACCTCGGCGTCGTCAACGACATCGCCGACGACGTGGTGGTGATGCGCGGGGGAAGCGTCGTGGAGCAGGGGCCGGCGGCGCGCATCTATGGCGCACCGAAGGAGCCCTATACCAGGCTGCTGCTGGGAGCGGCGCGCCACGGCCTGGCGCTCGGTACGGCCACACCCGTGGAGACCAAACCCCTGTTGACGGCGGAGGGGATTTCCCGCCGCTTCCGCCGAGGCGGCAAGGCCGCGGGTTCGCTGCAGGCGCTCGACCAGGTTTCCTTTGCCTTGCGTGAGGGCGAGATCCTCGGCGTGGTCGGCGAGTCCGGTTCGGGCAAGTCGACCATCGGCCGCATCGTCGTGGGACTGGACAGGCCGGACGAAGGCCAGGTCCGGCTCGGCGACAATGTCTATGCCCATGCCGGCGCCATGACCCTCACCGGGCAGCAGCGTTCCGCCATCCAGATGGTCTTTCAGGACCCCTATGGCAGCCTCAATCCGCGGCGGCGGATCGGCGCCATTCTGGCCGAGCCCTTCATCATCAATACGGATCTATCCGCGTCCCAGATCCGTTCGCGCATCCGCGACCTCGTCGACGTGGTGGAACTGCCCCAGGACGTGCTTGATCGCTACCCCGCCCAGCTCTCCGGCGGACAGCGCCAGCGCATCGCCATCGCCCGCGCGGTGGCACTGGAGCCGCGCGTGATCGTGGCCGATGAACCGGTATCGGCCCTCGATATCACCACCCAGGCGAGAATCATCGCACTGCTGCGCTCGCTCAGAAGCCGGCTCGGCGTCTCCATCCTGTTCATCTCCCATGATCTGGGCGTGGTAGCCGATCTGTGCGATCGCGTGCTGGTGCTGCAAGCAGGCCGCATCGTGGAGGAGGGGCCGACGGCACAGGTCTTCCAGCGTCCCGGCCAGGCCTATACGCGGGCACTGATCGCCGCCATTCCCGGTCAGAGGAACCGGGATGGGGACAGGCTCGAAAGGCTGGCCTTGCATGGCTGAGGCGAGCCGGACCATCTCTGCCGAGGGAGCCGAACGGGTTTCCTCCCATCGTGAATCGAGGCGATCTCCCACCGGCATAGCGGCCGTACTGGCGGAACCCTCCGTGCGGTTCGGCGGCCTGCTGGTGCTGACGGTGCTGGCTGCCGCGCTGCTGGCGCCCCTGGTGGCGCTCTGGCTCGGCCATGGACCGACGGAGCAATTCAGCGACATCGCCCTGTCGGAGGATGGCCTGCCCATCGGGCCGAACTGGGCCTTTCCGCTCGGCGCCGACGGCGATGGCCGCGATGTCCTGGTCCGCACCCTCTATGGCGCGCGCGTTTCCCTGCTGGTCTCCATTCCCGCCACCACGCTCGCGATGGTGGTGGGGACCTCGATCGGCCTGATCGCCGGCTATTTCGGCGGGCTGGCGGACCGGGTGATCTCGCAGGGCATCGACGTGGCCTTGTCATTTCCCTTCGTGGTGACGGCGCTCAGCCTGCTGGCGCTCAACCGCGGCGCCAACGGCCAGCCCATCGCCGATCCCCTGCTGGTGGTGGTGCTGATCATCGCCTTGTTTTCCTGGACCTATTTCGCCCGCCTGACACGGGGGCTGGTACTCTCGCTTCGGCACAGTCCCTTCGTCCAGGCCGCACAGACGCTGGGGGCCAGCCGCCGGCGGATCCTGATCCGGGAGATCCTGCCCAATGTCGCGCCGGTTGCCCTGGTCTATTGGGCGGTGCAACTGCCCAACAACATCGTGGCGGAGGCGACCCTGTCCTTTCTGGGTGTCGGCATCCAGGCCCCGACGGCAAGCTGGGGCAACATGATCGCGGATGCCCAGCGCTCCTCGCTCTACCAGCTGCAGCCCTGGTTCCTGCTCGGGCCCAGCATCGCCCTGTTCCTGACGGTGGTGGGCTTCAACACGCTGAGCGCGGGCCTGCGCAACGTGCTCGATCCCCATCGGCGCTGAGGGAGAGATCATGCTGCGTTTCATTCTCGGCCTGGCCGTGCGGGCGATCTCCACCCTGCTGATCGTCCTGGTCATCGCCTTCTTCATCACGCGGCTCGCCTACCAGAATCCGGCCGTGATGCTGGCGCCGCGCAATGCCAACCAGCAGGCGATCGATGCCGTCGCCCATGCCCTGCGCCTCGACGAGCCCTGGCATGTCCAGCTCTGGCAATATCTCTATCGCGGGCCGGACATCCAAGGCGCGGCGATGGGTCTTGCGCACTGGCCGCCGGGCCTCGGCTATTCCTTCCGCAAGCAGACGGGCGTGACCGAGCTGATCCTCGACAAGGTGCCTGTGACCTTCTCGCTCGCTTTGGGAGCGCTGGTCATCTGGATGGTGGTCTCGCTGGTGCTCGGTATCCTGGCGGCGCGGCGGCCGGGTTCCCTGCTCGACCATGCCTTGGCAGCCATCGCCTATGTGGGCCTGTCGGTTCCCACCTTCCTCTCGGGGATGCTGCTGTCCTTTTTCCTGTTCTACCAGCTCTCGACCGTGGGTATCGACTGGTTCCCGAGCAGCGGCTATGTGCCTTTCCTCGACAGTCCCTTCGAATGGGCTCGTCATCTCGCTCTCCCCTGGCTGACGCTGGCGATCGCGGAGATCGGCATCTTCCAGCGCGTGGTGCGCGCCGCCATGCTGGACGTGCTGGGGGCTGATTACATTCGCACGGCCCGGGCCAAGGGCCTCGGCGAATGGCGCATCCAGGTCGGCCACGCTCTCAAGGCCGCCCTCAACCCTATCATCACGCTGGCGGGTCTGGAACTGGCGGTGATCATGGGTGGGGCGATCGTGACCGAGCAGATCTTCGGCCTCGACGGTGTCGGCAGGCTGGCGATCAATGCTGCGCTGGACGGGGATTTTCCAGTGGTGATCGGCACCACCATCTTCACTGCGGCGATCTTCGTGGCCTGCAACTTCCTGGTCGATGCCATCACCAGGCTGCGCGACCCGCTGGCGGCAGCCGGATGAGCCGCCGGCGGGGTTCTACAGGCTTGGTGTCGCATAGGTGCGCATTTGAAACATTGAGCAGGGAGATGGCACGTTTCCGGTCCCAAATTCGAGGAGGGGCAGCCTTTGCTGCGGTGCGAAACAACCCGCTGCCATATTCCGGAGGATCCTGTCCGATGCTGTGGGTCAGCGTACCCTCAGCGTGACCGGATGATGGTCAGACCCGTGCCGGCTTGCCTCGCGCGCGGCGGGAATATCCGGGCGTTTCATGTTCTTGAACATGAAACCATCGAGATGTCTTTGCGTACCGTCGCTGCCCAGATGAGTTGGCTCTTCGGGCATTGCGTAGCCGACGCTATGGTGACGCATTCTGTTCGTTTCATAAGAGCCGCTCGCCTGAAGCGGGGTTTCGCTCATGAGATCGAGCCGCGCCACATTCCACTTGTGCTGGACCTGTCTTTCGGACCGCACTTTCCCGTCGACAAGGCGCCTGCCGTTGCTCCCTTGCAGCGGCTGCATCAGACTGCCATCGGCAATCTGCCTGGCGAGACCCGTCTCCACGGCCTGATTCTGCGCGTGCTGTCGCAGATCAGAATTGAAGTCGCCTGCCATGATGATGCGCTGATCCTTGAACGCGCGGCCGAGTGCCGTCAACGTCGTGTGCGCATCGCTGGTGGCGGCCTGGCTGGCCTCCGCATGGAAGGATGTCACGACGCATCCTCCATATTTTACGCTGACCGCGGATCGCCCGGTGGCACTGTTCACGCCAGCACTCTCGTCCCCTGGCAGGTCCTCCAGGCGATCAATCCTGGCGATGATGCCGACGGTGCAGCGATTATTGTTGAAATGTCCTGCCTGTTCGCGCGAAACGAACACATATTTTGCCTGAGGGTTTCGTTCCTTCAGGTCGGCAGCTCCGCACCTTCGGCCACTCGTGCGGTTCTCCCTGCTGTCCCAGTCAACGACGGTGCCATGAGCGCCTCCCAGCATTTCCGCGACCTGCTCAGGCTTGAGGCCGCCGCACTCCTGCAACGCGACGACATCGTTTTCCGCACAGAGCTTGGAAAGGCCTCTCTCCTTTTCCGGGTTCCCCGATGGGTTTCCCTGCATGTTCCATGTGGCAACCCGGAATTCGGCCGCATGATCCGGCATCACATTCTCCATTGGCAAATCGTTGCGAAGCTCGCCAACGTCAACGATGCCCGACCTAGGGCGATCGGGGCAGGCGAGGGCGGCAGGTCAGAAGTAGAGTTCGTCAAGACTTCTGCGCAGCAGCTCTCTATGAGCCTGCGAGCCATCGACCGGCAGCAAGGTTCGCTTTGCGATCTTCCAGCGGCCATCATGGCGTTCCAGCTCCCAGCGGTTCACCACGGCCCGATGGATCCGATATCCCATCGACATGCCATGGTTGGGGAGAGCTTTTGGCTGGCCATCGTGATCGAGGTGAACGATCTGAAGGTAGGACGTCACCACAGCGCGATCGCCTCGCAGGTCGATCAGCGGCAGGCCGGCAAAATGGGCGAGGCCGCCGGCAATCGCCTGGCCATGCTCGGGGCGCTCGATAAATGCGGCGATGTCCCTGGCGCCCTTTGCACCATCCAATGCCGGGCCACGGTCAAAAATGCCATCCTGTGTGTAGACAGACAGGGTGTAATTGGAATGTCCAGTGTCGGCACTTGGCGGGTGAGAGGCTATGAGCTCGTAGATCGCAAGTTTGTCCTCGACGGTGCGCAGGCGGCTCTCGAGACTGTTCTGGTCAGGTGAATTCATATCCAATGTCTTTTGTCTAAATTCATGTTGGCAACGGAGGCACCTGTCGCCGAACTGCTGGAAACGAGCTGGAGAAAAGGCCGATCATGGGCAGTAAGGGTCGAAGCGGGAGCTTTTCCCACCCCATGACAAGATCCGGTTTTTCCTCGCGTGCGACCGGGGGCAAACGCACGGGCCGGATTAGCTCTGGGGTGCTGTCTCCCGCCTCGCCTGGTGTTCTGCTGCGATTTGATTGTGTCGCTGAACAACTTCCTCGATGATAAATTTCATTAGATTTTCAACGAAGTCTTGATCGAGGCCGGCATTCTCCGCAAGGATTCTCAATCGGGAATATTGACGGCTTTCCCGGTCTTTATCCACGGCGGGCAGATTATATTCAGCCTTTAATACGCCAACCTCATTGGTGCACCGGAACCGTTCGCCCAGAATACGAAGAAGGGCGGCGTCGATATTGTCGATTGTATGTCGGTATGATTCAAGCTGAGCCGCAACGTCGCAATTTTTCATGAAATAAACCTTCTACTCACCACAAACTGGGAGGCGCCAGAACAGAGCACTGTCTTCGGCGGCAGAGTTGCCCTGCCTACCTTCTGAATGGTAGATTGTCAATATTGCCTTGGAGGATTGGGCTGGAGTCACCCATCGCCGGGCTCCCGAAGGTTTGTGCAGGCAACCACGGATGATCTCGTCCAGCCTCCACTGCAGCGGCCGGCAAAGTGTACCGCTCGGCAAGCGAGTGCCACCACAAACATGGCGGGCAGCCAACCCAAGTTCGATATTTCGCTCTCTTTTTCGGAGGAGGAAGGCGGGAGAGCCCATGCAGATATCAGGACCGGGGCAAGGCAAGCATTTCTTCTCCTGCATTTTATAGGTACACGCTTCGCCGGCTGACTTGGCGTGGCTGGCTGACTTGGCGTGTTGCCCTCACAGTATCGCTGCCATCGACATGAGGGCGCGGCGGATTTGAGACAGGCTGGACGCGCTGGGCTGGCTCTTGGGATGACCCAGGCCGCGCACGCTCAACTGCGAGGCAGAGGAAAATCAGATTCACGCTTGACAGCCTCCCTACTGAAAGGTAGACAAATTCCATGAGCAATCTTTCGACGACGTCTGACGATATCCTGGCCTCTGCGCGTTCACTCATCATGAATGGCGGCTATAACGGCTTCAGTTACGCCGACATTGCGGAAGTCGTCGGGATCCGCAAGGCCAGCATTCATCATCATTTTCCAAGCAAGGTGGATCTGGTCCGCACGCTCGTGCGGCGATATCGTGAAGAAGCCGAAGCGGGGTTGGCGGGGCTTGAGCGGAACGTGCGCAACCCTGTCGAACTGCTCAATGCCTATGCAGGCTTCTGGGCCAAGTGCATTGAGGATGCGAGCATTCCTTTTTGCGTTTGCGCTTTGCTTGCCAGTGAGTTGCCGGCGCTCCCGCCGGAAGTTGCGGTGGAAGTGAAGGCCTTTTTCCGGTTTCTATCGGCTTGGCTGACGGCGGTCATGGAGCGCGGCTCGAAAGAGGGAGCCTTGAAGCTGTCAAGCGAGCCACGGATCGAGGCCGAGGCGTTCATGGCGTCCGTTCATGGGGCAATGCTCTCCGCCCGCGCTTACGGAACTCCGGACGTGTTCGCCGCCATTCTGGCGCCTACGCTGAAGCGGTTGTCGTCGACTGCTGCTTGACAACGCCCGGGGCGGTGCAGTCTGCCCCGCGCAGCAATTGCGATTGAAAAACTACCAACTAGTAGGAAGTTATTGTGATGATCAAGAATTTTTTCCCTGCGCTTGCCGTCGGTCTGTCGGCGCTCTCCTCGGCGGCCATCGTGGCATCGCCCGTCCATGCCGAAGATAAGAAGGCAGGGCAGATCCATGTCCGGGGCAGCATTCTCAATTACAGCGGGTCTACGCTCAAAGTGAAGACTCGCGAAGGAGAGACACTCGATGTCGCTCTCGCCGACGGCTGGAAAGTATCCAGCGTGGCGAATGCGAAGGTAGCCGATATCAAGCCCGGCGATTTCGTTGGTATTGCATCACTGCCCAAAAAGGGGGGCGGGGACGGTGCGCTCGAAGTGCTCATTTTCCCGCCGGCACTCAAGGGCACGGGGGAGGGCAGCTACGGTTGGGATCTCAAGCCCAACAGCAGCATGACCAATGCGACCGTGGCGGATGCGGTCAAAGGTGTCGAGGGCAGGACGGTCACCGTGTCCTATCATGGTAAGGAAAAGAAGATTTCCATTCCGGACGGCACGCCGGTCGTCACTTTTGCGCCCGCGACCGCGGACGATCTCGTTCCTGGTGCTGTCGTTTTCGTGCCTGCCGAGAAGGCCGGGACCGGCACCATCGCCCATCAGGTTCTCGTCGGAAAGAATGGCGTAGTTCCGCCCATGTGAGGCGCGTCGCTGTCGGTCGATCCGGTCGCTCGGCCGGTTCGATCGGCGCGGCCTGAAAATACCGTCTGACCTGAGAGTAATGAAGGCCAAGAACAGAGGGCGTTGTCGTGAACGGGAATGCTAGCAATGATAATACCCAATGTCGGCGAACGGTGTTCATTCGCCGCCACGCCCTCAGCACGCGGCTCACGCATTGGTTGAACGCGCTTTGCCTGAGTTTCCTCCTCTTGAGTGGACTTCAGATCTTCAACGCTCATCCCGAATTGTACTGGGGTCACTATGGAGCGGACGGTGATCATGCGGCCTTGACCATCGGTTCGCAGGGCGAAGGCGACCAAGCGCGCGGCTTTGTGCGAGTCGCGGGCGTGCAATTCGCGACAACCGGTGTTCTCGGAGTGTCGGACGTGGAAGGCGAGCCGACATCGCGGGCTTTTCCGGCATGGGCCACGATACCCTCGTTCCAGGATCTGGCGGCAGGACGGCGCTGGCATTTCTTCTTTGCCTGGCTGTTCCTCATCAACGGCATCTTCTACTTCGGTTTCAGTGTCTTGAACGGTCATTTCAGGCGGGACCTGGCACCGACGACCCGAGAGCTTTCACCGCGCCATCTGTGGCGCGAAGTCCTGGATCACGCCCGTCTCCGCTTCCCGGAAGGCGAGGAGGCAAGACGCTATAACGCGTTGCAAAAGCTTACCTATCTCGCCGTGATTGTCGTTCTGCTGCCCCTGATGGTCCTTACGGGCCTGACCATGTCGCCCGGCATCGACGCAGCTTTTCCAGCATTGGTCGATGTCTTCGGGGGGCGTCAATCCGCCCGAACCATCCACTTCATCACGGCATCGCTTCTGGTGCTGTTCGTCGTCGTCCACATCGTGATGGTCGTGCTGTCAGGCGCTTGGAACAATCTGCGCTCGATGATCACTGGCCGCTATGCTATTCGCGAAAAGAGTTCCAAATCATGAGCCAACTTCTCACCCGTCGCCGGTTTCTGATTGGCGGCATGCTGGGGGCCGGCGTCCTGACCCTTCCCGGCTGTGACGCGTTGGAGCAAAATACCGATATCGATGCCGCCCTCCGTTCAGCGGAGAAGCTGACGATGATGGCTCAGCGGCTGCTTCAGGGGCGTGACGCTTTGGCCCGCGAATTTGCGGAGGCCGATATTTCGCCATCCTTCCGGGTGAACGGCACCAATGCTCCCGACAGCGACGAATATGCCGAGTTGGCCGAAGGCAAGTTCGAGGGCTGGAGATTAAGGATAGACGGCTTGGTGGAGAGGCCTCAGGAGGTCTCCCTTGCCGAGCTCAAGAAGCTCCCGGCACGCACCCAGATCACGCGCCATGACTGCGTCGAAGGATGGAGCGCCATCGGCAAATGGACTGGTGTTCCGCTTCTGAGCCTTTTGAGTTTGGCCGGCCTGAAGCCTACGGCGCGCTACGTGGTCTTCCATTGCGCCGATGAGCTCGAGAAGACGCTCGATGGGAGTGGTCGGTATTACGAGAGCATCGATCTCGTTGACGCGTTCCACCCGCAGACCATCCTCGCCTATCAAATGAATGGCAAGGACCTGAGCATCGGCCACGGTGCTCCACTGCGTCTGAGAGTCGAGCGCCAACTCGGTTACAAGCAGGCGAAATACATCATGCGCATCGAACTCGTCGATAGCTTTGCCGGCTTATGGGGTGG
The DNA here is from genome assembly GCF_001676615.1 of Labrys sp. WJW. Classification (GTDB taxonomy): domain Bacteria; phylum Pseudomonadota; class Alphaproteobacteria; order Rhizobiales; family Labraceae; genus Labrys; species Labrys sedimenti. The sequence continues at coordinate 7,404 of NZ_LYXZ01000026.1, read as the reverse complement.
AAACGGCGGCTATTGGGAGGATCGAGGATATGAGTGGTACGCAGGGATCTAATTCGTGCGCACCCAGGCCCGGCCCACGTTCTCCCTGCTTTGGCGCAAATCACATCCGCCGCCGGCAAATGGACCGTCGAGATCGGAAGAGAGAGCAGCGCTACCCGCGGGATCCAGCCTGTTCAACCGAGCCGATATGCACGGCATCAGCACGCTGACATCAGCCGATAAACAAACCCCTTTCGACATCTCATAGGAAATTATCATGCCTGTCGATCAGACGAACTTAGCGGCAAGTGACAAGGATCATTGGTTGAAGCGATATTATTTCGTCCGAGCTGTGTTTTCCGGAATCTGGGTTGCAGCGGCATTGGCTGCCGGTCGCCATTCTTTTCCGGTCGCGGTGGTCCTGCTCATCCTGTATCCGGCCTGGGACGCCGTGGCCAACTTCGTCGATGCAGCGCGAAACGGCGGCCTGGCAAATAACCGGAGCCAGGCGATCAATGTGGCTGTCAGTTCGGCGATGGTCGTTGCCGTGATCATCGCGCTCACGATGAACATGAATTGGGTTCTCGGCGTCTTTGGTCTCTGGGCTATTTTTTCGGGTCTCCTGCAACTGGGCACGGCGCTTCGCCGCTGGAAGACGAGCAGTGGCCAGTGGGCAATGATCCTCAGCGGCGGCCAGTCGGCTGCGGCAGGTGCCTTCTTCATCGCCCAGGCGCGAATGCCGGAACTGCCGTCGATTGCCGACATTGCAGGATATGCGGGCCTCGGAGCCTTCTATTTCCTGGTTTCGGCTCTATGGCTCAGCTTCAGCGATATGCGTCGCGCAAGAGCATAGGTGCGGCCTGTCGCCCGACTATTACTGACAACCTATTCGCCGGCTGTGCTCAGAGCTCGGAGCCACAGTCCGACGCCCGGTTGAGCGTGGTGCAGCTGAATCATCATGTGAAGACCCATCCTCATCATGTCAGGCTGCCTTTCTGACTGGTCGTCATGAGAACGATCGACCACCCGTGAGCAGGCGATAGGCCTGCGAGGCTGAAATTCCTTGAGTGCCCACCCCCTTCAACGATCGGAGGGTGGGCATTCGGCTGCGCGCCGGTAAGGCGCCTACCAGCCCTGCTCGATTGGCAGAACGAAGAGTTCCGCAACGTTTACATGAGCCGGCGCTCGGGTGGCGAACAGGATGGTCTCGGCGATATCCTCGCCCTTCAGGAAGGTCATCTGCTTCGTAAGGTCGTCCATCTGCTGGCGGTAACCGGGATCCGTGATCTGGTCATAGAGTTCGGTAGCGACGGCGCCGGGCTGGATACAGGTGACGCGAATATTGTGCTTTTGCCCGACCTCCATGCGCAGGCCATCGGAGAAGGCGGTCACCGCGTGCTTGGTGGCGCAATAGACCGAGAGCCCCTTGAAGACCTTGCGGCCGGCGATCGAGGATGTATTGAAGATGTGCCCCGAATGCTGCTTGATCATCTGGGGCAGCACCGCCGCCGTCGTATTGAGCAGGCCCCCAATATTGATGTCGATCATGCGGTGCCATTCGCCAGTCTTGAACTGGTCGATATCGGAGAGCGGCATCAACCCGGCATTGTTGAAGAGAATGTCGATCGAACCGTAGGCTTCGATCAGCCCCTTGACGCCAGCCTCGACGGAGGCCGGATCGACCACGTCCATCGGGATGACGAGAGCTTCGCCGCCCTCCTTTGTGATGTCGGTTTTCAGTGCTTCGAGGCGATCGGTGCGCCTGGCAGCAATCCCGACCTTGACGCCCGCGCCGGCGAGCTTGTGGGCCGTCGCCGCGCCAATACCGCTCGATGCGCCGGTAATCAGCGCGACCTTTCCATTGAGGTTGGTCATGGGTTGTCTCCTTGTTGCCGCCGAACCCGATCCGGGGAGCGGAAGGGCGTTCGCTTTCGGCGAGGAGGAGGCTAGGGAACTTCAGTCTTTCCCTCGCCCGGTGCCTTGCGGAGGCTGTCGGGATCTTGCTCGTTTCTGACTTCCAGTGAGCTTGGCGCTTCAGCCGCGGCGGTAGTCGCTTGGCGAGAGGCCGGTTTCACGACGGAAGATCTGCGCGAAATGGCTGGGGCTGGAGTAGCCGACGGCCATGCCGATCTCAAGGATGCTGGAGTCGGTTTCCTGCAGCAATTGCTGCGCCTTGGCCACCCGCTGGCGAATGAAGTAGAGCGACGGAGAAAGACCTGTCGCCTTCTTGAAAAGCCGACTGAAATGGAACTCGCTCATTCCCACCTCATGTGCCAGGCTGCTGAGATCGAATGGCTGATCGAGCCGGGCTGTCATGAAGGCGGTTGCCCGCCGCAGTTTCGAGCCGGGTAAGGCGTTTTTGATGCGCATATCGGTATCTGCAACCGCATAATGGCGTACCAGATGCACGGCTAGGCCCTGCGCCAGCCCTTCAACAAACAACGCGCTTGCTTTTCCTGACATGGCCAATTCTCCATGAAGGAGGCTCAGGATGTGCGTGAGCGTGGTGTCGCGCCCCCCGGAGACGTCCTTCACGGTGACGTCACTGCCGGCTTTTCCGAGAATCCCGCGCACGACTCTCTCGAAGAGTGGGACCGAGAGATAGAGGTGCATCACCTGAAAGGGTTGATCGCCATCGGCCTGCCATTGCAGTTCATAAGGAGTGGGCGACCTCGTCAGGAAGAAATCGCCCACGCTGACGCGACTCGTGGCCCATTCACCTCCAAGATCCCGTTCCGCGACGGTGGCGCTGCCCGACACGACCCAGACGATGAGTGGTTCGGCAACGGCAGGAACGAGGAAAGAGTGTTGATCGCGATTGCGTGAGAAGACCTGCACGAAAACGTCTTTCCACGCCGGCCCGTCGCCGGTGATCAATCGAGTGCCGCTGATATGGCTCTCGAGCCCGATTGGAGAGGTGCGCTCCGGAGGCGGAGCGGATACGTCCTTCAAAGTCAATATCGTCTCCGTTTGGATGGGTATCGGATGCGGTCGAAGAGGGCGGTCGCGAGCGTCGTGGGATCATCGCATGTGTTGAGGCTTCCGTTCCGCCGGTCGAGCGGCGGTCCACCTGCTTCTTCTCGGCGCCAATGCCGGTAACACGGAGACGCTTATTCGGTAGCCGAACTCGGGTATCTCGCCATGGAAGAACAGAAGCTCGCAATGCAGCTTCGCGTCAGGAATGGCGCGATCGAAAATCAGACCGTCAAGCGCATCCTCGCTTCAACCGATGAAGCGGTGCGGGCAGCGCGAGGACTGATCATGTCGCAATGCTGAGGGTTACAATGCGATTTTAAAGCTGGTTACGGGACCGGCATGTCCTGATATCCAGAATGCGATCGAGCTTATCCATGAGAAACGCAAGGTCCTGACCTCCCAAAGCACTAGCCAGCCAAAGCCATGTCGATGGCAGCCTCGCAATGGATCAGCGCGGTATCGAAGACGGGCACGGAGACATTGCCCTCGTTGAGCAACATGCCGACTTCCGTGCAGCCGAGAATCAAGCAATCGGCGCCGTTCACGATCAAACGCTCTGCGATCGCCTCATAGATCGAGCGACTGTCCTCTGTCGTAATGTCCTTACAAAGTTCATCGTAGATGATGCGGTGCACCTCGGCGCGGTCGGCGTCAGCGGGAATAACAGGTTGGAGCGCGGCCGCCTTCAGGCGATCGGTATAGAAAGCCTGCTCCATGGTGAAGGCGGTCGCCATCAGGCCAGGCTTGGTGAGGCCGGATTTGACGATCCGATCCGCGGTCGCATCCGCGATGTGAATCAAGGGAATATTCACGCCGCTCATCATCTGCTCAGCCAGTTTGTGCATCGTATTTGTCGCCAGGACGAGAATATCCGCGCCGCCGCGTTCCAGTGCTTGTGCCTCGACATTCAATCTGCGCCCAGCTTGATCCCATTGACCGTTGACTTGCAGCATTTCGATCTCTGCGAAGTCGAGTGATCGGATCAAAAGTTGCGGAGAGTGCAAACCACCAAGGCGTCGGCGTGTGATTTCGCAGAGTTCACGATAGTAGATCTGCGTCGATGCGGCAGACATTCCTCCCAATATGCCAATGGTCTTCATGTATTTTCCCAAAAAAATTGCGATTTTTAAATTTTCACACAGAATTCAGATGTTTATATAAATTTGTTCAATCATGCCTCATCTTAAGATCATCCCCTGAGGTATATTATTGGCTATGAGCTGTTTGCGCGCGACTGTATCAGGCTTCCAAAGGCTTCGTGTCTTGGAGCGCAGCTTTCTGCGGTGGCGCCCCTGCTCAACCACCGCGCAGCAACCGATTTCAGGAAGCAAGCCGAGTATGGCTATGCGGCGGATCACCCATGGAAATTGCGTTACAACACGAAACCGCCCGTTTCTAGCCCGTGATGCGAGATCCGGTAAACATCGATAGGCTGAGGGAAAACACAACGTAAGAGCAAATCCTGCCCGAGCAATCACCGATACCCGCAAGCCCCGCCCATGGACAGGGCTCGTTGCATTGAGGCCGGGCCTTGCCGCCACTCCGACCCAGCCAGCCCAGGATCGTGCCCAGGTTGCCGCGCAGCCTCGCATGGAGATCGTTCCATCACGGCCCGGCCGTTGCGGACTGTCTCCATGATGCAGACGATCTCCGTCACACCTTGCAATATCGCCAATGTGACAGACACAGCCTCTGAGAAGCAGCTCGCCCATCCTCCCCAGGTGGTTTGCCCCCATCCTCAAAGCGGCTCTCGAAGCGAACAGCTGGACGGGCTGCCCGGTGGAGCTCCCGATGCGAATTCCGCCCGTCGCTAAGCCGCCTGACCGGCAGCTTCGAGGATCAGCCCGGCTATGTCATCGGGCCGAGAGATCAACGACAGATGGCTTGCCGCCACCTCGATGGTCTTCGCCCCCATGCGCTTGGCCATGAAGCGCTGCAGATCGGGATTGATGGTGCGGTCTTCGGTGGAGACGGCATAGAAGCTCGGTTTGGACCGCCACGCCGCCTGGGACACCTTACCAGCCAGCAGAGCCTTGTTGAAAGGCTGCTGCGTGGCATAGAGCACTCTTGCCCTGGCCTCTGGCAGATCGCCGGCGAAGTCGCGCAGGAATGCTTCTTCGCCGAGGCGCCCCTCATCACCATCGAACAGGATGCCGGCGCTCGCCGGGGGCGTGGGATAGGTCTTGGCTAGCGCTGCGTAGTCTTCGTTCGCATCCGGAGCGCGGGCCGCGACATAGACCAGCGCCGAGACGTTCGGATGCATACCCGCCTCGGTCACGATCATACCGCCGAACGAATGCCCGACCAGCACGGTGGGTCCCTCCTGCCGTGCCAATACGCGCTGAGCCGAAGCGACAGCCTCCGGCAATGTCGTCAGTGGATTCTGCACCGAGGTGGCGTTCAGCCCTTTCACCTGCAGGCGGGCGATGACGTCGCTCCAGCACGAACCATCGGCGAAGAGGCCATGGACGAACACGACGTTGCGTGCGGCGACGGGCTTGTCAGCCGCGGCTGCGGAACGCGACGCGAAGAGGGAAGTGGCGACCCCGGCAAGGACGGCTTTCGAGAAGGTACGACGACTTATCATGGCAATTGTCCCGATGTTTGTTCGATCCGGCACGCTGGAGAGCAGCATACTTCTCTCGGGTCTTTCGTCCTGTCACGCGCCCGCGTTACACACGCAAGCTGTAATTGCCCTGCAATCCGCAAAGGAGAAACGTCTCTCTCGCGTAAGAGACCGGCATGAATGCGCGCGAGACTATATGGAGCCAGGCCATGCGCAGCCGGCGGGAAGAAGTCCGGTCGCGCCATCGCATGGACCGGGCAGGACTTCGGGCGCGGTTCAGCATCGAACCGCTCGCCGCGGAAGTAGGTAAGGGCCCGCTGAGCCTGCACGAGCATTTTCGCGCCGTGACGGCGATACCGCCGCTGCAATTCCAGAAACAGCTTCGTGTGCAGGACGTGCGCAGCCTGATGCTGGTCCAAGACATCGACACCCGGCTGCACTCTTTCGCGTAGGCCACCAAAGTCCTTCGCAGTTCAGTCGCAAATATCGCCACCACTTTGGAGAACCGCCAGCGCGTGACATAGCCCGCTTGGCCGTAGGCTTGAGCCTGAGGGCGAGGTTCAGCGCCTCGAGGTGATTACCGGCGCGGCGGCCGACGGCGCAGGAGCGCCGATGACCGAGAGCGGGCTTGCTGCGACACTGGCATTATTGTCCCGCCTTAAGGAATCTCGTGCCGAATATGGTCGCCCATGAGAGTCGTTGCTTGCGCAGGAGCATGATGGCATCGATTACCACCACGATCACGAGGACGAGACCGATCACCGAACTTTGCCATTCGGAGGGAACTTCGAAGAGATTGAAGGCATTCGTCATCAGGCTGATGAAGCCCACACCCAGCATGGCACCGATCAAGGAGCCCTTGCCGCCGGCAATGCTGCCGCCGCCCACGAGGCAGGCGATGATGATGTTCATCTCCAGTCCGACGCCGAGATAGCGATTGGCCATGCCGATGCGTGCCGTGACCAGCACGCCGGCCAGAGATGCCATCAAGCCGGAAAAGACGAAGACGCCGATGCGCAGGCGGGTGGCGTTGATGCCGATCATGCCGGCCGCTTCGGGATTGCCGCCGAGGAAATAGAGCCGGCGCCCCAGGACGGTGCGGCGCAGGATGAACTCGCCGGCGATCACCAGCCCCAGCGCGAAGATGAACATGCCGTAGATCCCGAAAACCTGGCCATTGCCGAGCAAGGTGAAGGTGGCCGGAAATTCGGTGAAACCGCCGAGGCCGGTACCGATCAGCATGACCTCGACCAGCCCGCGGACCATGTACATCATCCCGAGCGTGGCGATCAGGTGGTTGATCCTGAAGACCGCGACGAGGATGCCATTGGCGAGGCCGATCACCGCACCGACCGCGAGCCCGCAGACGATCGCTCCGGCCATGCCGAAGCCGGCCGACAATGCATAGGCCGTGACGATGCCGGACAGGCCCATGACCGCCCCGACCGACAGATCGAACAGGCCGGTGATGAACAGCACCATCATGCCGATGGCGATGATCATGTTCGGTGCAAGGCTGGTCTGCAGCGAGTCGAGATTGTTGGCATTGAGGAAGGCCGGTGCGCCGAAGGCCAGCAGCAGCACGAGTGCGGCGACCACGCCCAGCGTGATCGCCTCCTGTTCCAGTCGCCAACGCTTCAGGAAGGGCATCGTCTCGGGGGTGGCGGAGTGGGCTGCCATTTCTGTCTCCCTCAGACGCGATGACGGTTGAGGAGCGTGTCGATCGCGACGGTGGCGATCAGCAAGGCTCCCACGACGAATTGCTGGAAGACGGGTTCGATATCGTACATCGCCATGCCGTTGATGATCACGGCAAGCAGGAAGAGGCCGAGCACCGATGCGGCGGCATTGCCGCGCCCGCCATAGAGGCTGGGGGCGCCCGG
>NZ_LYXZ01000025.1 GCF_001676615.1 Labrys sp. WJW | reverse complement strand
AGTCCTGGAAGCTGCGCGCCCAGATGCCCTTCGGCTCCAATGAGCAGCCCTTCCCCGAGAAGAGCTTCATGAACGACAATGACCGCTTCAAGGTCTACGCCTGAAGACACGAACGGGGACCAGAAGTAATTTTGGCCAATGACATGAAGGAAGGCCGCCGCATGGCGGCCTTTTTTCTGGGATCGCAGGCGTCTCCGCCTGCTCTTGGCAGCGTTCCTTCTATGGAAAAAAGAGGCAGGCGAGGACGCCTGCGATCCCAGAAGGGGCCTCACGCCTTCGGCAGGTCCGGGCTCGCCGTCCGCGCCACCATCGGCTCACCGTCGATCAGGATGGGCGTGCGCACGGAGGGGATGGAGCCGCCCTTCACGCCCGGATGCGGCAGGTCGACGATCATGCCGCGATGGGTGGCCTGGACATCGTGCAGGGCGTCGGCGACCGAATTGATCGGTCCGGCCGGCACACCGACCTTTTCCAGGGACGCCAGCAGATCCGCCCTGGTCCGCCGTCCGGTCAATCCGGCGATCAGGGCCGCCAGGGCGTCTCGGTTGCGCACCCGGTCCTTGTTGGTGAGGTAGTCGGGATGCGCGGAGAGGTCCTGGATGTTGAGCACGCCGCAAAGCTTGACGAACTGGCTGTCATTGCCGCAGGCGATGATGATGTGTCCGTCGCTGACGGGAAACACCTGATAGGGCACGATGTTGGGATGGGCATTGCCCATACGCGTCGGGCTCTTGCCGGAAGCGAGATAGTTCATCGCCTGGTTGGCGAGCACGGCGAGCTGCACGTCGAACAGCGACATGTCGACATGTCCGCCGAGCCCGGTCATCTCGCGCCGCCGCAAGGCCGCCTGCACGCCGACCACGGCATAGACCCCGGTAAAGACGTCCGCAAAGGCGACGCCGATCTTCTGCGGTTCGCCCTGGGGATCGCCGGTGAGGTCCATGATGCCGCCCATGCCCTGGATCATGAAGTCATAGCCTGCCCTGGCGGAATATGGACCGTCCTGTCCAAATCCCGTGACCGAGCATGTCACCACACGGGGATTGATCGCCTTCAGGCTTTCATGGTCGAGGCCATATTTCTTCAGGCCGCCGACCTTGAAATTCTCGAGCACGACATCGGCCTCTCGCACCAGAGCACGGACCTGGTCGGCCCCTTCGGCCGTCTCGAAATTGAGCGCAACCGAGCGCTTTCCCCGATTGCAGGAATGGAAATAGGCAGCGCCAAGATTCTCGCCATCCTCCGTGGTGATGAAGGGCGGCCCCCAGGTGCGGGTATCGTCGCCCTGCCCCGGCCGCTCCACCTTGATGACTTCGGCGCCGAGATCGGCCAGAAGCTGTCCGGCCCACGGCCCCGCCAGGATGCGGGCGAGTTCGAGCACGCGCACGCCATAGAGCGGCTTGGGCGGATTGTGAGTGGGAAGATCTGACAGAGGTGTCCACATGATGGCTTGCTGGGCTTTCTTGAAGAATGTGTTCTGGAGCGCGTCAGGCGGCGGACGGGAAGGCGGGAGGCCTGAGCCCTTCGACCCATTTGGCCAGGGCCAGCACGCCGCGATCGTCATGGCGATGGCCGACGATCTGCACGCCGGCCGGCATGCCGCTGGCGCCGAGGCCCATCGGCACGGAAATGACGGGGCATGAACTGGTCAGGTTGAAATGGCCGGTCATGTCGACCGACTTGAAACGGCCGTCGGGCAGGATTTCGTCACGCTCGCGCCGGGCAGGATCGGCAAAGGGCGCGGTCGTGCAGGTGGTGGGGCACAGCAGGGCATCGTAGCCCTTGAGCACATCGGCAAAAGCCCGCCACAGGGCGGTACGTCGGTGCTCAATGGCGCGCAGCTTGACCGCATCAAGCTTGCGACCGGCCTCGATCAGCGCGACCACGTTCGGGTCGAGGTCGCCGCGATGCTGTTCGAGGAGATGGCCGACATCGCCCGCAAAGCAATAGGCCCACAGATCCTCCCAATCGAGCACCGACTGCACGCTGAATGGGGTCTTCACCCAGGTGATCTCCGCGCCAGCCTTGGCAAGATCGTCGACGAGCCGGTGGAACAGATCGGCGACCTCGTCGGAGATCGCATGGGTATCGAGATCGAGCGAAACGGCAAGACGCGGCCGGGCCGGCGCCGATGCGACGGGGAAAGCCGGCGGCAGGGCCGGCAGCGAGAGGGCATCCGCATCGTCGGGTCCCTCGCTGACGGCAAGGAACAGGGCCGCGTCGTCGACACAGCGCGCCAGCGGCCCGAAATGGGCAAGCGTGTCATATTGCGTGCGCAGGATGTCCATCGGGATACGGCCGAAACTCGGCTTCAGCCCGACCACGCCGCAGAGTGAAGCGGGAATGCGCACAGAACCGCCCATGTCGGTGCCTTCGGCCAGCATCACGCAACCGGCAGCGACCGCCGCCCCCGAACCGCCAGACGAGCCGCCTGCACTGAATTCGGTATTCCAGGGATTGCGGGTGATGCCCCACAGGGGGCTCTGGGTATTGCCGGAATAGGCGAATTCCGGCGTGGTGGTATGACCGACGATCACGGCGCCGGCCGCCTTCAGCCGGCGCACGATCACCGGATCGTGCTCGGCGACATGGTCGCGGAAGACCTTCGAGCCGAAGGTCGTCAGCTTGCCGGCGATCGGGGTGAAATCCTTGATGCCGATCGGCACGCCGCATAAGGCCAGTCCTGCCCGCTCGGCAAGAGGCAACGCGTCGATGCGGGCGGCCTGCTCGCGCGCCTCTTCGGCATAGGTCTCGGTGAAGCAATTGATCCGCGGCTGCGCCAGGGTCGACCGTGCCAGGCTCGCTTCGACGGCTTCAAGCGCGGACGCCTTGCCGTTCCTGATCGCCTCGGCCAGTGCGACCGCGCTGTTCAACTCCGCCATGGCTCCCCCCTTCAGACTCAGCGGCCTCAACCTAGCGGCAGAACCGTTGCCGCGGTAGGGGCTGCGACGTCGCTGCAGGCCGCATGCCGGCCTTCGCCGTGACATCTCAAAGATGGCCGCAGATTGAATGATTACTTCGATATCACAGCGCAGCCCCTCACCCTTACCCTCTCCCCGTAAGAACGGGGCGAGGGGGCACAAGCGTTGCGATTTATCACCAAGGATCTCATCTGGCTCTTCGGTTGGGCGAGATGAGACCATTTCCATTCAAACGGGCCATCGAAGTCCCCTCGCCCCGTTTTTACGGGGAGAGGGTAAGGGTGAGGGGCAGTGCCAGCTAACAAACAAAACACCTATTCTTCGTCGCAGCACATCATCCACGCAGCGAGCGCCATGCCGCCAGCGCCCTTTCGCGAGCGATCTTGTGATCGACGATCGGAAGAGGATAGGTCTTGCCGAGGCGGATGCCAGCCGCATCGAGCTGTGCGGACGAGGCGGTCCAAGGCCGATGAACGAAGGGAGCGGCCAGGCGCTCGAGCTCCGGCAGCCAAGTCTTCACGAAAACTCCCTCCGGATCGAATTTCTCGCCCTGTGTCACCGGATTGAAGATGCGGAAATAGGGCGCGGCATCGGCACCCGACCCGGCGACCCATTGCCAGCTCGCCGGATTATTGGCCGGATCGGCATCGACCAGGGTATCCCAGAACCAGCGCTCCCCCTCGCGCCAGTCGATCAGCAGATGCTTGACCAGGAAGGAGGCCACGATCATGCGGGCGCGATTGTGCATCCACCCCGTGGCCCACAACTGGCGCATGGCCGCGTCGACGACAGGATAGCCTGTCATGCCCTGCTTCCAGGCAACGAGATCCTGCTGGCTTCGGCGCCAGGGCATGGCGTCGAAATCCGGCTGCAGGTTGCGCTCATGCAAGGGCGGACAGTGATAAAGCAGGGAATAGGAAAACTCGCGCCAGCCGAGTTCCGAGCGGAACTTCTCGACATCGCGGTCCCCGGCCGTCATGCCGCCATGCTGCCGCGCCGAGAGGGCATGCCAAAGTTGCCGCGCGGATACATTGCCGGCGTGCAGGTAGGGGGAAAGCCGCGACGTGGTCCGCCCGTCGAGACGATCGCGATTGTCGACATAGCCGGCGAGATCCTCGTCGAGGAAATCCTGGAGGCAGGCAAGGCCCGCCTCCTCCCCGCGTGTCCAGTCGGCGCGCATCGCCGCCGCCCAATCGGGACGCTGGGGATCGGGTTCGAGACCGAATGGATAGGCCAGGCGCCGCTCAATTTCTTGCGGAAGCGGTGCAAAGCTGAGTTCGGCGGGTGCTGGCAAGGGCGGCTCGACGGCGCCCTGCTGGAAAGCCCGCCAAAAGGCTCCGAAGACGCGATAGGGTGCACCTGATTGGGATGAAATCGTCCAGGGTTCCCGCAGGAGCGAGCCATTGAAGCTATGCGCCTCGATGCCGCGATCCCGCAGCCTCGCCTTGATCCCCGTGTCGATATCCCGGCCGGCGGGATCATAGCGCCTGTTCCAATAGACGGCACCGGCCGATACCTTGTCTACGACCGTATTCATGACGTCCTCGGCCACGCCGGCGAGCACATGCAGCCGGCCGCCTCTTTCGCGCAAGGCGGCATCGAGCGCCGCGAGAGAGCCGTGCAGCCACCACAGGGCCGCGCCCTCCGGTTGGCGCCGTCCTGCACCGGCGGGTTCATGGATATAAAGGCAGAGGACGGGAGCGCCGGCCTGGCAGGCGGCATGCAAGGCCGGATTGTCGCGCAGGCGCAGATCGTCGCGAAACCAGACGATACCGGGTTTGACCACGGGGGAAGCCATTGCCGTCATGCCTCTGTCCCCCGCCTGTCAGCCCGCTTTCACGCGCCGCTTTCTTCCAGTTGTACCCCGAGCGAGGCCAGCGCCTGCCAGTAGCCGGGATAGGTCTTGGCGACGCAGCCGGGGTCCTGGATGGAAATGCCGTGGATCTTCAACCCCGCCAGGGCAAAGCTCATGGCGATGCGATGATCGGCATAGCTGTCGATCGACGCCGGCAGGGTCTGGCCTGCGAGGCCTGGATCGGAAGCAACGATCAGATCGTCGCCCTCCTCGCGGGCGAGATCGGGACGGATGCGGGTCAGGCCGTCGGCCAGCGCCGCCACCCGGTCGCATTCCTTGACGCGTAGATTGGCGATGCCGGTGAAGCGCACCGGCGTCTGGTTGAAGGCAGCCAGGACGGCCAGCGTCGGCACCGCATCCTGCATCTGCGAGCCGTCGATCACCGGCGGCAGATGCGGAAAGGCCGCGATCAGGGCATGGGCCTTGGCATCCGGCTGGGTGAAGGCATCGGCCGGCACGCCAAGATCGATGGCGCCTCCCGTCAACACCTCTGCCGCCCACAGATAGGTCGCGGCTGAGGCATCCGGCTCGATCAGATAGTCGGTGGCGCGATAGCCCGTCGGCGCCACGCGCCAGGTCCGGGCATCCGGCCGTTCGATCTCCGCGCCGAAAGCCCGCATGGTGGCAAGAGTCAGGTCGATATAGCCGCGGGCGCCGATTTCCTCGCCCTCCTTACCACCCGCCAGCACGATGTCGACAGGTTCCTTGCCGCAGGCGGCCGCCATCAGCAGGGCCGACACATATTGGCTGGATAGGCCCGCATCGATCTCGACCCGCCCTGCCCCGAAACTGCCCTTGCCATGCACGGTGACCGGCGGACAACCCGTCGCCGCCTCGGCCGCGATGCCAAGCGCTCCGAGTGCCGTAACCAGCGGCGCGATCGGGCGCTTGCGCATATGGGCATCGCCATCCACCACGACGTCACCATCGACCAGGGCGGCCGCGGCGGCCAGGAAACGGGTGGCCGTTCCGGCATTGCCGAGGAAGAGCGGCGCCGACGGTTTCGTCAGGCGGCCGGAACTGATGACGGTGAAACTGGTCGCGTCGGGCTCCTCGATGGTCACGCCCATCGCCTGCAGCGCCTCGGCCATGTAACGGGTGTCGTCGCTCTTGAGCGCACCGGTCAGGCGGCTGGTTCCCTTGGCCAGCGCCGCCACCAGCAAGGCGCGGTTGGTGATCGACTTGGAGCCCGGCGGCACCACGCGCCCGCGCAGCGGGTGTTCCGGCGGGATCACCGTGGTCAGATCTCCGCTCCAATCCGTCGACATCCCCTATTCCTTCATTCCAAGCCTCGCCGCAGCGGGCAAACAGACACAATCGCGCCCTCTCTACGATTGTTGCGCGATTGCGCCAAGTGAGAACCAATCCTGCGGCTCCCGGTGTCGCCGATTGCGCGGCGCGGCCGGGGCCGGCTAGAAGGGCAATCTGCGGAGGATCTGGTTCTCAGATAGGGTGGTCCATGACGGAATCGAAGACCAGTCCCCACGCCCTCACCTTCGTGCTGGTCACCGTACTGATCGACATGATCGGCCTCGGCATCATCATTCCCGTGCTGCCGCGCCTGATCGAAGGCGTCGCTCATGTCGATATCGCCCGGGCCTCGGTGATCGGCGGCTGGCTGTTCGTGGCCTATTCGGCCATGCAGTTCCTGTTCGGCCCGATCCTCGGCAACCTCTCCGATGCGCATGGGCGCAGACCGATCCTGCTGCTCTCGATCGGCGGCCTCGGCATCGACTATCTGCTCACCGCTTTCGCCCCGACCATCGCCTGGCTCTTCCTCGGGCGGCTGATCGCCGGCATTTGCGGGGCTTCCTACAGCGCGGCGAATGCCTTCATCGCGGATATCACCAAGCCTGAGGATCGCGCCAAGGCCTTCGGCATGATCGGCGCGGCCTTCGGCGTCGGCTTCGCGCTGGGTCCGGCACTGGGAGGCCTGCTCGCCGGGCTGGGCCCGCGCGCGCCCTTCTTCGCTGCCGCGGCGCTGTCGATCGCCAATCTCGTCTATGGCTATTTCGTGCTGCCGGAGACATTGCCGCCCGCAAAGCGCCGCCCCTTTGTTTTGTCCCGCGCCAACCCGCTCGGCACGCTGATCGCTTTTCGCCACCATCCCTTCCTGCTCGGCGCCGGGTTGGTGCTTTTCCTGCATTTCCTGGCCAACAATGTCTACCCCGCCATCTGGGCCTACTACACGATCTACCGCTACGGCTGGAGCGAGTTCGATGTCGGCCTGTCGCTGGCGGCCTTCGGCGTGATCACCGGCATCGTGCAGGGCGGCCTGGTCGGCGCCATCATCCGGCTCCTCGGCGAATGGCGGACCGCTGCCATCTGTCTGGCGCTCGAGGCGATCGTGCTGGTTGCCTATGGGCTGGCCAGCAAGGGCTGGATGATCTACGCACTGCTCGGCTTTTCCAGCCTCGCCGGCATCGCCATGCCTGCCATCAACGCGATGATGTCGCATCAGGTCGACGACGATGCGCAGGGCGAGTTGCAAGGCGCGATTTCCGGCCTGATGGGCATCACCGCCATTCTGAGCCCGGCCATGGCGACCCAGCTTTTCGGCCTGTTCGCCGGCAAGGAAGCGGTGATCGAACTGCCCGGCGCGCCCTTCTTCGCCGCGGCGATCATCGCGGCGCTTGCCCTGATGGCTTTCCTCGCGGTGCCGGAAAAGCGGCGGGCGTCCTAACCCTCCGGCCTGAGCCAAGCCCTGATGGCTCGCGCCCCCTCCGGCGCGTGTTCGTAGACGACGCTGTTGTGATTGCCCGCGGTCCAGATCAGCTCAATGCCATGGCGCTCGGCGAAGACCTTCATATGGCGCCCGCGGATGTCGTCGCGTCCGCACCACATCAGCACCGGTGCCTGGCCGGACAGCAAGGCTTCCGCCAGGCCGTCCATTTCGGCGAGCGCATCCCAGCTCGCATGCAGGCCCGGCTCGTCGGCGGGCGTCACCCAGGAAACCAGATGCGGCACGAAGGCCCGCGCCAGTTCGAACGCCTGCTCGAAATGCAATGGCCCTTCGAAACCCGGCGGAAAAGCCGCCGAGACGCCCTTTACCGGGTCCCAGCCACCGAGCGTCAGGGATTGCAGGCGATCGGGGCAGTACCTCGCCATGCCGGCCGCGGTCCATGCTCCCATCGAATGGCCGATGACGTCGGCGCGCTCGATGCCGAGGGCATCCATCACGACCACCACTTTGCGAGCCTGGTCCTCCAGACCGTAGGCGGCCGGATCAGCCGGCTTATCGCTCTGGCCATGGCCGAGCGCATCCACCAGCACCACCGTGTGATCGGCCAGGAACGCTTCGGCGAAGCCGCCGTCGAGCCAGCATCGGGAACTCAGCAAATGCCCATGCAGCAATATGACGGGAGGACCCGCACCGACTGTCTGATAATGGGTGCGATGACCATTGTGGGAGATGAAGGGCATGGCGGATGTCTCAAAGCAGAATAGGGCTCTGCATTTGTCATAGCCGGGCTTGACCCGGCTATCCAGAAGCCGCCCGTGCAACGCGAAGATCCAAGCTCGATTGCCGGGTCAAGCCCGGCAATCACAAGTGGCGTACAATCCGGGCCGATCCCGAAACTACATCGTCGCGCCGACCTGCCAGGGCACGAACTCGTTGGAGCCGTAGCCGAGTTCTTCCGATTTCGACTTCTCGCCCGAGGCGACGGCCAGGATCTTGTCGAAGATCTCCTTGCCCTTGTCCTCGATCGAGACACCCTCCAGCACGTCGCCGCAATTGATGTCCATGTCGTCCTGCATGCGGCGATAGATATCGGAATTGGTGGCGAGCTTGATCGACGGCGTCGGCTTGCAGCCATAGGCCGAGCCGCGGCCGGTGGTGAAGCACAGGACGTTGGCACCGCCGGCGACCTGGCCGGTGGCCGAGACCGGATCGTAGCCGGGCGTGTCCATGAAGACGAAACCCTTTTCCTTCACCGGCTCGGCATATTCATAGACGGCGGTGAGCGTCGTCGTGCCGCCCTTGGCAGCCGCACCGAGCGACTTTTCCAGAATGGTGGTCAGGCCGCCGGCCTTGTTGCCGGGGGACGGGTTGTTGTCCATCGAGCCGTTGTTCTTGGCCGTATACTCTTCCCACCACTTGATACGCTCGACCAGCTTCTCGCCGACTTCGCGGCTGGCGGCGCGGCGGGTGAGCAGGTGCTCGGCGCCGTAGATTTCCGGCGTTTCCGACAGGATGGCCGTGCCGCCATGGTGCACTAGCATATCGGCGGCAGCGCCGAGGGCGGGATTGGCTGAAATACCGGAATAGCCGTCGGAACCGCCGCATTGCAGCGCCAGGATCAACTCGGAAGCGGGGATCGTCTCGCGCCTGGCCTGGTTGGCGAGCGGCAGCATCGCCTTGATGCGCTCCATGCCTTGCTCGATGGTCTTGCGGGTGCCGCCGGTATCCTGGATCGTCATGGTCTGAAAATGGTCGCCCTCGACGATGCCGTATTCGCTCTTCATCCGGCCGATCTGGAAGACCTCGCAGCCCAGTCCCACCAGCAGCACGGCTGCGATGTTGGGGTTGGAGGCATAGCCCCATTGCGTGCGCTTCATGATCTCGAAGCCCTCGCCCTTGTCGGCCATGCCGCAGCCGGTGCCGTGCACGAAGGGCACCACGCCGTCGATGTTGGGATAGTCGGCCAGCATGCCGGACTGGTTGAAGGCATCCGCCATGAAGCGGGCCACCGAAGCCGAGCAGTTCACGCTGGTAAGGATGGCGACATAATTGCGCGTGCCTGCCTTGCCGTTGGGGCGGCGATAGCCCTGGAAGGTCGCTTGGCTGTCGAGCGGCAGGATGGCCTCCTGCCGGGCATCCTCGGCAAAGGCATAGTCGCGTTCGAAGGCATGGAACTCGCAATTATGCGAATGGACGTGGGAGCCCGGCACGATGGCCTGCGAGGCGAAGCCGATGATCTGGCCGAACTTGACGATCGGCTCGCCCTCGCCGATCGGCGCGACGGCGATCTTGTGCCCCTTCGGCACGCGCTGCAGCGCCGCCACACCCTCGACATCAGCCCCGGGCTCGATCACGTCGATGGCGACGAGCACATTGTCCTTGGCATTGAGGCGCAAGGTCCGGGCGGTTTTGGGAACGATCTGCATGACGACATCCAGTTGAAAAGCGCCAAAGCGTTTTGCTCTAGGCAAGGGCAACGGCCATTGCTAACATGTTAGCATGTCAGAGGTTGCCGTCAAAGCTTCTTATGCCTTCCTTGAGCCGCTTGGCCTGACGGGCCGCGGCGGCACGACGGAGCGCGTGCTGGCGGTCTTGAGGGAAGCCATCATCGGTTTCGAGCTCGCGCCGGGTGAGGACATCGACAAATCAGCCCTCTGCGAAAGGCTGGGCGTATCGCGTTTTCCCGTCTCCGAGGCCCTGGCCCGCCTGCAGGGCGAAGGCCTGGTGGAGATCCTGCCGCAACGCGGCACTCGCGTCTCGCGTATCCGCCTCGCCGAAGTGCGCCAGAGCATGTTCATCCGCCGCGCGCTGGAATCGCAGGCGGTACGGACGCTCGCTCAAAGATACGGAATGACGAACTCGAACCCTGTCATCCCCGGCGAGGCTGAAGGCCTCGGGAAGGGGATCCAGGAACCAGCGGCTACATCCTCGGCCCCTGGATCCCTTTCCCTCGTGGCCGCGAGCAAAGCTCGTGCCTCACTCGCCGGGGATGACGGGGGTGCCTTCCTCCAAAGCCTGGAACGCAATCTGCGCTACCAAGAGGCGGCGGCCGAAGCCGGCGACCGTCGTGGCTTTCACCTACTCGACCTCGAA
Organism: Labrys sp. WJW; assembly: GCF_001676615.1. GTDB lineage: Bacteria > Pseudomonadota > Alphaproteobacteria > Rhizobiales > Labraceae > Labrys > Labrys sedimenti. Next base: position 68,123 of record NZ_LYXZ01000025.1, on the reverse strand, counting down.
TTCCACCTCACTCTGCTCGACGCTCTCGGCTTCGCCCGCGTCAAGGCAGCCGTCGAGGCGGCCCGGGCCAATCTCGATCGCGTCCGCCGCCTGCTCTCCTCGCCCCGGCACATAGCCCTCACTTTGGTCGATCACCAGACCATCGTCACGGCCCTGCGGGCCGGGGACGCCGATGCCGCGGCCAGCGCGATGGAGGCGCATCTCGATTCCGTCATCACGGAACTGGTGGCCTTTGCCGCCGAAAACCCCACTTTGTTCGAAGATCTGTGAAGAGAGAGGCCATGACCAACAAATCGCCCGACAGCAAATTCGCCATCCGCAAGCATATCAGCCGTTCCGGCGCGGTAATCCCCTTCACCGAGCTCGGCTTCGGCACCGCGCCGCTCGGCAATCTCTACCGCGCTCTCGACGAGGACGTTGCCGCCCTCACCGTCAACGCGGCCTGGGACGCCGGCATCCGCTATTTCGACACTGCGCCGCTCTACGGGCTCGGCCTCGCCGAAACGCGCCTCAATCCCCTGCTGCGTCGGCGCAAGCGCGAGGACTACGTGCTCTCCACCAAGATCGGGCGTCTGCTCAAGGTCGTACCGCCGGATCAGCGTACCGGCATCGGCAAGTTCTTCGACACCCCGTCCCGCCGAGAGGTCTACGACTATTCCTATGACGGGGTAATGCGCTCGGTGGAATTCTCGCTCGAGCGCCTCGGCATCGACTCCATCGACGTGCTGTTTGCCCATGACGTCGACATCTTCACCCACGGTTCGAAGGAGGCTTCCGACCAGCGCATCAAGGAGCTGATGGAGGGCGGCTATCGCGCGCTCGAGCAGTTGCGCCGCGAAGGCACGGTCAAGGCGATCGGCGCCGGCATCAATGAATGGCAGGTGGCCGAGACCCTGGCCCGCGCCGGCGATTTCGACGTCTTCCTGCTCGCCGGCCGCTACACCCTGCTCGAACAGGATGCCCTCACCAGCTTCCTGCCCTATTGCGCGGAAAAGAAGATCGGCATCGTGCTGGGTGGCCCCTACAATTCCGGTATCCTGGCAACAGGCCCGCGCCCCGGCGCATTCTACAATTACGATCCGGCGCCCCCCGCGATCCTCGACCGCGTCGCCCGGATCGAGCAGGTCTGCGCCTCCCATCACGTCAAGCTGGTCGAGGCCGCATTGAAATTCCCGCTCGGCCATTCCCAGGTGGTTTCCGTCATTCCTGGCGGCCAGTCGCCCCAGGAAGTCACCCGCAATGCCGAGATCATGGGGGCCAAGATCCCGGCGGCACTCTGGGACGACCTCAAGGCCGAGGGCCTGCTGCGCGAGGACGCGCCGGTGCCGGCCTGACCGGCACGCAGGCTTCCGGCGACAAGAATGGCGGCCATTGGCCGCCATTTCCATTCTTATACACCTGCATAAGAGCCGGAGCCCTCACGTCCTTGCAGGGCCAGCCTGGACCTTCTGGCTCAGCCAGACACTGCCGATCACCACCGCCATGCCAAGAAGCTGCAGCAGGGTGAGCGACTGACCGAGCAGGCCCCAGCCCAGCACGACGGCGGTCAGAGGACTGAGGAAACTCAGGGAAGCCACGGCCGAAGGCCCCAAACGGGCGATGCCACGAAACCAGAGCATATAGGTCAGCGCTGCACCGATCAGAGTGAGATAGGCAAAGCCGGCCATATTCTGCAGGCTGAGCGCCGGCAAGGGCGGCTCGAGCCAGAACGCCACCGGTATCAGAAGAACGCCGCCCGCCGTCAGTTGCCAGGCCGTGAAGGTCAGGGTCGATACCGGCGGTTGCCAGCGCCGGCTCATCACCGTGCCCAGCGCCAGGGAGACCGCCCCGGCAAGGCCCGCAAGGATGCCGACGGGATCCAGCACCACGCTCCTCGGCGCAATGAGCAGCAAGGCGACACCGGCAAGGCCCGCCAGTGCCGCTGCGATCGCCGCCAACAGCACCGGCGTGCCCAACACGGCGCGGGTCAGGAAGATCACGATCAGGGGCTGGATGGCGCCGATGGTGGCCGCCACGCCGCCCGGCAGCCGATAGGCCGCGATGAACAGCATGGTCAGAAAGAAGGCGATATTCAGGGCTCCCAGGAGCACGACGCGCCACCACCACAGTCCCGTCGGCAATTGGCGGACCAGCGCCAGCAGCAGCAGGCCGGCGGGGAGCGCCCTCAGCATCGCCACGGTGATGGGATAGCCCTGAGGCAGAAGCTGCGTGGTGACGATATAGGTGCTGCCCCACACGGTTGGCGCGATCGCCGTAAGCAGCACGTCGAAAGAGCGACCATAGCCCATGATGCCGCCCGGGGAGGCCTGACTGAGACTGCTCATGACAGCACCATCACCTCTTCCAGGGGCCGCCTCGGCTTCTGGCGGCAGTTGCCGCCAGCCGCCCGGCCGACGGCGACCAGCATCACCGGAATCTCGTCCGGCTGGAGGCTGAATTCTTTCCTGACCGCCTCGGCGTCGAAGCCCGTCATCGGTCCGGAGGCAAGGCCGGAAGCGGACGCCGCCAGGATCAGCGTGGCCGCTGCGAGGCTGGCGGAGCGGAGCGCCTCGTCGCGCTCGGCCTGGGCGTTGCCCGCGAACTGCCGGCGCGCAGCTTCTACCCAGCCTTCCGCCATGCCGGCCGGCATCAGGCCCGCCTCGACCGACGGACGCAGCCTTGCGCCAAGATCGACGCTGCCCGCCGAGGCGCCGCAGACGATGAAGGTGACGGCCGCCTCGCTTACCTTGGCCTGGCCATAGGCGGCTTCACGCAGGCGTGCCTTGGCTTGCGCCTCGCGCACCGCGATGAAGCGCCAGTTCTGCAGATTGTAGGCGGACGGAGCCAGCGTCGCCAGCCTGACCAGTTCGCCGATCTCCAGCTCGGACAGGACATGCGAAGGATCGAAATGATTGGCCGAAACCCGGTTCTCGATCGTCGATTTCCAATGAGCCTCGATCAGCGAGGCCTCGGCAACGGGGATCTGGGCAAGAAAGGTCATGGCGTACCTGCATCATGAAACGGGATCGCATGCCGCGATCGATGCAGTGAATTTATGCCTCCATCATCAAGTGATAATATGCCATCAAATTACGATATTCACGACCAATGGTGTTTAATCGATGGACCAGTTGACGGCTTTCAAGGCTTTTCGCCAGGCGGTCGAGCGTGGCAGCTTCGCCGAGGCGGCTCGCGCCCTCGGGCTGTCGCCGGCGGCGATCAGCAAGAATGTCGGCGAGCTCGAGGCCCATCTTTCCGTACGCCTGTTCAACCGCACCACCCGCCGCATGAGCCTCACCGAGGCGGGTTCGCTCTATTATGAGCGCGTGCGTCAGATTCTCGACGATATCGACGATGCCGGCGCTTCCATCGGTGCGCTCATGCTGGCACCGACCGGGCTCCTGCGTGTCAGCGCCCCCATGACCATGGCGCTCCGCCATCTCACGCCTGCCCTGCCGGCCTTCCTCGATGCCAATCCCGGCCTGTCGCTGGACCTCAACATGGACGACCGCCGGATAGACATCATCAGGGAAGGCTATGACGTCGCCATTCGCGGCAGCGACATCCTGGAGGATTCTAGCCTGGTCGCCCGCAAGTTGATGGCCGTTCCACATATCGTCTGCGCAGCTCCGTCCTATTTCGCGCGGGCGGGCCTGCCTTCCGTCCCGGACGATCTGCGCCAGCATAATTGCGTGCAATTCAGCCTGTCGGGTCACGTCAATCATTGGACCTTCGCCAGGAACGGGGAAACCGTCGGCGTGCCGATCAAGGGACGCTACAAGGTCACATCGAGCGTTGCGGTGCGCGAGGCGCTGCTGGCCGGCTTCGGTCTCAGTCTCATTCCCCGCACCTATGTGGAAGACGACCTGCGCAGCGGCCGCCTGCAGCAGGCTCTGGCTGACTGGTCCGGGGTGGAGACGGCGATCTTCGCCATCTATCCGTCGAAGCGCCACCTCGTACCGAAGGTTCGGGTGTTCCTGGATTTTATCGTCGAGCGGTTTTCCCGCCCGGCTCTTCTCGATATTGTGGGAGGCGGGACGGCCGAGCCCGAGATAAAGATATCGCGCCCATCAAATGCGACACCGCATCAATGACGACAAGACCGCCTGCCCTGCTCCTGCTCGGCACCTCCCATGTCGGCAAATCGACCTGTGCCGCTCGCATCGGCGGGGCAATCGGATGGTCCGTGACCTCAACTGACCAGTTGGGACGCCATCCGGGTCGTCCCTGGACCGGCGTGCCGGATCCGGTCACGGAATTCTACCTGCGCCTGACAGACGACGCCATTCACTGGTTTCTCCTGGTCCACCACGAGAATATGCGGCCGATCATTCGGGCCAGGATAGCAGCCCTGCGCAAGGCAGGCGGAAGCTTCATCCTGGAGGGAGCAGCCCTCCGGCCCGACTATCTCCTCGACTGGGAGATCGGCGACGCCTTGGCCATCTGTCTTCACATCGAGCCACAGGCCCTGCGGGAACGCATCGAACGAGAAAGCCGCTACGTCCAGCAAGAGGAGCGGACGAAAACCGCCATAGACAAGTTCGTGGAACGGTCCGTTCGCGAGAACGACGCCTTCATCGAATCAGCAATCCGGCACGACATCCCCTTGATGGACGTCACCGATCCGAACACCGCCGATCGGCTGACGGAGGAGCTGATATCCCGCCTCGCTGGTGGATCAGAACTCTGATCGGGTGGAATGAGGCGCTCGCATCGGCTTTCAGGGCCCGGAACAACGGCCAGGGGGCGAGGTCGCCCGATCAGGCGCCCTCAATCCTTCATGGCTTCTTTGAGGGCATCGATGATCACCGCACTCGACCGGATGCGGGCGACGCGCGGCAGGACGTGATCGATCGAGAAGCGATGCATGTCCGCCGTCATGCTGCTGGTGGCGTCCTCCGCCACGATCGCGGCATAGTTGTTGGCAAAGGCATCGCGTGCCGTCGCCTCGACGCCGAAATTGGTGGCGATGCCGCTGATGATGACGGTATCGATGCCGCGGCGACGCAATTGCAGATCCAGTTCCGTGCCATGAAAGGCACTCCACTGGCGCTTGGTGATCACCACATCGGCCTTTGACGGATTGATTCTCTCATCGAAGGCAACCGCCTCGGCTGGCATCTTATCTTCCGGCAGGATCAGGGGCGCATCAACGGGAACCTTCACCACATCGCCATAACCATCGGAAAAAGCCACACGTACCAGGATCACCGTACCGCCCGCCTTGCGCAGCGCCTTGCCGATGCGCAAGGACCGCTCGATGACATCTCCACCCGAATGCGGCGCCACCGGCCGGCCGACGATCCAATTCTGCAGATCGATCATCACGAGGGCGGTATGGCGGGGGTCCAGACGCAACATGGCAAGCTCCGATAAACGTCAATGCGCTGGCGCAAAGCGCGTTCACGACTGAACGCTCGTCTGCCCCAGTTCCTCGTTTCCAAGCCGATCCAACGGATTGGCTGGAGCGTCTTTGCGATTCCAGGCGAGTTCGTTCAAGCGCCAGACGCTCCAGGACGTGTCGTGGGTCCATGGTCTGGCTATGATCCATGACCCACGACACGTCCCGGGTAGCCAGCCTTGTAGGGGCAGCCTGCCGCAAAGCTCAAGTCGACCAACCGGTCAAGCCTGGGCTACAAAAGGATAAGTGGTCCGGCGTCAAGAGACGCGCCTCACCGGCGCCCTACGCGCGGACGATCAAGGTTTCAACGAGCAGGCAGTGCATACAACCATGGCAGACAACAAGGACGTGCTGGCGCGGCGGGTGGAAGAGGCATGCCTGAACGGCTGGCCAGCCTTGAAGACGATATGGCTCGACGGCTGGCTGCTGCGCTTCTCCCACGGACATACCAGGCGGGCCAACTCAATCAGCCTCCTCTGCCCCGGCTTGCGACAGCCGGGGGACCAGATTCGCTCAGCCGAAGCATTTTACACCCATCACGGCCTGCCCACCATTTTTCGCCTGTCTAATGTTTCGTCGCAGGATATCGGCAGCGCCTTGGACGAGGCCGGATATGGCCCAGGCGAAGATGAGACTTGCGTGCTCTATCGCGACCTCGCTGCCGCACCGCCCCACGGCGAGCACGGCACGGCCTTCGTGCGGCCGAGCCTCGACGATACTTGGTTCGGAGCTCATGCCCGTCTTCAGAAATTTTCCGCTGCGACCACCGCCCATGCTCGCGCCCTGTTCGGCGCGGTGGCCGTGCCGGCCGGATATGCCATGTCGCCGGCCCGTGACGGCAGCCCCGCGGCGCTGGCCTTCGGTGCGGTGCATGACGGCATCGTCTGCATCAACGCGGTGGCGACCGATCCCGCTTTCAGGCGCCAGGGCCATGCCCACAATGCCGTCAGCGCCCTGCTCGCCTGGGCCCGCGACGATCAGGGTGCGAAAGGAGCCTGCCTGCCCGTGGTGGCAGGCAACGATGCCGGCCGATCTCTCTACCGCTCGCTCGCCTTTTCTACAGAAATCAGCCGTTATTCCTATCGCCGCAAGGTTGCATGACCGCCGATCAGCGTTGCCCAGGATGCATGCCTTTTTAGCCATCGCATTGATCGATATATCGAATTTCTTTAGCCGCCCTAAATTACATTGTTTTTTCGTATTGAAATCTATTTGACAAATTGCGCGCGAGAACCGATATCGTGGACGAATTCCAATCAGGGGTTTTTCGTCATGCCGCTCGCTATCACAGCCAACCGCCTCAAGGATGGGCGTGTGGTGTTCCGCACCCCCAATGGCAACTGGTCGCTCGACGTGGCCGACAGCGCCATCGAACCCGATCAGGCCACCGCCAATGCGATCCTTGCTAGCGTCACCGCCGCTGCCAATGAGCAGGACGTGGTCGAGATCTATGCCGTCGAGCTCGATGTCAGCGGCGAGAAGCCCCGTCCCGCCAAGCTGCGCGAGGCCATCCGCGCGCTCGGGCCGACCATCGCCTATCTGCCCAAGACCGAACTCGCCGAGGCTGCCGAATAATGGGTGCCCTCTACCGTTATGACGAGTTCGACCACGCCTTCGTGAACGCGCGCGTCGCCGAGTTCCGCGACCAGGTGCAGCGCCGCATCAAGGGCGACATCACCGAGGAGGAGTTCAAATCCCTTCGGCTGATGAACGGCGTCTATCTCCAGCTGCATGCCTATATGCTGCGGATCGCAGTGCCCTATGGCACGTTGTCCTCCAAGCAGTTGCGCACCCTCGCAACCATCGGCCGCCGCTGGGACCGTCATTACGGCCATTTCACCACCCGCCAGAACCTGCAGTTCAACTGGATCGCCCTCAAGGACGTGCCGGACGTGCTGCAGGCCCTCGCCGATGTCGAGATGCATGCCATCCAGACCTCCGGCAATTGCATGCGCAACGTCACGGCCGACCATTTCGCTGGCGCCGCCGCCGATGAGGTCGCCGATCCGCGCGTCTATGCCGAGATCATGCGCCAGTGGTCGACGGCCCATCCGGAGCTGTCCTATCTGCCGCGCAAGTTCAAGGTCGCCATCACCGGCGCCGAGGAAGACCGGGCTGCGGTCAAGGTCCACGATATCGGCTACCAGATCGTGCGCAACGAAGCCGGCGAGATTGGCTTCCGTGTGTTCGTCGGCGGCGGCCAGGGCCGCACCCCCATGGTCGGCAAGGCCTTGCGCGATTTCCTGCCCGAAGCGGATCTCCTCACCTACACCGAGGCGATCATGCGCGTGTACAACCTCGAGGGCCGCCGCGACAACAAGTACAAGGCGCGTATCAAGATCCTGGTGCACGAAAAGGGCCTCGACCCGATCCGCGAGGAAGTCGAAGCCGAGTTCGCGCGCATCAAGGATGGTGCCCTCAAGCTGACGCCGGATTCGGTGGCAGCGATGCAGCAATATTTCGTCGCCGGCCCGTTCGAGACGATCGGCGAGACACCGGTTTTCGACAAGGCCAAGGCGAAGGATGCCGATTTCGCACATTGGGTGTCCGTGAACGTCCATGCCCACAAGCAGCCGGGCTATGGCATCGCCACCATCTCGCTCAAGCCGATCGGCGGCATTCCGGGCGATGCGTCCTCCGACCAGATGGACCTGGTGGCCGATCTCGCCGACCGCTATTCGCTGGGCGAGATCCGCATCAGCCATCTGCAGAATCTCGTGCTGCCGCATGTGAAGCTCGACGACCTGCCGGCGCTGTTCGCGGTGCTGCAGGACGCGGGCCTCGCCACCGCCAATGAAGGGCTGATCACCGACATCATCGCCTGCCCGGGCCTCGACTATTGCTCGCTCGCCAATGCCCGCGCCATTCCGATCGCGCAGGGCCTGTCCGAGCGTTTCGGCTCGCCCGCACGTCAGGCGGAGATCGGCAGCCTGCCGATCAAGATCTCGGGCTGCATCAATGCCTGCGGCCATCATCACGTCGCGGCGATCGGCATTCTCGGCGTCGACCGCAAGGGCGTGGAAAATTATCAGATCACGTTGGGCGGTTCGGCCCGCGAGGATTGTTCGATCGGTGAGCTCGTCGGCCCCGGCTTCGGCGCCGACGGTATCGTCGACGCGGTCGAGAAGGTGGTGGACACCTATCTGGACCTGCGTCTCTCCCCACAGGAAACATTCCTGGAGGCGGTGCGCCGTGTCGGCCTACCGCCCTTCAAGGAGGCACTCTATGGACAGCGTGCTTGATTTTTCGGACGCTCCGGTGAACGTCGGCTTGGCCAGCCCAGCCATCGATCCGGAAGCGCAGGCGCTCGCTTTGGCGGCGCAGTATCACAACGCCGATGCGCAGACCGTGTTGCGCGCGGCGCTGTCGCTCTACAAGGGCGGCATCGCCCTCGTCTCGAGCTTCGGCGCCGAATCGGCTGCCCTCCTCCACATGGTGGCGGAGATCGATCGCGCCACGCCGGTGATCTTCCTCGACACCGGCCGGCTGTTCAGCCAGACCCTGCTCTATCGCAACGAACTCGCCCGCCGGCTCGGCCTTACCGATCTGCGCACGGCCTCGCCGCGCCAGGTTCTGGTGCAGCAGGAAGACCCGGACCGGCTGCTGGCCTATAGCAATCCCGATATGTGCTGCTGGATCCGCAAGGTCGACCCGCTCGACACTGCGCTGGAGCCTTTTTCGGCCTGGATCACCGGGCGCAAGCGCCACCAGGCTTCGACCCGCGCCGCTCTGCTGCCTTTCGAGGCGGATGCCGGGCGCATCAAGGTCAACCCGCTCGCGGACTGGACCACCAAGGACGTGGCGGACTATCTCGAACGCCACGACTTGCCGCCTCATCCCCTGGTGGCCGATGGCTATCCTTCGATCGGCTGCATGCCGTGCACCAGCCGCGTCGCCGAAGGCGAGGATGCCCGCGCCGGACGCTGGCGCGGCAAGTCCAAGGTCGAGTGCGGCATTCATGTTTCGCCTGAAAAGGCCGGAAGTGGTATCTAAGAGATAGCTTCCATACCGTTGAGAAGCCTGCGCTTTGCGCAGGGATTTAGGAGACGCGCGTGCCCCTCTGGAAGAACGGCCAATTCGAGGCTGACATCTATAAGCTGGCCGGCGACGAAGAGGCCCTGCCGGACGGGGCCGTCATCGTCTCGCTCAAGCGCTTCCTGGCCGAGAAGGACAGCCTTGCCACCCGCAACGCCCCGGTCGGGGTGGTGCTGCAGCCGGCCGACGACATCGAACTGCTGGCCGACGCCCTGCCGAGCCTGCCACTACTGGCCCTCGCCTTCCCCAAATTCGGCGACGGCCGGGCCTTCTCCCTGGCGCGCATTGCCCGGGAACGCTACGGCTTCGCCGGCGAGCTCAGGGCCGTCGGTGACATCCTGTTCGATCGCATCGCCTATATGATCCGCTGCGGCTTTGACGCCCTCGACATCAGCAACGCCCCGACGGTCGCCGCGCTGGAAGCCGGCAAGGTGCCGATCTCGCACACGCGCTACCAGCCGACCGGCGGTGATGGGACAAAGCCCGACAAGCTCAAGCCCTGGCGGCGGCTGGGATAGCACGGATCACGTGGCACGGGAGGCCGGCTGCCTCCCTCCGCCACGATGACTTCCAACCATCAAGCTTGCCCTTGGCGGCATATCGGCCCAAACTAGCCGGGAATCGGAGGCTGCATGCTCTCATTCCAGGTGATGTTCATTCGGGCCATGTCTTCGGCCCTCGAAACCAGCCAAGCCAGCGCCGTCACCATCGGCCATCGTATGCCCATCCTGGCGACGCTGCCATTCTGGCCCCATCCGGACAATCTGATCGAAGCCAGTCGCATGGTGACCGAGAAGTTCGAGGCCCTTGCGGAAGGTGCGGTTGCGGCAACCGACGAAATGGCGCAACTGGGATTGCGCGCCGCCTTCGGCAAAGCGGATGTGCATGACTTGGCCTCCGGCCTGATGTCCGTCGCTGTCGCGGCAGCCCAGCCGGCCCAGCGGCGGGTCCGAGCCAATGCCAGACGCCTCTCGCGGCATTGACGCCATGCACTGGCTCCCCGACAGCCCGCCAACGGCTTTACCGGCTCTTCCATAGCGTGTGCGAGCCATGGAAAAGGTTTCTCTGAGCCAGGAGAAGGAAACCCTTCTCATCACCCTCTACGCCAAGGGCGAGGAAAGCCGCCTGTCCGACTCGCTCCTGCAGGACCGCTTCGCGGCCTCGGCGATCGAGCGGATCGACTACGATTTCTCCCGCCTCGGCATCAACCGCGACCTCATGATCGGTCTGGCGATGCGCGCCCACATCCTGGATGGTTGGGCCCGCGCCTTCCTCGCTTTTCACCCCGAGGCGATCGTGCTGCATCTGGGCTGCGGCCTGGACTCCCGGGTTTTCCGCATCGATCCACCGGCCGGCGTGCGCTGGTTCGACGTCGATTATCCCGAAGTCGTCGAGCTCCGGCGCCGGCTCTATCCCGAGCGCGCAGGTTACCAATTGATCGGAACCTCCGTCACCGATCCCGCCTGGCTCACAACGATCATGCCCGAAGGCCGCCCAGCGCTGATCATCGCCGAAGGCATGTTCCCCTATCTGCAGGCCGATGAAGCCATCCCGCTGCTCGAAACGCTGGCTGGGCACTTCCCCACCGGAGAGATCGCCTTCGATGCCTATAATCGTCTTGGCTTGCGCCTGATCCGCAAACAGCATTCGGTTCGCGTCACCGGTGCACAGGTGCATTGGAGCCTTGACGATGCCCATGAGATCGAGCGCCAGGTTCCGCGCCTCAAGCTGATGCAGGAACTGCTCTCTTACGGTCGGCAGGGCTATCATGCCGCCCAGATCGCCAGAATGTCCCTGTCGGCTCGCATGGTCATTCCATTCTTCAGGGCCATTCCTGCGCTCGGCCGCATCGGCCGGCTGCTACGCTACAGGTTCTGAAACGAGCATCACGCGCTCACCGGCCTGCCACCACTCCTGCCCGGCAAGGTACGCTGTTGCGCTTCGACCGCTTCGAGCATCCAGTCTCGAAAGGCCAGGATAGCAGGATCTTCGCTGCGCTCGTGCGGATAGACGAGATGATAGGTCTGGTCTCCTGCCACCGGGACCTCGATGTCGAACAGGCGCACCAGTCGCCCTTCGGCGATATCATTGGCGATCATGGCAAGATCGGCCAGACCGATTGCCCCGCTATCGATCACGGCCTGTACGACATGGCTGGTATCGGCAAAGGCGACGCAGGCGCTTTCGTCGAACGTATCGACACCGGCAGCTGCCATCCACATGCGCCAATCCGGCCAGGTCAGATCGCCCCGGCGCCAATCGCGATAGCACAGGGTGCGGCCGATCAGATCTTCCGGCGTTTTAAAATGCTGGCCGGCCTCGAGCAGCCGCGGACTGCAGACCGCCACCATGACCGTATCGAACAGCCGCACCGAACTCAGCCCGTCGAAGTTTCCGTCGCCGAAACGGATGGCGAGGTCGATATCGTCGATTTCGAAATCGCGGACCTCGTCGGTAATGTCGAAGCGTAGCTTCAGTTCGGGATGGATAGCGTGGAAGGCTGGCAATCTCGGCAGCATCCAGTTGGTGGCGAAACGTGCGCCAAGCGACAGGCAGAGCTGCGCCGAGGCGCGCTGCGATCTGCTGGCCCGGGCGACGGCGCGCTGCAGACCGGCCAACGCCTCGCCCACCGCCTCGAACAATAGGCCTCCCGCAGGGGTGAGCCGAATGCTGCGGCTGGTCCGCATGAAAAGCACGATGCCAAGCTGATCCTCGATCTCCTTGATCTGATAGCTGACGGCGGCCGGCGTCAGACCGACCTCCTCGGCCGCGCGGGTGAAGTTGAGATGCCGGCCGGCCGCCTCGAAGATCTTCAGGGCCCGAGTCCCCGGCATTGTACGCTTCATCAATCTTCAAGCCAATTTTGATGCTCTACCGAGAATTACTCGTTTTTCAATGTCCTATCAATCGGTCATGACAGTCAGACTTGACAATCAGGGAGCCTGGAGCTGGGCGACAACCGGCTTTTATGCTCCGTTTTGGAGTGACCTCATGTCCGTCGAGACTGCCTCCTGCGAGCCCTGCCCGGGCGATCGCGCCCGCCCTTTCCCGTCCAATCCGGGCACGGCGTTTCGCTGGCCGGCCCGCCTGTGGATCGTCCTCCTCGTCTCCAGCGGGGTGATCCTGCTCGATGGCCTCGACGTCTCCATGATCGTGGTGGCGATACCGCAGATTCAGCGGGAATTCGGCTTGAGCGCGGCGACCGCGCAATGGCTGGCCGGCGCCTATATCCTGGCCTTCGGCAGCTTCCTGCTCCTGGGTGGACGCTGTGCCGATCTGTTCGGCCGGCGTCGCATGCTGGTTGCCGCCATGGCCGTATTCATCCTCGTTTCTGTGTTCGGTGCCTTCACCAGCGATCCGGCGCTGCTGATCGCCTCGCGTTTCGTCAAGGGCGTGGCGGCGGCCTTCACCGCACCGGCGGCGATGTCGCTGCTGACGACCACCTTTCCCGAAGGTCCCCAGCGCAACAAGGCGTTCGGCATCTTCAACGTCTTCGAGGCCTCCGGTTATTCCTCCGGCCTGTTGATCGGTGGCCTGCTCGCCACGCTGAACTGGCGGGCCGTGTTCATCCTGCCCATACCGATCGCTGTGCTGATCCTGTGGGCGGTTCTGCGCTATGTGCCCGCCGACCCGCGCTCCGACCGGCCAATACGGCTCGACCTCGGCGGCGCGCTGAGCCTGGTCAGCGGCATGCTGACCCTGGTCTTCGCACTCGTCTTCGCCTCCGAAATCGGCTGGCTGTCACCATGGACCATCGGTGGCCTCGCTGCCGCGGCTCTGCTGCTGGCTGGCTTCGCCGCGATCGAGAGCCGCGTCGAGGCACCCCTGATCCGTCTCGGCCTGTTCCGCAATCGCAAGCTGGTGGCCGCGAATGCGAGCGCCGCCCTGCTCTATGGCGGCGCCATGGGCTTCCAGTTCCTGCTCGGCCTCTACTTGCAGAACCTCCTCGGCTGGCAGCCCTGGCAGATGGCGCTCGTGCTGCTGCCGGCGGGCTTGATGGTGGTTGCGATCGGTCCCAGGCTCGGCGGCTTGATCGACAGGTTCGGGGTGACGCGCATCCTGGTCGTCGGCCTCGCCGCCTTCGTGCCCTGCTATCTGCTGGCACTTCGCCTCGGTCCCGAGCCGGACCTGTGGACCCTCTTGCTGCCGGTCTCGCTGCTCTGGGGCCTTGGCTTTGCCTTCAGCATCTCGGCCTTGATGGTCGCCGGGACCAGCGGCGTCGCCGACGAGGAACAGGGCCTTGCCGCTGGCCTCCTCAACAGTTCGCTGCAGGTCGGAGGCGCCTGCGGCCTTGCCGTTGTCACCGCGGTCATCATGCCGGCGACGGAATTAGCCATGCTTTCGTCCGGCGTCGTGGTTAGCCTGGTCTTCGCCTTCCTGACCCTGCTGGTTCAGTTGCCCTTTCGGCGCGGTTGAACCCGCAAGGTCAACGAGACGCCGGGGTCTCCTCAATTGGTCTGCTTCTGGAACTCGAAGATCTTGCGCAGGAAGCCGGGCGCGATGGCCGAGAGCGGATTGACCGTGAGCACCGGTGCGTTGATCCGGCCCGACACCTTGAAGTTGATGGCGAACAGGCCGCCATATTGGCCACCGCTCAGTAGACCGCCGATGAGCGGGATCTTGGAGAAGATGTTGTTCAGGGCATAAGCGGGCACGAAGGTGCCGGTGAGGTTGACCCTGTCCGTGCCGTAGTCGAGGGCACCCGACAGGCTGACGCCGACGTCGGGTCCCCAGACGACCGAGTCCAGGATGCCGATCCGCGAGGCTGTCCGGGTGAAGGCGAGTTCGAGCCTGGTGAACTGGGCAGAGTCGCCACTCCCTGGCGCGTAGGAAGACAGCTTGCCGGCGTTCTTCAGCGTGTCGCGGTATTGCCCCAGGGCGGTCTCGTTCTCCACCGAGAAGCTGCGCATCACCAGGCGGCCGCGCATATTGTCGATCACCGGCGAGAAGCGGGCACCAAGCGCCCCGCCACGCAAGCGGGTGTAGAGATCCAGGAAACGCATGACGGCGCCGGCATTGGTGGACTGTACAGTGACCAGATTGCCGTTGCCCCCTTCATTGCCCAGCGAGGCGGTGACCTGGCCGTTGGCCAGCCTGCCGCTGAGATCGAGCTTGCGGATCGTCGTACCCTTGCTGTCGAGCATCAGGCCGAGATCGGCCAGGGACTCGTCATTGAAGCCGACCACCTGGCCGACCCTGATATCGGCATTGATGCTGGTGCTGGCACTGCTGCCCTTGGCACGCTTTTGGAGCATCGACAGCAGAGGGCGGGCATCGAGCCGGTTCCCGCGCACAAAGACCTTCCAGCCATTGCCGAGTGGTTCGAAAACACCCTGGAAATCATCACCCGGCGACAGGCTGATCACATCCATCATCGCCTTGCGCAGCTTGTTGTCCGGACCGAGCGTCACGGTGCCACGCAGCGACACCGATCCGCTCTCCACCGTCAGCTTGTCGAGCGTGCCGCCGCCCTTGTCGGCGGGGTCCCAACTGAAACTGACCCGCCCCGGCACGCCGGCCGCCTTTTGCCAGCCCGGCAGCAGGTCCTTGATGCGCACGGCAGCCAGATCGATATCCACATCGTAGCGCGGGTCGCGCGGATCGGCGACCGGATGGATGTCGGCCTGGATGGGCCCCGTCAGTGCATCCCCGAAATCGAAGCCCTTCCGCTTCCTCGTGGCGTCGTCCAGGATGACGCTGAGGGCCGTCTGCGGTTCCTGGCCCTCGGCCTTGCGCAGGTCGAAATTGGCCGGCAGCCCATCGAACACACCCTTGCCGGTGAGCAGCATCAGCCCCGGCTCGAGCGAGAGCTTCATCGTGCCGCTCTGCAGGCTGCTGCCGGCGACATGAGCAATCGACATTCCCTGTACGCCGCCCGTGATCGCATATTTGATGTCTTCGGGGCGAGGATGGTCGATCAGCGGCAGGTCGAGCTTGACCTTGAGATCGGCAGTGCCGTTGACCTCATCTGGCCTGATATCCATGCCCTTTGCGGCATCGGCCAGCGGCGGCATGGTCATCAGCCTGGCCACGGCCTGCGCGGGGCCCTTCACCCCGAAGACCGCGGACTGGTTCGGCGGTTTCAGGGCAAAATCGTCGATCTTGTAGGACCCATCGGCGAGGTTGAGTGTGCCGGTGTCACCGGTCTCGACCACCGCGCTGTCGACACTGACGGTGAGATGGCGTCCGGAGAAGTCGACCCTGCCCTCGACGTCGCTGATCGGCGGCAGCGTATCGATGATCTGGACGATGCCCTTCGACATCGGCACCGAGCCCGAAAGAGCTTCGTCCGGCAGAGGCGGCGTCTTGCCGTTGACCGAAGCCAACGCTCCTTGCGGAATGGCGAGCTTGAGCGTCGCTCCATCGACGACACCGGCCTTGATATGGTCTTCCAGCCAGATCTTGACCTCGGGTACCGAGAAGACGGGCCATACCCGGTTCAAGGCCACCGCCGACAGGGTCTTGGCCTTTGCGGTTAGGTCGATCGCCGGGGTCTTGCCGCCGAAGCCGACGGCACCGTTGAAATCAATGGCAACCGTCGGCCCCAGCACCTCGCCCTTGTCCAAGCTGAGGCGATTGGTGGCGGGATCGTAACGACCGGCAAGATCGATGCGGTCGAGCTTCAGCGGCGGACGTTCCTCGCGGCGGCTGGCCAGCAGCACGTTCGGCGCCTGCAGGCCATAGGTCCACACCGGACCCGTCGCATCGGAAGGCGGAACGACCTTTCCCTTGAAATCCAGGATGCCCTCGCCCGACTTGACCATCGCCTGCTCGATCTGGACGGCACCGACCGTCTTGTCCCAGTTCAAGCTGATCTGAGCGCCGTCGAAAACGAAGGGAGGCTCCTTCGGCTCGACATTCCAGCTGCCCCCGGCGCTGGTGATATTGACCCGCGCCATCTCGACGGAACCATCGGGATTGATGCTGGCACGAGCCAGTAGATCGAAGGAGGCCTTGACCGATGGCTGCTCGACGCTCGGCGCCAGAGCCGCCACGACTTCGGTGACACCGATATTGCTGGCCTTGATGTCGATCGAGCGCGGTTCGCCATCGCCACCTTCCGTAGTGGCATTGATGGAACCACCCGCAGCGGCAAGAGCCACCGACAGGCCACCGGCCGTGGCGGTACGGCGGACCGTCAGGTCGATACCGCGATGGACGATGTCGTGGCCGATCGCCTGGTCATGCACCGCCAGCGCGGCGTCGCGCAGCTCGACCCTGTCGATGGAACCGATCGAGGCGATCATCGTGTCGAAGCCGTTCAGGACTGCCGCAAGCGAAAGGGCTCCGCCCGTGGTAGGCGCCGAGCTGTCGACCCCGGCCTGAAGCGTGAACCGGCCGTCGATGCTGACATTGACGGTTGCCGCCGCCCCCTCGACCACGATCGAACGGGCCGTAACGTCGCCAAGCAGCAGAGACGCCAGATCGAAACCGGCAAAAATACGCGGCGCCGAGGCGATCACGACGTCATGATCCCTCACGGTCACACCGCGGATCATCGCAATCAACCCTTCCGGGCGTCGTTCGATCGCGACATCGTCCAAGCTGAGACGATAGCCCGGCGGTAATTTGGCGGCGATGGCCTGATGCACGGTCTGGGTGATGAAGGGCAGCGATAGAGGACCATTGCCGAGCCGCCAGTAGAAGATGCCGATGGCAGCCCCGACCACCACCGCTGCCGTGGCCGCCACGGAGACGGCGCTGCGCAGCAATACGCGGCCGCTGCCAGGCCGCCGCCGGGGAGAAGGATCCGCCGGTGGCTCTTCCACAGGATGGTCGTACGGCAACTGGCTCGCAGCGGTCTCCAGGGACACCTGCTCATCGGCGGCAGCCGTCGCTTCATGCACTGCGTTGTGTGCGTCCCTCGCCATCAACGATTCGCCAGCCCCTTGCGATAGATCCTTCATGCCCCACGGCAATGCCGGCGAGATGATGGCCTCACCCAGGTTGCCGTACCGTTAAGGAGACGCAGTAGGATGAAGATGCAAATTGTTGAGATAAGCCGACAATTCCAAATCGTCTTATCCGCGGATACGCTGGGCAAACACGCATCGGGGCAATCCATCGCGAAAGACGAGTGCCCGGATGCAGAACGGCCTGGACCGCGCCTGTCCCGAAACATACACGATTGTGCTCTGACGTACCATTTTGCCAAAAGGAAGGCATATGCATCCCCTGCAGGTCGGCGAGGTCGCTCCCGCCTTTTCCCTCCCCCTCGCCGATGGCGGCACCGTCCGGCTCGAGGACTTCAGTGGCCGCAAACTGGTGATCTTCTTCTATCCCAAGGCGGACACCCAGGCCTGCACGCGTGAAGCCGTGGAGTTCTCGGCGGCCAAAGCGGATTTCGCCGCCGCGGGCGCGGAATTGCTCGGCATCTCGCACGATCCTGTGCGCAAGCAGCAGAAATTCGTGGCAAAGCACGGATTGACCACGGCAATCGCCTCCGACGAAAGCCTCGACATGCTCAACGCCTATGGCGTCTGGGGCGAAAAGCAGATGTATGGCCGCACCTATCTCGGCATCGAGCGCACCACGCTGCTGATCGACGGCAAGGGCATCGTCGCCCGCGTCTGGTCCAAGGTGCGTGTGGCGGACCATGTCGCCGAGGTGCTGGAGGCCGCCCGCGCCCTGCCTGGATGATACGCATGCGAGCCATTCCCCGCATGAATGGATCGATCAATTCTCGCAATGCCTGCACGCAAGGCTGGCTCTTACGGCCTCCTCGCCCTACGATGCGACGGTGAGATGACGAGATCCCGATGAACAAACCGCTTGGCCCGATCCGCAGGGCCTCTGCCTGCCCGCATGATTGCCCCTCGACCTGTGCCCTCGAGATCGAGGTGCTCGACCGCAACACCATGGGGCGGGTCTATGGTGCCGCCGACAACAGCTTCACCAAGGGCGTGATCTGCGCCAAGGTCGCCCGCTATGCCGAGCGCGTGCATCACAAGGATCGCCTGCTCCACCCCCTGATGCGCACCGGCCCGAAGGGATCTGGCCAGTATACACGCATCGGCTGGGACGAGGCGCTCGACCGCACCGCCGAGGCCATGCTGGCAGCCGAGCGCGATTTCGGGGCCGAAAGCGTCTGGCCCTACTACTATGCCGGCACCATGGGCCTGGTCATGCGCGACGGCATCAACCGCCTGCGCAATGCCAAGCGCTATTCGGGCCAGTATTCGACCATCTGCACGTCACTGTCCTGGTCCGGCTATCTCGCCGGCCATGGCCGCATGACCGGTACCGATCCGCGCGAGATGGCGCAATCCGACTGCATCGTGCTGTGGGGCACCAATGCGGTGGTGACGCAGGTCAATGTGATGACCCACGCCGCCTCCGCTCGCAAGAAGCGCGGCACCAGGATTGTGGCCGTCGACGTCTATGACAACGCCACCATGCAGCAGGCTGACGTCAAGATCATCCTCAAGCCCGGCACGGACGGGGCGCTGGCCTGCGCCCTCATGCATGTGCTGTTCCGCGACGGCCATGCCGACCGGGCCTATCTCGCCAAATTCGCCGATCATCCGGCCGAATTCGAGGCCCATCTCGCCAGCCGCACGCCGCAATGGGCTTCCGACATCACCGGCGTGCCGGTGGCCGATATCGAGGCCTTGGCCAAGCTGCTGGGCGAGCGGCCCCGGACCTTCTTCCGCCTCGGCTATGGCTTTGCCCGCTCGCGCAACGGCGCGGCTTCGATGCATGCGGTCAGCGCCATTCCCGTGGTGATGGGTGCCTGGCAACATGAGGGCGGCGGCGCGCTGCACTCCAATTCGGGTATGTTCGGCTGGCGCAAGACGCTGATCGAGGGCCTGGACGTGCGCGACCCCAAGGTCCGTGAGCTCGACCAGACGCGTATCGGCCCCATCCTCACCGGCGATGCCGAAGCCCTGTGCGGCGGCGGCCCGGTGAAAATGCTCTTGATCCAGAACACCAATCCGATGTCGGTCGCGCCCGACCAGGACAAGGTGAAGCAGGGCTTTGCCCGCGAGGACCTCTTCACCGTCGTGCATGAGCAGGTGATGACCGATACCGCCCGCATGGCCGACATCATCCTGCCGGCCACCATGTTCGTCGAGCATGACGACGTCTACCAGGGCGGCGGGCAGCAGCACATCCTGCTCGGCCCCAAGCTGATCGAACCGCCGGGCGAATGCCGCAACAATCACGAGGTGATCAGCGCCATCGCTGCCCGCGTCGGCGCCGAACACCCCGCCTTCGCCATGGATCCGCGCGAGTTGATCGACCGCACCCTGCAGGCCTCCAATCGCGGTACACTGGCAGAGCTGGAGGAAAAGCGCTGGCTCGACGTGCAGCAGCCTTTCGAGGAGGCTCATTTCCTGAAAGGCTTCGGCTGGCCCGACGGCAAGTTCCGCCTCAAGGCAGACTGGCCGAAGAATCCCTATGCGGCGCCCGCCAAGTTCGGGCCGGTGCATGACATGCCCGCCTTCCCCGATCATTGGACGGCGATCGAGCTGGCGGACGAGGCCTTCCCCTTCCGCCTGACCACCAGCCCGGCCCGGAATTTCCTCAATTCGAGCTTCACGGAAACCCCGACCTCGCTCGCCAAAGAAGAACGGCCCGATGTGCTGATCCATCCCGACGATGCCGCCGCCCACGGCATCGAGGACGGCGACAAGGTCGAGCTTGAAAGCCCGCGCGGCAAGGTCCGCCTGCACGCCAAGCTCTTCGAGGGCCTGCGTCGCGGCGTGCTGGTGGCCGAGTCGATCTGGCCGAACAGCGCCTATGAGGACGGCAAGGGCATCAACACCCTGACGGGGGCCGATGCGCCCGCCCCCGTCGGCGGCGGTGCCTTCCACGACAACAAGGTGGCGATCCGCAAGCTCCCAGCTTTGGCGGCATGACCCACGAGGAGTACAACGCCTTCTGCGGCGCGCTGCCCGCCACCAGCCATGTGGTGCAATGGGGCGGAGCCCATGTCTGGAAGGTCGGCGGTAAGGTCTTCGCCATCGGCGGCCAGCAGGACGGTGTACCGCGCTACACCTTCAAGGTGAGCGAGATCTCCTATGAGGTGCTCAGGGAGCAGCCCGGCCTGCGTCCCGCCCCCTATCTGGCTTCGCGCGGCATGAAGTGGATCCAGCATTATGCCGAGCCAGGCCTGAGCGACGAGGAACTGCGCGACTATCTGCGTCAGTCGCATTTCATCGTCTCGCGTGGCTTGTCGAAAAAGGTGCGGGCGGAACTCGGCCTGCCAGGCTAGAGCTACAATCATGGTCCTGTTGCTCGACCGTCATTGCGAGCGGAGCGAAGCAATCCAGCTGGTGCCATGCGTGAAAGACTGGATTGCTTCGCTCGGCTCGCAATGACGAAGGGAGCCACCACGAGGTTGGAACTGCGACCATAGCGCCAAAGCGCCTTGTGATCGATGGAACCACCAATTGTCGCGAGAACTCGTCACAACGCGGGCTTGGAGCCAGGCTCCCCGACTCCCGAGAACGACTATGCGTCCTTTTTTCACAAGCCCCAAGGCTTGCGGTTTTCAGGACCGCCGGCCCATCATCCGCTGCCGCAAAAAGGTCTCATCGTGCCGATTGAGACCGGAACAGGAGCAGTGACTTGACCGACATCATCTTTCGCACCGGCGAAGCCACCGTGCTCGCCAAGGAAGGCCAATACACGGATGCCATGCCGGAGGTGCTGATCGGCTCCGTCGACGGGCCGGTCGGCCACGGCTTCGCCGCCATGCTCGGCCAGACGGTCGGACATACCCGCATGTTCGTGGTGCGTGACCTCAACCAGCTCGTCCGTCCCGCCACCATGATGACGACGAAGGTGACGATCCACAATGCCGCCTATGTCGAGCTTCTCGGCGGAGTCGTTCAAGGAGCGACCGGCGACGCGATCGTCGACTGCGTCATCGAGGGCGTGCTGCCAAAGGACCAGACAGACAAGATCTGCATCATCATCACGATCTGGCTCGATCCGCGCTGCCCGGCGGACCCCAATCTCGACAAGGCCGACCTCTATCGCACCAACTACGAGGCGACCAAGCTCGCTATCCGCCGCGCCATGACCGGTGAGCCCACGATCGACGAGTTGATCGCCAACCGGAAGACCATCAAACACTACGCGCTCGATGGCGTCGTCGAGTATTGAGCCGGCATGAAGCACCCGATTTCGTTGCTGAGCCCTTGGCAGCGGAGTCGAGGTCCTGATGCCCTCCCAATTCGCCGAAGGAGTCGGTCGATCCGGCGATCGACTCCTTCCCTTTGACAGACTTCATGGCCGACCGCACCATACGTGCCACACCACCGCTTCCGACGTTACACGTGAAAGGAGCCGGTCATGGCCGTCGATCGCAGCCACAAACATATGCTCAACAACCACGCCCTGCATCCCGAGACCCTGATGCTGGGCTATGGTTATGACCCGGCCCTCTCGGAAGGTTCGGTGAAGCCGCCCGTGTTTCTCACCTCCACCTTCGTGTTCCAGTCGGCCGAGGACGGGCGCGATTTCTTCGACTACACCTCGGGCCGGCGCACCCCGCCCGCCGGCAGCGCGGCCGGGCTGGTCTATTCGCGCTTCAACCATCCCAATACCGAGATCGTCGAGGACCGCCTCGCCATCTATGAAGGCGGCGAAGCCGCCCTTCTGTTCTCCTCGGGTATGGCCGCCATCTCCATGGCCGTGCTGGCCTATGCCCGCCCCGGCGATGTCGTGCTGCACAGCCAGCCGCTCTATGGCGGCACCGAGACGCTGCTCGCCCGCACCCTCGCCGATTTCGGCATCGGGCATGCGGGCTTCATGGACGGCCTTCATGCCGCCTCGATCAACCAGGCTGCCGACAAGGCGATGGCGGCAGGCCGGGTCAGCACCATCCTGATCGAGACGCCCTCCAATCCGGTCAACACGCTGGTCGACTTCTCCCTCGTCGGCGCCGTTGCCGATCGCATTGCCGACATGCAGGGTGCACGCCCGGTGATCATTTGCGACAACACGCTGCTGGGGCCGCTCTTCCAGCGGCCTCTCGGCCATGGCGTCGATATCGTGGTCTATTCGGCCACCAAATATATCGGCGGCCACAGCGATCTCATCGCCGGCGCGGCGATCGGCAGCAAAACGGCCTTGAAGCCGGTGCGAGCCCTGCGTAGCGCCGTCGGCACCCAGTTGGATCCCCACACCTGCTGGATGCTCGGCCGCTCGCTCGAAACCTTGTCGCTGCGCATGCAGGCCGCCGCGCGCAATGCCGTGGCCGTCGCCGACTTCCTGGCCGCCCATGCCGGCGTCGTCGCCGTGCATGCCCTGCATGCGCTGCCGGAGGACAGTCCGGCACGCCGGGTATTCGAGCGGCAATGCACCGGCGCAGGCTCGACCTTCTCCATCGAGATCAAGGGCGGCCAGGCCGAGGCCTTCCGAATGCTCAACGCGCTGAAAGTGTTCAAGCTCGCCGTCAGCCTCGGCGGCACCGAGTCCCTTGCCAGCCATCCCGCCTCGACCACCCATTCGGGCGTTCCGGCCGAGCTGAGGGCGCAGCTCGGCGTGACCGACGCCACCATCCGCCTGAGTGTCGGCATCGAGAACGCCGAGGACCTGATCGCCGATCTCGCCCAGGCGCTGGAGGCCTGAGTGGCGGTCAATCGTAGAAGCGGGGCGCCTGCCTGAAACCGGCCCAGGCCTCGGGATCATGGCCCGGTACCACCGTCGCTCCCATCCGGTCGGCGAGAAAACGCAGCTTGCGTACCGAGCGCGCCGCATCGCTGGCCGAGCTCATCAGGCCTGGCAGTGCCTTCTCGTTCCAGTGGTCCCAGGTATAGGCGGCATCGATCGCCAGTAGATACGGCCCGCTGTTCGGAAGATCGACCATGACGGATTGGTGGCCGGGGGAATGGCCCGGCGTAAACAGGATCCGGATGACGCCATCGCCATAGAGGTCGAAGTCGTCCGTGGCCTCGCCCTCCAGGAACTGCCAGGCAAGGTCCGGCCGGTCGAAGTCCCGGCGGACATAGGCGGCCGCCGAGAACCAGTCCGGAGCGAAGGCATATTCATATTCCCGACGTTGCACGATGTAGGTGGCATTGGGAAAGCGCCCGACGGCGCCGGTATGATCCGAATGCAGGTGCGAGAGCAGCACGAAGCGGATATCGCCGGGCCGGATGCCGAGAGTTTCGAGCTGGGCGAGGCAGCCTTGTTCCGGTGTCATCACCGGGCGGAAGACCTCGACGCTGCCGCCCCAATAGGCTCTGGGATCGGCAAGGCCTTCCGCCGCCAGACCTCCGTCGATCAGCACCGCGCCTTCCGGATGCATCACCAGGAACCAGGGCACCGGGATCTCGTAGTCGTCCCCCTCGCCCTGGTTCATCTTGATGTGGTGCAGCTTGCAGCGCTGGGTGCCGGACTGGAACATATACAATCGTAGACTTGACATTCGAAACTCCGACAACCCGTCGGCTCCTCCAACGCGGATCGCGGTTGTATAAGGGCACGCTTTCAATCGGAAAACCGGGAATGTATGATATCATCCATCGGAAAAACGGATGGATAAATGCGCCCTTTCGATCTCGATCTCCTGCAGACCCTCGTCGCCATCGCCGAAACGGGCAGCCTGTCGGCAGCGGCGCCACGGGTCCATCGCTCGCAATCGGCCGTCAGCGAGCAGATGCGCAAGCTCGAGCAGCATTGCGGCGTACCCTTGCTGGTGCGCGGCAAGCTCGGCGCCAGCCTCACACCGGCCGGCGAGCGCCTGGTCGTGCATGCGCGCCGGCTGCTGGCACTCAGCGAGGAGGCTTTCCGCGATGTCATGGGCATGCCGCTCGCCGGCGATCTGCGCCTGGCCATCACCGACTATTTCCGCCCGGCGACGATCACGCTCCTGCTCAAGCGCCTGCGTGAGCGCTACCCGCAGCTCAGGCTGCATGTCGCGACCCGCCAGAGCCTGATGATCGAGAGCCGTCGCGACTTCGACATCGGCCTGTCCATGCGCCTTCTCGACAAGGACAGTGCGTCCGACGAAGACGGCCGCATCCGGCTCGGCCGCGAGCCGTTGTGCTGGGTCGCCTCGCCGGCCCTCGCCCTTGATGCTGCCCAGCGCCTGCCGCTGGTCGTGCTTCCAGAGGCCTGTGCCCTCCAGCGCCTGATCATCCGCGCGCTCAACCAAAGCGATATCGATTATGAGATCGCCCATTCGGCCGCC
The DNA here is from genome assembly GCF_001676615.1 of Labrys sp. WJW. Taxonomy (GTDB): domain Bacteria; phylum Pseudomonadota; class Alphaproteobacteria; order Rhizobiales; family Labraceae; genus Labrys; species Labrys sedimenti. The sequence goes on along the minus strand of NZ_LYXZ01000025.1, from coordinate 43,560 downwards.
GGAGTTGCCGGCCTGCACCTGGCGCTCGCTGCCGGCCTGGGCGTGGCCTGCCTCAACCGTTCCGCCATACCCGCCGGCATGGCCATTCTCGATGCCGGTTTCGGCCTGCCGGCCATGCCCGACATCGAATTCTCCATCCTGCCGCCCCAGGCCGGCGAATCCGCCCTTGTGGCGGAAGTTCGCCATTTGCTGGCCAAGGAGTTGGCCTGACCTCTCGCCCTGCTCCGGACGCAAAGAGGGCGGCCTTTCGATAAAGGCCGCCCTCGGAATCCTGCCGGCTGTTTGGAAGCGCTCTATTTCTGCGCGCCCGGCCCGAAGGACTGACCGTTCACCGTGACTTTGCGAGCAAGACTGTCGAAGTCGATGTCCCAGGTCAGCCGGCCGTCCGGCCCGGTCTTGGCCAGCCCCTTGAGGAAGGCGATGCCCATGGCCGCACGTTGCGGCCCGGCATCGGAGGCACCGGCCTTGCCGAGAGAGGCTGTGATCTCGTCCAGGTTGGAAGCCGAAACCGTCGCCTTGCCCTGTTGCGCTGGCAGCAGCGAGGTCTCCCCCTGTCCCCTCACATCATAGGCAGGTGCCGTCAGGCTCTGGCCGAAAGCGAGCTTGGGCTGGCCCGCCAGAAGCAATGGCATCAACGCCGCCTTGAGCGCATCCGGTTGAGCCGGTTTGGTGTCGGTGCCAACCTCGATCATCTTGCCGGCGATCGTCTCGAGATCGAGACCGGTCAGGTTGAAATCGAGCGTCGCCTTTTCCGGCACCAGGGACCTGGCCCAGTCGGGCAGCATGCCGTCCGGCAGCACAAGACCGCTCATGGCCAGATTCAGGCCGACATTGCCCGTCTTCACCAGGCCGTTCGAAGCGAGGTTGGTATCCACCGTGGCAATCCGGATGATGCCCTTGGGTGTTCCCACCGTCATGTTGTCATAACGGATCTGCGCGGACAGTGTTTTCCACAGCGGCAACACGGCCTTCAGCTTGGCCCGCGCCTGCTCCTGGGCCGCCTTGCCATTGTCCCCAGCCTTGCGGCCCGCGAAATAGGCCAGGGCCTGCATGAATTGCGAACCGCTGGAGCCATTGGCCACGAAGGTCTCGTGCACGCGATCCGCGCGCAGCACCATCGGCGGCGCGGGATTGGCGGGATCCTTGACGGTGACCGTCTCGACCAGGTCCAGCAGGTCACCGGTCACGTTCAGATCCGCCGTGCCGGCCTCCCCCGTTTTGCCGGTGATGGTGAAATCGATCTTGCCAACGGTGGCGTCGATGTCCTCGAGCGGCGTGCGCATCGTAAGAACGGCTGACTCGCAACGCATGGTCTGATCGGTAAATTGCTCGGCCTTGGGGTCATAGATCCCCTTCCCGGTACAATTCTTCAAGCGCTGGACCAGTTCGCTCTGCGGTCCGGCCTTGCCCGATTTGTAGACCATATCGAGCGAAGGACTGCTCTGCTCGAAAGCATACTTGCCCTCTCCCTGGGGGATCAGGCGGGCGGTGAACGGACCGAAGCTGAATTGGGCGCCGTCTGCAGGCAGGCCGAGCTTGCTGCTGCTGACATCATAGGTGAGATCATAGCTCTCGCCATTGGGTTTGACGGCGACGATACCCTTCTCGAACACTTTCGGGCCGAGATAACGGGCAATCTCGTCTCGGATCGCCTTGGCACCTTGCTCGGTGGCGGGTTCGGCCAGGGCCTGTGATGAGGCCTGCGCGACAAGCGCCACACTGGCCAGGATGACCCAGCGACGAACACCGCATTTACGCTCAGATTTCTTCAGGAAAATCATAAAATACCCGGTCTGCTAGATGAAAGATCCCTATCCCCGAGAGCAAAGCCATTTGGGCGGAAACTCTTCTTTGCTTCAGCTCTTTGGTTCGGCGCGTCTTGCGATTCTTGACGTTTCCGCCAAATCCCCAAACGCTTTGTGCCACAGGTGAAAGCGTGCTGCCTGTGAAATTTTCTACAGGGCCTGTTCTGAACCCGCCTCACTGCACACAGTTTATAATTCCTCCAACCATTTGACATGCCACTGTCATGTCGATGGCCAAGAAGGAGCGCAATTCAAGCTGGAGAGTCGCCATGCGCTTCATCGAAAGACCTTTGTCCCGCCGCCGCTTCCTCACCGCAACCGCAGCAACCGGCCTCCTCGGAGCCACGGGCACGTTCGCCGTGCCGGGCCTGTCCCGCGCTGCCGACCGCCCCGAGGTTACGGCCGGCCTGCAGTCGGGCGACGTTGCCGGCGACAGGGCGGTGTTGTGGTCGCGCACGGACCGCCCGGCCAATGCGATCTTCGAATGGTCGACGACCGAGAGCTTCAAGACGGTGAACCGGCTGCCGACGGTGACCGCCTCCCCCGAGACCGACTACACCGTGAAGATCCTGGCCGAGGGCCTGCCGGCGGACCAGGAGATCTTCTACCGCGTGCGCTTCCAGGACCTCGCCCATACCAGCGTCGAGAGCGAAGTGGTCACCGGGCACCTGCGTTCGGCCCCGGCCGGGCTGCGCGACGTCTCCTTCGTCTGGTCCGGCGACACCGCCGGCCAGGGCTGGGGCATCGATGCCGATCGCGGCGGCATGAAGATCTATTCGGCCATGCTCAAGCACAACCCGGATTTCTTCATCCATTCCGGTGACAACATCTATGCCGACGGCGTGATCAAGCCCGAGGTGAAGTTGCCCGACGGCACCGTCTGGAAGAACATCGTCACGCCGGAAAAGTCCAAGGTCGCCGAGACCCTCGACGAGTATCGCGGACAGTACAAATACAACCTGATGGACAAGAACTTCCGCGCGCTCTACCGCGAGGTTCCGGTCATCACCCAGTGGGACGACCATGAGGTGACCAACAACTGGTCCTCGTCCAAGGACCTGCTCAGCGACGATCGCTACAAGGAAAAGTCGATCGCGGCCCTGGCGGCACGCGCTGCGCAGGCTTTCCACGAATATATGCCGATCGCCACCACGCTGGCAGAGCCGCGCCGCGTCTATCGCAAGATCCCCTACGGCCCGCTGCTCGATGTCTTCATGCTCGACATGCGCACCTATCGCGGCCCGAACGGCGCCAATCTGCAGACCACGGAAGGCGGGGAAGCGGCCTTCCTCGGCGCCGAGCAGCTTGCCTGGCTCAAGCGCGAACTCGCCAATTCCAAGGCGACCTGGAAGGTGATCGCAGCCGACATGCCGCTGGCGCTGGTGGTGTGGGACAAGGCCGAGCAGAAGAAGGGCTTCGAAGCCGTCTCCAACAACGACAACGGCAAGCCGCTCGGCCGCGAACTCGAATTCGCCGATCTCCTGCGCTTCATCAAGGCGGCCGGCGTGAAGAACACGGTGTGGCTGACGGCCGACGTCCACTACACCGCCGCCCACTACTACAATCCGGACAAGGCGGCCTTCCAGGACTTCGATCCCTTCTGGGAATTCGTTTCCGGCCCGCTCCATTCGGGCACGTTCGGGCCCAACGACCTCGACATGACCTTCGGTCCCGAGCTCAAATATGTGAAGGCGCCGGAAGGCGGCCAGCAGAACCTGTCGCCCGCAGCCGGCCTGCAATTCTTCGGCCACGTCGCCATCGCCGCCGACACGCGGGTGATGACCGTCACGCTGCGCGACGCCGCCGACGCCTCGCTGTGGTCGACGCAGCTCGAGCCGAAGCTGGGCTGACGCGGAAATCGCGCGCGCGATAAACCCTCTCCCCTTGTGGGAGAAGGTGGCATTGCGCAGCAATGACGGATGAGGGGTGTTGGCGCATACCTTTCAAGGGTGCGTTTCTCCCCTTATCCGCCCCTTCGGTGCACCTTCTCCCACAAGGGGAGAAGGCTTTCACGCCTCACCCCCGCGCGTAGAGATCGCGATAGGTTGTCTGCAACACGTTCTTCTGGACCTTGCCCATGGTGTTGCGCGGCAATTCGTCGACGAAGAGCACGCGCTTGGGCTGCTTGAACTTGGCGAGGCGCCCCTCCAGGGTGGCAAGGATCGTCCTTTCCTCCACGGTGGCGCCGGGCTTGCGCACCACGATCGCCGTGACTCCCTCGCCGAAATCGGCATGCGGCACGCCGATCACGGCGCTCTCGAACACGCCGGGAATGCCGTCGATTTCCGTCTCCACTTCCTTGGGGTAGACGTTGTAGCCACCTGTAATCACCAGATCCTTGCCGCGTCCGACGATGTGGACATAGCCCTGGGCGTCGATCTTGCCGAGATCGCCGGTGATGAAGAAGCCGTCGGGCCGGAATTCCGATCTGGTCTTCTCCGGCATGCGCCAATAGCCCTTGAACACATTGGGACCCTTCACCTCGATCATGCCGATCTCGCCCTGCGGCAAGGCTTCGCCCGTCTCCGGCTGGACGATGCGCAGCGCGATGCCCGGCAGCGGCATGCCGACGGCGCCGGCCACGCGTGCCCCGTCATAGGGGTTGGAGGTGATCATGTTGGTTTCGGTCATGCCATAGCGTTCGAGAATGGCGTGGCCGGTGCGCGCTCTCCATTGCTCATGGGTCTCCGACAGCAGTGGCGCCGATCCCGATACGAACAACCGCATATGGGCGGTCGCCTCGGCAGTGAGGCCCTCCTGCTGCAGGAGGCGCACATAGAAGGTCGGCACGCCCATCATGCAGGTGGCGCCGGGCAGATGGCGCAGCACCTCTGCCGCATCGAAGCGCGGCAGGAAGATCAGCGAGGATCCCGCCATCAGCGTGGTATTGATGGCCACGAACAGGCCATGGGTGTGGAAGATCGGCAGGGCGTGCAGCAGCACGTCGGCCTGGCTGAAGCGCCAATAGGCAGCCAGGGTAACGGCGTTGGAAGCCAAGTTGCCATGCGTCAACATCGCGCCTTTGGAACGCCCCGTGGTGCCGGAGGTATAGAGCAGCGCCGCCAGATCGTCCTCGCCGCGCGCGACATCGTCGAAGCTCTCCGGTGCGGCTTTCGCCGCTTCGGCGAGCGAGCCGTCATCATGGCTTCCCAAGGTCGCGACGGCAGCACCGAGCCGGGTGCCGATCTCGCCGAGTTCATCCGCCTTTTCCGGCGCGCAGACCAGGAGTCGCGGTTCGGCATCGCCGACGAAATAATCGAGCTCCGCCTTGGTATAGGCGGTGTTGAGGGGCACGAACACCGCGCCGGCGCGCAGGCAGGCCAGATAGAGAAACACCGCCTGCGGGCTCTTTTCGACCTGGACGACCACGCGGTCGCCCGTTTCGACCCCATAGCCGCGCAAGGCATTGGCATAGCGGCCCGACCAGGCAAGCACGGCGCCATAATCAAAGCCGCGGCCATCGGCGAGAGTGAGGAAGGGTTTTCCCGCTTCCGGCATCCGGGAACGGATCAGGCTGAACAGATGGTTCGACACGCAAATTTCCTCAAGAATTGGGACGAGGCCGCTGGGCCGCATCGGCGCTGCGGGCGGGCGGCGGCAAGGCCGGTACGGCTGGTTTGCGACGCGCCGGTTTCGCTTCCGTGGCTTTCAGCAGCTTGCGCACGGCCGCGCTGGCGGCGATCACGCCCTGATTGGCGAAGGCCTCATGATTGGCTTCGATGGCATCGAGGTCATAGAGATAATTGACCATGAAGCCGCCGGCCTGGCGCAATCCGTTGGGCGAGACGTCGCCCCGCCAGTTGATGCGCTCGAGGCGGGCTCCATTGCCGAGATGGAACCGCGCCACCGGGTCGATCGGCGCACCCGACGGGGTCCTGGCCACCAGGAAATAATGAGCGGCGGCGGCCAGCTGCGCCTCACGCATGGCTTCCGTCGGCCCGGTGCCGCCCTGTTCGGCTGGCTGGAACAGCCCCTCCAGCACCGAGAGGTCGGCGACACCCGGAATATGGGGGTCCTCCTTGGCGAGCTCCCGCTTCAGCCAGCCCATGAAGCCGGGAACCGGCGACAAAGTCACGAAGGTCTTCAGCTTCGGCAGGTCGCGCCGGAGTTCCTCGACCACCTGTTTGATCAGGAGATTGCCGAAGGAGACGCGGCGCAGGCCGGTCTGGCAATTGGAGATCGAATAGAACACCGCGGTGGTCGCATCCTCGGCCCGGATCGGCTTGCGTTCGAGAGCGAGCAGCGGCGCGATCGTCGCCGGTATGTCCCGCGTCAGCGCCACCTCGACGAACACCAGCGGCTCGTCGGCCATCTGCGGATGGAAGAAGGCAAAACAGCGCCGATCCGAAGGCTCCAGCCGGCTGCGCAGATCCTCCCAGCTATGGATGGTGTGTACGGCCTCATATTGGATGATCTTGGCAAGGATGTTCGCCGGTGTCGTCCAGTCGATCCGTTTCAGCATCAGGAAGCCCCGGTTGAACCAGGACGAGAACAGATGGGCAAGGTCCGCATCGAGGGCCTCCAGCTTCGCATTGCCCTGCAGGTCGGCGAGTACGTCCTCGCGCAGCCGCACCAGGGCGGCCGTGCCGCCGGCGGGGCGGTTGAGCCGGCGGAAGAGCTCCTGGCGTCTCGGCTCTGCGGCCACGCTGAGCTCGGCCATCGCCCGGGGCGACTTGTCCTGCAGATAGGCCTCTATCGCCGCATCGAGGCGCGGCTGGTCAGGACCGAAGCCGTCAGCCAGCGCCGCCAGATGGCGCCGCCTTTGCTCCTCGTCGGCTGCGGCATAAGCGTCGAGCCATTGCTGCGCCAGGGCGACGCCGGAAACCTCGCCCCGGCCCGTCAGCAGCGCATTGCTGAGCGCCAGCAGATCGCCCGATCGCACCGGGGATGCAGGGCGCTCAAGACCGATGAGCCCCCTCCCCCGCTCGGCCACTGCTTCCAGGAATTCCTGCAGGAAATTTCTGCTCATCGCTGTTCACCATGCCAATTCATTGGATTACCCCATGATCAGACCGGGCAGCCAGGTGGCGAGGCCGGGTATCAGGCAGGCCAGCACCACCGCCAACGCCATCAATCCGACGAAAGGCAGCGTCCCGCGCATGATATCCCCGAGCGGGATGTCCGGCGCGATATTCTTGATCACGAAGATGTTGAGCCCGACCGGCGGATGTATGAGGCCCATCTCCATGACGATGGTCATCACCACACCAAACCAGATCAGGTCGAAGCCGGCCGCTTTCAAGGGCGGCAGGATGATCGGCGCCGTCATCAGGATGATCGAGACCGGCGGCAGGAAGAAGCCGAGGACGACCACGAAGAGCAGGATGGCGGTGAGCAGCAGCCACTTCGACAGGTCCAGGCTGATGATCCAGGCCGCCGCCGACTGGCTGATCTGAAGATAGCTCATCACATAAGAATAGAGCAGCGACATGCCGATAATCATCAGGAGCATGGTCGATTCCCGCAGCGTGCCCGACAGGATCGGCATCACCTTGGAAGGCCGCCAGATGCCGTACATGGCCGAGATCACCGCCAAGGCGAGCACGGCGCCGACGCCGGCCGTCTCCGAGGGCGTGGCCCAGCCGGCATAGAGCACCACCATCACACCAGCGAGGATCGAGACGAAGGGCACCACCCAGCCGATCATGCGCAGCTTCTGGGCGAAGGTGTAGCTCTCCTCGTGCAGGATGGCCGAACGAATGCCCGTGCGCTCAGCCTGCACCAGGGCCTGCCGCTTCTCCTTGCGGTAATGCAGCATGGCGTAGACGGCGAACATCGTCATCAAGAGCAGGCCGGGGCCGATTCCGGCCAGGAACAGCTTGCCGAGCGAAACCTCGGCCGCCACCGCATAGAGCAGCATGGTCACCGAGGGCGGCAAGAGGATGCCGAGCGTGCCCCCCGCCGCGATGATGCCGGCGGCAAAGCCGCCCGAATAACCACGGGCCCGCATCTCCGGGATGCCGGCTGCACCGATGGCCGAGCAGGTGGCGGGCGAGGAGCCCGCCATGGCGGCGAACAGGCCGCAGGCGACCGTGTTGGCGACGCCGAGGCCGCCTGGAATGCGATAGAGCCAGGCATGCAAGGCCGAATAGAGATCCTTGCCGGCATTGGAACGACCGATCGCCGCGCCCTTCAGGATGAAGAGCGGAATGGCGAGGATGATGACATTGGCCAGTTCCTCGTAGAAGTTCTGCGCCAGCGTATCGATCGAGGCCGCCGGCATGAACAGGATCATGAAGGTCAGAGCCACCACGCCGAGCGCGAAGGCGATCGGCATGCCCGAGAACAATACGATCAGCGTCGCGGTGCAGTAGGCGACGCCGATGCCCCATTGCGGCAAGCCGGTCAGCAGCGGCAGCGGCGGCCGCGACCACAGGGCGAAAGCGGCGAAGGCGAGCAGCACGATGACGAAGATCGGCAGCGAGCGTTCCGCCACCTGCAGGGCGACTTGCGCCGCCAGCAGCACCATGCCCGCCGTCAACAGGGAATAGGGAATCCACAGAGGCGGCCCCCAGGCCGAGTGTGAGGTCTGCTCGTCCACCCAGGCTTCATGCAGCAGCGAGCCGGATTTCCAGGCGAACAGGATGCAGAAGAAGAGAACCAGCGCATCGACCACCAGCCGCCTGGTACCGGCGGCAGCCGGCAGCCAATGATCGAGGATATCGATGCCGACATGGCCGCGCACAGCCTGCACCGAGGCCGCCGACAGAAAGATGGCGCCGGCGATCAGGTAGATGGTGACCTCGTCCTGCCACAGCACCGACTGGCGGGTGATATGGCCGGTGATGACGCCGAAGGTGAGGACGACTGCCGCCGCCAGCAGAGCCACGGCCGAAAGCCGGAAGGCGACGGCGTTGACCGCGGCGAAGGCACGATGCACGATCCCCGCCCGCTCGGCCGGACCGGCTTCGTCGCCAGCGAGGATGGCGTCGTGCTGGATCGAGCCGCTCATCTCACGCCACCTTCTGCGCGAGCTTCAGCAATTCCGCGGCCTCGCTCGAACGGGCCGCATAATCCTTCCAGGAACTGGCTTCGGCGATCTTGCGCCATTCGGCGAGATCGGCCGCGCTGAAATCGGCGACTTCGACACCCTTGGCGGCATAGACCTTGGCGACCTCCTCGTCGTCATGTTGCGCCTGCTTGGTGGCCCAGCCTTCCATCTCGGCGCCGACATCGAGGAGTGTCTTCTGCTGATCGGAAGGCAGGGCATCGAAGATGGTCTTGGACATCAGCAGCGGTTCGAGCATGAACCAGAAGGAACCCTTCCGCGCCGAGGTCAGCGATTTGGCGAGTTCTTCCAGGCGGAAGGAGATCAGGCTTGTCGAGGATGTCACGGCCGCATCGAGCGCACTGGTCTGCATGCCGATATAGATTTCGTTCGAGGGCATGGTGGAGACCTGCGCCCCGGCGGCGGTGAACATCAGGTCCATTTCCCGGCTGCCGCCGCGGATCTTCAGCCCCTTGGAGCTGTCCGGCGTCAATACCGGCTTGCCGCGCGAGGCCACGCCGCCGCCCTGCCAGACCCAGGCGATGATCTTGATGCCCTTGGCCTCCAGGATGCCGGAGAGCGCCTTGCCGATCTCGGCATTCTTCCAGGCCGCACCTTGCTCATAGCTCGTCACCAGGCAGGGCATCAGGCCCAGATTGGTGGCATGCAGTTCGCCGCCGGCGTAGGCGACTGGAAACAGCGACATGTCCAAGGCGCCGCGGCGCATGGCCGAGAACTGTGCGTTGGTCTTCATCAGCGAGGCATTGGCATAGACGTCGAATTTCAGGGCGCCGCCGGTGCGCTTCTCCACCTCGGCGGCGAAGATGCGGCAGAGCCGGTCGCGAAAATCACCCTGCTCGATGGTGCCGCCGGGAAACTGGTGCGACATCTTCAGCGTGGTGGCGGCGCGGGCAGCCCCGGCGGACCGGATGACCAATGGCGTTGCGAGTGCGGCAGTCAGGATCTGCCTCCGGGTGAGCGACATGGCGTTTTCCTCTTCAATCCATCCGAGGCTGGCTGGTTCCGCCTGCGGTTGCATTCATCATTATTGCAATTTTGAAACAGTTACAATAAAATTGTATACAAGTTTTACGAGATTGACTCCCTCGTGCCGGGAGTCGTACGAGATTGCGGAGGATATCGGCCATGAGCGAAAAACCCGCGACCCGCCTGCGCAACCAGATCGAAGAGGAAATCGCCACCGGCGTGTTCAAGCCCGGCGACAGGCTCGACGAGGTCTCGCTGGCGGCCCGGTTCGGGGTCTCGCGCACACCGATCCGCGAGGCTCTCCAGCAATTGGCGGCAGCCGGCCTGGTCGAGATTCGCCCGCATCGCGGCGCCATCGTCAGCGCGCCCGACCCCAAGCGCCTGATCGACATGTTCAGCCTGATGGCCGAATTCGAGGCGATCTGTGGGCGCCTCGCCGCCCGCCGCCTGCTGCCGAGCGACGAGGCCGCACTGAGGGAGACGCTCGAAGCCTGCCGCAAGGCGGCCGACAGCGGCGACATGGACGTCTATTATTACGAGAACGAGCGCTTCCATCGCGCCATCTATGTGGCAAGCGGCAACGATTTCATCGCCGAGCAAGCCACGGCCCTGCATAAGCGCCTCGCCCCCTTCCGCCGGCTGCAACTACGCGTGCGCAACCGCATGCGCACGTCGCTGGCCGAGCATGAAGCCATCGTTGATGCCCTGCTGGCCGGCGACAGCACCCTCGCCTCCACGCGCCTCTATGACCATGTCGCGGTGCAGGGCGAGCGCTTCACCGACCTGATCGCTTCGCTCAATCGGGCAGCGGCGGAATAGTTCCGCTCTTTTTCCCAGGCTATCTGCCGGAATTCCGACGTCGCGTTCGCCAGCCGAGCCGCCTCGGCCAGGCTCGACGATGCCCCCTTCTATTCTTCATATTATTCATACTATTGTCACGAGCGATCTCTATGAAGCACCTCGTCGAGCAAGCACTGGGCCAGGCCGCTCATCGGACTGTGCATCGAAGCAGTCTGCTCGCGACCGCGCATAATGACCATCGATAGGAAATTCTCACTCAGCTCGCCATTTCGCCGGGATCCCCCTCTCCGCACTGCGGATGACGGCACGCTTCAGCAAGCCGAAGCTCTGACTGTACCTTCCTCGCGCCGATACGAATTTGCCCGTAATGGCGCGCCTCTTCCCAGTCCCTGCCAATGTCCAGGGCCGGGCGGTTAACGCCCCGGCCGGGTCACGTTGCCTTAGCCAAATTTTCGAACGTCATCGCCGACCTGCGGGCCGGCGGATGCTGCCGCGCGCCTGCCGCGCAACCACAAGACCCCTACCCCGAGAGATCGAGACCATGACCGCGACAACGCCTGACAGGCCGAGCAAGCCGCCTGAAGACGCCGCTCCTTGCCCTCCCCTTACCTGCGCCCACCCCAAATATCGGCTGCGCAGGGCCGCATGGCCATGCCTTGCCGGCCTGTCGCTGCTGGCTGCCACCAGCCTGCCGGCCCTCGCGGTCGAGCCGTGGATCATGGTCGAAAAGACGATGTTCTCGGGTGTGGACGCCTCCCGTGGGCAAGGCGTCACCACCGATGGCACCAATTGGTATTTTTCCGGCACCAATGCCCTGGAAATGACCAATGGCTCCTTCGATCCCAAATTGCTGGTCACGCCCGCCATTCCGGACATCCTGAAGAACCCCTCCCAGTTTTCGGATATCGGGCTCAACCATATCGGCGACATCGATTATGCCGACGGCAAGCTCTACATCTCCCTGGACACGAGCAACCGCTCGCCGACCACCAACGAGAAATACGAACGACCGGTCTTCGCCATCTATGACGCCAAGACACTGACCTATCTGGGCCAGGCATTCGCGCTCAATCCACCGCACGGTACGCATGACGTCGCCAGCTGGGTGGCCGTGGACGCCAAGAACGGTGTCGGCTACGGCATGGCCTATGAAAACGCGACCGAACTCGCCGTCTACAATATTTCGGACTGGTCGTTCCAGAAATACATTCCCCTGTCGCAGACCATCGATCAGGCGCAAGGCGGCAAGATCTTCAATGGCTGGATGTATTTTTCGACCGATAACGACCAGAAGCTGATCTACCGCGCCAATCTGCTGACGGGGCAGGTCGAGCTCATCGGCAATCTCAAGATCGACGGCGAGCAGGAGATCGAGGGGCTGGTCTTCAAGAACACGCCCGACGGCTGGTCGATGCATATTCTGAACCGGGAGGAAGACCCGAACCATCCCGGTGAGACCGCAATCGGCTTCTACCGCTACGTGCGCCCGTTCGGAAACGCACTTTCGGGCGAGATCCACGCCGATATCAAGGGTGCCCTTATCGAAGACAGCCGCTACCCGCGTGATGCGGCCAACCGGCGCCTGCGCTCGGCCTTCGGCGGCATCGCCGGAACGTCCGGCGGGGTCGCCACTGGCAGCACCGACGGCATCGTCGTCTGGGGCACGCCCTTCGCCGCCACTGGCAGGGCCGAAGGCTCGGGTGACGCCGCCTCTTTTGACCGCACCAGCGGCGGCTTCATCGGCGGCATCGATGCGCCGGTCGGGGACTGGCGCCTCGGCGTCCTCGCCGGCTACAGCCACACCAGCTTCGACGTTTCCGCCCGGAGTTCGGACGGGTCCAGCAACAACTACCAGGTCGGCCTCTATGGCGGCACGCGATGGGGGCAGCTCGGCTTTCGAACCGGCGCCATCTATGGCTGGCACAATGTCGACACCAAGCGCAACGTGGTGTTCCCCGCCTTCCGCGAGACGCTTTCGGGGCATTACGACGCCGCGACGGCGCAGGCCTTTGGTGAACTCAGCTATCGCTTCGATCTGGGCCGTAACGTCTTCGAGCCTTTCGCCAATCTCGCTTATGTCCATCTGGACACGAATGGCTTTGCCGAGAAGGGCGGCACCACGGCTGCGCTGGCCAGTCCGAAGAGCTCGACGGACATGGTTTACACCACATTGGGGCTCCATGCCTCGACCGCCTTCGACCTTGCCGGGACCACGCTGACCCTGCGCGGCACGCTTGGCTGGCAGCACGCCTTCGACGACGTGACCCAGAACGCAAAGCTCGCCTTCAACAATGGCGCGTCCTTCACGATAGCCGGCGCGCCGCTCGCCAAGGATGCGCTGGCTGTCGAGGCCGGCGTCGACGTCGCGCTCTCGGCGAACGCAACCCTGGGCGCCACCTATTCCGGCCAGCTTGCCAGCCACACCCAGGGCCATGCCTTCAGGATCAATCTCGACATGAAGTTGTGATCTGAAGAATCCAGGCGCGGTGGGGATTGGACGCGGCAGCTTTACCAAGGCAAGCTTGCCGTTCCACCCCACCGTCATATCGTCCTGAGATGCATATCGGCGGCATGATATCTAGCCAACAAGGATAGAATGAAGAATGCAGTCCCTCCTTCCAAGGTTTCGCCCATGACTTCGCGGGGAGGGAATGCCACCGGCACAAGCCTCTATTCGCGCCTCCTCAACGACATCGGCCAGAGCATCGTGCGGGGCGAACTCGCGCCCGGCGATCAATTGCCGAATGCCGATGACTGGAGCGCGGCCCATGGCGTCAGCCGCACGGTGCTGCGGGAAGTCGTCAAGGTGCTTGCCAACAAGGGCATGGTGGAAATGCGCCCCAAGGTAGGCACGCGCGTACGCCCCCGGCAGGACTGGAACTTTCTCGACCCCGACGTGCTGGTCTGGCGCTACGGGTCGAGAACCACGGCTGAAGAGGCGCGTTCCCTGTTCGAACTGCGCCGCGCCATCGAGCCGATGGCAGCCGCCCTCGCCGCCGAGCGGGCCAGCGCCGAACAGATTGCGCAGCTGCAGCGGCTGATCTCACAAATGGAACAGGCCGGCGACGACAGCGAACGCTTCGCCGTGCCGGACCTGGCATTTCACCAGGCCATCCTGCGTATATCCGGCAACGAACTGATCGGCTCGCTCGCGGCGCTGATCGAGACGGCCCTGGTGATCAGCTTCCGTCTGACGGACGACAATCCCGAGGGCCAGGGCCATTCGCTCGCCTTGCATCAGGCCGTCGTCGACAACATCGCCAGGCGAGATCCGGCCGCCACGGCCAAGGCCATCACCTCCCTGCTCGACGAGGCGGAGGAAGACGTCAGGCGCTCTTTGCTGGCAAGGCGCGAGCGGAAATCGTGACCGGTGACGATATCGACCGGCGGCATCACTTCGCCCAGGACTGTGCCCGTGAGGCCGGAGCGATCGCACGTCGCCACTTCCGCTCCTGCGAGGCCGCGTCCAACATCGAAAAAGGCCGGCACGATCCGGTGACCCAGGCCGATTTGGAAATCGATCGTTTCCTCATCGACCAACTCGCCGGGGCGTTCCCGGCCGACGGCATTCTGACCGAGGAAACCGGCGGTGCTCCCGCGCGGCATCTCTGGGTCATCGATCCGATCGACGGCACCCTGAACTTCGCCCGCGGCCTAGCCCATTTCGCCGTGTCGATCGCCTTTTGCATCGATGGCCGGACGCAGAGCGGCATCGTCTACGATCCCGTCAGCGACGAAATCTTCACCGCCCGGCGCGGCCATGGCGCCTTCTGCAACGGCCGGCCCATCCGGGTCCGGACCACGCAAGGCCCATGGGATGCGATCGTCGATGCAGGATATTCGAGCAGGCACCCTGCGGCTGATTATCTACGGCTGGTCCATGGCCTCCTCGCGCAGGGCTACGCCTTCGTCCAGAACGGCTCTGCGGCAATGGGACTGGCAGCGCTCGCCTGCGGCCGCATCGACGGCTTCTGCGAACTCTCGCTCAAGAGCTGGGATGTTCTCGCCGGCCTGCTCCTGGTCGAAGAGGCCGGCGGCTGGACCGGCGGCTTTCCGCACGGTCCCGGCCTGCTGGAGGACCACGAGGTTCTCGCCTGCACCCCGGCCCTCCGCCAATCCTTGCAGGGCCTCCTGCTGGAGGCATCGCCCCTACGCGGAAAAACGCCGCTGCCGTCCGTCTAGAACGGGCGGGACCTTGCCCCGGCGTATCTCGACCCCAGCGCGCCGGATACGGGCTCTCGAAAAAACTTTGCATCGCGCGGGAATAACTCCGGGCGCCTTCGGGTCTGGTCACTCAGCGGAGGCACTGATTGCCAGTGCGCCGTCCGGCATGAGCCGTTGAACAGGAGTGACCAAAATGCTGAAGATGACGCGCCGTACGGTGCTGGGTTCTGCGGCGGCCGCCGCGGCGTTCGGCCTGGCGGGAAGACTTGAATTCATAGCCCCTGCCCTCGCCCAGACGCCGGTCGAGCCAAGCGTGGGCTTCTACAAATACAAGGTCGGATCCATCGAGGTGACTGCCATCTATGATGGCATCTGGCGCAAGCCCCACGACCCGACCTTCATCAAGAATGCCTCGGTGGAGGATACCAAGGCGGCCTTGTCGAAGGCCGGCCTGACCACCGAGTTCATGCCGATCCCCCTCACGGTGGTCGTGCTCAAGGTCAACGGCAAGCTGATCATGATGGATGCCGGCTCGGGTGTCGGCCAATGGCAGGCCAATGCCACGCATCTGCCGGCCAACATGGCCGCAGCCGGCATCGACTACAAGGCCATCGACACCATCATGATTTCGCATTTCCATCCCGATCATGTCTGGGGGCTGATGGAAAAGGGCACCAACGCGCCCGTCTTCCCCAATGCGGAACTGATCGTCAGCGCCACGGAGTATAATTGGTGGACGGACCCGTCGCGTGTCGAGAAGCTCGCCGAGGGGCGGCGGCCCGCCGGCAAGCGCATCGTCGAGAACTTTCCGAAATGGAAGAACTGGAAGCTGGTGCAGGACGGTGCGGAAGTCGCGCCCGGCATCCAGATCCTGTCGGCACCAGGCCACACGCCGGGGCACTCGGTCTACCTCCTCGGTTCCGGCAACGAGCAGTTCATGGTCTCGGCCGACATCATGTACGTGCCCGCCCTTCTCGCCCCGCATCCGGACTGGCAAGGCGCCTATGACCAGGATGGCCCCATGGCCATCGCCACCCGGCGCAAGCTCATCGACCGGGTAATCGCCGACAATGTCAGGATCTGCGGTTCGCATTTCCCGTTCCCCGGCAGCGGGACCTTCGTAAAGGACGGCAATGCCTATGGCTTCACGCCGACCACGCAGCTCTGAAACCCGATATCCCTGCCCTCAGGAGAGAAAACCATGCTGAAATATGCAATCGCAACCGCGGTGGCCACGCTGGCTTTGGCCGCGGTGACCACCACCCTGCTCTCGATACCCGCCTATGCCGTCGACAATATCGAGTCCACCGATGCCCCCGACCTGACCTCCGTCAAGGCCAAGATCGAGGCCAAGAACTATACCGGCGCGCTGGAGGAACTGCGGGGCCTGGCCGAAGACACCCAGCAGGCCGACGTCTACAATCTGCTCGGCTTCACGCTGCGCAAGACCGGCGACTACCAGACGGCAGTGACCTACTACACCAAGGCACTGGAACTGCAGCCCGGGCACAAGGCCGCCCGGGAATATCTCGGCGAGCTCTATGTCGAGACAGGCGACGTCGACAAGGCCAAGGTGCAGTTGTCGGAACTCGGCAAGCTGTGTCCCCAAGGCTGCGAGGAACTCGAAGACCTGCAGAAAGCCATCGATACCAAGGTGACGAAGTGACGTGTGAGCCGGCAGGCGCCAAGGCACTTGCCGGCCCTCTCTCCCGGAGGTGGCTGCAATGACCCCAATCAGCAAGATTAAGGCCGGGCTCGCCGATGCCATGCTGCTCGCCGGCAGGCTGCTGCTCGCCCTGATCTTCGTTCACGAAGGCACGACCCTGGCGCTGCATTTCACGCGCACCGTGGAGGCCATGGCGGTGATCGGCATCGGCGCGCCCCTGGTCGTCGGCGTCATCACGCTGCAACTGGGTGCAGGCCTGGCCCTTGCCCTCGGCGTGCTTGCCCGCATTGGGGCCATCATGCTTGGCCTGTTCTGCCTCGCGACGGCAACGCTTTTCCACATGGACTTCTCAAGCCAGAACGAATTGCTGCATTTCGAGAAGGACCTCGCCATCGCCGGGGGCATGTTCGTCCTATCGATTGCCGGATCCGGCAGCTTGTCGCTGGACAGGTTGCTGCGGCATATGTCCTCCCTACCCGCCCCTCTGAGGCGCATCCTGTTCTAGGACGAAAGCCGTTTTGATGGCCGAGCTGGATTTTCGTCATTGCGAGCGCAGCGAAGCAATCCAGTCCTCCGTGTGAGCCAAGTCTGGATTGCTTCGCTGCGCTCGCAATGACGGCTGCTTCACTCCTGCCGGACCGCAGCCCGCCGATCTCGCAACCTAGAGCATCGCGCCGAAAAGTGGGTACCGGTTTTCGGCAAAAAAGATGCGGCAACAAGGAATTTCAGCATCGAGCCTGATTCAGAAATCAGGTTCGATGCTGTAGCTGTTCCCTTGGGGCAGCAAGTGCCGTAAACCCCGGGGCATCGGAACTGCGACTGGAACGAAGCGATGGTGAGTGTAAAACGTGTCCGGGGGCCGGCAGTCCTGCGTGTCGTGGGGCGTAGCTTCCTCATCCTGGGCTTCGTCGGATTGCTGACCGCTCCCGTGCTCGGCATGAACGAATGGCGTAGCCCCCGCACGGCTTCTGCCTCCGGCACCATCGTTTCGGTCAATCCCTATCCGGTCGTCAGCTTCTCGACACCGCAGGGCAGTGTCATCCGCTTCACCAACCTCGTGCGCAGTTCCTTCCTGCACGAAGGCGACAGCGTGACCGTCGCCTATAACCCGGCCGTTCCGACCGACGCCACGCTCGACGGTCTGCTTGGGCGCTGGTTCTTTGCAGGTCTTGCCGCCTTGCTCGGCGCGGCATTCCTGCTGGTCGGTGGCCTCACGACCGTCATCGGCCGCAGGCGCACCGCCCGCTAGAGCAAAGCGCGTTCACACGCGAACGCTTGTTTGCTCTAACTCTTTGTTCCCGGGCCAATCCAACGGATTGGCTCACGCGTCTTTGCGATTCTCGGTGATCCCGAGAAATCACAAAACGCTTTAGGCTTGACTCAATCGGGCTGCGGCAGGCGGAAGACCTGGTCGTTGACCTTCACGCTATGGGTGACGATGTCGTACGAGACGTTCCACACCAGTTGCCCGTTGCCTTCTTCCTTGGCGAGCCCCTTCACGAAGGAGAGGAAGAACACCGCCTTGCGCGCGTCCTCGGCATCAGCCTTGCTGAGGCCTTCGAGTACCGCATCGAAACCGGTGGCGGCGACTGCAAGGCTCGCCGTCGGCTCCGGATTGACGGCCGCGCTGCCGTCGCCCTTAACGGTATAGGCGGGAGCGGCGACGTTGAAATCAACCTTGTAGTTGAGATCGCCGTCGAGCAGCCGGGTCATCAGCGCCACGGCCATCATCTTGCTGAAAGGCGGGTCCTGCGTGGCATCGAGGCCGCGGATCAGCACGTCCGCCATGCCGTCGAGACCGTTCAAGGACAGCTTGGTGGAATAGTTCGCCTCGGCCGGGATCAGCGAGCGGGCCCATTCGGGCACTATCACCTCCGGGATCACCAGACCGGAATAGTTCAGCGCATCGGAATAGTAGCCCTGCTTCACCAGCCCGGTGAGGCTATAGGCCTGGGTCGCCTTGGCCAGCTTGACCTGGCCGAAAGGCAGGTTGACGCCAAGGCCCTCGATGCTCGAGGTGCTGGAGACCTCGCGCCAGAACGGCAACGCGGTCCGCAGCTTGGTCTTGAGCTCGTCCTGCGCCAGCACGATTTCCCCCTTGGAGGGATGGTCGCGCAGGAAGGCGACGAGATCGTAGATCGCGGCAAAGCGCATGCCGGTCGCCGAAAGCGTCTGCTGGCCACCGACCAGTTCGAACGCAACCGGGAATTGCCGATCCTTCTTGTCCTGGACCTTGCCCTTCAGCCCCTCCAGCTTGCTGTCGAATTTGACGTCGACGCCGTCGGCCTCGTCGGCCTTGCTGGTGGTCTGGAAACCGAACTTGCCGGTCGACAAATCGACATCGGCATCGTGATTGCGAACGGCCGCGGTGCTGCCGTCGCAGCCCGCCACCAGGGTCTCGAAGCTCATCAGCTTGGGAGCGAACACGCCCTGACCGGCACAGGCAGCGAAATTCAGGCTGCCGGTCTCCGTACTGCCCTCCCACTCCCTGCTCCAGGCCACAGCGATGGGAGCCGGGCCGCTCTTCACCGCCCATTTGCCGTCGGGCTGTGGCGTCAGCCTGACGACATAGGGATTGATACGGGCCACCTCGCCGACGCCCTTGCCCTTGTCGAGCTTGCTGCCGTCGAAGGAGAGCGTCACGTCATAGCCATCGTCCTTGGGGGCGATGGTGATGAAGCCCTTCTCGAACGGCACGGGACCGATATAGGACTGGAATGTCTCGGTCAGTTTGCGCGCGCCTTCGGCGGTGGCCGGTTCGGCCAAGGCCGGCGCAGCACCCGCGAGAGCCAGCATGACGGCACAGCACGCTGCGGCTGATGACAGAGCCGTTCCCTTCTTCATGCGAAGCGCGACACCGTTGATGATCGACATTCTGGTTCCTCGAAAATTCCATATGAAAAGGCTAAGCCCGTAACGCGCTTTAATAGGGCGACAACGCGGCCGCCGATGTCACTCGCAGAACAGGAGATCGCCGGGCGCGATCTCGACGCGCTCGCCCATGACCGGTGCCTCGCCGCGCGCCACGCGGGCAAGAGCGGCCGGGTAGAGCCTGTGCTCTGCATGGAGCACGCGCGCCGCGAGATCCGCAGCCGTATCGCCAGGCAGTACGGGCACTGCAGCTTGCGCAATGATCGGCCCTTCATCCATGCCGGGCGTGACATAGTGGACGGTGCAGCCATGGAGGCGTACCCCCGCCTCGAGCGCACGCTCATGGGTGGCGAGCCCCGGAAAGGCCGGCAGCAGGGCCGGATGGATGTTGATCATGCGCCCAGCCCAGCTCTGGACGAAAGGCGCCGTCATCAGGCGCATGAAGCCTGCCAGCACCACGAGATCGACGACATGCGCTTCCAGTCGCGCTTCCAGCGCCGCTTCGAAATCGGAACGGCTGGCAAAAGCCTTGTGGTCTATAGCCTCGGCGATGAGGCCGGCCTCGCGCGCCCGTGCTAGACCCGGTGCTTCCGGTCGATTGGAGATAACGGCAGCGATCTCAACCGGATAGGACGGATCCCTCGCAGCCTCGATGAGCGCGGCCATGTTGGAACCGCGCCCCGAGATCAGGATGGCAACGCGCTTGCGTCCCTTCATAGCGTCAGCGTGCCGCGATAGACGACCCGCTCGGCACCTTCCTGCCTTGCCACCGTGCCCAGGCGAACCGGCGGCAGGCCGGCTTCAGCGAGAGCCGACTCCACCGCTGCCGCATCGGCGGCGGCCGTGACCACGATCATGCCGATGCCGCAATTGAAGGTGCGCAGCATCTCGTGGGCTTCGACGCCGCCCGTACGCGACAGCCAGCCGAAGACCGGCGGCGGCGTGAAGGAGGAGAGGTCGATGGACGCGGCGATACCATCCGGCAGCACGCGCGGAATATTGTCCGGGAAGCCGCCACCGGTGATGTGGGCGAGCGCCTTCACGGCAGAGCCCGTCGCCTTCAGCGCCGCCAGCAGCGGCTTGACATAGATGCGCGTCGGCGTCAGCAGCGCTTCGCCGAGAGTCTTGCCCTCGGCAAAGGGGGCGGGCGCGTCCCAGCCGAGACCGGAGAGCTCGACGATCTTGCGGATGAGCGAGTAGCCGTTGGAATGCGGTCCCGACGAAGCCAGCCCAAGGATGACGTCGCCTTCGGCCACGCTGCCGCGCGGCAGGATGGCATCGCGCTCCACGGCGCCGACCGAGAAGCCGGCAAGGTCATAGTCGCCATCGGCATACATGCCGGGCATCTCGGCGGTCTCGCCGCCGATCAGCGCGCAACCGGCATCCTTGCAGCCTTCGGCGATGCCCTTGACGATGGCAACGCCCTGCCCCGGCGCGAGCTTGCCGGTGGCAAAGTAATCGAGGAAGAACAGCGGCTCGGCGCCCTGCACCACCAGGTCGTTCACCGACATTGCCACCAGGTCGATCCCGACCGTGTCATGAATACCGGTCTCGATCGCCACTTTCAGCTTGGTGCCGACACCGTCATTGGCCGCAACCAGGACGGGATCCTTGAAGCCGCAGGCCTTGAGGTCGAACAGGCCGCCGAAACCACCAATCTCGGCATCGGCGCCGACGCGGCGGGTCGCCCGGACCAAGGGCTTGATGGCATCGACCATGGCGTTGCCGGCATCGATATCGACACCGGCATCGGCGTAGGTCAGTGAGTTTTTGCGATCTTTGTTCATGTCCCGGCTTTGCCCTGCTTCCGCTCAGCAATCAAGCCCAGATAATGCTGGACCACCGTTGCACCTGCAATCGAGGTGATATCGGCATGATCATAGGCGGGCGCGACCTCCACCAGGTCGCAGCCGACAATGTCGAGGAAGCCGAGCCGGCGCAGGATCATCAGGGCCTGGCGTGAGGATGGACCGCCGGCGACCGGGGTGCCGGTACCGGGCGCATAGGCCGGGTCCAGGCAGTCGATGTCGAAGGTGATATAGGCCTTGGCATCGCCGACCCGCTGGCGCACGCGCTCGACCACCTCGGCGACGCTGAGGGTTTCCAGATCCTCGCCATAGAGGATCTCGATCCCGCAATCGTCTGGAGCATGGGTGCGGATGCCGATCTGGATGGAACGATCGGGCCGGATGATGCCCTCGCGCACGGCGCGCGCCACGAAGGAGCCGTGGTCGATGCGCCCCTCGTCATCATACCAGGTGTCCTGGTGGGCGTCGAAATGCACCAGCGCCATCGGGCCATGCTTGGCGGCATGGGCCTTGAGCAACGGCCAGGTGACGTAATGATCGCCGCCGATGGAGCACAGCATGGTGCCGGTGTCGATGATATCGCGCGCCTGCGCCTCGATGCAGGCCGGGATCTCGCCATGGCGCGCATAGTCGAAGGAGCAATCGCCATAATCGACCACGGCGAGGTTTTCGAACGGATCGGCGTGGAAAGGATATTGCGGGTCGCCGTCGAAGATCGCCGAGGCCCGCCGAACCCCTTGCGGTCCGAAGCGGGCGCCGGGCCGGTTGGAGACGGCCGCGTCGAAGGGAATGCCCCAGACGGCGACGTCGATACCGGTGAGGTCGCGCTGGAAACGCCGGCGCATGAACGACAGGATACCGCCATAGGTCGGCTCGGTGGCGCCACCGAGCACCTCCTTGCGGAAGACGGCATTATCGGTCGGGCGCGGACGAAGCGGATCGTCGGTCGGGCCAGCCATGGGAATCTCCTCCAAAGCGTTTTTCAGAAAAGTTGATGGACTTTTCGACTAAGAAAACGCGTCAAAACAAAGAGGTAGAGAGAAAGTGCGATTCGAAGAAATCGCACTTTGCTCTGGCGCTGCTTTGCTTAACGAATGTCGCCCCTGGCTTTAAGGGCAATGCGTGACAAAGGGAATATGCCCGATGGCAATGGCTGCGGCTCCGCATCGGGGCCGTCGAAGCAGCCCGATCGGAACATCGCATCGCCAGTTTGGTTCGGTGGGGTGGAACGGCTCATCAAAGGAGGTTTCCATGATCCTGAGACAAGCCACTTGCACTCTCGCCCTCGTCACCTTGCTGGGGCTGCCCACCGCAACCTTGGCACAGCAGACTACCCCCGCGCCGACTGGTGCCGTTTCCTTCGTCACCAAGGCCGAGCCCGGCCAATACCGGGCCAGCCAGCTCGTCGGCGTGAAGATCTACAATGCCAAGGATGAGAATGTCGGCAACGTCAACGACGTGCTGGTCGACAAGAAAGGCATGGTCGTCGGCGTCGTCATCGGCGTCGGCGGCTTCCTGGGCATCGGCGAGAAGAATGTCGCCCTGCCCTACACCGCCATAACCTGGTCCGACATGGCACCGGCCCCGGCCCAGCCTGGTGCGGGCGCTCCAGCACCTGCCGGCACCCCGTCGGCAGCACCTGGCACTCCCGAGGCCCAGCCTGTCAACCAGGTGCGGGATTATCCCGCCCGCGGCATGCTGGCGATGACCAAGGAGCAGCTGGAGGCGGCGCCCGCCTTCAAATACGCCTCGGAAGCGGTGACCCAATAAGTCGCTCCCATAGTGCTGGCCGAGCTTCAGGTGATCGCGGGCTCGCTGGTTGATTCCGCGACATTGTTCCCGGCCGGACCCGCTTCTCGTCATCAGTGGCGGGAGGCGGGCTCGAATGGGCTATCGCCATGCTGCCTTCGCCGCTAAGATCCGGCCTTCTCACATCGAGCGCGAGGATCGTCATGGAAATCAAACGGAGTGGCTCGCAGCCTTCCGGACGCGGGCCTGCGGACTGGTTCACGGGGACTGTCCGCATCGATCCGCTGTTCAGCGCACCTCAGCCGGCCCGCGCCATCGGCGCCAGCGTCACCTTCGAACCCGGCGCCCGCACCGCCTGGCATACCCATCCCCTCGGCCAGACCCTGATCGTGACCGCCGGCTGCGGCCTGGTTCAGCGCGAGGGCAGCCAGATCGAGGAGATCAGGCCGGGCGACGTGGTCTGGTTCGCGCCCGGCGAGAAGCATTGGCACGGCGCCGCCAGCACCACGGCAATGACGCATATCGCCATCCAGGAGCAGCTGGACGGCAAGGCGGTCGACTGGCTCGAAAAGGTCAGCGACGAACAATATGGTGCGCGCTGAGGACCCCGCCCTCAGTCATCCTCGCCGAAATCGCCCGACAGCCGTAGGCCTTCGAGCCAGGTCTCGCCATCGCGCTTGATCACGCGGTGCGGTGGCATGCCGGAAAGGTCTTCGATGGCATCCGCCAGGACCTGCGAATGGGTCACCAGCCAGATCTGGGCCCTCTGCGAGGCGCGCGCGATCATGCCGGCGAGCGGAACCAGGAGATCGGGGTGCAGGCTGGCTTCCGGCTCATTCAGGGCAATGAAGGGCGGCAGGCGGGCCGACAGCAGCGCGCCCGCCAGCGCGAGATAGCGCAGCGTGCCGTCGGAGAGTTCGCTCGCCTCGTAGATGCGCTTGGGATTATCGGGGAATATCATGCCGAAAGAGGCCATGCGATCGGGCATGGGCACCACCAGCTGCGCGCCGGGAAAGGCCTCGGCGATACAGGTCTGCAGGGCTTCGGCATCCGCTCGGATATGGACGAGCGTGGCGAACACGGCCGCCAGATCATGGCCGTCGGAGGCCAGGGTTGGCGTCGTGACCGCATAGCAGGGCCGACGAAGCGCGGAATCGCGGTCCGTGCGCAGCCCGTGATAGAAACGCCATTCCAGGAGGGCACGCCGCACCGCGGCGATGTCGGCCAGGCGATCGGCATCGTGCAGCGTTGCGAGTGCGGTTTCCGAGGCAAGCAGGGGAACACCGAACGGTCGCCGCTTGCCGTCCTGGCCAGCAATGGTAACCACCGGTCCCTTGCGCTCCAGCACCGTCTGCTCGCGCCCGCGATGGCTGAATTTGAGGGTCTCGACCTTGACCTGGGGCTCACCGAGAAAGCCGGTGCCGAGAATGACGCCGCCGGATTGCTGCACCAGCCCTGCCTCGATCCGGTAGCGATAGCGGGCGCTCTCGCTGCTCAAGCCGACGTCGAGATGGATGCGGGCAGGTTCGTTCCTCGGGCGCGTACCGGCCCATAGCGCAGCGGCCAATCCCCCCTCCCGGGCCAGCTCATGGGCGAAGCTGCCCTGTGCCGCCGCCTGGATCAGTTGCAGCGCCCGGTAGAGATTGGTCTTGCCGGTGCCGTTGGCGCCGACGAACACGCTGAGATCACCGACCTCGAAATGGATGGAGCGCAGGGAGCGATACCCCTTGAACCAGATATCGCTGACGCTGACGGACATGGCACCGCTCCGAATCGACAAGGGTCGAGCTTGCCACGGAAGCGGTTTCGGGCGGCATCTTTCCATCGTGCAGCGAGCGGAGCCGGGTCTCGAGTTCGGAGTTCGCTTCGATGTCCCTCCACCTTCCCTGCCCATCCCGATATTCCAGCCCGGCCGTTGCCGGCTGCGGATGCCCGGCCCGAGCACTCGTGCCCCGCAGAGGAGCCCGCCTCCTTCACCGCCCCTTGCGACCGCCTCGCCCGGATGGCTTGGGTACGCGCCAGTGGCTGATCACCGTTGCCAGGGTGCTGTACCAGGCCCGGTTCGGCTGGACCGCCGGCATGGCTTCCGGCGAGACCGGCTGCTCCCAGCGCCGCCGATAGGCCGTCTTGAAGAAATAGCTCGAGGGAATCATGACGGATGCTCCGCGCGTGAATTTATTGAATCGATTCAATCAACTATGCAAAAACAACCCGCAAGCCGCGGGCAGAAAACTCTTTTACGCATGATTGAATCGATTCAAAATCTAGCGGAAAATCCACCAAGGGTCAAGCAAAATTGAATCGATCCAATGACATGCTACAGTCGGACGCATCACTTCGCCGTCCCATCGAAGGGAGCGAGCGGGGCGGCAGGCACGCCGAGCATCGCGCAAACGCAATGGGAGAAGCCTTTGGACAAGGTCATACGGCTCGCGGATGTGGCCAAGGCGGCGGGCGTGTCGCAAGGCACCGCTTCCAACGTCTTCAACCGACCGCGCCTGGTGCGACCGGAAGTGCGCGAACGCGTCGAAGCGATCGCCGCCTCGCTCGGCTATCGCGGACCCGATCCGAAGGGACGCCTGCTGCGTGCCGGCAAGGTCAACGCGCTCGGCATCGTCACGGCCGAACCCCTTTCCTATTTCTTCGAGGACCCGTTCGCCCGCCTGATGATGGCGGCGATTTCCAAGGCCTGCGACGAAAGGGGTGCCGGCATCGCCCTGGTCTCGGCCATGAACGACCAGAAACTCGCCTGGAACGTGCAGAGCGCCCTGGTGGACGGCTTCATCCTGTTCTGCATCGACGAGGGGCCGCGGCTGGTCGAGCTGACGCGCGAGCGCCAGCTGCCTTTCGTGGCCCTGCATCTGGGCACGCGCGACGAGAACATCGCGGCCATCGGCGTCGATAATTTTGCCGGAGCCAAGGCAGCAGCCGACCACCTGGCCGGCCTCGGCCATCGACGCTTCGCCATCCTGTCCATGCCCTTTGCAGACGAGCGCACCGGCCCTGCCACCATGCGGGAAGTCGATGCCGCGATCTATTCGAGTTCGCGCGACCGGGTGCTCGGCTATTTCGCCGCCCTTGCCGAACATGACATCGATACCGCCGGCGTGCCGATCTTCGAAACGCAGAACGAGGAGGCGGACGTCCTCGATGCGATGGCCCAGCTCTTTGCAACCTCTGCCCCGCCGACCGCTCTCCTGGCCATGTCGGACCGCATCGCCTTCGCCGCCCTCGAATGGCTGCAGCAGCAAGGCTTGTCGGTACCGCAGGACGTTTCGGTCATCGGCTTCGACGGCGTGCCGGAAAGCGCCTTCTCCGAACCGCCGCTCACCACCATCGCCCAGCCGATCACGGCGATGGGCCAACTCGCCGTCGAGATGATTCTCGACACGCCCGAAGAAACCGGCCGGCAGCAATTTTCGACGGAACTGGTGGTCCGCGGGTCGACGGCTCCGCCCAAGCCTTGAACAGCCAACAAAAAACCCCGCCGAAGCGGGGTTTCGAAAGTGCTGTCCGGAAGCTTAGCGCTTCGAGAACTGGAAGGAGCGGCGAGCCTTGGCGCGGCCGTACTTCTTGCGCTCGACCACGCGGCTGTCGCGGGTGAGGAAGCCTTCCTTCTTCAGAGCCGAACGCAGTTCGGGCTCGTAATAGGTCAGGGCCTTGGAGACGCCATGACGCACGGCGCCAGCCTGACCCGACAGACCACCACCGGCAACGGTGATGTTGATGTCGTACTGGTCGGTGCGGTTGGCAACGGTCAGCGGCTGCTGGATCAGCAGGCGCAGCACCGGGCGGGCGAAGTAGACGGCCAGTTCACGGCCGTTGACCGTAACCTTGCCGGCACCCGGCTTGATCCAGACGCGGGCAATGGCGTTCTTGCGCTTGCCGGTGGCATAGGCGCGGCCATGGGCGTCCAGCTTCTGGACATGCTTGGGCGCTTCGGCAGCGGCAGCAGCCTCGCCGAGAGCCTGCAGCGAATTGAGCGTATCGGCCATCGGATCAGCCCTTCACATTCTTGGCGTTCATGGCGCCGACATCGAGCGCTTCGGGCTGCTGAGCCTCGTGCGGATGCTCGGTACCCTTGTAGACGCGCAGGTTGAGCATCTGCTTGCGGCCGAGCGGGCCGCGCGGGATCATGCGTTCCACGGCCTTTTCGACGATGCGCTCGGGGAACTTGCCTTCCAGGATGAACCTGGCGCTGCGCTCCTTGATGCCGCCCGGATGGCCGGTGTGATGATAATAGACCTTCTGATTGTACTTGCGGCCGGTGAACACCACCTGCTCCGCATTGATGACAATCACGTTGTCGCCGCAATCGAGATGGGGCGTGTAGGTCGGCTTGTGCTTGCCGCGCAGGCGCATGGCAATCACGGAAGCCAGACGACCGACAACCAGACCCTTGGCGTCGATGATGACCCACTTCTTCTCGATATCGGCGGTCTTGAGCGTAAAGGTGGACATGGTGTCGCCTATGGTTGCGCTGTCGATCCGACGGTTGAAAACGACAAGGCGGCCAGACGGCCGCCGAGTTGGGGTGCTTCTACACGAGAGCCGGAAGGACGTCAACGCGATAATTCAGACAGACGCAAGAATTATCTGTTTGAAAACAATAGCTTACATATACGGTAATTAATTACCTGCATATTGCCCGTAATAGGTGACGAGATCTTCGAGTTTGGGGCGCGGCCGGTCGGGCACGGCTTCCCTGGGCGTGCCGATATGCACGAAGCCGGCGAGCTTTTCATGCGAGCCGATGCCGAGCTTGGCGAGCACCCGCTCGTCATAGGCCATCCAGCCCGTGAGCCAGCTCGCGCCGAAGCCCAGCGCATGGGCGGCAATCACGAGATTCTCGCAGACCGCTCCCGCCGACAATTCTTGCTCCCAGAGCGGGATCTTCACATGGTTGGCGGCGGTCGAGACCACGCCGATCACCAGCGGTGCCAGGGTAAAGCGCGTCGATTCCTTCTTACGGGCCGCTTCCTCCGCATCCGGGCATGCTGCCATGAAGGCATCGTAGACGACCTGCCCGGCCTTCTCGCGCGCAGCGCCCTGATAGATCACGAAGCGCCAGGGATGAAGCTTGCCGTGGTCCGGCACGCGCGTGGCGATGGCAAGCAGCGTCTCGAGCTGGGCGGCGTCCGGTCCCGGCGCCGACAACATGGCGGGGGGCACAGAGCGGCGGGTCTTCAGAAGCTCGATGGCATCCATGGCGTACATTCCCATTGCATTGCGATCCAGCGCCTATGCCGAAAATCGCAAAGCCGCGTCCAGGCGCGGCGTTGGAGCGAGGCGGCGTGTTGATCGAACGCGCCTTGCCCGAGGAGACGAACGCTCACATAAGCCCTGCCGCAGGCCTTGGGTAGGACCTCCGGCGCGATAAGCCCGAGTCCTCCCCATCTTTGCGGCCGGACGGTTGCGGGATGCGGTTAGGCAATCGCGCCTATCTGTCTGATAAGAAGGATATTGTCGTCCCTTCTCGTTCATCGGGTTGCGGCAGGGTCATTCCGCCGCATCCTGGCGGGGAATGACGCCGGTCTCCGCTCCCGCCGGCATCTCTCGCGCCGGGCGATAGGGTGTCGCCAGCAGGAAGGCGAGCGCCAGCACCTCGGTGCCCGCTCCCACCCAGCCGATGGCCTGAACCGAATAGCGCTCGACCACCACGGCACCGACAGCCGCCCCGGCCGCGGTGCCGAGATAGATGGCCGAAGCGTTCAGGGCGAGCACGACCGAGGCCAGGCGCTGGTCGATGGCAAGCAGGCGCACCTGCTGCACGGCCGGGAAAGCCCAGCCGAAAAGCCCCCACAGGATCAGCACCAGCCCTGCGCCGATCCAGCCGGCCAGCCCCGGCAGGAAGGTCGGGATCAGCGGCAGGATGCCGAAACTCACGACCAGCACCGTGAGGACGAGGGTGAGAAAGCGCCGGTGGTTCCAGCGGTCGGCCGCATGGCCGCCCAATGTATTGCCGGCGGCCCCCGCCAGGCCTGCCAGAATGAGGAAACCGGCAACCGCCTCGGGCGAGGCACCCAGTACGGTCTCGAGATAGGCTCCGATGAAGGTGTAGACGCCGAAGGCACCAGCCAGGACGACGACCGTCAGGCCGATGACTTCGAGCACGTCGGAACGGCGGGCCACGGCCAGGCGATCGGCGAGGCTCGGTGCCGGCGGCCCCGACACCGCCGGCAGCTTCAGGACGATGCCGGCCAGCACCAGCAGGCTCATGACGGCGACCATGCCGAACGTCGCCCGCCAGCCCAGATGTGCCGCGATGGCGGTGCCCAAGGGCACGCCGATCACCAGTGCCACAGTCATGCCGGTATAGATGAAGGACAGGGCCCGCCCGCGCTTGGCCGGCTCGACCGACATCGCTCCATAGGCAAAGGCGGCCGGCATGAAGGTCCCGGCCGACAGAGCCAGGACGACGCGGCTCGCCGCCAAGGTGAGAAAGCCGGTGGCGAAGGCCGCTGCCAGATTGGCGAGGCCGAACACGGCCATGGCCGTGATCAGCAGGGTACGTCTCTCCCAACGTGCCGTCGCCACCGCGATCAGGGGCGAGCCAACCGCGTAAGCGAGCGCAAAAATGGTGACGAGGTGACCGGCATGGGCGACCGGAATGCCGAGATCCTCGGCGATGCGCGGCAGGATGCCGGCAATCATCAAGCCTTCGCTGCCGATGGCGAAGGCGCCCAGTGCGAGCCAGGCCAGGGTTCGATACATGGCGAGTCCATAAGTTCAATAATTATTGAACTTATGGACTCTTCCCTCTCCCTGTCAATGAGTTCAATGACTCTTGAACCAATGGCATTCAGTCGATATGTCCTTGTCATGGCCAAGACGATCTTTCATCCGGAGACCGACCAGATCGAGTTGACGACGGTCCTCGAAGCGCTCAGCGATCCCATTCGCCGTGACATCATTCTCGGCCTCTTCGAGGATGGCGAGCAGAATTGCTCCGCCTTCAACGGCCTGAGCTCCAAGACCAACCTGACCTATCACTATGTCCGGCTGCGCGAAGCCGGCCTGACGCGCACGCGCCCCATGGGCACGCATCGCCTGATCACATTGCGCGCCGACGACATCGAATCGCGCTTCCCCGGCCTGCTCGCCGCGATCCTGGCCGCCGCCCGGGCGGAGCGCCTACAGCGCCAAGCCGAGGACTTGTCCGACGCCTTATCCTCCGCCAAGGCAGCGGGCGACCACCCCCACCGTGAAGATGGGGCTTGAAATCGCCGCCTTTCCGTGAATCGTGGCGGCCATGATTGCCAAGACTTCAATCTTCAAGACTCCGGTCCTCCTGCTGGCGGGCGCCCTGATGGCCCTGCCCGCGGCCGCGCAGACGCCGCCGGGTCCTGCAGCCGTCCCCG
Source organism: Labrys sp. WJW (assembly GCF_001676615.1). GTDB lineage: Bacteria > Pseudomonadota > Alphaproteobacteria > Rhizobiales > Labraceae > Labrys > Labrys sedimenti. Next base: position 13,360 of record NZ_LYXZ01000025.1, on the reverse strand, counting down.
CAGCAGCGCCGCAGGCACCTGCCCAGGCAGCGCCCCCGGCTGCGGCGGAGGAGCCGGCCGTCACGCGCAAGGTCGAACTCTCCGCCAGTTTCGCCGAAAAAGGCGCGCCGATCACCTCGGGTCTGAAATGGCGGGTGTTCCGCCTCGGCAAGGGCGAAGCCGATGCGGTGAAGATGGCCGAATCCGACGAACCGGCTCCGGAATTCTCGTTGGCACCCGGGCGTTATGTCGTGCACGCCGCCTATGGACTCGCCGCTGCGACCAAGGAGTTCGAGGTCGACAAGGCACCCGTGCGTCAGGGCCTGGTGATCAAGGCCGGTGGTCTGCAGGTCGAGGCCTCGGTGCTCGATAAGCCCATCCCGGCCGAGCAATTGACCGCACGCGTCATGGTGATCCAGCCCACCGGCGAGCGCCGCCTCATCGCCGAGGGCGTGCCTGCCACCAGCATTCTGCGCCTGCCCGAAGGCCGCTATTTCGTCGAATGCACCTATGGCGATTCCAATGCCACCGTCTCCGCCGAAATCTCCATCGGCGCCGGCAAATTGACGGAGGCCAACTTCCACCAGATGGCGGCCACCCTGACGCTCAAGCTGGTGAGCCAGGCCGGCGGCGAGGCGATCGCCAACACGGCCTGGTCGGTGCTGACGCCGGGCGGCGACGTCATCCGCGAATCCATCGGCGCCTTTCCCTCCCTGATCCTGGCCGAGGGCAATTATACCGTGGTGGCTCGCCACGAAGGCCGGGTCTATACGCGCGAGTTCGACGTCAAGGCCGGTCATGACGGCGATGTCGAGGTGATCGCGCGCTGAGGGCGCGGCGCAAGATAATCGAACCGAATTGCTCGACCTTTGTCATTGCCGGGCTTGCCCCGGCAACCCAGCCCCTTGCGGATAAGGAAGAGAGCGAGGCCGTTGGAGGCCCGGATCACGCCAGGCATGACAAAGGTCGTGTCTTCCGTTGTCTCGCTCTGCACCCGAAGCATGGACGGGCAGCGGCCGAACAGGCGGAACACCAGCTGCCGGGCGCGATTCTGTTGCCATTCGATCACAGTTGCGTGCGCTTTTGCCGATCACGCCGTTGTGTCTCGCTTCAATGCGCAATCCTGCCGCAATGCGCCTCTATCGCCCCAATTCATTGGAGCAACCGCTCCTCAGATTTGTCGGCTGATAGTTACCATTGAAACATGGTACTGGATATTCGGGGTTGAAATGATACTGACGCGACGCATACTTCTTCTGGGTGCACCGCTTTTTCTTGCCAGTTGTGCAACGGGAGGCGGCCGAAGAAATGCCAATTTGCAGCAGGCGGCCTTTACACCTGATCCCTACTATGTCTCCCTCTACGGCGGCATCGAGGATGACCGCTTTCCCGTCCAAGCCGTGAACCTCGCCAAGGTACCGCCGAAATATTGGCGCCGCGAGGTTCCCTACGAGACCGCGGAGCAGCCCGGCACCATCGTCGTCGATCCCAACCAGCGCTTCCTCTATCTCGTCCAGGAAAATGGCAGGGCGATCCGCTACGGCGTCGGCGTCGGCAAGACCGAGGCGTTCAATTTCCAGGGCGAGGCCACCATATCCCGCAAGGCCGAATGGCCGCGCTGGACCCCGACGCCCGACATGATCCGCCGCGATCCGGAATTGAACGAGCCCTATCGCAACGGCATGCCCGGTGGCGTCGACAACCCGCTCGGTGCGCGCGCGCTCTATCTCTACCGCGACGGCCGGGACACGCTCTATCGCCTGCATGGCACCACCAATCCGGCGACCATCGGCACCAAAGTGTCCTCGGGCTGCGTCCGCCTGATGAACCAGGACATCATCGACCTCTATAATCGCGTACCGACGGGCACCAAGGTCATCGTGCTGCCCTCCGCGCCCGCGCCGGAGGAAGCCCCGCTGCCTGATATGGTCTGAACCTACGGGCGCGTGCGACATCGCAGCACGCGCCCCTCGTCCTCGGCGGCTCTATACTCTGCGGCATCGCTCCGTTCTGCCGAGACCTTGGAGCGCGTGGAGCATCGTTTCCATGAACACCGTCGCCGTCGCGCCCGACACCGGTCTTGCCAGCCTTCTTCCCGGCGCCCAGTTCGCCGACGCCTATGCGCTGGACATGGCTCCCTCAAAACTCGACGCAAGACGGGCGGCCAAACGCATCATGGCCCGCTCACCACGCTGGATCGCCACGCTTCTGGCTCTGAGGAACCTCGTCGCCGCACCCTTCGGCCTGCATACCCGGCCGCCCTCCTCGCCGGCGGGCCTGGGCGTCCTCGGCATCTTTCCCGTCCTCAGCCAGACGCCGGATCGGCTGGTCGCCGGCTTCGACGACAGCCATCTCGACTTTCGCATCGTCGTCGACATATCGCGGCGCCGCGAGCGCCAGCGCATCACGCTGACCACGCTGGTCCTTACCCACAACCGTCTCGGCCGGGCCTATCTCGCCGCCGTGCTGCCTTTTCACCGCGTGATCGTGCGCGCCATGCTGCGGCAGGTGCGCAAAGCCTGATCGCGGATCGCTTTCCTCAGGAGGCCAGCAGGACGGGCACGCCCTTATGCTTGGCCTTCTCCTCGGGCTCGACATGGATGGTCACCCGCGCGCCCTCGATCGCCTGGCGGAGCGCCAGCTCGATGCGGTCGCAGATGGCATGCGATTCGGTCACCGACATCGTGCCCTGCACCACCAGGTGGAAATCGATGAAGATGACGCTGCCGACCTGACGGGTCCTGACATCGTGTGCCTCCTGGGCGCCCTCGCTGTGGGTGGCGATGATCTTGGCGATCTGGTCGAGGATTTCCGGCGGCGCGGAGGCATCCATCAGGCTGGAGACGGAATCGCGGATCATCACCCAGCCCGACCACAGAATGTTGACGGCGACGATCGCCGCCAGGATCGGGTCCAGGATCAGCCAGCCCGTCACGGCCACGAGGGCAACACCGATCAGGACGCCGCCGGACGACCAGACATCCGTCATCACATGCCGACCGTCGGCCGCGAGGGCCGGCGAGCGCCAAGCCCGGCCCCAGCGCAGCAGCGTCAAGGCCCAGCCGAGATTGATCGCGGTCGCTACGGCATTCACCGCCAGGCCCAGCGCAGGCGCATCCAGCGGCCTGGGTGCGAGAATGCCGTCATAGGCCTTGACCAGGATAAGGATCGCCGCCAGCACGATCATCACGCCCTCGATCACGGCGGAGAAATATTCCGCCTTGTGATGCCCATAGGGATGGCCGCCATCGGCAGGCTTGGAGGCCACCCGCAAGGCGATGAAGGCGGCGCCCGCCGCAACCACGTTGATGATGCTCTCCAGCGCATCCGAATAGAGCGCGAGCGAGCCCGTCAGCCAATAGGCGCCGAATTTGAGCGCAAGGACGACGAGGCCGACGCCGGCGCTGGCAAGGGCGGCTTTCTGGGCGCGATTCATGATGGTTCCTGGTTCATGCGCAGCACCTCCGCAAAGGCCTGTGCCGATGCGAGGTCCCTACTCCCGGAAGCTGTCGTAAGGCCAGAGCAAGTAGTATAGCCTCGGCTATCGGTGCCTCATGCTCTGCGTCGGCGCCATCTCAGCGTCCAGCCTTGCGGGCCAGGACGAAGAGCCAGTCGGTCGGCTTGTTGTCATAGCCGCCGCCCTTGGCGGCCTCGATCGCGATGCTCTCCCAGGGACCGGGCCGATAGACCTGCCCGAGCCAGTCGGCCGAAGGATAATTGTAATAGCGGCCGAACTGGTCCCTGCCCTCGGCCTCGCCGGCCTTGAAGCTGGCGTGGAAGACGCCGCCGGGCTTCAAGGCTCGATGGATCCTGGCGATGATTGCGGACAGCTCAGTGCGCGGCACATGGAGCAGGCAGGCATTGGCCCAGACGCCGTCATAGATCTCGACGGCCTCAATCGCCTCGAACAGCAGCACGTCGACCGGCCGGCCGAGGCGCTGGGCGGCGGCATGCGCAATTTCCGGCGTGCCGTCAGTCGGCGTGACGTCGAAGCCGCCTGCCAGCATGTATTCGCTGTCCTGCCCAGCACCACAACCAAGTTCCAGGATGGCTCCGCCCGGAACGACATGGGACAGAAACTGATCGAGGCGCCGTTTCTGCGCCACTTGTCCCCGCTTGGTGTAGGCGCCCGCCTGTTCAGCATAGAAAGCAATCGTCACATCATCTTTGGCAGACATTTGCGTTTCCTGTTTCACTTCCAGGGCTCGGGCGCGATAACGTCAATGTTTCGGCCTTCCGCCGAATCAGGTCTCTCGCGATATTTCACAATTAATAGACGGAAAATAACATGGCAGGAAACGCTGAAGCCAGCTCTGCTGGGGGCTCCGGTACCCAAGCGGTGCCGGGTGGAATCGGCCGCATCGTCCTGGCGAGCCTGGTCGGCACCACGATCGAGTTCTACGATTTCTACATTTACGGCACCGCTGCGGCGCTGGTGATCGGGCAGACCTTCTTCCCGTCGACGGCGCCCGGTTCGCAGGCCCTCAACGCCTTCCTCACCTTCGGCATCGCCTTTCTTGCCCGCCCGATCGGCTCGATCCTGTTCGGCCACTTCGGCGATCGCATCGGCCGCAAATCGACGCTGGTCACCTCCATGCTGGTGATGGGCCTGTCGACCACGCTGATCGGCGCGCTGCCAACCTATGAGCAGGCCGGCTTCCTGGCGCCGCTGCTGCTGTGCATCCTGCGTTTCGGCCAGGGCATCGGCCTTGGCGGCGAATGGGGTGGCGCGGCGCTGCTTGCGACCGAGAACGCCCCGCAGGGGCGGCGCTCTTGGTTCGGCATGTTCCCCCAGCTTGGGCCGCCGATCGGTTTCTTCATGGCCAATGGCCTTTTCCTCCTGCTCTTGATGTTCCTCAGCGAGGCAAGCTTCCTCTCCTGGGGCTGGCGCATCCCCTTCCTGATCAGCGCGGCACTGGTGGCCATCGGCCTCTATCTCAGGGTTTCCATCACCGAAACGCCGGAATTCCGCGAAGCCATGGCCCGCAACGAGCGCGTCGAGGTGCCGCTGCTCGAGGTGCTCCGGGACCATTGGGTCCCCCTGATCCAAGGTTCCCTCGCCATCGTGGTGTGCTACGCCCTGTTCTATATCTCCACCGTCTTCGCCCTGGGCTACGGCGTCAATGCGCTGCATATCGCACGCGGCGACTTCCTCGGCCTGCTCTGCATTGCCGTCGTCTTCATGGCGATCGCTACCCCGATCTCCGCTGCCCTGTCCGACCGTTTCGGCGCCCGCCCGGTGCTGCTGATCTCGAGCGCACTGGCGGCGGCTTCGGGCTTCTGCCTGCCCCTCCTGCTCGGCAGCGGCAACAGCTTCGAGGTCCTCGCCTTCCTGTCGCTGTCGCTCGCCCTGATGGGGCTGACCTTCGCGCCGCTCGGCGCCCTGCTGCCCGACCTGTTCCCCACCAGGGTGCGCTACACCGGCGCCTCCAGCGCCTATAATCTCGGCGGCATCCTGGGCGCCTCGCTCGCGCCCTATCTGGCACAGATCCTGCTGCAGAACGGCGGCCTGCCCTGGGTGGGCTATTATGTCAGTGCGGCGGCGATCATCAGCTTCCTGGCGGTACTCAGCATGAAACGGACCGGCTGATATATCGGCACGTTAAGCAACCAAAAGGTTGCACAACATGAAGCGATCTGGCATAAATGCGCAACCAGGAGGTTGCAATTATGTCAGATCGTATCGAAAAGACCATCGCGCTGAACGCTTCCATCGACCGTGTGTGGCGTGCCCTGACCGATCACGAGGAATTCGGCACGTGGTTCCGGGTCAAGCTGGACGGACCTTTCGTGCCCGGCCAGATCTCGCGCGGCCACATCACCTATCCAGGCTATGAGCATGTCGCCTGGGAGGCCAAGGTCGTCAGCATGGACAAGCCCCGCCTGTTCTCCTTCACCTGGCATCCCTACGCCGTCGATCCGGATGTCGACTATTCGAAAGAAAAGCCGACTTTGGTTGAATTTCATCTACGGCCGGAAGGGGCAGGGACGCATCTCAGCGTGATCGAGTCCGGGTTCGACGCCATTCCGACCCACCGCCGGGCCGAAGCCTTCCGCATGAACGATGGCGGCTGGGCGGAGCAAGTGAGAAACATCAAAACCCATGTCGAGACTTGATATCGCCCCACCGCCCCAAGACCATGCGGCGACCTTTGCCGCGCTGGGAGACCCGACCCGGCTGTCCTTGCTTGGCCGGCTCAGCGGCGGGCAGGCGCAATCGATCGCCAAATTGTCGACCGACACGCGCCTGACGCGCCAGGCCATCACCAAGCATCTGCATGTCCTGGAAGGGGCGGGACTGGTCTCCAGCCTTCGTGTCGGGCGCGAGACCCAGTTTGCCTATCGCCCGGAACCGATCGAGGCCGCGCGCTCCTATCTCGACGAAGTCTCCGCGCAGTGGGATGCCGCCTTCGCCCGCCTCAAGGCTTTCGTGGAGAAGTGAACGGAGGATGTGTACCCTGCTGGGAAGACACTTCCTGGGACCGCCCAACTTCGATTGGTCAGTCTTCTTGCAGGCTGGCACTATTCCGCCATCACCAGCCGTGCCGGCCCGCCATCCTCGCTCTTGACCACGCGGTAGAAGCAGGAATGGCGGCCGGTGTGGCAACAGCCGCCATCGCCGCCGACCTCGACGCGCATGACCAGGGCGTCCTGGTCGCAATCGGTGCGCAGTTCCACCACACGCTGCAACTGCCCCGAGGTCTCGCCCTTGCGCCAGAGTGCCTGGCGCGAGCGCGACCAGTACCAGGCTTCGCCGGTCTCCAGCGTGCGGGCCAGGGATTGCGCGTTCATATGCGCGACCATCAGCACCTCGCCATGTTCGGCGCCGAGCGTCACCACCGTGATCAGGCCGTCACGATCGAATTTCGGCGTGAAGACGAGGCCTTCCTCCAGGGAGGCTTTGTCGCCGGGCGCGGGGAACGAGGTCGTCATGCTGATACTCGCGGAACGGATGACAGGATTTGCACGGGCTTAGGAAACGTTGAGGGATAAATGCACTGCTTCCAGACTATCATCCCCTTCCCTCGCCCTCTCTCGCTTCGCTCAAGATCGGCTCAGCCCGGGGATGACAGCAGCACTTATTTATCGGCGCTTCCCTAGAAGATGAAGTCCGTATGGATGAATTTCGACTTGTGGCTGCGGGTGATCTCGTCGAGCAGCTTCTTGCTGGGCTCGGTCTGCTTGGCGGCGATCATGGAACGGATTGAGAAGGAGCGCAGCGCATCGGTGACCGAGAGTGTCCCCTCGGCCGAATCCTTGCGGCCGGTGAAGGGGAAGACATCCGGTCCGCGCTGGCACTGGCAGTTGATGTTGACCCGGCAGACCTGGTTCACCAGCGGATCCACCAGGGTGCCGATGTCATCGGCGCTGGTGGAAAAGATGCTGACCTGCTGGCCGTGCTCGGAGGTGATGACATAGTCGAGCGCCGTCTCGATGTCGTCGAAGGGCATCACCGGCACGATCGGCCCGAACTGCTCCTCGCGATAGAGCTTCATGCCTTCGGCGACCGGATAGACCACGGCCGGCCGGAACAGCGTCTCGACCTCGTCCCCTCCGCCTTCATTGACCACCCTGGCGCCCTTGGCCACGGCATCCTCGACACAGGCCGCCATATAGTCCGTCTTGGCCCTGTCGGGCAGCGGCGTGATGCTGACGCCCTTGTCCCAGGGCATGCCGATCTTGAGCTTGGCAAGCTCCTCGGTGAAGCGTTCCAGGAAGCGATCGACGATGGAGCGGTGGACGATCAGCATCTTCAGCGCGGTGCAGCGCTGGCCGTTGAAGGATAGCGCACCGGCGAGGCATTCCTTCACGGCCAGTTCCAGATCGGCATCGGCCAGGACGATGGCGGCATTCTTGGCATCGAGCCCGAGAATGGCGCGCAGCCGGTTGGTCTTGGGATGCAACTTCTTGAGATGGTCCGCAACCTTGCTGGAGCCGATCAGGGTGAGCGCGTTCACCTTCCCCGATTCCAGCAGATGCGGCACGATTTCCGCCCCCTTGCCATAGACGAAATTGATCACGCCGGGCGGGAAGGCGCTCCGGAACGCCTCCAGCAGCGGTTCGAACAGCAGGACGCCGAAGCGCGGCGGCTTGAACACCAGGGTGTTGCCCATGATCAGGGCCGGGATCAGCGTGGCGAAGGTCTCGTTCAAGGGATAATTATAGGGACCCATGCAGAGCACGACGCCGAGAGGCGTGCGGCGGATCTGGCCGATGGTGCCCTCAACGATCTGGAAGCGCGAATTCTCATTGTCGAGATTGCGCACGGCATCGACGGTGGCGCGCATATAGTCGACGGTGCGGTCGAACTCCTTCTCGGCATCCGGCAGCGACTTGGCGATCTCCCACATGATCAGCCGCACGATCTCGCTGCGACGCGCCACCATCTGGCGGATGAAATCGAGCATGCAGGTAATGCGATCGGCGACCCGCATCGTCGGCCAGGCGCCGCGGCCATTGTCATAGGCGCCGACCGCGGCGGCCAGCGCGGCATCTGCCTCCGGGATGCCGCCGACCGGAATCGAGCCGAGCGTGACCGGCAGCAACCGCCCTTCCCCATCGCGCAGGTGAATGGGCGAGATCACGCTCTGCCTCTCGCCGGTCCATGCCTGCAACTGGCCGTTCACCAGCACGCGATCCTGATGGATCTCGCCCGGAAGACGGAACTCGGCAGGAATATCCTCGGCTTCCGGGAACAGCGTTTTGAGCTCAGTCGATTGCAGCATCATCGGTACTCCTTCGAGACATGGCTGCCCCACCCCGTGCACGATCCATGCCACACGCGCTCCAGCGTGCAGCACGACTCATAAAGGGAATAAGACGCTCGGACGCCGAACGAAACCGCTCGTGACGAGCAGCCCCGCTGCCGGGTGTCGCTCAGCGTGCCTTGTAGGCGCGCTGTACCAAGCTCAGGAAGTGCATCTGCTGCTGTGGTTCGGACTTGAAGATGCCGGTGAAGCCAGTCGTCACCGTCGAAACGCCCTGCTTCTGGATGCCGCGCATGGCCATGCACATATGCTCGGCTTCCAGCATCACGGCCAGTCCTCGCGGCTTGAGGCGTTCCTCGATGGCCTGGGTGACGTTGGCGGTGAGATGCTCCTGCGTCTGCAGGCGCCGGGCATAGATCTCCACCACGCGCGCCAGCTTGGACAGGCCGACGACGCCACCGCTCGGGTAATAGGCAATATGGGCGTGGCCCAGGATCGGCACGATGTGGTGTTCGCAATGGGAGTAGAAGGGAATGTCGCGCACCAGCACCATGTCGTCATAGCCGCCGACTTCCTCGAAGATGGTGTCGAGTTCTTCGCCGGCGTCGTGCTCGTAGCCCTTGAACATCTCGCGCCAGGCCTTGACCACCCGCTTGGGCGTATCGACCAGCCCTTCGCGATCCGGATCGTCGCCGGCCCACTGGATCAGCGTCCGCACGGCGGCTTCGGCTTCCTTGCGCGTCGGGCGAGGCAGCGGGGCATGGACCGTGTCATCACGTTCCAACTTGGCCGCAGGCTTATCCACCAGTGCATCCATCAAAAGCTACTCCCACCGTCAAGACAGATCGTCAAAATCCGCCTTGCGGCCTTAGATCATACCGGCCTGGAGAACACCCCTCCCCAACCGACCCATTCATGCCTATATAGTTGAGAACGAAGCGCATACAATCAAGCGTCCCCCATGCTCGACGACGTCTATAATAAACGTATCCTCGAATTGGCAGCCAATATTCCGCGTATCGGCCATCTGCCGCGCGCAGATGCCGCAGCCACGGCCCATTCCAAACTGTGCGGCTCCACCGTCTCGGTGGAGCTGGCGGTTGAGGACGGCAAGGTCTCCGATTTCGCCCATATCGTAAAGGCCTGTGCCCTCGGACAGGCCTCCTCCTCCATCATGGCCCGCAACATCATCGGTGCCAGCGCAGATGAATTGCGCGCGGCGCGCGAGACCATGCGTCGCATGCTCAAGGAAAACGGTCCGCCTCCCGAGGGCCGTTTTGCCGAAGCTGCGGTGCTGGAACCGGTGCGCGACTTCAAGGCCCGTCACGCCTCCACTTTGCTCACTTTCGATGCAGTGGTCTCCGCTTTCGACAGCATCGAGGCGAAGGCTGCGGAGTAGGCTGGTCCTTCCAGCGCGTTTCCTGGGATCGCAGGCTTCCAGCCTGCTCTTGGGAACGCTTTGTCCGCTGGAGAGGAAGATGCAGGCTGGAAGCCAGCGATCCCAGGAAACACACGGCCTCTTGCGCATTGTAACGGAAAAGCCCCATTCTGCCCTTGAACTTGCCGGTTTTTCCGGAAATGAGCATCTCGTTTCGAGCGTTTTGTGATTTAGCGACATCATCAAGAATCGCAAAGACGCGCCGGAACGAGAAGTTTGAGTCAATTGCCGTTCACGCTTGAACGCGCTTTGCTCTAGGTAAGGACGGGGGCGCCCATGTTGAAACTGATCCTGCGGCGAAACGTCAAGTCGGGGCTGATCGGCGGCAAGAAGTTCGAAGTTCATAGCCGTATCGAGACGGACAAGGATCTTGTCGCCTTGTTCAAGGGGTATCCTGATGAACTGGTGCTCGCCTATAAATCCATCTGGGCGGATCGCAGCCTTTCCCTCAAGCGCAGCGAATTCCTGCGCGGAACCAAGTTCACCGTCACCTCACTCAACGAACTCATCGAGCTCGAAGAAAGGCTGCAATCGGCCTTCGACCAGGTCCGGCGCATGATCGAGATCGTCGAGACCCTCCAGACCGACATCGCACTCGAACTTTGACGCCGGTCCCATCCGGAGGGCCTTGCACCTGTCGCCTCTCGCCACGACCTGGCCGCGCACCGCCGCCCGTCTCCTCATCCGCACCTATCAGGTCACGCTTTCGGCCCTGATCGGGCGGCAATGCCGCTATTTTCCGAGCTGCTCGGAATTTGCCGACGAGGCGATCGAACGCCATGGCCTGTGGGCAGGCGGCTGGATGGGCCTGGCCCGGATCTGCCGCTGCCATCCCTGGGGTGGATCGGGCATCGATCCCGTGCCGGAACGATTGCCCGCCGACACCAGCTGGTATAGACCGTGGCGCTATGGCCGCCGGCGGCCTTTTACCTGCGACGAGGGGCAGTAGCCTCTCCTCTATCACCTGAAATCGCTTACCTGCTTGGTTGGCAGGAGTGAGCCTGGAGAAAACTATGCCTGTTTTGACTTTTCCCGATGGCAATCAGCGTTCCTACGAGGCCGGCGTGACCGGCAAGGCGGTTGCCGAGGGCATCTCCAAATCCCTCGCCAAGAAGTCCATCGCCATGAAGCTCGACGGGGTCCTGACCGACCTCGCCGAGGAGATCGGCAGCGATGCCCGCATCGAGATCGTCACCCGCGAGAGCCCGGAAGCCCTGGAGCTGATCCGCCATGATGCCGCGCATGTCATGGCTGAGGCCGTGCAGTCGCTCTGGCCCGATACCCAGGTCACCATCGGCCCGGTGATCGAGAACGGCTTCTATTACGATTTCCATCGAGCCGAGCCCTTCTCTTCGGAAGACTTCCCGAAGATCGAGGCGAAGATGCGCGAGATCATCGCGCGCAACGCCCCTTTCACCCGCGAGATCTGGAGCCGTGACAAGGCCAAGCAGGTGTTCGCCGACAAGGGCGAGAAGTTCAAGGTCGAGCTGGTGGAAGCCATCCCCGCCGACCAGGACCTGAAGATCTATTACCAGGACAACTGGTTCGATCTCTGCCGTGGCCCGCATATGGTCTCGACCGGCCAGATCGGTACCGCCTTCAAGCTGATGAAGGTGGCCGGCGCCTATTGGCGCGGCGACTCGAACAACCCGATGCTGACCCGCATCTACGCCACCGCCTGGCGCAACCAGGAGGAACTGGACGCCTATCTCAAGCAGATCGAGGAAGCCGAAAAGCGCGACCATCGCCGCCTGGGCCGGGAGATGGACCTGTTCCACTTCCAGGAGGAAGGCCCCGGCGTGGTGTTCTGGCACGGCAAGGGCTGGACGATCTTCCAGGAGCTGATCGCCTATATGCGCCGGCGCCTGAAGGCCGACTACAAGGAGGTCAATGCCCCGCAGCTGCTCGACAAGCATCTGTGGGAGATCTCCGGCCATTGGGGCTGGTACCGCGAGAACATGTTCATGGCCAAATCGGCCGGCGAGGACACGGATGACGACCGCATCTTCGCGATCAAGCCGATGAACTGCCCGGGCCACCTGCAGATCTTCAAGCACGGCCTGAAGTCCTATCGCGACCTGCCGATGCGCCTGGCCGAGTTCGGCGCCGTGCATCGCTATGAGCCCTCGGGCGCCCTGCACGGGTTGATGCGTGTGCGCGGCTTCACCCAGGACGATGCCCACATCTTCTGCACCGACGAGCAGATGGCGGCCGAATGCCTGAAGATCAACGATCTCATCCTGTCGACCTATGCCGATTTCGGCTTCGACGAGATCGTGGTCAAGCTCTCGACCCGGCCGGAGAAGCGCGTCGGTTCCGACGAGCTCTGGGACCGTGCCGAAGAGGTGATGATGCGGGTGCTCGAACAGATCGAGGAGCAGTCCGGCGGGCGTATCAAGACCGGCATCAATCCGGGCGAAGGCGCCTTCTACGGGCCGAAGTTCGAATACACCCTCAAGGACGCCATCGGCCGTGACTGGCAGTGCGGCACCACGCAGGTCGACTTTAATCTGCCGGAACGCTTCGGTGCCTTCTTCGTGGATTCGGACGGCGAGAAGAAGACTCCGGTGATGATCCATCGTGCCATCTGCGGTTCGATGGAGCGTTTCCTCGGCATCCTGATCGAGAACCATGCCGGGCATTTCCCGCTCTGGCTGGCGCCCGAGCAGGTGATGGTGTGCACGATCACCTCGGATGCCGACGATTATGCCCAGGAGGTCGTCGCGGCCCTCAGGGCTGCGGGTCTGCGCGCCGAAATCGATCTGCGCAACGAGAAGATCAACTACAAGGTCCGCGAGCATTCGCTCGCCAAGACCCCGGTCATCTTCGCCCTCGGCAAGAAGGAAGGCGCGGAACGCACCGTCTCGATCCGCCGCCTCGGCTCCCAGGCCCAGTCGGTGCTGCCGCTCGACGAGGCGATCGCCGAACTCACCAAGGAAGCGACCCCTCCGGACCTGCGCCGCTAGATCGGCAAACGCCTTCCTGCACCATGGCGGCTCGACCTTTGTCATTGCCGGGCTTGACCCGGCAATCCAGTCTTACCTCACCGACCTGGTTGCCAAGGTTCTGGATGCCCGGGTCAAGCCCGGGCATGACAAAGGTCGGCACTTCCATCCGACGGTTTAGGTAGCTGATCGTTCTAGAGCATCGCGCCGAAAAGTGGGTGCCGGTTTTCGGCAAAAGAGATGCGACAACAAGAACTTACAGCATCGAGTCTGATTCACAGATCAGGCTC
>NZ_LYXZ01000024.1 GCF_001676615.1 Labrys sp. WJW | reverse complement strand
GCCGCCCTGCAGGTGCTGGCGGTGCTCAAGAAGGCCGATCGCCCGGTCAGCGAGGTCTGCCACCGCTTCGACCCGCTGCCGCAGATCCTCAAGAATGTACGTATTCGCCGCCGCAAGGTCCTGGACGACCCCAAGGTTGCTGCCGTGATCGAGGGTGCGCGCAAACAGCTCGGCGATGGCGGTCGCCTGGTCATCCGTCCCTCCGGCACCGAACCGGTCATCCGCGTCATGGCCGAGGCCGACGATCGTGCCAATGTCGAGACCGCCGTGGACGAGGTGATCGACGCCATCACCAAGGCGGCCGCATAGGCTTTCGGTGGGCGGATCCTGAGATCCGCCCATTAAAGTATTATCGTCAGGCAGACTTCCATCGGTTGGAGCAAAGCGTGTTCAGGTGTAACTGCGCTTTGCTCCAACTATTTTTTCGACGTGCCCTTGTGACTTTTTGTGGTTTCCCGCCAATTGCGAGACGCTCTCATGGTTGCCAAGGTGTGCGGTTTGGCAATTCAGCTTTGCATGGGCGCAAAGTCAGAATGGACCAACGCAACCCTCTCAGCGTGCGAATTTACGGATGAGCGAGACGAGCTGCGGCTCGTCGATCAACAGGGCGGCTTCCTCGGCAGACAGCCATCTTCGCAGGCGCTGGGTTTCCTCGGGCCAGCTGTCGAGTTCGTTCTCGACCTTGAGCGGATAGACATCCACCTCCACCATGCCGAAATGGCTCTTGAAGCGCTTCCAGTAGCGATACTGGCCGATCGGCTTGCGCTTGATCTTGCCGAGGATGCCGGCTTCCTCCAGAGCCTCCCGCTCGGCCCATTTCCAGGTCTTGGGACCTTCGGCCCAGCCTTTGGGAATGATGAAGCGGCGCGTCTGGCGCGAGGTGAGCACCAGCACCTCGATGCCACCACCCTTGCGCCGGCGAAAGGGCAGGGCGGCGACCTGCCGAAGCGGGGTGCCGCTCGTCAGAGCCTTCTGATCCCTGGCCTTGAGTTTCGCCATCTTCGCCCCGTTCAGGCGCCGTGCTTGCGGATGGCCGCCGAAATCTGCGCCAGGCCCTGTTTCAGCTCGTCCTCGAGCGGATAGGCAAAGCCGATGCGCAGATGGTTGCGCGGCATCTCGAACCAGTGGCCGGGACCGACATAGGTGCCGAAGCTTTCCAGCAGATCCCTGTAGAAGGCGTCGAAGTCGAAGCCGGCCTGATGGCGAAAGCGCGGGAAGCAGACCACGCCGCCCTTGGGCTCGACCCATTCGAGCTTGGGATCGCCGGCGATCCAGTCGCGCATGATGGCAAGGCGTTCGGCGATCAGCTTGGCCTGCTCCTTCAGGAAAGGGCCACGCTGCTCGAGCACGCTGCCGGCGACCCATTCGTCCACCACGCTGCCGCAGATGCCGATCTGCTCCTTGGCGGCGAGGAACCGCTCATAGAGCTGGGGATCGCGGGTGACCATCCAGCCAATGCGGATGCCTGGCACGCCATAGGCCTTGGAAAGCGAGGAGACGCTGATGACGCTAGGGCTGAGCGAGGCCGCCATCGGCAGGATCCCGCCATGGCTGAGGTCGCCATAGGTCTCGTCGACCAGCAGTTTGCAGCCCGCCCGTTCAACCAGGGCGATCAGCCCATCGAGATCGGCGCGGCTCAGCATGGTGCCGGTCGGATTGTGCGGGCAGGTCACGCTGACATAGCGGGTCTGCGGCCTGATGGCCTGCGCCACCTTGGCGAGGTCGAGTGCGAAGCCCTTGTCGAAATCGAGGTCGACATAGGTGATGGCGCAGCCGATGGCGCGCGGTGTCTCGATATTGGTGGCGTAATTGGGCCTGACCACCACCAGATGGTCGCTCGGCGATAGCAGCGTGGTCGCGATGATGAAGAGGGCGCCGGCTGCGCCCGCGGTGACGAGCACGTCGTTGGGCGAGAGCCCTTCGGCCTGCGAAGCGATCATGCGGCGCAGGCGCTCCTCGCCGCGATGCTCGCCATAGAACAGTGTGAGATCGGGAACCGAGAGGCCGAAATCGGAGAGTTTCCTGTCGCGGACCGAGCTTTCGGAGAGGTTGTAGCGGATACGGTCATAGCCATATTCCTCCGGAGCCTCCTTCTCGATCACCATGCGGGCATATTTCATCGCTGCTTCCTCCCGCTCAGGATTTGGCCGCGAAGCGGGCGAGCGCTTCGAGAGTGGCGTCGATTTCGGCCATGCTGGTGTAGTGCGACAGGCCGAGGCGGGCGACGCCGCCGGTCTCGCGCAGGCCGAGCGCGCCAGACGCTTCATGGGCGTAGAAATCGCCGGCCCAGCCGAAGATGTTGTGGGCAGCCAGGTGCTCCATGGTCGCCTGCGGTGTCCGGCCTTCCAGGCGGAAGCTGAAGGTCGGCACGCGGGCATCGAGCCGGTTGCGGCTGGCGATGCCGAAGAGCTTGAGCCCATCGATATCAGCGAGGCCGGCGAGGAACCGGTCCATCAGACCGGCTTCATAGGCCGTGGCGGCCTGCAGGCCGGCCACGATCCGGGCCCGAAGTGGCTGGCTCGTTCCCACGCCGCCAAAGGCCTCGCCAAGCCAGGCCATGTGCTCGATGGCGGCCTGCGTGCCGGCCAGAGTCTCGAAGGAGGCCGTGCCCGGCGCGAGGCGCCAGGGCATATCGCTGGAGGCGGGGCGGACCTTGAGGGGGACCAGGCGGTCGCGCAGCTCGGCGCTGATATAGAGCAGGCCGGCATGGGGGCCGAAGAACTTGTAGGCCGAGCAGGCGAGGAGGTCGCAGCCGATCGCCTTGACGTCGACCGGGATGTGCGGGGCGGACTGTACGGCGTCCACCATGGTCACCGCGCCGACCGCCTTGCCGGCAGCCACGATGCGGGCGACGTCGTTGATGGTGCCGAACATGTTGCTGGCATGGTTGCAGGCCACCAGCCGGGTACGCGGCCCGATCAGCCGGTCGAGTGCTTCGTAGCGATATTCGAAGGTCTCGGGGTCGAAATCGAGCCAGCGGACGGTGACGCCGCGCTCCTCGGCGGCGATCAGCCAGGGGCCGACATTGCCGTCATGGTCCATGCGCGTGAGGACGATCTCGTCGCCGGCCCGCCAGTCGCGCGCCACCATGCGCGAGAAGTGGAAGAGCAGCGAGGTGCTGTTGAGCCCGAACACGATCTCGTCCGCGGCGGCGCCCAGGAAAGCCCCGGCAGCCTGATACGCCTCGGCGAGGATGCGGTCGCTGTCCTGCGACGTCCGGAAGGCGCCGCCTTCATTGGCGCAGCTGTCGACAAGCACCCGCGTCATCGCGTCGACGACGCGGCGGGGAACCTGCGACCCGCCGGGCGCGTCGAGATAGATGCGCGGCTTGCCGTCGTCGCGAAGCGAAAGCGCCGGGAAAGTAGACCGGACGGCTTCGATGTCCCAAGTGGTTGTGGTCATGGTCAGATCCTTTCCGCCAGCGTCAGCGGCTAGCGCGCTGGACGGGCGCCTGCGTGGCCAGGCAGGCGAGCACCTGTTCGTGCAGGGCGGGCGTGGCGCTGGCGGCGATGGCCTGGCGGCCGGAGCGGATGGTCAGTTCCTCGCCCTGCCAGGTGCTGATGGCCCCGCCGGCGTTGCGGACGATGGGCGCCAGCGCGCAATAATCGAAGGCGTCGAGGCCGCCATCGGTGCTGATGTCGAGCGCGCCGTCGGCGACGCGGCCATAGGCATGGCAGCCGCCGCCATAGACGCACCAGCGGGTCTGGCTGCGCAGGTCCTGGAAGGCGGCCCGTTCGGCGGCGTCGAAAGGCTCGGGATTGCCGTTTGCGAGGATGGCGTTTGTCAGTTCGGTGCAGGCGCGTGTTCGGATCGGCTTGCCGTTCAGCGTACTGGGAACGCCGTCGGCGCCGATCCAGCGCTCGCGCGTGACGGGATTGTCGATCACGCCGAGCACCGGCACGCCGCGATGAGCGAGGGCGACCAAAGTGCCGAAGGTGGGGATGCCGGTGATGAAGGCCTTGGTGCCGTCGATGGGGTCGATCACCCAGACCCATTCGGCATCGAGGCCGGCCGATTCGAATTCCTCGCCGAGAATGCCGTGCCCCGGATAGTGCTGCGCGATCTCTTCGCGCAGCCGGGCCTCCACCCGCCGGTCGATCTCGGTGACCGGGCTGGCGTCATCCTTGGTGAGGAAATCGCGCTGATTGGCCAGGGCCTCGCGGATGATGGCGCCGCTGGCATCGGCGAGGGAATCGGCGAAGCCGGCGAAGGATTCGAGGTCAGGTCGTTGCATGGGAGCTTTCGGAAAGGTTGGTACGCGACTGGACGAGGGGGCGCCTGTGCCGGCTCAGCCGGTGCTCGAGCGCACGCAGGCCTGAGGTGAGGACATAGGTGATGGCGAGATAGATCAGCGCAGCGGTGATGAAGAGCTCATAGGGCGCGAAGGTGCGCGCCACGATGGTGTTGGCGACGCCGGTGAGCTCCATCACGGTGATCGTGCTGGCGAGGGAGGTCGACTTCAGCATGCTGACGACTTCGTTGCCATAGGCCGGCAAAGCCAGGCGGAAGGCGTGCGGCAGGATGATGGTGCGATAGGCAAGGGTGGTCGACATGCCGCAGGCCCGGGCCGCTTCGATCTCGCCGGCCGGCACGGCCTGGATCGCGCCGCGCAGGATATAGGCGGTATAGGCCGCGGTGTTCAGGCTGAAGGTAAGGATGGCGCAGACAGAGGCTTGGCGCAGATAGGGCCAGAGGGCGCTGTCGCGTACCACCTCGAACTGGGCAAGGCCGTAATAGACCAGGAAGATCTGGACCAGCAGCGGCGTGCCACGGAAGAAATAGATGTAGCAATGCAGGATCAGGCGCACCACGCCATTGCCGTTGATGCGCAGGATTGCCACCGGAACGGCGATGAGCATGCCGCAGACCAGGGAAGCGGCCAGGAGCTGCAGCGTGATCGCCGTGCCCTTGAGCAGGGCCGGCAGGCTTTCGAGCATGAGATCGAGATTCATTGCGCGAGCTTCCTTTCGCCGCGCGCGGCCCAGCGCTCGAGGGCGTCCACCGCCGAAGTGTTGACGATGGTCAGAATGAGATAGGCGAAGGCGGCGATGACGTAGAAACGGAAGGGGTCTCCGGCCACGGAGGTCGCCATGGAGCTGACGCGCATGATCTCCTCCAGGCCGACGATCGAGATCAGCGAGGTGTCCTTGATCAGGGAGATCCAGTTGTTGCCGAGGCCCGGCAGGGCGTAGCGCCACATCAGGGGCAGGCGGATATGGATGAAGCTGGTCAGGGACGACATGCCGAAGGCCTGGGCGGCTTCGACCTCGCCTTTCGGGAGAGCCAGGAAGGCGCCGCGCAGCACCTCGGAGGCATAGCCGCCGAAGACCAGGCTGAGCGCGAAGACGCCGGCCGGCAACGCCGGAATCTCGACATAGGCGGCATCGGGGCGGATCGCCTTCATCAGGGCGGTGAGCGCGACGGTGCCGCCGAAATAGACGATGAGGATGATCAGGAGTTCGGGCGTGCCGCGCACGACCACGGCAAAACTCCGGCCCAGGCCGCGCAGGAAGGCGTTCGAGGACAATTGCGCGAGCGCCCCCAGCATGGCCCAGACGAAGCCGAGCAGCAGCGAGAGCACGGCGACCTCGATGGTCACCAGCAAGCCGAAGGCGATCTGCGTCCCCCAGCCCAAGAAGAAATCCATGGCCAACACGCTCCGGCGGCGGGATTGGAAGAGAGCGGGACGAACCGGAGGCGCCTCGGTCGCCCCCGGTATCGGCTGCTCGGATCGCGCTTACTGGGTTGCGGCCGGCAGCACGCTGAACGACCAGTATTTGTCGTTGATGGCCTTGAAGGCGCCGTCGGCGAACATTGCCTTCAGGGCGCCGTCGACCTCGTCGCGCAGCTTGGGATCGTCCTTCCTCAGGCCGATGCCGACGCCGGGGCCGAAGAACTCGACGTCGTTGATCTCGGGGCCGACAAAGGCATAGTCCTTGCCGCGCGGCTTATCGAGGAAGTCCTGGGCCAGCTTGATCGGCCCGGCGAAGACGAGATCGACGCGCTTGGACGTGAGATCCAGCAGCATGTTGTCGACGGTGTCGTAGAGCACGATGTCCGCATCGGGGAACTTCTCGCGCATGTATTTCTCATAGGTCGACGAGCGCTGGATGGCGATCGCCTTGCCCTTGATTCCGTCCGGATTGGCCTTGCCGTCGGCCGTGAGCGGCGCGAGGTCGGTGCCCTTGGCCGCGATGAAGCGGGCGGTGGAGGAACGGTAGGGCAGGCTGAACTCGATGCTCTTCTTGCGCTCGGCGGTGATCGACATGCTGGCGGCCAAGAGGTCGAACTTGCCGGCCATCAGCGCCGGGATCAGCGAGTCGAAGGGCTGGCAGACGAAACTGATATCGGCGCCGATGCGCTTGCCCACTTCCCGGGCGACGTCGACGTCGAAACCCTGCAGCGTGCCGCTGGCATCCTTGAAGTTGAAAGGCGGATAGGTGCATTCGCTGCCGACCCTGAGCTCGCGGGCCTGGGCCATGGTCGCCAGGCAGGCAAGGGCGCCGGCAGCCATGAGCACGGTGATCTTCTTCATGGAATTCCCCTCCATTGTTCTCGAAGTTCTGGATGTCCCGTCAGAGCACGCGCTGCAGAAAGGCGCGGCAGCGCTCGGATTTCGGGGCGCCGAACACCTCGGCCGGTGGGCCGCGCTCCTCGATCACGCCCTTGTGCAGAAAGACGACCTCTGCCGAGATCTCGCGGGCGAAGGCCATTTCGTGGGTGACCACGATCATGGTGCGGCCTTCCTCGGCCAAGGTACGCATGACGCCGAGCACCTCGCCGACCAGTTCGGGATCGAGGGCCGAGGTCGGCTCGTCGAACAGCATCAGCCTTGGTTCCATGGCGAGGGCCCGCGCGATGGCGACACGCTGCTGCTGGCCGCCGGAAATATGGGCCGGATAATGCCCGCGCTTCTCCCACAGGCCGACCTTGGTGAGATAGGCCTCGCCCCGCTCCAGCGCCTCGCGCTTGGACAGGCCGAGCACCTTGATCGGCGCGATGGTGACGTTCTCCAGCACGGTGAGCTGGCTCCACAGATTGAAGTTCTGGAACACCATGCCCATGCGGCTGCGCAGGCGGTTGATCTGCCTGGCATTGAGCTTGGTACGGTCGCCGCGACGGTCGAGGGTGATCTCCTCGCCTTCCACGGCGATGGCGCCGGCGCTCGGAATCTCCAGGAGGTTCATGCAGCGCAGGAAGGTGCTCTTGCCTGAGCCGGAGGCACCGATCATCGAGATGACGTCATGGGTACGGGCGGTGAGATCGACGCCGCTCAGCACCTCCAGGGTCCCGAAACTCTTGCGAATACCCGTCGCGCGAAGCACGACTTGTTCTTGATTCCCCATGGAATTTCCCGTGCTCCAGAGCAAAACGCGTTCAAGTGCGAACGCTTATTTGCTCTAGCTCTTTGGTTGGACGCGTCTTTGCGATTCTCGGTGACGCCTTCAAATCGCAAAACGCTATAGCGCGGTGGTGTTCGCACGAGATTGGGCGACTTGCCGGCCGCACCCAAGAGCCAATTTCCGGTGGTGATACAGTCCAATTTCGCCGCGGGGGCGAAGGGTCAGGCGAGCTCTTCGATGGTGCGGGCCAGGATTTCCGCATAGCGGCGGATGCGCTTGACCGGATTGTTGCCGAAGCCGAGCACGAAGCCATGCCGCTGCAGTGCACCGCGGCAATAGCGCGAGAGGGGCGGGCAATCCATCTCATGATCGAGCAGCCGCCTCGAAACGGCGCGGTCGTCGATCGCCCCATGAGACCGAATAGTCAGGTGGAGTCCGGCCCTGACGTCGGGGACGATGAAATCGCCGCCGAGATGGCTGCGCAGGCAGTCCGCCAGCGTTCCCGCTCTTTCGCGATAGATCGCCCGCATGCGCCTGAGATGCGAGGCGAGGTGACCCGAACGCATGAATTCGGCGACCAGGGCCTGGTCCGGCAGGGGCGCGTAGAAGGAGAAGATGCGCTGGGCGAGCTTGAAGGCCTCGATCAGTTCGGGCGGAGCGACCAGATAGGCGAGCCTCAGGCCCGGCGCCAGCACCCGGTTGAAGGAGCTGGTATAGATGACGCGCCCCGAATTGCCGGCATAGAGCGGGGGGATCGGCACACCCGACCAGCGGATCTCGCTGTTGAAATCATCCTCCAGGATCCAGCCATCCTCCGCTACGGCCCAGTCAAGCAGGGCATGGCGGCGCGGCGCGGACATGGTGCAGCCGAAGGGGAATTGTTCGACGGCCGAGACGATGGCAAGGCGTGCCGGCGATCCGGTGTGGTCATGGGCCGTGATGTCGAAACCGTCATCATCGACGGGAACAGGCTCGACCTCGAGGCCACAGGCCGTGAGGGTCGCCAGCTGGGTGACATGGCCAGGATCCTCCAGCAGCACGCGGTCGCCCTGGTTCAGCAGCACATGGGCGGCCATGGCGGCGGCCTGCACCGTGCTGGAGAAGATGATGACCTGCTCGGGGCGGCAGACGATGCCGCGCGTCTCCTCCAGATAGGCGGCGATCTGTCGTCCGAGCGGGAGGGTGGCCCGGGCATAGTCGTAGCCAGTGTGGGAAGCGGCATGGGCGCGCCAGTGCTGGCCGGCCAGGCGCGCGAAAACCTCGTAGGGAAATTCGTTGAGGGCGGGAATGCCGGGGCTGAGACCGAACCGCTCGATGCGCTCGGGCGGCACGTCGAGAGCCAGCAGGGCCTCGGCATGGGCGGAGGGGCGGGCCGGCCGTCGCTTGCCATCGGAAACGACAACTGCCGGGCGCGGCAGGTGGTCTTCCGGGAAGATCCGCTCGACGAAAGTGCCGGAGCCGATCCGTTTTTGCAGATAACCTTCCGTCGCCAGCTTCTCATAGGCCAGCACCACGGTGTTGCGGGAGATGGCGAGTTCGTCCGACAGCATGCGACTCGGCGGCAACCGAGCCCCGCGGGGAATCCGCCCGTCGACGATCAATCCGCGCAATTGGGCGAAGAGCTGCTGATAGAGGGGGATGGCGGAGCCGCGCTCGAAGGCGATCAGGTTCCAGGCAGGATAGTTGAAGACTTCCATCGGCATCCCAGCGAGATGATCGTCCGGCCAGGTTGCGCTGTTTCATAAAGGCGGCGGTGGACTGCCGTCGATATCAGGCCGTTCTGCTCCGCTATGCAAGTGATTACACGCCCGCCGGCGTCCCGGCGACGTGGTTCATCCGATGAAAGGCGGCTCGCCGGCCTACCAGGCGATGCTTTTTCCGTCGAAAGCGCGGAAACTGCCGCTGTCGGCCAATGCGGCCCGCGCGATCAGGCCGTGCAGGGCCGCCACGCTGTCCGACACAGGGACTTCGGCCCCCGTGCCGCCCATATCGGTCCGCACCCAACCCGGATGGAGGGCCAGCACGGTGATCCCGTCGGCCCTGAGGTCGAGCGCGAGCTTGGCGCTTGCCATGTTGAGTGCTGCCTTGGAGCAGCGATAGGCATAGTCGCCATCGTCGTCGCCGATCATGCCTTCGGCGATCGAACCGGCGCGGCTCGAAATATTGGCGATGATCTTGCCGCGTCCGATGCGCAGATTGGGCAGCAGTGCCCGCGTCATAAGCAGCGGGGCGAGGGCGTTGATGCGCATCACCTCGATGAAGTCGTCCGCATCGAGAGTGGGCAGGCCGCCTGTGTCGCCGCGGATGGCGGCGTTGTTGATCAAAAGGTCGAGTGGGGTGCCGGCGAGGCCGACAGCAAGTTCCTTGATCGAGGCCGGGCTGGCGACATCGAGACGGCGCCATTCGAGCCTGTCTTCATTGGGGGGCAGCGTGTCGGC
Source organism: Labrys sp. WJW (assembly GCF_001676615.1). Taxonomy (GTDB): domain Bacteria; phylum Pseudomonadota; class Alphaproteobacteria; order Rhizobiales; family Labraceae; genus Labrys; species Labrys sedimenti. Next base: position 17,541 of record NZ_LYXZ01000024.1, on the reverse strand, counting down.
GCGGATGCAGGCGATCACCCGCCAGCCCGCCCCGGCATAGTGCCGGGCCAGGGCCAGGCCGAGGCCTCGCGAGGCGCCGGTGATCAGCACCGTGCCGGGTGTCGATGCTCGTTCTGGTGTGTCTTTTGCGTTTCGCATCGAGCGATTTCAGGAAAGAGCGCGACCAGCCTTCTCCCCTTGCGGGAGAAGGTGGCCGAGCGTAGCGAGGTCGGATGAGGGATGTCGGCGATTGCCCGGCAGATATTGTGCATCACCCCTCATCCGTCCCTTCGGGCCACCTCTAGTCAACTCAAGAGAGTTGACGACACCCGCAAGGGGAGAAGGCTGGTCGCGCCTCATTCGGCGAAGTCGAGACGCACGAATCCGACCATTCTTAAGCACGGGCAGTATTCCACACCGGCTTTGCAGCGCTTCGTGCCTCATTGGCGATCTGCGCATAGACCTCCCCGGAATATTTGATCCGCCGCTGCTGGGTTGCCAGATCGACATGGGTGATGCCGAAGGGCGTGGTGTAGCCATAGGCCCATTCGAAATTGTCCATCAGCGTCCAGGCGAAATAGCCCTCGACCGGCACGCCTTCGGCCGCGGCCTTGGCCACCTGTTCGAGATGGTCGACATAATAGAGCGCACGCTGGTCGTCCCAGACGCGGCCGTCGGCGGTCACGGTCTCGGGTGCCGTCGCCACGCCGCTTTCGGAGATCAGGATCCGCTTCGGCTGGTAGTTGGCGTGAACGTAATTGAGGACGTCATAGATGCAGCGCGGCCAGATCTCGTAGTCGACGGCGGAATAGATGCCTTCGGGCCGCACGCGCCGGTAGTCGAGCGGGGAGAGTTCATCGCCCTCGGCAATGACCGAACGGCGATAGATGTTGACGCCGAGATAGTCGACCGGCGCGGCGATGACCGCATTGTCGCTTTCCCGGATTTTGGGCAGCAGCGGGCCATAGAGCGCCAGCATGTCCTGGGGGTAGCTTCCCTTGAACACGGCGTCGAGGAACCAGCGATTCTGGGCGCCGTCGAAGCGCCGGGCAGCGGCGACATCGCGCGGGTCGTCGCTGGCCGGTTCGACCACGTTGAGATCGAAGACGATGCCGACCGAGGCATCGGGCACCTCGGCCCGCACCGCCGGCACGGCGAGGCCGTGGCCGAGCAGCGCGTGATGGCTGGCGGCGACACCGCCCTTGGCACCGTCATGAAGCCCGGGCGCATCTTCGCCGGTGGCATGGCCCGACCAGCAGAAGGTCCAGGGCTCGTTCAGCGTGGTCCATTGCTTGACACGGTCGCCGAAGGCGCGGGCGATCACCGAGGCATAGGCGGCGAAATGCTCGGCGGTATCGCGGTTGTACCAGCCGCCGCGATCCTGCAGCACTTGCGGCAGATCCCAGTGATAGAGGGTGAGATAGGGCTCGATCCCGGCTTCCAGCAGGCCGTCGACCAGCCTGTCGTAGAAGGCGAGACCCTTGGCGTTCGGCGTGCCCGTGCCCTCGGACAGGATGCGCGTCCAGGCGATGGAGAAACGATAGGCGTCGAGGCCGAGCCGCTTCATCACCATGATGTCGTCGCGCCATAGATGATAGTGGTCGCAAGCGATGTCGCCGCTGCTGGCATCGGTGATCACGCCGGGCTTGTGGCAGAAACGGTCCCAGATGCTTTCGCCCTTGCCGTCGAGATCATGGGCGCCCTCGATCTGGTAGGCGGCCGTGGCGGCGCCGAAGACGAAGCCCTTGGGAAAGGCCAGGCTACGGGCGCGGGCTTCGAGGGCCTTGCGGCTCTCAGCGATGCTTGATGTCATATTTTCTCTCGATGGTGTTGACCAGGCTCGCCGCGGCGAGGGTCAGGACGATGTAGAAGATGGCGGCGGAGTTGTAGGGCGCGAAGGGCAGGAAGCTCGCCGACTGGAACTCGCGCATGCGCTGGGTGATGTCGCGGATCGACAGGATGGACAGCAGCGAGGTGTCCTTGAGGATGGCGATCAGCTCGTTGCCGAGCGGGGGAATGATGATGCGGAAGGCTTGCGGCAGCACCACCAGCCGCGCCGTCTTCCAGCGCGACAGGCCGATGCTGCGGGCCGCTTCGATCTGCCCCATCGGGATGGCGTTGATGCCTGAGCGGAAGATTTCCGCCAGGTAGGCCGAATAGGCGAAGGCCATGGCGACGATGCCGCGTAAGAGGTTGGGCGGGTCGAGGGCGCCCTGCGTGGCATCCTTGAGCGCGCCGCTGAGCGGCAGGCCGATATAGAGCACGATCACCAGCATCGGGATGCCGCGGATGGTGTCGACGATGAATTCCGAGCCGATGGCTAGCGGATGGCGGAAATTGAGATGGCCGCCGAAGGTGAGCAGGCCGAGGATGATGGCGAGCACCGCGAAGGTGATGCCGGCCGAGCGGTCGCGGTCGTTCAGGAGCTCGGTCTGCCAGAGCACCGGCAGGCCGGCAGGCGAAGCGGAAGCGGGGATGAGAGCGCCCGAGACGTCTTGTTTCCTGGCGATCGCGGCCAGCGCTTCGGGCGCGCCAGCGAAACTGCGCAGCGGCACCGGCGCATTGGGCCCACCAGGGAAGTCGCCCTCGCGCACCGAGGCGATCAGGCTGGACGGGGTGTTGCCGATCACCGCGACCTTGCCCTCGAGCGTGCCGGCCAGGACGTAGCTGTCGCGCGGCTGCATCAGGAACCAGCCCGCCGCCACCGCAAGCGCCAGGGTAAGGGCCACGAAGATCAGGCTGGCGCGTTCGCTGTAGCGCAATTGCAGGAGGCCGACCCAGACGAGGCCGAGCATGGCGGCCAGCAGATAGGCGGCGACGGCGGCGCGGATGGTGGTGGCAACGCCGGCGGCAAAGGCGACATGCGCAAAGAAGAACAGGCCGACGGCGCCGATGCCGTTGACGGTGACGAGGATCCAGCGCCCGGCACGCCGCAGCTTCGTCTCCTGTGTTTCGCTCAGGCGCCCGCCGGCAAAGAAGAGGCCGAGGCCCAGCACGGTCAGGCCGAGATAGGCAGGCAGGAGCCAGGCTTCGGCATTGCCCAGCATCAGATCGGCGGCCGGGGTGAGCTGACGGGGCGTCACGCCCTTCACCACCAGCGCCGTGGTGAAGGGATCGACGGCATTGGCAAGGGCCGAGGCGAGGTAGGGGTGGGCGAAGCCGCCCGTGAGGATAGCCAGGGCAGCCGCGAGATTAATGCCGGCGGCGACGAGCGCCAGGCGGGGCCTGTAGGCATGGGGCCGCGAGAAGAACAGCACGGCAAGCCCGGCCGTGAAGGCGATGGCCAGGGCCGCGAAGCCGGGCACGAAGGCGGAAGAACCGTTCTCAACCCCGAGAATGGCGCGCAGCGAACGCTGATAGTCGCGCGAGGAGGCGAAGAGATAGATGATGAAGGGCAGGGCCGTCAGAATGATCAGATTGCTGGGGCGGATACGTCTGAGATAGTCCATTCGGTCCTCCCCACCGGGGCGATCGCGGGTTTCGACATGGGGGGCGGGTCTTCAGACCCGCCTTCTTCCATTCAGTGGGTGTCGAGGTTCCAGGCGGGTCCGAAGACCTGCCCCCTACTTGGCGCCCCAATATTTGGCGATCAGCTTGTCCAGCGTGCCATCGGCCTTGATCTGCCGAATGCCTTCGTTGAAGGCCGCGACATTGTCGTCGCCCTTTCGGAAGACGAGGCCGAGCGGATCGGATTCCAGGCCCTTGATGCCGACCACGAGCTCTCCGGCGAATTCGCGGTCATAGGCCGGGCCATTGGCGCCGTTGATGACGACGCCGTCGACATCCTTGTTCTTGAGGGCGATGACGGAAGCGCTGAAGCTGTCATAGGCCATGACATTGTCCTTGCCGACGATCTTCTCGGCGACCTGGGCATCGGTGGTGTTGGCCTGGGCCGAGAGCTTCTTGGCCTGGCCCTTGAAGCCATCGAGCGAGATGTCCTGGTCGGCCACGCGCACCAGGATGGCCTGGCTGTTGACGATATAGGGATCGGAGAAATCCATCGCCTTCTTGCGCTCGTCGGTGATCGACACGCCCGAGGCGACGAGGTCGAAGCTGCCCTGGTCGAGGGCGGCGAAGATGCCGTCCCAGCCGGTGGTCACGAACTCAGCCTTGCAGTTGATCTTGGCGCAGATCGCGTTGACCACGTCGACGTCGAAGCCGACGATCTGGTTGGTGGCGGGGTCGACGCTTTCCATCGGTGGCGACGTGGTGTCGGAACCGACCTTCAGGAGCTTGCCGCCAAGATCGGCAGCTTGCGCGCCGCCGGCGACGACAGACAACAGCAGGGCGGCCGCGATCGCGTGCAGTTTTTTCATGGTTTCCTCCTCCATTGGTTTTGTTGGTTTGGCGTCAGCTCTTGCGGCTGCCGAGATCGTCGGGCTGGCGGACCACCAGCTCGGGTCTGAAAGTCTGTTTCAGGGCGAGGGGAGCGGTACCGGCCATGCGCTCAAGCAGGTACTGGCCGAGCAGTCGTCCGCAGATTTCGATGGGCTGGTAGAAGGTGGTCACGGGCGGCGTGAAATAGGCGCTGACATTGATGTCGTCATAGGCGATGACGTCGATATCGGTGCCGACCCGGCGTCCGAGCCCGGCAAGGCCCGAGAGCACGCCGAGCGTGGTGGATTCGTTGACGCAGACGAAGGCGGTCGGCGGCTCGGCCTGGCCGAGCAATTCGACCGCCGCCTTGTGGCCGAATGCCGTCGAAAGATCGCCTTCGACGACCAGATCGCTCGAAGCGATCAGGCCGGCTTCGGCGAAGGCGCGCGAAAAGCCGTCGATCCTGTCCATGGCGTAGGACAGGCGTCGCTGTGGGTTGACCAGGGCGATGCGCCGATGTCCACCGGCGATCAGCCTGGCGGTCGCGGCATGGGCGGCCCACTCATTGTCGATGTCGACATAGGCGTAGTCGAGGTCCCCGCGGCAGCGTCCGAGTGAAACGAAGGGAAAGTCCTGGGCGACCAGGAGGTCGATACGGGGGTCGTCGGCGAGAATGCCGGAGAAGATCAGGCCATCGGCGAGGCCCTGCTCGACGATGCGGCGGGCGGTCTCGCAGCCATCGGCGGCATCGCGGATGACATGCACGGAGATACGGTACTCGCTCCCTTCGAGGGCCTGGCTGATGCCGCTGAGGATCTGGGTGTATTCGACCCCGTCCCATTCATAGTTGGGGGCCGCGGTCACCGGCATCAGCACGGCAGCCTGGTAGGTCTTGCCGGTGCGCAGCGCCATGCCACGCGTATTGGCCTGGTAGCCGATCTCTTGCGCAGCCCTGAAAATGGCATCGCGCGTCTCCGGTGCGACGACGGCATGGCCGCGCAGGGCCTTGGAGATCGTGGCGATGGAATAGCCCGTTTTGTCCGCCAGCGTCTTGATGGTGGGCGGCGAGGGACGCGGCGTTCCCGATTTCGTGCCGGCCATCTCCCCTCCTGGTCTGACCATTGCTGCGATGGTTGTAGCGGCGAATAAAAACGTTTTCAACAAAAATAAAAACGTTTTTATTGATGATGAATCAGAGCGGAAAGTCCTGCCGGCAAACGCCGCGGCATTTTGCGCGGGGCTGAAGCCGGCTCGAAACTCGACGGGGAAGGGCGGAGGTGGCTATGGTCGGCGCGATTCTGAGCGAAAGGCTAGCTGATGAAAACCATCTCCACCTCGCGATCGCATGGCGGGACCCAGGGCGTCTATTCCCATGCCTCGTCGAGCTGCGATTGCGAGATGACCTTCGCGGTCTTCGTGCCGCCCCAGGCCGCGGAACGTCTCTGTCCCGTGCTCTGGTATCTGTCGGGCCTGACCTGCACGCATCAGAACGTGATGGACAAGGGCGAATATCGCCGTCTTGCCGCCGAGCTCGGCCTGATCGTGGTCTGCCCCGACACCAGCCCGCGCGGCGAGAGCGTGCCTGATGAGAAGGACAATTGGCAGTTCGGGTCTGGGGCTGGCTTCTATCTCGATGCCACGCAGGAGCCCTATGCCCGCAATTACCGGATGTATTCCTATCTGACGCAGGAACTGCCGGCCCTGATCGGCGAGCATTTCCCGGCCGACATGGCGCGCCAGTCGATCTTCGGCCATTCGATGGGCGGCCATGGCGCGCTCACCATCGCGCTGAAGAATCCGCAGCGCTACAAGAGCTGCTCGGCCTTCGCACCGATCGTGCAGCCGAGCACGGCGGGCTGGTCCAGGCCGGCGCTGGAGAAGTATCTCGGCGCCGACGAGGCGACCTGGCGTCCCTATGACGCCACCGCGCTGATCGCCGACGGCCACCGTTTCGAAGCCTTCCTGGTCGACCAGGGCACGGCGGACGGCTTCCTCAAGGAAGGGCTGCGGCCCTGGCTGCTGGAAGAGGCCTGCGCCAAGGCCGGCATTGCGCTGAGCCTGCGCATGCAGGAGGGCTACGACCACTCCTACAATTTCATTTCCACCTTCATGGACGACCACCTCGCCTGGCATGCCGAGCGTCTTGGCCAGTGAGGAGCGAGGTGTAGGACGCGCTGGAAAACAGGTGCTTCCGCCATCCTTTTCGCAGTCGGGCGGCTTCAGCCGCCGGTCGATCGCAATGGATGGTCGGTGCCGATCCCGAGTCTTTCATCCGCCCCCATGGCGGCAGCGTATCGCGCTGGATCGAAACGTGTGGCGATGAGCGCGGCGATCGCTACCCAAGCCAGATGCATCACCCAGCCCTCGACGAAGCTGCCGCTGCAGCTCTGCAGGAGGGCCATGGCCAGGGGAGCAAGGCCGGCGATCAGGAAGCCACCGCCCTGCATCAGGGCCGCGAGGGCGCCGGCTTCCTCGGGACGCTCCAGATGGTCGAGCGCCGTCACCAGCGAAAGGGAGAAACAGCCGCCGAGCCCCGCGCCGCCCAGCGCGATCCAGAGCAAGGGCAGAGTGCCGGGTAGAAAGGCAAGACCGCAGAAGCCCGCCGCCTGCATGGCGAGGGTGAGATAGAGCCAGGGACGGCGGTCGCGGCTGCGCGAGGCCAGGATCGGCAGGACCAGAGCGGCCACGGCCTGCGCCACCGCCATGATGGCGACGAGGCTGCCGCTTTGGGCCACGCCCCAGCCACGCCCCTGCATGTAGGGGGCGAGCCAGGCGACCATGGAGGAATAGCCGCCATTGACCAGGCCGAAGCAGGCCATCAATTGCCAGCTGCGCGGACGATGGAGCAGGCGCGACACCAGGGCCTTGTCGGGGCGGGCCGTCCTGCCATCCGCCAGCACGCGCCAGGCCAGAAGCAGGGCGGCCGCCGTCGGCAGCGCCAGCCAGGCCAGGGCAGCCCGCCAGTCCTGGCCGCCATGGGCGAGGATGGGCGTCAGCTGGGCGCCTACGGCGCCGCCGCCCATGATCATGGCCGAGTACAGGCCGGTCACGGCGGCCACCTGGTGCGGGAAACCCTGCTTGATGATGCCTGGGAAGGCGGCCTGGATGAAGGCGACGCCCGCACCGCACAGGGCCGCCGTCAGGATCAGAGAAAGCCCGTCCGGAGACCAGAGCCGGAGCAGCGATCCCAGAAGCAGAAGGATGAGCGCCCCCAGCATGCCCCGTCTGGTACCGATCCTGGCCTGCAGGCCGGGCACCAGAAAGGCACCGAGCCCCATCAGCAGCATGGGCAGCAGCGTCAGCATGGCGATGCCGCCATAGCTTAGGCCCGTATCGGCCTCGATGCGTGCGATCAGGGGACCGGGGCCGGTCAGGAAGGGGCGCAGATTGAGCCCGATCAGCACCACCAGGGACAGCAGCACCAAGGGGGAAGACGGGGCAGGGGATTGCGGGGTCGTTGGAGGCATGATCGATCGGGGGCCCGTTCAATGCGCGCCGGCGGCGTCGAGCAAGGCGGCGATCTCGCGATAGCGCCGCTGCCTGGCATGCTGAAGCGGCGTGATGCCGTCCTGGTCGGCGAGATTGACGTTGGCGCCCGCGGCGATGAGAAGCCTGACGATCTCGACATGGCGCGGTCCACCGTCGCTGAGAATGATGGCTTCCAGCAGGGCGGTCCAACCGAGCCGGTTGACGTGGTCGACGTTCACGCCCGCTTCGATCAAAACCCGCGCCGTCTCGACATGCCCCCGTTCGGAGGCTGGGATCAGGGCGGTGCCGCCATAGCGATTGGTGCTCTTGAGGTCGGCCCCATGCGCAAGCGTCAGCCGCAGGATGTCGAGATAGCCGCGTGCGCCGGCAAGCAGATAGGGGCTGTCCTCGATGGCATCCTTGGCGTTGACGTCGGCGCCGGCTTCGATGAGGTGGCGGGCCACCGCGACATGATTGCTCTGGACGGCCGCTAGCAGGGCGGTGCGGCGGTTGTCGTCCCGCTCCTCCAGCGAGGCGCCGGCGGCAAGGGCGGCCTGCACGGCAGGCAGGTCGCCGCGTGCGGCGGAATCAATGAGCGGGGACGGCATGGCTTTCGCCGGGAGGCCTTGCGATACGATGGACATGAGAATGGTTCCCGCCATGATGATCAGGACATTGCGTTTGGACAAGGGTCTGCGCATAGCCGGCCTCCTACCGGGGCCATGCGTACCCGCCCAACTGGCTATTTGGAAATTAAATGTCCCCATGGCGATCATTCAAAATTCGAATGATGCAGCGCTGCCATTTGGGGTGTCGCGAAATCCCGACACAACGGCCACCGCGCGTCGGCCCATAATGTCTATTTCTCCGCCAGCAGGTGACGGATGAACTGGTTGAACAGCTCCGTCTGGCTGGAGATGCCGAGCTTGGCATAGATGTTCTTGCGGTGGATCTTGACCGTGCCCTCGGCGATATCGAGCAGGCTGCCGATCGAGAGGCTGGAATGGCCGCGCAGCACCAGGCTGACGATGGTCTGCTCGCGCGGCGTCAGCAGGGTCGGCGCGAAGGAGAGAAAGGCCTGTTCGATGGCATGTTCGCGCGGGGCGGGTGGGACTTGGCTTTCCCGGCCTTCGGCGAGGGCCTGCCATTGGCGGCCGAGCAGGGCCATGACCATCGGTGCAGCCCCGGTGAAAACGGCCATCTCCTCGGCGTTGAAGGAGGGCGAGCCGTTCTGGCGCAGCAGGGAGTAGGCAAGATAGAGGTCGGGGCGCAGGGGATGCAGGAAGACGATTTCCTCCGCGAGCGAGCCGCTTTCCATCGAGATGCAGGGATGGACGTCGGGCGAATTGTAGTATTCGCCCTCGAAGAAGGCATCTGGGGCAAGATCGTGCAGGCGATAGAGGCCCGCCGGCGTGGCATGCATGCAGGCCGTGTAGACCGCATCGAGCAGATAGGTGCCGGCAAGATAATTGGCCATGATCTGGGACGATGACACCGCATTCAGGCCGTCATGCAGCAGCGTCGGCCTGTCTTCGAGCGGATAGGCGAAGATGCAGCTCAGGTCGAAGGGAGCAATCTGGCGAAGCGCTGTGTCGAGGGCGGGCGCAAATTGCGGCGAACCTAGCAAGAGGACAAGGTCCGGCGTCGCATGATGCCAGCTGTCTGCGGCCGATCGTTCACGGATGTTCATGGCCGGTCCCTCATGCCCGATCTGCTGCGTCGCAAGTGTGCCCGCTCCTGCCAATGGCAGCCTCTATCTCTTTAGGGGTATTTATCGCAGCCCTGCTTCGCGGATCATCGGGATGTCGCAAAGAGGAGAATTTTACAAGCTCCTCGGCAAGAGGGGATATCCATGACGATCGAGACGACCGGCCGCCCGACCGGCGGCGTAACCTATCAGAGCGTCGACGAGGCCTATTTCGAACAACGCCAGCTCAAGCGCCATGCCGGACTGTTCACGCTGTGGATGATGGGCGTCGGCGCCGTCGTCGCCGGCGAATATTCGGGCTGGAATATCGGCCTGTCGCAAGGCGGTTTCGGCGGCATGCTGTTCGGCGCCCTGATCATCGGCTTCATGTATGTCTGCCTGTGTTCCTCGATCAGCGAGATGAGCGCGGCGCTGCCGCATACGGGCGGTGCCTATTCCTTCGCGCGCACTGCGCTCGGACCCTGGGGTGGCTTCACCACCGGCCTCGCCGAGAACATCGAATTCGTGCTGGCGCCCGGCGCCAACATGTTCTTCATGGCCTCCTATCTCGCCGCCATCTTCGGCACGCCGGACAGCTGGCTGCCGCTGTGGTGGGTGGCGGGCTACATGGTGATGCTCGGCCTGTCGGTCCGCGGCCTGGAACTGTCGATGCGCGTGGTGGTCTGGATCACCGTCGCGGCCGTGCTGGTCCTGCTGTTCTTCTTCGCCGTAGCCCTGCCGCATGTCGACTTCGTCAGGCATGCGCTCAACATCGGCACGGAGGGCAAGCTCGTCGCCGACGGCGCGGGACCCTGGCTGCCCTTCGGCCTCACCGGCATCATGCTGTCGCTGCCCTTCGGCGTCTACATGTTCCTGGCCGTCGAGCAATTGCCGCTCACCGCCGAGGAAGCCAAGAATCCCACGCGCGACATGCCGCGCGCCCTGATCCTGTCGATCCTGACGTTGATTGCGCTCGCCCTCGGCGTGCTGTTCTTCAGCGCCTCCATTCCGCCGGGCGCCCATGCCATGGGTTCGTCGGGCGAGCCGCTGCTCGACGGCTTCCGCACCATCTTCGGCGATGGTTGGGCCAAGCTGCTGGCGGGCGTGGCGGTGCTGGGGCTTGCCGCGAGCTTCTTTGCCGGCAGCTTCGCCTCCGGCCGCAACATCTATTCGCTGTCGCGTGCCGGCTATCTGCCGACCGTCCTGTCGGTGACCAATCCGCGCACCAAGACGCCGAACATCGCGCTGGCTACCGGCGCGGGCTTTGCCCTCATCGTGCTGCTGGCGATCTGGTTCCTGGGCGGCAAGGACAATGTCGCCTTCATGGCAGGCTTCCTGGTCAGCATGATCGTGTTCGCCGGCATGGTGTCCTACATCCTGCAGAGCATCGCCTATCTGCGGCTGCGCAAACTCTATCCTGATATCGCAAGGCCGTTCCGCAGCCCCTTCGGTACTTTCGGGGCCTATGCCACCATCGCCATCTGCATCCTCACGCTCGGCTACCAGTTCTTCGATCCGCTCTATCGCTGGGCGGCGATCGCGGCGGCGGCCTGGTACCTCATCGGCCTCGGCTATTTCGGCTTCTATCGCCGCCATCGCCTGGTGCTGTCGCCGGAAGAGGAATTCGCGGTGTCCGGCGGCACGCGCGGCCGCCCGCTCGGCGAGCATTGAGGCTCCCCTCCAGGCACAAGGCGCCGGCCGGAACATCCGGTCGGTTATGGATCGAATAGTCTAGATACAAGTGAGGACATCATGGCCGGAAGGCTAGCAGGCAAGACCGCCATCATTTCGGGCGGCGCGACGGGCATGGGCGGGGCGGCGTCGAAGCTGTTCGCGGCCGAGGGCGCCAGGGTCGCCATCATCGATCGCAATGCCGCCGCGGCGGAGGAGACGGCGGCGGCCATTCGTGCGGCCGGCGGCGAGGCCGCCGCCTTTGTCGCCGATGTCTCCGAGGAGGCCGAGGTCGAGGCTGCGGTCAAGGCGGTCGGTGAGCGCTATGGCCCCGTCACCACCTTGTTCAACCATGCCGGCACCATCCTGATCAAACCCTTCCTCGAGATCTCCCTCGCCGAGTGGGACTGGCTGCACGCGGTCAATGTCCGCTCGATGTTCCTGATGACGCGGGCGGTGCTCCCGCAGATGATCGCCAATGGCGGCGGCTCGATCGTCTGCACCTCCTCGATCTCGGCGGTGGCGGCGACGCCGATGGAAGTGCTCTACGATACCACCAAGGGCGCCTGCCACATGTTCGCCCGGGCCATTGCCGTGGAGTTCCGGGACCGCAACATCCGCTGCAACGCCGTCTGCCCGGGCTTCATCCGCACGCCGCACGGCCTGCGCGAGGTTGCCGAATTGCAGGCGCATGGTGTCGACGTCTCCGATGCCGCCATTGCGGCCCAGCAGGGGCGCATCGGCGAGCCGGAAGATGTCGCGCGCGCCGCGCTCTATCTCGCCAGCGACGAGTCGAGCTTCGTCAACGGGGCCCATCTGTTCGTGGACAACGGCTTCACTGCGATCTGAGCCTTTGCCTTCACCGTTCCTCCGGCCGGCGAAGCGCGATATCGTGGTCCCGGCCGGATCATGATAGGGAGGGCGAGGTGAGCGCCAGCGACGAGACACACACGGACAGCCTGTCCGCGCTGGACATGGCCTTCCTGCGGCAGTCGATCGCGCTGTCGGAGGAGTCCAGGCGGCGCGGCCGCCACCCCTTCGCCGCGCTGGTGGTCGACGGGAACGGCAATGTCATTTCGTCTGCCGGCAACAATTCGATGCCGCCGGAGGGCGATCCGACCCAGCATGCCGAGCTGGTGGCCGTCGCTGCGGCGGCCAAGGCCAGAACGCCCGAGGAACTCGCCGCCTCGACGCTCTACACCAGCGCCGAACCCTGCTGCATGTGCGCGGGCGCCGTCTATTGGACCGGCGTCGGGCGGGTGGTCTATGCCCTTTCCGAGCATCGCCTGCTCGAAATCACCGGCGCCCATCCCGAAAATCCTACCTTCTCTCTGCCCTGCCGCGAGGTGTTCGCACGGGGACAGCGGCGGATCGACGTGGTCGGGCCCGCGCTGGAAGACGAGGCGGCGGTGCCTCACCAGGGCTTCTGGACGTGAGGAACGGGTGGCTTTGGGATATATATTTGGCGCTCTTTCCCCGGACGATTATTGCCGTGTTGCCGCACTCTTGCGCGCCCGTTGACTAAACGTCCGTCGTAGGAAAGACCAGCAGTCTTGCCTTGCTGCGCCATCCGGTATCTTGCAAGCTTTGGAAATCCAGCCGGTCGTGCAAAAGGTCTTGATTCGAAACGTGTCCGAAACCTCGAGGCCGCGAAGCCCCGTGGCGGGCTGCGGATCGCATGGCGGGCTTTCTATCGAGAGTGTCAGCAAAGAGCAGCGAGATGGTTCCAGACGACAGCGACAATATTTTCGATCTGGCACCGATGTCGCTCTGGCTGGAGGATTACACGGCCCTGCGCGAGCAGTTCGAGGTATGGCGCGCAGAGGGAGTGGTGGATCTGCGAGCCTTTCTTTTGGCCGACCCCGCCAGGCTTGCGCATTGTTCGAGCCTCATCCGTGTGCTCAAGGTCAACCGCAAGACCCTCTCGCTGTATGAAGCCGACAGTGTCGACCATCTCGTCGCCAATCTCGGCAAAGTGCTGCGTGACGACATGCTCGAGGCGCATGTCGATGAGTTGAAGCAGCTCTGGGACGGCGCCACGGAGTTCCGCAGCAACACGGTCAATTACACGTTGGGCGGCAAGCGTCTCGATATCCAGCTGCGCGGCATCATCCTGCCCGGACATGAGCAGGTCTGGGACCGTGTGCTCCTGGCCATCGAGGACGTGACCGCCCTCGAGGACGCCCGCCGGCAGACGGCGAAACAGCAGCAATATGCTTCAGCCCTCTTCGAGCACTCGCCGGTTTCGCTATGGGTCGAGGATTTCAGCCACATCAAGCAGTTGATGGACGATCTGCGCGGGCGTGGCATTGTCGATTTCCGGGTTTTCACGGATGTGCACCCCGAATTCGTGCGCCAGTGCATGAGCGAAATCCGTGTTCTCGACATCAACAAGGAGACGCTGGCCCTCTTCCTTGCTGCCGACAAGCCGACGCTCCTGCAAAACCTGCCGCGTGTGTTCCAATCCGATATGGAAGCCCATTTCCGCGAACAGTTGATCGATTTGTGGAACGGCGTTTTCTTTCAGCGCCGGGAGGTGCTCAACCACGCACTCGACGGCACCGAACGCTATCTTCTCCTGCAACTGTCCATCCTGCCCGGGCACGAGGCGGACTGGTCCCAGGTGCAGGTCGCGCTGACCGACATCACGGCACGCAAGAAGGCGGAAGCCTATCTCGAATATCTCGGCAAACACGATGTTTTGACCAAACTGTTCAACCGCGCCTTCTACGTCGACGAACTGAACCGGCTGGAGCGCAATAATTTTTCGCCCGTGTCGATCATCGCCATCGATCTCGATCGGCTCAAATCCGTGAACGACCAGTGGGGCCATGCGACCGGTGACGCCTTGTTGCGGCGCGTCGGCGAGATCTTGAACGAGGCCGTCAAGAAACCGGGTCATGCGGCTCGCATCGGCGGCGACGAGTTTGCTGTCGTCCTTCCCTATGTCGACGAGCGCGGGGCGACGGCCATGATGGAAAACATCGAGCGCCTCGTCGAGATCAACAATCAATATTATTCGCAGATGGCCCTAAGCCTCTCGATTGGCGTCGCCACCAGCCAGGACGGAGAGAAACTCGAATCCGTGGCCAGGCGAGCCGATCTCCTGATGTATGAGAACAAGCACAAGCATCATTCCGATCCGAGCTAGCGCGTCGCGTCCGGGCCGCTCAGGTCGCAGCGACGTCCAGCAGCGATGCGACGGCAGGGGGATCGAAGCCGCCGATGCCCTCGCCGATATCGGCGCCGATCGCCTTGACCAGCGCTGCCGGGTCGCGTTGCCGCAAGGCCTGGATGATCTCCTGGTGACGGTCGACCACGTAGAGTTCGGCGACATGTTCCATGGCGACGCCCTGGACCGGGCCGAGCTGCAGCCAGACGCTTTCGATCATCGGCAGCACGATGCGATCGGGGCTGATGCTGTAGATGGCACGATGGAACTGCTGGTTGGCCAGCAAGGCGCCGACCTTGTCCTGCCTGGCGATGGCCTGGTCGATGGCAAGATCCGTGTCGACCAGTTGGTCGATCTGGCGCTCGGTGATATGCGCGACGGCCCGCCGCGCTGCATGCTGTTCCAGCACGATACGTAGCGAGATCAGCTCCTCGAACAATTCGGGCGTGACGGCCGGGACCTGGATCCGCCGGTTTTCGAGCAGTTTGAGGGCACCGATCGAGGTGAGCTGCCGCAAGGCCTCGCGTACGGGCGTGGAACTGCTTTCGAGCGCGGCCGCGAGGCCGCGTATGGTCAGCGAGGTTCCGGGCCGGAAAGCTCCTACCATGATGGCCTGCCTGAGGCGCAGGAAGACATAATCATGCGTCGTCATGCCATCGGCCCGAGCCAATGGCGGCAGTACCGGCTTCTTCAATAATCTCGCCCCCTTGAAACCTCACGCATCTGCTTATCGCGAAGTCGGGCTTGATTCCAGCCGGATATGATGTCACATACTTAATAATGTGATCACAAAATGGAGCGCGCATGATGACGGCCGACAGCATCGATCGGGACACCCTGGCAGCTGTGCTGAAGGAAGACAGCCCGATCGAGAGCATCCAGGCCGTGGTCTGTGATCTCAACGGCATCATGCGCGGCAAGCGCGTGCCGGTCAGCCAGGCCGAGAAGGTGCTGGGCGGCGGCATCCGCATGCCCCTGTCGATCGTTGGCGTCGACGTCTGGGGCGAGGACATCATCGACAGCGAGCATGTGTTCGCCTCGGGCGACATGGACGGCATCTGCGGAGCGACCGGGCGTGGCATCCTGCCGGTGAACTGGACCTCGCGGCCGAGCGCCCTGGTTCCGCTCTGGCTCTTCCTGGAGAGCGGCGAGCCCTTCCTCGCCGATCCGCGCCAGGCCCTTGCCGCCGTGGTGCGCGAATACCAGAAGCTCGGATTGCGTCCTGTGGTGGCGACGGAGATGGAGTTCTATCTGATCGATCCGGAGCCGGACAGCGCTGTGCCGCCGATCTCGCCCTATACCGGCAAGCGGCTCGACTCGGACGCCATTCTCTCCATCGACGAACTCAACGATTTCGGTGAATTCATCTCCGACGTCTATGCCGAATGCGAGCGCCAGAACGTGGCGGCGGATGCGGCGATCGCCGAGAACGGCATCGGCCAGTTCGAGATCAACCTGCTGCATAGCGACGATCCCTTGAAGGCGGCCGATGACGCCGTGTTCTTCAAGCGCATCGTCAAGGGTGTCGCGCGCAAGCACGGCCTTGCAGCCACTTTCATGGCCAAGCCCTATGGCACGCGCTCGGGCAACGGCATGCATGTGCATTTCAGCCTGCTCGACGACGAGGGGCGCAATGTCTTCAACGACGGCAGCAAGGAAGGCTCGCCGATCCTGCGGCATGCGGTCGCCGGCCTGCTGCGCGGCATGGCCGAGACCACGCTGCTGTTTGCGCCGCATTTCAATTCCTATCGTCGTCTCAGGCCCGATAGCCATGCCCCCACCACGATCGCCTGGGGCTATGAGAACCGGACCGCGGCCGTCCGCATTCCTGGCGGCAGCCCGGCGGCGCGCCGCATCGAGCACCGTGTCGCTGGCGCCGATTCCAATCCCTATCTGGTGGTCGCGGCCATACTCGGCGCTGCCTTGATCGGCATTCGCAAGCAATGGACCCCGCCCGAGCCCATCGTCGGACGTGCCCATCTGCCGAGCGCGTCGGCCAAGATTCCCTCCGAATGGGGACAGGCGGTCGATGCCTTCGAAGCCGGCGAGATCGCCGCCGAGATTTTCGATCCCGTGCTGCGCTCCATGCTAATCGCCTGCAAGCGCCAGGAGATCGCCGGTTTCGCCGAACAGGTCACTGACTACGAGTTCGCCGCCTATCTCGAAATCGTCTGACCCTCCTTTCATTCCATCGACACCGGCCGCTGCCCCCTGGACCAGACCCCTGCTTTGGTTCGACTGCGCGGCGGCCGATCCGTGAGGTATTCCGATCATGTCCACTGTCGAGTTCACCACCACCCATCCGCCGTCATCCAGCGCTGGCCACGCGTCGTCCTACTATGCCGCCACCGCCAAGGGTGCCTTCGAACGCCCAGCCCTCAACGAGCATCTGAGCGCCGATATCTGCGTCATTGGCGCCGGCTTCACCGGCATCTCCGCCGCGCTGGAACTGGCCGAGCGTGGCTATAGCGTGGTGGTGCTCGAAGCTGTCCGCATCGGCTTCGGCGCCTCCGGGCGCAATGGCGGCCAGATCGTCAACGGCTATAGCCGCGACCTCGAGGTGATCGAAAAGCGCTATGGCGCGAAGGCGGCCAAGGCGCTCGGCGCCATGGCCGGGGAGGGTGCCGACATCATACGCGGCCGCATCGCCCAATATGGCATCGATTGTGACCTGGTTCCTGGCGGTTTCTTCGCTGCCTTCACCGACAAGCAGCTGCGCGAGCTCGACGAGCAGCAGCGCATCTGGGAGCGCCATGGCCATGGCGGCCTGGAGCGCATCGACAAGGCGGGCCTGTCCAAGATCGTCGCCTCGGAGCGCTATGTCGGCGGGCTGGTCGACCACAAGGGCGGCCATATCCATCCGCTCAGCCTGGTGCTGGGCGAAGCGGCGGCGGTCGAGCGGCATGGCGGGCGGATCTTCGAGCGTTCGCCGGTGCTCTCGGTCGAGCAGGGGGCGAAACCGGTGGTGCGCACCCAGCACGGGGCGGTGACCTGCAACTATCTTCTCGTCTGCGGCAATGCCTATCTCGGCAATCTCCTGCCCGAGATCGGCGGCAAGATGATGCCTGTTTCCAGCCAGGTCGTTGCGACGGAGCCGCTGGACGAGGCCGTGATCCGCGACCTGCTGCCGGCCAATTACTGCGTCGAGGACATGAACTACATCCTCGACTATTACCGTCGCACCGCCGACAACCGCCTGCTCTTCGGCGGCGGCATCGTCTATGGCGGGGGGGGGCCCGCCCCCCCC
>NZ_LYXZ01000140.1 GCF_001676615.1 Labrys sp. WJW | reverse complement strand
CGTAAACGGGGCGAGGGGGCTCATATGTCGAGCTCGATCTCCAACCCCCTCATCTCGCCCAACCCCTTATCTTAGCGCCTATGGACGTCCTCGTCCGCTCTTGGAGACGCAGCGTATCGTGGCGAGCAAGAGCGGACGAGGACGTCCGCGCTCCCAGGTTACCCGATGATGGCAAAGGCTTCGCGCGTCGCGCCGGAGGCCGAGCGGACGGGCTTGAGGCCGACGCGCTGCACATGGCGGGCCAGGGTGGCGGCGGCATCGTCGGGTCTGCCGGCGCGCAGGGCCGCCAGGATGGCGCGGTGGTCCTGGTCGGTCGGGGTTTCCCATTCCGAGCGCCAGGCCGCGAACAGGAAGCGGGCGCTGGCGGCATGGAGGTCATCGATTGCCGCCAGCAGGCGCGGCATGCGGCAGGGGGCCAGGATCAGGCGATGAAAGCGGCGATTGGCCTCTTCCCAACTGCGCACATCGCGCGAGCGGTCGCCGGCCTTGGTCGCTTCCTCGGCTTCGTCGAGGATGGTGGCGGTGAGATGCGGCGCGGCCTGGCGCAGGGCCAGCACCTCCAGGGCCGCGCGCATCTGCGCGACCTCCTTGACCTCTTCCAGGTCGAAAGCGGCGACACGCACGCCGCGCCTGGGCTCGCTCACCGCCAGGCCTTGCGCCTCCAGGCGCCGGAAGGCCTCGCGCACCGGCACGTGGCTGGTGGCGAATTCCTCGGCGACATGGTCCTGGCGCAATCGGGCGCCGGGCTCGATCGCACCGGAAATGATGCGATCCGCCAGCACCTTGGCGATGCGGATGGCGATGGTGTCGTCCTTGGGTCCGCTCATGATTTATAGATAATTTTGGAGAGGCCGATTTGTCGAGGGATGTTGTCGGAACGTAGGATTGGTGTGCCGATCTCCTGATCGGCATTCTTGGAAATTATACGGAAGCCAAGAAAGAAGATGCCGATCTGGAGATCGGCACACCATGTCTCGAATGCCTTGCCGCGTGAGGTCGGCGCTCGTCGATTCGGCGCCTGGAATTTCGCTCTACCCCGCCGCCACCGGCAGAGCACGCTTGTGGGCGCTGGCGCGATAGGTCGACAGGATGCGCTGATGCGAAGCCTCGGCGATGGGCTTGCCCTCCAGGAAATCGTCGATCTCGTCATAGGTCACGCCATAGGCGTCCTCGTCCGGCTTCAGCGGCACATTGGTCTCGAGATCGGCGGTCGGCACCTTGAACACCAGCTCGCGGGGGGCGCCGAGATGGGCGGCGAGGGCCCGCACCCG
>NZ_LYXZ01000023.1 GCF_001676615.1 Labrys sp. WJW | reverse complement strand
TCCAGGGCGTTCGATGTGGAGTGCGGCGGCGAGGCGGTGGCGCAGGTCACGGTCTCATCCGCGCAGAATGGGCGGCAACGTACCTCTGCAGTGGTCAGCGCCTGTCGGACGGGTGGGGCTCACAAACAGGACCCTAAGGACACTTGAAACCGCCATCGCCTCTCATGAAGTTAGTGCAGAGCAAGGCAACGCTGCACAAAGCATGGCGCGTTATCCAAGAGAATGCCCAGACGTCCACATCGCTTGACGTCCGCGCTGAGGTTGATGAGTTCGCGGCCGATCCGCAGAAGAACATCAACGTGCTCAGTGGTCAGTTGTCTGCCGGCAGCTTCAGATTTCCGGAAGCCAAGGGCATTCCGGTGGCTAAGAAGAACGCAGACGGAAGCAAAAGCGTCAAATTCCGCCCGCTTGTGCTGGCTCCGCTACGTTCGCGTATCGTCCAGCGCGCGGTACTTGAGGCCTTGGAGACAGTTCCCGGACTCAGTCGCTATTTTCACAATCCCAACAGCTTCGGCGGCATCAAGAAGCAGAAGAATGGGCTCGCAGCAGTCCCCGCCGCAGTGCAGGCTGTACTCACGGCGATAGGCAATGGTGCCACCCACGTGGCATTTGCCGACATACGTGCCTTCTTCACCAAAATACCCAAACCCCACGTGACGGACATCATTGCGAAGGTCACGGAAGATCCACCGTTCGTTGTGTTGTTTGAGGATGCCATTAGGCTCGAACTATCAAACATGGCCGAGCTCAAGGAGAAAGCACAGGCCTTTCCAATAGAGGCTATCGGGGTTGCTCAGGGCAATTCTTTGTCACCTCTGCTGGGCAACATCCTGCTTCATGACTTTGATCGCCGCATGAACGAGGGTGACTGCGTGTGCGTCCGGTATATCGACGACTTTATCATTCTCGCGCCTTCAGCAGCGGCCGCGAAAGCCCGCATGCGGCTGGCCATCAGCATCTTGGCTGAGTTCGGGATGACCCTCTCCGAGGAAAAGTCTTCGACGGCGCCCCTGAGAGTCTCCGACAAGTTCGATTGGCTTGGAATCGAATTCAACAACGGCTTCATCCGCCCATCATCGAAGGCGATCTCGAAGCTGGAGCTAAATGTACAGAAGCGCTTCAAAGAAAGCGCTAAGGGCATGCGGGAGACGAAGAGAGGCGACGCCATTCCTCGGAAACATTCCCTCGTAGCCACTCTCCACAGGACCGACAGCATCATTCGCGGGTGGGGCAAGCATTATCGCTTCTGCAACGATGATGCACTGTTTGGCCGAATAGATGCGAAAATGGCTGACTTGGTGGTAGCCTTCCTCGGCGAATACCGAGACATCAAGAGGCGACGTGACCCCAAGGATGCGGCGTCCCTATTGGGTATTGAGGATCTCGCCCGGCAGCAGCGCAGGCCGCTGGTCTGGCCGACAAAAGAGGGCTAGTCCGAGATGCCTGCTGTGTCCGTTTATGAGAGTCGACCGAGGCAATGTCGACGGCCAAGATGGGGCGCTGAGCGGCCATTCCTGCGAAACACCCGCAAAATTGTGAAGGGTCAAACCGAGACTTCCCGTCAAATCCTTGTCAGCCCTTTCTCCTTCCTGGTCACCGCAGTTATCCCCCTCACCCCATCATCATATCCCCCCTCACCGCCTCCACCACGAACTCCATCACCGCCTTCACCCGCTGCGGCAGGTTCCGCCGTGAGGGGTAGACCAGTGTGATCGGCAGCCGGGCCGGCGGGAAGTCCGGCATCAGGCTGACGAGGCGGCCCGCCGCGATGTCGGGGCCGGCGAGGATGTGAGAGAGGATGGCGAGGCCGCCGCCGGCCAGAGCGGCGCGGTGGACGGCGACGGCGCTGTCGGCGACGAGGCGGGGGGCGATGCGCAGGCGCGTCTCGTCGGCGCCGTCGGAGAAGGACCAGAGCCGCCCGTCGCCGGCGCGGGCGTAGCAGATGCAGTCATGGCGGGGCACCTCCTCCGGCCTCGCCGGGGCGGGCCGCCTTGAGAGATAGCAGGGCGCGGCCACCAGGAAGGCCGTGGTCCAGCCGATGCGCCGGCCCGTCAGGCTGGAATCCTCGACGGCGCCGAGGCGCACTTCGAGATCGATGCCCTCGCCGATGAGGTCGGAGGGCGCCTCGCGCAAGAGAAGATCGACGGTGAGGCCGGGATGGCGGGCGAGCAGCTCCGGCAGGCGCTCGGCGAGGGCCAGGCCCAGCGGGGCGGGCAGGCTGAGCCGCACCTTGCCGGTGACGGCGGCCTCCGCCGCGCCGGCGCTCTCGCCCAGCGCCTCCACCGCCTCGATCACGCGCAGGGCCATCGGGATCAGCCGCTCGCCCTCGGCCGTCAGCGCCAGGGACACCGTGGTGCGATGGAGCAGGCGCAGGCCGAGCCGCGCCTCCAGCGCCGAGACCTGGCGCGACACCGCCGGCTGGGTGAGATCCAGACCGGCAGCCGCCGCGGTGAAGGAGCCGGTCTGCGCCACGCGCAGGAAGGTCCGCAAGGCGCCAACGATGTCCATTCCCCACCCCCATACTTTTGCGCATAGGCCTTATGCCCGGAGTTTAGGCAGGTAAGGCTTTACTGTCCAGCTATTACGGATATTTTATATCCATAAGGATATTAGATATCCTTAATAAGGGAAACGGACATGAGCCAGCGCCTGAATTACGCCCAGCAATCCCCGGACCTGTTCAAGAAGCTCTCGGATCTCAGCATGGCCCTGAAGGGCAGCGTGATCGAGGAGAAGCTCCGCGATCTCGTCAACATCCGCGCCTCGCAGCTCAATGGCTGCGCCTTCTGCCTCGACATGCATGTGAAGGAGGCCAAGATCCACGGCGAGAGCGAACTCAGGCTCTACCACGTCGCGATCTGGCGGGAATCCAACCTCTTCGTGCCGCGCGAACGCGCCGCTCTGGCCTGGACCGAGGCGGTGACCCGGCTGCCGGAAGGCGGCATCCCCGACGAACTCTATGAGCGCGTGCGCGGCCAGCTTTCGGAGAAGGAGGTTTCCGACCTCACCTTCGCGATCGCCATCATCAACACCTGGAACCGCGCCTCTATCGCCTTCAAGGCGGTGCCGGGTTCGGCCGACAAGCTCTACGGGCTGGACAAGGCCGGGCTGAGCTGAGCCGTCTTCGCGGGTGCGCGGACAACAGCCACATTGAACTGCATTCAATGTGGCGGCGACGTCCGCCTCTTCCCCTCCTGCAGACGCAGCGTTTCCAAGAGCGGACGAGACGTCCGCGCACCCGGAAACAATCACCACCAGCGGCACGGGGCCCTTCGGCGCCGGAGCCACCATCAAACAGGAGGCCAGCATGAGCCTGGACAACACCTTGACGCCCGCCAGACCCAAACCCGACGAACTGGTGCCCTCGCGCTACGCGGTGAAGATCGGCGAGATCGAAGTACTTGTGGTCAGCGACGGCGTGCTGCCGCTGCCCACCCAGATGCTGGGCCACAATGCCGAAGCTTCCGTGCGGGCCGCCTGGCTGAAGGACATGTTCCTGCCACAGGACGCCTTCGACTGGGCGCTGAACGTGGTCGTGGTGCGCAGCGGCGCGCAGACCATCCTGATCGATGCCGGGCTGGGGCTCGACCCCGACCTCAACCTGCCGCGGGCCGGCCAGCTGATCAAGCGGCTGGAAGCGGCCGGCATCGACCTCGGCGCCGTGACCGACGTGGTGCTGACCCATATGCATATGGACCATGTCGGTGGCCTGCTGGTCGACGGCGTGAAGGAGCGCCTGCGCCCCGACCTCAGGATCCATGTGGCAGCGGCCGAGGCCAGGTTTTGGGAGGCGCCCGATTTCTCCCATGTCGCCATGCCGCCGGGCTTCCCGGATGCGCTGCGGGCGACCGCCAAGCGCTTCGCGGCTGAATATCGCGACCACTTGCGGCTGTTCGGCGAGGAGCATGAGGTGGCGCCCGGCGTGGTCGTCTCCCGCACCGGCGGCCATACGCCGGGGCACAGCGTGGTCCGCCTCGCCTCCGGCGGCGATCGGCTGATGTTCGCGGGCGATGCCATGTTCGCGGTCGGCTTCGAGCATCCCGACTGGTTCAACGGCTTCGAGCACGATCCGGAGGAGGCGGCCCGCGTGCGCGTCCGGCTGCTGCAGGAATTGGCTGAGACCAATTCGTTCCTGGTCGCCACCCACCTGCCCTTCCCCTCGGTCGGCCATGTCGCCGTGGACGGCGAAGCCTTCCGCTGGGTGCCGGTGTTCTGGGACTACTGAACAATTTCCGGGTGCGCGGGCGTCCCGCCCGCTCTTCCTTTCCTGCAAGCACGACGTTTCCAAGAGCGGACTGGAAGTCCGCGCTCCGACATCACCAAAGGAGACATCCCATGAAAATCGTCATCATCGGCGGCACCGGGCTGATCGGCACCAAGACGGTGGCGCGGCTCCAGGCCAAGGGCCATGAGGTGATCGCCGCCTCGCCCAACACCGGCGTCAACACCATCACCGGCGAGGGCCTCGCCGAGGCGCTCAAGGGCGCGCAGGTGGTGATCGACCTCGCCAACTCGCCCTCCTTCGAGGACAAGGCCGTGCTGGAGTTCTTCGAGACCTCCGGCCGCAACCTGATGGCGGCGGAAAAGGTGGCCGGCGTCGGGCACCACATCGCCCTCTCGGTCGTCGGCACAGAGCGGCTGCAGGACAGCGGCTATTTCCGCGCCAAGCTCGCCCAGGAAAAGCTGATCAAGGCCGCCGGCATCCCCTATACCATCGTGCACTCCACCCAGTTCATGGAGTTCCTTGCCGGCATCGCCCAATCCGGCACAGTGGAGGGCAAGGTGCATCTGTCGCCCGCCTTCGTGCAGCCGATCGCCTCCGACGACGTCGCCGACGCCATGGCCGACGTGGCGCTCGCCGCGCCGGTGAACGGCACGATCGAGATCGCCGGCCCGGAGCGCTCGCGCCTCAGCGATCTCGTCGCCCGCTACCTCAAGGCCAGCGGCGATGCCCGCGCGGTGGTTGTCGATCCCGAGGCCCGCTACTTCGGCGCCCGCCTCCAGGATGGCTCGCTGGTGAGCGACAACAATCCCCGCCTCGGCCTCATCGGCTTCGAGGCATGGTTTGCCGGCAATCCGAGGAAGTGAGGCGGCGGCGACCGCAACGCTGTCATCCCCGGCGAGGCCGTAGGCCGAGGGAAGGGGATCCAGGGGCTAAAGGGCCCGATCCACGGCCCCTGGATCCCCTTCCCCTCGCTCTCTCTCGCTGCGCTCGCGAGTAGCGCGGCCGGGGATGACAGGTCGAGTTTCACGATCATTTTCACAAGCATGTCCCCCAACCAGGAATCCCCACCATGATCCGTCCTCTCCTCGCTGCCTTCGCCATCTCCACTCTGCTCACCGCGCCGGCCGTTGCCGACGGCAAGGCGGCCAAGGTCTCGCTCGTCTATGAGCACGAACTGCCCAACGTCCCCGGCAAGAGCCTGAAGGGCGTGCTGGTCGAATATGGCCCCGGCGGCTTTTCCGAGGGCCACACCCACCCCGCTTCCGCCTTCATCTATGCCACCGTGCTGGAAGGGGCGATCAAGAGCCAGGTCAATGACGGGCCGGTGAAGGTCTACCGCGCCGGCCAGAACTTCTCCGAAATGCCGGGCGACCGCCACGGCGTCAGCGCCAATGCCAGCAAGACCCGGCCCGCCAAGCTGCTGGCGGTGTTCGTGGTCGACACCGCCCAGAAGGAACTGACCTTCCCGCTGCAGAAATAAGAGTGCGAGCGGGCCGAGCGTGGCACGAAAAGCCCTCTCCACACGGTGGGGAAGGCTTCTCGCGCCTTTCTCGGTGCGCCCCCATACACACGCCTCCTCCCTCCGAGCCCCAGCCATGGTCGATGATCCCGCCTTCCTGCCCCTCGTGCTGATCGACCTCCTCGGCCTTGCCGGCATCGTCGTCTGGCATCTCCAGGGGCGCCGGCGCCCGATGGCGCGGCTGATCGTGCAGCTGCTGTTCTTCACCGGCATGACGGTGCTGCTCGGCCTCAACGGCATCTGGCCGCACGAACTCGGGGCACGCGAGGCCGTCGGCCTGGCCGCCTTCGTCGCCAAATCGGCGCGGGTGCTGTGGTGGACGCATCTGGCCTGGGCCGTGATCGGCCTGATGCACATCTATTTCGCCCTCAACCGCCGGCCGCGCGAGGCCCATCTGCTGCAGGACCTGTTCGTGGCCCTCGCCTATCTCGGCGTCGCCCTCTCGATCCTGGGCTTCGTGTTCGGTGCCCCCGTCGGCACGTTGGTGGCGACCTCCGGCGTGGTCGCGGTCATCCTCGGCCTCGCCTTGCAGAATACGCTCGGCGACGTCTTTTCCGGCATCGCCCTGACGCTCGGGCGCTCCTATGGCCTCGGCGACTGGATCGTCCTCGGCGACGGCACCGAGGGGCGGGTGATCGAGACCAACTGGCGCTCCACCAACCTGCTCTCGGGCGCGCATAATGTGGTGGTGCTGCCCAACAGCCTGCTGGCCAAGCTCAGCCTGACCAATCTCAGCCGCCCCGACGAGACCCACTGGATCAGCCAGAGCGTGCGGATCGCCGCCAGCCAGGGCCCGCATGACAGCGTCGAGGCACTGCGGGCCGTGCTCGGGGCCTGCGAGGGGATCCTCCGGGAGCCCGCGCCGATCGTGGCGCTCAAGACGATCGATGCGCTGGCGATCGAGGCCGAGCTGCAGTTCTGCGTCGCCAATCCGGCGCGGCGCACGCCGGCGCGCAACGAGGTGCTCGACCGGCTCTACCAGGCCTGCGGAGCCGGCGGCCTCGCGCTCGTGCCCTCGCCCGCCTCCCTCATCCTGCCCGCGCCAGCACCCATTCGAAGCTATCCTTCCACAGCTCGGCCGGAATCTCCTGCGACAGGATCGAGACCAGGTCCGACAGCTTGACGCTGCGCAGTTTCTCGCGCCAGGCCTCGTCGGCCGCCCACATGATGCGCGCCACCGCGCAGGGCGCGCTCTCGCAATAGCCCTGGGGGCGGCAGGGATTGTTGGCGCGGATATTGGTGCACACGAAGGTGCGCGACGGCCCTTCCACCGCCTCGACGATGTCGAGGAAGGTCAGCTCGGCCGGGGGCCTCGCCAGCCGGTAGCCGCCGGAGGGACCGAGCGTGGTATCGACCAGCCCGGCCTGCGAGAGGTGCTGCAGCGCCTTGGAGAGATATTCCTTCGGCACGCCGTGGAACTCGGCCAGCGCCTTGGTCGAGAGGTAGCGCCCCGCCGGCAGGCCGGCGAGGATCGCACAGCAATGCAGCGCCCATTCGACTTGGCTTTTGAGGATCATCCGTTCATTCCGTAGCGGCAGTACGCGCCGATAATTACGGATATACGATATCCCTATTGGTGCAGCGTGTAAATGCGGGGCTTGGAGCGCGGACTTCTCAGCGACATGCGAGCACGTCGCGATATCCGCTCTTGGAAACGCTGCCCTCATGGAAGGGAAGATGCGGACAGGATGTCCGCGGTCCCAGCCACGTCGCTTCTCATGCGACATCGGCTGGGTTCGCGCTGGAACCACCCAGGCTGGGACCGCGGACGTCCCGTCCGCATCTTGGAAACATCGCGCCTGCAAGAAAGGAAGAGCGGATATCGCGACATGCGAGCATGTCGCTGAGATGTCCGCGCTCCAAAAATCTCCCCCTTCCCCTCATCTTGCGCTATCAAGCGGCCAAACCCTGCCTCGGAGATTGCACCCTTGACCGCTGCTGCCCCCATCGCCCGCGCCCTGCTGTCCGTTTCGGACAAATCAGGCCTGATCGACTTCGCCAAAGGCCTCGCCGCCCGCGGCGTCGAGCTGGTCTCGACCGGGGGCACGCGCAAGGCGCTGGAGGAGGCCGGCCTCCCCGTCAAGGACGTCTCCGACATCACCCGCTTTCCAGAGATGATGGACGGCCGCGTCAAGACGCTGCATCCCAAGGTGCATGGCGGCCTGCTCGCCATTCGCGGCAATGAAGAGCACCGCGCGGCCATGGCCGCCCACGGCATCGGGCCGATCGACCTCCTCGTCGTCAACCTCTACCCCTTCGAGGCGACGCTCGCCCGCGGCGGCAGCTTCGAGGACCTGATCGAGAACATCGACATCGGCGGCCCCGCCATGATCCGCGCCGCCGCCAAGAACCATGACGACGTCACCGTGATCGTCGACGTCGCCGATTACGACGACGTGCTGGCCGAGATCGCCGAGAACGAGGGGGCGACCAGCCTGATCTTCCGCCGCCGCATGGCCGCCAAGGCCTATGCCCGCACCGGCGCCTATGACGCCGCCATCTCCAACTGGTTTGCCGCGACGCTGGAGGAGGACACGCCGACCTTCCGCGCCTTCGGCGGCACGCTGGCCGAGGCGCTGCGCTATGGCGAGAACCCGCATCAGAGCGCGGCCTTCTACCTCAC
Organism: Labrys sp. WJW; assembly: GCF_001676615.1. Taxonomy (GTDB): domain Bacteria; phylum Pseudomonadota; class Alphaproteobacteria; order Rhizobiales; family Labraceae; genus Labrys; species Labrys sedimenti. Next base: position 31,620 of record NZ_LYXZ01000023.1, on the reverse strand, counting down.
CCCCGAAAAGCGCCCGGGCGTCGCCACCGCCCGCCAGCTCCAGGGCAAGGCGCTTTCCTACAACAACCTCAACGACACCGACGCCGCCTTCGAATGCGTTGCCGAATTCGATCCGGCCAAGTCAGCCGCCGTGGTGATCGTCAAGCATGCCAATCCCTGCGGCGTCGCCGAGGCGCCGACGCTGGTCGAAGCCTATGAGAAGGCCTTTGCCTGCGACCCCGTCTCGGCCTTCGGCGGCATCATCGCGGTGAACCGCACGCTCGATGCCGATACCGCGCGGAAGATCGTCGAGATCTTCACCGAGGTGATCGTCGCCCCCGATGCCAGCGAGGAAGCCATCGCCATCATCTCGGCCAAGAAGAACCTGCGCCTGCTCGTCACCGGCGCCCTGCCCGATCCGCGCGCGGAGGGTCTCACCGCCAAGACTCTGGCGGGCGGCCTGCTGGTGCAGTCGCGCGACAATGCCGTGGTCGACGACATGACGCTGAAGGTGGTGACCAAGCGCAGCCCCACGCCCAAGGAGATGGCCGACCTCGCCTTCGCCTTCCGCATCGCCAAGCATGTGAAGTCCAACGCCATCGTCTATGTGAAGGACGGGGCCAGCGTCGGCATCGGCGCCGGCCAGATGAGCCGCGTCGATTCGGCCCGCATCGCCGCCGCCAAGGCTGCCGATGCCGCCAAGCTGGCAGGCCTGCCGGAAACCCTCACCAAGGGCTCGGTGGTGGCTTCGGACGCCTTCTTCCCCTTCGCCGACGGGTTGGAGGCCGCGGTCGCCGCCGGCGCCACCGCCGTGATCCAGCCGGGCGGCTCGCAGCGCGACGCCGAGGTGATCGCCGCCGCCGACGCGGCCGGCCTTGCCATGGTGTTCACCGGCACGCGCCATTTCCGGCACTGAGGCCGGCCCGGCTGCGCAAGCCCGACCAGCCTTCCCTGCGGCGTGGGGAAGGCCGTTTGCCCTTCACGTGTCGCGGCAGGAGGCGACGCGCCGGCCGGCCGGCTTTCGCGCCGCCGAGGCCTCTCGCCTGTTCCCACAGGTATAGCTGCCCGACCTCGCAATGACGCATCCAGGCTGTCGTAATGCCCTGGCCTGCTCGTAGTCTAGACCCATCTGTCCACAGCCTATAGCTGCAGATGATCGCGTAGTTGAACTGCCGACAGGCCCGGTGATAGTTTCGGGCTGAGATCCATAAGCTTGTAGCTGGCTTTTGGATTCAATCGGGGTGCTGGGGAGAGTTGGAATGAAGTTTCTTGCGCGCGCGGTGGTTGCCGCCGGCCTGGCCGTGACGATGGCTGCCCCATCGGTGGCCGGGGAGGCTGCCCAGGTGGTGCATCAGGGCAGCGTGCAGACCAGCGTGCCCGCCGGGGTCACGGTGATCGTCAAGAAGATCACCGTGGGCGAGGATGCCACGGTGGTCAGCCTCGTCGCCTCCTTCGACAGCCGCCAGACCAACCGCGTCAATCTCAACGACGTCAACGCCTTCCTCGACATCGGCAACAGCCAGAAGCTCAGCCTGCGCCAGCCCGAGGACAATCCCTATCTGATGATCCAGAACGGCCAGAGCATGGATGGCGAGCTGGTCTTTCCCGGCCGCATTCCGGCCGATACCGGTGAGGTCCGGCTGGTCTTCAACGACGGCAATGCGGGCGACGACCTCAACGCCCCCGGCCTGACGCTCAAGATCCCGGTCAAGGCGCAATGAAGCGCCTCGGCGCCGCCGCGGCGCTGCTGGCCCTTGCTCTTCCGGCATGGCCGGCATCGGCCCTCGTGATAGAATACCGCCGCGAGCCGATCGGCGAGCACCCGACGCTCGTCCGCCCCAGGCTCATCGGCGTCAGCCGCTGGCAGCCCTATGCCTTGCCACCCACGCGCTTTGCACCGCAGGCCCCGGCAAGCCGGCTCGGCCCGGCTGGCGGAGCTTCCAGCCTGCGCCTCAAAGAGGTGCCGGCCAAGCTGCGCAGCCGCACGCAGGCCCTGCTCGAGCAGTTCGGCGCCCGCGAGAGCGAGGGCAAGATCCTGATCAGCCTGCCCGGCGACGTGCTGTTCGATTTCGACAAGGCCGACATCCGTGCAGACGCCAAGCCGGTCCTGGCGCGCCTCGTCGAAGTGCTCAAAGCCTTTCCCAAGGCCCCGGTTGCGATCGGCGGCCATACCGATGCCAAGGGCGAGGACGACTACAATCTCGCCCTGTCCGAACGCCGCGCCGCCTCGGTAAAGGCCTATCTCGCCCGAGGCAAGATCAGCCCCGGCCGCCTGACCATCGAGGGCTATGGCGAGGCCCGCCCCGTTGCCCCCAACCAGAAGGCCGACGGCGCCGACGATCCCGAGGGCCGCCAGCGCAACCGCCGGGTTGAGTTCGAGATCGGCAAGCCGCCGGAATGATCGAGGCCCGTTCCATCACATTCCTCCAGCAAAAGGCGACACCATGGCGTTGATCCCCTGCCCGGCCTGTACCCAGCGCGTCTCGGAGCAGGCCTTGGCCTGCCCGTCCTGCGGGCATCCGATCGCCGCCGCCGGCGAGGGCAAGCAGACGGCGATCCGCGTGCTGGGCGGCGTCGCCGGCACCTATGTCTCGGCCAACGCCCTGGTGCAGCTCGTGCTCGGCGCGGTCTTTTGCATCAGCGTGGCCGCGGTGATCATGACGCTGATCATCGTCAGCGGCTGAGCCGCTGCATCCGCTCAGACCGCCACCTTGGTGCAGATCTCGACCAGGCAGCCATTGTTGTCGCGGACATAGGCGACGATCTGGCCCCAGGGTTTCTGTGCCGGCGGCGACACCGCCTGCGCCCCCGCGAACAGGGCCTTCTTGTAGGCGATCTCGACATCGTCGACGACCAGTGCGATCTCGGTGCCCGCCGGAAGCGCATCCGGCCGGTTGGGCTGAAAGGCACCGACCATGTCGGTGACGAAACTCTCATCGGCAAAGCACAAAGCCGTCTCGCCGGTGACGAGCTCGGCGAACTGCCCCTCGGCAATGAAGCGCGTCTCCAGCCCGAAGGCCTGCTTGTAGAAGGCCGACGTCTCCACGACATCACGAACGTAATGAACGACGTAACCGAGCTTCATGACAATGTTCCCTGTTTGTTCGCATAATTGCTAGAGCAAATCGGGAGCCTTGTCGAGTCCGAACCAGCCGGAAACATCGATTGCCTTCCCTCCCCCGAGGCCCCCTTCCCGCTTGGGAAGGAGGTCCAAGGTAAGGATAATGCCGCTTCTTCCTACAGCGGCTTGTAGGCGATCGCCTCGATCTCGATCCTGATGTCGATCATCAGCTGGGCTTCCAGCGTGGTGCGCGCCGGCGGGTTGGCAGGGAAATAGCTGCCATAGACCTTGTTGAAGGCACCGAAGTCACGGGCATCGGCCAGGATCACCGTGGTCTTGACCACGTCCTCCAGCCCCGCCCCGGCCAGCGCCAGGGCCTTGGCGAGATTGTCCATCACCTGGCGGGTCTGCGCCTCGATGCCGCCCGGCACCACCGAGCCGTCCGGCAAGGTCGGCACCTGGCCGGAAACATGGATGCTGTCACCCGCCCGCACGGCCGGGGACAAGGGGACATGGGAGGTGCCGAAATGCTGCTTGGTCATGGATATCCCGGTAGGTTGCATCAACTCGTCGCGTCATTGCGAGCGTAGCGAAGCAATCCAGAAATTTCCGGCACGGTACGTTGTGTCCTGGATTGCTTCGCTACGCTCGCAATGACGATCTACTTACTTCACCGCCCCCAGGGCAAGGCCACGCATCAAATAGCGCTGCAGCCAGGTGAACAGGATCGCGATCGGGATGGTCGCCGCCAGGGCAGCCGCCATCACATAGTTCCACTCCACCGTATAGCGCCCGGCCACCAGATTCACCACCTGCAGGGGCAGCGTATAGGCCTCCTGCTTGCGCAGCATGGTGAGGGCGATGACATATTCGTTCCAGGCATTGATGAAGGTGAAGATCGCCGTCACCGCCATCGCCGGCAGCGCCAGCGGCAGGAACACCTTGACCAGCGTGGCAAAGGGGCTAGCCCCCTCGATCCAGGCCGCTTCCTCCAGATCCTTGGGGATGGTGGAGAAATAGCTCTGCAGCATCCACACCGCGAAGGCGAGGTTGAAGGCGATGTAGATGAAGGTGACGCCGGTGAGGCTGTCGATGAGTTGGAAGCCGAGGCGGTTGCCGAGTTCCACCAGCAGGCGGAACAGGCCGAAGACCAGCACGATCGGCGAGAGCATCTGCGAGATCAGCAGGAACTGGCGGAAGGCCCCGCGCGCAGCGAAGCGATAGCGGCTGAGCGCATAGGCGGCGGGGATGGCGACCAGCACCGTCAGCACGGTGGTGACCAGCGACACGATCAGCGAATTGGCGAGCGCCGGCCCGAAGGCCGTCTCGGTATACATGGTGACGAAATTGCCCCAGACCGGCCGGCTCGGCCACCAGGAGGAGGACAGCATCTCCTCCGTCGGCTTGAGCGCCGTCACCAGCATCACCGCGAAGGGAAAGAGCGTGAGGACGATCAGGGGCGACAGCAGCACCCAATAGAGCACGGAGCGCTTGAGTTTGCTCATGCCTGTTCCTCCTCGCGCATGGCCAGCCGCACATAGATGATGGCGAAGACGAGCAGCAGGGCGAACATGATGATCGATACCGCCGCCGCCTCGCCGAACTTACCCAGGCGGAAGGCGAGCTTGTAGAGATAGGTCACCAGGATGTCGGTCGAATTGGCCGGGCCGCCCTGCGTGGTCACCCAGATGATCGGGAAGGAATTGAACACGTTGATGGTGTTCATCACCAAAGCGATGTTGATGAAGGGCTTCAGCAAGGGCAGCGTGATGTGGGTGAATTGCTGCCAGCGGCTCGCCCCCTCCACCGCGCCGGCATCGTAGAGATCATCGGGCACCGAGGACAGGCCGCCCAGGAAGATCGTCACCGTGAAGGGGATCGAGACCAGGATGCCGATCAGGATCTGCATCGGAAAGGCTGTGGACGCATCCGCCAGCCATTCGATGTTATGGCTGGTCAGGCCAAGCCCGCGCAGCCCGGAATTGAGCATGCCGCTCTCGCCATTGAGCGCCCAGCGCCAGACCACTGCCGTCATGGCCAGCGACACCGCCCAGGGCAGCATGATGATGACGCGGGCGAGGCTGCGCCCGTAGAAATCGTCGTTGAGGATGAGGGCGATCGGCACTGAGACGATTAGCGTTCCCGCGACCACGCCCACCGTCCACACCAGCGTGCGCCAGAGCGCCGCGATGAAATCGGGATCGGCGAACAGGGCCTGGAAATTGGCGAGGCCCGAAAACTCCCGGAGCATGCCGAAGCGGTTGACGTCATGCAGCGAGATCTGGCCGATCTGGTAGAGCGGCCAGAAGATGATGAAGGCCGCCATCAGGAAGCTTGGCAGGATCAGAAGATAGGGTGTCGCACGCCCCATACGGTGTGTGCCTCCTCGGTGCCGAAGGGAAGAGCTGATTGGTTTTTCACAGCACGGACTGTGCTGCCCCTCACCCTTACCCCTAGTCAACTCAAGAGAGTTGACGATACCCCGTAAGAACGGGGCGAGGGGGAGTTTGGCGTCGCGCCCTGTCCAGCAAATGCGGCGTTTTACATTAAAGCGCAACACCCGGCGCCCCTCGCCCCGTTCTTACGGGGAGAGGATAGAGGTGAGGGGCAGCGTATCGCTTGTTTATGGAACCGCGATCATTCGCTACCCCCACCCATCATCCCGCTACTTCTTCTCGAGGATGCCGTTGACCTTGGCGGCGGCTTCCTTGAGCGTCGGCTCGATTTCGCCCTTGCCCAGATAGATGGTCTGGATCGCGTTGGAGGTGGTCTGGGCGATATCCTCCCAGCCCGGAATCACCGGCGCGAAGATCGCGTTGGGCAGGAGGGAGGCGAACACCTTCTTGTCCGGATCGTCGGCGAAATAAGGATCCTTCGCCTCGGCGGCGTTCACCGGCAGGAAGCCCTCGTTCTTGTCGAAGGCAGTGCGCTGCTCGGTCGAGAACAGGAAGGTGAGGAACTTGAAGGCCTCGTCCTTCACCTTGGAATTCTCGAACAGCACGATCGAATCAGTCACGCCATAGGTGAAGGGCTTGCCATCGGCACCCAGCGGAATCGGCGCCACGCCATATTTCAGGTTGGGCGCCTCGGCCTTGATCTGGCCGGAGAGGAAGGGCGCCGTGATCACGGTCGCGACCTTGCCCTGCTTGAACAGGTTCTGCACGTCCTCGCGGGCATAGGAGGTCACGCCCGGCTCGGTGAGGCCCCCATCGATGAAGCCCTTATAAAGCTTGGCCGCATCGATCGCCGCCTGGCTGTCGAGGCCGGACTTGCCGTCCTTGACGATCGCGCCGCCATTGGACCACAGCCCGTAGTAGAAATAGACGTCCGTCTCGATTTCCTTGCCCTGCAGGCCGAAGGGCGCCACGTCCGGCGAAGAGGCCTTGATCTTGGCGGCGGCAGCCTGGAACTCCGTCCAGGTCTTGGGGAACTCGGTCACGCCAGCCTTGGCGAAGACGTCCTTGTTGTAATACATGCCGCGGGCGGAAGCCGCGATCGGCAGGCCGTAGGTCTTGCCGTCCATCACCGAGGGCGACAGGAAGGTCGGGATGAAGCTGCCCTTGAATTCGGGCGTGATGTAGCTGTCGAGCGGAGCAACCACACCCTGGGAGACGTAGTCGAGCAGCCAGCGCGTGCCGATGATCGAAAGATCGGCATTGGTACCGGCCGAAATGTCGGTGGTCAGCTTCTGCTGGAGATTGTCCCACGGCACCACTTCGATCTCGATCTTGGTGTCGGGATTGGCCTTCTGGAACGCCTCGGCGGCTTCCTTGAAATAGGGGCCGGTCGCCTTCGAATATTCGGCGATGGTCACGCGCACCGTGCCTGCCTGCGCGATGGAAGCGCAAGCCAGGAGACTGGCGCCTGCGAGCAGCATCGCCATCCGTCCGATCATTGTCATGAAACGTCCCCGTCCTTGTCATTGCTGCGGTCGTTGCCGCGCCCCCGCGCGCCTCGCCGCAAGAGGGCGCTAATGTTCCCCGTAATCGAAAACCGCGCAAGCGAGATTTGACCAGCTGGCCTATGCCCGGGGTGGATTTACCCTGCGTACCAAATTACCCCCATACTGCGGCCGGGACACGCCGCTTCCGGCTTTGCCTTCCCGCGATTGCCATGCATAGATGACGTCGTTTCATGTTCGGGTGAGTCCTGCGGAAGCTGCTTCCTGGGAGCGCGGACGTCCTCGTCCGCCCCTTTTCTCGCCCCCTAACGCCAGGCTTGCAGTCGGGAAGAGCGGACGAGGACGTCCGCGCTCCCAGGAAGATATATCACCATGAGCGAACCATCCCTCTCCGACCCTTTCGGCCTTGCAGGGCGCCATGTCCTGCTCACCGGCGCCGGTGGTGGCATCGGGCGGGCGATGATCGAGGCTTTCCTTCGGGCCGGCGCCACGGTCTCGGGCGCCGACAGGGACGGCAGCCTGCTGGAAAGCCTGCCCCTGCAGCACCGGCTCGTCTTCGACCTCACCGACGCCAGGGCTTGCAGCGAGGCGATCGCCGGGCTGGTGGCCGAGGGCAGTGTCCCCGACATCCTGGTCAACAATGCCGGCTTCACCCGGGCCGAGACGCTGGGTGACGTCGACGAAGCTGTCTGGGACAGCGAGCTCGCCATCAACCTCACCGGCGCCTTTCATGTCACCCGTCCCGTGATGGCAGCGATGGCGGTGCGCGGCAGCGGCTCGGTCGTCTTCGTCGCCTCGGTCAACGGGCTCGGCCATTACGGCAATCCCGCCTATTCGGCCGCCAAGGCCGGGCTGATCGCCTATGCCAAGTCGATCGCGGTGGAAGCCGGCCGCGACGGCATCCGCGCCAATGTGGTCTGCCCCGGCTCGGTGCGCACGCCGGCCTGGGACCATCGCCTTGCCAAGGATCCGGCGATCCTCGAAGATGTCGTCTCCCATTACCCGCTCGGGCGGATGGTGCGCCCCGAGGACGTCGCCAATACAGCCGTCTTCCTGGCCTCCCCGCTTGCCGCCGGCGTGACGGGAGCGGTCCTGCCTGTCGATGGCGGCCTGACCGCCGGCAATCTGCGCTTCGTGCGCGACATCATCGAGAGGAAACGATGAGATGAGCGAGGGTTTCTACCCTCCCCTCGATGGGGAGGGTCGACGCGAAGCGTCGGGGTGGGGTGGCTGCTGCGCCATTAGAGATCGAACTCATACGGCGACCGTGCCGACAAGATTGGTGGTTCTCACCCCACCCCGGCCTTTCAGGCCGCCCCTCCCCATCGAGGGGAGGGTAGAAGGTAGCGTTCCATCATCCCGATTTTGAACTCGTAAGGGAGGCAATGACATGGCGGGCCTGCAGGTCAAGGCGCTGCAAAAGCGATATGGCTCGGCCGTGATCCTCAAGGGCATCGACCTCGATGTCCGCGACGGCGAATTCGTGGTGCTGGTCGGCCCTTCCGGCTGCGGCAAGTCCACGCTGCTGCGCATGATCGCCGGCCTCGACGAGATCTCGGACGGCGAATTGTGGATCGGTTCGAAGCTCGCCAACAAGCTGTCGCCGCAGCAGCGCAACATCTCCATGGTGTTCCAGAGCTACGCCTTGTTCCCGCACATGACCACGCGCGCCAATATCGGCTTCGGCCCTCGCATGCGCGGCGAGAGCGCCCAGTCGATCGAGCCACGCGTGAAGAAGGCGGCTGGTGTGCTCAATCTGCACGATTATCTCGACCGCTATCCCCGCCAGCTCTCGGGCGGCCAGCGCCAGCGCGTCGCCATGGGCCGCACCATCGTGCGCCAGCCCGAGCTCTTCCTGTTCGACGAGCCGCTCTCCAATCTCGACGCCAAGCTGCGCGTGCAGATGCGCACCGAGATCAAGGCGCTGCACCAGGACCTGAAGACCACCATCGTCTACGTCACCCATGACCAGATCGAGGCCATGACCATGGCCGACCGCATCGTGGTGATGAATGCCGGGCATATCGAGCAGGTCGGCACACCGCTCGAACTCTATGACCGGCCGGCCAATCGTTTCGTGGCGAGCTTCCTCGGCTCGCCCTCGATGGGCTTCATTCCCGGCACGGCCGAGAAGGGTGACGGGGTGCCACGGCTGCGCACCAAGAACGGCCTGCTGCTGCCGATGGGCGACAGCACCGCGGCCTCCGGTCAGGCAGTGGAGATCGGCATCCGCCCCGAGCATTTCCTGCTCGGCACCGAACAGACCGGCTTTCCCTTCGTGGTCGGCGTGGTCGAGCCCACCGGCGCGGAGACCCATCTGTTCGGCACCATCGACGGCACGGAGATGCGCGCCGTGTTCCGCGAGCGCCTGTCGCCGGCACCGGGCGAGACGCTCTACCTCAATGTCGACCGCACCAATGTCCACGTCTTCGATCCGCAGAGCGGTGCGAGGCTGTAAGGCATCGAATGGATCGCAAATTCGCTCTATCGTCATTGCGAGCGCAGCGAAGCAATCCAGTCGCCGCAAGCATGGCATTTCAAAAAAGCTGGATTGCTTCGCTGCGCTCGCAATGACGGGAAACCTGTTCCGGGACTCGAGAATTCAAACGCAATCCATGACGATGCCCCTCGACACCAATCCCTTTCCCGACGATGCCGAGCGCCATGCCCTGTGGGAGATGCTGGTCCGCCGCGACATCGAGGCCTATCTCGAGGCGGACTGGCCGGCGGTAGCGGACGATTTCCTCGCCGAGACCTTCTTCGGCCTGAGCGGCCTCAAATCGGCCAATCCGGACGAATGGCGCATGATCTTCCCGCGCCTCGACGACTATCGAGACCGCTGGCTCAGCCAGGCCAAGCTCTCGGCCGCTACCGCGTATGCCGAGCCTCGCCGCGAGGCGCTCTATCGCATCACGTCGCTCACCGAGATCGACATCAATGGCGATCGCGCAGTCGCGCACAAGAAGTTCGACGGCACCATCGCCAAGGCCGACGGCAGCACCGATTCCATCAACTGGCAAACCCTCTATCTGTGCAACCGGATCAACGGACGCTGGAAGATCGCCGGCTTCGTCGGCTACCTGCCCAATCCGATGGGGACAGCGGGCTGAACCTGACAGGCTGACATCGACGCCTTCGTCGGCACCGAGAAATGTGTGCTCTCCTTCTCCACTTCGTGGCTGTCGAGGCGACCGTATCGACGACGGCAAGACAGAGCGCGAGAGTCCCTCCCCGACTTCGGGGAGGGTGGGCCGGCGAAGCCGGATCGGGTGGGGGAGAGTGGCGCGCTGGGCAGAACAGCAAAGATCGCGCCACTCTCCCCCTTCCGTCGCTGCTACGCAGCGCCACCTTCCCCGAAGTCGGGGAAGGATTCGCGCTCTATTCCGTACGCGCCAGATGTAGGCAGCCGACAGGCACGCGGTGAGAGCGTTTACACTGCCCTTTGCCCCTCGCCTCAGAACTCCTTCTTTTTCAACCCGTCAGCGATGAAATCCGCCTGCCGGATGGCGAGCGCCACGATGGTCAGGGTGGGATTCTCCGCTCCGCCGCTGGTGAACTGGCTGCCGTCCGAGATGAACAGGTTCTTGATGTCGTGCGTCTGGCCGTGCTTGTTGACCACGCCGTCCGACGCCTTGGCGCTCATGCGGTTGGTGCCGAGATTGTGGGTGGAGGGATAGGGCGGCGTCGGGAAGGTCCTGATGGCGCCGACCGCCTCATAGATCGCCTGCCCCTGCCGATAGGCATGATTGCGCATGGCGGTGTCGTTCTCATGGTCGTCGAAATGCACATTGGCGACCGGCATGCCCGCCTTGTCCTTGACGGAGGAATGCAGGGTGATGCGGTTGGCCTCGCTCGGCATGTCCTCGCCGACGATCCACATGCCGGCCATGTGGTCGTAGCTGTCGAGCGCCGAGGTGAAGGAGCGCCCCCAGGCGCCGGGATCGAGAAAGGCAGCCATGAAGGGCAGGCCGAGCGACAGCGTCTCCAACTCATAGCCGCCGGCAAAGCCGCGCTTGGGATCGTGGCCCGCCTCGTCCCTGACGATGCCGGCCATGGTGGTGCCGCGATACATGTGCACCGGCTTTTCGAAAACACCGTAAACCGAGCCGGTGGTGTGGCGCATGTAGTTGCGGCCGACCTGGCCGGAGCTGTTGGCCAGGCCATCCGGGAACAGGTTCGAGGCCGAGTTGAGCAAGAGGCGCGGGCTCTCGATGGAATTGCCGGCGACGGCGACGACACGCGCTTTCTGGCGCTGCGTCTTGCCGTCCTTGTCGAGATAGACCACGCCGGTGACCTTGCCCTTGGCATCGTGCTCGATCTTGACTGCCTGGCTGTTCGGCCGGACCTCGAGATTGCCGGTCTCCTCGCCCTTCGGGATCTCGGCATAGAGGGTCGACCATTTCGCGCCGGACTTGCAGCCCTGGAAGCAGAAACCGATCTGCTGGCAGGAACCGCGCCCGTCGCGCGGCTGGCTGTTGATCGCCATGCGTCCGGTATGCACTTCCTTGTAGCCGATCTTCTTGGCGCCGGCTTCCAGCACCTTGTAGTTGTTGTTGCCGGGCAGGCCGGGAATGTTGTTGGTGCGCGTCACCCCCATCTTGTCCTCGGCCTTCGCGTAATAGGGCTCGAGTTCGGCCAGGGTGATCGGCCAGTCCAGGAGATTGGCGCCCGGCAGGCTGCCATAGGTCGAGCGGATCTTGAATTCGTGCTCCTGGAAGCGCAGCGAGGCTCCCGCCCAATGCACGCTGGAGCCGCCGACCGCCTTGACGATCCAGGCCGGCAGATTGGGAAAGTCCTTGTGCACGCGCCAGCTTCCCGAAGTGGTGCGCATGTCCTTCCAGGCAAGCTGGCCGAAGCTCTCCCACTCGTCGTTGACGAAATCCTCGATCTCGTAGCGGCCGCCTGCTTCCAGGATCACGACCTTCACGCCCTTGAGGGCCAGTTCGGTGCCCAGCGTGCCGCCGCCAGCGCCGGAGCCGACGATCACCACGACGGAATCGTCGTTCAGATCAAAAGGAGCTGCCATGGTTCCGTCTCCTCCAAGGCGTCCTGCGCAAAGACGGTCTCGTCTCAGGTCGCAAGGACGCGTCGAACCAAAGAATGAGAGAAAAAATGCGTTCTGGTTGAAACGCGCTTTGCTCAGGGAATGGGTGCCGCCGGCGGAAAACCCGTCCGGAGGAAATGAGGGCTGGAAATCGGTCTCTACCGGCCGGGATCAGAGCCACTCGATGTCGGAAAAGCCGCGGTTGATATAGCCGCCCTTGTCGGCGGAGGAGCCCTCATAACCGAAGAGGGGCCAGACCTCCTTCTGGTTGTAGAGACTGACCACCAGGCCCGAGCGCACCGCGCCGAAGAAGGGCGAGGCCTCGACCTTGCGCAGGATCGCCAGCCTCTCCTCTTCCCAGCCGAGGTCGGCATAGCGCTTGCCGCCCGCCGCCGCGGCCAGCCCGTCCAGCGTGGTCACGCCATCCTCGAACAGGGCCTTGCTGGCCGCATCCTTGCCGGCCTTGGCATCGAAATCCTTGACGGCGATGGCGTAATAGCGATCGGGAAGCCGGTCGTGCGGATAGATGTCGCGCGACATCCGGACCAGCGTTTCCAGCGTCTCCGGCTTCAGCGCGCCGGCTTCGAGCGCCCAGGCCTCCCGCGGGCAGTAGAGCGCCCCGCCGGCGACCACCAGCGCAACCCCGGTCGCAGCCGAGACGATAAAACCGCGACGGGACAGTTCGCCTGCCTGCCTGGCTTTCTTCATGTTGTCCTCCCTGCTTGTTGCGCCGGGGCTGCCATCGGCGCCCCGGTCTGCCATTCTTGTCATGCCGGGCGGCCGCGCGAGCTGGCGGCCGGCAGGCTATTTGTAGCGCCCGCCCCGCTGCAGGACCTCGATCTTGTAGCCGTCGGGATCCTGGATGAAGAAGAAGCGCGCGGCTCCCGAACCATCCGGGAAGGAGAGCGTCTTCAAATCGCCGGGCTCGAGGCCGAGGGCTACGACCTTCGCATGTGCCGCCTCGAGATCCGGCACGGAGATCGCCAGATGGCCATAGCCGTCGCCGAGCTGGTAGGGCTCGGTGCGGCCCTTGTTGACCGTCAGTTCCAGTTCGAAGCCGGTATCGTCGCTCAGATAGATCAGCGTGAAGCTCTCGAAGGCGAAACGGCCGGCGATGTCCAGCCCGAAGGCCTTCCGGTAGAAGTCGACGGAGCGCTGTTCGTCGAGAACGCGGATCATGCTGTGAATCATGCCCATGGCAACTGGCCTCTATTTTTGAACGCTGAGTGACTTGAGATAGGAAATGATCCGCGCGCGCTTGGCGGGATCGGCCTGGCGATAGGGCATGGTCGAACCCGGCCTGAAGGCCTGGGCATTGCTGATCCACTTGTCGAGATTGTCGGCATCCCAGGTGAAGCCGGCATTGGCGAGCGCGGCCGAGTATTTGTAGCCTGGATAGGTTCCCGCCTTGCGACCGATGAGACCGGCCAGATTCGGTCCTTGGCGCGGGCCCGCCGCGGGATCGACGACGTGGCAGGTGCCGCAGCTGGTGACGAACTGCTTCTGGGCGGCCGCGAGATCGTCGTCCGCCTGGGCGGCAGAGCTGGCGAGCAGCCAGGCTCCTGCCATGACGGCAAGCGCCTTGCCCATCCCTCCTTGCGTCCCACCCATCATGACCGCCTGCTTGGTTTGCGACTATGGCCAGGAGGTTAGGTGCCGGCTTCGGGCACCGGGTAGTAATATTGCATTACACGTCGAGAATTCGGAAAATCGGGTGGTGATCAGCCGAGATAACACGGCGGGTACCGGCGCGCCTGAGAGCGGCAGCTCCCAGTCCTACTCCGCAGCGACGAGATCGAAGGCGGCAGGCCGGCGCGAGGCGGCGGGCCGCAGCTCGGCGACATATTTCAGGCAGCAGCAACGCAGAAGCGAGGTGAAGTTGCGGACATCGCCGTGAAGGTCCAGCACCTCGTCATGCAGGCGGGTGACGAAACGACCGAGCGACATGCCCTGGTCGACCGCAAGTTCCTCCAGGATGTCCCAATAGACGGCTTCGAGGCGAATCGAGGTCGCATGCCCGCCGATACGCACCGAACGCGTATGCGTCTCATAGGTCTCCGGCGGCTGGGAGGCGAACAGATGGCACATGGCTTTCCCCCGATCGGCGCGTCCTTGCAGTTCCTGCCGATTGCGGCATGTCGCAAAACGCTTTGCTTTCTTTGACTCTTTCCAAAGAGAGCGGCTCTGTCAATCGGCGAAAGCCGCGCCAAGGCGTTGCCGGTACCAGGGTGCTATTTCGCGCCTGCCCGCCGGACCCTGAGCTCGTTGCCGGCCTTGGCATCGAGGCCGATCATGTCGAGGATGGCGATGAAGGCGATCAGCCCGATCACCGCGAAGGCGATCTGGAAATCGACCAGCGGCAGCGAGCCGTTGGTGCCGGGGAACCAGAGTTCCGCCAGCCTGAGCGCCGCGGCCGCCACGCCGACGCCGAGACCCATCGACATCTGCTGGGCGACGTTGAACAGGGTGTTCGCCCCGCTCATGCGCGCTTCCGGCACATCGGCAAAGGCGATGGTGTTGAGCGCGGTGAACTGCATCGAGCGTGTCAGGCCGCTGGCGAACAGCAAGGCGCAGATCAGCGGGAAGGGCGTCGCCGGCGTCAGCAGCGCATAGGAGGAGATCAGCACGGCATTGAGGAGGCCGTTGCCGAGCAGCACCTGGCGGAAGGTGAAGCGGCGCAGCACCGGCGTGGTGAAGGGCTTCATTACGATGTTGCCGGCGAACACCCACAGCACCAGCAGGCCGGCCTGGTAGGCATCGAGCCCGAAGGCGAGCTGGAACATCAGCGGCGCCAGGAAGGGCACGGCGCCGATGGCGATACGGAATATCGAGCCGCCCCAGATGGTGATGGAAAAGCTGCGGATGCGCAGGGCCCAGGGATCGACCAAGGGGTGCTCGGCGCGCCGTGCATGGAGAACCGCGGCCGTCGTGACCACGGCGCTCGCCGCCAGCCAGATCGCCGCCAGCGCCATGGAGCCGTCCTGCCGCGAGATCAGGTCGAGGCCATACATCAGGGCGAAGCAGGCAACGCCGATCAGGACGAAGCCCGTCCAGTCGAACGGCTTGGCGCCATCGGGCTTACCGGCGGGGATCAGCTTCATGGTGAGGATGAAGCCGAGGATGCCGAGCGGCACGTTGAGGAAGAAGATCCAGTGCCAGGTCGCATAGGTGGCGAGGAAGCCGCCGATCGGCGGGCCGAGCACGGGCGCCGCCAGGCCGGGCCAGGTGATGGTGGCGATCGCGCGCATCAAATCCTGCTTGGCGGTGTTGCGCAGCACGATCAGCCGCCCCACCGGCACCATCAGGGCGCCGCCGACGCCCTGCAGGATGCGCGCCGCCGTGAAGACCGGCAGGCTGGTGCTGAGGCCACACAGGATGGAGGCGAGCGTGAAGATCACGATGGCCCAGCCGAACACGGCCCGCGGGCCATATTTGTCGGCGACCCAGCCGCTGGCCGGGATCAGCACGGCCAGGGTGAGCAGATAGGCGGAGATGCCGATATTGAGGTCGATCGGCTGCACGCCGAAGGAATCGGCCATCTGCGGCAGGGCGCTGACCACCACCGTGCCGTCCAGCATCTCCATGAAATAGGCGCCGGCGACGAGGAAGGCCAGGATGGAACTGCTCGCCGGCTTGGATGTCATGAAGGTTGGTTCCGAAGACTAAGGCAGCAGGGACTTTCCGCCACGCCATTGGTCGGACCATAGAAAAAGAAGACGGAGCTGGAAAGAGAAAGCTTGAGGGCGAACCTAAAGGGAAACGATCGTTTCCAAATTCACCCTCGCCCATAGGCGCGGACGAAAAAGGCCACCGTCATGCCGACCGCGATCGCCAGCGTGGCAAAGCGTACGGCGCCGGATGGCAGCCGCCGGCCGGCCTGGGCGCCGAGATAGCCTCCGGCGAGCGCCCCGCCTCCCACCATCAGCGTCTGCGTCCATTCCACCGCCCCGGCGAGCGCGAAGCAGAGCACGGCGGCGCTGTTGGCGGCCGTCACCATCAGCGTGCGAGCCGGGTTCAACGCCTTGAAATCGGCGCCATGGAGCAGGCTCCAGGCCGCGATCATCATCAGCCCCACGGCGCCGCCGAAATAGCCGCCATAAAGACCGAGCAGGACCTGGATCGCCAGCACCACGGCAGGCCCGGCCGTCAAGCGCGCCCGCAACGCGGCGCCGAGACGCGGCCCCGCCGCCAGCATGAGGGTGGCGACGAGCAGCAGCCAGGGCAGCAACTGGTCGAACATGGTCGTCGGCGTCCACAGGAGCAGGAGCGCGCCCGCAAGGCCGCCGGCCAGGGTGACGGCGAGCATCCAGCCGGCCGGCGCGCCGCAGATCGGATCGAAGCCGCTGCGATAGACATAGGCGCTGGCTGCGCCGCCGGGATAGAGCGCCACCGTGCTCGAAGCATTCGCCGCAACCGAAGGCACGCCGGCAGCGATCAGGGCCGGCAGCGTCACGAAGGAGCCGCCGCCCGCCATGGCGTTCATCGCGCCAGCAAGCAGCCCGGCACCGGCAAGCAGGAGGAAATCGGACATACGGGCTTCGTGACATTCGCAGGCAGAATTGACAATCGGGAAGATCCGAGCATTTCCTTCGGAAAAAACGAAGGATACAGGATGCGTTTCGATCTGATCGACTTGCGCTTGTTCGAGGCGGTGGCACGTACGGGCAGCATTTCCGCGGGGGCCGAACGCATGCACATGGCCCTCGCCTCCGCCAGCGCCCGGGTGAGCGGCATGGAGGCCGCTCTGGGCACCGGTCTCCTCATCCGCAGCCGCCGCGGCGTCGAACTGACGGCGGCCGGGCGGGCACTGCTGCACCACGCCGGCACCATCACCGCCCAGGTCGAGCAGATGCGCGGCGAGCTGCTGTCCTTTTCCTCCGGCCTCAAGGGCGAGATCCGCATGCTCTCGAACACGGCCGGGCTGGTCGAGTTGGTCCCGGCAGCACTCCGCGTCTTCCTGGCCAGCCACCCCGGCGTCGACATCGACATCGAGGAAAGAACCAGCGCCGAGATCGTCGAGGCCGTCAGTGCCGGCATGGCGGAATTCGGCGTGATCGCCGCCACCGCCGATCTGGCAGAACTGCAGACGCGCACCCTCGGCGTTGATCGCCTGGTGGCGATCGCGGCCAGTACCAGCGCGCTCGCAGCCCGGCCGGAGATCGGCTTTGCCGAACTGATCAGCGAACCCTTCGTCGGCCTCGCCGGCGGCGCCCTCACCGACCATCTCGCCCGCCACGCCGCCCGCCTGGGGCGCCGCATCGCCTATCGCGTCAGGCTGCGCAGCTTCGATGCCGTCGCCCGCCTGGTCGAGGCCGGCATCGGCGTCGGCGTGCTGCCGCAGGCCGCCGTCGAGCGCTATGGCAGCCAGCACCTTGTCGCGCTGCGCCTCAGCGACGGCTGGGCCGATCGCCACCTGGTGGTTTGCGCCAAATCCCTCGCCGGCCTGTCGATGCATGCCCGCCTGCTCATCGACGAACTCGAGCGGCAGGGGGCGTCGCAGACACCGGGCCTGCTTGCCAGAGACGGTGAGTGACCTTCGGCGTCTCGAAGGTTGCGCAAGGGAATGTCGAGCCTTTCAAAATCCAGGCTCGTCGCCTTGATTTGTCGTATCACCGGCAGGGTGCAGTCCAGCACTCAAAGACGGCTCCCGTGCCAAGACGGCTCCCGTAATTTCAATCTGGTGGAATAAAGAAAGCAATGGAAATGAACGGCCTGCGCAAGACCCTGCTTTTGTTCCTTTCACCATGCCTTTTGATCTGCATGGAGATCGCTCATGCAGCCGATAGTGTAACGATTCCTGGATATACCCCAAAATCAGGCGTCGAATACATCTATCGTTCGCACAAGACCACTTCCACCGACATGTCCTTGTGGTTCAACAAGCCGGCAACGATAATGCGAGGGGATTTTCGTCAGCGTATGACGGTGCTGTCACGGGACACGAAGAATATGCGGGTTCGCTGGTCCCTCAGCGCGGATCTGCCACAAGGTGCCGAGGGGGCTGTCGACTCCTACGCAATGAACGCTCTCCATAAAAACTCGCTGTCGGCCTACGGTGTTCAGCAGGTCGAATATGAAGCGGAATTGAACGGCTTTCCCAGTAAACTCGTTGGATTTGACGCAATCCTTCGCAACATGCAGCGTGCGACCTCCATTGGACCGGATGGTACTGCCGTCACCCTGCCAAACAGCCTCTCAGATATTATCGAGAATATCAAAAGCAATCCGATCCTGGTTGTCCAGAGCCTTGCACCGGAAGCGGAGCTTCTCTCCAGGATACAAGAGCAGGAAGTCTCGACATACGATGTCGGCCAGACGGGAACAGCGTCGACGGTGGAATATTTGCGTGGCGTGCCGGTTCCGGTCACGATTGACTGGAAGCTGGAAGCCGCAGATTCAGCCAGGCAAACCGCCACCTTCAGCCTGACGAAAACCTTTGATCGTGCCGCGTTCCAGCAATCGCAGGCATCCGCTGTCGAAGGACTGATTGCAAGCTTTGGTGAGAAGGCCAAGCAACTCACAGGGGAGCAATTGGCCGCCGCCAGGATTGCCAGCAAGAGCGTGACAATGACCTTCATCGTGTCCCTGCGCGACGGCTCGGCTCTCGAAGTGACAGAAACCGTTGCGGCGGAAGGCGGGGGCATGAAGATTACGGCGATGAGCCATGTGTGGCGCGAGGACCTGCCGGCGCGTTTGCCCGAGCTGCCAGACTGGAACAGCCAAGCCATGTCTGTATCCGCTGTCGCTCCCCTGCCCGAACGCGAGGCCAATCCTTCATCCGTCACGCCACGGCTTGCCGCCCTGTCGGCGCTCGAGGAAGGGCAGACCGCCTATGATGGCGGCAACTATGGCGCAGCCTTGCGTTCCTGGAAGCCGCTCGCCGATCAAGGGATGGCGGCCGCGCAATATAAGCTCGCCGGGCTTTATCAATC
The DNA here is from genome assembly GCF_001676615.1 of Labrys sp. WJW. Lineage (GTDB taxonomy): Bacteria > Pseudomonadota > Alphaproteobacteria > Rhizobiales > Labraceae > Labrys > Labrys sedimenti. Next base: position 12,703 of record NZ_LYXZ01000023.1, on the reverse strand, counting down.
AGGCTTAGGCGTCGAACGGGACCCTGCTCTCGCCGCCACCTATATCCGCAAGGCGGCGGATCAAGGTTGGGCAGAAGCGCAAAGCAGCCTTAGTGATCTCTATGCCGCCGGTCAGGAGGTTCCGCAAGACTATGCGCTGGCTGTGGTTTGGGGCCGCAAGGCGGCTGAGCAAGGGCTCGCCGTCGCTCAGTACAATTTGGGATACAGCTACGAAAGCGGCCAAGGCGTCTCCCCAGACTACACCCAAGCATTGATCTGGTATCGCCGTGCCGCCGAGCAGGGCCTTGCTACGGCTCAATACGCCGTCGGCCTCTTATACGATCAAGGTCGGGGTGTTCCTCTGGATTATGGCCAGGCCGCCGTCTGGTATAAGAAAGCCGCCGATCAGGGCCTCGATGTCGCCCAAGGCAATCTGGGCAACATGTATGCAATGGGCCATGGAGTTGCGCGGGATCGGACCGAGGCAGCCAAATGGTTCCGCAAGGCTGCCGACCAGGGGCTTGCCACTGCGCAAGAGTCCTTGAAAAAACTAGAGAGACAGGAATAGCCGTCTCTTTGCTTCTTTCCACGGTCCTTGAGCTATTCTCTCTGACGGAAGACGACCTCCGCGCTCCCGGGAAGAACGATCCCCGGCGTGCCTCATGGAAGGAGCCAGTACCGCCAGATGGATTGCGCGGGCGCATGTCGAGCCCTTCAAACACCCAACCTGCCGCCCGCCCCCGCCGGACGGCGGAGGGCCTGCCGGCAGGATAACGCTCCCCGAAACCCGGACGGCTGGATCTCAGGCGAAGACGATCTCGACCGTGCCGAGCCCACCGAAATCGGCGGCAAAGGCCTGGCCGACCACCGCCTGCAGGATCAGCGGCCCGCCACCGATGGCGATGAGGTTGCCCGGCGGCACCTGCCGGCCACGGCGCGCCAGGTAGAGCGAGAGATGCGCAATGGCTTCCCTGACATCGCTCATCACCGTCTCGCCGCGGCTGCGCCCGACCACGGCCCCGTTCATGCTGGCGACGACCTCCAGCCCCTTGAGATCGGCCAGGTGTCGGTCATAGACCGGCGCTCCCTTGACGGAAGCGCTGTGCAAGCCGAAATCGGCCGTCGCCGTCCACGAATTGAGCGGCACGACGCCCTTCACCCGACGGCCCAGAACGGTGATCATCGGTACGCAGCCGATGATGGCTTCCTCGATCAGAGAGGGCGTGGCTGGACGATGCGGATCGGGGTAGGAATCGCCCATCAGCAGGCCGAGGCTCCATTCGGCACCCAGCACGCCCGGCGGCAGACGAAAATGGCTGCGATCCGCCAGCATGCTCGATGCGGTCAGCGGCCCGAATACGGGCTCCTCGCATTGCAGGAGGCGCCGCGTGGCGGGAATCGTCGCCGTCGCGCAATAGCCGGCGATATTGTCGTCGAGGGCAGCGAGCGCCGCATCCTGGACGTCCTCCGCCATCTGTTCCGATGAAATCAGGTGAAGCGGAAGATCGCCTATGCTGCCGCCCGAACGACTGAAAGCCAGCGCCTCCCCGAGTTCGGCCACCGACGCTCTCATTCTCATCCTCGACCGTTTCGAAGCCCTGCCCAGCGCGGGTTATTATATCGCCGCCGGATGCGGGCCTTCAAATCAGGAGATCGTCCTATTTCGACCCGATCGCATAAGGGCCGCATAAAGAAGACAGCTGCCGGCAAGACGATCGGCCTCTCCAGCGCCCGCTCCCAACGCCTTGTTCACCGGGGAACACGCGTCCGGCGCCGGCCCTGCTTTGATGATCCATGCGTCCCGAGCCCAGCATTCGGGCAAAGTGCGTGACACCGCCGCGGACAATGGGGCGCCAACGGATCGAACGAACATGCGCGTCCTGCTTTCCGTCGCTCTCCTCGCAAATCTGGCGGCCGGCTGCAGCTATGGGACGGCTTCGACCGAGACCATCAGGCCCTTCACTGGAAACGTGCCGAGAATTCCAGGCAATTACGCCGCCGAAGCCAAATTGCAGAAGCCTGCGAAGGGCCTGCCCCTGATCGGCGTCACCAGCACGAGCGAGCATCCAAACGCATCGACCGACTATCAGGCCTGCGTGGCCGGCGCTACCCGGCATGAAGTCAACAATGTCGCCGGTGTAGAGGCCTGCAACGGAGCTTACGGCTATTTGCGGTAAGCTCGATCGTCGTAATCCTTCGTGTCTCGCCACCCGCCAGAGCCTGATCACGCCCGGCGACATATGCCATTGCGTAAACTCAATGTGAGGCGGCGCGGCGAACGAAAAACGACCGCGATGACGGAAAGAGGCAGGCTTTACCGGGTATTTCAGGCATTCCTGCCTCGCCTGAAATGCGAAGCGGGATGGTGGAGCTGATGAGATTCGAACTCACGACCTCTGCAGTGCGATTGCAGCGCTCTCCCAACTGAGCTACAGCCCCGGCTGCCCGGAAGCGTCTTCTAGTGGCGCAGCGGAGTGCAGGTGTCAAGCCCTAGGTTTACCCCAGGAATATCAATTCGTTACACAATTCGAATCTAGGTTGGCTACAGCAGATTTGCAAGGCATGATTCGAGCAAGCTAGGCTTGCCAAGATAGGTTGAGCCTCCCTACTTTTGCAGCGTTGTTGCAGCAGAAATTTACCAACCCGGCTATAAGCCCTACCAATGCTCCGATGAATGATGCCTTCCCCTTGTCCCGTGTATCTCTTTAGAAGCACGGGTTTCGCCCCGTCCGGCGACACCGTGGTCAGCGTTGCACCTTTGGAGTGTGTCGTCGCGGTTTACGGCAATGGAGGTGTGATAGGCGAAGGCGGCCTGTCTTCCTCATTCGGAGGCGCTGCGGCCTTCAAGAACGACGTCTCCGGGGAGTACTTCATTGGCGTGTGGGGATCCCGTAATGCCTCGCGTTTTCGCAGCAAACTTCGGGCTCATATGCAAATTGCTGTCATGAAAGAAGCGCCGGATGCTCGGCTTGCCTTCTGGGAAGCGAAGAAGCAGAACTGCGCGGTCTCGACGCCGACGCTCGCCTCGCTGGGAGGCAGGCACGGTCAGCGCCATTGGTCGGCGGCATGCGGACCTAGCTCACGTATCATCGTGCCCGCGTTGCTGGCAAGTCGCCGCTTGACGAAGCACTCGCCTATATCGCCAAATACTGGGATGGCCTCTGTATCTTCCTGACCGACGGCCGCATAGAGATCGACAACAATACCGTCGAGCGGACCACCCGCCCAATAGCTCTGAACCGTAAGAATGCTCTCTTTGCGGGCCACGATGCTGGGGCAGAGAATTGGGCGGTAATCGCGTCGCCTATAGAGACCTGTAAGCTCAATTCGGTTGATCCGTTTGCCTATCTTTCCGGCACGCTCACTGCCATAGTCAATGGACACAAGCAGGCTGGAATTGGCAAGCTGCTACCTTGGAATTGATTGGCTGAGTGAGACGTGGGAGAGAACCTTGGGAAGCAATGTTGTGATCTCTGTTGATCCAAGCTTTTCGCCAAGAGGCAATGATCAGAATTCAGACTTTTGGGTGGTGGGTTCAGAAGCCAACGTCCAAACGGCGATGGAGCTAAGGAAGAACAATCGAATAAACTCCATCACTACGTTCCACGATCTGGGTGATGACGTGGAAAACGTAGCCTCAATGCTACCGACCATAATCGAGCATCACCCAAGAGCGACCACCATCGTTGTGCGAGGGATTAAGACAGACGCACACATCGATGTTATTCGTGCGACTCCTGCGTCGTGGGTGGGAAGATCAAGTCATGGCGATGTGACTATAGAGCGGGCTTGACGCTCCAGACAACCTTCCGTCAGCCGAGCACAGCGGCCGCTTTACAACGGCACACCGAATGTCCCGCCCAAGTGAAGGTGCCAAGCGCATACCGGTTACAGATATCGGGCTATTCGCGGCCAATGGATAGGAATCGCCAATCCAGGCTGCTCAACGGAGATGGTCGGAGACGATCCCGACCAAGCTCTCCAGATCGGCGTTATCAAAGCGGCCACATTCTTCGTAAGGGTGGTCGCATCCGGCAGGTGGGCGGCATTCCAGAATGGCTGTGTAGGTTTCGGCCGGCTGAAAATTGTACGCGATATAAACGAGACGGGTGGGGTCGGTGGGATGCGATATACCCACGGCGTGTAGATCTCCCTCCCAATGATCAGTGATCTTGAAGCGATGATCCCCAAGGTGGTGACGCAAATGGCCCAACGCCCTGATTATCTCAGCATCTTTTTGCATCTTAACCCCTGATTTTCGAGAGTATGGCTCCACGTGTTCAGCTTCATCAATACATTTCTATCTGGCGTCCTCGTTTGCATCGCTCCAGCCTTGGCGCAAGATCACTTGGAAAACGCGACCGGAGACACACTTGAAGGCCACACCTGGGATGTTATTGAATATTTCGATGGTCATAATCTCGTGAAAACGCCAGATACTATCAAAGCCTCTCTCTCTTTGATGTCAGGCAGCCTCGAAGTCTCCAATGGCTGTGGTGTGGCCTCAGGCACCTACGAGTTGAATGGCCAAACGTTGTCGACAAAAACATCCGTCACGGTGTTTGCGGGGTATTGCTCGGATGCCAATAAGAAAACAAGTACCATGATCGATCGAGCGATGATTGGCTGGTATCGCTTTTCACTGCGGGGAAGCACATTAATTCTGTCAAATCAGAACGGTCGCCCTCTACTTGTTCTAACGGAACATCACTAAGCGGCAGATGACAAGCAGCCATACCGTTATTGTAGGCGATGAGGCATGAGGCTAGTCCCTGAGTATGGTGGAATATTCCTACGTTCGTGTCTGCTGGCTTCATTCATCTCCTGATGATCCAACAGAACTTTGGAGCGAGCTTAACGCGGATCGGGAGGAGATTCGGAAGGTCGAAATCTGGCCTGACGGACGAGTCGGCTATGCTTCCAACACAGGAGAATTCGGAGGAACGCGGCTCGGTGAGGTTTCGGTTCCTCCTTTGCACGAGATCAATCTGGACCCGCAATTCCAGGCCGAGGCAATCACGAAGGCCGATTTTGAATCGCGCTGGAATGACGCTATCGAAATTAGAGGCCTGACAGGTGCACCAGCGTTACGTCATAGTCAGCCGTAAGCGTCCGGTCTGAGCTGCATAGGTCAGGTGTTACCTTTGCTCTGACAGCGGAGTTTTCTGGCGATAAGCTGGGGGCAATGAAATTCGACCGCTTACATGGTGCTGCCATAGTGGGGCCTCTCTCGTGTCAGGGCGTCGCCCCTGTTTCCGCCATGGTGCATGATGAACACGCAAAGAGGGCTGATCTCGTAATGAGACAGGAATGGGAGCAAATAGTCAGCTATTTCGGTGCGGCGCGGCGTCGATCAAACAGTGACGATTTGAAAGCAGCGCTCGGTGGAATTGAGGAAGTCGCGACATTCATCAGCCAAAGCGCTCTACGACGAGGCCTATTTGGCTGGACATCTATGCTCGATCTATGTGTTCAGCAGACAGATATCGAGCCATATTCGGGTCCATATCTTCGCGTCTCGCCATCGGCATTGGGGATGATCGAGTTTCGTTATCTTGACGCCGGCATCAAAACTCAACAGTGGCACCGGACGGAGGTCCCAGCCCGAGCTGTAGGACGGTTGGAGGCTTTTTTCGACCAACTGGGTTGGCGCCCCAAACTCTCTTAAGACAATCCCTGAGAATTCATCGTGGTTAGACTGTTTTATCTCGTTCTTCTCATTGGCGGAGCCTTCTGGTGTGCGAGCTTTTCCAATTTTCCTCAGAGCACACAATTTTCTGATACGCTTCCCAACGGCAGAAATGCATTTACCGTGACATTGCCCATGGGATTTGTATTGGAAGAGCGGAGGATCCGCTTTATCGACTTCCAGATATTTGACGTGAAATTAGATAATAAGCCATACGTCAGCATATATGTAGGCAACGCTCCTTATATTGACGACAAAAAGAAAGAAGACTTTCAAGCAGTCCTTACCACGAAATACGTGTGGCCAAGAAAGATTCATGTCTGGACACGAAATGTCGGCGCGGAAAAACTTAACATCGTAACGAGAATCGCTGCCTCTGTGAAAGCTCGGTGAGCTATTGAGATTGCTGTTTTTTAGGAATTTTGGGTTACCTTGTGGGATCTTCATCACGCGCCGGGGGGGAGGCGGAACAGTGGGTCTCAGAATTTGCTATCTCGCAAGCCCAATTCCCGCAGGTGAATTCGCACAAAGAATCGGACTTAGCTTAGGGCCGAATGTCTCTCAAGCTCCCGATCGCGGGTGGTGGATAGCAGAACTGAAGAATCACGGATGGTCCATTCTCTGGGCTGAGAACGAAGATTTTGGACGGGCCATAGAACAGACCTTAATGACGCTCTCGAAGACCGGTGCCGATGTGATCCTCTGCGAGGTGAATGAAACCGTTATGTGGAGTTCCGCCGAATGTTGGAGTGGCGGAAAATCCGTCTGGCGAATTACCCACGCCGGTGATGGAGAAAACCGTTACGATCTTACGGTTGAGGGCACCCCTCCAAATGGCTTCAGCACCATTAGAGAACTTCATTTTGATGCACAGAGGTACGATGACGACTGCGTCGACCACATTTTTGATATTCCGCTCAATGTCGCGGCCGAGCAGCATGGATTTCGGCACGATGTCAATCTCGACGCTGACGAGGTAGGAGGATTCTGGATTGTAACGCCTCAGCGTAAAGGCGGCCTGCTAAGTCGGCTGTTGGGGCGCTGACCATGCACAATCCGCGATCGCGTCTGACCTGAGACCCTGCCAGATCCGCTGGGGCAATCGCTAGTCGGCCCGCATCATTCAGAGAGAGGCCCTTCTTCTATGCAAATCCCCCTCCGCTGATTGGCAGGGATTACATGTCCATCCCGGTAGGTAGGTTGTTAGGCTCGCTCAATGTTAGAATTTTTCGAGAAAATATATCTCATTGTATTAATGCTAATGTTCGTGATTTTTGGATTCTCTCCAATAGTAAAATATGAATTCTCAAAAGATTCATTAGATGTATATGTTTTTCGGAAATTCCTTCTTAAAAGTATTACTTATAAAGATATAGAATATATTGAGGCGATTGGCATATTTAACTACAGAAATACATTGAATAGCTTAGGAATAAAAAGCTTTTGTAGATTTGATGTTTTACGTGTTCCATGCTGGTTTCGGTTTAAGATTGTAGTGATAAAAGTGAAATCGGGATGGTTTAAGTTTGTGATCCTTTCTCCTTGGAATGCTGAGGCTTTTAAAATGCAGGTCTTATCAATGTTAAAATAATGATTTGTCATTAAAAAACTTTCTAAATGTAAAACATAAATCAAAATAGATGCATAAAGTCATTTCTTATTTCGTCAGACAAGATAAGCGGCGGCGTATAACGATATTCCGTCGTGACGATGGATTTTTTACGTATACTATCGATAATTATTTTATCGAAGACATACCGGAGTATCAGCATTATACCGAGTATTGGCATTCGAATGGCTTAGATTTTGGAATTTATGATAGTGACTCTACAGCAATCCGAGAAGCTTCGGTAACAAATCCATGGATACTAACTGTAACTCCTGACCAACCGACATAGTACCTCGATCACGTGTCATTCGAAATGGGTCAAGCCGTATCGGCTCATGTGCAGACTGCAACACATGCCTACGTAAGGGAAAAGCCTAATCAAATTCGCAATTATTGATCTTGGCGATCCAATCCGCATCCAAGTTCAGCATAGCTTCTGCGACGTCGACATGTCCTTTGGCAACAGCTTGCGCCGCTGCTGCCGACAAGAGCATTGCCTGATCCCAAGTCTCATTCCGGTGTAGGCTTACGTTCTCGACCAGTTGCGTGATCGCGAGATGGTAATCGTCCGCGTAAGCCTCGGGAATATCGGGTCCACGTCCAGTCTGTCGACCCACCTCAATGGCCGTCGGCAGTTGGAAAAACCCGAAATCCACCGGTCCTCTCGCTTGGCTTGCGATCCGCACGATATGGGGTACGGCTGCGTAGGATGCGGTATACACGTCGCCCTGATGGCACAGGCTCGACCAAAGACTGAACCATGGCTCGTCCTCACAGTTTGCCTTCGGGCCGGTAGATCCTGCGAGCGTCCGTAGCAGATCGGGCACATCGGCAGCATCGCCGTAGGCGTGCCGCAACTTGCTCCAACGAGGATCATCAAGAGATAGCATGGAACTCCTCTACCTGCCGCTGCTGCCGTATCAACCGGTTGATGTCTGCCCGGGTGTTACGAGTTCACAGCCCTGCCCCAGCAATTTTTTGGAGTGCCTTCTTGGCTGGACCGCTCAAATATATCCAACGTTCAGCAGCGATGCGACGAAGTTGAGTTTCATGCGGTATTAAAAGTTCTACCGGGAACTCCGAAATCACATTGGTCGCTGCCCATGGTGCGTCCCCGTTGTCTTCGCCTTCAAGCGCTATCGCTACCAATTCGGTCAACATCTTCTGGTCATCATAATGCTGTCGAAAGTGAGACATGGCCTTTTCGTATGTTGTCTTCTGCGTTGTCAAAATGAGCCACTCGCGTAAATTTGACATACTTAATCTCCCAGGCTGTGAACGTAACGTTGCAGACGGCCATTTCCCACCCGAAGCGAGTGCAATCCGAATTTATGAGTCGCGGACTAAGCTGATGAAACGCATCACACTTCTTGCTACCTTGGTAGTGCTGCTCTCCACTGCGGCTTTCGCTCACACGGATCGCATACTTTCCGTCCGTTCAGATGGTGTCATACCTGAGCTTCCGCCGACCTACCAAACGACACGCCTTCATGTTGCTTTCTCTGAAGGCGATGTCGGGGTCTTGGAGCGACTGGACTTTCTATCCTCCGGCCAGGAGACCAGTGTTAAGCCATGCCTCCTGAAATTGGTTCCGAAAAGCTCCCTTCAACAGCTTTTCCTCAGTGGCTCCTGGTATCATGAAGAGGAGACACTGCCGCATTACCTCTCGGTGCAGTTTCGCGACACGTTGTCTCCTGAGGGACTGCCAGAGCAACTCGGTGTCAGCTTCCTGTTCAGTCTTCGTGATGCCAAGCTTCTGGAAGTCACCCAGACTCTTCCAATCCCAGGCCAGAATGCTGTCCGATTTCAGGGAGTTCGTTTGTCCAATGGGTGTCCTGAATAAAATGCTCGCCTTGCCCTCTGAGAATGAATGGCCTGCAGCCCTTCGCTTGTCACTGGTAGCTCAGGTGTCATATCTGTCCAGCAGATCAGCAATCGTGGCATTCTTGGGAGGTCTGGGTAGCCTGAAAGGCATTTATTCCCTGCAATTTCCCCTTCTCAATCGCCCGCTTTTGATCCCCAGCCTATGCAGAAGCATCGGCCTCTTGAGGTGAAGCTCTTACTCAGTGACGGGAAGCCCAAACGCCTTACTTGCGCTTGCCATTTGTCGCCCCTCTTCAGCACTGTAGCCATGATTTTTCGATCCCATCGCAGCGCGAGTGCAGCAAGATCGATATTTTTCTGAGGGTGGTTATGAAGGTTCAGCCTTGTATTACAAAGGCTTAGCTCACATTAAACTTCGGCAAGAAACCTGCAGTGCGATTGCAGCGCTCTCCCAACTGAGCTACAGCCCCGGCTGCCCGGAAGCGTCGCCATTTAGTGTTCGTGCCTCCCTCCTGTCAAGCGGACTTGGGATATATCCAGGTCCGCCGGCTGAAGATGGCCGAGCCTCGATGGTGCAGCGCCCTTCCCGGGATCGCGGCTGTCCCCGTCCGCGGTTCCAGGGGACTGGCTTCAGTCCCAGGAAGGGTGGAAACCGAGCGGAATTTGGAAATCCTTAACCGAATTCTAAAGCCTTGGCGAGGCATGGTGGCCCGGAACGGGCTGGGTGACGATCAAGTTTGGTTTTGCCGTATCGATGGATGTTTTCTCTCGGATTCTCAGTCTGGCGATCGCCTGGGCCTTCGAAATGGTCTTCGGCTATCCGCGTTGGCTCTATGCGCGGATCGGCCATCCCGTCACCTGGATGGGCGCCCTCATCGGCTGGCTCGACCGGCGGCTCAATTTCGCCGAGGATGCCTTTTCCACCCGCCGGGGCGCGGGCATCGTCACCACCGTCATCCTCGTTGTCGTTGCCGGACTCGGCGGCACTATCATCGAGCGGCTCTGCCTTTCCCTCACCTATGGCTTCATTCCGCTCGGCCTGATTGCCTCCTCGCTGATCGCCTCCAAGAGCCTGGGCGACCATGTCGAGGACGTCGCGCATGGGCTGGAGGTCGGCGGCCTGGCCGGCGGCCGCAAGGCCGTCTCGATGATCGTCGGGCGCAATCCGGAGACGCTGGACGAGCCGGGCGTCTGCCGCGCCGCCATCGAGAGCCTGGCCGAGAATTTCTCCGACGGCGTGGTGGCGCCGGTGTTCTGGTATGCCCTGTTCGGCCTGCCCGGCATCGCCGTCTACAAGATCATCAACACCGCCGATTCGATGATCGGCCACCGCACCCCGCGCCACCAGGCCTTCGGCTGGGCCGCCGCCCGGCTCGACGACTGGCTGAACCTCATCCCCGCCCGCCTGACGGCCCTGATCATCAGCGCCGCCGCCTTCATCAGCCACCGCCGGGGGCGGGCCGCCATCGCAGCCGTCAGGCGAGACGCCGGCAAGCATCGTTCCCCCAATGCCGGCTGGCCAGAGGCAGCCATGGCCGGCGCGCTCGACCTGCGCCTCGCGGGCCCGCGCATCTATGGCGAGACCCTGGTCGAGGACGCCTATATGGGCAATGGCCGGGCCGATGCCGGCGCAGCCGACATCCGCCGCGCCCTCGACCTCTACCACATGGCCTGCGTTATCCTGTCGACCGTGATCGGGCTGCTGACCTTCTACCTGATCTACAAGCAGTATCAGTGAGGGAATTCCGGGCCGACGGAAGCTCCTTCGTCCTACAGCCCGATGATCCGCCCGATCGCCGTCATGTCGAGATGGCTGGCGAGATGGGCGGCGAAAGCGTCCAGCGTCTCCTCCACCACGGCTTCATAGGCCAGGCTGCTGCCCTGCCCGCCGAGGCGGGAGACCCAGGCGGCGCGCTGGCGGTCGTCGGCGAACAGGCCATGCACATAGCAGCCGGCTATGCGGCCATCCGCCGAGCCGGCTCCGTCGAGGCTGCCGTCGCCGAGGCGTAGCAGCGGGCGGGCGAGCGCCGGCCCTTCGGTGACACCGACATGCATCTCATAGCCGGAGAAAGGCACCCCGTCTGCGCAGCTCTGCCCGCGGACAGCCACCAGCCGCTTGTCGCCGCCGAGGCGGGTGGCGGCATCGAGGAGGCCGAGGCCCTCCACCTCGCCCGGCGACCCTTCGATGCCGTCGGGATCGGCGATGACAGTGCCCAGCATCTGGTAGCCGCCGCACAGGCCGAGGACATGGCCGCCGCGCCGGACATGGGCCGCGATGTCGATGTCCCAGCCCTCGGCGCGCAGGAAGGCGAGGTCGGCAATGGTCGCCTTCGAGCCGGGCAGGATGACGAGATCGGCCACTGGCAGGGGCTGGCCGGGCTTCACCATGACGAGATCGACCTCGGTTTCCTGGGCGAGCGGATCGAGATCGTCGAAATTGGAGATGCGCGGCATCATCGGCACCGCGATGGTGAGCCTGGCACCGGCGCGACGCGAACCATAGGAGCCGAGCGCCAGCGCGTCCTCCGCCGGCAGCCGGCCGGCCTGCGGAAAATGCGGCACCAAGCCGAGGGCCGGCCAGCCCGAGCGCCCAGCGATGAAGGCCATGCCGTCGGCGAACAGGCTGGCATCGCCGCGCATCTTGTTGACGATGAAGCCCCGGATCAGGGCGGCATCCTCGGGGTCGATGGCTGCCTTGGTGCCGAGGATCTGCGCGATCACGCCGCCGCGGTCGATATCGCCGGCCAGCAGCACGGGGGCGTTCACGGCACGGGCAAAGCCCATATTGGCGATGTCGCCGGCGCGCAGATTGACCTCCGAGGCCGAGCCCGCCCCCTCGACCAGCACGAGATCGGCTTCGGCCCTGAGGCGTTCGAAACTGTCGAGCACATCGGCCATCAGCGCGGGCTTGAGCGCCTGGTAGTCGCGTGCGCGGGCCGAGCCGCGCATACGGCCCTGCACGATGATCTGGGCCCCGATCTCCGATTGCGGCTTCAGCAGCACCGGGTTCATGTGCACGCTGAGCGCCACCCGCGCCGCCCGCGCCTGCAGCGCCTGCGCCCGGCCGATCTCGCCGCCATCTTCGGTGACGGCGGCATTGTTCGACATGTTCTGCGGCTTGAAGGGGCGTACCCTCAGGCCCCGGTCGGCGAAATGGCGGCACAGCCCCGCCACCAGCAGCGACTTGCCGACATCCGAACCGGTGCCCTGGATCATGAGGATTTTGGCGGTCATCGGCTCACGAGCTCCTGCGCAGCCGCCCGAAGGGAATGAAATCCGGCGATGTCGGCGTTGAGGGCCGCCGCTCCCAATCGCCATACCAGGCTTCCACCTCGAGACCCGCTTCGTCCAGCGCCTGTTCCAGTTCGGACCGCGGGGCAAAGGCGATGCGCGAATGGGACGAGAGCACCCGCCCGTCGCCAAGAATGCGATAATGGGTGCCATAGGTCACGACATCCGTGGCGGGATCGTGCGAAACATCGTTCCAGGCCTCCACGGCCCCGAAATGCGGATGCTCGATCCGCCGGCCCGATTGTTCCGGCGTCCATTCCCGCCACTCCGCTACGGCGGGGGTGCGGCTGGCGGAGATGAAGCGGCCCCCC
>NZ_LYXZ01000022.1 GCF_001676615.1 Labrys sp. WJW | reverse complement strand
GCCGCCCTGCAGGTGCTGGCGGTGCTCAAGAAGGCCGATCGCCCGGTCAGCGAGGTCTGCCACCGCTTCGACCCGCTGCCGCAGATCCTCAAGAATGTGCGCACGGGTGGCGGCAAGGTGCTTGACGATCCCAAGGTCGCCAAGGCGATCGAAGGCGCGCGCAAGCAGCTTGGCGATGGCGGCCGCCTGGTCATTCGTCCCTCCGGCACCGAGCCGGTCATCCGCGTCATGGCCGAAGGCGACGACCGCGTCAGCGTCGAGACCGCCGTGGACGAGGTGATCGACGCCATCACCAAGGCGGCGTAGGCTTCCGGGGCGGATCGTCGGACCCGCCCCGAAACATTGTGGTTTCCGGAAAGGCGGGTCAGAAGGCCCGCCTCCGAAGCGGCTTCAGGACCGTACCTGTTCTTCCTCGATGGGCAGGAAGAGGCTGGACAGCAAGGTGAGCCCGGCGATCACCATGAAGAGCAGCGACAGCGGCAGCCATTGCACGCCATAGGTCTTGACCAGCCAGACCCCGACCACGGGCGTCAAGCCGCTGAAGATGGCCCCGCTCAGCGACGAGCTCAGCGAAATGCCGGTATAGCGCAGATGCACCGGGAAGGCGCGCGTCAGGAAAGGCGCCATCACGGCATAATGGGCGGCAACGAAGAAGGTGCCGACCAGGATGCCGATGCGGATGTTGCCGAGATCGCCGGTGACGATCAGCATCATCATCGGGATGGCGAAGACGAAGGCGGCCGCCGACATCGCCACCAGCAGCAAGCGTTCGTTGAACTGGGTGGCGATCCAGGAGCCAAACGGAAAGGCGACCAGTTCGAGCACGCCGACCCAGAAGATCACGTTCAGGATGTCGGATTTGGAGATGCCGAGCGACTCGGTGGTGAAGGTCGTCATCAGCGTGGTCAGGAAGTAGAAGCCCGCGACCCCGAGCAGGCACAGGCCCATGCCGAGCAGGAGCGTATAGCCGCGCGTGCGGAAGATCTCCTTGGCCGGCACGACGTCGTCCTGCGGCGCTTCCTGCAGCCGCTTGATCAGTTCCGGGCTCTCCTTGATGCCGGCGCGGATGACGAAGGCCACGATGATCAGCACGGCGCTGGCCAAGAAGGGGATGCGCCAGCCCCAGGCGAGAAAATCCTCACGCGGCAGATCCGAGACCGTGCGAAAGGCGAGCGCGGCCAGCATCAGGCCGATCGGGCTGCCATATTGCGGGGCCGAAGCCAGGAAGGTCTTCCACTTCGGCGGGGCATGCTCGGCAGCGATCAGCACCGCACCGCCCCATTCGCCGCCGACCGCAACGCCCTGGATGAGGCGCAGCAGGATGAGCAGCACCGCCGCACTGATGCCGATCGAATTATAGCCTGGCAGAAGACCGATCAGCACGGTTGCCCCGCCCATCAGCAAGAGCGTGATGATCAGCGAGTTCTTGCGTCCGACCTTGTCGCCGAAATGGCCGAACAGCAAGGCGCCGACAGGACGGGCCACGAAGCCGATGGCGAAGGTGCCGAGCGAGGCAATGATGCCCATGAAGCGATCTTCGGACTTGAAGAAGACATCGCCGAAGACCAGCGCGGCGGCCGTGCCGTAGACGTAGAAATCGTACCATTCGATCATGGTGCCGACGAAGGCGCCGAGTGCGGCACGGATCGGCTGGCGCTCGGGTGCCTGTTGGGCGTCGGCTGTGACGGTCTGTGTCATAATGGTCCTCGTGTAGGACGCGTCTTCGCGATTCCTGGCGGTTCCGCCAAATCGCAAAACGCCTTGGGTCAGCGCGATGGCCGGGCCGCGCGGAAGGCCGAGACGAAGCGCGGCGCGGCTTCCGACACCGCGCTGAGCGAGTAGCCGCCCTCCTGTACGATCACGACGGGAAGGGGCAGCGCACCCCAGACGGAACCGATCGCCTCATAGGCGGCGGTGGTCACGGCGAGCTTGGACAGAGGATCCTCGCGATGGGCATCCCAGCCGGCGGACACCACCAGAGCCTCGGCCCCGAACGCCGTCACGGCAGCGGCCAGCGCCCGATTGGCTTGGATGAAGGCCTCGTCGCCGCTGCCTTCGGCCAAGGGCAGGTTGAGGTTGGCCCCCTCGCCCGCTCCCTCGCCCGTCTCGTCGGCATAGCCGGTGTAATGGGGGTAGTAGCTCGATGGGTCCGTATGGGTCGAGCCGAAGAAGACGTCGCCGCGGCTGTAGAAGATCGCCTGCGTGCCATCGCCATGATGGGTATCGAAATCGATGATCGCCACCCGCTGAAAGCGCGTGCGCAACCGCTCGGCGACGATGGCGGCATTGTTGAAGAAACAGAAGCCGGCCGCACGGTCGACATAGGCGTGATGCCCCGGCGGGCGGCAAAGTGCGAAGCTGTCGAAGGCGCCGGCGATGAGATCGTCGGCTGCCGCCACAGCACTTTGGGCGGAGAGATAGGCCGAGGCGAAGGTGTGCTCCGTCATCGCGTTGGACAGGCCGTTGATGTACCAGCCGGTCTGCCCGAGAATGCCCTTCGGGCGCGGGGCGGGACGCGGGCGAAAGGCGGCGTCCGCGCCCTGATAGGGACTGACGGCCGGCAGGACTTCGGGCCCGGCATTGGGCAGTTCCTGGAAGCGCCGATAGGCCGTCTCCAGGAAGTCGACATAGTGGCCGGCATGCACGGCCTCGATCGCAGCCCGGCCCGCATCCTTCGGTTCCTCGACCGTCAGGCCAAGCGCCGTAAGGGACCCGACCAGTGTTTGCGCGCGCTCGGGATTCTCCAGAGCGCTGCCGATACGACCGTTGATCATGTACTGGGTCGGCCGATGGGCCATCTGCCTGTCGGAAAAGAACAATTTCATCGAGCAACACTCCGGGCAACGAATGCGAGGCCCCAAAGCATTTTCCAGAAAAGCAGGCCGAACTTTCGGCTGAGAAAATGCATCGAGACAATAAGTCAGAGAAAAATGCGATTCGGATGAATCAAACTTTGCCCCAATCTTGCAGAAGCTGGCGAGAATGCCACCCGTTCGGATGCTGACCCTGTGAATTGGACTAATGAAAGGAACATGCTGGAGTTGCCGTCGTTGGTTCCGCATTCACCGACGCCCCCAATGAATGCTGCATGAGGGGCGCGCTTATTGGCGGGATCTTCAATTTGCAACATCGACGTGGTTAGCTGCCGGCGTTGCGGACGGCCGGAGAACAATGATGGCTGAGATTCTGCTGTTTCATCATGCCCAGGGCCTGACCCCGGGGGTAGAGGCCTTTGCCGAGACCTTGCGGGCCGGCGGCCATGTCGTGCATGCGCCGGACCTGTTCGACGGGCGCACCTTCGCCAGCATCGACGACGGCCTCGCTTATATCAACGAGGTCGGCTTCGATGCCATGCGGGCCCGGGCCGAGCGTTGTGCCGACGGCCTGCACGCGGACCTGGTCTATGCCGGCTTCTCCTTCGGCGTGGTGCCGGCCCAGAAGCTCGCACAGACCCGCTTGGGCGCGCGTGGAGCCCTGTTCTTCTATTCCTGCCTGCCGACCAGCGGCGAATGGGCCTTCGGGCCCTGGCCGCCAGGCGTTCCGGTGCAGATCCACGGCATGGACCGGGATCCCATCTTCGTCGGCGAAGGCGACATCCAGGCGGCGCGCGAAATCGTCGAGAAGGCCGAAGATGCGGAATTGTTCCTCTATGCGGGGGACCAGCACTACTTCGCCGACAGTTCGCTGCCGTCCTTCGACGCGGAGGCAACGCGACTGCTCACCCGCCGGGTGCTCGATTTTCTCGGCCGCATCTAAGCAAGACGCGTTCAAATGTGAACGCCTATTTTCTCTAACTCTTTGTTCCAACGCGTCTTTGCGATTCGAAGTGTTTCCATCAAATCGCAAAACGCTTTAGGCGTTGCAACAGGAACGCACCCGGCTCCAGGACCGATCAGACCGCGTCGGAGCGCGTCAGCTGCTGCTCGCTTTGGGTGATTGCCTCGCCGACATTGGGACGGCCCGCGCCGGTGGCGATCAGGTCCCGCAAGCTGCCATTGACATAGGTGTGCCAGCCCTCCGAACAGGCGTCATAGCATTCATAGTCGGGCACGAGGCCCCGATGGGTGAAGGTGACCTCGGTCCGCTCGCCCTTCCTGGCGATCTCGAAAATGATCTCGGTGCCTTTCCACTCGGACCTGTCCCGGGTGAAGCTGAAATAATTGTCGAGGATGCGCCAGACGACCCTTCGGTTCGGGATCAATTCGCGCACCTGGATCTCGCAGCGATGCAGATCCTCGTAGCGATATTTGAATTTCTCGCCGACCCGGGTGGTCCCGCCTTCGATGGCCTGTGACCACCAGCCGCGCACATTGTTGATGGCGGCGAAGGCCTGCGCAGGTGTCTGGTCGACCGTGAAACTGGTGGTGTAGCTGCGGTCCGTCATGGCTGTCTCCCGTTGCTTGGTTCGATGACGGGATTGTAGGAAGGCCCGGCGAACGGCGTGAGTTACAAGCATGGCGGGATTCGGAGCGTTCCAGCCCCTATCCTTTCCGGCGCCACGCTTGCCGTCCAGGGACGGCCCGGGAAGGACGGATCGATCCCGGGCGATCGACGGGCAAGCCGCATCGAACCATGCGGTCATCCGATCCTAGCTATCCCAGGGGGAATGGTGTACAACTCCAAAAACTGGAGCAGGGTCAGTGCATGAGACGCTGGCCTAATCGAGATGCGCTCCACGATCGGCGGATTGACCGAAGCTCTTGCGGCACCGTGCCTGCAGGCTGCGATTTTTCCAGGAAACTGCAACTCTTCTCCCGGTTTGCTCTTAGCGCGCCGAGGGATGGGTAAGTCTGTGGCTGGCAATAGGGAAAGGTGCCTGCCGCCTTCCGCTCCGACCGATCAGAATGGTTGATTGGTGCAAGACGGTTACGATTCATCCTTGGGCCGGCGATGCGTTCGGCCCTTTTGTTTTTGGTATTTGGAGTTCATATGCTGATACTCGTTCGTGAGAACAATATTGAACAGGCACTCAAGGCCCTCAAGCGCAAGCTGGCGCGTGAAGGCGTCCTTCGTGAGCTGAAGCTGCGCAGAGCCTATGAGAAGCCGTCCGAGCGCAAGGTGCGCGAGAAGGCGGAAGCCGTTCGCCGCGCTCGCAAGCTCGCACGCAAGCAGGCACAGCGCGAGGGCCTTCTGCCCGCACCCAAGCCCAAGGCTCAGTCGCGGGGACGGGGTGGCCCGCCCAGGAGCGCACCCCCGTCCGTCACCAGGACCTGATTGTCGCCGGCTCGACGCGTCGCAGATCACGATATTGGCGACACGGCGAGCGCCTCCCGACACCTCCAGAACATCCAAGGAGGAGTGAGTGATGAAGCATGCGTTTGAGGTCGGCGATATCGTCACCCTTCATTCGTCCATCTCAAGGCACGAAGAAGGCCCCTATCAGGTAACCCGGCAAATGCCCTCGGACGGCCCCGAGCCCGCTTATAGGCTCAAGGGCGTGGCGGATTCCCGCGAAAGAGTGGCTCGGGAACACGAACTGCGGGCTTCCAGGCAAGGCGCGGGCTCGATGTTGGAACCGGGTCAAAGTTCCTTGAGACCCACGCGGACCAGACCGACGCGACGGTCACCATGAGGTAGGCCGGGAAGGGGTGCAAATCTCGGACAGTCTCCCGGGTGGAGGCTGGTCGTTTGTGGTCTGGGCGCGGGGGGCTGTGCCGAGTCCCCGAAAGAGCAGGCATCGGACGCAGATGCCGGTATAGGCAAGGTCGACGGCCTCACAATCCGGTGCAGCCGAGATTCTGGCCCACGACCTTGATGTATCGCCGCGACATTCGGTCGAACGGGCGATTTCGGTTACGATAATGGTAAATTTGTCAGATATATCAACGTGATCCCGTCGGAAACAGGGCGCAGCTGGCGCAACACCAAACACGCTGCCGAATATATCCTGCTGCGCGGCCTTGTGGGCCTGCTTCACCTCTTGCCGCTCGATTTCGGTTCCTGGGCCATGGGTTCCCTATGGCGCCTGGTCGCACCGCGATTGCGCCGCCACGAGCGTGCGTTGCAGCACCTCGCCGCGGCTTATCCGACAAAGAGTGCCGCCGAGATCGACGCACTGGCGCGGGCCATGTGGATGGATCTGGGGCGAACATTCGCCGAAAGCCTGATGGTGGATCGCATCGTCAAGGCCGGACGGGTGGAGGATGCGAGCGGCCCGTTGATCGAGGCCGTGAAGGCCAGCGGCAAGGGCGTGGTTTTCGTCTCGCTCCATACGGGCAATTGGGAACTCGTCGTCATCCCGACGGTGACGAACGGCATCAAGGTCGCCGGCGTCTATCAGCGCATGAAGAATCCGAAAGTCGACGACTATGTCGCGCTCGTGCGCCGCGACCGCTATCCGCGCGGGCTTTTTGTCAAGGGCGCGGATGTCGGCAAAAAGCTGCTGCGCATCGTGCGTGGTGGAGGCGCCATTGCATTGCTGGCCGATCTGCGCGACCGCAATGGGCTCTCCGTGCCGTTTTTCGACCGTCCGGCCCCTTCGACCACCTTTCCCGCCCTGCTTGCCAGGGGAAGCGATGCGCTGCTGGTCGCGGCCCGCGTCATCCGCACGCGTGGCGTACACTTTCGGATCGAGGCCGAACTCCTCGATGTCCCACGCACCGACGATCGAAATGCCGACATCGACGCGGCAACGCACCAGACTCACCGGCTCTTCGAAAAATGGGTGCGTGAATATCCCCAACAATGGATGTGGGCCCATCGCCGCTGGGGCTAGCGCTCGTTCATTGAGGGTGGCTGCAATTGGCATGACGAAGATGCAGGCGTTCAATATCTGGAAGAAGCTTTAAATTCAGGAGTCGGACATCCCATCGTTATTTCAGATATATAATGACAAATCTGAGATTTAATGATAACTTGATATATGTCTAAATTAGATTTCTTTGTTCCTACTGAGCTTTTCGTAAAATCAAAATTCGCTGGATGGACTCGAAATTCTGTAAAATATCGCCGATTTGACAGCCTTGCCTCTGCCGTAAAATTTGCGATGGACGAGTATGGAGCCAATCTCAATGGAGTCTCCATTCACACGGATATGGGCGAATACACAGGCGCCACCATTCTCTCTCTCTATCAGAATGAGCATTATCCGCTGAAGGGAACACATGCCGTTCAAGATGGTGCCAAAAACACCTCATGCCCGGCGACTCAAGAGCCCCGCGCAGCATGCCGCAAGTTCGGCATTGGCGACACCGTCGTCTATTTGCGTCCCGGCCTTGTGGAGCAGCGTGGATATTACGAGATCGTCGAGATGCTTCCCGTTGAAAATGCCGAGCCGGCCTATCGTATCAAAAGCAAGGATGAGCAGCATCTGCGTGCCGTCAAAGAGCATGAGATAGCGCACGTCTGACGGCTTGGCCCCGAACGTCAAATCCGATCGACACAACACCAAATAGATCGAGCTTTTGGAGCAATGAACGATGTTCGAGATTGCTCCCATATCGACCCAACCAAAAAGGAGATAACTCATTGCAGGTGCTGGTGCGGGACAACAATGTCGAACAGGCCTTACGCGTACTCAAGAAAAAGCTGCAGAGAGAGGGCGTGTTCCGCGAGATGAAGCGCCGCAAGGCCTATGAGAAGCCTTCCGAAAGAAAAACCCGGGAAAAGGCTGAAGCGGTGCGCCGTGCCCGCAAACTCGCGCGCAAGCAAGCCCAGCGCGAAGGACTTCTCCCACGTCCGAAACAGCGTGAAAATACTGCTAAGCGCAGCGATCCAGCGAAAGCCCCCTCACTGGTGAAGTCCGCTCAGCTTTCGTGACATCTTTCGGTTCACC
Source organism: Labrys sp. WJW (assembly GCF_001676615.1). Classification (GTDB taxonomy): domain Bacteria; phylum Pseudomonadota; class Alphaproteobacteria; order Rhizobiales; family Labraceae; genus Labrys; species Labrys sedimenti. The sequence goes on along the minus strand of NZ_LYXZ01000022.1, from coordinate 227,680 downwards.
CCTTGCAATGAAGCGGGCATGCATGGATCCATCATGGCTCGCCAAGCGGTTGGCGTCGATCCGGTAGCCTTGGAGCCTGAGTTCAAGGGGGTGAGCCGATACCATGTGAAATGGCCTTAAGGCTCTCGGCCAAGCTCGAAACAACCGTGACCGACATTTTGTTTGGCATGGCTTATGGCCGAACCAATGATGCCACCGAATGGCCGAATGAAGCGCCGAGCGCGTTGATGGCTATTTTGCGGGCCGATACAAAAGGGCCGGGTGTGAACCCGGCCTCTTCAGAGCGTCTCAACGGAGATGCCAGTATATCCACAGTCAACGACTGCAGGCGCTGGTCCTACACGGCTTGCAGGTTGTCTGCGGAGGCTTTACCGCTGCGGCTGTCCGTGACGACGTCAAAACTGACTTTCTGGCCTTCACGAAGGTCTGACATGCCAGCTCGCTCGACAGCGCTGATATGGACGAAAATGTCCCGACTGCCATCTTCAGGAGCGATGAAACCATATCCCTTCTGGGAGTTGAACCATTTGACGGTACCTGTGCTCAAGACGATTTCCTTTCAATCGACATAGATAAACCTGCCGCGTTGATACAGCGCGGCGTTACATTTCTACCGAAATTGTCGGAGGGAATCGTCAAAGGCAATTTGAAATCGCCCGGTAATTTCATCAGCAAGATCGATAATTCTCTATATATATATTAAAAACTCTCAAAAAAAGATAGGAGCAAATTTAATTTTTATTGTGAAGCGCTACGAAGGAATTATCTTCCTTTTTCGGCACGATCATTTGATTGCAGCAAAGCTGGCGCGCTCGGTTCGCCAACTTCAAATCCAGCAAGCCCTGCTTTTACGCAGCAAGCCGGTGCGTCTCGACTATTTACCGGCACTGCGGAAGGGAGTGAAAGCCAGCTATCTTGCAATATCACTGCCAAGATTACCGTGCATGTCGCAATGAAGCTCCAAGCAGTTTTGGCATCGAAACTGGAAGGCCGATACAGCAGGCGGGATAGCCGTCATGCAAGGGGAACTCGGGCCAGAGGCTCAGTGGTTCGCGCCCCCTGGCCGTCTCTCACCGGGGAGAGCGAATCCCTGTGACCAGTCCAAATACACCGATCAGTTAGGCCGCGGCGTGTCCGATAAATCGAGGGATTATCCAAATGGCATTGAAATGCATCCCAGCGGGTCCATTTGGCGCGGCTGGTCCTATGGATCAGTGAGACGGCAACACGCTGAGTCGATTGACGATCTTCATGACGCTCAATTCGGACTCACGGACCCTCCGCTCAAAAGGCTCCCCTATGCTCTTGATCCTGTAAATGGGCTCAGGTCCATCAGCTGGCAACAGCCGTATAATTTCATAAGCCTTGTCTTGCTGGCGGATGGGAGCAAGCTTCAAGACAACAAAATCGCCAATCCCGAAAGTGTGTATACCCATCCCCTATCCTTTGTTTCGATCGTGTTCTGGAATGGTTCAGCACTGACACCCCATCTTCCCTTGAATTGGATTTCGGCGTTCGACGAAGCAGGCCAGGAAGGCGGAATGCCTTGAGTTTTGGGAGAGTGAGGCTTGCGGACGAGCATAAGGCCCGCCGCATCATTTCTGCCTCTACTTGGATACTTTCATGCGGTCGACATCCCTCATTGCCAATGACGATGAGCAAGAACTCTCACACGGGATGACTGGCTTGATGAGAATTGTCGAAAGCAATGTTATCAAGCTCCCGCAGCAGCCTCCTGGGCTCAGCCCACCCTGAGGTCGCCGGCCGAAGATTTTCCCGTCTTGCGGTCACGAACCAATTCGAAGCTAACTTTTTGACCTTCAGTCAATTCGCGCAAGCCCGCACGCTCCACAGCGCTGACATGTACGAAAACGTCGGGTGTTCCATCGTCCGGCTGGATAAAACCATATCCCTTGGTGGAATTGAACCACTTCACAGTACCTGTGCTCATATCGTGCCCCTTTGAACTTCCTTCCCACCTTCCAGGTGGAAGACCATGCCAATTCACGCCGGTGAAAGGCTAGCTGATTCAAGGGCTTATTGGCCGCTGAAGATCGAGCTCACCGGCCAAAATCGACTTCACCAGTGTGCGCCGCACGTTGGAGTCCGTCAAGCTGCAAGTGGCAATCGGCTTCTCACTGCACCTGAACCTGCAGCCTTCATGCTCCCTTTGATCAAGAGCCTGGAAAAGGCAAGATGGCCGCTCTGCCGCCGTCGTCGCCCCAACCGCTGTGACAACCCGGAGCCTGCCATGCCCAAGGTCGACCTTGCCGCCGTCCCCAGCCACAAGGGTTCGGGTTACCCGCCGCCCTTCGATGTTCCCTGTGCGGAACGGGTGCGACAGCGCCTGGGCGATGCCGGCGGTCTCCAGGATTTCGGGGTCAATCTCATGCAGTTGCCACCGGGCAACTGGTCGAGCCAACGCCACTGGCACACGGCCGAGGACGAATTCGTCTATGTCCTGCAAGGCGAGCTGACGCTTGTCGAGGATTCCGGCGAGACCATCCTGCGTGCCGGCGATTGCGCCGCCTTTCCCAAGGACTCCGGCAACGGCCATCACATGATCAACAGATCCGGTGCCATGGCGGTCTATCTCGAAGTCGGCTCGCGCTCGTCCGCCGACGTGATCCACTGCTCCGACATCGACATGATGAGCCCCAGCTCCGACGGCCGCTTCCTGCACAAGGACGGCACGCCCTATGCCGAGGCCTGAAGCCGCCTTGCCATTTTCGAACCGACCGGCGTGCCGGCGCCATGTCGCAGCAGATAATGATATGGTTCAGATCCCGGACCGCAATGCGGCCACCCGAGGCCCTCAGCCGTGATGCGAACCAGCCCAGGCCTCGAGCCAACCGATGGCAAATTCGAGCATGGGCTGTGCATCCACCAGCAGGGACGGCGCCTGGCCAATGAGCCCTTGCCGGCCGCCGCCTTGCGCAACGAAGGCCGTCACGATCTGCTCGATATAGTTTGCAGGCATGCCGTCGAGAACGGGCTCGGACGTGTCGAATTCCTCGATGAAACGCCAAACTACGCCATGGTCGCCGGCGAAAGGCACCTCATAGCGCAGGATGCGCTTGCCGGGCATACGCGCCAGATGGTCGGCGTGGTGGATCAAGGTCATAGTGTCCCAGGGCGCTCCAGCCATCAGCACCCGGCCGCCGCCCGCGACGAGCTTGGCCAGAGGCGAGCCCTCGCCATAACCGTAGTCCTGCGGGTGATCGGCCGTCAGCCAGGCCGCACGGCCGCCGATCGCTGCCATCGAAGCGCCGGGATTGCCGCTGCGATGAGCGCCGGGCATGGTCCGCACGAATTCGGCGATCACCCCATTGGCGCGGACGGCGCGCGAGGCCTGCGGGTCGAAGCCCGGCACATGATCGCGCCATGCCGGCAGGACGCGCCCTTCCCGATCGAGGAAATCGGTGTGGACGCTGTCCCAATCGGTATAGACCATCATCGTTCCCTGTGGGCCGACGACATCGAGCAGGGCATGGGACAGCGCATCCGGACCGTTGAGCAGCAGCCCGACCCTGCTCATGGCGGCATGCAGCATGACCGTATCGCCCGCCCGGATGCCGAGCCGGCACAGATCATCGCGCAACGAGGCCCGGCTGCGATAGACCGGCAAGGCTCCCGACATGACAACACTCCACGGAGCCGTCCGCGTCAGTCACGCAAGGCGGCGCCCTGCCCCGCGCTCTGCGACGACAAATATTCGGCATATTCCGCCATCAGCGGCTGATAGAGCTCGGGTGCCGGATAATGCTCGAAACTATGCCGGGCCGAAGTCGAGGCCCAGCCCAGCTTCTCCGAAGTGCAGGTTTCGATGAAGGGTTCCGTCCATACCGGCTCGGCCAGCATGGTCGGGCGGACATTGACGAAGAAATCCATGCCCTCGGGCCTGGTGAACAGCCAGCTCTTGCAATGATCGCAGTAGAAATGCCGCGTCGGCCCATGCAGGGCGCCGATCACGGGCTCGCCGCGGGTGACCCGGAAGCCTTCCGAAGGAATTGCCGCGCTGAGGGAATAGGCGCTGCCGGTCATCTTCTGGCAGCCGCGGCAATGGCAGGCCATGGTGATCAAGGGCGCAGCGGCAACCTCGAACTCGACCTGCCCGCAGCGACAGCTTCCTGTCATCGGCGTTGATTGATTCGGCATGCGTGCACCTACCCGGTCATGGCTGCGATCGTCACGCCCCTGCTACTGCGCCGGCATGGGAATGTCGAGCCGGGGAATCGGTCTCGCCCAGCCAGCCCTCGAACAGCGTGACGATGGAATCATGATAGCTGACGTCCGGGCCGGCCTCGAGGCCGAGCTTGCGGGCGATCCGGATCGAAGCCGTGTTCTCCGGCGCGATGATTGCCGTGACCTTCCGGCCCGGATGCATGCCGCGCGCCCAGTCGAAGGCGGCCTGGCTGGCCTCGAAGGCGATGCCCCGGCCATGGGCATGGGAGGCGAATACCCAGCCCGCCTCCAGCGTGCCCACCAGGCTCGGCTCGATGGCGCGCATCGCATCCTGGAACCCGGTCATGCCGAGATAGCGCCCGCTCGCCTTCTCGATCACCGAAAAATAGCCGAAGCCGAAGAAGTGCCAGGTGCCATGGGCCTGGAGAAAACGCTGCCACAGTTCCTCGCGACTGCGCTGCTTGCCCGAGATATGCCTGTAGACCTCCGGCTCCGCCCACATGGCGGCATAGGGCTCGAAATCGTCGAGAATGGGCTTGCGCAAGAGAAGGCGCGGCGTCTCGATCATCTTGGAAACTCGCTCCGATATGAAATTTCGCGTGTTTTCCTGCAGGACCCGCTCAGACCTTGATCCGCCATCCGGTGCGGAAAATCACCGCGATCGCAGCCAGGCATAGCAGCATGAAGACCAACGTCATGCCCAGGCTCTGCCCGAAATCGACATCGGAAGCGGAAGCGCCGTAGAAGGCCCAGCGAAAGCCGCTCACCAGATAGAGAACCGGGTTGATGTAGCTGACGCCCTGCCAGAAGTCGGGCAGCATCTTGATCGAATAGAAGCTGCCGCCCAGGAAGGTCAGCGGCGTGATGATCAGGGTCGGCACGATCTGCAGTTTTTCCCAGCCATCCGCCCAAATGCCGATGAGAAAACCGAACAGGCTGAAGGTCACCGAGGTGAGCACCAGGAAAGCCAGCATCCAGAACGGGTGCTCGATGGAATAATGCGAAAAGGGCCAGGCGGTGATCAGAATGATGAAGCCGAGCAATATGGATTTGGAGGCGGCCGCGCCGACATAGCCGATGACGATCTCCACCACCGAGACCGGGGCCGACAGCACTTCGTAGATGGTGCCGATGAACTTCGGCATGTAGATGCCGAAGGAGGCGTTGGAAATGCTCTCGGTCAGGATCGCCAGCATGACCAGGCCGGGCACGATGAAGGCGCCGTAGTTCACACCGCCGACCATCGGCATATGGTTGCCGATGGCCGAGCCGAACACGATGAAATAGAGCGAGGTCGAGATCACCGGCGAGGCGATCGACTGCAGGAGCGTGCGGAAGGTGCGCGACATCTCGAAGACGTAGATGGCGCGAATGGCGTGAATGTTCATCAATGCGCCCCTACCAGGCTGACGAAGATGTCCTCGAGCGAGGACTGGCTGGTCTGCAGGTCCTTGAAGCCGATGCCGGCTTCGCCGACATCGTGGAGCAGGCGCGAGAGCACTTCCGGATCGTCCTTGGCGTCGAAGGTGTAGACGAGCTGGTTGCCGTTGTCGGCGATATCGAGCCGGTAGGCGGCAAGCGCGGCCGGCACCGCTTCGAGAGGCTGCTGCAGGCTGAGGGTGAGCTGCTTCTTGCCGAGCTTGCGCATCAGCTCGGTCTTGTCCTCCACCAGGATGATCTCGCCCTTGTTGATCACGCCGATGCGGTCGGCCATCTCCTCGGCTTCCTCGATATAGTGGGTGGTGAGGATGATGGTCACGCCGTTCTCGCGCAGCCCGCGCACCATCTCCCACATGTCGCGGCGCAGCTCGACGTCGACGCCCGCCGTCGGCTCGTCGAGGAAAAGGATGGTCGGCTCGTGCGACAGGGCCTTGGCGATCATCACGCGGCGCTTCATGCCCCCCGACAGCGCCATGATCTTGCTGTCCCTCTTCTCCCACAGCGAGAGGTCGCGCAGGATCTTTTCGAGGAAGGCCGGGTTGGACGGCTTGCCGAACAGGCCGCGCGAGAAATTCACCGTCGCCCACACGGTCTCGAAGGCATCGGTCGACAATTCCTGCGGTACCAGCCCGATCTTGGTGCGGGCGGCCCTGTAGTCCCTGACGATGTCGGAGCCGTCGGCACGGATGGTGCCACTGGAGGGATTGACGATGCCGCAGATGATCGAGATCAGCGTGGTCTTGCCGGCCCCGTTCGGGCCGAGCAGGGCGAAGATCTCGCCGCGGCGCAGGTTGAGATCGATCTGCTTCAGGGCCTGGAAGCCCGTCTTGTAGGTCTTGCTGACGCCGGACACCGCGACGATGACGTCCTCGGCGGACGGTGAATTGTTGGCTTTCATGCGTGCCTCCCTGCGGGGAAATGGCGTCTTTCCAAACCAAGTGCAACCATGTTTCTTGAAAGATGCGGAAGCGCTTTGCGATCTGGCTGTATCGCCAAGAAGCGCAAAGGCGCGTCGCAACAAGGAGCTAGAGCAAAGAGCCGTTCATGCCTGAAGGCGCTTTGCTCTAGTGACCGGGAGGGGTCTTAGGGGGAATGAAGATGATTAGCCACAGCCTGAAGGCAGGCTTGTTCTGTACGGTCTTCGCCGCAATCTCGGCACTCGGTTCAGCCGGCGCCAATGCCCAGGAGAGCAGACCCGCCGATACTGTCTATCTCAACGGCACGATCTACACCGCCGACAGCAAGGACAGCATGGCCGAGGCCCTGGCCGTGCGCGAGGGGCGAATCGTCTTCGTCGGTACGGGTGCGGATGCCAAGCCCCATATCGGTCCCAAGACCAGGGTGGTCGATCTCGGCGGCCGCATGGCCATGCCCGGCCTGATCGACGGCCATATGCATCCCCTCGGCGGCGGCAAGAGCCTGACGGGATGCAATCTCAACTATGCCGCCCTCACCCTCGACCAGACCCTGGCCGCCATCCAGGCCTGCCTCGACCAGGAAGCGAAAGCGGGGGACGACGACTTCCTGATCGTCAACAACTGGTTCCGCCAGAAGATGCTGCCCGCCGGCACCGACATGGCCCGCGGCGAGCTCGACAGGCTCAAGACCAAGCGTCCCATCCTGGTGATCAATTTCGACTACCATTCCAAGCTCGCCAACAGCCGGGCCCTGACGCTGGCCAAGGTCACCAAGGACACGCCGGACCCGAAGGACGGCAAGATCGTGCGCGACGCCGCCGGCGAGCCGACCGGCATGCTGGAAGATGGCGGCGACGCGGCCGTGATGGCGGCGATGCCCAAGCTCTCGCCCGAACAGGAGGCCGAGCAGAATCTCGCCTTCGGCCGCACCGCGCTGGAGGCCCTGCGCAAGGGCGGCATCACCAGCTTCCTCGAAGCGGCCGCCGAGCCCGGCGAGATGAACGCCTGGGCGACCTTGCAAAAGCAGGGCGAGCTGACGGCGCGCGCCCATCTGGCCCCGAAGATTCCCACCGATTCCGACCAAAGCGCCGACGCCCTGGTCAAGACCATCCGCGACTACGCGGCCAAGTTCGATCAGGGTCCGCTGCGGCCGGAGCCCGGCATCACGCTGCGCAACGCCAAGATCTTCATGGATGGCGTGATCCAGGCGCCGGCCCAGACCGGCTATACGTTGGCGCCTTATTTCGTCAACAAAGGCAGCGCAGAGAAACCCGACTGGCAGCCGGGTACGGAGCGCGGCGCACTCTATGTCCAGCCCGACCGCCTCACCCCGCTGCTGATCGGGCTCGCCGAAGCCGGCATCGATCCCCATCTGCACACGGATGGGGACGGCGCCGTCAATGTCACCCTCAACGCGATCGAAGCCATGCGCGCCAAGGTGCCGGGCAAGGACATCCGGCCTGCGCTGGCGCATAACGAGATGGTCGATCCGGCCGACCTGCCGCGCTTCGCCAAGCTCGGCGCCATTCCCGTGCTCTCCTTCCAATGGGGCGCAGCCTCGCCCGACCAGGTTGCGGCCATCAAGGAACAGGCCGGCCCCAAGCGCCTGCCCTTCGTCGAGCCCTATGGCCAGATCTTCAAGGCTGGCGCACGGGTCGCTTTCGGCAGCGACTGGCCGGTGGATCCGCTCAACGAATGGTATGCCTTCCAGATCGCCGTCACCCGCAGCGATCCGAGCAATCCGGGCAAGCTCAATGCCGATCCCGGCCTGAGCATCGGCGAGGCCTTGAAGGCAGCCACCATCCACGCCGCCTATGAGCTGCATCAGGACGAGGTCACCGGTTCGCTGGAGCCCGGCAAGTTCGCCGATCTGATCGTGCTGGATCGCAACCCGCTCAAGATTCCCGTGGAGGAGGTTTCCAGGACCGAGGTGCTGCTGACGGTGGTGGGCGGCAAGGAGGTCTACCGCGCCGAAGGGTTCAAATAGGAGAAGTCATCCCGCACGCATTGCAGTGCATAGCGATGCGATGCAGATGCGGGACCGCCCTCAAGAGAGGGCGCCTTTCTCCTCCCGCGGTCCCGTGTCTGCGCCGCACCGCTCCGCTCTGCAGCGCGCACGGGATGACGCCCTTCAATCTCCTGCCCTTGCCGAATGGCGAAGCATTCGGCTACCAATCCTCGTCAGACAAATCCAGTCAGAGGGAACCTCGCCGCATGGCCTCAGTCGATGTCGTCGACGTCAAGAAATCCTATGGCGCCCAGAAGGTCATCCACGGCGTGTCGATCACCATCGAGGACGGCGAGTTCGTCACCCTGGTCGGGCCCTCGGGCTGCGGCAAGTCCACGCTGCTGCGCATGATCGCCGGCCTGGAACCGATCACCGAGGGCACCCTCAAGATCGGCGACCGCCAGGTCAACGACCTGCCGCCGCGCGATCGCGATATCGCCATGGTGTTCCAGTCCTACGCGCTCTATCCGCACAAGACGGTGGCGGAGAATATGGGCTTCGCACTCAAGATCCGGAAGACGCCGAAGGCCGAGATCGACGAACGCGTGAAGCGGGCAGCCGAGATCCTCGACCTCGGCCCCTATCTGGCGCGCTATCCGCGCCAGCTTTCCGGCGGCCAGCGCCAGCGCGTCGCCATGGGCCGGGCCATCGTGCGCGCGCCCCAGGTGTTCCTGTTCGACGAACCGCTCTCCAATCTCGACGCCAAGCTGCGCGTGCAGATGCGTGCCGAGATCAAGGAGCTGCATCAGCGCCTGAAGACCACCACCATCTATGTCACCCACGACCAGATCGAGGCCATGACCATGGCCGATCGCATCGTGGTGCTGCATGACGGCATCATCGAGCAGATCGGTTCGCCGCTGCAGCTCTACGATCGTCCGGCAAACCTGTTCGTGGCAGGCTTCATCGGTTCGCCCGCCATGAATTTCATCAAGGGCCGCCTGGAAACCAGCCCTGCGCCGCGTTTCGTCACCGATGACGGCGTGGAATTGCCGGTGCCGGCCGTCCCGGCCGGCAGCGAGGGCCGGCGCGTCGTCTATGGCATCCGCCCCGAGCATTTTTCGCTCGGCGGCAGCCTGCAGGCGAGGATCACCGTGGTGGAGCCCACCGGCGCCGAAACCCAGGTCTTTGCCCAGCTGGGTGCGCAGAAGATTCTGGGCGTCTTCCGCGAACGTGTCGGCGCGGGTTCTGGCGAAACCCTGGCGCTGCAGCCCGATCTGGCCGCCGTGCACCTGTTCGATGCCGAGAGCGGTTTGAGATTGAATTGAGACCCGAAATGGTCTGACCTTTTTGTTGACGAGAGCGGGGTGCCTTCCTAGCATCCGCACACTTCGCCACAACCCGACGTTGCCGAAGCTTCAGAAAAAGACACCGTCCGCTGCCACACGGCCAAGAACAAGACCAGCCATTCAGACCGGGAGAATCGACGTGAAAACGGAAGACTACAAACATCTCCTCGCCCTGCAGGCGAGCCGCCGCGGCTTGCTCAAGGGAGCCGCCAGCGTCGGCGCCATGGCCGCCATGGGCAGCCTCGGGGTCGCCGCCGCCACCCAGCCGGCGATGGCGGACGAAGCCAGCGACCTCAGGGCCAAGATCCTGCAGATCCCCGGGGTCGGCAAGGGTTCGCCCACCGATGCGGACTGGCAGAAGGTCGGCGAGCTCTGCCTCGGCGCCACCAAGGCTTCCATCAAGGAAGGCGAGTTCAAGGGCGTCGAGCTTTCGTTCATGGGGCTCAACAACCAGAACCTGCACAATCTGCTGTTCCGCGGCTTCCTCAAGCCCTGGGAGGCCTATACCGGCGCCAAGATCAACTGGATCGACCTCGCCCAGGCCGACTACAATCCACGCCTGCAGCAGGCCATTGCCACCGGCACGGTCGATTTCGACCTGCTCGAGATGGGCGCCCCCTTCGAGGGCGACGTCTGCGGCAAGGGCCTGGCTTCGGAAATGCCGGACTGGGTGAAGAAGCAGATCGACATGGACGATCTGGTTTCCTACCTCAAGCCGCCCGTCGGCACCTGGGACGGCAAGCAGTACCGCGTCACCATCGACGGCGACACCCACAATTTCAACTACCGCACCGACTACTTCAAGGACGAGGCCCTGGCCAAGGCCTGGAAGGAAGCCGGCAACACCACCGAATGGGCGGTGCCCCGTACCTGGCAGCAGGTGCAGGCGGTGACCAAGTTCCTCAAGGGCAAGCAGGTCGACGGCCAGGATGCCTATGGCTACCTCGACGCCTGCAAGGCCTGGGGGGGCTTCGGCTTCTATTTCCTCGGCAGCCGCGCCACCGCCTATGCCAAGCACCCCGACGACAAGGCCTGGCTGTTCGACGTCGACACCATGAAGCCGCGCATCAACAATCCGGCCTGGGTGCGCGCCATCCAGGACGTGCTCGATGCCCTGCCCTCCGAGCCCGCCGACCAGCTCAATGCCGACCCCAACACCACGGGCTTCCAGCAATTCCTCGGCGGTACCGGCTCGATGTGCGTGTGGTGGGGCGACATCGGCTCCAACGCCAAGACCAACGACTCCTCGGTCATCGGCGACAAATGCGGCTTCGACATCCTGCCTGGCTCCGACGACGTCTACAATGCGAAGACCGGCAAGTGGGACAAGCTGGCAAGCGGCCCCAACTTCGCACCGAACCTGGCCTATCTCGGCTGGGGCGTCTATGTGATGGCCCGCGTCGACAAGGACGAGAAGAAGCATAAGGCTGCCTGGAGCGCCGCCGCCCATCTCGGCGGCAAGGACCTGGCGCTGTGGACGGCGGTCTATCCCTCCGGCTTCCAGTGCTATCGCAACAGCCAGCACAATATCGACGAGTGGGTGGCGGCCGGCTACGACAAGGCCTTCATCTCCAACTATCTGGACTCGCAGTTCAACTCCTACAACCACCCCAACGGAGCGATCGAGCCGCGCATCCCCGGCATCTTCCAATATTACAGCCTGGCCGAGGACATCCTCGCCAAGATCTATGCCGGCCAGCTCAAGGCCCAGGAAGGCGCCGACCAGATCGCCGCGGCCTGGGAAAAGCTGACCGACCAGATCGGCCGCGACAAGCAGATCAAGCTCTACAAGGCCTCGCTGGGGCTGTAGTCTGCGTACTACCGCCGCCGACGAAAGTTCCTTCTCCCCTTGCGGGAGAAGGTCCCGGCAGGGGGATGAGGGGTGGATGCGCCATACCCTGTAAGCTTGGCGAGCCCCCTCATCCGCCCCTTCGGGGCACCTTCTCCCGCAAGGGAGAAGGAAGGCTGCGCCTCTATAATTTGCTGTTGCGTCAACAGGCTCCCGATGTCCTCACTTGCCACGGCTTCCGCCAGGAATTCTTCCGCCATCCCGAGCAGTCGCATCCTCCTTGGGCGCGTCCTGATCGGGCTGGCCTCCGTCCTCCTCGTCGTTGCCGCCTTGGTGCAGTTCCTGCACGAGAACCAGGGCCTGGCCCTCGGCTTCGACAACTGGCGGCCTGTGCTCTACGCCTTCGTGCTGTGGTCGGTGGCGCTCGGCGTCGCCCAAGTGCTGATGCGGGGGGAAGCGGGCGAGCGCGCTTTGTTCATCCTGCCGGCCGTGCTGTTCACCGTGGCGATGGTGATCTTCCCCACCATTTTCGGCTTCTATATCGCCCTGACCGACTGGAACCTCTCCTCCTTCGCCGGCCAGCGCTTCAATGGCATCGACAATCTCGTCACGCTCTTCCACGATCCCGATTTCTGGAACGCCCTCGCCAACATGGTGTTCTACGTGGCTATGGTGCTGGTGGAATACGCCATCGCCTTCGGCCTTGCGCTCCTGCTCAATGCCGAGATCAAGGCCCGCAAATTCTTCCGCGTCGCCTTTCTCCTGCCCTTCATGCTCAGCCCCGTGGCGGTGAGCTGGATGGTCGGCAAGTCGATGATGGAATATCGCTACGGGCCGGTGGCGCGGCTGATGCGGGAACTGGGCTGGTCGCAGCCGACCTTCTTCACCCAGCCCTGGATCGCCCGCCTCTCGATCGAGGCGATGGATGCCTGGGTTTCCATTCCCTTCCTGATGATCCTGCTGCTCGCCGGCCTGCAGGCCTTGCCCAAGGAGGTGATGGAAGCCTCCAAGATCGACGGCGCCTCGGGCTGGCAACAGTTCAAGGAGATGATCTTCCCCCTGATGCTGCCCGTCTCGATCACGGCGATCGTGCTGCGCATCATCTTCAAGCTCAAGCTCGCCGACATCGTGATCAACACCACCTCCGGCGGGCCAGGCGGGGCGACGGATACGGTATCGAGCTTCATCTACCGCGAATACCGGGATCGCTCGAATGTCGGCTACGGCACCATGCTGGCGATGTTCTATCTGGTGGTGATCATCGTCTTCGTCACCGCGCTCCTGAACATCGCCAACCGCTTCATGCAGCGCAGCAGCTGACCGGGAAGGGATCGACATGACGACGACAGCCATCCCGACCGCGGCGCCCCGCGATACCGCCTTCCGCCTGACCACCGTGCTCAGCCGCGTGCTGATCTATGGCGCGCTAATCGCCTGGGCCTTCGTCTGCCTGTTTCCGATCTATTGGACGCTGACCACCTCGATGAAATCGGCGGTCGACGTCACCCAGGGCCATCTCATTCCCTGGCTCGACTTCCAGCCCGACTGGAAGGGCTGGCGCTCGCTCGGCCTGTCGCCCGATACGCTCGGCTCGACCTCGACGGTGCGTTCGGAATTCCTGTCGCGTTTCCTGAACAGCGTGATCACCTCGCTCGGATCCTCGCTGCTCGCCGTGGTGCTCGGCTCCCTCGCCGCCTATGGCCTCAGCCGTTTCCAGTACAAGTTCGGCTGGATGCGCAACCGCGACATCTCCTTCTTCTTCCTGTCGCAGCTGATCCTGCCGCCGGTGGTGCTGGCCCTGCCCTTCCTGGTGCTTTACCGCGAGCTCGCTTTGCTCGACACCCGCATCGGCCTGATCCTGCTCTACACGCTGACCGTGCTGCCGATCGTAATCTGGATCATGCGTGACCAGTTCGACACCATCCCCACCGAGCTCGACGAGGCCGCTTTGGTCGACGGCCTGTCGCTGTGGGGCGCCTTCTGGCACATCATCCTGCCGATCGCCCTGCCCGGCATGGTGGCTGCCTTCATCCTGGCGCTGGTGCTGACCTGGAACGAATATTTCTTCGCCGCCTTGCTGACCTCCTCGGATGCCAAGACCCTGCCGGTGATGGTGGCGAGCCAGACCGGCTCGCAGGGCATCAATTGGTGGTCGATGGCGGCGCTCGCCACCACGGCGATCGCCCCGCTCGCTCTGATCGGCATCTTCCTGGAGCGCTATATCGTCAAGGGCCTGACGGCCGGCTCGGTGAAATGACGGGTAAGCCCGATCGTGGCGTTTGTACCACGGTCGGACTGTCGAAAGGCTTACGTCAAAGTTTCCTCTATCCGACCATCAAAAGTCTCTTGACGTCATCCTCGCCGCAGCGCATACGGGCTGCGGGACATTCCTCCCCAACGAGGAACGCCCATCTGCGAGGATGGAGACATCGCGATGACACTGCAAGTGCCAGCGGCAAAGCCCGCTGTCGTCAACTTTTCGTCCGGCCCCTGCGCCAAGCGCCCCGGATGGACCCCCGAAGCCCTCAAATCCGCCGCCCTCGGCCGTTCGCATCGTGCGAAGCTTGGCAAGACCAAGCTCGAGCAGGCGATCGAACTGACCCGTGACGTGCTCGGCGTGCCGGCGGACTACCGCATCGGTATCGTGCCGGCTTCCGACACGGGTGCCGTCGAGATGGCGCTGTGGTCCCTGCTCGGCGCCCGCGGCGTCGACGTGCTGGCCTGGGAATCCTTCGGTGCCGAATGGGTCACCGACGTCGTCAAGCAACTGAAGCTGGATGATGCCCGCATCTTCAAGGCCGGCTATGGCGACATCGTCGATATCAGCGAAATCGACGCCAGGAATCGCGACATCGTCTTCACCTGGAACGGCACCACCTCCGGCGTGCGCGTACCGAATGCCGACTGGATCCCGGCCGATCGGGAAGGCCTCACCATCTGCGATGCCACCTCGGCCGCCTTCGCCCAGCGTCTCGACTGGGCCAAGCTCGATGTCGTCACCTTCTCCTGGCAGAAGGCCCTCGGCGGCGAAGCAGCCCATGGCATGCTCGTCCTCTCGCCCCGCGCCGTCGCCCGGCTGGAGAGCTATACGCCGGCCTGGCCGCTGCCCAAGATCTTCCGCCTGACGAAGGGCGGCAAGCTGATCGAGGGCATTTTCAAAGGCGAGACCATCAACACGCCCTCGATGCTCTGTGTGGAGGATTATCTCGACGCGCTGAACTGGGCCAAGGCCATGGGCAGCCTCGACGGGCTGATCGCCCGTGCCGACGCCAACCTCGCCGCCATCGAGCGCTTCGTCGAGAAGACGCCCTGGATCGACTTCCTGGCCAAGGACCCGGCTACCCGCTCCAACACCTCGGTCTGCCTGAAGGTGGTGGATGAGCGGGTGGCGGCCCTCCCGCCCGAAGGGCAGGCCGCCTTCGCCAAGGCTCTCTCCTCCGCCATCGAGGCGGAGAAGGCAGGTCTCGACATCGGCTCCTATCGCGACGCGCCTCCGGGCCTGCGCATCTGGTGCGGCGCCACGGTGGAGACCGCCGATGTCGAGGCGCTGATGCCCTGGCTCGACTGGTCGTTCCACAAGGCGATTGCCACGCTCGGCTGAATTCTTCCCTGGGACCGCCGGCATCCTGCCGGCTCTTCGGAAACACGGCGTTTCCGGAATGAGGCCGACAAGAGATCGGCGGCCCCAGCAGCATCATCTTCTGCAAAGAATCCCGTTTCCATAAGCGGGCAGATGCCCGCGCTCCAGGAGAGCTTCCATGACTGCTCCCAAAGTCCTGATTTCCGACGCCCTGTCCCCCGCCGCCGTCCAGATCTTCAAGGATCGCGGCATCGAGGTCGATTTCCAGCCCGCCCTCGGCAAGGACAAGGACAAGCTCGCCGAGATCATCGGCAATTATGACGGCCTCGCCATCCGCTCGGCCACCAAGGTCACCTCTGCCATCCTCGCCAAGGCCACCAATCTCAAGGTGATCGGCCGCGCAGGCATCGGCGTCGACAATGTCGACATCCCGGCCGCCACCGCCCGCGGCGTGATCGTGATGAACACGCCCTTCGGCAACTCCATCACCACCGCCGAGCACGCCATCGCCATGATGTTCGCGCTGGCCCGCGAGATCCCCGCCGCCGACGCCTCCACCCAGGCCGGCAAATGGGAGAAGAACCGCTTCATGGGCGTCGAGATCACCGGCAAGGTGCTCGGCATCATCGGTTGCGGCAATATCGGCTCGATCGTCGCCGACCGCGCGGTGGGCCTGAAGATGCGCGTCATCGCCTTCGACCCGTTCCTCAGCGCCGAACGCGCGCTGGAACTGGGCGTGGAGAAGGTCGAACTCGACGACCTGCTCGCCCGGGCCGAGATCATCACCCTGCACACGCCGATGACACCGCAGACCCGCAACATCCTGTCGCGCGAGGCCCTGGCCAAGACGCGCCCCGGCGTGCGCATCATCAACTGCGCCCGCGGCGGCCTGGTCGACGAGGAGGCTCTCGCCGAGCTCCTGAAATCCGGCCATGTCGCCGGCGCCGCCCTCGATGTCTTCGTCGAGGAGCCGGCTACGGCGAACCCGCTTTTCGGCCTGCCCAATGTCGTCTGCACGCCGCATCTGGGTGCTTCGACGACCGAAGCCCAGGAGAACGTCGCCCTGCAGGTCGCCGAGCAGATGTCGGACTACCTCCTGCGCGGCGCCATCTCCAACGCCGTCAACTTCCCCTCGATCACCGCGGAAGAGGCCCCGCGCCTCAAGCCCTATATCTCGCTCGCCGAAAAGCTCGGCTCCTTTGCCGGTCAGCTCACCGAGACCGACATCAAGACCATCCGCATCGTCTATGAGGGCGATGTCGCCCACATGAAGATCAAGGCGCTGACGTCAGCTGCGGTGGCGGGCCTGCTGCGTCCGGCTTTGGCCGACATCAACATCGTGGCCGCGCCGAGCGTGGCGCGCGAACGCGGCATCGTCATCGAGGAAACCACGCGCGAAAAGACGGGCGACCATGACAGCCTGATCACGCTCGAGGTCGAGACCGAGAACCTGACCCGGGCCGTCGCCGGCACCATCATCGCCGGCACCAAGCCGCGCATCGTGCAGATCAAGGGCATCAATGTGGAGGCGGACCTGCTGCCGCGCATGCTCTACATCACCAACCACGACCGCCCCGGCTTCATCGGCCGCATCGGCACGCTGCTCGGCGAGAACGGCATCAACATCGCCCATATGCAGTTCGGGCGAGATTTCGAGGGCGGCAATGCCATTGCCCTGGTCGGTATCGACCAGGTGGTGGGTGAGACCCTGCTCAAGGAGATCAACACCATTCCGAACGTGGTGCAGGTGAAGGCGCTGACGTTCTGATAGAGCGACAGCCATTGGCAACGCGCCGGTGTCCATTCTGATTGAGGGGACACCGGCAAGGAAGGGTGCAATATGGCCAGCGTAACACTATGGCGCCCTGTCGGTCCGGAGGAACTGGCACTGATCCGCGTAAGCGGGATGAAGGCGTTTCCTCCGCGCCTTCCCGACCAGCCGATATTCTACCCCGTCACGACGCACGCCTATGCCGTGAAGATCGCCCGGGACTGGAACGTACCGGCCAGTGGCTCCGGTTTCGTGACTCGCTTTGAAGTCGAGCAGGCCTTCCTTAAGCGCTATGCGGTCCAAGAGGCCGGCGGCAGGGATCATCAGGAATACTGGATCCCGGCGGACGATCTTCCCGCCTTCAATGCCGCCATCATCGGCGAGATCGAGATCGTCGACTCCTTTCCCTGAGCGAGGCCCTGCTCCGCCCGATCTATGCCGAGAAAATCTTCCAGGGGCGCATACCAAACGCTTCATTTTGCCGCTCTGCCCCCCATCTTGTACGGATCGTTACTCTTCGCTCTTCCCCGCCGGCCCGCAGGCTGCTAAACCCGGTCGCGGCAAAATGTGATCACAGGTGAGCAATGCGTCTCCTCGTCGTCGAAGGCAATGTCCGTGCAGCGCGTGAACGTCATCGCGCGACCTACGGCCTCACGCCGTCGGAATCCTATGCGGCGGTGCTGAAGAGCCTGGCGCCGGACGCGATCTGCGACATCGCCCTGCCCGCCGACGAGGGTGCCAACCTGCCGGATGCTGCCGGCCTCGAGAGCTATGACGGTGTCGTCATCACCGGCTCCGGCCTCAACATCTGGAAGGCCGAGCCTGAATCGATGCGCCAGGTCGAGCTGGCCCGCGAGGTCTATAAATCGGGCACGCCCTTCTTCGGCTCCTGCTGGGGCCTGCAGGTGGCGACCGTCGCCGCTGGCGGCTCGGTGCGATCCAATCCTAGGGGCCGCGAAGTCGGCATCGCGCGCGACATCACGCTGACGGCCGAGGGGCGCGAGCATCCGCTCTATACCGGCAAGGCGCCCATCTTCACCAGCCCGTGCGTGCATGGCGACGAGGTCGAGGCGCTGCCGGAAGGTGCCATCGTGCTCGCCAGCAACACGGTGAGCGACGTACAGGCCGTCGACATCAGCCATGATGGCGGTCGCTTCTGGGGTATCCAGTACCATCCCGAATTCTCGCTCAACGAGCTGACGGTGATCATGCGGCGCTACAAGCCCACCTTGCTCGCCGAGAGCTTCTTCCGCGACGAAAAGGCTGTCGATGGCTGGATCGCCGACCTGGAGGCACTGGTCGCCGACAAGCGCCGCACCGACATCTCCTGGCGCTACGGCATCGGCCCCGACATCCTCGACGCCCGCCGCCGGCTGCGGGAGATCGAGAACTTCATCGAATTGCGCGTGAAGCCGGTGATCTCCGAACGCGGCCGCGGCTGAGACAGACATTACCGCGTCAGCGGTGCTGACGCTCAGAGCGCAAGCCAGCCTTGGTGTGCCGATCTCCAGATCGGCATTCTCGAACGCGTAGCGTCTCGCTGAAGGAATACCGATCTGGAGATCGGCACACCGTGCTTCCGGGGCTTCACCTTAAAGGTACCGCCCTGTTTCCTCCGATACAGCTCAAGGTTGCCGTCGCCATGCCGCCGCAATCCTGTCCTCCGATGGCGGTCCCGCAACGGAGATCCACCATGTCCCCCGTCCCCCGCCTCGCTCTTACCGCCTTTCTGCTACTCGGCACCGCGCCGGTCTTTGCAGGAGATCTGGGGGTGCAGTCGAAAATCGACGCCGTTTCTGTCTATCCCGACGGCGCCACGGTCACGCGCGTGATCGAGTTCGACATACCGGCGGGCGAGAGCGTGCTGGTCGCCAAGGATTTGCCCTCAGGTCTCGACGCCGCCTCGATCCGGGTCGACATGCGCGAGTCCGCTGGTGTCTCCCTGGCGGGAACCGACATCGCCAATGCCCTGAGCGACGGCCCCGTGCCGGATGCCGCTGCCAGCAAGAGCCTGCAGGATCTCAAGGACCAGCGCGAGGGCCTGGCCGGGGTCGGCAAGGCCCTGCTCGCCAAGCGCGGCCTGATCGAGCGCTTCGCCAACGGCGCCACCTTCAACGCTGCCAAGGAGGGCAGCAACGTCGCTGCCCTGCGCGGCGCCTGGAACGCCGTCGGCGACGACATGATCGAAGTCAACGAAGCCCTGCGCCAGAACGCGCTCAAGATCCGCGATCTCGACGAGGACATCGCCAGGCTGCAGAGCCAGCGTGACGGCCGCCCCGAAGGCCAGAAGCGCACGCAGTTGCGCCTCTCGGTCAATGCCGAGCAGGCCATCAAAGGCCGCATCGCGATTTCCTATCTGATCGGCAATGCGGGCTGGACGCCGCTCTATGACGCGCGGCTCGACAGCGAGAAGGGTGAACTCGAACTCGTCAGGCGAGCCAAGGTTACCCAGGCGACCGGCGAGGACTGGAGCGACGTCGCGCTCACCATCTCGACCGCCCGCGCCACCACGGGCGCCGCGCCTCCCAGGCTTGCCAGCTATGTCCTCAATTTCCAGCCCGACTATGACGTGCTGCCGGCCGATGCCCTGGCGCGCAGCCGCGCCGAAGAGAACGAAGCGCGCCAGGCCCCGCAGGCTACCCAGGCGGCACCGGCCAAGCCGCGTCCCGGGCGTGAGGTCGAGGCCCAACTGAACACCGCCGGCTACCAGAGCGTGTGGGCCCTTCCGGCCCGCGCCAGCGTGCCCTCGGGACCGGGCTCCAAGGCGCTCCGCCTCGCCTCCGCCACGCTCACGCCGGACATCGTGGCACGCGCCGTGCCATCCCTGCAGCAGACCGCCTTTCTCGAAGCCAGCTTCAGCAATGGCGAGGACACCCCGCTCTTCCCGGGTTCAGTCTCGATCTATCGCGACGGCCTTTATGCCGGCCAGACCGCCATGCCACTCGCCACCAAGGGAGAACCCGTGCGCCTCGGCTTCGGCGCCGATGATCGCATCAAGGTGGAACGGGCCGTGACGCGCAAGGTGGAAAGCAACACCGGCATCGCCCGCCCCACCACCAGCGAAAGGCGCGACTACAAGATCAGCCTGCGCAATGGCCGCGCCACCGCCATCAAGCTATCGATCGAGGAAGCCCTGCCGGTCGCAGAGAACAAGGACATCAAGGTGGAACCCTCCGCCCAGATGACCCCGCCGACCCAGCGCGATGCCGACAACCGCCGCGGCGTGCTGGTCTGGACGGTGGATCTCGCCCCCGGCGCCGCCAAGGACATCAATTTCGGCTACAAGGTCACCTGGCCGGGCGCCGAGACGATCAATCTGGATTGAGGCTTTTCAGAATGTATCGCGACTGCCTTCTCCCCTTGCGGGAGAAGGATGCGATACCCCCCTCACGCCGTCTCGACCAGCAGCGCCTCCAGGGTCTGGCCGGCGGACGTCGCCTGGATTGAGGCGACATAGCCGGCATAGAGCTTGGCGAATTCCAGATGCTCGGCGAGGCCGAGCTTGGCGAAGGGGCTGGTGCGCAGGAGGTCGAGCGGGTTGCCGCCGCGGACGAGCTCCCAGTCTTGCTCGCTGAGGCGCGGCTCGACGACATCGAAAGCCTCGCCCCTGTCGTCCTTGCCATTGAGATAGGCCCCGAAACAGGCAAGGAAGAAGGCCTCGCGCCGGAGGTCGCCGCCATCGGCCAGCAGCATTTCCAGGGTCCTGGAGTGGAAGACCGGGATCTTGGCCGTGGTGTCGAAGGCGATGCGCAGCAGTTGATCATTGATCGCCGGGTTGGAGAAGCGCTCGAGCACCGCGTTCTTGTACGCCTCCAGCGAGACGCCCTTCGGCCCCTCGATGCGGGGAATCGCATCGCGATCGAGGAAGGTTTCCAGGAGCCGATACAGGCGGGTGTCACCGAGCGCCTCATGCACGATGCGGTAACCCAGGAGGATGCCGGGCATGGCCAGCAGGATGTGTGAGGCGTTGAGCATGCGCCCCTTCATGAACTCGAAGGCCGGCACATCGTCGCGCATTTCGACCCCGACCTCTTCGAAGGGCGGGCGCCCGGCCCGGAAATCGTCTTCCAGCACCCATTGGCTGAAAGTTTCCCCCAGAGCGGGCACGGCATCGTCGATGTCGCTGCGCTTGTTGAGGCGCTCCTTTACCTCGGGCGGAATCTGCGGCGCGATGCGGTCGACCATCGAATTGGGGAAATCGACCTCGGCTTCGATCCAGGCCGCGAGCCCGGCATCGCGAGCGCGGGCAAAGGAGACGATGGCCTTGCGCGCCGTACCGCCATTGTGGCGGAGATTGTCGCAAGACATCACCGTGAACGGTTTCGTCCCCTGTTCGCGCCGGCGCCGCAGGGCCTCGACGATATAGCCGAAGGCCGTGCGCGGCGGACCGCCGGCCAGGTCGAGCGCCACCTCCGGCGTATCGAGCTTGAACACGCCGGTGGTCTCGTCGAGGTTGTAGCCGCCCTCGGTGATCGTCAGCGAGACGATGCGGGTATCGGCATGGCTGAGGCGGGCCAGCACGGCTTCGGGATCGTCGGGCGCATGGAGATAGTCCACCATGGCACCGATCACGCGAGTGGCCGCCGCGCCGTCGGGCGCATATTCGGTGACGGTGTAGAGGCAATCCTGGGCACGATAGGCCTCAGCCTTGGCCCGGGTGGCGGGGACGTCGATCAGTTCGACACCGCAGATGCCCCAGCCTTCATTGCCGGGCTTGTGCAGGCAGCGATCGACATAGACGGCCTGATGAACGCGATGGAAATTGCCGAGGCCGAAATGCACGATGCCCGGACGCACGGCGGAACGATCATACCCGGGAACGGCGATGGCAGCGCCGAGGCTTCCGAGGGTCTTCGAGGAAAGCTTCTTCAAGATCGTCTCCATGATGGCGGCGGCAGCCGCGATCCGGCGCCGTCTGTCGCAAAAGCGTCTTGCGATCCGATGCATCATCAGGAATCGCAAAGGCGCGTCAAAACAAAGAGTTAGAGCAACGAAGCGTTTACGGTTAAACGCGCTTTGCTCTAGCTCGAGCCGGCAAGACGGGCCTGCCCGAGCCTCCATGCTTCGGTGATGGATGCCGGACCGGGAACGGGGCTGCCCCTCCTGTTCTCGTCCAGCTGAAAGCGGCGACGCCCGACCGCAATCCGAAGGCGTGCCTGCAACAACCTATACTTGCCCCTCCTTCCGGCATTTTGGCAAGGACTTGTTGCAGGTGGTCATTTTTCAGCTCGAAAATTCATTTGCACACTAACGAATTTTGCCTAAAATCAGGGCGTCCACCGTGGATCGGTTCTAATTCACGCAATTCCTTGTTTATTTATTTGATTGCCAGATTATTTGCGGATATCTCCTCGGTGAGAATGAGTGACGACCTGGACAGAGTTTCCTGGCGAGGCCCATGGACGAGCCTCGCCAGGACACTCTGGAAAGTTTGATATCCTGCAGGTTCCTCCTGATCGGGCCGCGGTCCGATCAGGAGGAACCTGCCTAGTGGCAAGGCGGCCAGCATGAGCAATTTCAACGAGGAACGGGTTCTGAGCGTCCATCATTGGACCGACAGGCTGTTCAGTTTCACCACCACGCGCGATCCGGGCTTCCGCTTCGAGAACGGCCAGTTCACCATGATCGGCCTGCCGGTCAATGGCCGTCCCCTGCTGCGCGCCTACAGCCTCGTCAGCGCCAACCACGAAGAAACGCTCGAATTCTTCTCCATCAAGGTTCAGGACGGGCCGTTGACCTCGCGGCTGCAGCATCTGAAGGAAGGCGATGCCATCATCGTCGGCCGCAAGGCCACCGGCACGCTGCTGCTCGACAACCTCAAGCCCGGCCGCAACCTCTACCTGGTCGGCACCGGCACCGGGCTTGCTCCCTTCCTCAGCCTGATCAAGGATCCGGAGACCTATGCCCGCTTCGAGAAGATCGTGCTGATCCATGGCTGCCGCCAGGTCCAGGAACTGGCCTATGGTGAGCGCATCACCCATGAGCTTCCCGCCCATGAGTTCCTGGGCGAGGCCGTGCGCGAGCAGCTCATCTATTATCCGACCGTGACGCGCGAGGCGTTCCGCAACACCGGCCGCATCACCGACCTGATCAAGTCCGAAAAGCTGTTCGAGGATATCGGCCTGCCGCCGCTCGACGTCGAGCAAGACCGTGTGATGATCTGCGGCAGCCCCGAAATGCTGCGCGACCTCAAGGGCCTTCTGGAAGAACGTGGGGCCGTCGAGGGCAATCATGGCGAGCCGGGCGATTTCGTGATCGAAAAGGCCTTCGTGGACAAGTAGGCTCGGCGTCCACGCCTCGATTCGCCGCCAGGCAGATTCCTCCCGATCGAACCACAGGCTCGATCGGGAGGAATCTGCAGAATTTCAAACGCTTGCAGAATTTCTCGATATCGCCCATTCGTGGGCAATATCGAGAAATTCTGCTTGGAATGCCATGACCGATTACAGACTGGACGATCAGATTGGCTTCATTCTGAGGCAAGTCTACCAGCGGCATGCCGTCCTGTTCTCCGACGGCCTCGGCGAGGACCTGACTCCGATGCAATGGGCAGTGCTGGCCAAGCTTGCCGAGCTCGGCACCTCCTCCCAAAATCTCCTGGGTCGGCTCACGGCCATGGACGTCGCCACCGTCAAGGGCGTAGTCGAGCGGCTGTCCCGCCGCGGCCTGATCGAGACCAGGCCCGATGCCGAGGATCGCCGCCGCCTCGTCCTCTCCCTGTCCGCTTCGGGCGAGGCTCTCTACGCACAATTGGTGGCCAAGGCCTCCGCCGTCACCGATCTTACGCTGGCGCCGCTCAGCGATGCCGAGCGCGGCACGCTACGCGGGCTGCTGGACAAGCTGCGCTAACCCCCATCTCCAATGCCAGAAGCGTTCCCATCGAGGCCTGTCCCGAACGTTACGGGACTAAAATCGTACCTTTGCTCGATGCCGACGCTTGCGCCGCTACCCGATGAATGCATTCTAGGTTATAAATCTGGGCGTTCGCAACCAGCTTGGGCAAATACTCGGAGGGATGGGACATTATGAGCGACCTCGGAGACCTGCAGAGCCGCAAGCTCGATCTCGCTACCCGCGCGGCCTGGCTCTACTATATCGACGGAGCGACCCAGGACGAGATCGCCGCCCAATTCGATATTTCGCGCCAGAGCGTGCAGCGCCTGGTCGCGCTGGCCGTCTCGGAACGCGTGATCGAGTTTCGCATCCAGAGCCCCGTCGCCGAATGCACTGCCCTGGCCAAGCAGTTGCGCGAACGCTACGGCCTGACCATCTGCGAGGTGGTGCCAAACGGCCTGCACGACCCCTTGGCGGCGGTCGGGCTGGCCGCCGCGCAGATCCTGGAAACCCAGTTCGGCCAGCGCGGTTCGGGCGTATTCGGCTTTTCGACCGGACGTACCTTGCTGCGTATGGTCCGCGAGATCTCGGCCAAGCCACGCCCCGACCTCAAGATGGTCTCGATCGTCGGCAATGCCGCGCGCGACGGCTGCGTCAGCCCCTTCGAGATTGCCATGCGCCTGGCCGACAAGCTCGACGCCAAATGTTACCCGCTGCAGATGCCGGTGCTTGCCGACACCATCGAGCATTGCCAGGCCCTGAGAAGCCAGCCGGTGCACACTTTGCTGCAGGATCTGGTGGAGACGGCGCGGGCCGTCTATGTCGGCGTCAGCGACGTCAGCTACGGTTCTCCGATCCACCAGGACGGCTTCGTGCTGGAATCGGAAATGCACTATCTGATCGAGAACGGCGCCATCGGCGAGATCGCCGCCTGGCCCTTCGACCGTAACGGCCGCATCCTGCAGAACGATTATACCGAGCGCCTGCCCGGCTTCCGTCCCGACCGGCTGGCACGCCTCGTGCCGGTGGTCGGCGTCGCCGCCGGCCAGCGCAAGATCGCACCCATCCGCGCCGCCCTGAAGGGCGACCTGCTTTCCGGCCTGATCACCGACGAACAGACCGCCACAGCTCTGCTCGAACAGACCTAGAGCAAAAATGC
This sequence comes from Labrys sp. WJW, assembly GCF_001676615.1. Classification (GTDB taxonomy): domain Bacteria; phylum Pseudomonadota; class Alphaproteobacteria; order Rhizobiales; family Labraceae; genus Labrys; species Labrys sedimenti. The sequence continues at coordinate 202,708 of NZ_LYXZ01000022.1, read as the reverse complement.
GTTCAGGTGTGAACGCTTGCTTGCTCTAGCTCTTTGGTTCGACGCGTCTTTGCGATTCTAGGCGATTCCCTGGGATCGCAAAACGCTTCGCCCCTGCCCAAAACCGAAAATCGACCGACGCGCGGTTCTTTTCCGCGCGCACTGGCACCTGCCTGCCTCTCAGGCGCAATCCCGGCGCATGAGACAACTTGACATTAAGCCGCACCGCTGAGAATATGCTCTTGTATTGGGCGTCTGCCCACGCCCACAAGCCGTGACAAGCGGTGCGCATTTTTAACGGGAGGTTCTGGTGCAAACGGCAAAATCACTGATTTCGCTTGCAGGCGCGCTTGCCTGCGGCGTTTCTCTCGCCTGGTCCTCGATGGCCGGCGCTGCCGAGACGCTGACGATCGCCACGGTGAACAATGGCGACATGGTCCGGATGCAGAAGCTTTCGGAGGATTTCACCAAGGCCAATCCGGACATCACGCTGAACTGGGTCACCCTCGAGGAGAATGCCCTGCGCGAGAAGGTGACGACCGACATCGCCACCAAGGCCGGCCAGTTCGACATCCTCACCATCGGTACCTATGAAGTGCCGATCTGGGCCAAGAAAGGTTGGTTGGTTGCGCTCGACAAGCTCGGCGACAACTATGACGCCAATGATCTGATCAAGCCGATCCGCGACGGTCTGACCTATGAAGGCAAGCTCTACGCCGCTCCGTTCTACGGCGAGTCCTCGATGATCATGTATCGCAAGGACCTGTTCGAGAAGGCCGGGCTGAAGATGCCCGACAGTCCGACCTGGGACTTCGTGGCCGACGCCGCCAAGAAGCTGAAGACCGCCGACACCTACGGCATCTGCCTGCGCGGCAAGGCCGGCTGGGGTGAGAACATGGCCTTCCTCACCGCCATGTCGAACTCCTTCGGTGCTCGCTGGTTCGACGAAAGCTGGAAGCCCCAGTTCGACCAGCCCGAATGGAAGGCGACCCTCACCTTCTATGTGAACCTGCTCAAGGAAGCCGGCCCGCCGGACGCTTCCTCCAACGGCTTCAACGAGAACCTCACCCTGTTCAACCAGGGCAAATGCGCGATGTGGATCGACGCCACGGTGGCCGCCGGCTTCGTGACCGATCCCAAGCAATCGACCGTGTCCGACAAGGTCGGCTTCGCCCTCGCCCCGAATACGGGCCTGGGTAAGAACGCCAATTGGCTGTGGGCCTGGTCGCTCGCCGTCCCCGCCGGCTCGCAGAAGGTGGAAGCCGCCGAGAAGTTCATCGCCTGGGCGACCAGCAAGGACTACTCGGCCTTGGTGGCCAAGACCGAAGGCAACTGGGCTGCGGCACCTCCCGGAACCCGCGCCTCGCTCTACAACAATCCCGACTACCAGAAGGCTGCCCCCTTCGCCAAGCTGACGCTGGATTCGATCATGTCGGCCGATCCGACCCATCCCACCGTCAAGCCGGTGCCCTATGTCGGCGTGCAGTTCGTGGCCATTCCCGAGTTCCAGGGCATGGGCACCTCGGTGGGCCAGCAGTTCTCCTCGGCGCTGGCCGGTTCTGCCTCGATCGATGACGCCCTTGCGGCATCGCAGAAGCTGGTGACCCGGACCATGACCAAGGCCGGCTACATCAAATGACCCCTTCCTCCCGGGACGGGGCTCATCGCCCCTCCTGAAACTTGGCTGTCCCGGCCCTTCATCACCGGGACAGCCCCCTTTCAAAGACTTGAACGAAAGCGTTTTGCGCTTCGTGGAGATCGCCGGGACCGTGCGGGATCACCAGGAATGCCAGGACGCATCAAAGCAAAGAACCAGATCAAATAGGCGTTCGAGCCTGAACGCGCTTTGCTCGGGAACATTCAAGATTTGGTCTGTGGGGAGGACCTCAAGATGGCAACGCAGCAGACGCGTGTGCTCGCCAGGGTGGCCGTCGCGCCCTCGGTCATCATGCTCTTCATCTGGATGATCGTTCCGCTCGTCCTGACGATCTATTATTCTCTGAACAACTATACGCTCGACGATCCGACGAATTTCTACTGGAACAGCTTCGGGAACTACACTTACTTCCTGACGGACCCCACCTTCTTCAAATCGCTGGGCGTCTCGCTGCTGATCGTCGGCTCCGTGCTTGCCATCACCATCGTCGGCGGCATCCTGATCGCCCTCCTGATGGATCAGCCCTTCGCCGGCCAGGGCATCGTGCGCCTGATGGTGCTGGCGCCGTTCTTCGTGATGCCGACGGTGGCCGCGCTGATCTGGAAGAACCTGTTCATGAATGCCGACGGCGGCATGCTGACCTGGGTGTCGCAGGTGCTCCACCTGCCTGTCGTCATCTGGTTCACCAACTGGCCGCTCCTGTCGATCATCATCATCGTGGCCTGGCAGTGGTTGCCCTTCGCCACCCTGATCCTGCTCACCGCCATCCAGTCGCTGGACGAGGAGCAGAAGGAAGCCTCACAGCTCGACGGCGCCAAGCCGCTTTCCTACTTCTTCTACATCGTGCTGCCGCATCTCTCGCGCGCGATCACGGTGGTGATCCTGATCGAGACCATCTTTCTCCTCAACATCTTCGCCGAGATCAAGGTCACGACCAATGGCAGCCTGAACACGGCCAACCTGCCCTTCCTGGTCTATCTCACCGAAGCGGGCGACCACGATATCGGAGCGGCCTCGGCCGGCGCATTGGTCGCCGTGGTCCTGGCCAATATCGTCGCCTTCTTCCTCGTCCGCATGATCGGCAAGAATCTGGAGGCCTGAGCCATGGCACGCGCAGTTTCCACCCGGCGCAAGGTCGTCGTGACAACCGCCGCCTGGATCGTCGGCTTCCTGATCTTCTTCCCGATCCTGTGGATGGTGATCACCAGCTTCAAGACGGAAGGCGAGGCCGGCATCCTGCCGCCCAAATTCCTGTTCTTCAGCTGGACGCTGGAGAATTACCAAAACATCTTCACCCAATCGAACTATGGCAGGGCCGCGCTCAACTCGATCTTCCTGTCGGTCGGCTCCACCCTGCTCGGCCTGATCTTCGCGGTCCCGGCCGCCTGGGCCATGGCCTTCGCACCCGGCAAACGCACCAAGGATCTCTTGATGTGGATGCTCTCCACCAAGATGATGCCGGCCGTCGGCGCCCTGATGCCGCTCTTCCTGCTCTTCAACCGCTGGGGCCTGCTCGACAGCCGCTGGGCAGTCATGGTCGTCCTGTTCCTGATCAACCTGCCGATCGTGGTGTGGATGCTCTATACCTATTTCAAGGAGATTCCCGGCGAGATCCTGGAAGCGGCACGCATGGACGGCGCCTCGCTCTGGCGCGAAATCGTCTATGTGCTGACGCCGATGGCCGTCCCCGGCATCGCCTCCACGCTCTTGCTCAACACCATCCTGGCCTGGAACGAGGCGTTCTGGACCCTGAACCTGACCACTTTCGACGCCGCGCCGCTGCCGCAGTTCATCGCGGGCTACTCGGCCAAGATGGGGCTGTTCTGGGCCACGCTGTCGGCCGCCTCGACCCTCGCCATCCTGCCGATCGTGGTGCTCGGCTGGTTCTCGCAAAAACAACTCGTCCGCGGCCTCACCTTCGGCGCCGTGAAATGACGAACAACAACATGTCAGAATGGGGAGCTGCATAAATGGGCCGCTTCAATCTTCGCAATGTGCGCAAGGCCTTCGGTGAAGTCGTGATCATTCCCGATCTCGACCTCGACATCGAGGATGGCGAGTTCGTGGTCTTCGTCGGTCCGTCCGGCTGCGGCAAGTCCACTTTGCTGCGGCTGATCGCCGGCCTGGAGGACACCACCTCGGGCGAGATCAAGATCGACGGCGTCGACATGGCGCAGGCCCCGCCCTCCAAGCGGGGGCTGGCCATGGTGTTCCAGTCCTACGCGCTCTACCCGCATATGAGCGTGCGCAACAACATCGCCTTCGCCCTGAAGATGGCGGGCGAGAGCAAGGACATCATCGACCAAAAGGTCGCCAAGGCCGCCGCCTCGCTCAACCTCACCAATTATCTCGACCGCAAGCCGCGCCAGCTCTCCGGCGGCCAGCGCCAGCGCGTCGCCATCGGCCGCGCCATCGTGCGTTCGCCCAAGGCCTTCTTGTTCGACGAGCCCTTGTCGAACCTCGACGCGGCGCTGCGCGTCAACATGCGCATCGAGATCTCGCAGCTCCACAAGGACCTGAAGACCACGATGATCTACGTCACCCACGACCAGGTCGAGGCCATGACCATGGCCGACAAGATCGTGGTGCTCAATGCCGGCAATGTCGAGCAGGTCGGTTCGCCGCTCCAGCTCTACAACAAGCCGAGGAACCTATTCGTCGCCGGCTTCATCGGCTCGCCCAAGATGAACTTCCTCAAGGATGGCGCAGCGGCCAACTACAACGCCACCACCATCGGCATCCGCCCCGAGCATCTCAACCTGTCCCCGACCGAGGGGCAATGGAAAGGCAAGATCTCGATTTCCGAACATCTGGGCTCGGATACCTTCTTCTATATCGACCTGGACGAGGGCACCCGCGTCACTGCGCGGGCACCCGGCGAGTTCGGCCTTACCACCGGCGATACCATCTATCTCACGCCCCAGCCGGACCGCCTGCATCGCTTCGACGACAAGGGCCTGTCCCTGGCCTGATTTTCGGGCGCGTTGGCTCCGAAACTGGCCGAATGATCGCGGGCACCTCGACCTTTGTCATCACCGGGTTCGTCCCGGGCATCCAGGCGCCGCGATCTCGACGAATTGCGGTATCTGGATGCCCGGGACAAGTCCGGTGATGACATGGAACTGAGCTCCTCAGCGCCTTGATGCGCATCCGGGCAACCTCCACGCCCGCCGCCCAAATGGTAAAGCCAATGCAGGATTGGCTTCGTCGAATCAGCATGCGACATTAGATTGACTGCAGCTGCACGAGCATTTGTTCCGTTTGCAAAATCGATGCAGCAAACGGGAGCGACGCATGGAAAGGATCCGCGATGTATAAAAAGAAACTCGATCTCACTGGCCGGCATGCCCTCGTCACGGGCGGCGGGCGTGGCATAGGCCTGGCCTGCGCCGAAGCCTTGGCCGAGTTCGGGGCCGAAGTGGTCATCGCCGATTTCGACATGAAGGTCGCGGCGGAGGGGCAGGCCGCCCTTGCAGCCAAGGGTTACAAGGTCGAGACGGTGAAGATGGACGTCACCAATTCGGCGGAAGTGACTGCCGTGGCCGACGACCTGGCCGCCAAGGGGCGCGCTATCGAGATCCTGGTCAACAATGCCGGCATCGCCCGCTCGATGACCCCCGCCGAGGACGTCGCCGACGAGCATTGGCTCAACGTGCTCGACGTCAATCTGAACGGCGTATTCTGGTGCTGCCGCGCCTTCGGCAAGCACATGCTGGCGGCCAAGAAAGGCTCGATCATCAATATCGGCTCGATGTCCGGCATCATCGTCAACAAGCCGCAGGAACAGTCCTACTACAACGCCTCCAAGGCCGGCGTGCATCACCTCACCAAATCGCTGGCGGCGGAATGGGGCCTGCGCGGCGTACGCGTCAACTCGGTCGCTCCCACCTATATCAACACGCCGCTGACCGCCTATGCCGCGACCGACCCGGCCAATGCGGAGATGTTCAAGACCTGGCTGGAGATGACGCCGCAGGGGCGGATGGGCGAGCCGGAGGAAATCGCCTCCGCCGTGCAGTTCCTGGCGTCCGATGCCGCCAGCCTGATGACCGGCTCGATCGTCACCGTCGATGGCGGCTACACCTGCTGGTAAAAAGACAAGAAAAAGGGAGGGGCGAAATCCCCTCCCTCATATCGTCGCGACCTCATATCGAGCTTCGAAAAGATCGATCGATCCGTCATTGCGAGCGCAGCGAAGCAATCCAGTCTTCATCCGGCCTCAAACGAATATCTCCTGGATTGCCGCGTCGCTCCGCTCCTCGCAATGACGCGACTTTGCAGGAACAAATAATTCCAATCGCGCCTCACGACGCCGCGCGGTTGTAGATGTCCTCGATGCGGATGATGTCGTCCTCGCCGAGATAAGAGCCGGTCTGCACCTCGATCAGTTCGAGCTCGATCTTGCCGGGGTTCTCCAGCCGGTGGGTGGAGCCGATCGGGATATAGATCGACTCGTTCTCATGCAGCGTCTTGATCTGGCCGTTGATGCTGACATTGGCGACACCGCGCACCACGATCCAATGCTCGGAGCGATGGTGATGCTTCTGCAGCGAGAGCTGGCCGCCGGGCTTGACCACGATACGCTTGACCTGGTGCCGTGCACCGAGATCGAGCGACTTGTAGTGCCCCCAGGGGCGGTAGGACTGCAGGTGATCCTGGGTCAGGCCATTGTGGCTCTGCTTGAGCTTCTCGACCAGCGCCTTGATACCGGCGGCATCGTCGCGGCGGGCCACCAGCACCGCATCGCCCGTGGTGATCACGGCGAGGTCGTCCAGGCCGACCACGCAGACGAGCTGGCGTTCCGAGGACACCAGATTGTTGCGGGCGTTGACGAACAGGGCTTCGCCCAGCTTGGCATTGCCGGCCTCGTCCTGCGGCGAGAGCTCGCGCACCGCGCCCCAGGAGCCGACATCCGACCAGTCGAAGCTCGCCGGGACCACGGCGGCGGCCTGGGTCTTTTCCATCACGGCATAGTCGACCGAGCGCTTGCCGCAGCGTCCGAAAGCCTCGGCGTCGAGACGCACGAAGCCGAGATCAACCGTGGCCTTGGCTACCGCCTCGTTCACTGCTTCCACCGTATCGGGCTCGCAGCGGGCATATTCGGAGAGGAAGAAGCCGGCCTCGAACAGGAAATTGCCGGAGTTCCACAGATAGCCTTCGCGCACATAGCGCGTGGCGGTCTCGGCATCGGGCTTCTCGACGAAGCGGCGCACCTTCAGGACGCCGTCGACCAGGGGCTCACCGGCCTCGATATAGCCATAGCCGGTGGCCGGCTGGTTGGGCACCACGCCGAAGGTCACGATGTGCTTCTTGGCGGCGCCGCGCCGTGCCGCCACGCAGGCAGCGCGGAAGCCTTCGATGTCCCGCACGCGGTGGTCGGCGGCAAGGGTCAGGACCGGCGTCTTGGCGCCGTCACGCGCAGCGATGAAGGCCGCACCGGCAGCGATGGCCGGCCCGGAATCGCGCGCCTCGGGCTCGAGCACGATATCGGCCTCGACACCGATCGACAGCAATTGGTCGGCCACCAGGAAGCGATGATCCTGGTTGGTGACGATGACCGGCCGGCCGAACAGCTCGGTGCCGCTCACGCGCCGCATCGTTTCCTGGAAGGTGGAGAGATCACCGAATAAAGGCAGGAACTGCTTGGGTCGGCTGGCCCGCGAGGCCGGCCACAACCGCGTTCCGGAGCCGCCGCAAACGATCAGGGGAACGATCTGGGTAGACATCATCCGCTCATATTTGAATTGGAGGAGCCATCAACCGATTAGCTCTATGCCACGATTATATCGACAGAGTCAGATGATTTTCAGGCCTGCTTTGGTTTATTGCGCTCATCCTAGGGGGTTTTTGGTCAGCGTCGCACTAATGCTTCCGGATAGTGCGAGGTCTCCTGCGGCTGATGCAGCGCCCGCCCGCCCTCACTCGGCGGCGGCCAGGCTGTCCCTGTCCAGCGCGGGACCATTGGGGTCGCCGGGGGCGGTCTCCCAACCAAGATCCGGAATCACCGCGATGCGGGCACCGCGCATGTCGACGCGCGTCATCACGAAGTCCGCATTCTGCAGATGGCGGATCTGGCTGCGGGCGCGGCCGGCCGAATGGCTGCCGCAACGCCTGGCGATCTCGGCGTCCGGCGGGCATGGCGCGCCCGTCATCGCCGCCGCCGCGAGAATCAGGAACACGGCCTGGAGATCGGCCGGTACCAGGCGGGCATGGTCGAGCGCACGCTGCCATTGCTCCTGGTCGATACCGTCGGGATCGAGACCGGCGCGGGCTGCGCTGAGCAGGAACTTGAACTCAGCCATGGCCGGCGGCGAGCCGCCGAGCCGTTCGATGCGGCAACGTACGATGAAATCCTGATAGAGCACGGCATCGGTGCGGAAACTGGCATCCGGCTCCTGCATGATCGCAAAGGCGATACGGGCATGGGCCTGCTGCAGCTCGGCCGGTGGCATGGCAGGCAGGGCTTCCTCGCCGGCGGCCTCCGCCGGTCGCTCGCGCACGAGTTGTTCGAGGATCTCGGTGGTCGACATCGGTGGCGGTGTCACCACGCGGCGCTCGGGGCGCGGACGCGGCGCCGCCATCGGCACGGGCGCCAGGATGAGATCGCGCGCCGCCTCGCCCCCTTCCGGCAGCGGCGTCAGCTTGGGCGTCGCCACCTTGGGGCGCGTCTCCACCGGACCGACCTTGATGGGAAGCGGGCGGCGTGACAAGGCCGGGCCGAGCGCCACGAACTGGCCGCGCTGCAGTTCCCGGAAAGTCTCGGCCTGGCGCCGGTCGAGGCCGAGCAGGTCGGCGGCGCGCGCCATGTCGATGTCGAGGAAGGTACGCCCCATCAGGAAGTTGGAAGCCTCGGCGGCGACGTTCTTGGCGAGCTTGGCCAGGCGCTGGGTGGCGATGATGCCGGCAAGGCCGCGCTTGCGGCCGCGGCACATCAAATTGGTCATCGCCCCGAGCGAGACCTTGCGGGCCTCCTCCCCGACCTCGCCGGAGGCGGCAGGCGCAAAGAGCTGGGCCTCGTCGACCACCACCAGCATCGGGAACCAGAAATCGCGCTCGGCATCGAACAGGGCATTGAGGAAGGCGGCGGCGGCCTTCATCTGCATTTCGGCGTCGAGGCTTTCCAGCACCAGCACGGCCGAGACGCGATGCTGGCGCACGCGCTGGGCGATGTGCTCGAGTTCGGCCAGGCTGCGCTCGCCATCGATGACGACATGGCCGTAGCGGTCCGACAGGCTGGCGAACTCGCCTTCGGGATCGACAATGACCTGCTGGACATGCGGCGCGCTCTGTTCGAGCAGCCGGCGCAGGAGATGCGATTTGCCGGAACCGGAATTGCCCTGCACCAACAGGCGGGTGGCCAGCAACTCCTCGATGTCGAGCATTGCAGGCGCACTGCCGGCGGCAGACGCGACGCCCATCTCGATTTCGATCTTCATCTCAAGCAGTGATTCCGGTTTCGCCCCAGCCATAGCGCCCCTGAGGGGTGATCAACAACCCCCGCCCGCGCATGGGAGGGGATTTCCACATGCGGGCATCAACCCAGGCCTGTGGTCTTTCAACAACGCCGTGTCCACAAGGGGCGAAGGCCGGGCGGGGAGACTTGCTTTCGCTCTCGCCCTCGGAGAGGATGCCTTGGGGGGAAGCTTCATCTAAATCGTGTGCACAATGAAGAAACTGGTGTTCGGTCTCGGCCTGCTCGTGATGGCGCCGCCGACGGCTCTCGCCGAAGGCACTGCGCCCAACTGGCGCCCGCCGCCAGCACCAGTGGCCTCCGCCGAACTCCAGGGACCGTCGAATGGTAAATGGCGCCAGGCATGCGGAACGGCCTTGGTCCCCCTTCCCACATCTGGCTTGCGTTTGACCGGGGAAGTTCACGTATCTCTATCCACAATGGCAGCTACCCGCTTTCTTCGCCGAGGAGAGAGATTTCTCGACGTCCCGGTCAATCCGAAATATTTCGCGTATGAACGGTTCGGTATATTGGTCGGTGGCGGTAGCTCGCCACAACGTTGGAGCGCGGTCGCGCCTCCCAGCATGAAGGTACAACCAGGCGACATCGTGACGATTGTCACCCGCCATCAGGACGATACCCTGCCCTGCCATTTCGTACCGAACCTTTTGATCTCTGTCCGGCATAAGAAAACATAGCATCCCGCAGCCGGACTACTCGCCGATACGGTATTCAGCCAACTTGCGCTTCATCGCCTGGAAGCGCCGGACATGGGCCTCGTCGCGGCGCAGGGCAACCGCGGTAGAGAGCACGTCGATCACCACCAGCGCGGCAATGCGTGAGGTGGTGGGCGTGTAGATGTTGGTGTTGTCGAGCGTCTCCACCAGCAGGGCCACGTCGCAATGGGCGGCGAGCGAGGTCTCGAATCCGGTCAGGCCGATGACCTTGGCCCCGTTCTCGCGCGCAGTGCGGGCCACCTCGATGATCGAGCGCGAACGCCCGGTATGGGAGATCACCACCGCGACGTCGCCCGGCTTCATCATCGAGGCGACCATGATCTGCTGGTGGGTGTCGTGCTGGGCACCGCAGGGCACGCCGAACAGCGGGAATTTCTGCTGGGCGTCGCGCGCCACCACGCCCGAGGCCCCCAGGCCGAAAAATTCGATGGCCTTCGCCTTTTCCAGGATGTCGATCGCCCGGGCCAGGGCTGCCTTGTCGAGATGATGGCGTGCCCAGTCGAGGCTGGTGATGGTGTAGTCGAAGATCTTCTCGACCACGGTTTCCGGCGTATCGGTGCCGAGCAGCACCGAATGGGTGGCCGGCGTGCCCAGCGCCAGGCTCTGGGCCAGGCGCAGCTTGAAATCCTGGAAGCCGTTGCAGCCGATGGCGGCGCAGAAGCGGATGACCGTGGGCTCGCTCACCCCGGCGGCGAGCGCCGTCTCCGCCACCGTGGCGTTGAGGATGCGCTGGGGATCGGCCAGGATGAGGTCGGCGACCTTGCGGTCGGACTTGCGCAACTCGCCCAAGGTCAGCCGGATCACCTCGAGCACGTTCTGGATCGTGGTCCGAGGCCCGGGCTGAGATGCGGTCTGATCCGGCAAGGTCATCAACGGCTTCCCCTTCTGGCTCCCTCTTCGGATCGGAGGGCTCAGCCCGCCACCTTGGACGGCCCCGTCAGCCTATACTCGATTCCCGTCCCGGCCCGAAGCAGCCGGGTCGGCCCGGTCATTGCGGCAGCCTTTGCGTCGATCCGCTCGGGTGCAAGCGTGTTGAAGGCAAACATGCCGTAGTGATGGGCGAGCACGGCATCGATGCCGCAGGACGAGGCCAGTTCGACCGCCTCGTCCAGGGTAAGATTGCCAGCGATGCCGGCAGCGGCGAGTGCCGGCGAGCGTCCGTTCACCGGCAGCAGTGCCAGATCGGCCGCCAGAGCCTGCACCTCTTCGACCTGTCCGGCGAAAGGAATGGTATCGCCGGAATGGAAGACGCGGATACCATTCACCCCGAGAGCGTAGCCGAGAAAGACATGATGGCCCCGCTCGTCGCGCTGCAATTCCTCATGGGCAGCCCGCATGGCGCGCACTTCGATGGCCTGGTCGAGCAGGAGCGTTTCGCCGGCATCCATGCCGATCAAGCGGTCCGCATCGAGCCCGGTCCTCTCCTGCGCCAGCTTTAGCGAGGCCGTGGGCACCACCAGGCGCAATTGCGGAAAGCGCCGGATGAGCGGGGTCAATGTCGCCGCGTCGAGGTGGTCGGTGTGGTGGTGCGTGCAGAGGATGAAGTCGAGCGGCGGCAGGTCGTCGATCCCGATCGGTGCCGGCATCATGCGCTCATGCGAAGGGCCACGGTCGCGATATTTCTGCGCCAGCGAATCCGAGAGATAGGGGTCGATCAGCAGGCGGTGCCGGCCGCTGTCGAGGAGGAAGCCGGCCTGCCCGAGCCAATAGAGCGAAAGGCCGGCTTGCGGCCGGCTCGCAAGTTGTCCGGCCAGCGGGCCGGCAAAGGGCAGGACCTCCAGCATTCCCTCACGCCCTCCCCTGCAGGGCATCCATCAGATTGGCGATGGCGACCTCGGTGGCCCTGTCCACGCTTTCCTGGGTAAAACCGCCGATATGGCTGGTGGCAATCACCCTGGCATGGCCGGCGAGAGCGAGGCTCGATGGTGGCTCTTCCTCGAAGACATCGGTGGCGTAACAGCCGAGACGTCCGTCTTCGAGCGCCTGGAGCAAAGCTGCCTCGTCGACCAGCGACGACCGGGCCGTGTTGATCAGCACCGCGCCACGCCGCATCGCCGCGAATTCGGCCGCACCCAGCAGCGGACGGCCATCCGCCGGCGCCGGACAATGGAGGGTCACGACATCGGCTGCCGCCAGCATGTCCGATATCTCGACCCAGCGCAGGCTGCTCGCCTCGACATTGACGGCAGGACGCTGCGGATCATAGGCGAGAATATCCGCCCCCAGCGCGGCGGCCAGGCGCGCGACCTCGGCGCCGATGGCGCCGCAGCCGACCACGCCAACCTTGCGCCCCCGGATCTCGGCACCGATCCGGCGCGGCCAGTTCCCCTGCTTGATGCCGGCATCGCACAGGGGAATCTGGCGGAGCGTTGCGAAGATCAGGCCAATGGCAAGCTCGGCCACACCAGCCGCATTGGCACCGGCGGCGATGCGCACGGCGATCTTGCGCGCGAGCAGCGTATCGATCGGCAGATTGTCGGTTCCAGTGCCGTTGCGGCTGATCGCCCGCAGCGAACCGGCCGCGGCGATGACGCGCGGCGAGATCTTCTCCACCCCCGCCAGCCAACCGGTCACGCCGGGCACGAGCGCGAGCAGGTCCTCCTCGTCCGGCAATTTGCCGGGTGCCGGCATGACGATCTCATGGCCCTGTTTCCTGAGGCGTTCGACCAGGGGATGGGCCGCCGATGTCAGCGAGCGCGGCGTGACCAGGATGCGTTCCATGTCTTCAACTCTCGGTCCCTATAGACTCGCGAAAAACAAGTGAATTGACGGAGTTGTCATCCCCGGCGAGCCACATAGTGGCGAGGGAAGGGGATCCAGGGCTATAAACGCCGCCCTTTGGCCCCTGGATCTCAGTCACAAGCAAAGCTTGTGACGATACCTTCGCCCTCTACTCGCTTCGCTCGCGAGCGGCTCAGCCGGGGATGACAGAGCACTTATTTCTGAACTTCGTCTTCATCCCTTGGAAGCGGCGATGGCGATCTCGCCCAGCCGATCGAAGGACGGGCCGGAAGTCGGGATTTCGATGTCGAAGACCTCGGCGATCACCTGGGTCCAGCCATGCAGGAAATAGGTCCAGCCATCCTCGATCTGGAGATGGCGTGCTGCCTGCTGCCGCCGGGCCTGGTCGAGGAAGACGAGGTCGCCGCGATAGTTGAGGTCCCACACGATCGCGCGTTCCGGAAAGACCACCGCATCGGTGAGCGGCGAGCCGGGCGCGTCCTTGCCGAGACCGGTGGCATTGATCACCACCGAGCCCGGCTTGAGCCCGGCGGTGACGGCATCGTTGTCGGCCGCATCGGGCGCCAGCACATAGTCGACCGGCACGGGCATGCCGATCTCCTCGTGAATGCGCCGGATCTCGTCGAGGCGCGGCTGGCTGCGATTGGAGACCACGATACGCGACGGCCGGTCGGCGCCCCGTTCCTCGCGCACCATGTGCCAGGTCAGGGCAATGGTGGAGCCGCCCGCTCCCATCGAGAAGAGCTCGGCGCCGGTGCGCTCGAAATGGCCCTCGGGAATGAAATTGTCGAGGGCGAGCCCGGAGGAGATCGGATCCTTGGCGTGGCAGATCAGGCGTCCGTCGCGCTTGGACAGGCAGCTCGTCTCCTCCATACGCAGGGCGAAATCGTCGACCTCGTCGAACAGGTCCCGGCAGGCCTTGTAGAGGTCGATCTTGTGGGTGGTGACCAGCGCGCCCAGCGAGAGGGGATCGGCCTTGATGAAGGCCACCGCCTCGCGATAGGCGGCGGGATCGGCATGCAGGGGAAAATCGATGCCCTTGATCACCGCATCCTTTAGGCCCAGATGCTCGGCCCAGGCCGGGAAGACCCGCATGATCGAGCTCTTGGTGGTGGTCACCCCAATGAAATAGAGAGTCGGCTGCGTCGCCGGCTGGTAGCTGCTCATGCCGCGCCCGCCCGGATCGCCTTGACACGCTCGACGGCAGCCTTGGCCTTGGCGGTGATCTCCGCGAATTTGCCGCCGCTGATATCGTCGGGCTTGGCGATCCAGGTGCCGCCGACGGCCGCGACGAAGCGATGCTTGAGCCAGTCACCCATCGTTTCCAGCGTGACGCCGCCGGTCGGGATGAAGCGGACGCCCAGATGATTGAAGGGCGCAGCGATGCCTTCCAGCGCCTTCGGCCCGCCGGCGACACCGGCCGGGAAGAACTTGCACAGGCGCAGGCCAGCGCGGGTGGCCGCGGTGAGATCCGTCGGCGTCATGATGCCGGGCGCGAAGGGCAGGCCGATTGCCTTGGCGGCGGCGACGATCTCCGCATCGAAACCGGGGGACAGGGCAAAGCTCGCACCATTGTCCTTGCAAGCCCTGACCGATTCCAGGTCCAGCACCGTACCGGCGCCGGCCAGGAAGTCCGGCCTCTGGTCGCGCAGGATGGCCAGGACTTCCGCGGCCGCCTTGGTGCGGAAGGTGATCTCGGCAACCGGCAGGCCGCCGGCCGTCAGGGCATCGGCCAACGCGACCGCGTCCGCGGGATTGTCGATCGCGATGACCGGCACCACGCCGATCGCCTCGATCCGCTCAATGGGATTGACGGCCATTGTCTGCGCTCTCCTCAGGGCTTGCCGATGACATCGGCATGGGTGTCAATTTTGTAGCAATGCTACATATTTCAATCGGCCCCGGCAAGATACTCGCCTAATTTTATTGCAACGCAGCATAAATATGTCGGAATTTTCAGTTGACCGACCGGAAAACGTGTAGCATCACTCCAAAAAAATGCGCAAACGATGATGGCGGCATACCCCCATCCTTTTTCAACGAGCGAGCCGAGGACACACCCATGACACAGGATCTCATCCTGGCCATCGATGTCGGAACCGGCAGCGCCAGAGCGGCTCTGGTCGAGGCCGGCAACGGTGCCATCCTGGAGATCGCCGCCAGCGAATATGACCAGATCGTACCGGCTTTCGGCTGGTCGGAACAGCGCCCCGCCGATTGGTGGGCGGGCACCGTCTCGGCCATCCGCACCGTGCTCGAACGCCACGCGGGTGCCGCCGCCAGGATCCAGGCTGTCGCCGCCTGCGGCCAGATGCATGGCACCGTGCTGGTCGACAGCCACGGCAATCCCACACGCGATACCGCGCCCTTGTGGAACGACAAGCGCACGGCGGGCCTGGTGGCAGCCTTCGAGCGGGACAATCCGCCCGCCTCCTATCTTTCCGAGAGCGGCAATCCGCCGACGCCCGCCTGGCCCGGCTTCAAGCTCGCCTGGCTGCGCGACAACGATCCGCAAGCCTATCGCGCCGCCGCGACGGTGCTGATGCCGAAGGACTACATCAACCTGCGGCTCACCGGCGAGATCGCCATGGACGAGGGCGACGCCTCCTGCAGCTTCCTGATGAATCCGGCGAGCGGAAACTGGTCCGCCGCGATGATCGACCGCCTCGGCCTCGATGCCGCCATGCTGCCGCCGATCCGCTCGCCGCTCGACATTCTCGGCCGCGTCACCGCCGGTGCCGCGCTGGAAACCGGGCTTGCCGAGGGTACGCCCGTCCTGGTGGGCGGAGCTGACTATCCGGTGGCGGTGCTGGGCTCGGGCGTCGTCCATCCTGGCACGGCGTCGGATGTGATGGGCACCTCCTCCATCATCACGCTGGTGACCGGCGAACCGCTGCTCGATCCAGAGATCTGCAACGTCCGCACCGTCGAAGGCCATTGGGGGCCGTTCACCCTGCTGGAAACCGGCGGCGATGCCATGCGCTGGGCCCGCCGCGCCTTCCACGAGAAGGCCCTCTCCTACGGCGACATCGTCGCCAAGGCGGCCGAGGCGCCGGCCGGCGCCGAAGGCCTGTTCTTCCTGCCTTTCCTGGCCGGCGAGCGGCTCGGCGCCCATCGCAATGCCCGCGCCCAGTTCTTCGGCATCGGCGCCAAGCATGGCCTCGCCCATCTCCATCGCGCCACGCTCGAAGGGGTGGCCTTCGCGGTCAACCGCCATATCCGGGTGATGGAAGTCTCCACCGGCCAGAAGCTCGAACGCGTGGTCGCCTCAGGCGGCGGCGCCAAGACCGAGCTCTGGCTGAAGATCAAGGCCAGCGCCTACAACGTGCCGATCCTCGTACCCGAGGAAACCGAATGCGGCCTCGTCGGCTGCGCCGCGATGGCCGCAACCGCGGTCGGACGGTTCAGCAAGGTCGAGGACGCCGTCGGCCATTTCGTGCGCTACAGCGCCGAGATCCTGCCCGACCCGGCCTGGGCGGAGACCTATGCCCGCATGCAGCCGGTGTTCGACCGCCTCTACCACCATTCCCAGGCGCTCTACGACGATCTCGACCGGCTGCAGCAAGGCTGAGCCGCCGATCATCCCTTTCTCAAAATTGAAGGAAACCTGCATGCAGGACGTGCTCTCCGCCTTCCGTCCCGGCCTGTTCGAAGGCAAGACCGTCGTGGTCTCCGGCGGTTCCAGCGGCATCGGCCTTGCCATTGCGCAGGGCTTTGCCAGCCTCGGCGCCGATGTCATCGCGACGGGCTCCACCGAGGCGCGCCTTGCCGCGGCCAAGGCCGCCAATGGTGGCCGCTCCATCCGTTTCGAGCAGCTCGACGTGCGCGACAAGGCGGCGGTCGAGCGCTTCTTTGCGGCCCTGCCGGCCCTCGACGTGCTCGTCAACGCCCAGGGCATTGCCCGCCCCGACGCCGAGTGGACCGAAGAGACCTATCTCGAAGTCATCGACGTCAACATGAACAGCGCCATGCGCCTCGCCATGGCAGCCCACCCCCTGCTGGTGAAATCGCAGGGATCGATCATCAACTTCGCCTCGATGCTGAGCTATCTGGCCGATGACAGCGTGCCGGCCTATTGCGCCAGCAAGACCGGGATCATGGGGCTCACACGCGCCCTCGCCCACAAATTCGGGCCCGAGGGCATCCGGGTCAACGCCATCGCGCCCGGCTATCACCGCACCGACATGACCAAGCCCTTGTGGTCAGACCCGGTGCCGGCCGGGAAGATCGCCAGCAAGGCGGCCCTCAAGCGCTGGGGCACGGTCGACGATCTCGTCGGCACCGCTTTGTTCTTCGCCTCGCCCGCCTCGATCTTCGTCACCGCGACCACGCTGCCTGTCGACGGCGGCTATGTCGTCAGCGGCTTCTGACGAAAAATACGGCAACCGTCCTGAAGCAACACCGCCCGGCAAGCCGGGCGGTGTTTTCGTTCATTCTCATTCACAAGGCGGTGCGCCCTGGCCGCCACAACGGCGCTGGCGTCCGCCCCCGCCCGCGGCCGGAGCCCCTTCTTGCGGCGGTGGCCGCAGCCGTTGCATCGGCCGGGACGCCCCACCCTCGAGATCGGGCTGCGCGCGCGGCGGCCGAGTCTGACGCGGTGCATTCAGAGCCGGTTCCATGTCCGGCGCAGGCGCCTGGTTCAAGCGCTTCTGGCGCGGCATGGGTGCACCACCCTCGTCACCACCACCCGGCTGGCCCTGCAGGACGCGCGGCCGGCGACCGGATGGCTGGGCCGGTTCGTCCGGCTGAGCAAATCCGGCATCGGGCTGGCGGGGACGACGACGGCCCGGCTGAGGCTGCGGCTGCCCGCTGCCATCCGGCAAAGCCCGTCCGGCTGGTGGCAAGGGTTCGCCAAGGCCCTGTCCATCCTGGGCCGGGCGACGCTTGCGGCCTGCCGGCTGCGCCGGCGCTCCAGCATCTGGCACAGCCTGTTCCTCGGGCGTGGCGCCTGGCCGCGGAGCCTGGGCGCCGTCATCCTGTGGCTGACGCCCCTTTGGCCGTTTGCGACCGGGAAGCGGCTGCGACTCATCGGTTCCCGGCAATGGCTTGCCGAGCTGCTGGCCGTTCCCGAGCGGAGGCTGAGCGCTGCCGTCCGGCTGCGGTTGCCCCGGCTTCACACGGCCTTGGCCCTTCTGCCCCGGAAGGGGTTTTTGGGGCTGGGTCTGATCCGGCTGCCCCTCGGGCTGTGCCCCCGGCAGTGGTTGGCCGAGCTGACCGGGTTTGCCGGCTTTGCCAGCAGGCTGCTTGCGGCCGGGCAGCGGGGTTTCGCCCAATGGCGGCTTGCCATTGTCGAGCGGCAGGGCCTCGCCATTCATGCCCGGCAGGGCCTTGCCCGGCTGGCCTTGTCCAGGCTTCAGGCCGGGCTGGCGCTGGCCCGGCTTGGCTTCATCAGGCTGGGCCGCCTGGCCCGGCAGGAGTTGTCCGGGCTGGGCTCGTCCTGGCTTGGTTTCATCCGGCTGAACGGCTTGGCCCGGCTGGACCCGTCCCGGCAGCAGCCGGCCGGGCTGACCCGGTTGAGCCTGCCCCGGTTTCAGCGTACCGGGCTGCCCGGGTTGACCTTCCTGCCCCGGCAGCAGCCGACCGGGCTGACCTTCCTGGCCGGGAATCGCTTGGCCCGGAAGAGCCTGTCCCGGCAGAAGGCGTCCCGGCTTTTGTGGTTCGCCGGGAGTCGGAGCCAGACCGGGCTCACCCGGCTGCGGCGCCGCAGCCGGCTGCGTCATGCCGGGCTGGCCACCCCGCCCGCCACGATTGCGCAGGAAGGGCGGCAGGGCGACGCGCGCCGCGGCAGCCGCTGCACCAATGGCAATCGCCGCGCCGGCCGCTTTCTCTCCGGTCGTCAGGCCACCCTCGCCCTCCTGGCGCCGCATGCGCTCGGGAGGGGCTTCCAGCGTCTCGTTGATGACGGTGGCGTTGTGGATGTTGTTGAAGATGAAATTCTGCGGTGGCGGCTCCACGTAACGCGGCGGCCGCACCCATTCGGGCACCGCCACATAGCGCGGCGACGGCAGCACATACTCGTCGACCGGCGGCGGCGGCGGCGGCAGCTCCACGAAATCGCGGGGCGGCGGCGGCAGGAAGATCACCGGCGGCGGCGGGGGCGGCGGCAGGTCGAATTCGGGATCGGAGAAGACGATCACCGGGCGTTCGACATAGACGACCTCGACTTCCGGCGGCGGCGGCACGTCATACTCGATCACGTCGAAACGCGCCGGCGGCTCGATCTCGGCCGACAGATATCTCAGGCGGCGGCGGGCGTCCCAGGCATGGGGGCCGCGCGGATAGCGCTTGAGATAGGACCAGTAGGCATTGGGCGTATCGCGCTTCCAAGTCTCGTGCCAGGTGATGGCCTCGCGCCGGGCGGCCACGATAGCGCGCACGCGCTTGGCCATGGGATCGCGCGGAAAGGCGGTCAGGAAGTCCTGATAGCCCTGCATGGTGTCCCGATCCACGGCAGCGACATAGGCATCACGCGCGTCGAAATCGGCGATGCGCTTGGACTGCATCGCCTTGTCCTCTTCGAGGGAAACCTGGGGAGCAGGCGCATCGGCCGCACGGTCGAAGAAGGCGAAGGGCTCGCCGAGCTTCGACGCGCTCCAAGGCAGCACCGCGCCATTGGTCCTCTCGCTCACCCGCAACCGGGTACGGTCGAACACATCGGCGATCGGCAGCCCGCCCGTCCGCATCATTTCGGCGAGGGCCTGGGCATAGGCGCCATAAGGCCCCTGCTCAGCCGGCCCCACCGTGCCGGGTGCCGCATTGAAGGCGATCAGCGAATTGGGCTCGGCATCGACGAGCGCCAGGCCGCCGGCCAGGGGCTGGTCGCCGCGGGCGAACTGGTTGGCGCGCGCGCCGTCGATCACCACGATGCTGGCCTTCAGCTGCAAGGCGCCGAGCGGCCGAGTGAAATCGGAGAGCCGTACCGCCTCTGCCGGCACGGAAGCTGGCGTCTGGATGGCAGCGTCGACGGGCACGAAGTAGTTCTGCCCTTCCGACTGCAGGCCATAACCGGCCAGATAGACGAAAGCCACCGTGTCGGGTCCCGATGCGGAGGCCTTGTCGAGGAATTCACGGAACGCCTTGCGCAGCGAATCCTGGTCCAGGTCGCGGGCGCCTGTCACGTCAAAACCGGCGGCCTGCAGGGTCTGGGCGATAAGGCCCGCATCATTGGCGCTGGTCGCCAATGGTCCGGCCTTGTAGTCGGCATTGCCGATGACGAGGGCAATGCGCTTTTCGCCCTGGCTCTGTGCCCGGGCTGGTTGCAGCGGCAAACTCGCCGCGAGCAGGATGAACAGGAGCGCAAAAGCGCTGCGGAATGTCGCGGACATTGATCTGGCCCTCTTGGTTTCCACCCGGCGTGGGCCGAGCTCGAACGGCTCATGGCCTGTGAGTACAACCTAAGCGATAGCTTGGCCGACTTGTATGGCGTGTGAACCAAAAGGGGCTGTTTTGGGGCGTTGTAGCGGCAATAGAGAGGCCACCGCCTCGAAAGCGGGTGGCAAGCGCTAATTCTGGTCCTGGCAGAGAATGACCGGCGACGCCAGGGCGGCGACGTAGCCGGCCCCCTGATAGACCTGGGCGTTGTTGGCGCCCGGCGGCAGCAGGAAGGAGCCGCTCACCACCTGCGGGACATTGCCGACCTGCAGGAGGCTCCAGCTGAAATTGCACAGCTGCGCCGGTTTGGTCGGTGCCAGGTGCGAGCAATTGAGCAGCGCGGCTCCAAGCATGGCGGCGCCGCCGCAGCTGACGAAGCGCGGCGCGGCGGCCGCCGAATGCGTGCCGAGCATCAGGGCAAACCAGGTCGCGCACAGCAAGCCGGCCCCCGTCAGGGCCGGACCCCGATCAAATCTCGCGTGATCAGCAGCCATTTTGCGGTCCGCACCATCTGGGCGATTGCATTTGAGGCATCCTTGTTATAATCATGGATAAATATAAGCAAGCTTATAATTAGAACGGCATGTTCTAGATATGCTCAACCAGCCCACCCTCGGCTTCATCCTGCATGACGTCGCCCGCCTGATGCGAAAGCGCTTCGAACAGCGGGCCGGCGATATCGGCTTGACGCGTTCGCAATGGCAGGCGCTCGCCTTCCTCTCCCGCAGCGAAGGGATCCATCAGAGCGGGCTGGCCGAACTGCTCGAAATCGAACCAATCACCTTGGTGCGCATTCTCGACAAGCTCGAAGCGCGCGGGCTGATCGAACGGCGCCAGCATGCGAGCGACCGTCGGGTCTGGCTGCTCTTCCTGACGCCGGCCGCCCATCCCATTCTCGCCGAGATGCGCGCTCTCGGCGACCGGACCCGGGCGGAGGCCCTGGCTGGTATCCCGGACGAAGACCGCGTGAAACTACTCGACACCCTGACGCAGATGAAGGCCAACCTTCTCGAAGCCTGCCGCCAGCCGGTCGACGACAAGGAGGCAAAACATGGCTGATGGCAGCAACCAGGCCCAGAAACTCGAAAACCCCATCGAGATCGAGCGGCTTTCCAACGACAAGGCCGGTCAGGATGCGGTCACGCCGCAGCCGGCCAAGATGCGCAAGCGCTCGCTGACCCGCCCCCTGCTCTTTGCCCTGCTTCCCGTCGCCCTCGTCGCCGGCGGCTATTTCTACGTCACCGGCGGGCAGGTGATGGAGACGGACAACGCGTATGTGCAGGCGGCGATGGTCGGCATATCCACTGATGTCGCCGGTACGGTGGTGGAGATCGACGTCGTCGAGAACCAAGCCGTCAAGAAGGGAGACGTGCTCTACCGCATCCGTCCCGGCAGCTACCGCACGGCCCTGGAGGGCGCGGAGGCGCAGCTCGGCACCGTACGCAACCAGGTTCTGACCCTGCAGGCGAGTTACGCCCAGGCCGAAGCCCAGATCGAACAGGCCAAGGCGGACATTCCCTATTACGAGGCCCAGTTCAAGCGCCAGCAGGACCTGCAATCCTCCAGCGCCGCCTCCAAGCAGAGCTTCGATCAGGCCAAGCATGATCTCGATGCGGCGCGCCAGAAGGTCATCGTGGCCCAGGCCAACGCCCAGGCCATGCTGGCCCAGCTTGGCGGCGACGCCTCCCTGCCGGTGGAAAAGAACCCCTTCTACCTCCAGGCCCAATCGGCCGTCGACAATGCCAAGCGCGACCTCGGCGACACCGAGGTGCGGGCACCCTTCGACGGCATCGTCACCAATGTCGATTCCCTGCAGCGCGGCGCCTATCTCAACGCCTCCCAGCGGGCCTTCAACCTGGTTTCCACCACCGATATGTGGGTGGACGCGACCCCGAAGGAAACCGAGCTCACCTATGTCAAGCCCGGCCAACCGGTCGAGATCTCGGTCGACACCTATCCGGGCGTGACCTGGACCGGCAAGGTCGAAACCATCAGCCCGGCCTCCGCCTCCAGCTTCTCCCTGCTCCCGGCGCAGAACAGCTCGGGAAATTGGGTGAAGGTGGTCCAGCGCATTCCCATGCGCGTCAGCATCGATCCCGCGCCCGACAAGCCGAGCCTGCGTATGGGCATGAGCGCGGTGGTCGGTGTCGACACCGGCCATGCCCGCGGCCTGCCCAGCTTCGTGACGAACTGGTTCGGCCAGGCCAAGCCCCAAGGCAACCATCAGGCCGGCTGACGACAACGCCGTCGCGCGTTGCCGCGTGCCGGCCCGCTTTTTGAGCATCTGATTATTTCATCACCTATCGTTGCGAACGAGGCCTGCCATGAGCGCATCCGCCACCGCGAGCGCCGGCCAAATCTCCAGCCCCGCCCTGCCTGCTCCCAAGGTCGCCAATCGCGGCGCCATCACCGCCTGCGTCATCCTGGCCGTGATCATGCAGGCACTGGACACCACCATCGCCAATATCGCGCTGCCCCACATCCAGGGCAGCGTCGCCGCCAGCCAGGACCAGATCAACTGGGTGCTGACCTCCTATATCGTGGCGGCGGCGATCATGACGCCGCCTTCGGGCTTCCTGGCGGCCCGTTTCGGCCGCAAGAGGCTGCTGCTCGTCTCCATCATCGGCTTCGTGATCGCCTCCATGTTGTGCGGCATGGCGCAATCCCTGGTGCAGATCGTCGGCTTCCGCCTGATGCAAGGCGTGTTCGGCGCCGCTTTGGTGCCGCTCGCCCAGGCAATCATGCTGGACATCTACACGCCCGAGGAACGCGGCGGAGCGATGGCCGTGTTCGGTGTCGCCGTGATGGTGGGCCCCGTGCTCGGCCCCGTCATCGGCGGCTGGCTCACCGACCACATTTCCTGGCGCTGGATCTTCTATATCAACCTGCCGATCGGTCTCGTCGCGATGCTCGGCGTGATGGCCTTCGTCACCGAGACCCGCAGCAGCACGGCCGTGAAGCTCGACTGGCTCGGCTTCGGCATGCTCTCCATCGCCATCGGCGCCCTGCAGGTGCTGCTCGACCGCGGCGAACAGCTCGACTGGTTCTCCTCCGGCGAGATCCAACTCGAGGCGCTGATCTGCGCCGCTGCCTTCTACATCTTCCTGGTCCATACCTTCACGGGCAAGGATACCTTCGTGAAGCCGCGCCTGTTCGTGGACCGCAATTTCGCGGTCGGCGTGGTGCTCATATCAGCCGTCGGCCTGACCTATTACGCCGCCATGGCGCTGATGACGCCCTATCTGCAATCGCTGATGGGCTATCCCGTGGTGACCGCCGGCCTGGTGATGGGGCCGCGCGGCATCGGCACCATGGTCTGCATGTTCATCGTCGGCCGCCTGGTCGGAAAGCTCGACACCCGCCTGCTCCTGCTGATCGGCTTCGGCCTGACGGCCTGGTCGCTCTACGACATGACCGGCTGGACCCCCGACATCTCGCAATGGCAGATCATCGTCACCGGCTTCGTGCAGGGGGCAGGCCTGGGCTTCCTGTTCGTACCGCTGACCACCGTGACCTTCCAGACCCTCGATGCCAGCCTGCGCGGCGACGGCACCGGCCTCTACAACCTGTCGCGCAATATCGGCTCCAGCGTCGGCATCTCCATGACCTCGGCCCTGCTGATCGAAAGCACCCAGGCCAACCACGCCGATCTTGTCACCCACCTCACGCCCTACAACCAGGCCCTGCAGGACATGGCCCGGGCCAAGCTGATCGACCCACTGAGCGCGGCGGGGCAGACCATGCTCGACGGCATGGTCGGCCAGCAGGCGACCATCATCGCCTATATCAATGATTTCAAGCTGATGATGCTGCTGACGTTGGCCGCGATGCCGCTGGTTTTCTTCCTGCGAAAGGCGGCCAAGCCTCCGGAAATGGACCACAGCATGGCGATGGAGTGAGAGCCTGATGCGGTTCGCTTGAGAGCAAAAGCTCCGATTTGAGCCTCCGGGACTTTATGCCATGTTGTCCGGAGGCGGCACCTGCCGCGCTCGAACCACAGGCGATGGCCGTGCCATGGAACCAGGGCTCCCTCTGTCCCGCTTTGTGCAGTGGAATCGCGGCCTCGCCGAGGCATTCGCCGCGACCTCCCCGGCGCAGTTGGCGGTTCGCTTCGCACCGGGCGCACGCAACCTCCTGGCGGCGGACAGCTGCCATGTCGGCCTCTACTTGCGGGAAGGCGCCTGCGTCACCATCGACGGCGACCGGCCCGACCGCTGGAACCGCCAATATGACAGGGGCCTCTTTCGCCAGGATCCCTTCTTCCAGAAATTCGCTGCCACGCGGCACGATTTCCTGCTGCCCCTGTCCAGCTTCGACAGCTTCCATTTCGAGAAGACGCCCTATTATCGGGACTTCTACCGGCCGTCGCAGACCATCGACGAGATCACCGGCGTGTTCAATCTTTCACCCGTCGCCGCGGGCTATGTGACCTTCTTCCGCCATCGGGGAAGCCCCGGCTTCATCCCTGCCGACCTCGCACTGGCCGAGGGGGCCGGCGATGGCATCCGGTTGGTGCTGGAACGGCTTTGGCGGCTATGGCAGGCTGGCGACCGGACTGGCCGTATCGGCGGCGAGACCGGGCTGAGCGCCCGGGAACGGCAGATCCTGGACCTCTTGCTGGAAGGCGGCTGCGCCAAATCCATCGCCCGCAGGCTTGTCATATCGCCCGGCACCGTCCGCAACCACATCAAAAGCATCTATGCCAAGCTGGGTGTGCACTCCCAGGTCGAACTGCTTGCCGGCGAAGGCGGCAGGCGCTCGCTCTGAGGCGTCTTCTCACGACAGCTTCACTGCCCCGTCAGGATCCGCGTCCAGGCCCTGGTCTGGCGGCGCAGCACCGCCACGTCGGAATTGGTCACCACGAACAGCCGCGCCTTCACGTCCTCCGGCGGATAGATGCCGGGGTCCTTGGCAATCGCCTCGGTCAGCAATGGCCGCGCTTCCGGCACCGCATTGGCATAGGATATGAAATTGGAATTGGCCGCCGCGATGTCCGGCCGAAGATTGAAGTCGATCCAGCGCATGGCGTTGTCGGGATGCGGCGCGTCCTTGGGCACGGCCATGGTGTCGAAATTCACCAGCGTGCCCTCCCGCGGAATGGCATAGGCCACCTCGACCGGCTTGGCCGCCGCCGCTCCGCGCGTCTTGGCCTGCAGGATATCGCCTGACCAGCCCAGCGCCAGGCAAATGTCGCCATTGGCCAGATCGTTGATGTAGCGCGAGGAATGGAAATAGCGGATGAAGGGCCGCACCTTCTTCAGCAGGGTCTCGGCCTTGGCGAGATCGTCCGGAGCGGTCGAATGCGGATCGAGCTTGAGATAGGCCAGCGCCATCGGAATCACCTCGGTCGGCGCATCGATCATGGCAACGCCGCAATCGGCGAAGCGCTGGACGATCGCCGGGTCGAAGATCATGGCGAAGGAATCGACGGGCGCATCCGGCATGCGGCGCTTGATGGCCTCGACATTGTAACCGATGCCGTCGGTCACGCCCATGTAAGGCATGGCGTGCTGGTTGCCGGGGTCTGCCTTTGCAATCAGGGCCAGCACCTGAGGGTCGACCTTGGCGGCATTGGGCATGGCATCGCGCCGCAAGGGCTGCAGGGTCTCGGCCTTGATCTGGTTCCTGAGGAAGGGAAAGGCGGAGGGATATACCACGTCATAGCCGGAACGACCGGCCAGCAGTTTGGTCTCCAGCATCTCGTTGCCGTCGTAATTGTCGTAGGCGACCTTGATGCCGGTCTCCTTCTGGAATTTCTCCACCGTGTCGGGGGCGATGTAGTCCGTCCAATTGTAGACGTTGACTACCGTCTCGTCCTCGGCCTGGACCGGCGCGAAGCCGATAATGGCAAGACCTGCAGCAAGGGCAATCGAACGAAGCAGGGAGCGCATGTGAACCTCCTTGGCAGCTTCCAGGGCACTTCCGATCGGATCGGAACAGAGATGGCCGGTTTGAAGCTCGCTAGCCGTGACGGCCGGCATAGACGGGCAGCGTGATGCAGGCGACATTGCCGCCGCCGAGCAGGATCTCGCGGGAATTCTCGATTCCGACGATGGCGTGGTCCGGGAAGAGCCCGGCCAGGACGGCCTTGGCGGGACGATCCAGGGCGCAGCCGAATTCGGGGACTACCACCACGCTGTTGCCGGGATAGTAGTTGATGTAGCTCGCCGCGATGCGGTTGCCCGCCGGCCGCGCCCAGCTCGTCTCGACCTGGTCCACGCCCTCGCTTTCCTCGGCCGTGACCTCGATCGGCAGGGGATGGGGCAGCTTGTGCACTTTCAGCGCCCTGCCCCGGCCGTCGCGCGCCGAGCGCAGCACGTCCTCGGCCTCGCGCACGATCTCATATTGCGGGTCGTCTCTCTCGTCGGTCCAGCTCAGCACCACCTCACCGGGGCGCACGAAGCAGCAGATGTCGTCGACATGGCCGTCGGTCTCGTCGAAGGCGAAGCCTCGGGGCAGCCAGACGATGGTGTCGATGCCGAGATAGTCGGCGAGCTGCTGCTCCACCGCCGCAAGGCCGAGATGGCCGTTGCGGTTGGCATTGAGCAGGCATTGCGCGGTGGTGATCAGCGTGCCCTGTCCGTCGCATTGCAGGCCGCCGCCCTCGGCGATCAGGCTGGAGCGATAGCGGTGCATTCCCTCCATTTCGAGGATCTTGTGGGCAAGCTGGTCATCGAGGTCCCAGGGGAAATAGAGCCCGCCATTCAGCCCGCCATAGGCGTTGAAGCTCCAGTCGACGCCGCGCACCTCGCCCTGGTCGTTGATCACGAAATTGGGTCCGCTGTCGCGCAGCCAGGAATCATTGCTCGACATTTCGACCAGCCGCACCGTGTCGGGCAGGCAGGCCCGGGCATGACGCCACTGCCGCGCCGAGACGATCACCGTGACCGGCTCGCTTGCGGCGATCGCGGCGGCGACCCTCGCGAACAGCTTCTGTGCCGGCTTGGCCCCCAGCCGCCAGGTATCGGGCCGCTCGGGCCAGATCAGCCAGCAACCGGCTTTCGGCTCGAACTCGCCGGGCGCGCGGAAACCATCCTGCCGCGGCGTGGTGGTGAGCGTCTTCGACAAGGCCTTCCCCTCAGATCCGGTACCGCCTCAGCGGCTTGCCCGTCATCGTAGGAGCCCTGCCGGGGCCGACGCCATGTCCCATTTGGGATAGAGCGTCTTCCGGAGAAGTCATCGAAATCATGCTTGCGCCGGACGGCTCACCCCGCCTTTCGCCGCGCCTCCACCGCCGTGATGAAACCGGCATAGCTCCAGGCCAGATGCTTGGCGGAAGTATGCTCGCCGGTCACCCGGTCGAACTGCTCGGACATTTCCCCGTCATCGGGCGTGAAGGCGCGGATGGTCTCGAGATAGGCGTCCCCGCGCGCCTTCAGGCGATCGGCAGCGGCAGGATCCGCCGCACGCAGGGCCGCCGCGCGCAGATAGCAGAATTCGGCCGCCGCCTGCGTCGAGAAGTAATAAGCCCCGCCGGAGTAATATTCGTCGCCCCGGTAGCGGCCGAGGGCGATGCCGCGTCCCTCCGGCCGGCCTCGGTTGATCGCATAGTCCTCTTCGAAGATCGCATCGAGGCGATCCAGCGTCGCTTCCATCCGGGTGTCGTGGGGCGAATGCGTGGGCAGGGCACCGCCGGCATGGATCGCGGCGAGGATGACGGCGATGTCGAGATCCTTCGGCGTCGGCTTGCCGTCCTCGGTCAGGCGGGAGCGGTAGAAGCCTGCCTCGGGCTGCCAGAAATGATGGAGACGGCCCTGGATCTCGGCGGCATCCGCCCGGGCGCGCTGGGCGGTCGCGGCATCTCCCTGCGCCGCCAGCCAGGAGGCCCCCTCCTCCAGCGCCGCCGCCTCGATGCGCAGCGTATAGTAGTGATGCGCCTTTTCCTCCTCCCAGATGTCGTAGCTCGGCTCGCGCCAATGGGCGAGGACGAAGCGGATGTCCTCGTCCAGCAGGGTCGCGACGGCATCGTCATGCCTGACACCGAAGGATCGGCCCGAGGCCCAGCGCAGCACCGTCAGCACGCGGGCCGCGATACCGTCATATTGCGGGCGGTTCCAGCGCGAGATGTCGAGGGATCCGTCCGGGTTGACCCGCGTTTCGCCGCGGACCACCACGCTGGCCAGATCCGCATCCTCGCGCACGAATTGCCGATAGTCCTCGGCGACCCTGGCTCGCCAATCCGGGTGCTCGACCCAATCGGCGCCCCTGAGGGCGTTGAGCGACAGGCTGAAATCGACGAAATCGCAGAAATGCGCCGCTGCCATGTCGCTGTCGAGCCAGCGGGGATCGATCTGCCGGAGGGCGTCGATCACCACGGCCGAGTCGCGGTACCAGTGAAAGAAATAGTCGGGATCCGGATCGTAGGAGGCCGGCACGGGCGACGCCACCACCGAGCCCCGTACTGGAGTCACGGTCTGGCCGAAGCCCGGCCGCTCCTTCACAGTGGCCGTGGCGGAGATGGCAAGCTGCATGTTCCGGACGGCAATGGGGTATTGCCGCTCGATCCAGCGATCCAGATCCGTGATCACGCTCATCTTCTCTCTCCGATTCCCTGAGCAAAACACGTTAGCGGGAAACGTCATTCTTGCTCTAACTCTTTGTTCCGACGTGTCTTTACACTCTTGGCGATTCCGCCCAACCCCAAAACGTTCCGGTGATGCTACCCAAGGTGGGGGTTGAACAGAAGCGGCGAGGCGTTAAGCAGGAAAGAGAGGCTGATTTGCGCATCGGCCCCGCCGATCCGGCGATCGGCGAAAGTCTGCCGAACGAGGAGTTGTAATGAGCCGCATCGAGACCCTGCTGTCCAAGATGACGCTGCGAGAAAAACTCGGCCAGCTCAATATGGTTGCCTCGGGCTATGCGGTGACCGGCCCCCTGCTCGGCGGGGACTCGCCCGACGCCATCCGTTCCGGCGATATCGGCAATCTGCTCAACATGGTCGGCGTCGATCACGTCAACGAGGTCCAGCGCATCGCCGTGGAGGAATCGCGCCTCGGCATCCCGCTGCTGCTCGGCTTCGACGTCATCCATGGCCACAAGACGGCCTTCCCGGTGCCGCTGGCGGAAGCCGCCATGTTCGATCGCGCCGCCTGGGCCCGCACGGCGCGCATCGCGGCCGTCGAAGCCTGGAACGACGGCCTCGCCTTGACCTTCGCCCCGATGATCGATGTCTCCAGGGACCTTCGCTGGGGCCGTATCGTCGAAAGCGCAGGCGAGGATTCCTGGCTCAATGCCGAAATGGCGATCGCCAAGGTCAAGGGATTCCAGGGCTCGGATCTCTCCGCCATCGGCTCGATCGCCGCCACCGCCAAGCATTTCTGTGCCTATGGCGCGCCGGTCGCCGGGCGCGAATATGCCTCGGTCGACATTTCGGACCGGGCTCTGCACGAGATCTATCTGCCGCCCTTCGAGGCGGCGGTGAAGGCGGGGGTGGCCGCGATCATGCCCGCCTTCAACAGCCTGGCCGGCATGCCGATGACGGCGCATGAGCCGTTGCTCAAGGGCTGGCTGCGCGACAAGCTCGGCTTCGACGGCGTCATCATCAGCGACTACAACGCAGTGGCCGAACTGTTGAACCACGGTGTCGCCGGCGACCTGGCAGAAGCCGCGGCCCTCTCCCTGCGGGCGGGCGTCGACATCGACATGGTCTCCAACGCCTATCGCAAGCATCTGCCGGAGGCGCTCTCGCGTGGCCTCATCACCATGGCGGAGATCGACGCCTGCGTAGGACGCGTCCTCGCCCTCAAGGAGCGGCTCGGCCTGTTCGACCAGCCCTATCGGCGCGGCACGGCACCCCTGGCCGCCATGGCCGGCAAGATCGACCATCACGAGGTCGCCCGCGACGCGGCACGCAAATCCTGCGTCCTGCTCACCAATTACAACGAGGCCCTGCCGCTCACGCGCACCGAGCGTATCGCCCTGATCGGCCCGCTCGCCGACGCCCAGGCCGACATGCGCGGCCCCTGGGGTGGCGCCTCGGTCGCCGAAGATAGCATCACCCTGCGCACCAGCCTCGGCAAGGTCGCCACCGTCGTGGCGCAGGCCGAAGGCGTTAAGATCAGCTCGGACGACATGTCCGGCATCGCCACCGCGGTGGAAGCGGCACGCATTGCCGACACCGTGGTGCTCTGCCTGGGCGAGACGGCACCGATGAGCGGGGAAGCCGCCAGCCGCGCCCATCCCGAACTGCCGGGCAAGCAACGCGAACTTGCCGAGGCCATCCTGGCGCTCGGCAAGAAGGTGGTCGTGGTGCTCTTCGCCGGCCGGCCGCTCACCTTGCCCTGGCTCTTCCACAAGGCCTCGGCCGTGCTGATGGCCTGGTGGCCTGGCGAACAAGCCGGCCCCGCCATCGGCGATCTCCTGATGGGAGAGGAATCGCCGTCCGGCCGCCTGCCGGTGAGCTGGCCGGATGCGGTCGGGCAGGCCCCCCTCTATTACGAACAATACCCGACGGGCCGCCCCTTCAACCCGAACGACCACTACACCTCCAAATATATCGACGCTCCCAATGCGCCGGCCTTTCCCTTCGGCCATGGCCTGACCTATGGCGCCTTCAGCCTGTCCGGCCTGAAGGTGAGCAAGACCGTGTTCGGCCCCAACGACACCATCGAGGTCAGCGCCACGGTTGTTAACACCGGCAAGCGGGCCGCCCAGGAGACCGTGTTCCTGTTCACGCATGACCTGGTGGCGAGCCTGTCCCGGCCGCTGCTGGAACTGCGGGGTTTTGCCAAGATCAGCCTCGATCCCGGCCAAAGCGGCACCGTCACCATCGCTTTGGCGGCGAGGGACCTGGCTTTCCCCGGCCGGGACCTGCAGCCGGTGCTGGAAGCCGGCGATTTCGAGATCAAGCTGGGCTCGAGCGCCAGGCGCAGCCAGCTCCTGAACACCCGGGTGACGCTCAAACTGTGAGAGCTGCGACGGCTTTGATGGGTACGCGGTGAATCGGGAAGAAGCGCTTGTTCTTCGGCGCTTCGTCAGGAACGCAAACGAATGTTCTGGCGTGTGAGCTGGGCGATGGACGTGCAGCCCATCAACTTCATGCCGCGTTCGATCTCGATCCGCATCAAGTCCAGGGCGCGCTCGACTGCGGGCTGCCCGCCGGCGGCAAGCGGGAAAAGGTAATAGCGGCCCAGCCCGACGGCCTTCGCTCCCAGGGACAGAGCCTTGAGGACATGCGTCCCGCGCTGGACACCGCCATCCATCATGACGTCGATCCGGTCTCCCACCGCATCGACGATCTCAGCCAGCTGGTCGAAGGCGCTGCGCGAGCCGTCGAGCTGGCGGCCGCCATGATTGGAAAGCACGATCGCGCTGCAACCGATTTCGGCCGCGCGCCGTGCATCCTCGACCGACATGATACCCTTCAGGCAGAACGGCCCGTTCCAATGCCTGACCATCTCGGCCACATCGTCCCATGACATGGACGGGTCGAGCATCTCGGTGAAATAACGGCTGATCGACAGGGCCCCGCCGTCCAGCTTGAGGTGTTCCTGCAATTGGGGGAGCTGGAAGCTCTCATGGGTCAGGTAGTTGATCGCCCAGGCCGGCTTGATCGCGAACTGGGCCATGCCGGCGAGCGTCAGCCTGAAGGGAATGGCGAATCCCGTGCGTTTGTCACGCTCCCGATTGCCGCCGGTAATGCTGTCGACGGTCAGCATCATCGCCTGCA
Source organism: Labrys sp. WJW (assembly GCF_001676615.1). GTDB lineage: Bacteria > Pseudomonadota > Alphaproteobacteria > Rhizobiales > Labraceae > Labrys > Labrys sedimenti. The sequence continues at coordinate 171,104 of NZ_LYXZ01000022.1, read as the reverse complement.
CGCCGGCGCTCTTGGCGCGTGCCATCATATCGCGGTTCAGGCCCCGGTCCCTGTGGAAATAGAACTGGTAGACCTGCGGCCCGTCGCTGATCCGCCTCGCCTCCTCCAGGCTAACGGTGCCGAGCGAGGACACTCCGAACATCGTGCCGTATTTTCCCGCTGCCGCCGCAACGGCCCGTTCGCCCTGATGGTGGAAGAGGCGCTGCAGCGCCGTCGGCGAACAATAGACCGGCATCGCCAGCTTCTGGCCCATCACGGTGACGGACATGTCGACTTCCGCCACACCGCGGAGCACGTTCGGCACCAGGTCGCAGGCCTCGAAGGCAGCGGTGTTGCGCCGATAGGTCACCTCGTCGTCAGCACCGCCATCGATATAGTCGAAGATCGGTCCCGGCAGGCGCTGCCTGGCCATGCGACGGAAATCGTGAAAATTGTAGCACTGCCCGAGGCGCATCTGGTTGCTCTATTGGTTCGGCCCGCGCGTACTCTAGGACAGGGTTCTCATCATTGCCCAGACGCCGTGTCGCAACCCGCGACACGAAGCCGAGGACGACGGCGTGCGCCATCCGGTCGCGGACGTCGCATCGATCCTAGGCCGGCATGGGAGGCAGGCTGAGGCACAGCTCGAAACTGAAGGGACGCACCGTCAGCGGCGCGATCGAGCCCGCCTTGGGATGTCTCGGATTCATCAGGATGAGCCGGGCTTCCGGCAGGACGGCGGAGGGCACCGAGGCGAGCAAGGAGCGGTTTGAGGATAGCCATGCATCTCCCCTCGCCCGCTTCTCGACCGGATCCGGCGTGAAGGGAATGTCCTCCGGTTCTTCCTCGGTCTCCGTCCAGCCCAACAGGTAGTCCTGGTCGATCCCTTCCAGATCCCGCGGCAAATAACGCAGGACGATGAGGACGGAGAGGGCCGCTTCCGAGGCGAAGTTGACGACGGGCCGGCCCGGCGACGTCCAACGGGCGCCATGGCGCTCCGCGCCGCTGCCGTCGAGAGCCAGGAAGGGGCGCCGCGCCAATCGCCATAGCCGCATGTCGGTCCCGCTTCCCTCATTGCCTGCAGTAGGTCGGCGCCGAGAGATAGCCCGGCCGCCGGCTTTTACAATGGAAAAGCGAGCGATCCTGCCGGCACGCCGATCTTCAGCCACCTCCTTCTCGGTGTCTATCTCGGCGAGTTGATGGGGCGCGGGCCATCCTGCCCTTGCTGGGCTGAGGCGGGGGCTGGTTCAGCCCCGCACCATCACCGGGCCGCCGGCCGCCTTTTCGGCCTCGCTGAACTTGGCAGCGGCACACAGGAAGGCGATGCCGCCGCAGACGAGGGCGATCTGGATCCAGAGCGCGTCATGGCCCGTCATCAGCACCACCTGGCCGGCTCCGGCCAGCAGCGAGAGCAGGAAGAACACCAGCAGGCTGTGGCGACCGAGCATGATCAGCGGCTGCATCACCCGCAGCGACGCCAGCTTAGGCGAAATGCCCAGCCCGTAGATAAAGGCGGCCATGCCGAGGAAATGCAGGAGGCGGCCAAGGCCGAGATTGGTCTTGTCGAGGTCGAGCCAGCCATAGACGGCCTCACGCACCCCGAAGGACAGGCCGAAGCCATTGGTGACGACGAAGGCACCCGCGAAGACGACCAGGCCGGCAAGGGCGAACAGGGGCTTGGAGATCGCGAGGCGGCCCTGCTGCAGCAACAGGCCGACGGCGATGCCGATCGCCATCATGAACTGCCAGGTGAAGGGATTGAAGAACCAGCCGCCGGCAACCGGCCAGGATGGCAGGTTCCAGCCGTAATGGCGGGCGAGGACGTAAAGCAGTGCCGAGGCGGCCAGCATCACGCCGATATGCAGCCGCGCCAGGTAGAACAGCGCCGGCACCAGGGCGATCAGGGCGATATAGAGCGGCAGGATGTTGAAATAGCCGATCTGATGGCCGAGCGAGAGCGTGCCGAGCAGGAAGGTGCCGGCGTCCTGGACGTAGAGATCGCGGCCATGCATCGCCATCAGATCGGGCATCCGCCAATGCAACGCACCGGCCGCGAAGATCGCGATGCCGGCCAGCGTCATCAGCACATGCACGCCATAGAGCTTCACGGCCCGCTTGCCGAGTGCCAGGGAGACGTCGGCCTCCTTGCCGGCATTGAACTTGCGGCCATAGGCGAGTGCCATGGCGACGCCGGACATAAACACAAAGGCCTCGGCCGAATCGGACAGGCCGAAATTGCGCGAAGTGATCACCTCGAAAAGGTTGCCGGGCATGTGGTTGATGAAGATCGTGCACAACACGAAGCCGCGCCACATGTCGACGGAAACGGCGCGCTGATTGGGCTTCACCGCCGGGCTGGCTGCGACGGGCTTTGGAGGGTTCTGCCTGCGATCGGTGACATAGTCGATCAGCAGGCGCACCGCCTCGCAGGCGCCGAAGATCAGGATCGCCGTGAGGGCGAACAGAGCCAGCGCCGGAAGCTGGGCAGGGGCCAGCCACAGCGTATAGAAGGGCTGGATGAACAGGAACGTGACGACGGTGGCCGTCAGCAGGATGGCAAACAGGCCGATGCCGAAGCCGAACAGAACCTCTGCAAGTACAACGGCCGGCAAAAAGACAAAATATGAATAGCTATGCCAGCCCAGATAGGCCTGCAGAAAATAGCATGGCACGAACAAAAGCGCCGTGAGCAGATAGGGGCGCATCGACCGTGACAGCTTCAATAAGCTGAATTGATTTTCCATAATACGCGCCTTCCACTTCCATCACTGCTGTCGCCGCGGCGCGCTTGAATTGCCACGACAGGATGCCAGCATTTCGGCATCCTTCCTTCAGCACCTCGCTCAACTAAGTTCAGAAGCGATTCTTGGAGCCTGACGACATAGTGGCGGCCTCATCCTGTACGGGGGATGAACGAAGTTACGGCCAAAAAGTTGCATGCCCTGTTGCATCATCGCCACGCCGTTCGACAAAATGACGCTCCTGCAACGCTACGGCCGGAAATTGTCGTTGTTTTCCAAATTTGTGACACAGCTTGCCGTCATAAGAGGCTGGTCAAACGGCCTCAGCGCGGCAACCATGCGATGGATGCGGGCAGCGATCGCCGGATTTCGACGAATTCGCTTGTCGCACGGCACAATACGAGCTTGAAATGCGCATGGTCCGCACCGAACCCGCAGGAATTTTTGCTGTTGCCCGCAGGGCCGTGGCGCTTTGTCTCGGCCTTTTCACCGGCTTGACCATGCTCGCCGGTGCCAAGGCAAGCACGCTCGAGGAAATGTCCTTTCCCAGCAAGGCCCTGGGTCGGCCCTTGACCGTGTCAGTCTATCGCCCGGACCTGCCTGCGCCGGAAACCGGCTGGCCGGTGCTCTATCTCCTGCATGGCCGCGACGCCAATAATCGCGACTGGTCGTCGCTTGCCACCATCAAGGTGACGCTCGACCGACTGATCAAGAGCGGGCGCATCAACCCGATGCTGGTGGTGATGCCCTCCGCCGGCAACAGCTGGTATGTCGATTCCGCCGATGTGAAGGGGCCGGGCAATTACGAAACCGCGCTCCTCAATGAGCTGCCGACCGCTTTCGAGAAGCGCTTCGCCCCCCATTGCACCCGCAAGTCCCGCGCCATTGCCGGCATTTCCATGGGTGGCTTCGGGGCGCTGCGCTTTGCCTTCAAGCGGCCGGACCGCTTTGTCGCGGTCGCCAGCCTGTCTGGCGCCCTGTGGCAGAACATCCCGACCTCCCAGGCCATGACGGCGTGGGCAGGCGCCAGCGGCAGCTATTTCAAGCGCATCGATCAGGCCACGGTGGTCGGCGGCCCCGATCTGCCGCCGGAGGGGGCCCATTTCGGCGGTGCCTTCGGTACGCCCTTCGACGCCCGGCGCTTCAATGACGCGAATGTATTTACCCTGCTCGCCCGGCAGATCGAAGCCGGCAGCGAATTGCCGGCGATCTATCTCACCGTTGGCGACCATGACGGCCTCAATTTCTGGCGCGGCTCCATGGCCCTCTACGAGACGCTGATGGCCGACAGGATCAACATCGAATTCCGCGTCACCGACGGCGACCACACCTGGTCGCTGTGGCGCAAGACCATCGAGGATGCCCTCGAATTCGTGGATTCGAAATTCACGCCGGTGACCGCTCCACCCCTGGTGGCGGTGAGCCCCGCCATGCCGAGCGCCGCTAGCGGCGAGCCGGCGCCCAAGATGGCCGGCGGCGAGACCGTGGTGAAATAAACCGGTTCGGCTCTCCTCCGCTTCGCTTGCTCAAGAGACCGGCGCGCTGATCGGGACGACTTCAGCGCGCCCCGGAAAACCTCATTCCGGCAGCACGATGCCGAGCTTGGCCATCACGCCGCCGTCGATCTTGAAGTCGCTGCCGGTAATGAAGCGCGCCTTGTCGCCGGCCAGGAACGCGACGGCCTCGGCGATCTCCCAGGGCTGGCCGATGCGCCCGATCGGGTGGCCCTTGCCCCAGGCGGCAAGGGTGGCTTCCGCGGTCGAATCGCCCTTGTAGAGATCGGCGGCCCAGCGCAGCATCGGCGTATCGACGGAAGCCGGGCACACGCTGTTGACGGTGATGTTCTCGCCGGCATGGTCGAGCGCCATTGCCCGCACCAGCGCGTTGATGCCGCCCTTGCTGGCGGTATAGGCGGCAACCGAGGTCTGCGACGCGAAGGCCTGCACGGACGAGATCGCCACGATCGCACCGCCGCCGCGCTTACGCATCTCGGGAATGGCGTATTTGGCCGCCAGATAGATGCCCTTCAGATTGACGTCGAGCACGTCGTCCCAGACCTCTTCCGGCGTCTCGACCACCGTGCCATAGCGCTGGATGCCGGCGCAGCATACCAGGATGTCGACGCCGCCGAAGGCGCTCGCCGCCTCGGCTGCGGCTGCCTGCATGTCTGCCGCCTTTCGCACATCGCCCACCAGGCCGCGCACCTGCGGGCCGAGGCTGGCAAGCGCAGTCTCGATGGAGGCCCTGTCATTGGCCACTATCAGCACATCCGCGCCGCCTTGCACGAAGCGCGTGGCGCAGGCCAGCCCCATGCCAAGGCTGCCGCCCGTCACGATCACGGACTTGCCGGCAAAATCACTCATGACTTCCCCCTTGCGCCGGCGGTCCTTGCCAGACCCAGCGCTTCACCTTTTCTTGCCGAGTTTCTGTAGAAAGATTCTGCCGCCCTGTCCCGTCTTTTGAAGGTCATGTCCAAGTCGGATGGCATCGGTGCTGTTGCAAAAATGTCCCATTTAGGGCAGGAGCGACGCTGGCTTGCCGGTTTGTGCCGCGGAAGCCATTGATCTGCCACAATGGAGCTTCCAAAAGGGCAGTTCATTCTACTAAATTGTTTTTGTTTTTTATTTTGATCCAGTTTGTCTCGTGGCGCCGCATCACTGCGATGGGGATGCCAAGCGCCGCAGCAGCTGGCATCTTGCGACAGGGCGCGTGATGATAGCAGCAATCCTACGGCGTTTTCTTCCTTCCAATTCCTACGCCCAGCCCCGCCCGCTACCAATGCTCGCCCTCGCGGCATTGCTCGGCTCGACCGCGATGGTGCCGGTTTTCGTCTCGCCGGCCGCCGCCCAGATGCCCAACGCTGGTCCTCCGGCCGTCGGCTTCATCGTCGCCGCCAAGATGCCGATCACCCAGACCCAGCAATTCATCGGCCGCGTCGAGGCGATCAATCGGGTCAATATCGTGGCCCGCGTCACCGCCCAGCTCGAGGAAACCCCCTTCACCGAAGGGCGCGAGGTCAAGAAGGGCGAAGTGCTCTTCCGGCTGGAACAGCCGCCCTACCAGGCCGCCCTCGACGTCAACAAGGCCCTGATCGCCCAGTATGAAGCGCAGTTCCGCAACGCGAAACTGACGACCGAACGCGCCCAGGCCCTGCTCAAGACGCCTGCCGGCCAGCAGTCGACGGTCGACACGGCGATCGCCTCGCAGCAGGCCCTCGAAGCCCAGATCCTGGGGGCGAATGCCCAGCTGCGCACCTCGCAGATCAATCTCGACTACACCACCATCACTTCGCCGATCGACGGCAAGATCGGGCGCTACGCCGTCACCACCGGCAACATCGTCGGGCCGACCTCGGGAACGCTCGCCACCATCGTCAGCCAGGATCCGATGTATGTCACCTTCCCGGTGCCGTCGCCGCAATTCCTGGAAATGTCGAAATATTACGGCAGCCGCGGCGGCTTTGCCGCCGTGCGCATCAAGCTGAAGCTGCCCGACGGCTCGACCTATGAGCAGGACGGCAAGCTCAATTATGTCGATCCGACCATCGCCAACGGCACCGACACGGTGACGCTGCGCGGCGAAATCGCCAACCCCACCGTCTCCGGCGCCACGCCTGGCGAGATCAACCGCCGCCCGCTGATCGACGGCGAGTTCGTCACCGTGCTGCTGGAGGGCGTCGAGCCGATCCAGGTTCTGGGCATTCCGCGCGGTGCCGTGCTGACCGACCAGCAGGGCAGCTACGTCTATGTCGTCGGTCCCGACAACGCCGTCGAGCAGCGGCGCGTCCAGCTTGGCCAGACAACGCCGGCAACCGCCATGGTCTCGGCCGGCCTCAACGAAGGCGAGAAGGTGATCGTGGACGGCATCCAGAAGGTCCGTCCCGGCATCAAGGTCGCCCCCTCGCCGGTCCCCGCCTCCAACAATGGGGCGGCCAAGTAAGATGTTTTCATCCGTCTTCATTGACCGGCCGCGCCTCGCCGTCGTCATCGCTATCGTCATCACCCTGGCGGGCGCGCTGGCGATGGGCTTCCTGCCCGTCGCCCAATATCCCGACCTGGTGCCGCCTCAGGTCCAGGTCAGCGCCACCTATCCGGGTGCATCGGCTTCCGTGGTCGAGTCTTCCGTGGCCCAGCCGCTGGAAGCCCAGATCATCGGCGTCGACAAGATGCTGTACATGCAGTCGAACAGCGGCAATGACGGCAGCTACGGCCTCACCGTCTCCTTCGCGCTCGGCTCCGATCCCGACATCGACACGGTGAACGTCAACAACCGCGTGCAGGCCGCGCTCGCCAAGCTGCCGGACACAGTGCGAACCCAGGGCGTGACGGTGCAGAAGCGCTCGTCCTCGATCCTGCAATTCGTGCTGTTCTCGTCGGACGATCCCAAGCTCGATCCGCTGTTCATCACCAATTACCTGGCGATCAACGTGCTCGACCGGCTGTCCCGTACGCCCGGCGTCGGCCAGGCCAGCCTGTTCAGCAAGCAGAACTATTCCATGCGGATCTGGTTCGACACCCAGCGCATGACCAATCTGGGCCTGCAGCCCTCCGATATCGCCAGCGCGATCCAGTCTCAGAACGTGCAGGCGCCGGTCGGGCGCATCGGCGCGCAGCCGGCGGCCGCGGACCAGCAATTGCAGCTCAACCTGCAGACCCAGGGGCGCCTGACCACGCCGGAGCAGTTCGGCAACATCGTGGTGCGCGCCAATCCCGACGGCTCGGTGCTGCGCGTGCGTGATGTCGCCCGCGTCGAAATGGGCGCGCAGAACCTCGACACCACCTCGCGCCTCAACGGCAAGCCGGCCGTCGCGGTCGCCATCTATCTGTCGCCCGGCGCCAATGCCGTGGCAACCTCGCAGGAGGTGCAGAAGACCCTCGCCGCTGCGCAGAAGAATTTCCCCAAGGGGCTGTCCTCCACCATCGTCTACGACACCTCGACCTTCGTCTCCGACACCATCGGCGAGGTGATCCGCACGCTGATCGAAGCCTTCATCCTGGTGGTGGTCGTCGTCTTCCTGTTCCTGGGCAGCCTGCGCGCCACCATCATCCCGGCCATCGCCGTGCCCGTCAGCCTCGTCGGCACCTTCGCCATCATGCTGGCGCTTGGCTATTCGGCCAATACGGTGTCGCTGCTGGCCCTGGTGCTCGCCATCGGCATTGTCGTCGACGACGCCATCGTCGTGGTCGAGAACGTCGAACGCGTGATGGAGGAAGAGCCGGAGCTGTCGCCGGTCGCCGCCACCAAGAAGGCGATGAGCCAGATCACGGCGCCGATCATCGCGATCACCCTGGTGCTGCTGTCGGTGTTCGTGCCGATCGCCTTCATCCCGGGCCTGACGGGCGAGCTCTTCCGCCAGTTCGCCGTGACCATCTCGGCCGCCATGCTGATCTCGGCCCTCAACGCCCTGACGCTGTCGCCCGCTTTGTGCGCCGTCTTCCTGCGCCACAGCAAGAAGCGCGGCATCATGGCCTGGGTGATGCGGCGGATCGACAATGTCCGCGACGGCTACGCCGCCGTGGTGACAAGGCTGGTCCGCGTCTCCGTGCTGAGCGTGGTTGCCGTCGCCGCCTTCGCGGCGGGTACCTATTTCCTTCAGCAGAAGACACCCACCGGCTTCGTGCCTGAGGAGGACCAGGGCGCCTTCTTCATCGTCCTGCAATTGCCGGACGGTGCCTCGGTCAACCGCACCACCGCCGTGGTCGAGCAGGTCGAGGGCATTCTCAAGAAAATGCCGCAGATCCAGGACAATCTGGCGATCGTCGGCTTCTCGTTCCTCGATGGTGGCGCCCAGTCGAACAGCGCCTTCATGGTGGCGCGCCTGAAGCCGTTCGAGGATCGCAAGAAGGCGGCTGATTCCGCTCAGACCCTCATCAGGCAGGTTTTTGGCGCCACGCAGTCGATCAACACCGCACAGGTGCTGGCGCTCAACGTGCCGCCGATCATCGGCCTGTCCACCACGGGCGGCTTCCAGTACATGCTGGAAAACCTGGAAGGCGCGGAGCCGGCAACCATGGCCGGCGTCGCGCAAGGCCTGATCGCGGCCGCGAACCAGGATCCGAAACTGTCGCGCGTGTTCACCACCTTCAGCGCGAATAACCCGTCGATCTTCCTCGACATCGATCGCGACAAGGCGCAGGCCCTGGGGCTGCAGATGTCGGACGTATTCGCCGCCCTGCAGGCGACGCTAGGTTCGGCCTACATCAACGACTTCAATCTCTATGGCCGCACCTGGCAGGTCAACATCCAGGGCGAGATCGGTGATCGCAACGATACCGAAGCGTTGTGGAAGATCTATATCCGCAACAACAAGAACGAGATGGTGCCACTGCGCTCCATCACCTCGATCTCGACCCAGCTCGGGCCTCAGACGATCGCACGCTATAACAACTATCGCGCCGTGAGCGTCAATGGCTCGCCCGGGGCGGGCATCTCCTCGGGCGATGCCATGGCGGCGATGGCCGAGGTCTCGGCCAAGACCCTGCCGCCTGGCTATGGCTTCGAATGGACGGGCACCTCCTATCAGGAGAGCCAGGCATCCGGCCAGACGGGCATCATCCTTGGCCTTGCCGTGCTGTTCGCCTTCCTCTTCCTGGTGGCCCTCTATGAGAGCTGGGTGATCCCGGTTCCCGTGTTGCTGTCCGTGGTGGTGGCGGTGTTCACCTCCTTCCTCGGCATCCTCTTCGTCCCGCAATTCCTGGCCTGGGTCGGCTCGATAACCGGGATGCCGGTCGCCACGCTCTCCCTCGACGTCTACGCCCAGATCGGTCTGGTGGTGCTGATCGCACTCGCCGCCAAGAACGGCATTCTGATCGTCGAGTTCGCCAAGGAACAGCGCGAGGCCGGCCTGCCGATCCGGGATGCCGCCATCCTCGGTGCCAAGATGCGGTTCCGCGCGGTGATGATGACGTCGATCGCCTTCATCCTCGGCCTGGTGCCGCTGGTGATCGCCACCGGCGCCGCCATGGTCAGCCGCCGCGCCGTCGGCACGGCCGTGTTCGCCGGCATGGTGGGCGCCTCCGTTCTCGGCATCTTCCTGATCCCGATGCTCTATGTCTTCTTCCAGGGCTTGCGCGAGTGGGTGAAGCAGCGTTTCGGGGGCAAACCCCATGCGGGAGACACTCCGGCCCACTAGGTCGGGCTCCTTCCGTAGCGCATAATCCCCCCGCCACGGCAACGTGGCGGGGTTTTTCATGCGCAGGCTGGCAACTGAAAGAACTGAAATGGTAATTTGGTGGGCGCATTACCCTGTTGCAGGCCCAATCTAATACTTTTGGTTTAATTAAATATTTTTAATGTGCAAAAAAGGATAATACCCCAGGAATTATTATTGGAGGTTGGGTGTCAACTCGAAGACACAATCTTGACCGCCGCCTGAATCATTCTGTAAACGACCAAGGAGCCGCGATTATTCGATAATTATTTCAATCATACTGGGTCACCGGCAGCGTGTTGGAAAAAGCGACATCAGGCATCCTTGTCGACCCCCTGATCCCGACCGTCTTCCATGAAGATTGGTGGCTGAACGCGGCTACGCTGGGGAAAGTCGAATTCGTGGAACATGAGGAAGGAGGGCGTACCGTCGGACGCCTGCCCTATGTCCTGGAATCGCGCCTTGGCCTACAGAGCGCCAACATGCCGCCGATGACGCATTTCCTCGGTCCTGGTGTTGTCGAATCCCAGGGATCGAAGCCGAACCGCTTCCTGAAGACACAAGGGATCATCCGCGAACTGCTGCGCAAACTCCCGGCAATCGCCTCCTTTCGCCAGAAAATGCATGCGGGCATTTCAGATGCCCTCGCCTTCCAGGCCGAAAATTACGAGGTCTCGGTACAATTCACCTTCGAGATCCAGCCGGCAGAACAACAACAGCTCTGGCGCGGCATGCGTGACAAGACGCGCAACGTGATCCGCCGGGCCGAGGAGCATTACCTCGTCTCGCAGGACATGGATCCGGAGGACTTCTTCCGCTTCGCGAGCGCCAATCTGGAAGCGCGCAACGAAAGCGCCAATGTCGATTTTGCGGCCTGCCAGGCGGTTACGACAGCCAGCCTTGAACGCAGACGCGGCCACTTCCTGGTGGCCCGGGATGGCGGCGTGGCCAAGGCGGCCATCTTCTGTGCCTGGGACAGCAAGGCCTATTACTACCTGCTGTCGACCCGGTCGGCCGACAGCACGAACGGCGTCATCCCCATGCTGCTCTGGCATGGTATCCGGGAGGCGGTCGCCCGGGGCCTGACCTTCGACTTCGATGGTGTGGTCAATTCAGGCTCGATGCTGCTGTTCTCCGGCTTCGGCGGCACCGTGAGTCCGCGCTACATCGTCTCCAAGTCGACGCCGCTCTATCGCACCCTGCGCGAGATCCGCCGCTTCAACCCGGAAGTCTACAACGCGTTTTGCTGATGTCTGCGTGCCACGCGCCATAACGCCGAGGGCCGGTTCACATGCCGGGTGTGAGCAGTTGCGTGCCGTTCGGATGGAAAAGCGATCGTAGCGGGCGATAATAAGGGCCGAACGCGGCCGGTGCATCGAACCGGGACCCACAACAGAAAACGGAGGAATGAGCCTGCAACTCAATTCCTCCGGTCCTGAATTCATCAACGTCGAGTTCTCACAGGTGAGATCTACACTTGGATGCTATGTGAAGCACCGCCTGGCAGAAGAACACCCACAACCCCACAACGTAGTCGCTAGCCTTGGCGCCCCTGCTAGCTTGGGTAGGATCTTACGGCAAGGAGCTCACAAGTCTACCCGTCAAAAATGCCGGGGTCTTTCCGGGAACATTCGTCCCGCTCGCTTGCATTTCAATATTCCTGTTGAAATTCAACGGGATAAGCTTCCGAGGCAGTCCCGTCCCGGCAATCATCATCGATCTTCGCAACCATTCTGAGTAGCGACGGCACACACAAACGAGATCGCAAGCACAGCCCCCCGATTTCATGGGAAAGGATGCGCATTTCTTCATTTCTCCTTTGCACAAACTGAACAACCATGTAGAGAATATGTCCAAAATGGGGCTTTCCGAGATAGAGTTGGCCAAACACGATCCAGATGGAAACAATGACGGATAATTCTGCGATTGCTTATATCGATACGGAATACAAAAATCCGCTGCGTGATAGAATTACCCAGATCGAAGGGTGGGTGTCATCGCATCGGCCGATCGATTCACTTTCCGTTTTTGTCAATCGACAGCCGCTTGGTTATGTCGATACCTGTGAGCGACCCGATGTTCCCGTCGCGACCAACCGGCCTTACGCGCGCGGCTGGAACGTCTATTTCGAACCCCGCAAACATCTGATCGGCGAGCTCGGCACCGTCCTAATCGAGGTCGCAGTCAATGGCAGTGTGGTTCAGCGCCGCTATCACCGTTATGATCCGCGGCCCCATTCGACGCGACCGGCCGTCTATTTCATGCATATTCCCAAGACGGCCGGAACCAGCACCCGGCGAGCCCTGCAAAGCGATCCGGATATCCAGTTGCTGCAGGTCTATCATCAATATCCCTGCCTGCATGAAGAGCAGTTCGACACCTTCAGCAACAGCGCCCTCGATGACGTCGACATCGTATTCGGTCACTACATGTACGGGCTTCACCGGCATTCCGGCAGGCCCCACCAATATGTCTCGATCGTGAGGGACCCGATCGACCATGCCATCTCATGTTACCTCTACATGAAATATGTCGTGAAGGACCCGAGGATCGTCGCCCGCTCATCGATCTTCGATGCGTTCGACAATGTCGATGACGTGACATTCGATAATTACAGCACGCGATATCTGGCTGGATACCCTGACCAGCAGAAAGTCGGCCCGGCACAATTCGAGACGGCGCTGAAAAATGTCGATAACGACTTTGCCTATATCGGCACGGTCGAAAACTACAAGCAGAGCCTGGAGGCGATCAGCTTCTACCTCGGCAAGGAGCTGCCCCATCATGTCGACAACGTCACACCGGCATCGGACGAGATGGCCGCGCTCGACAGGAACGAGGTGACCGAACGCCTCAGTCCCCGGCTGGGCCATGACCTGAAGCTCTATCAGGCGATACGAGAGAGATTTCCAGGCGATTATTTCTTCGACATGCGTGCGCGATCCCACGCGGGATAGGCCAATCGCGAACAACGGCCACGCCATGGACATGGAGCGACTTGACGACCCCTGGCGTCCGGTTCAGGTTCACCGGCACGTCGCGAAAGTGAGGGAATGTTCATGCGCACGAAACTGATTCTGGCCGCGATGGCCGCCAGCTTGGCAATCGGACTGAGTGCCTGCGCGACGGAACGCGGCATTCCCTACAGCGCCACCGATTGCGCCCGCGCCGGCCGCCTGCCCAAGCATTGGACGCCGAGTGCCGGCAATTGGTGCCAGCACTTCAAGCCGAGATGGCAGTCGAATCGCCATTGGCGCCAGCCGGCCTAAACCGGCCGCTTCCGCCGGAGAGCCGCAATCACCCGATACGGCTGGTTCCACAAGCCGTACCGGGACGTTTTCTCGATGGCATGTTCCATCCACCTTTCTTGAAATGTCCTAGCCGCTCTTCTCGAAGTCCCGTGGTCCGCGTCCCGAGAAATAGCGCGCCGGCGATTCGCCGAAGGCACGCCGGAACATCGCAATGAAATTGCTGGGAGAGGCATAGTTCAGCGCGTCCGCAATGGTGGCGACCGGCTCCCCGCAGGCAAGCATTTCGAGGGCATGGGTCAGTCGGACCTGCTGGCGCCACGCCGCGAAACCGAGGCCGGTTTCGGCCTGCATCAGCCGGCGCAGCGTCCGCGCGGAGACCGCTCCCCAGGTCGCCCATTGCTCCAATGTGCGGGTGCTGCTCGGCTCACTTAGGACAGCCCGAGCGATACGCGCCAGCCGCGGGTCGGATGGCATGGGCAGGTGGAGCGGCTCATGCGGCGCGCGCGCGATCTCATCGAGCAGAACCTGCAAGATGCGCTGCTGCTCGGGGGATAGCGATGGCAGCATCGTCCAAGCGACGGCGCGCCGAACCAATGCCCGCATCAACTCGCTGATGCCGAAGACGCAGGGCCGGTCCGGCAATTGCCGGGTCTGCTCCGGAGCCACGACGACGCTCCAACCGCTGGTGGCACCGCTGACGCTGGCCCAATGTTCCTCTCCCGGCGGTATCCACCCGGCGCGGTGAGGCGGCAGCAGCCATGACCCCTGCGACGTGCGTACATGGACGAGCCCGCTCTCGACACAAAAGACCTGGCCGCGCACATGGCTGTGCCAATCATATTCACGGGTACCCAGGCGATACCGGCTTTCCGGCTCCTCGCCACCCCATATCGCGACCAGCGGCGGTCCGTCCGACCGCTCGATGAAATCCATGCCCTGAAGATCAGGCACCATCTTGGCCACTTCTCACTATTATTTGGCCAGATGTCGTTATCAGGATTTTCCGCGCCGCTCTAGCCTAGTCACCTACATGCAGGAGCGTCTCCCGGCCGAGTGGCATTGAACCGCAAGGACGCATCGAAACAGGAATGAGGGCAGGCACGTGGCCATGGCTGCGGACGCCTGCTCCGGAACAGGCTTTGCATGACCCGTCGGCCCTTTCATGTCGCTATCATCGGTGCAGGGCTGGGCGGTCTCTGCCTCGCCCAAGGACTGAAGCAGCGCGGCATCTCCTTTGATGTCTATGAAAAGGACGAGGCGGCAGACAGCCGGACCCAGGGCTACAGGATCAAGATCGACGAGACGGGTCAACAGGCACTGGCAACCTGTCTGACATCCGACTTGAACCAGCTTTTTCGCCAGACCTGTGCCGTCTACCACTCGAATGGACGTTTTCTCGATCCCCGACTCGAGCCGGTCGAAGGCCGCCCTTCCGGCAACTGGCGCCCCTCGGCGGTGGGTGCAGACCCATCAAGCGACGGCGATCTCAGCGCCAACCGTCTCACCCTTCGGGAAATTCTCCTGTGCGGTATCGAGGACCGCGTCCACTTCGGCAAGGCCTTTCGCCGCTTCGACACGCGGGATGAGGGCGCGGTTACAATAGGATTCGAAGACGGCACGGCGTGCGAAGCCGACATCCTCGTCGCCGCCGACGGCGTGAATTCCGCCGTATGTCGGCAAGGCTGGCCGCTGCTGGCGCCGAAGGATACCGGCGCCGTTTGCATCTACGGCAAATCCCATCTCTCCTTCGACGGTCAGGTTGCCGACACGCTCTTGGACGGAACGTCCGTGATCTTCGCCGATGACTTCGCGGTGATCGTCGATGCCATGACCTTTCGCCTCCCGCTGGATACGGCGGGGCTCACGCCGATCGCGGATTATCTCTATTGGGCCGTCATTGGCCGGCGGACGAGCCTGGGACTGGACGAGGCGACCTTGCGCGAGGCGGATGGGGAGGCACTGGCGGCTCGGGTCCAGTACCTCGCCCGCTCCTGGGCCGGTGGTTTGCGCGCCCTGTTTGCCAAAGCCGATCGATCGACCATTGCTGCGCTTGCGATACGCAGTGCCGGCCCCCTGCCCGCATGGGCGCCGAGCCGCGTGACCGTGCTGGGCGACGCGATCCACGCGATGAGCCCGGCCGGTGGCGTCGGTGCCAACACGGCGCTCGATGATGCGGCGCATCTTGCCACCTGGTTGAGCCTGGCCGCTACCGGCAAGTCGCCACTTCCGACAGCGATTGCCGCCTATGAAGGCGATCTGCGCCGGCGGGCCAATAGGGCGATCGCGGCCTCCCTGCAGGGTGCACAACGCCTTTTCGGCGAACGCGCCGCCATCTGACTACGACACCGAGGATCGACTATGCCATTCGACCATCAGGCCTTCATCGTCCACGACGTTTCCGGCTTTCCGATCATTCGGTCCCGGCCCGAGGCAATAGTTCCGGGCTATGCCGGGCGCTGGATGAGCGAGATGGAGGCACTTCTTGCGCAAGGCCAGCCCTTCGTCGTGGTCTTTCCTGCCGGTCATGCGGAAGAAGCCCATGAGGATCGCAAGCGCAGGGGTATCTGGCTCAAGGCGAACAAGCAGGCTCTCGGCAGGCTTTGCCTGTCCTTGATCGCCATCGAGCCCGATCGCCTGAAGCGCGTAGCGCTCCGGGCCCAGACAGCGATGGCCACCAAGGCCTTCGGGATCGCCATGGAAATTGCCGCCTCTTCCGAGGAAGCCACGGCCCTCGCCGCGCGGCTGATCGTGACTGGACGGGGAACCGCGTGAACCGCCAGCCCTGCATTATGACGGAGGGAGCAGCACCTCCCCGCGGTCAGTGCAACCCATGGCCGCCATGATCTGAGGACGCGCTACGCGCAGCCCCTCAAGTCCTACTTCGCCAGCCTTATCGCCAGCAAGGCACTGAACAATCGCTGCTTGTCCGATTCCTTCAGATTGGGCTCGTGTACTGCCTTGAAGAAGCTGGAACGCTCATCCGAGGTGAACCGTCCGCTTTTGAGGTCCTGCGCCATCTGCCTCAGAATGTCCTGGCTCAACCGGGCGATGTCCTGCCGTACCTTGTCGAGCGGGCGCGGTTGCCAGCCCGCCTCGGGCTGCGCCAGCCAATCGGCCAGATAGCGATATTCGACGGCCTTGGCAGCATTGATCTGGGCGATGATGAAGGGCTCCACCGTGGCGGGATCCAGCCCCAGTTTCTCCGCATCGGACTTGGCACTGGCCAAGACCTTGGCTTCCTGGGCCAGATCTTCGATCGGCAGGTGATTTTGCGCCTTATACCCAGCGACATCCTTCATATAGGATAGGCGATGGCCGACCTTTTCCGCCAAGGGCGTGATTCCGGCGGCAAAAGAACTCGTCTGAGCCGCCAAGAACAGGCTCGCAAACAGCAATGGCAACAGCCATGCCGCTGCCTGATTCGATCCGATACGCGACATGTTCAATCCAAGATCCTCATTGATGATTGAAGCTGATCGTGCAAATGGCACTTCGCCCTATTCCACGATCGCGGAAGCGAATTCGCCCGTCGTCGACGCGAAATGCCATGATCCTTCTTGCTCCATGGGCATCGAGCCGACACTATTTCTGCTTTCATGCCATGATTGAGGGAATCGGAAAACCGCGATGAATGAACTCTGGCGCTTGGACGCGATGAAAATCGCCACTCTCGTCAAATCCAGGCAGGTGTCTGCACGCGATGTCGCAGCGGCAGCACTCGACCGGCTGTCTGCCGTCAACCCGTCGATCAACGCCGTGGTCGACATGCGACCCGACGACGTCCTGGCACAGGCGGGCCGGATCGATGCCGCCATTGCCCGCGGCGAAGAAGGCGGCGCGCTGGCAGGGGTCCCCGTTACCGTCAAGGTCAATGTGGACCAAAAGGGATATGCCACCACCAACGGCGTGACCTTGCAGAAGGATCTGCTGGCCGCGGACAACAGCCCCGTCGTCGACAGCCTGCTCGCGGCCGGGGCGATCCTGCTGGGCCGGACCAACACACCGGCTTTTTCCTATCGCTGGTTCACCAGCAACCGCCTGCACGGCCATACGAAGAACCCCCATGATCCCGCGCTGACGCCCGGCGGATCGTCCGGCGGCGCAGCCGCGGCGGTCGCGAGCGGCATCGGCTCCATCGCGCATGGCACCGATATAGCCGGCTCGATCCGCTATCCCGCCTATGCTTGCGGTGTCCACGGCCTGCGCCCCTCGCCCGGACGGGTGGCGGCCTACAACGCCTCATCTCCCGAGCGCGATATCGGCGGCCAGATCACGGCGGTATCCGGCCCCTTGGCCCGCTCGATCGACGACCTCGGACTTGCGCTCAAGGCACTGTCGCGCCGGGACGCACGCGATCCGTGGTGGGCGCCCGCGCCGCTGACGGGGCCGGACGTCACCAGACGCGTCGCTCTTTGCCTCGATCCGGGCAGGATCGGCACCTGCGAGGCCATTCGCGCCAAGCTGCGCGAGGCCGCCCGGCATTTGGAGGCCGCCGGCTGGATCGTCGAGGAGGTCGAGGATCTGCCGCCGCTGCGTGAAGCAGCCGAACTGCAGATCCGGCTCTGGATCGGCGAAGGCTACGAGGCCAAGCTTGCCGCGGCCGAAAAGGAAGGCGATCCGGGCGCGCTCACCGTTTTGCGGGGTCACCAGGCGCTTGGGCGCTCCACCACCCTCGCCTCCTATTCCCAGGCGCTGACCCGGCGAGCCACCCTGATCCGGCAGTGGCAGCTCTTCATGGAGACCTATCCGGTCGTGTTGCTGCCGGTATCAGCCGATCTGCCGTTCGAGGATGATCTGGACCTCAGGGGCCAGGCGGCATTCCAGCGGGTCTGGAGCGCCCAGATCCCGCAAATCGGCGTGCCCTTCCTCGGTCTGCCGGGGCTCTCGGTCTTTACCGGATTGAGCGGGCGGACCCCGACGGGGGTTCAATTGCTCGCGCCGCGCTTCCGCGAGGACCTGTGCCTTGCGGCAGGTGCCGTCATCGAAGCCGCCTTTGGATCACCCAGCGTCGTGGATCCTGCCAGCGGCTGAGGCCTTTGCCGCACGCAGCCATCTCGTCGAAGTGCTCGTACCCACGGGGTCCCTGGCGAAGGCCGAAGGCTCGGCAGGTGATCTTTCGGTTATCGATGTCGAGATCATTTCACCCTCTCCCGGTGACCTTGAACGGGACGATCGCTGGCTGCTCGAGATGGGCAGGTTGCCACCGGTCGCGATCCTGCGGATCCCTGATCAGGACGTGGGAGAGTTCAGGCCATCGCCTTGCCGATAGGCGTGCTTGCCTCGCAACTTTTTCGGAGGAAGTCCTAACGGCGCTGAAACTCGCGGCGCTGGCGCAGGCATTCCATCCAGTCCGGTCCGATGACGAAGCGAACGATGCCCGCCCCCGCCACGAGCCCGGCAAGGGGTAGAACCAGAAAGGGCCAAAGTTCGATGGTCATCGCGTCGCTCTCCTCACACGCGCGGCCTTCTGCCTTGCCGTCATGACAGGCCGATGACGTACGCACCTGCAATCGCAATCGAGCGTGTGTGAAGCCAGCAACCGCCTTGCGTCAGGAATTGGCCTGCGGGCCCCTGCTCTTCTCGGTGGCATAGAGGGCGACCGCCATGGCGCGATTGCGCACCTCGAGCTTGTCGTAGAGATTCTTGAGGTGATATTTGACCGTGTTTTCCGAGATTCCGGTGCGGGCGGCGATCTGCAGATTGGTCCAGCCGTCGGCGAGCACGGCAAGCAGTTCGCGCTCGCGGGTCGTCAGGCGTGAAAGCGGGGTGTCGTTGATCTTGGACACGTCCAGGTAGGGGATGCAGATCCGGCCATGGGCGACCGCCACCAGCGTGTCGAACAGAATGGCCGGGTCGTCGAACTGGTAGCAATAGCCTTGCACGCCCAGGCGCACGCACTGCTTGAGAATGGCGATGTCATGATCGTTCGAGAAGATGACGATGCGTGTATGCAGGCCACGCTGTCGCATTTCCTCCAGCACTTCGGCACCGTTCATGTCCGACAGTTTCCAGCCGAGGACGGCCAGGTCGAATTTGGGCTCGGCCACAGCCGCCAGAAAGGCCCCGCCGGACTGCACGCTGGCAACCAGCTCAAAACGGGCATCATTCTTGATCATGTCGCCGAGAGCAGCCACAACCAAGGGGTTGCGCTCGGCGATCAGCACCCTGAACCGGCCTTCCGGAGCTCCCCGCATCCTATCGACCTCGATGCCTTGACGCTGGCTTTTCCCCTCGGCGTTCATATGCCCCTCGATTTGCGGCGCGCGCCACCTCTGATCCGACGTCTTCTGTTTTGGGCCTTCTCTGTTTCGGGGCGCTTCAAGCCACGACAACGATCCGGTACCTGCCTTAGTCCATATTCATACCGTGAAACATTTTTTCATTCCAGTGCGTTGTTTGATTTCACGGTGTTGGAGCGGCTTCATTCCCCTATGGGTTGTGCGCAGTGAATCAATCTTTGTCCGCAAATCACAACATAGTTTGTCCTTAGGCAGGAAAAATCCGCTCCAGGCCCTTCTTGCGGCGCTCGGAGCATGGTCGCATCCAGGATGCCGACGTTCGTGAGAGCCGCCGCCGGATCGTATCCGTAGCTCATACCTCTTGGCACCTCGACGGCATAGGTCTCGGTCTAGGCGGCCGGTTGCGCGCCATTCCGGATGATTTCGGCAAATCCCTGCCGCCACGAAGGATGGCGCGGCGACCAGCCGAGTTCCCGCTTGGCCTTGGCGTTCGATCCCGCACGCGATTGCGTCATCATGACGACGATATGCTGCCCGGCGGCAAGGCGGCCAAGCCATGCCGGCACGCCGAATGGCTGTTTTGCGCCGAGCATTGCAGCGATCTCGGTGAGCCAAGCGTGCACCGGCGCCGGATCGTCGTCGACAATGTTGTAGATGCCCTCGCCCCGCTCGACCGCCAGCGCGGTTACCTCCGCTGCATCATCGATATGCAGGAATGACCACCACGCGGTGCCGCCACCGATCAGCGGCATACGACGCCTGCGAATCCGTTCGATCGTGGCTGGATCGAAGACGCCGGTGTCGGGGCCATAGAATCCACCATAGCGAAGCGCGACACCAACCAGGCCGGGCGTTGTCGTGACGGCGTGCTCGAGATAACGGATCGCATCGAGCGTTTCGCGGAGCTCTTGCGGCGGATCCTGGTCGAGCGGATCGTCCTCGACTTTCACATCACCGCCAACTCGCGCATAAGGCCAGCCGCAGAAGCTCTGCGCGACGAACCGCTTCACGCCGCAGTCGCGCGCGGCTGCAAGTAGATGGTCAGTCCCGGTGGTGCGCAGCCGATTGCTGCTCGCGAAAACGCGGTCGAATTTGCGCAGGTCCGAAGCCCCCTTCAAATCCGTCAGCTGATGCACGATCACGTCCGGCTTCGCAGCAGAGACCAATGCGCGAATGGCCGTCTCATCGAGCGCGTCGGCAACAACCGGCTCCGCGCCGAGTTCTCGCAGGAGGCCGGTCTTCGCCGGGGTTCGCGTCAATCCGACCACGCTATGGCCGTTGCCGATCAAGCGCGGAACCAGGCGGCGTCCGACCGCGCCCGTCGCGCCCGCAACTAAGATGCGCATCGTCTCACCTCGCGGCTTGATAACCTACTTTAAAGTAGGTTAGTATCGATCGCAATGAAGTCAAGGGTGCGCAAACGTCTGAGTGCGGAAGAACGGCGGGCCCGGATCATCGAAGCCGCTGTGAGCGCATTTGCGCGCGACGGATATGACGGCACGAAAATGGACGACATCGCGGCCCGTGCGGAGATTACCAAACCGGTCCTCTACGATCATTTTCCTTCCAAACAGGCGCTGTTCCTGGCCGTGCTCGAGTCAATCCGCGACAGCTTGATCGGCAAGGGCAAGGTGATCGTGCAGGATGACACCAGCCCCGAGCAAAAATTCCGGCGTTCGATCGACGCCTTCCTGGCATTCGTCGAGCAATCGCCTGAGGCCGCGCGGGTGCTGCTGACGGTTCCGGCGGGTGATCGGGTCGCGGCGAAAGTTTCGCGCGAGGTCCAGGCCGGCGCGTCCGCCGGCATCGCCGCGCTGCTGACCGACTTCGCGCCAAGTCAATCGTCATGGCAGCGACACGGCACGGCGGCGTTTCTGAAGGAAGGTCTCCATGCGGTCGCCGTGTGGTGGCTCGATCATCCGGGACCGAGGCGCGAGGAGATCCTCGAACTCGTGCTGAATGTCGCCTGGCTGGGCTTTCGAACACAGGTGGACGCCGACGGAACGGTGAAAAACCGGGGTTCCATCGATCGAAACGCCTAGGTCGAGACCGGTTCCTCGCCGGATTGCGTGAAGCCGGCATTCTCCCTGCAGGGATAGTTCATGCTCTCTGCCGGCCACGATATGCACAACTATAAATTGCATCATCTTATGTCATCAACCCGCGTTGACGTCCCTCCAATTTCGCGTTACACTTTGTAACATAAAATTAGGAAGCGACGCCATGTCTCCGCGAGCCTATCGTCAATCGGCGCGCGCCAGCGCGGTTCAGGATACCGAGCAGCAGATCGTCGACGCCTTGACCACGCTCCTCGCGGAGCGTTGGTTCGACGAGATCACTCTCGACGACATCGCCGTCGCGGCCGGCACCACCCGCCAGACCGTGATACGGCGCTTCGGGAGCAAAACCGGCGTGCTCAGTGCCATGGCGGCCCAGATGGATGTCTCGATCCGGGCCCAGCGGTGGCGCGCGCCGGCAGAAAGCGTGGCCGGTATCGTCACGCTCCTGATGGACGACTATGAACGCACCGGCGACATCCTCGTGCGGACACTCGGGCAGGAAACGCGCATTCCCGAGTTCGCCGCCGTCCTCGATCGAGGGCGCAAAGGTCATCGCGAGTGGATCGGGGACATGTTCAAGGCCTGGCTCGACAAGCTCGACGACGAGGCGCGCGGGGATCGGCTGGCGCAGTTGCTGGCCCAGACCGATGTCTGGATCTGGCACCTGCTGCGCCGCGCGCAGGGACATTCGGCGGCGAATACACATCGGCTCATGACGCAAGCGATCGAGCGCCTGCTGCGCGAGGACTGAAGCAAAATACGTTCAGGTGAATTGATCCGGTCTCCATCGAGAAAGGACCACGGCAATGACAAAGACGGTGGATGCGGAGCCGCATCTGCGCATCCTGGCAGTCGGCTGGGAAGGCGGCGGCAACGTGCCGCCGACGCTCGCAGCCATACGTGCCCTCGCCGACCGGGGTCACGACGTGCGCTTCATCGCCGATGACACGATGAGAGCGGAGGCGCTCGAGGCGGGTGTTCGCTTTTTGCCATGGAAGCGCGCGCCGAACCGTTCGGATCGCTCCTTCGAAAGCTGCTTCATACGGGATTGGGAAACCGCCAATGCCATGGCTGGCTTTCAAAGAGGGTGCGAACGGATCTTCGTCGGGCCAGCGCGATCCTATGCAGAGGATATTCTCGAAGTCCTGGCGACGGAGCCGGCCGATATGCTTCTCGGTTCGGATCTGCTGTTCGGCAGCATGCTCGCGGGCGAAATTGCGAAGCTTCCGACGGCCCTGCTCGCAAGCAACATCTCACTCTGGCCCCTGCCCGGCCACCCCCCCTTCGGTCCAGGCTTTCAGCCTGCCCTTTCGGCGGCGGACCGGGCTCGCGACGCCGACGTTTCGGCCATGGTCGAGCAAGCCTGGGACGGTTTCCTGCCTTGCCTCAATGCCGCCCGCGCACATTTCGGTGCCGCGCCGCTGGCCCATGTCCGCGAACAGCCCTTGAGCGCCGGCCGCTATCTGCTTGCCAGTAGCGCCGCCTTCGATTTCCCCGCCGAGCGCCTGCCGGACCATGTGCGCTATGTCGGGCCGCTTCTGGAGCTGCCGAGTTGGGCCTGCGAACGCTGGACGAGGCAGCCTGCGCACAAGGTGCGGCCTCTCGTGCTCGTCTCATTCAGCACCACCAACCAGGGGCAGGCCGAAGTGCTCCAGCGGGTGATATCCGGCTTGGCCGGCGAGCCGATCGAGGTGGTCGTCACCCTCGGCAAGGCACTCGAGGGGCTTCGCCTGCAATCATCGGCGAATGTCACGATCCTTGCCAATGCCGTGCATGACGACATCCTGACCAAGGCCAGCGCCGTCGTCACGCATGGCGGGCACGGCACGGTCATGCGATCGCTGCACCATGGCGTCCCCCTCGTCGTCCTCCCGATGGGGCGCGATCAGAACGACAATGCCGCGCGTGTGGACTATCACGGCGCTGGCTTGCACCTGGATCCTTCAATATCCCCGCAAAGGCTCGCTGAGGCCGTACGGCGTGTCCTCTCCGAGCCGAGTTTCGCCGAGCGGGCTTCGGCACTCGGGCGTGCCATCGCCCGGGAAGGCCCGGGGCCTGCGCGGCTCGTCGCCGAAATCGAGGATTTCGCACTGAGCCCTTCCCGAAGAACCCTGTCCGCCGCGTGACCAGCGGCCGCTGATCGCAGCGGAAGCGCCGGCCACTGCCCGGTCGCTCCTTCCTGCACTACCGAACGCCGTTGCCCTCCGCACCGGCGAACGGCGGAGCCTTGTGCCAACTCGCCCATAGGCAAGGTATCCGGCCCACCCTTTCGAACGGAGCTCAAGCCATGAAGCGCCTTCTGACTACCTTCGCCACCGTCCTCCTCTCCATCGCGACCGGAAAGGCACTCGGCGCCGAAGGGCTTCCCGCCGCCTCCTTCCGGCCCAGGAATGTCGTCCCGGTCTTCCCCGTTCTTATGCTCCTGTTCGCACTTGCCATCGCATTCGGCGCATTCTCCATTGAGGCGCAGGCGCAGTCATCCATCGAGCGGGGCAAATATCTGGTGACCGTCGCAGGCTGCTCGGATTGTCACACGCCCGGAACTTTCCTCGGCCATCCGGATAGAGGCCGCTATCTCGGTGGTTCGGACGTCGGCTTTGCCATACCGGGCCTCGGCGTTTTTGCCGGCCCAAACCTGACACCCGACAAGGAGACGGGTATCGGCAATTGGAGCATTCAGCAGATCGTGACTGCGATCACGACCGGCAAGCGTCCCGACGGGCGCGGGCTTGCGCCGGTCATGCCCTTTGAAGCCTTCTCACACCTCAGCAGCGCGGATGCCGAAGCGATTGCGGCCTATTTGAAGAGCATCAAGCCGGTCTCCAACAAGGTCGCAGGCCCCTTTGGTCCCTCCGAGAAGCCCAGCACCTTCGTGTTCGCCGTCATGCCCGCGGAGACCTATTCTTCATTGCCGAAGCCGCCGGCCAAATGAGACAGGCCGGCCCTGATGACGCCTGACGACGCGGCGATCCCGCAACGGGGCCCCTGAAACACGATCTCGCAAACCTCGAAAACGGTCCATCGAAAGGAACCGAAGGATGAAACACGTCCCTGCCAGCGACAATGGAATGGCCCTGACGTCAGCCCAGCTGGATGCCTATCTCATCAGAATCGGGGTGACCCGGCCGGTTTCCCTCGATGCCAACGGCTTGACGAGACTTCACCGCGCCCATCTCACGGCCTTCACCTGGGAGGCGCTGGATGCTTTCATGGGATGGCCGTCCTCGATCGCGCCGGCCGCCGCCTTCGCCAAGATGGTGGAGGGCAGGCGCGGCGGCTGGTGCTACGAAATGAACGGTCTGTTCGGCGCGGCACTGGCCGCACTCGGTTTCCGCGTCACCCGCCTGTGCGGCGGCGTCAACCGCGCAATATTGGGCGATGTCGCCATCGGCAACCATCTCACACTGCGTGTCGATCTCGACCGACCATACCTTGCCGAGGTCGGCCTGGCGGACGGCATCATCGAACCCGTACCGCTTACCGCCGGGCCGATCCGCCAGCGCGGCTTCGATTTTTCGATCGTGTCGACGGACGATGGCTGGCTGCGTTTCAGCAACCATGCCAATGGCCTCGCACACAGCTTCGATTTCCGGCCCGATCACAGCGACGAGGCCGCCATAGCAGCCACGCTGGGCTGGCTGACGCAGGATCCCGGCTCGCCGTTCACAAACGCGCTGGCGATCCTGCGGCATACCGAGGATGGCTATGTCGCCCTGAAGAACGACTGCCTGAGCAGTGTGACGGCAGCCAGCGTCAGCGAACAGCGCATCACGAGCGCGGACCATCTCGCTGAGATGTTCCATACGATCTTCGACCTCGACATTCCCCGGTCCGGACAAGTCTGGGAAAGAATCCAGGCGGTCAGCCACGAGAAAGCCAGCTGAACGGGCATCCCTTGCCGGCGCAGCAGAACCCGTTCGGCTGATCGGTGATCGGCTGGCGGTCTTCGTCGTCCGGCGAATCCTGAAACCGCAAGGCAGCGAGGCCAAGTTCGTCCCGGGCTTGACAGCACGCGGTCTGCCCGATGCTGCCTCTTTTGCCCCGGTCGTCGTCGCCTCAGGCACGATTTTGCTGTTCGACAGCTCTCCTTCCGGTATCTTTGCCTATCTTCCTTGAGGCAGGGAACGAACCTTCATCAGGGAAATCGCGCGGCTGCCCAACCGAACCGCAAATAGCCCAGACAAGTCAGGTCGCTGGATCGAGAGGAGATATCGATGGCAAAGGTTCTCGTACTCTATTACTCCGCCTATGGTCATATCGAGGCGATGGCCAACGCAGTTGCGGCGGGCGCACGTGAGGCTGGGGCTATCGTCGACGTCAAGCGCGTGCCTGAACTGGTGCCGGAGGCGGTCGCCAAGGCATCGCACTACAAGCTTGATCAGGCCGCACCGATCGCCAAGATCGAGGAGCTCGCCGATTATGATGCCATCGTCGTCGGCACCGGCACCCGCTTCGGCCGGATGTCCTCGCAAATGGCGAACTTCCTCGACCAGGCGGGCGGCCTCTGGGCCAAGGGCGCGCTGAACGGCAAGGTTGGTGGCGCCTTCACCTCGAGTGCGACCCAGCATGGAGGCCAGGAGACCACCCTGTTCTCGATCATCACCAATCTCCTGCATTTCGGCATGACGATCGTCGGTCTCAACTATGGCTTTGCCGGGCAGATGAGGCTCGACGAGGTCACCGGCGGCGCTCCCTACGGCGCCACCACCATCACCGGTGGCGACGGCAGCCGCCAGCCGAGCGAGAACGAACTGGCGGGCGCAGCCTATCAGGGCCGCGCGATCGCGGAAACCGCGATCAAGCTGCACGGTTGATGAACTGAGGCCGTTTGACGGCAGGGCCAACGTCTCAGCCTACACAGGAAGCCCACGAAAAATCCCGGCCCACGGGGACCGGGATTAACATCGCTACAAGCCGCTATAGCCGCATCGCTCCTGCCGATTCCGGCAGATCGCCCGATACGTCACGCAACCTTGTCGGGCACGGACCGTCCCTCGAAGAAGGCGGTGAGGTTGTCGACCGCCCGCATGCCCATCGCCACGCGGGTTTCTTCCGTGGCACTGCCGAGATGCGGCAACAGGACCACATTCTCCAGGCGCAGGAGCGCCGCAGGCACCGCCGGTTCGCCGTCATAGACGTCGAGCCCCGCGCCTGCGATCGTTCCGCTTTCAAGCGCCTCGACCAGAGCCTGCTGGTCGACAACGTCGCCGCGGGCGGTGTTGATCAGGAAGGCACCCGGCTTCATCGCCCGCAACCTCGCGGCATTGATGAGATGCCGATTCTCTGCGCCACCCGGGCAATGCAGGGAGACGAAATCCGCCTCGGCCAGCACCTCCTCCACGCTTGCCAGCTGTCGCGCGCCCATGGCGCGGGTCGTCTCGTCGTCGACCTTCGAGCGGTTGTAGAACACGACCTTCATGTCGAAGCCGAAATGGGCCCGCCTGGCCGTTGCCTTGCCGATCCGCCCCATGCCAATGATGCCGATGGTCTTGCCGCTTACCTTGGCGCCGATCATGTGGGTGGGGCACCAGCCCGCCCACTCTCCGGCCCGCAATTGGCGCTCCCCCTCCCCTGCCCGTCGCGCCACGGCAAGGAGCAGGCTGAGGGCGATATCGGCGGTACAGTCGGTGAGGACGCCCGGTGTATTGGTCACCGTCATGCCGCGGGCACGCGCCGCGTCAATGTCGATATGGCTGAAGCCGACGCCGAAATTGGCGAGGAGCTTGGTCCGCACATCCGCCTCGGGAAAGACCGAGGCCGGCAGCTTGTCGCTGACCGTTGGCAAGACTGCATCGAACTGCCTGAACGCATCGCTCAGCTGCGATGCGGTCAGCGGCGTGTCGTCCTGATTGAATGTCGTGTCGAACCTGTCGGCAAGGATGCGTTCGACCGCTTCAGGCCAGCGCCGCGTCACGAGAATCCGAGGTTTCATGATCACTCCTTGCGATCGGCGGGACAGCAGGGCCGCGCGCCCCTCACCTTACCTCTCCCCGTGAGAACGAGGCGAGGAGACACAGACGTGGTAATCGACCCTCTCGCCTTTGATCTCGCCCAGCCGTCGAGCGGGATGCCGGGCATTTCGGCATGAAATGCCCGGTGGAAGTCCTCCCACACCGCTCTTACGGGGAGAGGCCCGCACTTTGCTTTGCAAGTGCGGAGGGGTGGAGGGACGGCGTGACCTTGCCGATCAGGCCGCCTTCCTGCTTTCCAGCACGCCTGCCACGGTCGGCCCGAATTCGGCCGGCGTCGGCACGATCGCGACACCGGCATCGCGCAGGATTTCGACCTTTTCCTGGGCCGACTCGCCGAAGGCGGAGATGATGGCCCCGGCATGGCCCATGCGCTTGCCCTTGGGTGCGGACAGGCCGGCGATATAGGCGATCAGCGGCTTGCGCATGTGATGCTTGGCCCATTCGGCGGCTTCCGCTTCCTGCGGCCCGCCGATCTCGCCGATCATCACCACGGCGTCGGTGTCCGGATCTTCCTCGAAGAGCTTCAGGATGTCCTTGAAGGACGAGCCGTTGATCGGGTCGCCGCCGATGCCGACGCTGGTGGAAACACCGATGCCCAGTGCCTTCATCTGCGAGGCCGCCTCATAGCCGAGCGTACCCGAGCGGCCGACGATGCCGACCCGGCCCGGCAGATAGATATTGCCGGGCATGATGCCCATCAGCGCCTGGCCGGGCGTGATGACGCCGGCGCAGTTGGGGCCGATCAGGCGCATGCGGTCCTCGTAGCGGAAGCGGCGCATATAGCGCTTCACCCGCATCATGTCCTGGGAGGGAATGCCGTCGGTGATGCAGACGCAGAACTTCAAGCCGGCATCGGCGGCTTCCATGATGGAATCGGCCGCGAAGGGCGGCGGCACGAACACGATCGAAGCCTCGGCACCCGTCTCGCGCACGGCGCCCTTGACCGTGTTGAAGACCGGAATGCCGTGATGCTCCTGGCCCCCCTTGCCGGGGGTAACGCCGCCGACGACATTGGTGCCATAGCGCTTCATGTCCTGGGCGTGGAAGGAACCGATCTTGCCGGTCAGGCCCTGGACGATGACGCGCGTCTTGCGGTTCAACAGAACTGCCATTTCGTTTCCCCCTCAATGCTTCTTGGTTTTGGCAAAAGCCTGCATCGCCTCGACCGATTTTTCGGCCGCTTCCGCCAGGGTCTCGGCCACGATCACCTTCTCACCGGACTCGGCGAGGATGCGCCGTCCCTCTTCGACATTGGTGCCGGCCAGGCGTACCACCAGGGGCACGTTCACGCCGACCTCGCGCATCGCCTTGACCACGCCCTCGGCCACCCAGTCGCAGCGATTGATGCCGGCGAAGATGTTGACCAGGATGGTCTCGACATTCTTGTCGGCCAGCACGGCACGGAACGCCTTGGCGACCCGCTCGGGCGAAGCACCGCCACCGATGTCGAGGAAGTTTGCCGGCTCGCCACCCGCGATCTTGATCATGTCCATGGTGGCCATGGCCAGGCCTGCACCGTTGATGATGCAGCCGATATTGCCATCGAGCCCGACATAGGACAGGCCGCGATCGGAGGCAAAGGTCTCGCGCGGATCTTCCTGCGACTTGTCGCGCAGCTCCGAAATCTCGGCACGGCGGAACAGCGCATTCTCGTCGAAGGACATCTTGGCATCGAGGGCGATCAGGTTACCGTCGCGGGTGACGACGAGCGGGTTGATCTCCAGCATCGAGGCGTCGTAGTCGCGGAAGACGCGGTAGCAGCCCAAGAGAGTGTCGACCGCCTTGCCGATCATGTTGTTCTCCAGCCCGAGGCCGAAGGCGATCTCGCGGGCCTGGAACTGCTGCATGCCTGCACCGGGATCGACGATGGCGCGGATGATGGAGTCAGGCTGCTTCTCGGCGATTTCCTCGATCTCCATGCCGCCGGAAGCCGAGGCCACGATCATCACGCGCTCGGATTTGCGATCGAGCACGATGCCGAGATAGAGCTCCTGGCGGATGTCGACGGTTTCCTCGACATAGAGGCGCGAGACGAGCTTGCCCTTCGGGCCGGTCTGGTGCGTGACAAGCTTGCGTCCGAGCATGGCCTCCGCGGCATCCGATACTTCGCCGTCGGACTTGCAGATGCGGATGCCGCCGGCCTTGCCGCGGGCGCCGGAATGAATCTGGGCCTTGACCACCCATTTGTCGCCGCCGATCTCGCTGGCGCGATAGGTCGCCTGCTCGGGGCTGTAGGCAAGTCCACCGCGCGGAATCTGCACCGAATAGCGCGAGAGCAGTTCCTTGGCCTGGTATTCATGGATGTCCATAAGGGTACCTCGTCAGTTGGGCAGGCCGGCGCGCGGCTGGGTGGACTGTTGGATGGCTTCGTGCATGACCAGGACGTTGCGGGCCATGCGTTCGGACGCGGCATCGATCATCTTACCGTCGAGGGCGGCGGCACCCTTGCCCTGCTCCTCGGCTTCCCGGAGCATCTCGATGATGCGGCGGGCACGGTTCACTTCCTTTTCGGGCGGCGAGAACACCTCATTGGCAAGCGCGATCTGCGTAGGGTGGATCGCCCATTTGCCTTCGATGCCGAGGGCGGCGGCGCGCCTGGCCGCGGCGATATAGGCCTCGGGATCGGAGAAGTCGCCGAACGGGCCGTCGATGGCGCGCAGGCCATAGGCACGGCAGGCCACCGTCATGCGCGACAGGGCAGCATGCCACTGGTCGCCGGGATAATCGGGATTGAGGCCACCGATCGAGACGGTGCGCGCCTTGCAGCTCGCCGCATAGTCGGCAACGCCGAAATGCAGCGCCTCGAGCCGGCCGCCATAGGCAGCGATCGCCTCGACATTGGCCATGCCGAGCGCCGTCTCGATCAGGCCTTCCAACCCGACGCGGGTCTTGAACCCCTTGGCGGTCTCGATCTGGTTGACCATGGCCTCGACCATGTAGAGATCGGCCGGCACGCCGACCTTGGGCACCAGGATGGTGTCGAGCCGGTCACCCGCCTGCTCCATCACGTCGACGACGTCGCGATACATGTAATGCGTATCGAGGCCATTGATGCGCACGGAGATAGTCTTGCCACGCGCGCGCCAGTCGATCTCGTTGAGGGCCTCGATGATGTTCTTGCGCGCCCGCTCCTTGTCCGGCGGGGCAACCGCATCCTCGATATCAAGGAAGATGTAGTCGGCCTCGCCGTCGGCGGCCTTGCGGATCATGTCCGGATTGGAGCCCGGTACCGCGAGTTCGCTACGCTGCAGGCGCAGTTTTCGCAGGTGATGGATGGTGTGGCTCATGATGTTCCTCCCTCCGGGCTGCCGCATCTTCGAACGTGGGCACGACCCGTTGGCACTGGCTTTGATCTTTATGGAGCGAGTCTTCGCCCTCCCCTCGATGAGGAGGGCCGAGTTGCGTCTTAGGCAGCCTTGGCCAGGCTCGGCTGAGCCGACAGGCGATAGTGCTCGAGGGCCGCGCCTACGCCGGATCCGGGCTGGACCTTCACGCCGCAATCGCGCAGCGCCATTTCGGCTGCCGAGATCGCACCGCACATCATCACGTCGTTGACCCAGCCGAGATGCCCGATCCGGAATACTTTGCCGGCAACTTTGTTGAGACCGACCCCGAGGGAGGTCTGGTAGCCGTAGTGGGCCCGCCGCACGATCTCGGCACTGTCGATGCCTTCGGGCACCAGGACTGCGCTGACCGTGTCGGAATTCCACTTGGCTTCCTTGGCGCAGAGCTTCAGCCCCCAGGCCTCCACCGCCTTGCGCACGCCGGTGGCCAGGCGGTTGTGACGCTCGAAGACAGCCTCGAGGCCTTCCTCATGGAGGAGATCGAGGGCGACGCGAAGCCCGCGCAGGAGTTGAACCGCCGGCGTATAGGGGAAATAGCCGGTGTCGTTGGCGCGAATCTGGTCCTCGAAGGAGAAGTAGCAGCGCTTGTGCCCGGCCGTCTTGGCGGCTGCGAGGGCTTTCTGGCTGACCGACAGGAAGCCCAGGCCTGGCGGCAGCATGAAGCCCTTCTGCGAACCGGAGACGGCACAATCGACGCCCCAATCCTCCTGGCGGAAATCGATCGAGCCGATCGAGGAGACGCCGTCGGCAAAGAGCAGGGCCGGATGCTTGGCCGCGTTGAGAGCGGCCCGCACGCCGGCGACATCGCTGGTCACGCCGGTGGCCGTTTCATTATGCGTGACGAAGACAGCCTTGATGCGATGCTCCTTGTCCTGGAGAAGCCGCTCCGCGTAGATCTCGACGGGGCAGCCGGTGCCCCATTCGACATCGACCACATCGACGTCGAGGCCGAAGCGCTCGCACATGTCGACCCACAGATGCGAGAACTGGCCGAAGCGCGACATCAGCACGCGGTCACCCGGGCTGAGCGTATTGGTGATCGCCGATTCCCAGGCACCCGTGCCCGAAGACGGGAAAATGAAGACGCGGCCGGTCTCGTTGCGGAACACCTTCATCAGGTCGGCGAACAGACCGCGGGTGAAGGCCGGATAGTCAGGTGCGCGCATGTCCTCCATCGGCATGTTCATCGCCTGGCGGACGACCTCCGGAACATTGGTCGGTCCTGGAACGAAAAGCTGGGTGAAGCCGGCCATCTAAATCCTCCCGAAATGTGCGGCGGGTCCTGAGCCTGCCGGTTGCTTTCGAGGGTGATGATCGGTCGGGGGGCCTCCTGCTCACAACACCTGTCGGGATAGATTCACGAGCCTGAGGGCGTTGGACGCCCCCTACACTTTCAGAGCCTGCCGCACCCCATCGGATGGGTGAGATCCTACCCGGACTGCCCCGAGAGGATCACGCCGCCCCCAGCAACAAGCGGCCTCAATGCCCAGAAAAACCGAGATCATCGGAATAGCCGGCCTCGAGGCGCGACCACTGGGCGGTGGGTCGCCCATCGACACGCATCCTGCCGACCCCTTCGAGCGGTCGCGGCCATCCGGCAGGCGAGTCCTCCCACGCCTCCTGCCGTCCATAGACAGTCAAATCGAGCAGCCGGTAATTGTTGTCCATCGCCTCGACCCCCCGCCACGTCGTCCAGTAGGTCTCGAAGACGTGCGATCCCTGCCGCAGATAGCAGACGATGTACATCAGCCCTACCCGGCGCCCGACCAGGAGCGTATCGAGCGAGGCACGAGGCGCCGAGTACCAGGGCATCTGCCAGCCCATGAAATCCCGGTAGCGGGCACTTTCCGCGTAAGGGCCCTGGCAGAAGGTGGCATAGGTGACATCGCGCGAATGCACATAGGACAGTTCCCGGACCTGCGACGTGACCCAGGTGCAGCCTTCGCATTGCTCCGGCGCGGGATGGCCGGCATGCCACATGAAGTAATAGGCGATGAGCATGCGGCGCCCTTCGAAGGTATCCAGCAAGGTCACCGCC
Organism: Labrys sp. WJW; assembly: GCF_001676615.1. Taxonomy (GTDB): domain Bacteria; phylum Pseudomonadota; class Alphaproteobacteria; order Rhizobiales; family Labraceae; genus Labrys; species Labrys sedimenti. Next base: position 138,330 of record NZ_LYXZ01000022.1, on the reverse strand, counting down.
CCCTGGGTACCGATGAGCGGGATTGCCCCATCCACCGTGACCATGGGCAGCCGTCGGCGGGCTGCGGCGATGGCATCACCTTCCCGGGTGTGAGCCTTTTCCCTGATCCGCAACGCCTCTATCTTCGCGTGGAAAATATCCCGATCGACTATTTCGGGAGCTCCGAGCCGAGCTGCAGTGCCGTCATCGATCATCGTTCTCACCTTCCCTGGCCTCTATCGATGGCAACCAGGTTAATGCCGGATGTCCGAACGCTGCGAGTGACAAGTATGACGGGATTGCGATGCGCGCCTGTCCGCGATCCACGCGCTGCCCTGTGGGGGGCGCGATCTTTTTGCGCCTGTCGAGACTGTATGTTGATACCTCAATTGATCGTACGAAAGGAAGGGCCCGGATAGTGAGTGGGCTCCGTCCTCTCCAGGTATGGAGCCGTCCGAAGATCGACACGACGAGGGCGGACCTGGCAGCTGTAAATGCCAGTGAGCGGAGCTCTGTCGGCTCACCATCATACCAACGTATAATACAGGCAGAAACATTCAGTAAAAAAAGCCGGTATAGATGTGATGCCACGGTGGAGGGAGTGCAATCCTCGATTGAGATAATTGGCTTGGGGGCGAGCCGCACTGTCGGACTGATCTGCCGGAGGAAACACCAGGATGGTTTCAAAGCCCGCATGACCTTATCTCCGACAGAGATTCTAATCGGGGTTCGCGTGGACGAGGGACGTTGCTTGCATGCCCTGCAGGCTGAACGAACCTTCGGCACCTATGGCCTCACTGAACGCAGCGACGCTGTCACGCGCACCAACATACCGCCTATTTCCATCGACCTGATCGGCGGTTGCGGCCTCCACCGCACGGCCTTGATGCGCTGCCTCGCGGCGTCGGAGACCGCTCTTGCGGTGGAGGGCTTCAGGGATGTCGAGGCCTGGGCGGCCGCGCCCCTTCGTGCCACCGACGTTCTTCTCGTCGCTTCGGAGCATTCCCCCAGCATCGCGGCAATCGGCAAAGACATCGGGGCAATACTCGAGACAGCACCTGCGGCCCGCATTCTCGTCCTCGCCGACATTACCACCCAGGCCATGCTGATCGCGCTTCTCAAGCAGGGTGCAAAAGGTGTCGTACCCTCGGAATCGACGATCGACAATGTCATCTTTGCGGCCCGCCTCGTCCGCCGAGGCGGGTTGTTCACGCCTCTCCTGGAGGCGGTCCAAAGGAAAGCCGCTACGCCTGATCCTGGCGAAGGCGAGCGGCCCCCGCAGGCTGTGCTGACCCCCAGGCAGATCGAAATCGTCGTCGAATTGCGCAAGGGCTCGGCCAACAAGGACATTGCCCGCGAACTCGGGATGAGCGAGTTCACCGTAAGAGTACACGTCCGCAACATTCTGCGCCGGCTGAAGGCTCGTAGCCGTACCGAAGTCGTTGCGAGAACGAATGCCTTGCAGTTCCCGCCTGCCCGCTCTCGCGCAGCGCCGGAAGCCTCCATCGCCGCCCGTCAAGTTCGTTAGCCAGTTTATTTGCCCCCTCCGCCGGTGCCGTTCATTTATCCTCGTCGCGAATGGACAGCCCGGCGTAGCGAGCCCTCGCGATCAACCGCCTGCCGCGCGGACCGGAAGCGCCCATGACTCACAAGCTCTATTCATTGCTGCGAACACTGGAACGGCATCGCCTCTGGTTCATGATGGACCGTCTGGGTTCCAATTCCGTCACCCTGACGGTCACGGTCGAGGAAAACCGGCTGGAGATCGATGTCTTCGAGGATGAACGGGTTGAATATGCCTGCTACAAGTCCAATCAGAAAATCACTGCCGGGGGCAAGAACCTCGACGCTCTAATCTCGGGGCTGGCTGCCATCGGCCGGCAATGGCCACCCGGCCCACGATAAAGCGGGGACGGCCTTTTCCAAGGGCACGCTGGCGGCGGGCGTGGCGAAGCTTGGCCCAGAAGCTTCCGCTCCAATCATCCCCCAATGGGCCAGCAAGGCCTATCTCGCATTCACCACGAGGGAGCGAGGCCCGCGCCAGGCGGTTTGGCGAGCCCCTGTGCGCAGTCCTCGAGCCATGTGCCCTCCACAAGGCCCCGCGCGTGCCCCTCAAAGCGAAACCCGACCAGGGAGGTCAATTCCTGGCCGGGCTCCAATAGCTCAGGGTCTCGCGAACCCGAGGGAATATTAGGGAATCACCGGCGTCCGCGCCACAAGCGCAAGGTTGCATTGAGCTCCGATCATATAGATATCACGTGTAATTATCTTTGATTACTATGCAACTAAAAGGCGATTTTAGTAATGTAATTTCAAAAAACTGGTTGTAATTTTAAAATGTAGACTTCCAATTTTTCTATCGACACTGAGAAGATTGTGGCCTTTTTGTTACACAATCACCTAAAACAGCGAAATCGACTGACACATGTATCGGATTCTTTTTGCGATGACTCGGGAAGTATCGCAAGCTCACCCCCGGTAACAACCTCAACGGGGGAGTCGCATGACGACCAAATCTCTGCTTCTAGGAACCATTGCCGGCATCGCCGTCGTCGGCGCTGCCCAGGCTGCCGACCTGCCCATGACCAAGGGCGAGGCCGTCGAATATGTGAAGGTCTGCACGGCCTTTGGCCCGGGTTTCTTCTACATTCCCGGCACCGACACCTGCCTGAAGATCGGCGGTGAGATCCGCGCCGACTATCGCGGTTTCGGCGGCAGCGGCAGCGGTCGCGTCGAGACGACCGTCAACGGAGGAACACCCACGGTTACACGCGGGAACTTCAAGTGGGGTCGCAACAACGATCGTACGGCCTTCAACACCCAAGCTCGTATCTGGTTCGATGCCCGCACCCAGACCGATTGGGGCCTGCTGCGCTCCTACTTCCAGATCGATGCCGACTCGCATCCGATCAGCCATCAGGGCCGCGGCGGCATCTATAATGGCAACACCTTCACCATCGACAAGGCCTTCATCCAGTTCGGTGGCCTGACGGCCGGTTATGCCCATTCGTTCTTCGGCTTCTATGACAACGAATATGGCGACACCATCTGGGCGCCCTATTATGCCGAGAGCAACACCGTCAACCTGCTCGCCTACACCGCGCAGTTCGGGGGCGGCTTCAGCGCCACGCTGTCGGTCGAAGACGGCCGTGATCATCGTTCCAACGTCGCGGTGAAACAGGGCGGCCAGCAGGTGCCTGACGTGGTCGGCCAACTGCGCTGGGATCAGAGCTGGGGTTCGGTCGCCATCCAGGCCGCAGGCCACCAGTTCCGCTCGGCCGAGGCCGTCGACGCCAATGGTGTTCCGCTCTTGGCCACCGACCCCGACTATATTCCTCACAAACAGAAATATGGCTGGGCCGTGGGCGGCACGGGCCTGCTGAAGCTGCCCTTCATCGATGGCGGGCACTTCATCGTTGAAGGCCAGTATGCCGATGGCGCCCTCGACTATCTCGGTGCCGGCAACAGCATCTTCAACAACTACAGCGACTATTATTTCGGCTCGAACAGCACCTTCCGCGCCGGCAAGGGCTGGTCGGTGGTCGGCGAACTCGGCGGCAACATCACGCCCGTCCTGAACGCCAACCTCGTGGCCAGCTATATCGACGTTCGCTACGACGACCTGCTCGGCTTCGCCGGCAAGAAATCCTTCGACAAGGAATTCACGGTCGCCGCCAACCTCACCTACACGATCGTCAAGGGCCTTACCATCGGCGCCGAAGTCGCTTACACCCGGGCTGACTTCAACCTGGGTTCGAGCAGCACCACCACGACCGACGGGGAGACCACCACCACGGTCACCAATACCAAGGCCACGCCCAATATCTGGCAGGCCGGCATTCGCATACGGCGTGTGTTCTAAGTCTCTCAGTACAGCGTCAAACCATGAGGGCTCGGCTTGCGCCGAGCCCTTTTCATTGGGCCATTCGCCCGGGAAACCGCAGAATCATGACGACGCAGGCCGGCGGCGAGAAGCGTTGGGAGAATCATTCCTTATCTCGATGAAATGATATCGATAGCCGACTACCAATAGCAATCACCGGCAGCGAAAAGCCTCGGCCTTGGCACGATTGCCGCAGGTGCGCATGTCGCACCAGCGTCGGCCCGCGCCCCGCCCGCGATCGATGAAGAGCCAGGTGCAGCGGCTGCATTGCCGCAGGCGCGCGACGTCTTCGCTGCGCAAGAACTCCTCGAGGGCCAAGGCAATGGCGTCCAGCCAGCGCTCGGAACTGTCCACGTCCGGCCGCCAGCGGAATCGCCTCCCCTCCTCCCGGAAAGCGCCTCGTCCCAAGGCATCGCGGATCGCCCGTTCGACATGCTCCATGCCTTGGCGAGCCGGCTCCGCAAGGCCAGATAGGCCAAGCATTCCCGCATAAGCCTGCTCCCGCAGGTCATGCAGCCGGACCAACGCACCTTCATCGTCGAGCGACGGATCCTGCAGGAATGCGGAGAGTTCCTGCTTCGACAGCAGCCCTGCCCCGTCGGCCCAATGACGAAGCGCCTCCCAACTGCCGATCTTGTCATCCAGGCGGGTCTTGCCGGTGTCGGCAACGGTGTTGATGAAATCAAGCACGGGATGGCCGCCGACATAATCGGCTTCGCTCCACCCTTGGGCAAATCGGCTCTGAGACTCGGGAATAACCATTATTTTGAATTTAGCGGTTGCGCTCTCGAAAATCCAGCCTAACCTATAATTCCAATAAAGAGGTTATTCTGGAGAAGCGCCATGCTGGAGCTTACCAACCGTTTCACCTTTGAAGGCAGCCAGATCGCCTGGGGTATGCTGGGCGATGGTCCCTCTATGGTGCTGGTGCATGGCACCCCCTTTTCGTCGCAGGTCTGGCGCCGCATCGCTCCCTGGCTCGCCCGCAGGCGACGGATCTTCTTCTACGACCTGCTCGGCTACGGCCAATCCGACATGCCGGACAGGGATGTCTCACTCGGCATGCAGAACCGGCTTCTCGGCGCCATGCTGCGCGAATGGGGTCTGGAGCGGCCTCAGGTGCTCGCCCATGATTTCGGCGGCGCCACTGCTCTGCGCACGCATTTCCTCGACGATGTCGCCTTTTCCGACCTGACCCTAGTCGATCCCGTCGCGATCGCACCGCAGGGATCTCCCTTCGTCCGGCATGTCGGCCACCATGAAGCCGCCTTTGCGGGATTGCCGGCCTATGCTCACCATGCCCTCGTCTCGGCCTATATCGGCAACGCGGTCGCGCAGCCCTTGAGCGAGGAGGCTCTATCGATCTATCGCGATCCCTGGCTGGGCGGCATCGGCCAGAGCGGCTTCTATCGCCAGATCGCGCAGATGAGCCAGCGCTATATCGAGGAGGTTGAGGCTCGCTATCGGCGCCCGGACTTTCCGACCCGCATCATCTGGGGAGAGGACGACGCCTGGATTCCCATCGCCCAGGGACGCAAGCTAGCCGAACGCCTCACCGACGGCGCCCTCATCGCAGTGCCCCGGGCTGGCCACCTGGTTCAGGAAGATGCGCCAGAGGCCATCGTCGCTGCCGTCCTCGACGATCCTGTTTGAGGAGAGTTGATACTCCGCTGATCGAGCAGAGGCTCGACAAGCACGGAATCTGCCGCCCAGGCCCGGCCCCCGGCGGCACGCCCCTCGCGTCATCGGGCACCCGACGCCGCTCCCTCCCCCTTCGGCCCTTTTCCGAAACGCAGGCCTGATACGACGGTTGCGATTTTCGCCTGGGGCTTGCAGGTCGCAGCCTCAGTCTGACACCTCGGAAACGAAGCGCCGGCCGCCAGGAAGTCAGCTCCGCTCCATCACCCGATGGAGCGGGGATGATACTCCCTATATCCAGTGCGCCTCCACGCAAACGCACAAACGCAACTGTAGTACTGGGTTGCAACGACGGCCCCGGCGGCGCTGTCAGGCCCGGCGACAACCTTAGCCCATTGGCGATCGATCGGCCGGGGACATCGCAGGGAGCTGCCCCGAACTCCATGCGAGGCTTCGGGCACTCCCATTCCATCCTGGGGTCCGAGATTGGCATCGCAGCCAGAAGTCGAGCCCCAGGGTAGACCGTTCCCCTTTTCCACACAGGATACCCGCGCCCTGCCAAGGAAAGCTCACAAGCCCCGCCTGAGCACCCGTAATCGATCGGCATTGGTGCGAGCTGCAGATCGCCATTCCTGAAATCGCCGGCCCTTTGACCATCGCAAGCACAGCGCGCTGCGCTCGTCTCGAGATATTTGCTTTGGAGAGGATAGAATCTCCGGGAATCAGACTTCGATTCCCGTCAATAGGCAGCGACCTAAATCTTTTATTTTTCTCGCCTGCCTCAGCCGGCGTTTTGACAGCCGTGCAAACCGCAAAAAACCAGCGATAATACAAAAAGATAGAATCGAAACAGGCCGTGCCGGAGGTGATTCGAGACACTATTTCGGCGTTAACCTTTCATTAACCTAAAATTCATTGCCGCTCCGCGAGAATCGGGCATAATTCCCGCTTGAAATGTTGTTTCATGCGAAAAAGCGTTATTCCGAGAATCGTAGTCGATGAACATGTCGATCTCAAACCAGGATCTGGAGGCATTCAGCTTTCACGAGACCATCCTCCAGCAGGGGGAGTTGATCTCGGACAAGCTTAACATGCTCCGGGTCGAGCACTATCCGCCAAATGCGCTGAAGAGCCTGCGCTCCTTCTCGCTGGCGGAGGTCGCCTATTTCCTTGGCGTTACCCAATCCAACGTCAAGAAACTGCATCTGGAAGGCAAGGGCCCGATTCCGACCACTTCCAGCTCGGGCCGGCGCAGCTATACGGCCGAGCAGATGCTGGAGCTGCGGCAATATCTCGACCGGCATGGCCGGGCGGACTTCAAGAAGTATGTCCCGCATCGCCGGGCCGGCGAAAAGCTTCAGATTCTCTCAGTGGTGAACTTCAAGGGCGGAAGCGGCAAGACCACCACCGCCGCCCATCTTGCCCAGCACCTCGCTTTGACCGGGCATCGTGTGCTGGCCATCGATCTCGACCCACAGGCTTCGCTTTCGGCATTGCACGGCATTCAGCCCGAGCTCGACAAGAACCTCTCGCTCTACGAGGCCCTGCGCTATGACGACCAGAGGAAGCCGATCACGCAGGTGATCCGGCCGACCAATTTTCCCGGCCTCGACATCGTACCGGCCAATCTGGAACTGCAGGAATACGAGTACGACACGCCACTGGCCGCCTCCAACCGCGCCTCGCCGGACGGGCGACTGTTCTTCACGCGCATCACCAACGCGCTGAAGGAAGTCGAGGATCGTTATGATGTCGTGGTGATCGACTGCCCGCCTCAGCTCGGCTATCTTACCCTGACGGCGCTGACGGCATCGACTTCGGTGCTGATCACCATCCACCCCCAGATGCTCGACGTCATGTCGATGAGCCAGTTCCTGCTGATGCTCGGCGGCGTCCTGCGCTCGATCAGCAAGGCGGGGGCGGAAGTGCGCCTGCAGTGGTTCCGATATCTGGTCACCCGTTTCGAACCGATAGACGGGCCTCAGACCCAAATGGTCGGCTTCATGCAGGCGCTGTTCCCCCATCAGATGCTGAAAAGTCCCATGCTGAAATCCACCGCGATTTCGGATGCCGGCATCACCAACCAGACCCTTTATGAAGTCGACCGCTCCCAATTCATCCGATCGACCTATGACCGCGCGATCGAGGCTCTCAATGCCGTGAACGAGGAGATCACCACTCTGGTCCACAAGGCATGGGGCCGGCGATGAGACCGATTTTTGACAGCCGTGCAGACCGGCAAAAAAACGCATTCTTTCAATATGTTGGACGAGAGCAGGGGAGGGCGCTTTGGCACGCAAGAATCTTCTAGCGAGCATCACCGGCCCCGCTGCGGATCGGACGATGCATGAAACGCGCTCAGACTATGCTTCGCGCGGCGCATCGCGCTCCATGATGCTGTCGATCGAGGAACTGGCCGAGAGTGCCAAGCGTCTCACCGACGGTGAGACCATTGTCGCGCTCGATCCCAGCCTTCTCGACGCTTCCTTCGTCTCCGACCGCATCGAAGACGACGAGGAGGAATTTGCCCTGTTCCGCGAAGGGATCGAGAAGGATGGGCAGCTTCAGCCCATTCTCGTCCGCCCCCACCCGGACAGCGATGGGCGCTATATGATCGTCTTTGGTCATCGGCGCGCGCGCGCAGCACGGGAGCTCGGCATCCGGGTGCGTGCCGTGGTCAAGAATGTCGAGGAAATCGCCCATATCATCGCCCAGGGCCAGGAAAACACCCGTAGGGCTGATTTGTCCTTCATCGAGAAGTCGCTGTTTGCCGCCAAGCTGCTCGCGATGGGGCAGAGCAAGGATACCATCAAATCTGCCCTCACGGTCGATGATACGCTGCTTTCACGCATGCTGTCGGTGGTCGAGATCGTGCCCCCCTCGATCATCGAGGCAATCGGTGCTGCCAAGGCGATCGGCCGCGACCGCTGGGAAGAACTCAAAAAACTCCTTCTACGGCCTGGCACAGCCAGCCAGGCGGAGGAGCTTCTCGCCACGGAAGATTTTCGCCATCTCGACACGCCTGCCCGCTTTAACCGACTGCTGACGCATCTCCAGCGCTCACGCAAGCCGGTCCGAACGGCATCGCCACCAGAATCGGCCGGCAACTGGGCTGCGGAGGACAAACGCGTGGCGGCCAGCTACCGAAACACCGGAAAATCCTTCAGCCTATCGCTCAAATCGAAGGATGCGGGCGAGTTCGGCAATTACCTCTCGTCCAACCTGGAGGCACTTTACGAAGCCTTCAGGGAGGCAAAACAGCGCAACCAAACAGGAGATTAACCCCGCAAAAGAAAAAAGCCCCCGAGCGTCGCCGCGCGGAAGCCTTTTCTGTCGTAAGCAAACAGAGAATCTCATTTCCGCGAATCACTGTCAAGCGTTTCAGGCGTCGTACTTCGGCGAGCGGATTTCTTTTGCCTGGATAAGGTGAAAGAGAGTGCAGATTCATCATGCAACGTCGCCCTTTGGGCGGCGAACGCTGACACTTGCCCAGATTGCAAGTCAGGCGATCGCTAAGACACGTCCAAACACACGCGCATTTCCCAAATGGGAGATCTACCAGGCCCTGTGCACGGCACGCATGCGTCTCGGCATTTCCGAGCGCGCATTGGCCGTTCTCAACGCATTGTTGACTTTCCATCCCGAAAACACGCTCTCGGGCGAAGCCATCATCGTGTTTCCATCCAATGAGCAGCTCTGCCGCCGCGCCCACGGCATGCCCGCCTCGACACTTCGGCGCCATCTCGCCATCCTTGTCGAAGCCGGCCTGATCATCCGGCGCGACAGCCCCAACGGCAAGCGCTACGCCCGTCGCAATCGCGGCGGCAGCATTGAGCTCGCCTATGGCTTTGACCTCGCCCCCCTGCTTGCCCGTGCCGACGAGTTCATGCAGCTTGCCGCCGAGGTCGAGGATGCCGCCCGATCGCTCAAGCTCGCCCGCGAGCGCATCACCATCTGCCGGCGCGACATCTCCAAGATGATCGCCGCCGCACAACAGGAACTAATGCACGAGAGCCCAGAGAAGGCAGAGGGCCAGATCTGGCTCGACCTGCACGCCCTCTATCGCGACCTCATCGAAAGCATGCCACGACGCGCCACGCTCGAACAGCTCGAAACCTTGGCGGACCAGCTTTCGGCACTGGCCGACGACATCCTCAACCGATTGGAAATACAGATCAAAACTGCAAAAGTGAGCGCCATTGAGTCCAGCAATGAGCGCCACATACAGAAATCAGATCCAGAATCCTTTATTGATTCTGAACCAGCAACACCCATTGCCCAGGCAACAAAGCCAGCACCGGCAAGCCGCACAGCCTCGCTCGACAGTAGCTGCACCCTCGGCATGGTCCTGCGCGCCTGCCCCAATATTCTCGACTACACCCGCAACGGTATCGGCAATTGGCGTGATTTCCTCGGGGCCACCAGCCTGGCCCGCTCCATCCTGCGGATCAGTCCAAGCGCCTGGGAGGAAGCACAAACCGTGATGGGTGAAACACAGGCTGCCGTGGTCATCGCCTGCATCGTCCAGAGAGCCGCCAATATCAATTCAGCTGGCGGTTACCTGCGCAGCCTCACCCGCAAGGCTGAGGCAGGACAATTGTCGCTTGGTCCCATACTGATGGCGCAAATCCATGCCCGCGAACCACAACACTTACGAACCTGACGATCGTCATGGCCAGGATGAAACGAATGATGTCCTTTGCAAAAAAAAACGGCCGGAAAACCGGCCGCTGCTTGGATAGACATCCAAGAAGTTTCTCTTGGGAGGAAACCCCGGGAACCCATCAACCCACCGGGGAAGAATGGGGACGTGCTCCCGACAACAGGGATATGGAGAAAGGCGGGCTCCGCTTCAAGATCGGGCAGCGTTAAATATCCGCAAGGTAGGAACTGGAAACGCATTTGCCGACGACGGGTGTCGAAAAAGTCCTTCTCGATGTGGCGGAAGCTAAATGTGTGTTAGGTTCCGTTATTTGATTTTTCATTAGGGTTATCAGGCCTTTGAAAATAGCTGGTTTGGAGTTCGAAAAGCTACCCTGGAACGAAATCGCAGTCCCTCTTGCCATTGCGGAGGATGGACTTGCGCGGCTCGATGAAAGGCTGCGTACCAGTCCGATCCGACAGGGCTGGATCTCGCGCACCCATTTCTACGATGCCGCCGGCAGCCTGTGGCTCGACGGCGAATTGGTGCATCTCGAAGACCTTGTGCTGCACGATGCAGCCATGGACGCGCGCACACCGACCCATGAGCTTACCCGTGCTCACACCGTCCTGCGAGCTCGGCGGCGTATCGCTTCTGCTCCAGGCGACTGGGCTCTCTCGCCGGAAGGGCTGGCGGCGCTGATCGGCAAGGAACCGGCCGGGCAGGGATTACCCCTCACGCCTCGGGAAGCGGATGACGTCAAGCCACAGGGAAAAGACAACGCATCGGTCCGGCCTGATGAATCGGAGGATCAGGCCTGGGCGGCCGAGCTGGCTGCAATCGACGCGGTCGTCTCGCGCTCATCGGCCGTGCTTGCCGGGGAGATTGCCTCGATGCCCAATCGCAAGCCCGACATCTACGATGCCGACTGGGATGAGGAGGCTCGCCTCGAGGAATGGCGCGAAGACATCAAGCGGCTGGAGGGGCTGCCACCGGTGCTCGCCGCAGCGGCAGCGATCCTCGCCTGGGAAGCCATCGAGCCCCTGCAATATGCCGCCTGGCTCGGACGCGTGCTGGGAGCGAGCATCCTCCGGGCACGCGACAAGGCGCGCTTTCATCTGCCTTGTCTATGCGTGGGCTTACGGGCTTTGCCCCGCGAGACGCGATTTGCCCATGGTCCCGGTCCGCGGCTCCTGGCTTTCATCCAGGCCATCGCAGCGGCGGCGGAACAAGGATTGAAGGACCACGACCGCTGGATCCTGGCTCGGCACCAGCTCGAGCGCCACCTCGCCGGTCGCCGCTCCACCTCGAAATTGCCGGCCTTGATCGAGCTGATGCTGACGACCCCTCTCGCCTCGGCTCAGCTCATCGCCAAGCGACTCGATATCACGCCGCGGGCCGCGCAGGACCTCGTTACACAACTGGGCGTGAGGGAGATCACCGGGCGAGGGCGCTATCGGGCCTGGGCGATCATATGAGTGAATACAGCAAGGCGTCTGCGGTTCGCTACGCCGGTTGAGGTCGGTGGACGCTCAGTTCCTGCAGGCGCTTGACGGCTCCTTCGGAAAGGGCACGGGAGCGGCGCGTGCTGTTGTCGACGAGCACCACGACGCTCTGCCCCTGCGCAACACAGGACCCGTTCTGAAACACGGCCTGATCGAGCGTGATCGAACTGCGGCCGAAAGCGTTGACCCTCGTGCCGATCTCCACCGTCCCGGGCCAAAGCACCTCGGCGCGAAAATCGATGACCACGCGCGCAAGCACGAAAGAGCTGCCGGCATCCGCAATGGGGGCGGCGAGATCATGGAGGAGTTCAACCCGGCCCGTCTCCAGGAAGGTCGCAAACACTGCATTGTTCACATGACCCTGCCGGTCCGTATCGCCATAGCGCAGTTTGTCGGTGGTCAGGAACTCGTAGTCTGCCGGAACAGGCAGGTCAGGCATCGGGCAACTCCGGAACGGCCTTGTGGTGGGGAGCCTGGCGCGCAAGACCATCGAAGAGATCGAGCAGGCGCTCGCGCCAGGCATGGATCGTGTCGTCAGCCGCCAAGAGGGTGGCACCACTGGTGCAGCGGGCCCACATGAACATGCCGAAAACGCAGTAATCGGCATAATTGGGATGCAAGCCTCCGAGGAAGGCCTGCCCGCCCAGCAAATGGCGCAGAGGCGTGAGCGTGTGACGCAGCCTGTCGAGATGAACCTGCTGGTCCTGGACGACCTGCTCCAGCGTCTTGCCATAGCGCTGCTCGCGGGTCGCGCGGAAATAGTCCCGGTCCTTGTCGTCGAGGATAGTGTAGATATCGAGCAGGATCAGGCGGGCGATGGCAGGCAGCAGGGCCGTATCGGCCCAACTGTTGACGAAGCGGGTCACGGCTGCCGCTTGCGGCGCACCGAAGAGGGAAGGGCGCTCGGCAAAGCGCTCTTCGAGGTGAAGCGCGATGCGCCAGGAATCGGAAACGACATTGGCGCCATCGATGAGAACGGGCACCAGCCCCTGGCCCGAGAAGGCGATGGCTTCCTTGTCGGTGAAACGCCATGGCCTGCGATCGGCCTGAAGCCCCTTGTGGGCCAGAGCCATCCGGATCTTCCAGCAATGCGGGCTGAAGCGGAGCTGTGGATCGGACCCGGCGAGTTCGTAGAGGATAAGTCTCGGCTCGTTCGCAAGTCTTGGCTCGTTCATGCCGCCTCCCATGCACAAATGGCATCCGGGTGGAGAATCAGGATCGATTACACCTCATCGGCTATAACACGAGAGGGACCTGAATCAGTTCCCCGCATGCCTGGAATATGATCGGCGGTGATGACCTCGCGGCAATGAGCCTCGAAGGCGTCGACGATGCGCGGGCGCCGCATGTCCTTCAAACAGGCCAGCCCCATCACCATTGGGGAGGTATTGCCCTCGAGTTCGACATAGGCGAGGGGGCGGCCATTTTCCGCCATCATGTTCACTGGCCTCACCGTGAGCATGGAGAAGCCGAGGCCCGCGCCGACATAGGAACGCAGGGTCGAGGGACTGGCCGTTTCAGCGACGATCCGCGGCGTGATGCTGCGCTGCTCGAACATGGACAGGAAATATTGGCGGCTGAGCGGCAGGTCGAGCAGGATGAAGGGCTCGTCCGCCAGCTCCTCCAGGCGGACGCTCGATCGGCCGGCGAACCGATGGTCCGCAGCCAGCAGCACATAGGACGGCATCTCCACCAAAGGCTGGAAGCTCATGTCCGGTGTCAGATTGAGCTGATAGGTCAGCGCGATGTCGATCCGCGCCGAGCGCAGGCCTTCCAGCAGCTCGGCCTCGCTGCCCTCCGTCACCACCATCTGGGCGTCGGGATATTTGGAAATGAAACCGCGCCAGAGCTCCGGCATGATCAGGGAAGAGAAGGTCCTGAATGAGCCGACATTGATCGGACCCGACACGATGGAGCCGGCGGCATTGGCCACGTCATAGAGTTCATAGGCGGCGCGCAGGGATTCCTTGGCGGCCCGGAGCAGGCGTTTGCCGGGCGTGGTCAGCGACAGGCCCTGGGCGTGCTGGCGCACGAAGATCTGCACGCCCAGCTCGGTTTCCAGATGCGAGATCGCCGCCGAGACCGAGGGCTGGGAGATATTCACCAGCTCGGCTGCCCGGGTGACGCTGCCGGTCTCGCCGGCGGCGACGAAATAGCTCAATTGTCGCAAGGTGAAACGCATGGGGTGCTCCTCACGCGGCCGGCACGGATGGTTGGTTCAACACTGCGGCCCTGGATGGCGGATGTGACTGCCGGACAAAATTCCCTGTTCGATGCGGTACGTCAAAGCGGCAACTGGCCGCTCGGCTGGAAAGGGCAGGGGAGGGGCCGGCCTGTCATCAGAGTCCGACGGCAAGGCGATCGACCAGCACTGCCAGCATGGCATCGCAACGCCCGAGTTGGCCGGCATCGACATATTCGTCGGGCTTGTGGCCCTGCGCCATGAAGCCGGGGCCGCAGACCGCCGTTGCCAGGCCCAGCCTGTCCTGGAACAAACCACCCTCCGTGCCGAACGCCACCTTGAAGGTCGGGTCCCGGCTCTGCGTGATCAGGCGCAGCAAAGTCACCACCGGGGAATCGACGGGTGTCTCCAGCCCCGGATAGGCATTGACCTCGTCGATAGCGATGGCCGCTTCCGGAAAAGCAGGGCGCAGGGGCGCGACGATCGCCTCGGCATCATCCCTCAGACCGGCGATGATGGTGTTGGCATCATCGCCGGCGACGTTGCGGATCTCGAATTCGATCTCGCAGCACTCCGGCACGATGTTGAGAGCCTGGCCGCCGCTCATCCGCCCGGCATGGAGGGTGGTATAGGGAATTTCGTACTGGTCGTCGCGCCTGCCGGTTTCGGCGAGTTCGCGCTGGCGAAGGCGTAGCCGCCCGAGGAAATCCGCCCCCAGATGCAGGGCGTTAAGCGCTGTCGGCGCCAAGGCGGAGTGGCCGGCGCGTCCCGTGCAGCAGGCCCGCAGGGCCACCTTGCCCTTGTGTCCGGTGGCGATCCGCATGCCGGTCGGCTCGCCGACGATGCACAAGGCAGGGTGGATCTTGCCGGTTGCCAACCGATCGATCAGGCTGCGCACGCCGACGCAGCCGATCTCCTCGTCATAGGAAAAGGCGAGATGAAGCGGCGTCTTCAAATCGTGCTTGGCCGCTCGCAGAGCAACAGCCAGGGCCGCCGCCACGAAACCCTTCATGTCGGCGGTGCCGCGGCCGTAATAGCGGCCTTCTTGTTCACGCAGCCTGAACGGATCCGCACTCCAGGCCTGACCCTCGACCGGAACGACATCGGTGTGGCCGGAGAGCACGACGCCGCCATCCGCGGCAGGCCCGATGGTCGCGAACAGATTGGCCCTTGTGCCGTCGGGGCTCTCGACGAGATCCCAGCCGATGCCGGCGCCGTCGAGCAGGCTGGTGACATAGCCGATCAGCTCGCGGTTCGATTGCCGGCTGATGGTCGCAAAACCGATCAGGCGCTCGAGAATGTCCAGTGTCGTCGGTTCGATTGCCATGCTGTCATCGCCACA
Source organism: Labrys sp. WJW (assembly GCF_001676615.1). GTDB lineage: Bacteria > Pseudomonadota > Alphaproteobacteria > Rhizobiales > Labraceae > Labrys > Labrys sedimenti. The sequence goes on along the minus strand of NZ_LYXZ01000022.1, from coordinate 123,159 downwards.
TGAAGGAGCCCGATCCTTTGGACCGGGCCCCGATTGTCATAGCCGCTCAGAGATCGCCCGGTACGCCATAGCTCGGCGCCTTGCTCGGGTCGAGGGCTCGCGAGACATAGGCTTCCATCTCGCCCTTCCAGCGCTGCCAGAGCTGGTCGAGGTCCTCGATCGGATCGCCTTCGCTCCAGTCGACCCTGAGGTCCGCTACCGGCCAGGCGACATCCCGCACCAGCAGCATGCCGATGGAATGGACGGGGCCTTCCTCGCCGCCGGCCTTCACCGCGGCGCGCATGGCGCCGATCAGGCGATCGCCCAGCGATTGCTCCGCCGCTGCCTCGAAGGCCGCGACCATGGCGGTGGGCACTTCCGGTGACGACAGGAGGTTGCCGGCCGCGACCACGCCGGCACCCTCGACCACCCGGTGGGTGCCGAGCGTCCGGCTGCCCGAGAAGGAGGCGGTGCGGCCCTGGCTGTCGACCAGAGCGAGCTGGCGGAACTCCAGATGCGGGGCCTCGGCCTTGAGCCGTTCGAGGGCCTCCGGGGCCGACAGCCCCCCGGCCATCAGATCGAGGCCCTTCGGCCCGAGCCGGGGATCGGTAATGTTCTGCGTGGCGACGACGCCGACACCGGCCCGCGCATGGGCGCAGCGGGCGGCGACGCAGGGCGAGGACGAGGACACGGCGATGCCGAACATGCCGGTCCGGGCGCAGCGCGCCGAGATCGAGAAGGTCATCGGGCTCTCCCTCAGGCGGCGTCGGGGATGACGGCCGTCACCTCGATCTCGACCACCCATTCAGGCCGGGCCAGGGCAGGCACCACCAGGCCGGTGGAGCAGGGATGGACGCCCTTGAACCACTCGCCCATCTCCAGATAGACGGCCTCGCGGTAGCGGATATCGGTCAGATACACCACGATGCGGCAGATATGGGCCATTTCGCTGCCGGCTTCCTCCAGCAGCATCTTGATGTTTTCCATGGATTTGCGGGCCTGCGCCCGGGCATCGCCGACATGCAGGCTCTCGCGGGTGTCGAGGTCCTGGGAGACCTGGCCGCGCAGGAACACCATGGTGCCACGGGCGACCACGCCCTGGCTGAGATCGGTGTTGAGCTTCTGCTCGGGATAGGTGTCCTTGGTGTTGAAGGGGCGAAGACGCTTGTGGATCATGATCGGGTACTCCGGGTGCCGAATTAGCGCTGGGCGGTGAGGATGCGGTCCGACAGGCCGGCGGATTTCTTGGTGAAGCGCAGGGCATCGTTCCAATCGAAATTGCGGTAGACGGCGCCGAGATGGGCGAAGGGCGGCGACTGGGCAAAGAGCTGGAAGGTCAGCCGGTGGCCGGCATAGTCGGAGTTGAGCAGGTCGCGGGCGAAGGCGAGCAGCTTGCGCCGGTCGTTGCTGTCCCAGTTCTCATTGAGCGTGTAGTACTTCTTCAGCCAGACGCCGGCTTCCTCATCGGCGAAGCTGGCGGCATCGGGCGTGACGCAGATCTGGCCGCCGCAGAGCTCGCGGGCGATATGCATCATGTGATGAAGCTGCGAGCAGGCATGCACGCGCCCCGTCATCAGGAGGGACTGGTTGGGCATCAGCAGCCCGCCCGGGCTCTTCTCGGCATTGGTGATCGAGGCGGTCAGATGCGCATTGATGCCTTCGCGGTAGCAGGCGAGCGTCGCCAGCTTTTCCTGGACCGCCTGCTGGTTTTCGAGGCCCGTCTGGCGCACGTTCCATAGCGCCGCGCCGATCAGCATGTCGGCAAGCTTGAGGTTGCGCTGCACGAAGGCGAAGGCCGAATAGCGATGCAGCGTGGCGCGGATGAAGGCAGCCGCCTTGGTGTGCTGGTAGAACAGTACGTTCTCCCAGGGGATCAGCACATTGTCGTAGATGACCAGGCAGTCGACCTCGTCGAAGCGGTTGGCGAGTGGATAGTCCTCCGCCGGGGCGCGGCCGGCAAAGCCGGTGCGGGCGATGAAGCGCAGGTTCGGCGAGGAGAAGTCGCACACGAAACCGACGGCATAGTCGGACAGCTCCGAATTGCCCCAATTGGCGATGGTCGGCTTGGTGAAGGCCTGGTTGGCATAGGCCGCGGCGGTCTCGTATTTGGCCCCGCGCACCACGATGCCGGCATCGGTCTCCTTGACGACATGCAGGAGCATGTCCGGATCCTGGTCCTGCGGCCGCTTGGAACGGTCGCCCTTGGGATCGGTATTGGCCGAGACGTGGAAGGGGTCGCGGTCGACGACGCGCTGGATATGGTTGCGGATGTTGACGGAGAAGCGCGGGTCGACCTCGTTGAGGATGTCCTGGCCGTCATAGAGCGACCACATCTCGCCGGCCGTCTCGTCGCCGACGCGGGTGACGACGCCGCCGACATCCTCCAGGATGGTGTCGGTGGCCAGGCGCTTGGCGTGCCAGTCGCTCTGATTGTGGGGCAGCTTGAGGCCGACGGAATAGCGCTCGCCATTTTCCTCATAGCTGAGGATGTCGCGAGTGGCGTCCTCATGCGCGAGATCGTAGATGCGCGCGCGGATATCGACCAGCGGCTTGAATTGGGGATGGACGGTGACGTCCTTGACGCGCTCGCCATTGATCCAGATGCGCCGACCGTCCCGGATCGAATCCCTGTATTGCTGCCCCGTTCTGAGCATCGTCTTTCCTTCGAAGTTTTCAGCGACATGAAGACATGTCGCGAGGTGTGCGGCGGGTGAGGCCCGCTTTGCGTGACCGCCTTGTTGCAGGCGCGAACCATCGATCGGGGCAGGCAGGGCTTGCCCCGTGATGCGGCTGGTTGGTGGTGCCGGCGGCCGCGGCCGGCACCGGTGGGAAGGACGCCCGCTCAGTTCGTCTTGGTGGTCCAGGCGCCGTCCTTGACGACCTTGATCTCGATCTCGACCGGGATCTGCGTCTGGCCGTGATCGTCGAACGAGGTGGTGCCCAGCACGCCGTCATGCTTGATCGAGCGGATGGCCTGGGCGAGCTTGGCCTTGTCCTCGATGCCGTTGTCGGCGATCACCTTGAGCAGGATCTGCGTCGCCTCATAGGCATATTTGGTGTAGGGGCTAGGTGCCTCGGCATAGTTCTGGGCCTTATAGTCGGCCTCCATCTTGGTCAAAGCCGGGTTGGACTGGGAAGCCGGATAGCTGACCATGGTGCCTTCGGCAGCCTTGCCCGCAACCGAGATGAATTCCGGATCGTAAAAACCGGAAATGCCGATCATCGGCATGGTCAGGCCGAGCTCGGCCATCTGCTTGCGCAGGATGCCGGCCTCGGTGATGACGCCGCCGAAATAGATCGCGTCGGGCGCCTCGCCCTTGATGCGGGTGAGGATGGTGCGAAAATCGGTGGTGCCCACGGGAAGCAGGTCGGTGGAGGAGGTCTGCCCGCCGGCCTCGCCGAAGAACTTCTTGAAGAAGTCGGCATTGGAGACGCCATAGTCGGAGGTATCGGCGACGATGGCGACCTTCTTGGCACCCAGCGTCTTGAAGGCCCAGCCGGCCAGAGGCTGGTTCTCGGCCACCAGGGTCGGGGTGACGCGGGTGATCTCGGGCAGGTTCTGCTCGGTGATCTTCGGGCCGATGGCGCCCCAGACGATCATCGGCATCTCGAAGCGATGGAAGACGGGAATGGTGGCGAGCGCCACCGGGCTGTTCCAATGGCCCGTCGCCGCCACCACGGCTGAATCATTAGCCAGCTTCATGGCTGCGGAGACGCCGGTCTGCGGGTCGGAGGCGTCATCGAGCGCCACGCCCTCGATCGTATAGGGATAATTGCCCTCATTGGCCTGCTTGATGGCGAGCAGGAAGCCGTTGCGGGCGCCCAGGCCCTGGGGCGCGTTGCCGCCGCTGAGTGGGCCGAGGAAGCCGAGCTTGATGGTGTCCTTGGCCAAGGCCAGTGTCGGCAGCGAGGCCATGGCGGTCGCCAGCAGCACACTGCCGAGGAGGCGGCGCCGGCGTGCGTTGAAGATGGTCATGTCTTTTCCCTTGCTCGATGGTGCGCCGGACCACGGCAGGAAGTCTGGACTTGTCTTCTTCTTTGAGAGCCCGTGGCCGGTCGGCTTGTCCGAAGACGAGAGCAAGGGTGCGAAGTTTTTGAGAAAGCGAGAAGTCGCAATTTTTGAAGCACTGCCTCAGAAATGCCTAAGCAGCGCCGGCTTTCATCGCTGCCCCGCCTATGCCTAGAAAAGAAGACCGGACACTCGGCAAACGAGGCGGGAGGGGAATTCTATGGATGCGCTGCTCGCGCAATATCTGCTCAACTGGCTGGTGCTGGCCAGCATCTATGCCTTGGTGGCCTTGGGGTTCAGCCTGTTGTTCGGCGTGCTCAATGTCATCCATTTCTCGCATGGCGACGTGTCGATCACGGCGCCCTTCGTCGCCTTGGCGATGATCCAGGTCCTGACCGGCGGCATGCTCGGCTTCGATACCGTGCAGGCCGCCCTGATCGCCTGCCTGATCGCGATCGCCTTTGTCGGCCTGCTCGGCGTGCTGCTCGACTGGCTGGTGATCCGCCGCTTCCGCAATGCCCCGGCGATGATGGCCCTGGTCGCCACGGTGGCGCTCGGCACCGTGGTGCGCGAATTGATCCGCAGCTTCTATCCGCAGGGCAGCAATCCCAAGCCTTTTCCTGCTCTGGTGACAGGCGAGATCTCGCTGTTCGGCCTGACTATCCCGGCCTTCAGCCTCACGGTGATCGTCCTGTGCATCGCGATGGTGGCGGCCCTGTTTGCCCTGATGCGGCATACGCCGCTCGGCATGCGCATCCGGGCCGTCGCCGAGGATCGCAACACGGCGCGGCTGATGGCGATCAATCCCAGCCGCATGTTCGCCGCCACCTTCCTGCTCGCCTCGGCGGTCGGCGCCATCGGCGGCCTCTTCTATGCCAGCCATGCCGGTGTGGTGCGCTTCGATTTCGGCATCCAGCTCGGACTGATCGGCTTTTCGGCGGCGGTGATCGGGGGGCTCGGCTCGATGCAGGGCGCGATCATCGGCAGCCTCCTGATCGCCGGCATCGAGATGCTGGCGCAGGCTTTGCTGGCGGATGGCGCCTCCTATCGCCTGGTCTGCATCTTCGTGCTGGTGATCTGCGTGCTGGTCTTCAAACCCTCGGGCCTGCTCGGCAAGCCTGTCTTCGAGAAGGTGTGAGCGATGGCCGCCACCACGCATAATCTGTCGCAGGCCCGTGCCGGCGCGTCGCTCGGTGCCCTGGCCATCGTCCTCGGCGTCGAGCTCGTCGGAGCCGTCCTGCTCGGAGCCCTGCTCCTGGCCGAACAGACCTGGATCATCGTCGCTTTGCTGGCTCTGCTCGGGGCCGGTTTCGCCGTCCTGCAGCTCCGGCCGCAGATCGAGGAACAGATCATCGCAGCCTTCCGGCAATGCCGGGGCGTCGCCACCCTCCTCGGCATCGCCATCGTCCTGGCGTTTCCCTTCTTCATGCAGGGCAGCAGCTATGCGCTGCACCTGCTCATCGTGGCCCAGCTCTATTCGGTGCTTGCGCTCGCCCTCAACTTCCAGCTCGGCAGCGCCAACATTCCCAATTTCGCGACGGGTGCCTCCTATGGCATCGGTGCCTATACCTCGGCGCTACTGGCGATCAATTTCGGCATTTCCTTCTGGCTGACCCTGCCGATCTCGGCGGTGGTGGCGACCCTGTTCGGCTTTGCGCTCGGCTTTCCCTCCATGCGTACCAAGGAGAGCTATCTGGCCCTGGTGACCATCGCCTTCGGCATCGTCGTCCAGCAATTGCTCAACAACCTGTCCTGGACCGGCGGTCCCAACGGCCTGGTCGGCATCCCCGCCCCGACCTTCTTCGGGCATTCCTTCATCAAGCCGCTCTATGTCTTCGGCTACAAGCTGCCGAGCCAGGCCAATTTCTACTATCTCTCGGCGGCGCTGGTGGGCCTGGCCATCCTCTCGGCGGGACGCCTCCACCACAGCCGGGTGGGCCTGGCCTGGAACGCATTGAGGGCCGATCCGCTCGCGGCGCGCTGCCAGGGCATCAACGTGGTCTGGTACAAGATCCTGGCTTTCGGCGTCGATGCCTTCCTGGCCGCGTTCGCCGGCACCGTCTATGCCTTCTATGTCAGCTATATCTCGCCCGACAACTTCACCTTCGTGGTGTCGGTCACCATCATGACCATGGTGATCGTGGGCGGCATGGACAACACGCTCGGCGTGATCATCGGCGCCTTCCTGCTGACGCTGCTGCCGGAGAAGCTGAGGGTGTTCTCCGATTACCGCCTGCTCTTCGTCAGCATCATCGTGATCGCCTTCCTGATCCTGCGGCCCCAGGGGCTCTTCCCGCAGCGCGCGCGCAATTATGGGGGCCGGCCATGAGGGAGCCGGTCATGAGCGAGGCGCTTCTGGAGACGCGCGACCTCACCATCCGCTTCGGCGGGCTGACGGCGGTCGACGGCGTCGACCTCCGCCTCAACAGCTCGGAGATCCTGTGCATCATCGGGCCGAACGGGGCGGGGAAATCAACTTTGTTCAACGTCATTACCGGCATCTACCGGCCGTCCAAGGGCACGGTGGCGCTGGAGGGACGCGACATCACCGGCAACCCCGCCCACCGCATCGCGGCCGCCGGCATCACCCGCACCTTCCAGTCGAGCCGGTTGTTCAACGATCTGACGCTGGTCGACAATGTGGTGATCGGCATGCATTGCCGGACCCGCACCGGAGTGCTCACCGCCCTGCTGCGTCCCGGCAAGGCGCGGGCCGAGCTCGACGAGGCGGCGGAGCGCGCGGGCGAACTGATCCGCTCCATCTCGCCCGACCTCTATGAGCGGCGTCATACGCTGGCGGGCACACTGCCCCAGGCCGATCGCCGCCGCCTGGAGATTGCCCGGGCGCTGGCTTCCGATCCGAAAGTGATCCTGCTCGACGAACCGTCTTCCGGCATGGATGACCGCGATACCGACGCCCTGATGGCCAGCATCCGCTCCGTCATGGCCCGGCGCGCCGGCCTGTCCTTCCTGATCATCGAGCACGACATGCGCCTGGTCAGGGCTTTGCCCGACAGGGTTGCCGTCATCGATTACGGCCGGAAGATCGCCGACGGCGATTTCCAGGAGGTGCGGCAGCTGCCGCGCGTCCAGCAAGCTTATCTCGGACACAAGGCCGGCCATGCTTGAGCTCAAATCCGTCTCGACCAGCTACGGGCCGGTGCCCATGCTGCGCAACGTCTCGCTTCAGGTGTACAAGGGCGAGCTGGTCTGCCTGCTCGGGCCGAACGGCGCCGGCAAGAGCACGACCTTCAACGCCATTTGCGGCCTCATCAGGCTCGATGCGGGGTCGATCGGCATTGCGGGCAAGGATGTGGCGGCGGTGGGAACCGAACGCCTGTCCGCCCTCGGCGTCGGCTTCGTCCCCGAAGGGCGCCGGCTCTTTCCGACCCTGAACGTGCGGGAGAATCTCAAGCTCGCCTTCGACGCCTCCAAATGCCGGGTGCCGTTCGAGGACAGGCTGGAGGCGATGGCCAGCCTGTTTCCGCGCATTCGCGAGAGGCTGGCGCAGGGCGCGGGGACGATGTCAGGCGGCGAGCAGGCCATGGTGGCCCTGGCCCGCGCCCTGATCGGCAATCCGCAGCTGGTGGTGATGGACGAGCCCTCGCTCGGCCTCTCCCCCAAGCTGATCGACGAATATTTCGACATCGTCGGGCGCATCCGCGACGAGGGCAAGACCGTGCTCCTGATCGAGCAAAATGCCGAGACTGCGCTCTCGATCGCCGATCGCGGCTACCTCCTGGTGCGTGGCCAGATCGCGGTGACGGGGTCCAGCAAGGACCTGCTCGCCAACGACACGGTGCATCACCTCTATCTCTAGGCGGACATCTGCCAACCTAGGGCGCGCTGCGGCTTTTCTGAACCCGTGCAGCGGAAATCCATATTTTCCAGCGCCGGCGATTTCCGGAAGGATCGTTGGCCTGGACGGCCGGGGTGACAGCGTCGAGACGCCAGCCGAAAAGTTACGGAAACCAGGACTTCTTGTCATCACCGGGCTTGTCCCGGTGATCCAGCTGGCCGCAATCGCAACGGGGTGCGGTGTCTGGATGCCCGGGTCAAGCCCGGGCATGACAAAAGTGGAGCCTATCTCGTCCTCGTTGTGAATTTTGAGTCAGGTTCTTGAGACCAAAGGAGAGCGCGGATGGGCGTGGGGATCGATCCGAAGGTGCGCGAGAAGTTTCTCGGCGGCATGAGCCAGGCCGCCTGCACCGTGAACGTGGTCTCCACCGACGGGCCCGCCGGCCGGGCAGGGGTGACCGTCTCGGCCATGGCTTCCGTCTCGGCCGATACGGAGCTGCCGACCATGCTGGTCTGCGTCCACCATCTCAGCCCGGCGGCAGCCAAGATCGTCGAGAACGGCGTGCTCTGCGTCAATGTCCTGCGCGACGACCAGTCCTATATCTCGGATGTCTTCGCCGGGCGTTTCCGCGACGAGATCGGCGACAAGTTCGAATGCACCGAATGGGTGACGGCATCGACCGGTGCGCCGCGCATCGCCGATCCCCTGGTGGCGTTCGACTGCAAACTATTGTCGAGCGAGAAGGTCGGCACGCACCATATCTTCCTGTGCGAGGTGCGCGACATCCATCTTTCCCGCCACGGCTCGCCGCTGATCTATGCCAATCGTTCCTATGGCTCCTCGAACCGGATCGAGGGGGCGAGTTCGCTGCGCGCGGCCCTGGCGGGCGAGACGGCGAAGCTGGTGATCGGTTGTTTCCACACCTTCGGCCCCTATCTCATGCCTTCGCTCATCCGCGAGATGGGCGGGATCGGCGTCAAGCTGATCGAGGGCGATCATCGCCGCCTGCGCGAAAGCCTGCTGGCGGGCGAGAGCGAATTGGCGCTGCTCTATGATTTCGACCTGGGCGAGGAATTCGAAAAACTGTCCCTGGGCGAGCTGACGCCCTATGTCCTGCTCGCCGCCGACCACCCGCTCTGCCATCAGAGCGAGGTGGCGCCCGAGGACCTCGCCGCCGAGCCGATGATCCTGCTCGATGCCCCGCCCAGCCGCGACTATTTCACCGGCATTCTCGAGGATGCCGGCATCAAGCCCTTGATCGCCTATCGCTCGATCTCCTTCGAGATGGTGCGCGGCATGGTGGCCCATGGCCTCGGCTATTCGATCCTGGCGACCAAGCCGGCCTCCGACATGAGCTATGACGGGCTCAACCTGGTGACCCGCCCCCTGACCGGCAAGCATCGCGAAAACCGCATTGTGCTCGCCCATCGCGCCGAGCGCGAACTCTCGCCCGCGGCCCGGCATTTCGCCGATCTGTGCGCCAGGCGCTTTGCCAGGCGGTGAAGTGGGGCGAAAGGCGCGAGGCTAGCCGGCCCTTCGTCCCGTTCTTACGGGGGAGAAGGGCCACAAGCGTCACGCTTGCCCGTTGGGTCGATCATCTCGCCCAACCGTCATCTCAAAACCCTGCCTTCCTACGGCGTGATCAGGATGGCTCCGACGACCTGGCGGGCCTCGGCTACCTCATGCGCCTTGGCGATCTCGTCGAGCGAGAACCGCTGCCCGATGTCCACACTCACATGCCCCTTGGCGACCGCATCGAAGAAATCGGCGGCATTGGCGCGGAAGCTTGCGCTGTCGGCATTGTGGGCGAACACCGAGGGTCGGGTGATGAACAGGCCGCCCTTCTTGTTGAGCAGGTCGAGGTCAATGGCGGGCGCCGGGCCCGAGGCCGCGCCGTAGGAGACCACCAGGCCGAAGGAGGCGGCGCAGTCGAGCGACTTGATCAGCGTATCCTTGCCGACGGCGTCATAGACCACGCGCGCCTTGCGGCCGCCGGTCGCCTGCAGGAAGGCTTCGGGCCAAGCGGGATCGTTGAGATCGATCACGGCCTTGCAGCCGGCGGCGAGGGCGGCATCACGCTTCTGGGGCGAGCCGGTGGTGCCGATCACGGTGGCGCCGAGGGCCGTGGCCCAGCGGCTGAGAATCTGGCCGACGCCTCCGGCCGCCGAGTGGACCAGCAGGAGATCGCCCGGCTGGACGGCATGGGTCTTGCGCAGCAGGTATTGCGCCGTCATGCCCTTGAAGAACAAGGTGGCCGCCGCCTCGTCGCTGACCGAGGCGGGCAGGACGGCAAGCTTGTCGGCCGCGACATTGCGCCTGTCGGCATAGGCGCCCAGGCCTGCATTGATATAGGCCACCCTGTCGCCGACCTTGACGTCGCCGACGCCGGGACCGACCGCCTCGACCACGCCGGCGGCTTCGAAACCGAGCCCACTCGGCAATTGCAGCGGATAGATGCCCTTGCGCTGGTAGATGTCGATGAAATTGAAGCCGATCGCCGTGTGCCTGACCTGGGCTTCGCCGGCGCCCGGCGCGGGCAGGTCCCGTGTCTCGAGCTTCATCACGGTGGGCGCGCCATACTCGGCGACGACGACTCTGCGTTGGGCGGACATGAACGCTATCTCCTGGGTGGACCGTATTGCGGTGTCGCTGTCTGTTATGATCTCATGGAATTTCGTGATAAATGGGGAGCTGATCGCTAGACTTGAAACGAATGGTTTCAAATTGATGGACCGCTTCACCAGCATGGGTGTGTTCGCCAAGGCCGTGGAGGCAGGCTCTTTCTCGGCGGCCGGCAACGCGTTGTCGATGTCCTCGCAGATGGTGGGCAAGCATGTGCGCCTGCTGGAGGATCACCTCGGCGTCAAGCTGATCAACCGCACGACCCGGCGCCAGAGCGTCACCGAGATCGGGCGAAGCTATTACGAGCGGGTCCGCACCATCCTGGCCGAGGTCGAGGCGGCCGAGGTGCTGGCCGCCGAGACGCGGGCGACCCCGCGCGGCCAGATCCGGGTCAATGCCCCCGTGACCTTCGGGGCGCATGAACTCGCCAATGTCCTGCCGGACTATCTGGCCGCCAACCCCGAGGTCGATGTCGAGCTTACTTTGTCCGATCGCGTCGTCGATCTCGTCGACGAGGGTTACGACGCCGTGTTCCGCGTCGGCCCATTGGCCGATTCCAGCCTGATCGCCCGGCCGCTGCGGCCGATGACCTTCACCGTCTGCGCGGCGCCGGCCTATATTGCGGCGCATGGCCATCCCGCGAGGCCGGCCGACCTCGAGGACCATGAAAGCCTCGGTTTCATGCATGGCAATACGCGCGACCAATGGCGCTTTGCCGGTCCCGACGGCCTGGAAACGGTCGAGCTCTCCTATCGCTTCCTGGCCAATAATGGCCAGGCCCTGCTCACGGCGGCCCTGGCCGGCCTCGGCATCATGCTCCAGCCGTCGTCCCTGGTGCAAAGCGAGATCGAATCCGGCCGCCTGATCCGGCTGCTGCCGGGCTACGAGGCTCCGCCGCGGGTCATGCACATCCTCTATGCGCCGGATCGCCGGATCACCCCGAAGCTGCGCTCCTTCGTCGATTTCGCCGTCACCCGCTTCGGATGAGGGCAGCACAAACCCTTGTGTAGTTTGCCGTAAGAGGCAGTCCCTTTTTTAGGACGACGAGGCCTGAAGTGCTGCAACCCCTCATCCGCCTGCCGGCACCTTCTCCCGCAAGGGGAGAAGGGAATCAGTTTGGAAGGCGCCACGCCAGCCGGTCCCTTCTCCCCTTGCGGGAGAAGGTGCCCCATAGGGGCGGATGAGGGGTCGCGACGCCCTATCTGGCCTTGCTCCCGTTTTTTCAAGGACCCTGAAGGGAGGACCTATGAAGCAACGGGGAAGTGGCAGGCGATCTTGCGGCCGGGGCCGTAGTCCCGCATCTGCGGGCGCTCCGTACGGCAGCGGTCCTGGGCGACCGGACAGCGCGGGTGGAAGCGGCAGCCCGATGGCGGCTTGAGCGGGCTCGGCACGTCACCGGTGAGGATGATGCGCTTGCGCGTGCCGCTTGGCGTGGTCTCCACGATGGGAACCGCCGAGATCAGGGCCTGGCTGTAGGGATGCGCCGGGGTGGAGAACACCTCTTCGGCCGGCCCTTCCTCGACGATGGAGCCGAGATACATCACCGCGATCCGGGTCGAGACCTGCCTTACCACCGACAGGTCGTGGGCGATGAAGACATAGGTGAGGTTCAGCTTCTCCTGGAGATCGGCCAGGAGGTTGACGATCTGTGCCTGCACCGACACGTCGAGGGCCGAGACCGGTTCGTCCAGCACCACCAGGTCCGGATTGAGCGCGATGGCGCGGGCGATGCCGACGCGCTGGCGCTGGCCGCCGGAGAATTCGTGCGGGTAGCGCATGACGTGATCCGGCAGCAGCCCGACGAGATCGAACAGCTCCGCCACGCGTTTGGTGATCTCGGCGGAGGACAGCCTGGTGTGGATGCGCAGCGGCTCCGCCACCAGGTCGCCGACGCGCCGGCGCGGGTTGAGCGAAGCCGATGGGTCCTGGAACACCATCTGCAGCCGGCGCCGCAGCGGACGGAGCTCGGCCAGCGACTTGCCGGTGATGTCGTCGCCCTCGAAGATGAGCTGGCCATCGGAGATGTCGTAGAGCCGGACCAGGCAACGGGCCAAAGTGGACTTGCCGCAGCCCGATTCCCCGACGAGCCCGACGGTCTCGCCACGCCGCACGGTGAGGGAGACGTTGTCGACCGCATGGACGGTGCGCCGGCCTTCCGAGGAAAAGCGGCTGCCGATCGAGAAGCGCTTGCCGAGCGCGCGCGTTTCGAGGATCGGCTGGTTCCTGTCTGTCATTTGTCCGCTCATGCTTGCGCCACCCGGAAGCAAGCGGCGGCGTGCATGCCGCTGCCGAGACCGGGCTTGTCTGCCTGGCAGGGCTCGTAGCGTACCGGACAGCGAGGGCCGAAGGCGCAACCCTGCGGCAGCCTGAGCAGTGACGGCGGCGAGCCGGGAATGGCCGGCAGGCGTCTGGGCTTCTCGCCGGTCAGCGGCGGGATCGAGCCCAGGAGGGCCCGCGTATAGGGATGACGCGGCTCGGAGAACAACGCCGCCCGGCTGCCGCGCTCCACCACGCGGCCCGCATACATCACCATGACCCGGTCGGCGAGTTCGGAGACCACGCCCATGTCGTGCGTGATGAAGACGACGGCCGAATTATGGGTCGAGCGCAGCTTGCGCACGAGATCGAGGATACCGGCCTGCACGGTGACGTCGAGCGCCGTGGTGGGTTCGTCCGCCACCAGCAAGGCCGGGTCGCAGGACAGGGCCATGGCGATCACGGCGCGCTGGCGCATGCCGCCGGAAAGCTGGTGGGGATAGCGCGACATCGCCTCGCGCGGATTGGGGAAGTTCACCTCCGCCAGCAATTCCTCCACGCGTTCCAGCGCCTTGGCCTTGCTGACCCTGCGATGGGCCTGGATCTGCTCGGCGATCTGCCAGCCGATGGTGTAGACCGGCGTCAGCGCCGTCATCGGGTCCTGGAAGATCATGGCGATCTCGTTGCCGCGCAGGCGCCGCAGCTCCCGGGCGGGCAGGCCGACCAGTTCCCGGCCCTTGTAGCGGATCGAACCTTCGATTTTCGCATTCGGGTCGGTGATCAGGCCCATCACGGCCAGGAGCGACACGGTCTTGCCGGAGCCGGATTCGCCGACGACGCCGAGGATCTCGCCTTCGGCGAGGTCGAAGGAAACGCCGTCGATGGCACGGACCAGGCCGTCATCGGTGCGGAAGGAGACCCGCAGGTCGCGTACGGACAGCATCATGACGTCCTCACGCGCGGATCGAGGAGAATATAGACGAAGTCGACGACGGCATTGGCCACGACCACGAACATGGAGGCATACATCACGGTTGCCATGATCATCGGCAGATCGAGGTTCTGCAGCGCGTCATAAGTGAGCTTGCCGATGCCGTGCAGGCCGAACACCACCTCGGTCAGCAAGGCGGAGCCGCCCACCAGCGCCCCGAAATCCAGGCCGAACAAGGTGACGAAGGCAATCAGCGAGGTCCTGAGCGCATGGCGCAGCAATATGCGCGTCTCCGACAGGCCCTTGGCGCGGGCGGTACGGATATAGTCTTCCTGCAGGGATTCGATGATCGCCGCCCGCAGCACGCGTCCATAGATGCCGATGTAGAGCACGGCGAGCGTGACCCAGGGGATGACCAGAGTGAGGAACCAGCCCTTGGGATCGTCGAGGAGGTTCTTGTAGCCGAGCGGCGGCACCCAGCCGAACAGCCAGGTGTCATGGTAGCGGCTCTGGGTGATCAGGTTCATCACCTCGCCCAGCCAGTAGACCGGCATGGAAATGCCGATCAGCCCTGCCGCCATCAAGAGCCTGTCGATCCAGCTGTTGCGGGTGGCGGCGGCGACCATGCCGATGATCACGGAGACCACGACCCACAGCACGGCCGCGCCGAACACCAGCGAGAGCGTGACGGGAATGGAATCCAGCACGGCCGGCACCACCTTCCAGCCGCGATTGACGAAGGAGGTGAGGTCGCCGGTGATGAAGATCTTCTGCATCATCAGGCCGTACTGGACATAGAGCGGCTGATCGAAGCCGAAATTGTGACGCACCGCCGCCAGTACCTCGGGGGAAGCGTTGCGGCCGGCGATGCGCGCCGCCGGATCGGCGCCGGGCGTGGCGAAGAAGATCAGGAAGACGATGACCGAGATGCCGAACATCACGAACAGCATCTGGCCGAAGCGGCGCAGGATGGCATAGATCATCAGTCGCGCCCCAATTGAACCTTGGAACGCGGGTCGAGCGCGTCACGCAGGCCGTCGCCGAAGACGTTGAGCGCCATCACCGAAAGGGCGATGATGATGCCCGGCGCCAGGGCGACCGCAGGGCGCGTATAGAGCAGCGCCTGCCCGTCCTGGATGATGGTGCCCCAGCTCGCCGCCGGCGGCTGCACGCCGATCGACAGGAAGGAGAGCGCCGATTCCGTCAGCATGTTCAGCGCCATCATCAGCGGTACGAAGACGATCAGGGTCGTGGTGATGTTGGGCAGGATGTCGCGCCAGAGGATGCGCGGTCCCGGTACGCCCAGATTGATGGCGGCGAGCACGAATTCGGATCTGCGCAGCGACAGCACCTGCCCACGGATGGGCCGCGCCACATAGGGCACGTAGACGATGCCGATGATGATGATCGGCAGCCACAGGCTGCCGGATTCGATCACGATAGGGCCGATGGAAATGCCCTGTGCGATGGTGACGATGGAAAGCGATATCGCCAGCAGATAGATGGGGAAGGCCCACAACACGTCGAGGAAGCGCGACAGCACGGTGTCGACGATGCCGCCGAAATAGCCGGCGCTCAGGCCCGCCGCCGTGCCGAAGATCAACGTGAAGATGGTGGCGGCCCCCGCGATCATCAGCGAGTTGAGGCCGCCATAGAGAAGCCGTGCCATGACGTCGCGGCCCTGGCCGTCGGCGCCGAGGAAATAAGTGCCGAGCCGCCAGGTCGGGCCGATCGGCGTGTAGCCGAGCCCGAGCCCCTCCGTCGACTGCTCCATCACCGGGACTTCGGCGCCGTCGATCTGGATGACGGCGTCGAGCGTCGAGGCGAAGGGATCCACCCCCGCCCAGCGCGCATAGAGCGGTGCGCTGAGGCAGGCGATCACGATCAGGAGGAAGAGCGCGAGGGAGGCCATCGCCGCCCGGTTGCGCCTGAGCTTCACGAAAGCGAGGGCCCAGGGCCCTCGCGTCTTGTACGGTATGGCAATGGCTTCGTTCGCCATGGACGTGCCCTCGCAGTGCGTCACTGGACCCAGGCCTGGGTGACCATCCAGTTGAACTGCGGGTTGAACTTGAAGTTGCCGACGCGCTTGCTGACGAAATCGAGGCGCTTGGGCGTGAACAGGCCGACGGCCGGCGCCTTGTCGGTGATCTGCCTGTCGATCTCGGCCCACATCTTGTCGGCGGCCTTCTGGTCGGTGACGCCGAGGTCCAGCGCCTTCTGCATCTTGGCGTCGATGTCCTTGTCGCAGAAGCCGGAGATGTTGATCGAGGCGTCCGAGCCCTCACGGAAGGAGGCGCAGCCGAACAGGATGTTCAGGAAGTCCGAAGCCGCAGGATAGTCCTTGTACCACTGGCTCACCGACATCTGCACCTTGTTGTTGGTGTTCTGGATGTAGGTGAACTGGATGTTGGTCGAGATCGGCTTGACGTCGGCGACATAGCCGATGCTGGTCAGCACACTCTGCAGATAGACGCCGATGGAGCGCGAAACGGCGGTGTCCTCGACGATGATGGTGACCTTCTGGCCCTTGGTGCCGGATTCCTCCACGAGCTGCTTGGCCTTGTCGAGATCGGGAGCCGACCATTTGGCGCCCGGATTCTTGGTGAAGGGGCAATAGTCCTCATGGCCGGGGAAGTCGGGCGGCAGCACCTGGCAGACCGGCGAGGCCAGCACCTTGCCGCCGAACAGCTTGACCAGCGTGTTGCGGTCGATGGCGAAGGCGACGGCCTGGCGGGCCTTCTCGTTGTCGAAGGGGGCGAGGCGCGTGTTCAGCGGGGCATACCACCAGGCCGACAGCGGCGAGATATGGAGCTGGTCCTTGAACTTGGTGCCGAGTTCGGCGAGCCGGTCGCTCGGCAGCGGGTCGAACATCCAGTCGGCTTCCCCGTTCTGGATCGCGGTCACGGCCGCTTCCTCCGACAGGCCGAAATCATACTGGACGGCATCCGGATAGCCGTCGGGCTGGGCCTCTTCGCTCCACTGCTTGAAGTTGGGGTTGCGCGAGAGCGTCATGCCCTTGTTGGGATCGAAGGCCGAGATCATGTAGGGGCCGGTGCTGGGAATGGGGCGGGAGCCCACGTCCTCGGCCGGCGTATCGGCAGGCAGGATCACCGCATGCGGCAAGGCGAGCTTGTAGAGGAGCTCGGCATCCGGCTTGGTCAGGTTGAGGGTGATGGTGCCGGCCGCCTCGTCGGCGACGACGCCGCCTTCCAGCGTGCAGCTCTTGGTGTCGGCCAGGCATTTGTCGGCCCCGACGAGGCCGGCATAGAAGGTACCGGAGGTCGGGCCGGAAATCTTGAAGATGCGCTGGAACGAGGCGACGACGTCCTTCACGCCGAGATCCTGTCCGTTCGAGAACTTGATGCCCTTGCGCAGCTTGAAGGTGAAGGTCTTGCCGTCATTGCTGACGGTAGGCAGCGCCTCGGCGAGGTCGGGCACCACCGAAAAGCCGTCCTTGCCTTCCGCCTTGCGGAAGATCACCAGCCCGTCATAGACCGGCTGGTACATCTGCCAGCCCTGGTCGGTGTAGTTGATGTGCGGATCGAGGGTCCCGGCCGCCGAGCGGGCCAGCAGGCGTATGGTGCCGCCGCGGTGCTCCTTGAGATATTCGGCCTGGGCCGGTGCAAGCCAGGAGCCGGCC
This sequence comes from Labrys sp. WJW, assembly GCF_001676615.1. Lineage (GTDB taxonomy): Bacteria > Pseudomonadota > Alphaproteobacteria > Rhizobiales > Labraceae > Labrys > Labrys sedimenti. Next base: position 105,923 of record NZ_LYXZ01000022.1, on the reverse strand, counting down.
AGCAAGGCCGAGGCCGTGGCGGCCAAAAGCAGTTTCTTCATCGTCGATCCCCTCTTGTGAAGTGTCTATCGGTCGTGCTGGTTGAGGAAGTCCCCGACCACCCGCATGCATTTTTCTTGCTCTTCCACATGCGGCATGTGGCTGGAATGCTCGAAGATCTCCCAGCGCGATCCCTCGATGCCGTCCTTGTAGGGCTGCACGGTCGCGGGGGTGGCCTCGTCATGGCGCCCGGAGAGGATCAGCGTCGGCACGTCGACGGCCGGCAGGCGGTCGATGACGCTCCAGCTCTTCAGCGTGCCGATGACATGGAACTCGTTGGGGCCGTTCATCACATTGTAGACGGTGGGATTGCGGGCCACCTGGGCAAAGCTCGCCGCCACCTCCGGCGGGAAGGGCACGACGCGGCAGACATGGCGCTCGTAGAACACCATGGTTGCCTCCTGATACTCGGCGGCATCCGTGGTGCCGGCCTGCTCGTGCCGGGTCAGCGTGTCCTGCACGTCGGGGGGCAACTCGGCACGCAGGCGATTGGCTTCCTCCACCCACAGTTTCATCGAGGCCGGGGAGTTGGCGATGGTGAGCGACTTCAGTCCCTCAGGCTGGGTCACGGCATATTCGGCGCCCAGCATGCCGCCCCAGCTCTGGCCGAGCACATGGAAGCCCGAGCGGATGCCGAGGTGATCGACCAGGTTCTCGAGCTCGGCGATGAACAGCTGCGGCGTCCAGAAATCGGCACCCTTCTCCGGCAGCAAAGTGGAGTTGCCGCAGCCGAGCTGGTCGTAATGGATGACGGCCCGCCCGTCGCGGGCGAGCAGCTTGTAGGCGTCGACGTAGTTGTGGGCGACGCCAGGGCCGCCATGCAGGATCACCACCGGCGCCTTGTCGCCACCGGGTACGCCGCTGATGCGATACCAGGTCTCGTAGTCCCGGAAGGCTGCCCGGCCTTCCCGGCTGATGATCTCAAGCGACATTGTGCTTCCCATTCAGGTTATGGACCCATTCTTCCAGCATCTGCACGCCGAAAGCCGTGGCGCCCTGCCGGCCCAGGGGCCGGTCGCTGTCGGCCAGCTCCTTGCCGGCGATGTCGAGATGGACCCAGGGGCGGCCTTGCGTGAAATGGCGCAGGAAGGCCGCGGCATAGGGGGCATCGCCGTCTTCCATGTCCTTGGCATGATGCCTGAGATCGGCGAAGGGCGAATACAGGCCCTCGTCATAGGCGCGGTCGAGCGGCAATTGCCAGAATCGCTCGCCGACGGTTTCCCCGGCTGCGATCATCTGCGCGGCGATGGCATTGTCCGTGCTGAACAGGCCGGCGAAGACCGATCCGAGGCCCCGCATCACCGAATAGGTCAGGGTGGCGAGATCGACGATCACCGAGGGTTCGAAGCGCGAGGCGGCGTAATGGAGGCAGTCGGCCAGGAGCAAGCGTCCCTCTGCGTCCGTGTCGAAGATCTCCACGGTCTGGCCCGAGGCGGTGGTGATGATCTCGCGCGGCTTGAGCGCGGTACCCGAGGGCAGGTTCTCGGCGATGCCGAGCACGCCCACGGCGTGGACGGGGCTGCCCTGCCGGGCGAGTGCCAGCAGGAGGCCGACCACTGCGGCCGCACCGCCCATGTCGGCCTTCATGTCGAACATCTGGGCGCCGCCCTTTATGCACAGGCCGCCTGAATCGAAGCAGACGCCCTTGCCGACGAAGGCGAGCGGCTGCTCGCCCGAGCCCTTGCCGCGATAACGCAGCACGGCGACGCGTGGGGCGCGGGCCGAGCCGGAACCGACGGCGAGCAGCGCATTCATGCCGAGTTCCTTCAGCCGCGCCGCGTCGAGGATCTCGACCTCGATCCCGACACCGCGCAAGGCGTCGAGGTGATCGGGGAAACTGTCGGGATGAAGATGGTTCGGCGGCAGATTGACCAGGGTGCGGGCATAGTCGACGCCCTCGGCGATGGCATTGGTCCGCGCCAGCGCTGCGGCAAGTTCGGCTTTGCCGGCGCCGACCAGTGCCAGCTGCCAGGCCTGATCCGCCTCAGCCACCGGACGCTTGTTGCGCAGGTCGAAGCGGTAGCGGCGCAAGCGGATGCCGAGCGCGACGCGTGCCAGGATCTCCGCCCCGGACAGATTGGCGCCGGCGATGGGATCGAGGACGAGCGTCGCCTCGCCGATGTCCTTGCTTTCCAGATGCGCGGCGAGCACGCCGCCGGCGCGCGCCAGCGACAAGGCGTCGAGCGTCTCGGCCTTGCCCAGGGCCAGCACGATCACCCGCCGGGCCGATGCCGCCGGTGGTGCGAAGATGTCGGTGCAGGTGCCGGATGCGGCGAGTGTGGCAGGGTCGGCGCAGACCTGGGACAGAAGGCCGCCCATTTCGACGTCCAGGGCCGCAGCCCGGGGGCCGAGTTCCTGCCCGGCAGCTTTCAGGACCACGATGGTGGTGGCTGTGGAGGGGACCCCGTCTGCCGGCTCGAACACGGGTACTGGAGATTGCGGCATCGGACGGAAGGCTCCTTCATTGCAGCGCGACGCGCGGGTAGCCATCCGGCGCATATCACCGCTCCAGCGCCCGGCCGTTGCCGTTCGATCTGGAGTTCTGGCGCATGCGCAGAGCCGCGACCGCCTCTTGCAGCGGTGCGGTGCCGATGTCCCCTATGGTCGCTTTGTCGTGACGACTTGGTCCTTCTTCGGTATCCCCGAAGCTGGCGGGCGATCAAACGCCAATTTCGTCCACGTCGATTGACAAAAACTCATCCGACAATTCATCATCGGCGCATGGCACTCCCCTCACTCAATGGCATGCGCGCTTTCGAGGCCGCCGCGCGCCTGGGCAGCATCAAGGAAGCGGCGGAAGAGCTGCATCTGACGGCTTCTGCCGTCAGTCGCCATATCCGTACGCTGGAGACCACGCTCGGCCAGGAACTGTTCGAGCGCGGCTTTCGCCAGATCACCCTGACGACGCGCGGCTCCTATTATGCGCGCAGCCTGTCGGAGGCCTTCGAGGCGATCTGGCGTGCCACCGACGACGTTAGCTTTCACGACGGCCCGCGGCAGGGCAAGGCGCATCGTGTCCGGGTGCTGTGCGTGCCGGCGGTGCTCAATCTGTGGCTGGCCGACCGGCTGCCGGCCTTTCGCCGCCAGCATCCCTCCGTCGACCTGGAGGTGATGACCTCGGGCAAGCGCGCCAATTTCGATTTGGCCATCGTCGACGAGTTCGACTACAAGGCCGGCCCGGCCCTGACGCTGCTGATCCCGCTGGTGCTGACGCCGGTCTGCACGCCCGCGCTTTTGAACGGTCCCCTGCCGCTGCGCTCGCCGGCCGACCTTCTCCAGCATCACCTGATCCATGAATGCGAGACCACGCGGTGGAAGCGCTGGCTCGAGCAGGAAGGCATTGCGGACAGCCCGTCGAAGTCGGGCAGCATCATGGATGATTGCACGGCGATCATGCGGGAAACCATCAATGGCGTCGGCATCGCGCTTGCCGATACCATGATGGCACAGGACCTGCTGGAGCAGGGGAGACTGATCGCTCCCTTCAGCGCCCGCCATACCTATCCCGCCGGCATCTATCTCTACCAGCGCCGCAGCGTCGGCAACAAGCAGGGCGCCAGCCTGTTCCAGGACTGGTTGTTCGGTGAAGTCGCCGAGCACAAGCGGGCGATGGCGATCGGCTGAGATTATAGCAACGGCCTTGATGATTGATCGGTCAAGCATCGTCATTGCGCGCGCAGCGAAGCAATCCAGGAGCCATGGCCTCCGCGTTTTCCAGCCTTGGATTGCTTCGCTGCGCTCGCAAAGACGCGCGGATCAAACACCGATGCCGTCGGTATTACAGGCCTTGCAAGGCCACGGCCGATCGCAGGCGCAGGACGAGGGCGCGCGCCTTTCTGCCGCCATCCGATGCGCGGAGCGCTGCCGCCTCTTCCCTCAGTATCACCGTGTCGCGCTCCGCCAGGCGAAGGGCACCCCGGGTGGTGGTGTCAAGGCTCCAACTGCCGCTGACGGAGAAGACGACGACGAGGTCGTCGGGTGGGATTTCGTGGCTGCCGGGGCCAGCCAGCACCTGCTGCGCGGCATGATGCCAGCACTGGCGGCTGGCCATGACGTTGAAGACCCGCACCGCCCCCTTGACCGGCCGGCCTGTTGGAGCCAGGCCGGTATCGAAGCGGAACGGCGCGAAGGGCAGGAGGCGGTGCCTGGAATCCCCGAAGTCGAGGTCGAGTTCCTCTCCCTCGATCAGGGTGATCACCCGTTCCGCGCCGGGAAAGCTGGAGAAGGCGCCGTCCTCGATGATCGGGGCGCTGCTGATCCTCACCTCGAAATCCTCGCGCGAGCCGCCGGGTGGCGAAAGATAGATCTCGTCGGTTTCCCCGCGCCCGTTCTTCCAGGGCAGCGTGGCATAGGTGGCGCGGGCAAGATGTTCGATAGCCATGACAGTTCGGGTTGTGATGATGCGCTGGTCTTGCCGCTGGGCCGGTCAGGCCAGCCGGTCGAGAAAGCGAAGGAAGCCGGGGGCAGGCGTTGTGCCCCGATCCGTGGTGATCACGCCGTCGGCGCCGAGGTGGAAGTGCCGGGTGCCGCCGTCTGTCCAGCACAGATAGCGGCCGGCGGGCGGGCGGCAGAGCATCGGTGAAAGGGCGAGTTGGCCGCCGGAAGCGACGGTTTCCGCCATCCAGGCAGAACCGAGCAAGGCGTTGGCCGCCCTGATGTCGCCGGCCCGCAGGAAAGCGCGGACCTGGCTGGAGGAGCAGCGCCGGGCATTGGCCGAGACTTCCGGAACGCAGGTCACGCCGAAGCCGAGGGACCGGCCCAGATGCGCCAGCAGGTCTGCGTCGCCGGCCCGCGATCGGCCGAAGCGGAAGTCGTCGCCGGTGACGACATGACTGATGCCGAGGGCCTGCTTGAGGAGTCCGTGGGCAAACTCCGCCGGTGTCAGCGAGGCAAAACCCGCATCGAAGGTCGGGGAGAACACGTAGTCGAACCCCAGGGCGGCGAAGCGACGGGCCTTGGTCGCCGAGGTGGTCAGGCGAAAGGGAGAATCCGACGTGCAGAAGAAGCTGCGCGGGTGTGGCTCGCAGGACATCACGGCCAAAGGCAGGTCCCCGCCTGCAATGCGCTCGGCGGCATCGAGCAGGGCCTGGTGGCCGCGATGGAAGCCGTCGAAATTGCCCAGCAGCAGGACGGCGCCGCGATCGGGGTCGCCGGCCGGCAGGCCATCGGCGACATGGCGCAAGCCGCCCTGGCCGGCGGGCTGCCATTGCTCATGCTGGATAGGCTGTGTCCATGCCATTGGGCAAATCCCCGGAAGCGGTTCTGCTTCGACGTTCGAAGGCTAGCGGTCCACCGCCGCCACGGGAATTCGCATTTTCCGAAACGCTGCTTTGGGAAAACCGTGGCGTGCCGTCTGCCCGGCATGACCGGTCATTCGGGCTCGTTAGTCTTGATGAGATGGGTTATCATGCTATATAGATAACCATGATCATTTCAAGATTGGAGCTGATGACATGACGACCGCCCAGGCTCTCAAGGCATTGTCGGGGGTCACCACCATCACCGGGACCCCGGAGGAGGTGCGCGACGGCCTCGGCCATCTCGGCGCCAAGGGGACGCAGGTCATCGCCGTGACGCTGGACCAGGTCAGCTCTCCAGCGGCGAAGGTGCTCGCCCATACCTTCGAGGCGATTGCTCCTCTGGTCGGCGCGATCATGGCCCGGCGCGAGAAGGCCGCGCTCCAGTCGATCATCGAGGCCCTGGTGCCCCAGGTGCCGCTGCCCCAGCATATGCTGGCCGAAGCGAGGATGACAGCCGAGGCACGCAAGGCCGTGCTGGAGGAAGGCGAATGGCTCACCGCGGCCCAGGTCGCCGAGGTGGCGGGTTTCAGCGCGACCAATCCCAGCGCCCAGCCCAACAAGTGGAAGAAGGACGGGCAGATCTTCGCCATCCGCCATCAGGGTGTCGACTATTTCCCCGGCTATGGCCTGGATCCTGCGACGGGGTATCGGCCGGCCAAGCCGCTGGGCGAGGTCCTGAAGATCTTCGGCCCGGCTAGGGATGGCTGGGGCGCGGCTTATTGGTTCGCCTCCGACAACAGCTATCTGGGCGGGGAGCGCCCGCTCGACCTTTTGCTGCGCGAGCCTGACCGGGTCATCGCCGCGGCCCGCGACGAAATGGAGGGCGTGCTGCATGGCTAAGGTCAGGGCGGTGCCGAGGCTTGCCAAGGCACGCCCGCCGACGCCCGTTCCGCCGTCGCAACTCGCTGCCAAGACAGCCATGATGACTTGGCCCAAGGGCCAGGTCATCCACCGGATCCACCTCGACAGATACGGACCGGCCCAGTTCAATCCGGGCCTTGCCGGCAATGCCCGCTTCAGTCCGATCAAGAACGAGGAGGGCGCGCCGATCCCGACCCTCTATGGCGGGACCTCCTTCGAATGCGCTGCCATGGAAACCGTCTTTCACGACGTTCCCTTCACCGCGCGCCTGAAGACCCTCGACAAGGCCAGGCTCGTCGGCCAGGTGCATTCCCGGCTCGAGCCCCGGCAGGACCTTCTGCTCGTCGATCTCAGCGCCACGGCCTTGCGCCGCCTCGGCCTGCGCCGGACGCAGCTCATCGATACGGAAAAGGACCGGTATCCCGGCACGCGCGCCTGGGCCGAAGCCTGGCACAAGGCGCTTCCCGAGGTGCAGGGCCTGTGCTGGATATCCCGGCAGGACGATCGGGCGCTCGCTCTCGTCCTGTTCGGCGACCGCCTTCCCGGCGATGTCCTGGCTCCGGCGGGCGAGCCGCGTGGCGTCCTGGGTTCGGCCGAGGCGCTCACCGAGTTGACCCTGCTGGCCGACCGCATCGGCGTGAAGCTGGTCGCGGGCAGGGCCTGACGGCGGAGCGAAGATGTCTGTCGCCTCCGCACATCTCTGCAGGACCTTGTGGAACGCGAGAATCCCTCCCCGACTTCGGGGAGGGTAGACCGGCGAAGCCGGTTCGGGCGGGGGTGAGTGACGCGATCTCGCCTTTATCTGATCGGCTTGCGCCACTCTCCCCCTTCCGTCGCTGCTGCGCAGCGCCACCTTCCCCGAAGTCGGGGAAGGATTGCCGCGCTCTATCCTGGGTCGGGGGAACGAAGCTCCCGATGGACGCGAGATCGGGCTACCAGATGGTGTAGCCGCAATCGACGACGACGACCGCCCCCGTCATGGCGCTCGCGGCATCGCTGGCCAGGAACAGGATGGCCGAGGCGATCTCGTCGGCGCGTGCCACGCGCTTCATCGGCGTCATCTCCATCCAGACCGGGAACAGCTCCGGCTTGTCGAAACCGCCGCGCGACATCGGCGTGTCGACATAGGTCGGCGCCACCGCATTGACGCGCACGCCATGGGGGGCCCATTCGCCGGCCAGCGACTTGGTCATGTGGTGCACGCCGGCCTTGGCAGCGTTGTAGTGGACCTGGCGCTGGGGCTTGTTGGAAATGAGGCCGGACATCGAGCCCAGCGTGACGATCGAGCCCTTGCCACGCTGCAGCATGGCCCGGCCGAATTCGCGGCAGCTCCAGTAGCAGCCATTGAGGTCGACATCGATCACTTTGCGCCAGACCTCGTCGCTCATGTCCTCGCCGCCAGTGTCGGGCCAGGCGATGCCGGCATTGGCGATCAGGATGTCGATGCCGCCGTGGCGTTCATTGGCCTCGCGCGCGGCCCGGCCGACGGCATCGGCATCGGTGACGTCGAGCTCGACGGCATCGACGGTCCAGCCCTTGTCGGCCAGGGCCTGCCGGCCGCTGGCGAGCACGGCCGGGTCGAGATCGGAGATCACCACCTTGGCGCCGGCCTCCAGCAAGGCCTCGGCGCTGGCGAGGCCGATGCCGCGGCCGCCGCCGGTGATGAAGGCCGTCTGGCCGGAAAGGTCAAATTTCTTCAAATACATCGCTGCAATATCCTCCGCGCGAACGATAGCGTCGTCACTTGACGGCGCCGAAGGTGAGACCTCGGACGAGCTGGCGCTGCGTCAGCCAGCCGAAGATCAGGATGGGGCCGATCGCCATCAGCGATGCGGCGGAGAGCTTGGCCCAGAACAGGCCCTCGGGGCTCGAGAAGCGGGCGATGAAGGCGGTCAGCGGCGTCGCCTGCGTCACCGTGAGGTTGATGCTCCAGAACGCCTCGTTCCAGGACAGGATGATGGCGAGCAGCGCCGTCGAGGCAATGCCGGGCATGGTCATCGGCAAGAGCATCCACACGAACTGCTTGAGGGGGCCGGCGCCGTCCATGCGCGCCGCTTCCAGGATCTCCTTGGGCACGTCGCGAAAGAAGGTGAAGAGCATCCACACGATGATCGGCAGATTGATCAGCATGTAGAGGCCGGCCAGGCCCAGGAGCGAATCCAGCAGCCCCGCCCATTGGAACAGCAGATAGATCGGCACGAGCACGCCCACGGCCGGCATCATCTTGGTCGAGAGCATCCACATCATCAGGTCCTTGGCACGCGACCCGGGAAAGAAGGCGAGTGCATAGGCGGCCGGCAGGCCGACGAGGATACCCAGTATGGTCGAGCCCACCGAGATGATCACGCTGTTGGCGAAGAAGTGGAGATAGTCGGCGCTCTCCAGGATCTCCTCGAAATTGTGCAGGCTGGGCTGGAAGAACAGGATCGGGGGCGTGGCAATCGCCTGCTGCTCGGTCTTGAAGGCCGTGATTCCCATCCACAGGATGGGAAAGAACAGCACCAGGGTGAACAGCCAGCACAAGATGCTGACGACGATGCGGCGGGTGAGGGAGACGGCCATCGATCAATCCTCCAGCGTGCGCGAAATCGTGCGCATGAGGAAGACGGCGACGATATTGGCGAGAACCACGGCGAGCATGCCGCCGGCGGAGGCGCCGCCGATGTCGGAATCGAGAAGGGCGGTCTTGTAGATGAGGTAGGGCAGGGTGGTGGAGGCGTCGCCCGGGCCGCCGGCGGTGGTGACCAGGATCTCGGCGAAGATCGAGAGCAGGAAGATCGTCTCGATCATCACCACGATGGTGATGGCCCTGTAGAGGTGCGGCAGCATGATATGCGCGAAGAGCCGCAGCCCGTTGGCGCCGTCCATGCGGGCGGCCTCGATCTGCTCGCGGTCGAGCGATTGCAGCGAGGTCAGCAGGATCAGGAGCGCGAAGGGGATCCATTGCCAGGCCACGATGATGATCACCGATGCGAGCGGATAGTCGGAGAACCAGTCGATGACGGGCAGGCCCAGGGAGCGTGAGATCCAGGCGAACAGCCCGTTCACCGGATGCATCAGGAGGTTCTTCCACACCAGCGCGCTGACCGTGGGCATGATGAAGAAGGGCGCGATGCATAAAAGGCGCGCCAGTCCGCGGCCGAACACCGGCTGGTCGAGCAGGATGGAACCGAGGATGCCGACCACGATCGTGATCGCCAGTACGCTCACCACCAGGATGACGGTGTTGAGGATGGCGTTGGTCAGCCCCGGATCTTCGAGCAGGTAGCGGTAATTGTCGAGGCCGGCAAAGCCGGTCTGGTCGAGATAGTTCAGATTGTAGCGCTGGAACGACAGGTAGATCGTGAGTGCCAGCGGCACGATCATCCAGACGAACAGCAACAGAACGGACGGCGCCAGCAGGGGACGCGTGTCAACTCCGACGCCGCGATGGCGGGCGAACAAGGCGACGGCCATGGAGCTCCTTTCGGATCGATCCCAGGGCGTTCTGCGATCTGCCGGCATCGGCGGCAGCGCAAGGACGCTTCGAAACAGGGGAGAGCGGGCAAGTGTTTCGGCTCGCACATGCCGCTTTCCGGGAGTAGGCGGCGCGATCCCGGTCTAGGCAGGATCGGGATCGCGCCGCCGAAGATGCGTTCCGGGAGAGAAAACGCATCTTGGCACGGGGCGGGGCGGAATCGCCCCGGCAAGCCTGTGTCTTGCGCCAATGCGGTTCACTTAAAGAGGAAACACTCCGGGTTGTCATAGCCGGGCTTGACCCGCGCGACGGGGATCCGGACTGGATTGCCGGGTCAAGCCCGGCAATGACAAGCGTCGTGCAACCTTGAAGATGCTTAGGTGAACCGCATCAGCGTCTTGTGGTCGCGCTATTTCTTCGGATAGCCGGCCTGGCGCATGGCGCGCTGGGTCAGCGACTGGGCGGCCGCAAGGCCCTGGTCGACCGTCTTCTTGCCGGCGATGACGGCAGCGAATTCCTGGCCGACGGCGGTGCCGATGCTCTGGAACTCGGGAATGCCGACGAAGGAGATGCCGCGATAGGGCACCTTCTCCTGGGTGGCGTCCGTCATGTTGGCGGTCTGGATGGTATCCAGCGTCAGCTTGGCGAAGGGCGCGGCCTTGATGTAGTCGGCATTGTCATAGGTCGACTGGCGGGTGCCCGGCGGCACGGTGACGATGCCGGAATAATCAGCGACCAGCTTGATGTAGTCGGGCGAAGTGGCCCAGTAGATGAACTTCTTGGCTGCGTCCGGTGCCTTCGAGGAAGCCGGCACCGCCAGCGCCCAGGACCACAGATAGTGGTTGCCCTTGTTGAACTTGCCATAGGGCGGATGGGCATAGCCCAGCTTGCCGACGACGCTGCTCTGCTTGGGATCATTGAGGAAGCCGGCCGAGACGGTGGCATCGACCCACATGCCGCATTTGCCGCTGGCGAACAGAGCGAGATTCTCGTTGTAACCGTTGGAAGCGGCGCCGGGCGGGCCGTATTTCTTCAGGAGGTCGACATAAACAGTCAGGCCTTCCTTCCAGGCCGGCGTGTCGAATTGCGGCTTCCATTCCATGTCGAACCAGCGCGCGCCATAGGAATTGGCGACCGGCGTGATCTGGCCGATATTCTCGCCCCAGCCGGGCTTGCCGCGCAGGCAGATGCCGTAGACCCCATGGTCGGGATCGTGGATCTTGGCGGCAAAGCCGTCGATGTCCTTCCAGGTCGGCTGTTCGGGCATGGTCAGGCCGGCCTTGTCGAACAGGTCCTTGCGATAGAAGGTCATCTGGCTTTCGGCATAGAAGGGCAAGGCATAGAGCTTGCCATTATAGGAAAGTCCGTCCCGTACCGATTTGAGCACGTCATCGAGCTTGTAGTCGGCCGGCACGTTGTCGAACGCCGTCAGCCAGTTGCGCTCGCCCCACATCGGTGCCTCGAACAGGCCGATGGTCATGATGTCGTACTGGCCGCCCTTGGTGGCGATGTCGGTGGTCAGGCGCTGGCGCAGCGTATTTTCCTCGAGCACCACCCAGTTCAGCTTGATGTCGGGGTTCTTGGCCTCGAAATCCTTCGACAGCTTCTGCATCACCACCATGTCGTTGTTGTTGACGGTGGCGATGGTGAGCTTGGTTTCGGCCTGTGCGGGCAGGCCGGCGATGAACGCCGCCGCTGCGCCGAGACACAGTGTTTTGAGAGCTCGCATGGTTTCCTCCTCCTTATGGTGTCGTGTTCGACATCTCGATGCACTGCAAAGTCGATGGCCGAGCCGGCTGTCGCTCGAAGACAAACGTCCCCGCGCCGCGGCATTGAAGAAATGCGCAAGCTTCATCCAAATTCGGGCAAGGCAAGTGAGCTTTGGCAGCGATTGCTAGCGGATCAGGCCATTTCCTCCGGGTGTTGGTATTTTTCTTTCATATATTTTCATAACATTCCAAAAGCTATCATGGAGATTGTTTAAGTCAACAACGAAGCTGCCCCGAGCAGGCACGATCTGTCGGTACCCGGCGGCGAGACGGGTTTTCGGGCGCATGGCAGCGGTGGCCCCCCTTTCGGGGAGGTTTCGCACAGCCTTGGCGAGGAGCGGTTTGCCTCCCGGCTTCAGAGCGGCGATGCTAGGAGGGTTCGTTTTGTGAAAGGACCGCGCCCAGCGCGGAAGGGGAGATGATGTCCGGTTCCGACGACGGTGCTCTCGTCATGGACTTGTTGAGGGTACTAGCCGTCTTTGCTCTCGTGGCCGCCAACGGCTTTTTCGTGGCCGCCGAGTTCTCGCTCGTTGCCGTCCGCCGCAGCAGGGTGGCCGAGCTTGCCGCTGCGGGGCGGATGAACGCCCGCCCGCTCTTGCGCGCCATCGACAATCTCGACGCCAATCTGGCGGCGACCCAGCTCGGCATCACCATCTCGTCCCTGGCGCTCGGCTGGATCGGCGAGCCGGCGCTCGCCCATCTGATCGAGCCGCTGCTCGGCTGGCTGCCGGCGGGGATCGCCACCGTCGGCTCGCATGCCATCGCCGTCGCCCTCGCCTTCGTGATCATCACGGCCCTTCACATCGTGCTGGGCGAGCTCGCGCCCAAGAGTCTGGCCCTGCAGCGCAGCGAAGGCACGGCGCTGTGGATCGTCCGGCCGCTGGGCCTGTTCCTGTTCCTGCTGCGCCCGGCCATTTTGATGCTGAACGGCCTCGGCAATCTGGTGCTGCGGGCCTGCGGCCTGCAGCCGGGTTCCGGGGAGGAATCGCTGCATTCGCCCGAAGAGCTCAAATTGCTGGTCCGGGCCAGCCAGGACGCCGGCATCCTGCAGGATGCGCAGGAAGAGGTGATGGTGCGCGTGCTCAGCATCGGCGGGCGGCGCATCAGCGATATCATGACGCCCCGGCGCGAGATCGACTGGGTCGATATCGATGACGATCCCAAGGAGACGCTGCGCATCATCCGCGAATGCCGGCACGACCACATCCTGGTCGGACGTGGCAATATCGACGAGCCGCTCGGCATGATCGTCAAGCAGGATCTGCTCGACCGGGTGCTGGACGGAGAGAGACTCGATCCGCTCGCCGTCATGCGCCAGCCCCTCATCGTGCATGAGGCCATGCCGATCTTCCGGGTGCTCGACCAGTTCAAGCGGACCCCGATCAGACTGGCCCTCATCATCGACGAATATGGCGGCCTCGAAGGCATCGTCACCCAGACGGACCTGCTCGAAGCCATGGCCGGCGACCTGCCCGAGGTCGAGGGGGAAGAGCCCGATATCGTCGAACGCCAGGACGGTTCGCTGCTGATCGACGGCATGATGCCAGCCTATGCCGCCTTCGACCGGCTGCAACTGCAGACAAGGCCGCAGGATCGCGACTTCCACACCATCGCCGGCTTCGCCCTGTCGCAGCTCGGCCACCTGCCCGATGTCGGCGAGCAGTTCGACTATGGCGGCTGGGTGTTCGAGATCGTCGACATGGATGATCGCCGCATCGACAAGCTCCTGGCACGCCGGGTGGACGGGGCAGGGTCCTGAGGGCAGACAGGAGGCAGGCGTCGGCCATGCTACCGCGCATGGTGTGCCGATCTCCAGATCGGCATTGCTCCTGGTAAGGCGTATCGTTTCCAAGATTGCCGATCTGGAGATCGGCACACCGAAACGCCGGCAAGTCGCAGGGCGCTTCAGCCTCGATCGGCTGCGATGACGGCCTTGGTGCCCAGCGACTTCAGCTCGTCGATCGAGGCCACGCCCATCAGCGCCAGGGTGATTGAGATCTCGCGGGTGAGGATGTCGATCACGCCGGCAACCCCGGCCTCGCCCGCGGCGGCGAGACCATAGGTATAGGCGCGGCCGAGCATGACGCCGTCGGCGCCGAGGCCGATGGCTTTGACGATGTCGGTGCCCCGGCGGATGCCGCCGTCGAGCATCACGCAGAAATCGGGCCCGACCGCCCGGCGGATGGCAGGCAGGGCTGCGATGGTACTCGACGCGCCGTCGAGCTGGCGCCCGCCATGGTTGGAGATCACCACGCCGTCCATACCGATCGACTTGGCCTTCAGTGCATCCTCGGGGGCAAGCACCCCCTTGACCACCAACCGGCCCTGCCAGCGTTCGCGCAGCCAGGCCATGTCCTTCCACGACACGGTCTTGTCGATATGGCGCGAGAGATTGGCGGCCTGTTCGAGGGCGCCGCGCCCGAAGTCGCGCCGGTGTTCGATCGCCCGTACGCTGGGCATGCCGCGTGCCGCCACGTCGAGAAGCCATCCCGGCTTGCGGGCAAGGCCGAGGAACAGGCCCGGCGTCACCCGTGTCAGCGAGCGGAAGCCGTTGCGAACGTCGCGTTCACGGATGCCGGTGATCGCGGTGTCGACGGTGATGAAGAGCGTGTCCGCGCCGGCAAGGCGGGCGCCTTCCAGGAACTCGTCGCAAAGCGAGCGATCGTCGAGCACATAGAGCTGGAAGTGGAGCGGGCCCTTGGTCGCTTGCCGCACATCGGCGAGCGAAGCGATGGAGAAGTTGGAAAGGCAGAGCGCGATTCCCGCGGCATGCGCCGCCCTGGCGGCCTTTTCCTCGCCCTTGCCGGCATAGAGCCCGAGAAAGCCGACGGGGCCCAGCATGAAGGGCAGGGGATGGCGCGTGCCAAGGTAATGCGTGCCGAGGTCCTGCTCTCGGGGCTCCACCAGCACGTTCTGGCGCAAGGTCAGCCGGGCGTAGTCGCTGCGATTGGCCCGCAGGGTTTCCTCCTCGAAGGATCCGCCATCGATATAGTCGAAGAAGATCTTCGGCAGGCGACGGCGGGCCGCCTCGCGATAGTCGTGTACGTTCACCAATTGCATGGAAGTATGCCGGCTTTCGAAAATTTTAGCCCGTCATTCCCGGCGCCGCCGAAGGCGGCGGGAAGGGAATCCAGGGGCAGCGAGATGCACTCCTGGCCCCTGGATTCCCTTCCCCTCGCTTCGCTCGGCCGGGAATGACAGGTCGATGTTGTTGGGTGCGGAGCACGCGGGCGTTCAGTCATCAACGCGCCGTGTGAAGGTAGCGGCTGCCCAGCGAATAGCGGCTGCCGACATAGGTAAAGGTGTTCACCGTCGCGACAACAGGCCCCGTGAAGGTCTTGCGGTGTAGGACGAGGCAGCTGTCGCCGGGGCGAATGTGGAGCAGGCGCGCGGTTTCCTCTCCCGCCGGCAAGGCGCTGATCAGCTGTTCGACCTCGGTCAGGGGCGTGGATTGCTGCAGATAGTCATAGGTCGCCGCATTGGTATAGTCCTGGTCGAGATAGCCACTGACCAGGTCGATGTTGACGTAGCGCTCCTCGAGCTGCACCGGCACGTCGTTTTCGAAATGGATGACGATGGAATGGTCGACTGGCTTGATCGCCTCGAATTCGAAGGCGATCATCAATTCCGGCGTGGGATGATGCACGCGTTCGAGCAGGACCACCTCGGCCCGGTGCCGGCTGCCGCGGGCCTTGATCTCGGTGGCGATGTTGCTGATCTCGATGAGCGTCGATTGCGGCTTGGGCGGAGCGACGAAGGTGCCGACGCCCGGAATGCGGCGCAGATGCCCCTGTGCCGTCAGTTCGCGCAAGGCCCGGTGCACGGTCATGCGCGAGACGCCGAGCGCGGCGACGAGATCGTGCTCGGAAGGCAGGCGCCCTTGGCGTCCCCATTTACCGCTGGCGATGTTGCCGAGCACGAAGTCCTTGACCTTCTCGTAGAGGGGAGAGGCGGCGTCGGAAAGAACGTCCATGGTCCTGTCTCCTGCGGGGCGTTGTCGAGAAGGCCTGATATCGGGAAAGTCCGGTTCAATCATGCAATCGGGAAGAGGGCGGCCGGCTCATCGGTGAGCTGGACAATGGTTTTCAGCTTCGTGCTCTGGCCGGCCAGCAGGCGCTCATAGGCGGCCGGCACCTCGTCCAGGCCGGGCAGGACCTCGCAGAGCTGTTCGAGGGCACCTTGCAGCTCCACCAGCAGAGAAGCGGCCTGCACGAGGTCGTCGTCGGCGAAAGCATGGCAGCCGATCAAGGCGATCTCGCGTTCGACCAGCTCGGTGGGGTCGAGGTCGAGCTTGCCATGGCCGATGCCGACCAGGCAGAGCGCACCCGCCCCGGCGAGGAGGCCGAGCGTCGTCGCGATGGCTCCGACATGGCCCGTCGCATCGATGGCATGGCGCAGGCGCCGCCCTCCAAGCGCTGCGGCGATGTCCTCGGCGACGAGGCCGACACGCCTGCCGCCACTCAGCACCGACACCAGATCGGCGCGCGCGCTATTGGGATCGCTGAGCAGGATGGGGCCGTCATGGAGATGGGCGAGCAGCAGGGCGCATAGGCCTCCGATCGTGCCGCAGCCGACCACGAGCACCGGCTCTCCGCGCGGCGCTGCGAGGCGCCGTACCGCATGCAGTGCCACCGCCAGCGGCTCGGCCATGGCGGCGATTCGCGGCGGCAGCGAAGGCGCATGCGGCACAAGCAGCCGGGCCGGCAATTGCACGGCATCGGCGAAACCGCCGTCGCAGGCCTCGCCGACGAAGCCGAGATTCTCGCAGACATTGTGCCGTCCTCCGGCACAGGCGGGGCAATTGCCGCACCAGAATCTGGAATCGGCGACGACGACATCGCCGACCGCAAACCCGCTCACTCCCTCGCCGATCGCCGTCACGCGGCCGCAGAACTCGTGGCCCGCCACCGAGGGACGGCGCGTGATCCACTGGCCGGTCCGGTAGTTGTGCAGGTCCGAGCCGCAGATGCCGGCGGCCCTGACCTCGAGGTTCACATGGCCAGGCGGCGGGGCGGAGGGGGCCTCGACCGCTTCCACGCGCAGATCCCTGACATCATGCAGCCGGACGGCCTTCATCGCTCAGCCGCCCTTCTTCAGATAGGCCTCGCGGATCGGCGAGACGGCATTGGCATGGGAGGAAAAGCCCTCATAGAGCGCCAGCTTGTGGGAATGGCGGGCGAATTCGGCATAGGCCGGCGGAGTGACATAGCCGATCGAGGAACGCTTGACGAAATCGTTCACCGAAAGCGGGCCGAAGGTGCGGGCCCAGCGGCTGGTCGGCAGCACGGCATTCGGCCCCAGCGAGAAATTGGCGATGCTCACCGGTGTGTGCGTTCCCATCAGGATCTCGGAAGCCTCGGTGATGTGACCGAGATGGATGAAAGGCTCCTCGGACAGGATTTCCAGGTGCTCGGGGGCATAGGCGTTGACGAACGCGTAGCTCTCCTCGATCGAGGAGGTCAGCACCACACCGCCGGTGCTGCCCGTCAGCACGGCCTTGGAGAAGGCGACGCGCTGCTCGGTCATGCGGGCCCAATGCTCGGGCAGGGCGGCGAGCGCCTCCTCGGCGACGCGGCGGCTATGGGTGACGAGATAAGCCGAGGAATCCGGGCCATGCTCGGCCTCGATCAGCAGATCGAGCGCGGCGAGGCCGCCATGCACGCTGTCGTCGGCCAGGATCATCACCTCGGAGGGGCCGGCCGGCAGGCCGGTGTCGATGACACCGGAGAGCAGGCGCTTGGCGGCGACCACCCATGGGCTGCCGGGACCGACGATCTTGAGGGCCGGCTTGACGGTTTCAGTGCCGTAGGCGACGGCGGCGACCGCCTGCGCGCCGCCGACCTTGTAGACGGTCTCCACGCCCGCCAGCCTGGCGGCGACCAGCGTGGCCGCGTCGACCGCGCCGTCGGGCGCCGGCGGGGTGACGATGGCAAGGTTGGGCACGCCGGCGACCACCGCCGGAACCGACGTCATCATGGTCACGGACGGGAAGGAGCCCTTGCCGCGCGGCACGTAGAGGGCGACCGACTGGATCGGGGTGAAGCGATCGCCGGCATAGGCGCCGGGCCGGATCTCCTTCAGCCACATCGCCTCGGGCTTCTGCTCCTCGTGGAAGCGGCGGATATTGTCGATGCCGAAGGTGATCGCCTCGATGACGTCGCTATCGACCTGCCTGAAGGCGGCATCGAACTCGGCCGGCGTGACCTTGAGATTGGCTTCGGTCACTTTGGCTCTGTCCAGCTCCCGGCCGAAGCGGGCCAGCGCGGCGTCGCCCTCGGTCCTGACTGCCTCCAGGATGGGCGCGACCTTCTCGATGAATTTGGAAATGTCCGTTTCCGAACGGCGCAGCAGGGCGGCTTTCTCCTCCGCGCAGAGGCTGGCATAGTCGTAGAAGCGGGCTGAGGTCATCGTTCTATCCTGGATGCGCGGCCTCGCGGGGCCGGGAAGGTCATTTGGATTTGAGGAAGATGTCGAGGCCGACGAGCCGGTCGAGCAAGGCGATGGCAATACCGGCGCAGGCGATGAAGACGACGGAAATGGCGGCCAGGTCCGGCGTGATGATGGAGCGGATGGAATTGTAGATCTGCACCGGCAGCGTGACGGAGCGGGCATCCACCAGGAGCAGGCTGACCAGGAACTCGTTGAGGGCGAGGATGAACATCAGGAGCGAGCCGGTGATCACCCCCGGCAGCACGGCGGGCAGCGTGATGTAGAGGAAGCGCTGCAGGGGTGGCGCACCGCAATTGGCCGCGGCCAGCTCCAGGTCCGGGCTGAGATTGCTGGCGCTCGCCGTGACGGCCCAGATCATGAAGGGCAGGTTGATCACGCAGCAGGCAATGCCGACGGGCCAGAGCCGGCCGAGTACGCCGAGATTGCCGAAGACCAGCATCATGCCGATGCCCGAGCCGATCAGCGGGATGGTGAAGGGCAAGAGCAGGTAGACCTGGATGGAGCGCTCGAAACGGACCTTGTATTTGGCGAGCGCGATGCCGGCCAGGGTGCCGACCGGCACGGCGAAGAGGGTGCAGATCGTCGCCACGATCAACGAGCGCAGGAAGGCCTGGCGCAGGTCGCTCGCCTGGGCGATGGCGCCGTACCAGCGCAGGGAAAGGCCTTCGGGCGGGAAGGTGATGATGTTGCCCGCGGTGAAGGAGGCGCCCAGCACCACGATGGTCGGCGCCGACAGCATCACCAGGGCCGCGATCACGAAGCCCCAGATCACGATGGACTTGCTGGTGCTGCCGGTCATTTGCGCTCTCCGCTCATGGCGAGCGTGCCGGCCCCGAACAGCATGAACACCACGCCGACGAGAAGGGAGCCGACCGCCACCAGCATCAGGCAGAGCGTGGCGCCCAGGCCCTGGTCGGAGGTGCGGAAGAACTGGTCGTAGATGGCGTTGGCGATGAAGTCCTGCGTGCCGCCGCCCAGGATGGCGGGCACCGCGAAATCGGTGAGCGAGAGGGTGACGACGACGAGGCCGGCGCCCACCAGGCCCGGACGGGCGAGGGGCAGCACGATGTGCCGGAAGGTTCGCACCCAGCCGGCGCCGAGCGAGGCGGCGGCGGCTTCCAGTTCCGCCGGTATCGCCGTCAGGGCCGGCGCCAGCATCAGCACGGCGAAGGGCAGCATGTACTGGACGAGGCCGAAGAGCACGGCGGGGTAGTTGTAGAGCAGGCGCATGGGCGCCACGCCGACCAGGCCGAGGGCCTCGTTGACCATGCCCTGGTTGCCCAGGATGATCAGCCAGCCATAGGCGCGCACCACCTGGCCGATGAAGAAGGGCAGGAACAGCGCGACCAGCAGGAATTTGCGCAGGCCCGAGGAGGGCGTGCGCACCATCAGATAGGCATAGGGGAAGGCGAGAATCAGGGTCGCCAGCGTCACGATGACGGCGCCCATCAGGCTGCGGCCGGCCACGGCAGTGAAGAAGCTCTCGCTCACCACGCGCTGGTAATTGGCGAGCGTGTAGTTCTCCGACATCAGGAAGGTGCTGGTGTCGAGGACGCGCAGGCTGGCATCGCCCATCTGAATGAGGCCGAGCACGAGCAGGCCGACCAGCACGAGCGCCGGCAGCAGCATCAGATAGGGCAGGCCCGCCCGGAAGCTCGAAGGCCAGACAAGGGCGGCCAGGCGCTCGAGCGCATCCATGATGCGCCAGGTCAGGGGATAGGCGGCACGCGAAGAGCGCATCCTGTCGGTCCTTGATGGTATGGCCGGGCTCTGAACTCAGGCCTCTCGACTAAGGCAAGTGTGGCGCAAGAATCCCTCCCCGACTTCGGGGAGGGTGGGCCGGCGAAGCCGGCTCGGGTGGGGGAGAGTGGCGCGGCAATGCCGCTTGACTGCTCGATGTCGCGACTCTCCCCCTTCCGTCGATGCTTCGCATCGCCACCTTCCCCGAAGCCTGGGAAGGATATGCGCGCTCTATCCTGCTCACGGCCTCAGCCCTGCATGATTTCCTTGAACTTGGCGAACCACTTGCTCTCGTTCTCCACCTGCGTCCGCGACGAGATGCGGATGAGGTGCTTGAAGTCCTCCTCCTTGGTCGGATAGGCGGGATTGTCGACGAGATCGGCCGGCGGAGTGAGGCCGGGCACCACGCCCGGCAGGCCCAGGCCGTCGAGCCAGATCTGCTGGGCTTCCTTGGTCAGGGCGTGGTCGATGTACTGCTTGGCCCAGTAGAGTTCGTTCTCCGGCAGGCCCTTGGGAATCCACAGCCCGTCCGTGTCGAACTTGGCGCCTTCCTCCGGCACCACCCAGGCGAGGTCGATGCCGTTCTTCTTGGCCTCGCGCGCATTGGTGGAAATCGTGCAGGCCGCGTCGATCTCGCCCTTCTGGAACCAGGTGGTGAAATCGGGATCCTCGCCCAGCAAGGGCTGCTGCTCCTTCACCTTGGCGATGAAGTCCCAGGCAGCCTGCATGTTGGCCGGGATGTCCTCCAGCTTGCCGCCGCCGGCGACCTGCGCGGGGAAATGGAAGCCGATACCGTCATTGTAGAGCGCGATGCGGCGCTTCAGCTTGGGATCGAGCAGGTCCTTCCAGGATTTGGGCGCCCCGTTCGGGAAGGCCGACGGCCTGTAGGCCAGCACATAGACATAGCCATAGGTGTTGACGATCGGATAGCCGTCGAGGCCGACCGGCTTGGCGAGCTCGGTGGTGTTCTTGAGATTGGGCAGATCGGACAGATCCTCGGTCACGCCGCGCAGCGCCGATTTGGTGGCGTTGGTGGTGGTGTCCCAGTTCACATGGATCGGCGGGGTGCGCTTCTGCGCCACGGCCGCCCAGAGCTTGGGCTGGATCTCGTTGTCCTCGGTCAGATCGTGGCGCACGGCGATGCCGGTCTTCTTGGTGAAGCTGTCCGAGACACCCGCCTTCAGGGCGTCGACCCAGCTGCCGCCCCAGGCGCGCACGATGATCTCGGAGGGCTTTTCGGGTTCGGCGGCCATGGCGCGGCCCGTGCCCAAGGCAGCCGTGGCGCTCGCCGCCAGCAGGGAGGCGAGCAGGGTACGCCGGCGGATCTCGACTGACAGGAACTGATCGTGTGACATCACTGGTTCTCCTCTGGATCGGACCTTCTTTGGGTCAATGCGGTTCATTTCAGCGTCTTCGAGTTGGCTCGACCTTTGTCATTTCCGGGCTTGACCCGGCAATGACAAAGGTCGAGCCCGGTTACGCCGGCCGGTGGTTTCTGGATAGCCGGGTCAAGCCCGGCTATGACAAGTTGGAGTCTTTCTGCTTGAGCGAGTTGCGTCGTTTCTGAAGTCACTTCTTGAAGACGTACATATCCTTGGCATTCCATCCCAGGCTGACGGTCTCGCCCGGGGCGAATTGCTGGTGGGAGACGGGATCGTGATCGAAGACCCGCAGCAGCGCGTCCGCGAGGGCCGAAACCCGTATTTCGTAGACGATGCGCTCGCCCTCGAAGATGGAATCCTCGACCACGCCGCCGACGACGGTTTCGAGGCCCTGCAGCCTCTCCGCGCTCGAGGCGATCCGGATCTGCTCGGCCCGGATGGCGCCCTGGCATGCTTCACCGGGCGCCGGCGACCCGGCGGGGCTGGCTGACACGCCGACGAGGCTGCGCCCCGCGCTGGTGAAGGCCAGGGTGGAAGCGGTCGCAGCACCGGCCACGCCCTCGATGAAATTGGTCACGCCGATGAAATTGGCGACGAAGGGGTTGGCCGGCGTCCTGTAGGTGTCGAGCGGACGGGCCTTCTGCTGGATCTGACCGCCATCCATCACGATGATCTCGTCCGAGACCACCAGGGCCTCGCGCTGGTCATGGGTGACGTTGATGGTGGTGACCCCGAGCTCTTTCTGGATGCGGCGGAATTCCAGCTGCATCTCCTCGCGCAGCTTGCGGTCGAGCGCGGCCAGCGGCTCGTCGAGCAGCAGGAGGTCGGGCTCGAACACCAAGGCGCGGGCGATCGCCACACGCTGCTGCTGGCCGCCCGACAATTCGTTGATGCGGCGCGACCCATAGCCGCCGAGGCGCACGAGTTCGAGATAGCGCTCGACCTTGGCGGCAATGCCGCGGGCATCGTGGCGGCGCATCTTGAGGGGGAAGGCGACGTTCTCGGCGGCCGTCATGTGGGGGAAGAGGGCCAGTTTCTGGAACACCATGCCGATGGCTCGCTTGTGTGCGGGCACGGCGCTGACGGGCTGGCCGTTGATGAAGATCTCGCCGCGGCTCGGCGCATCGAAGCCAGCCACCATGCGCAGCAGCGTGGTCTTGCCCGAGCCGGACGGGCCGAGAATGGTAAGGAACTTGCCCCTGGGCAGGTCGAAGGATGCGCTTTTGACCGCATGGACGTCGCCGAAGATCATGGCGACATCCCTGACGGACACGGCAAAGGAACTTGCTCCGCCGGACGCAGATTCCATTTCGTTCCCCTGTCTTCCGAAGCCGCCATCGGCGCCTGCTCATCGGCAGGACGCGCAGCGATACCAAGCTGTATATACAGCTACATACAGGTATGGTCAACGCTGCATGCGCAATTCTTGCTCGTACCGGTTACGGTGATTAATTATTGTGCAGTGTACAGTGTAGGACTGGTTCAAACCAACGAACATTGCAGGGAAATTGTCATTGCGAGCGTAGCGAAGCAATCCAGGGGCCGAATGGTGCAGCGTCCGAGGTCTGGATTGCTTCGCTACGCTCGCAATGACGGTCGGTCCGTCGAGGCTCACCGCCGCCCAGAATCAGATCGAGGCGAGATAGCCGCCGTCGACCGGGATGCAATGGCCGGTGACATAGGCCGAGGCATCCGAGCACAGGAACACTGCGACACCCGCGATGTCCGCCTGCTCGCCGAAGCGCCGCTGCGGGATCTTGGCCAGCATCTGCCCCTGCCACGCCTCGTCCTGGTAGAACACCTCGGTCATCGCCGTGCGGAAATAGCCGGGCGCGATGGCATTGACCCGGATGCCATGGCCGGCCCATTCGGCGGCGAGGGCGCGGGTGACGCCGAGCAGGCCGGATTTGGAGGCGCCATAGGGCACAGCGGTGGGAATGCCGACGAAGGAGGTGAGGGAGCAAAGATTGACGATGGCGCCGCCATCGGCTGCCGCCATGATCCGGCCCGCCGCCTGCGAGCAGAAGAAGGCGCCCTTGAGGTTGGTGGAGACGATCACATCCCACAGGGCTTCGTCGACGTCGAAGGAAGGCCTGACATTCTCGACGCCGGCATTGTTGACCAGGATGTCGAGGCCGCCGAGGGCCTTGGCCGCCTGGCCGATCACGGTGTTGCAGTCGGCGACGTCGGCGACGTCCTGCGCCAGGGCGATGCAGCGGCGCCCGGCCTGTTCGACGAGCCGGCGCGTGTCTTCGAGATTCTCGAGGCGGCGTGCCGTCACGGCGACATCGGCGCCCGCTTCGGCCAGGGCCAAGGCGATGGTCTGGCCGATGCCGCGGCTGGCGCCGGTGACGACGGCGCGGCGGCCGGTGAGATCGAAAATCGGGCGCGACATGATGCTCCTCTCGCCGTTGGGCAAATGGGAATGCCGGCTGCTCTGCAAGCGGCCGGGTGAAGGTGACCTTAATTTCATCAGACAAAGTTGCATGGATCGCAAGGTGGCGAACCCGCGGGCATGAACCTCCAAAGGCCGGGCGGATCCGGACATGAGTTTGCCAAGCCTCATGCCGAGCCTATAGTCCGGGCCAATGCACATCATGATGGTCCGGGAGGGACAGATGGATTCGACGGAACTGCGCGCCATGCAGGCGCCGATCAAGGATCGTTATCGCGCCGATCCGAAAACGGCCCTGATCACCCTGAAAGCCAAGGGCTCGATCGATGGCGAGGGCATCGCGTGCAAGGTCGAAACCGGGCGGGCGCTCGCCACGGCCGGGCTGCATCCGGCGACCGGCGGATCCGGACTGGAATTGTGCTCCGGCGACATGCTGCTGGAAGCCCTGGTGGCCTGCGCCGGCGTGACGCTGAAATCGGTGGCGACGGCGATCGACCTGCCTCTCAAGGCCGGCCAGGTCAGCGCCGAGGGAGACCTCGATTTTCGCGGCACGCTGGGGGTCGACAGGGAGGCGCCGGTCGGCTTTGCCGAGATCCGGCTTCGCTTCGATGTCGACAGCGAGGCGCCGCAGGAGCGGCTCGACCAATTGCTGAAGCTGACCGAACGCTACTGCGTGGTGTTCCAGACCATCAAGAACGGCCCGAAGACGAGCGTGTCGCTGCACCGAATGGCCTGACGCGTCGGGTTGCTCGGGGGAGGCGTTCCCATGACCCAGTGACGGTTCCGGCGGTTGGCGGTCAATTAATTATATTAAGTCTATAAATTTAGTTGACATTATGTCGGCGGCCGTGTGTGCTTTGGTCAGGCCTCGACAGACGGGCCAAATCAAAGCTGGACCGACACGATGACGACGATTTCCTCCGCGCCGCTCGGGCGCCGCTCGCTTCTTAAAATGGGTTCGGCCCTGGCTGCCGCCGCAGCCCTGGGCGGTACCGCCCGGGCCGACGATACCGCCAAGCCGGAAGCGGGATTGCCCTCGCTCAAGGGCAAGACCATCGCGATCAGCGTCGCGGGTACCGATCACTTCTTCGATCTCAAGGCCTATCAGGCCCAGGTCGAGACCGTGAAGGAACTTGGCGGCACGCCGATCGGCCTCGATGCCGGGCGCAACGACAAGACGCTGGTCAGCCAGCTGCAGACCCTGGTGACGCAAAAGCCCGACGCGGTGATCCAGACGCTCGGGACGCTCTCGGTCATCGATCCCTGGCTGAAGAAGCTGCGCCAGGCCGGCATTCCGGTCTTTTCCGTCGACCTGCCTTCGACCAACGTCATCAACACGGCGACCTCGGACAATTTCTCCCTGGGCGCCCAGCTCGCCCTGCAGCTGGTTTCCGATATCGGCGGCAAGGGCAATGTCGTGGTCTTCAACGGCTTTTCGGGCGTTCCGGTCTGCGAGATCCGCTACACCCAGCTGCGCAACGTGCTGAAATATTATCCCGAGGTGAAGATCATCCAGCCCGAATTGCGCGACGTCATCCCCAACACGGTGCAGGATGCCTATGCGCAGATCACCGCTTTGCTCAGCAAATATCCGGACAAGGGATCGATCTCTGCCATCTGGTCGGCCTGGGACATTCCCCAGCTCGGCGCCACCCAGGCCCTGATCGCCGCCGGACGCAGCGAGATCCTCACCTATGGCGTCGACGGCACGCCCGAAGTGCTGGCGCTGGTCAAGGATCCCAAGGCGCCGGCCGGCGCGGTGGCGGCCCAGCAACCCTCCGTCATCGGCCGCCAGGCGGTTTTGAACCTCGCCCGCTATCTCAACGGCGATACCACGCTGCCCTCGCAAACCTTCCTGCCGGCCGTCATCGCCAACAAGAAGAACGCCGCCGAGGTGCAGAAGCAGCTCGGCCAAGCCTAATCAGTACATGATGGCCTGACGCCTGACCGACCCCGCAGGGTGCCCTCGTTGACACCATCCTGCCCAGCCACCCCATCCGCAAGCCGGGATGGGGTGGCTCTTCCGCTTTGCCGGCACCGTGCCGCATTCCCTGGACAAGGGCCGAGCCGGCCGGCGCGCCGGCGACGCCGAGCGACGATCGATGCCATGACCTCACCACCTCCCGTTCTGGCCATGCGCGGCCTCGTCAAGACCTTCGGACCGACCCGGGCGCTCGACGACGCCTCGCTCGTGGTCACGCCCGGTACCGTCCACGGCCTGGTCGGGCAGAACGGCGCCGGCAAGTCGACCCTGATCAAGGCCCTGGCCGGTCTCGTCAGCCCGGAGGCCGGCAGCATCGAATTCGAGGGTAAGCCGCTCGATCATCTCTCTCCCCAGAAGGCCGAGCAGCTCGGCATCGCCTTCATCCACCAGGACCGGCTGCTGGTGCCGACCGCCACCGTCGGCGAGGCGCTGTTCCTGGGGCGCGAAGCCATGGGGTCCCGCTTCGGTGTCTGGCAGGGGAGCCTGCAGCGTCGGGCCGACGAGGCCCTTCGGCATTTCTTCGGCATCACCCTGCCGCGCGGCGCGCTCATCCGCGACCTGTCGACGGCGCAGCAGCAGATCGTCCAGATCACGCGGGCCCTGCTGGCCAAGCCCCGCCTGATCATCTTCGACGAGCCCACGGCGGCCCTGGCCAAGCGCGAGGTCGAAAGCCTGTTCGCCGCCATCGCGCAATTGAAGGCGCGCGGCCTCACCAGTATCTACATCTCGCATTACCTGGCCGAGATCGAGCGCATCTGCGACGTCGTGACCATCATGCGCAACGGCCGGGACGTCGCCCATATCGAGCCCTCGCGCACGACGATCGGCGAGATCACCCGGCTCATGGTCGATCGTGACGTCAAGGACCTCTTCCCCCGGCATCGCGCCGGGCGCGGCAAGCCCGTGCTGTCCGTTACGGGCCTCGATGCGCCGCCGGCCTTCGCCAATGTGTCCTTGGCCGTGCATCGCGGCGAAGTGGTCGGGCTGACCGGGTTGCTCGGTTCCGGGGCCAAGGAACTGGTCCAGGCTCTGTTCGGGCTGCGGCCGGCGCGGGCAGGCACGATCGAGGTCGACGGACGGGCGCGGCGCCTCTCCAGTCCGGTGGCAGCGGCACAGGCGGGTCTCGCCTTGGTGCCGGAGGACCGCCGGGCCCAGGGCGTGGCGCTCGGCCTCTCCATCCGCGAGAACGCCACCCTCGCCAGTCTCGGTCAGATCACACGCCTGGGCTGGCTCGACCGCTCCGGCGAGCGTTCGAAGGTGTCGAGGCTGATCGAGGCACTCAAGATCAAGGCCAGCAGCCAGGATGCGCCCGTGCGCACCCTCAGCGGCGGCAACCAGCAGAAGGTGGTGATCGCCAAGTGGCTGGCGCGCCGTTCCGACGTCTATGTCCTCGACGAGCCGACGGTGGGCGTCGACGTCGCGGCCAAGGCCGAGATCTATCGCCTCATCGCCGAGCTGGCGGAGGAGGGGGCGGGCGTCCTGCTGCTCTCGGCCGATCTCGACGAGCTTCTGGGCGTGTGCGACCGCGTCCTGGTGATGCATCGAGGCGGTGTGGTCGGCACCTATGAGACCGCTGCTACCTCGTCCGACCAGCTGCTGGCCGCGGCCTTGACGGGCGTCGGCCCAGGGGAAGGAGCCAGCCATGCCGCATGAGACCCTGGACGCCATCGCTTCCGCGACATCAGCCTCGATCCGGCCCGAACCTCACGCGACGCGGGCAGGAACACGCTGGCGGGATCTTGCCGGCGGTGCCGGTGCCCGCCTGGTCCGGGCCGGTGGGCTGCTGTTCTTCCTGGCCGTGATGGCTTTCTTCGCCATCAACGTGCCCTCCTTTGTCTCGCCCGCCAATATCGGCCTCATCCTGTCGCAATCGGCGGTGCTGGGCATCTTGGGGTTCGGCCTGACGCTGGTGCTGATCGCCGGCGGCTCGGATGTGATCGCCGGCGGCATCGATCTCTCCCTGGCTGGCACGCTCGGGCTTTCGGCCGCGATCTTCGCCTTGCTCAACCAGGCGGGCTTCTCGGACCTTGCCTGCGTGACGGCCTCGCTCGGCGTCGGCCTTCTCGTCGGCCTGGTCAATGCCATTGCCGTGGTCTGGCTCAGGATCCTGCCCTTGCTGGCGACCCTGGCCGCCATGAATGTCTGCGCCGGGCTCGAACTGGTGGTGACCGAGAACACCACCATTCCCGCCGCCTCGCCGCTGATCGACTGGCTCGGCCTGCCGGGACCGCTCGACATTCCCGTGCTCGGCTGGCTACTCCTGGCCCTCTGCGCGGTCCTGGCCGTTTTGTTGCATCTCACGCCTTTCGGCCTGCGTGCCTATGCGGTGGGCGGCCATCGCGAGGCGGCCAAGGCCGCCGGTATCGCCGTCGACCGTTATGTCGCATTGTCCTATGTCGCCAGCGGGCTGCTGGGCGGGCTGGCGGGCGTTGTGTCGGTCGCCTTCCTCAGCGGGGCGACCGGGGGCTCGGGCGACATGCTGCTGCCGGTGGTGGCGACCGCCTTTCTCGGCTTCATGTTTTCGCGCCGGCTGGTGCCGACCGTGGCGGGCACGCTGCTCGCCGCCGTCTTCCTGGGGGCGCTCACCAACGGATTCCAGCTCCTCCATGTCTCGACCTACTGGGTCAACGGCATCGAGGGCGTGTTGATCCTGGCCGTCGTCGCCGCCACCGCCAATCTCGCACGCAGGAGGGCGTCATGAGCGCCGTTGGGGCCGAAGGGCCGCGCACGCGGCCGGCATCCGAGCTGCTGCGCTTCGGCATTCCGCTGGCCCTCGTGCTCGTCGTGGCCGTCTTCTCCGTGCTGGCGCCGGGCTTCCTGACGCTTGGCAACATCACCGGGGTGCTGGTCAACAATGTCGCCCTGACGGCCATCGTCGCCATCGCCATGACCCTGACGGTGGCCTCGGGCGGCACCGATCTGTCGGTGGGCACGGCCGTGGATCTCGGCAGCCTCGCCTTCGTCTCGGCGGTGTCCTCGGGCCAGCCGGTGGCGCTCGCCTGCCTCTATGGCGTCGGCGCGGGCATCGGCACCGGGCTCTTCAACGCCGTCCTGATCGCGCGCCTGTCGATCACGCCGTTCCTGGCGACCCTCGGCACGCTCTTCATCGGCCACAGCCTGCAGCAGCTCACCACCGATGGCGGCAATCCCGCCTATGTGCCGGCCGGCAGCATACCGCCGGCGCTGGCCTTCATCGGCCACGGCACCCTCCTCGGCGTGCCGGTCTCGCTGCTCCTCGTCGCGGTGCTGGCGCTCGGCGCTTGGCTCCTCCTGGAGAAATCGAGCTTCGGCCGCACGGTTCTCGCCGTCGGCACCCAGGAGGAGGTCGCGCGCTATTCCGGCCTGCCGGTCCGGCGGATCCTGGCGATCGTCTATATCCTGTCCGGGGCCGTCGCCGCCGTGACGGGCATCCTGCTCTCCTCCAACGTCAACGCCTATGTGCCCTATTCGGGCAATGCCTATCTGCTCAACGCCATCGGCGCGGCCTTCATCGGCACCTCGCTCAGCCGTACCCGGCGCGCCAGCATTGCCGGCACGATCCTCGGCGTGCTCCTGTTCGGCTTCGTCTCCAACGGCCTGCTCCTGATCGGCTGGAACTTCTACTGGCAGCAGGTCGGCGCCGGCGTCCTGATCTTCCTCGCTCTGCTGCTGGCCTTTGCCGGCCGGCGCGAGAATTGAGGGGCTCGATCGAGCCGGATCATTTTTCTGCTTAGATCATTCAATCATACCCGGCTTCCCGGCCATGCCGGATGGCGAGAATCACAACTTTGTCTCCATCGTAGCGATAGAGGGCCACATAGCCATCGCGGCCGAACGTGATGACGAGTTCTCGCTCTTCGGCGCCTGGGATCGGGCGTCCTATTTCAGGGTGTGCTGCGAGCGTCTGGATGATCGTCGCTGCGGCCCGCTTGGCCGCCAAACGGCTTTTGGAATTCAGGAACGCCCGCAGCCTTTCGAGATCGCGAAAAGCGGCAGGCGAGAAGATCACCTGTGGCATACAGGCGGGGCCTTCTCGTCATCCGTGCCCCATGTCTCCAGCCAGGCGGCGACTTCGTCCCCGGTTACGTGTAAGCCGGTTGCCTGATACTCATCCCATGCCTTGCGAGCGTCATCGTAGAACGCCTGGCGTTTTTCTTCACGCTCGACATATTGATGGATTGCTTCCTTCATCAGCCAATGCGGCTTGCGATGCCGGGCGTCGGCCAGTCGCTGGAGGCGATCCTTGACCTCGGGGTCCAGCTTGATGCTGGTCGTGGTGGAAGCAGGTGGCATCAAGGCGCCTCCCGGTGGGTGTTACCTGGTGTTACTTTATCGAAGTTTGGCGCCCCGCACCAGAGCGACCGATCAAGAGCTCTCTGCTTGGACGCGACCCTAGTCCCCGGCAGGCGCCATCGCGAGGGCCAGCACATGGTCGCGCGTCAGGGCGGCGAGCGGCAGGGGGCCGGGCGCCCTGGGGTCGACCCAGGCGATCTCCTCGATCTCGGCGGTGGCGGCGACGGGCTCGGCGATGTCGAGGCGGAAGATCTCGGCCTCGACCATCCGGTCGTCCTCATGCGCCGCCGGCGCCTCGAACCGGCCGAGGTAGACGGGCCTGCCCGGATCGACCGTCAGGCCGATCTCCTCGGCGAGCTCGCGGCACAGGGCCTGCCGGGGCCGCTCGTCGGGCTCGATCTTGCCGCCCGGCTGCATGAAGACCGTTGTCCCTCGTTTTCTGACCAGGAGTGTCATACCGTCGGGGCGGACGATGACGGCGGCTGCAATACGAATCGCATCGGGGGAAGGCATAGCGTCATCCTAACACTCCCGTTGTGATTTTCCTTCGTGGTGGTTTCGACCGTCTTTGCGAGCTCTGCCAATCCGCAAGATTGGCATGGCGAAGCAATCCAGGAGCTGCAAATACCTGTCTCCCAGCTCCTGGATTGCTTCGCTACGCTCGCAATGACGATTGAATGATCGGTTGATGATAGGGGGAGGCTGGATGCGCGATGGTGTCATGACGAGGCTCGGCGATGCGTAACCTGCCGCTCGGCGTGCTGCGCACCTTCGAGGCGGCGGCACGCCATGAAAGCTTGACCCGGGCCGCCGGCGAGCTCGCCTTGACCGACAGCGCCGTCAGCCACCAGCTGCGGCGGCTGGAGGAGGTGCTGGGCTATCCGCTCTTCCACAAGGCGGGCCGCGGCGTGGTGCTCACCGACGCCGGGCGGGTGTTCGCCAAGACGGTGTCGGCCGCGTTGCAGGACATCACCAACACGGCGCTGCGCCTGTCGGAGGCGGACCAGGATGGCGGGCGCATCGGCATTGCCTGCCCGCCGATGTTCGCCAGCGGCTGGCTTGCCAAGAATCTCGCGGATTTCTGCCAGGACCACCTCGCCGTCGAATGCCATATCAAGCTCACCGAGAACCACCGCATCCATGAGCTGGTGGATGCCGATATCGGCATCGTCTTCGGCGCCGGCGGCTGGGACGACAAATGGTCGGCGCAGCTCGCCCATGTCAGCATCATGCCCGTCTGCAGCCCGACCTTGTTCCAGCGCATCGGCCGGCGCATCACCAGCCCGGTGGAATTGCGCAGCGCCATCCTGCTGCACTGGGACGACGGTTCGGAATGGCGGCGCTGGCTCTCCGAGGCCGGGGAGCGGGATTTCGGCCCCTATAGCCGCCATCTCTATTGCAGCGATCTCGGCATGGCGATCGACCTCGCCATCAACGGCACCGGCGTCGCCCTGGCCAGCGACACGCTCTCGGGCGCCGACGTCAGGAACGGCACGCTGCTGCGGCCCTTCTCCACCACCATCGATGCTTTCGGCGGCTGGTATGTCGTCTCCACCCATGCCGGCCTGCAGCGCTCGGGCGTGCGGCTCTTCCTGCGCTGGCTGCTCGCACGCTTCGGCAAGGATGCCGCGGCCTGGGAGATCGGTTAACTGGATGGTGTACAGTTGAGATCCATTCAGGAATTGGCCGGATAGGCCGCTCGGCCATGCCTCCTTCGCAGGCAATCTGCTCTGGGAATGCACAATAGATGAAATGACGTCATCTATTTGATGATCAAATATCAATTGCCCCGGGCCGGCCTTCTGATTTTATGAAGCCGTGGCGATTGGACGGACAAGTCCGGCGCAGGAGAGGGGTCTTGGTGGCGGACGCACGCGGCCGGATTGGAAAGAAGCATGCACAAGCTGGCCGTGGACGGTATCCGCAAATCCTATGGCAAGGTCGAGGTCCTCAAGGGCGTGTCGCTCCAGGCCGCGGCCGGTGACGTCATCAGCATCATCGGGGCCAGCGGCTCAGGCAAGAGCACCTTCCTGC
Source organism: Labrys sp. WJW (assembly GCF_001676615.1). Classification (GTDB taxonomy): domain Bacteria; phylum Pseudomonadota; class Alphaproteobacteria; order Rhizobiales; family Labraceae; genus Labrys; species Labrys sedimenti. The sequence goes on along the minus strand of NZ_LYXZ01000022.1, from coordinate 74,240 downwards.
GCTGCATCAATTTCCTCGAGCGTCCCACCGCCGGCAGCATCGTCATCGACGGCGAGGCGCTGAAGACGGTGAGGGATGGCGACGGCTTCCTCAGGGCCACCGACAAGCGGCAGCTCCAGCGCATGCGCAGCCGCCTCGCCATGGTGTTCCAGAATTTCTGCCTGTGGTCGCATATGAGCGTCATCGACAACGTCATCGAGGCGCCGATCAGCGTGCTGGGCGTCTCCAGAGCGGAGGCGACCGAGCGGGCCAAGGCCAATCTCGCCAAGGTCGGCCTCGGCCAGGAGGTGCTGCAGCGCTATCCCGCCCATCTCTCCGGCGGCCAGCAGCAGCGCGTGGCGATCGCCCGGGCGCTCAGCATGAACCCCGACGTGATGCTGTTCGACGAGCCGACCTCGGCGCTCGATCCGGAACTGGTGAGCGAGGTGCTCAAGGTCATGCAGTCCCTCGCCGAGGAGGGCCGCACCATGATCGTGGTGACGCATGAGATGGGCTTTGCCCGCCATGCCTCCAGCCGCGTCGTCTTCCTGCACAACGGCGCCATCGAGGAAGAGGGCCCGCCCGAAGCCGTTTTCACCGATGCCCGCAGCGACAGGCTGCGGCAATTCCTTGCCGGGCGTCTGCAGCACTAAAGCATCGTTCCGAAAAGTGGACGCCGGTTTTCGGAAAAAACGATGCGACAACAGAACCTACGGCCTGGCCAAGGCCGGTGGAAACCGGCTCCCGCAAACAAACCCCATCCCGAGAGACCCATCATGAGCATTCGCATCAGAAACGCCGTCGCCGCCCTCCTGCTCGGCCTTGCCGCCTCCGGCGCCCAGGCCTTGACCGCTCAGGCCGCCGACAAGATCAAGATCGCCACCGACGCCACCTTCCCGCCCTTCGAATCGATCGATGCCAACGGCAAGCTGGTCGGCTACGACGTCGAGTTGATGCAGGCGATCTGCGAGGCCGCCAAGCTCGACTGCGACATCTTCAACGCCGCCTGGGACGGCATGATCCCCGGCCTGATCGACGGCAAATATGATGCGCTGATCTCCCAGCTCACTGTCACCGAGAAGCGCCGCAAGGTGATCGCCTTCTCCGACATCTACAACCACCCGATCTTCCGCTTCGTGGCCAAGAAGGGCGCCTCCTTCGAGTTCACGCCGGAGGGCATGGCCGGCAAGACCATCGCGGTGCAGACCGGCACGCCGATGGACGCCTATGTCACCAGCCACTTCCCCAAGGCTGTGATCAAGCGCTACGACACCGGCAGCGCCCCCTATCTGGAGCTGACCGCCGGCCGCGCCGAGCTGCACATCAGCTACCAGGCCCAGATCACCGCCAGCTTCCTGAAGTCGGATGCCGGCAAGGATTACGAGCTGGTCGGCCCGCAACTCACCGGCAAGGACGCCAAGGAGTTCGGCGAGGGCGTCGCCATCGCCATCGGCAAGAAGAACACCGCCTTGGTGGCCGAGATCAACAAGGGCCTCGCCATCCTCAGGGACAGCGGCAAGCTCAAGGCGCTGGACGCCAAATATTTCGGCGAATGACCGGAGATGGTCCTCGATTTCGTCCGCACGATCCTGGCGGCAGGGGCGATCACCCTGCTGCTGGCCTTCGCCTCGCTGGTGGTGGCCGTCCTGCTCGGCCTCGGCGCGGCCCTGTGCAAGGTCTCGCGCCATAGGACGCTGGCGGCCATTGCGGGGATCTACACCTTCGTGGTGCGCGGCATCCCCGATCTCGTGATGATGCTGCTGGTCTTCTACAGCCTGCCCTCCTTCATCGGCCAGGTCGCCGAATGGCTCGGCTTCGACATCCAGGTCGAGTTCTCCCCGCTGGGCGCCGGCATCGCCACGCTCGGGCTGATCTTCGGCGCCTATATGACCGAGACCTTCAAGAGCGCGCTCCTCAACATCCCGCGCGGCCAGATCGAGGCGGCCGAGGCCTATGGGCTCAGCCGCACCCGCATCTTCACCCGCATCGTGCTGCCGCAGATGATCCGCCTGGCGCTGCCCGGCTTCACCAACAACTGGCTGGTGCTGGTCAAGGCGACGGCTTTGGTCTCGCTCATCGGCCTGCAGGACGTGATGTTCCGCGCCAAGGGGGCGGCCGAGGCCACCGGCAAGCCCTTCACCTTCTACCTGGTCGCCGGCGGCTTCTATCTCGCCATCACCATCCTCTCCATGCTGGTGCTGGCCTGGCTGGCGCGGCGCTACGAACTCGGCACAAGGAAGCTGGCGCCATGAACTGGGACGTCATTGCCGAAAATCTCGGCCTCTATGCCGAAGGCGCCCAGCTGACGCTGATCCTCACCGTCGCGTCCCTGGCGATCTCCTTCTGCCTCGCCATCCCGCTTTCCTTCGCGCGCAACAGCGCCAACCGGCTGATCCGCAGCCTGATCTTCGCCTACACGCTGGTCTTCCGCGGCACGCCGCTTCTGGTGCAGCTCTTCCTGATCTATTTCGGCCTCGCCCAGTTCGAGCTGGTGCGCCAGAGCCTGCTCTGGCCCTGGCTCTCCAGCCCGCTCGTCTGCGTGCTGATCGCCTTCGTGCTCAACACCACCGCCTACACCACCGAGATCTTCGCCGGGGCGCTGCGCCACATCCCGCCCGGCGAGGTGGAGGCCGCCACCGCCTATGGCATGTCCGACTGGACGCGGGCGCGGCGCATCCTGGTGCCGGCGATGCTGACGCGGGCGCTGCCGCTCTACGGCAACGAGACCATCATGATGCTGCACGCCACCTCGCTCGCCAGCACCGTCACCCTGCTGGAGACCACCGGCGTCGCCCGCATGATCACGCTGAACTACTACATCCAGTTCGAGCCCTATGTCGCGGCCGCGATCGTCTACCTCGTCCTGACCTTCGTCCTGGTCGGCGCCTTTCGCCTCGTCGAGCGCCGCTGGGCCGGCTACCTCGACGTGCGCCCATCCTGAGGCGTTTTCCGCAATGCCAGTACCCGCAAACGCCGGCCGGTCCAGGCAATCACCGCTGTCATCCCTGGCCCCTGGATTCCCTTCCCGCCGCCTGCGGCGGCGCCGGGAATGCCAGCTCTGATTTCAACGCCGCCGGCATTGGCGCTGCGCGCCGCCCGCCGATTTCCCCCGTTTTTCCAACCCGATGCCGCCCCAGGGCGGCCCGCATGAAGGACCCTTATCATGAACCAGAAAGCCGATCTCGGCGCGCTGTTCGGCGCGGCGGCCGATACGCTCACCTTCCTCGGCCTGGAGGAGTGCCGCGACCTCGCTGAACTCACCGCCCCGATCGCCCTGATCGGCGCGCCCTGCGCCACGCCCTACCGCTCCGTCGGCGCCTATTGCCGCAACGCGCCCGACGCCCTGCGCCGCGCCACCGCCGCCTTCACCGCCAATGTCGACCGCCACGATTTCGACAATGGCGGCAAGGTCTTCCCGGAGCCGCGCCTGCGTGCCGTCGATTGCGGCAACCTGCCCTATGACGAGAATGACGGCGCCGCCAACCGCGCCGCCATCGCCGCCGCCGTCAAGGCCATCCGCGCCCGCGGTGCGGTGCCGATCGTGCTGGGGGGCGACGATTCCATCCCCATCCCCATGCTCGAAGCCCTGGGGGCGGAGGAGGGCGCCCGCTACACCATCCTGCAGATCGATGCCCATATCGACTGGCGCGAGGTGCATATGGACGAGCGCCTCGGCCTGTCCTCCACCATGCGCCGGGCGTCGGAAATGCCCCATATCGAGCGCATCATCCAGGTGGGCGCCCGCGGCATCGGCTCGGCCGCGACCAGCGACTATGAGGATGCGCTGGCCTGGGGCGTCAAATTCGTGCCGGCTTATGACCTGCACCGCCAGGGCGTCGAAGCCGCTCTCGACCTCATCCCCGAAGGCAGCCGCATCGTCATCTGCATCGACGCCGACGCCCTCGACCCGGCTCTGGTGCCCGGCGTCATCGGCCGCGCCCCGGGGGGCCTCACCTACTACCAGCTCGTCGACCTCATCAAGGGCGCCGCCCGCCGCGGCCGCATCGAGGCGATGGACTTCGTGGAATTCATGCCCGAGCGCGATGTGGACGGCATCGGCGCGCTGACGTTTGCAAGGGCGATCACCACGGCGCTGGGCGTGATTGCACGGCAGCGGGCGTGAGGGGCGAGAGGACGGCCGCCGGTGCAGAGCCGGCGGCACCCGTATGAAAGGCTGCCGTTCTCAATCGCTGGCCGGCTCATACCAGGCCTCATGAAGCTTGACCCGTCATCCCCGGCGGGGTCGAAGACCCCGGGAAGGGGATCCAGGGGCTGTGGTTCACGTCTGTTGGCCCCTGGATCCCCTTCCCCTCGCTGTCGCTCACAAGCGGAGCTTGTGAGGATACGGCCGGGGATGACGGGTCGCGCCCTTGGCGCGCGGGTCTACTACCCGGCGTTCCTCATGAAGTCACCCGCGGCGCAAAGCGCACGCCGGCCGTCTTCCAGGCCGGCGTTCCAGACGGGCCAGGCGTGGATCATATGCGGCCAGATCTCGAGCCGCACCGGCACATCCGCGCTCCCCGCTGCCTCGGCAAGCCGCGTTGCGTCCGACAGCAACGTCTCGGCCGAACCAACCTGGATCAGCAGCGGCGGGAAGCCGCGCAGGTCGGCGAACAAGGGCGAGATGAGCGGGTCGCCACGGTCCGTCCCCGCCGGGACATAGGCGGCGGCAAGCTCCTCCAGATAGGCCTTGTGGATGATCGGATCGATCGGCTCCTTGCCGGCGAGCGTCGCGCCCGACATGGTGAGATCGGTCCAGGGCGAAATCAGCCAGGCACAGCGGGGCAGGGGCTCGCCGGCGGCGTGCAGGCGGCCGATCAGGGCCAGAGTGAGATTGCCGCCCGCACTGTCGCCGCCGACCGCGATGTCTTCGGCGGCGACGCCCTGCCGCCGCAGGAAGCGCCATGCGGCGAGTGCGTCCTGGTGCTGGGCCGGAAACGGGTGTTCGGGCGCGCGGCGATAGTCGATCGCCAGGGTCCGCATGCGCGCCGCGCGGCCGGCTTCCGTCACCAGCCGGCGATGGCTCCTGATCGAGCCCGAGCAATAGCCGCCGCCATGGAAGTAGAGCAGCACCTTCTCCGCCTCGCTGCCCGGCGCCATCGACCATTCGCCGGGGACGCCGTCGCACAGGACACCCGTGCACAGGATGTCCTCGGCCACGGGCCAGTGTGTGCCGACCTCGTCGAGCCGGGCGCGCCGCTCGCCCCATCCGACCGGCCGGGGCTTGGAGGCCAGCAAGTCGCGGATGGCGGCGATTTCCTGCAGGGTGCGCTCGCGGTCGGCCACGGCATGCTCCTTGATAAAGACTGGCGCATCGTGACACTATGCCTGGTAATCGATGGCCGCAATCAGTCGTAATTTACGCTACGGCAGTGAGGCCGAGGTGAAACGCGTCTTATTTTTGCGGCGGCGAACGCTCTAATCTTTCGAGACGGCGTAATACCAGCGGCCGCGACGTTTGACCCACGCGTCATTGCGAGCTCTGCCGATCCGCAGGATTGGCATGGCGAAGCAATCCAGGAGCCACGGCCACCACGTCTTCCGGCCCTGGATTGCTTCGCTACGCTCGCCATGACGGTGCTTGATCGGGCAAGCATCTATGCCGTTGGTGTAATGCTGGAGCGTCGTTGTATTGCCGGATAACCATCCCGATTGAATAAATCGGATGGCTGCCCGTCAGGCCGGGCGGATTGAACAGCGCCGGTGGGCGCCGGGCCGGAGAGCGGCACCCGGCGACGCGGCGCTGCAATTGCTCCGGTCCCATGCGTGCTGGGAGGAGAGGGAGATGCAGATGCTGCCGATAGCCCACCCCGACGAAGCGAATACAGCCCCTGGCCTGTCCCTTGCAAGCGCTTACGCGACCGCTGTCCTGGGCTGGCTGCTTTCGGCCGGCGTCTACATCGCGGCCAAATGGGCGGCGCCGGAAATGGGCCCCTGGGCCCTCTGCTTCTGTCGGCTCTTGCTGGCCTGCGCGATCCTGCTGCCGATCGTGCACCGCCACTACGGCGCGATCATCGCCTTGATTCGCTCGCGGGCGCTGGAGGTCCTCATCGTCGGCGCTGTTGGACTGACCCTGTGCCAGGGCATGATCTATACGGGCCTCCATTCCACCAACGCGACCACGGCCGGCATCATCATGGCGCTGTCACCAGTGATGACCATGGTGATTGCCCGCATCGTGTTGGGCGAACCGCTCGGCCTGTGGAAGGCCATCGGCGCGCTGCTCGCCCTGGCCGGCATGCTGGTCATCGTCGCCCATGGCGATCTCGGCGCGCTCGAGGGGCTGCAGTTCAGTGCCGGCGAATTGTGGATCGTCGGCAGCGCCTTCTGCTGGGGCCTCTACACCGTGCTCCTGCGCCGTGCCAGATTCGGCATCCCCCTGCTGCCCACGGTGGTGGTCCTGCTCGGCGCCGGCGCCCTTGCCGCCTTGCCTTTCTATCTGTGGGAGCTGACCGGCGGCGGCTCGGCCCTGAATGCCAACGGCCTGCTGGCGCTCGCCTATCTGGCCGGGCCGGGCGGCGCGCTGATGTATTATCTCTACAATCGCAGCGTCGAGGCACTCGGCGCCGGCCGTGCCAGCATGCTGCTCTACCTGCAGACCGTCTTCGTGGCCCTGCTCGCCTATCTCCTGCTCGGGGAAAGCCTGCACGACTACGACATCTGGGGTGCGGCTTTTATCGTTGTCGGGCTGGTGTTGCCGGCATTGATCAAGCAAAGGCCCGACGTTGTTTAAGGAGGATGGATGGACGCCGGAGAGACATCGACGCCATTTGACCCTTCGCGATCTTCCACGTACCTCGTAGCAAAACGACCGCTCAGCGGCCTGTTTCGGACGTTGGCAACGGTTTTAGGATCTCGTGAAAGCCGACCGCGCAGTAACACCACTGGTATCTGAAGCCGAATAAGACTGTGATGACTCACGTAGTTCGCGGATTTCGCAAACAATCTCGCATGTTGGCCAAGTGACAAAATGGGAAGCGTCTGAGATAGTGAATTGGGGGGGCAGACTGTGCCAAGTCTTACCGAGAATATTGAGAACCGCGTCCGGAAGCTCGCTAAGCCGTCCAACAATTCACAAGGTTTACAGCCGCTATTCGAGGCGGTTAGCAATGCGATGTTTGCCATCGAAGACCGGCAGAAGCTGACCCCGGACCACAAAGGCCGAGTTGATGTCCGAATCACGGAACTCAGTGATTCATCAAAGGTCAGGATTGAAGTCGAAGATAATGGCATCGGCCTCGATGATCCTCGATATAAGGCATTCTGTGAGGTCGATACAGACTTCAAGAAGGCGAAGGGCGGCAAGGGCGTAGGACGGCTTTTCTGGCTGGATGCATTTAGTCGTATCCGCGTCGAGAGCTCATACGATGAAAACGGAGCCGACAAGCGACGCGCCTTTCGCTTCGAACTGAACAATGATGAGCAGATCGTCACCGATAATCCCAAAGGCGAGGCAGCGGATCGATACGGCACATTGATTCAGTTCGTTGGCCTCCGTGGAGCCGAATACATTCATCATTTCCCGAAGCGAGCCGACACCTTCCTTCGTTACTTCACTGCTCACTTCATCGCAGACTTCTTAATGGGGAATGGTCCGGAAGTGGTCGTCCAGATCGGAGATCAGATCGCTCGATACCCCAAGGAGGTGTCTGATCTCGTCATAGGTAAGCCGTTGAAGACAAGTGACTTCGACACTGAGGATTTCGGCACGTTGTCGATCGTCGGCTTCGCGTGTAGGCCAGAGGCTAGTACCGGGCTCGATGGGAATCATCAATTACACCTGCTTGCTGACGGCCGGACGGTCGAGTCGAGAAAAATCGATAATCTCCTCGGGCTTCGTTCACTGTCAGCACAAGGTGAGGATGGTCTATTCTTTCATGGATGCGTGACAGGCGACTATCTGGACAAACGCGTCAACGAGGGGCGCACGGCCTTTAACATCCCTGAGAAGACACTCAAAGATCTTACCCGTCATTGCGTCGATCAGGTAAAAGCGAGATTCTTCCCTGATCAGCTAGCGGGATATCTGAAAGAACGCAGGGAGAACTACGAAGCCTTCGTCAGGCGACATCCAATATATGGCTTTGACGAAACAGAGGTACAGCTTGATAGGGTCCCGTTCCATGCTACTGAGCCGGAGGACTTCGCTGCTGGGTTGGTGAAATATCAGATACGACGTGACGAGAGCCGCACTGTGGCAATGCAGGGTATAATCGACCAACTTGAGAGTTCGGCATCGGTTTCGGCAAATTTCAGTGATGTTGTCTTAAAAGCTGCGGCGGACATTCATGCATCAGAAAAGCTAGCGCTGGCACAGCACGTCGTACGCCGAAAGCTAGTATTGGAACTTGTGGACAAGATGATCCGGCGTGTCCGTCAACGCGAAGGCAAGGAGGATGACTATCATCTGGAAAAGTCCCTCCACTCGTTGATCGTACCCATGGGCATACGGGGCGATGATCACAACGAGCGAAAGAGCCGGGCGCACGATCTTTGGATCGTAGACGAGCGGCTTGCATTCACCCGCGCATTCTCATCGGATAAGCGGCTCGATGTTCTTCTGAAAGAGGGCGGAACAGATTTTCGATCAGACCTAATCGTCTGGAATTTGGCCTACGGCTTAGGTGTCACAGATCCCGATGGGGACCCCGACAACGTCGATATCTCTGAACCATTGCGGAAGATGATGATTGTGGAATTCAAGCGGCCGGGACGAAAGGACTATAAGGGCGTCGAAGACCAGATCGAGGTCCAAATAATCAAGTACCTGTCGCAGTTGAAGAATGGTGAGATAGAGAGTTTTTCGCGAGAGCGCATACGCGTCGCGGATGACTGCATCTTCTATTGCTACGTAGTTGCCGACATCGTCGGCGATCTCGTCCATCAATTATCTGGATGGCAGACCACCGCGAACGGTGAAGGCAGAATCCGGCCGCTACTGAACGCCTACCGAGGGTCCATTGAGGTTGTACAATGGCGCGATCTGATCAACGACGCTTGGCTCCGGAATCAGGCGAGTATAAGTGCGGCTGGGCTCAGTAGGAGTCGCGACATAGCCTAGTAAGATCGGAAAATTTATAGTTTTATAAAAATCTATACAGGCATGTGTTTAAAGAATCTCGTTACGACAGAGAGCTTCGGGTCTTTCAACTCACCAATTTCTTTGCTTACTTGGCGAACGAATTCGTGTGTCGTTTCGTAGCAATCATATGCCTCGTTGCTCGTTGGCATATATCCTTCATGCATGACGCGGCTGCGAAGCCCATAAGCCATCTGGTACCATTTTCCGACCTTGGTAGCCTCTGATGTGTGATCCCAATTTCCTTTGAGGAACTTCGATCCGAGGTATCGATTCAGGAATTGGGGAATACCTCGTTGCATCTCTGCCTTGAGGTTCGCGATGGGATCGCCATCTAAAGCCATAAGTTCGGCGGTTATGCGGACAAGGAATGTCTCCGCCCATATCGCAGAACAAACAACGCAGTCAGCGTACTCGCCATTTCCATGGGCACGAATAGCTTTCTGTTGCCAACGACCCGCATGGTTGACCAATTTAACGGGTTCCGTGTCCCTGATCTTCTCATATTCGTCATCAAAGCCCATCAGGGCATTTAGAATCGGAGCAATCTGTGGCGAAAGGGTTGGGATATGCAATCGTTCGTGCTGGAGCGAGATTCGATCAACGATCCCTTCGATCACTTTAACATGTGCCACCTCGAAATTTGACTGTCTTTGGATTTCTCCTAAACCAACTGGTATTGCCTTACCTGTCGCGAATTCCATGTTTTGGATCACCTCATTTGCATAATTTAGAGCAGCAGTGATGTGATCATTGCAATCTTCTTGTGCTGTCCAAAGTAAAGTTAGGCATGTATCCTCATAATCTGGAAAAGAGACATTGTCTCCAATTACGTCTTTTCTAAGAACAGTATGAAAAATTGCGAATAGATAACCGTAGTCCATGTATCTACACACATGGAAATGATTTATTACTCCGGGAAATGAGATGTATTTATCGCCAAGATAGATATTAAAGAAGAAGACATCGTTCTTCTCGTAGAACTTATCATCGCCAGACAGGTCGATGAGCATCGTTAGCAAATATTCGGTGTTAGTCTGGGAATAGGCTCCTGCGTCAATAATCGGCATTGAAGTCGCCTTCTGTGATTTAGCGATATCCATCGTAATCGTGATCGCAGCTTACATCAGGGCTGAGAGGTGGTCGAACACGAAGCGATCTCATAAAAGAATATTTTTGCGCAACGTGAAACCTGCAGCAACTATTCATTTAGTTATTGCTGGCCTCATAGCAGGAAAACGGTGAATAAGACGCAACGTACTATTGTCGAAGCTTCAATAAGGTAGCAGACTTACTCGGTAGGCTGAAAATTTATATCGAATAAAGGCGAATGGTCGTTTTAGTAAGTGCTGATTTCAGATCGCAACGGCTTCAATGAGGCGGCGTCGGAACAGTAGCTTTAATCTCTGGTATCCCGAGAGTAGACATTCAGCTCCCGGCCTCATTTGGAATATTCGCTTAAGCCTGTATTCGTGACAGCTCTTGGAGCAAAGGGGCCATTGGGCCCTCTGAAAAGCGTCCCATCCCTCACCCCCTCGGCGTGAGATGCACCCCCGCCAGCGTACACCGCACCGATCCCCCCGCCCGTTCGATGGTGGGGATGTCGAGCGCGACGCAAATGGCGCTTTGCTCGATGAGGGCGCGCTGCTCGGGCGTCAGGGCTGCCAGCGCGGTGGTCGAGAGCGCGAGGACGCGGCCCTCCTTGCCCTGCAATTCGATTGCGTTGCCGGCAAAGTTCTCGATCTGGCGGTTGCTCAGCGCCAGCACGTCGCGGCCGGAGCGTTCGAGGCGGGCGACGATCTCGCGCTTGCGGGCGGCGTCGACGATCATGTCGAGGCCGATCAGCACGAAATCGGTGGCGATGCACATCAGGACATTGGTGTGGTAGATGGCGGCGCCCTTGCCGTCGCGGGCGTCGAAGGCCATCGGCTCGAAGTTGAAATGGGTGCAGAAGCGCTCGAGGGCGATCGGGTCGGTGCGGTCGGAGCGCACGGCATAGGCCACCCTGTCGATATGGTCGAGCACCATGGCGCCGGTGCCTTCCAGGAACAGGCCGTCGGGCTCGAGGCCGGAATAGTCGATGACCTCCTGCACGCGGTAATCGGTCTTCAGCATCTCGATGACGTCGGCCCGGCGCTCGCGCCGCCGGCTCGGCGCCTTCATCGGATAGAGGGCGACATGGCCGCCGGCGTGGGTGGAGAACCAGTTGTTGGGAAACACCGAATCCGGGGTTTCCAGGCTTTCGTCCTCGAACAGATGCACGGTGACGCCGTGGGCCGACAGGGTCTGCGCGGCCCTGGTGATCTCGGCATGAGCGAGCGGGGCGAGGTCTTCCCCGCTGCTGCCCGCGACCTGGAAATGATTGTCGGCCGCCGTCTCGGTGTTGACGGTGAAATGGTGCGGGCGAACCATCACCACGGCGGAGGGGGCCTGGACCGAGAAGGCAGGGCGCTTGGACATGGGGGGCTCCGGAGGGCTGTCGCGTTGGTTCGGGTGGTGTGGTGGGATAGGGGGTGGATTGGGTTCTGGGGTGATTGCGCATGGGGCTGTGCTGCCCCTCACCCTTACCCTCTCCCCGCAAGGGCGGGGCGAGGGGGCACAGGCGCTGCGGCTTCATTCTCAGGCCTCCCGTCTCGCCCGACGGTTGGGCGAGATGAGACCGTTCATGCTCGAGCATGCCGCCGAAGTCCCCCTCGCCCCGCCCTTGCGGGGAGAGGGTAAGGGTGAGGGGCGGCGCGACCGTCGTTGGACGAACGCCAAGCCATGACGGCCCGCAGCAAAGCAGCCGACCGTCTATCTCTGGTCCTCCTCAGCGGGCGCGCTGCAGCATGCCGAAGAGGTCGCGCGGGTCGTCGGGATCGGCGATCATGTCGAGCTCCTGGTAGAAATCGGTGCCGACGATCTGGTTGCGCAGATAGCGCAGGGCCGAGAAGTCCTCGATGGCGAAGCCCACGCTGTCGAACAGGGTGATCTGGCGCTCGTCGCGCCGGCCCGGCACCTGGCCGGTGACGACCTGCCAGAGCTCGGTGATCGGGTAGGAGCGGTCCATCTGCTGGATCTCGCCCTCGATCCAGGTCTGCGGCGGATATTCCACGAAGCAGTCGGCGCGCGCGAGGATGTCCTTGTGCAGCTCGGTCTTGCCGGGGCAGTCGCCGCCGATGGCGTTGATGTGGATGCCGGGGCCGACCATGTTGTCGGTGAGGATGGTGGCGAACTGCTTGTCGGCGGTACAGGTGGTGACGATGGCGGCGCCCTCGATCGCCTGCTGCGAGGAGGTGCAGGGGATGACGGTGAGGCCGCTGCCCTCAAGGTTGCGGGCGGCCTTCTGCGTGGCGCGTGGGTCGATGTCGTAGAGCCTGACGGTGTCGATGCCGCACACCGCCTTCATGGCGAGGGCCTGGAACTCGGCCTGGGCGCCGTTGCCGATCATCGCCATCACCTTCCCGCCCTTGGGGGCGAGGTGGCGGGCGGCCATGGCCGAGGTCGCCGCGGTGCGCAGCGCCGTCAGCAGCGTCATCTCGGTCAAGAGCACGGGATAGCCGGTGGCGACATCGGCGAGCAGGCCGAAGGCGGTGACCGTCTGCAGGCCCTCGGCGGTGTTCTTCGGGTGGCCGTTGACATATTTGAAGCCGTAGATGGTGCCGTCCGAGGTCGGCATCAGCTCGATCACGCCGTCACGCGAATGGCTGGCGACGCGCGGGGTCTTGTCGAAGCTCTCCCAGCGGCCGAAATCCTCCTCGATCAGGTCGGTCAGTTCGGCCAGCACCCGCTCGATGCCGAGATGGTGGACGAGGCGCATCATGTTCTCGACGCTGACGAAAGGCACCATCGCCTTCTGCGAGGGCAGGGGAGCGGTCATCGAAAAATCCCTGAACGGTCAATGTTGTCCTTAAGCCTAGGCCGTCCGGATGTTCACCGAAATCGCAATCCTGTGCTAGAACCGTCAGTCCATTGAACAGATTGCCAGGTCGGATTGCAAAAAATGTCAGTGACGGGGCGGGACGCCGAGACGGTCAAATATATTCCCGATGCGCTCGACCGCGGCATCATCGCGCATCTGCGCACCGATGGCCGGGCCTCGCTCTCCAAGCTCGCCGATGCGCTGGGGGTGGCGCGCGGCACGGTGCAGAACCGGCTCGACCGCCTGATCGAAACCGGCACGCTGCTTGGCTTCACCGCCCGCGTGCGCGAGGATTACGACATGAACGCCGTGCATGCGGTGATGATGATCGAGGTGGTCGGCAAGTCGACCACGCAGGTCATCCGCAAGCTGCGCGGCCTGCCCGAGGTGCACACGCTGCACACCACCAACGGCAACTGGGACCTCGTCGCCAACATCCGCGCCGCGAGTCTCGCCGAATTCGACCGCGTGCTGCGCGAGGTCCGGCTGATCGACGGGGTCTCGAACAGCGAGACGAGCCTGCTGCTGAGCAGCGTGTGAGGGGTGGCTACGGGCTTCGCGCATTCCGCTCAGCAGGAAGAGGCTCGACTATCCCTCCCCGACTTCGGGGAGATCGCGCACACAGTTTGTGTGCGCTGGGCCCGAAGGGCCGGGTGGGGGAGCGTGGCGCAAATGCCCCTGGAGTTGACAGGTCGGCGCCACTCTCCCCCTTCCGTCGCTGCCATACAGCGATGGAAGGAACATCTTCGTTTACGAAGATGTTCCGGACTTCCCCGAAGCCGGGGAAGGATTTCCGCGCTTTATCTGTGACGCGAGAGATCCGTGCATCGGGCAACTTGCAGGCGTTCCAAACCCCACACCGGCTTGTGATCGATTGAACCCTTGCCCCGGCAGGCCTAGGCTGATTGTCTGGAACGACTCCAAGGAGGGGATATGCCCTTCCGACTCGCGGGAGACTGCCATGGCCTATACCATCAAGATCAACGGGACCGCCCACACCATCGATGCCGATGGCGACACGCCGCTCTTATGGGTGCTGCGTGACATTCTGGGCATGACCGGCACCAAGTTCGGCTGCGGTGCCGCGCTGTGCGGCGCCTGCACCGTGCATGTCGACGGCACGGCGACGCGTTCCTGCATCACGCCGCTGGAAAGCGTCGGCGAGAGCGCCGTCACCACCATCGAGGCGATCGGGCAGACCCCGCAGGGCAAGGCCCTGCAGCAGGCCTGGCTCGATCTCGAAGTGGTGCAGTGCGGCTATTGCCAGTCCGGCCAGCTGATGTCGGCCGCGGCCCTGCTCACCGCCACGCCCAAGCCGAGCGACGAGGACATCGATGCCGCCATGTCCGGCAATGTCTGCCGCTGCGGCACCTATCAGCGTATCCGCGCCGCCATCCATCACGCCGCTGCTTGAGGGAGGAAGGGATCATGCCCGACGGTACCGATACATATTCACGCCAACAGCGTTTCCCAGAAAAGTTGACAGACTTTTCGATTAAGAAAACGCGTCAAAACAAAGAGCTGGATCGCCGCGCCTTCCTGAAGGCGGGAGCCGCCATCGGCGGCGGCTTCGTTCTCACCCTCGCTCTACCGCCGCTGGCCGGATCGCCGGTCGCCGCGGCCGAGGCCAAGGACTTCGCCCCCAACGCCTTCATCCGCATCGACCGCCAGGGCCTGGTGACGCTGGTGATGCCGATGGTCGAGATGGGCCAGGGCGTCTACACCGCCCAGGCCATGCTGCTGGCCGAGGAGCTGGAAGTCGGCCTCCACCAGGTCAAGCTCGAACATGCCCCGCCCGACGACAAGCTCTACGGCAATGCCCTGCTCGGCAGCCAGGCGACGGGCGGCTCCACCACCATACGCGCCTTCTGGCAGCCCTTGCGGCAGGCCGGCGCCGCCGCCCGCACCATGCTGGTCGCCGCCGCCGCCAAGCGCTGGAACGTCGATGCGGCCAAGCTGACGGCCCGCGACGGCGCCGTGCTCAATCCGGCCGATAATGCCACGCTCGGCTATGGCGAGCTCGCCGACGAGGCCGCCGCCATGCCGGTTCCCACGCCCGAGAGCCTCAAGCTCAAGGACCCCAAGGACTTCAAGCTGTTGGGCACCCCGGCCAAGCGCCTGGATACGCCGGACAAGGTGGTCGGCAAGGCCGAGTTCGGCATCGACGTCAAGCTGCCCGGCATGAAGGTCGCCGCCATCGCCATCTCGCCGGTGTTCGGCGGCAAGCCCAAATCCGTGGACGACAAGGCGGTGCTGGCCGTCAAGGGCGTCAGGCAGGTGGTCAAGACCGACGATGCCGTCGCCGTGGTCGCCGACCATATGGGCGCGGCCAAGAAGGGCCTCGCCGCCGCCAACATCACCTGGGACGACGGGCCGAACGCCAAGGTCGACAGCGCTGAGATCGTCAGCCAGCTCACCGAGGCCTCCAAGCAGCCGGGCGCGGTCGCCCGCAACGAGGGCGATACCGCCAAGGCGCTGGCCGGCGCCGCCACGAAGCTCGAGGCCATCTACCAGGTGCCGTTCCTCGCCCATGCCACCATGGAGCCGATGAACTGCACCGTGCATGTGCGCAAGGATGGCTGCGAGGTCTGGGTCGGCACGCAGGTGCCCACCATGGCGCAGGCGGTCGCGGCCGAGATCACCGGCCTGCCCAAGGACAAGGTCAAGGTCTACAACCACCTGATCGGCGGCGGCTTCGGGCGCCGGCTGGAGGCGGACGGCGTGGCGCGCGCCGTCAAGGTGGCCCAGCAGGTCGACGGGCCGGTGAAGGTGGTCTGGAGCCGCGAGGAGGACATCCAGCACGACATGTACCGGCCCTATTATTTCGACCGGATGTCGGCGGGGCTCGACGCCGCGGGCAAGCCGGTGGCCTGGACCCATCGCATTTCGGGCTCCTCGATCCTGGCCCGCTACTTCCCGCCGGCCTTCAAGGACGGCATCGATTCCGATGCGGTGGAGGCGGCAGCCGAGCCGCCCTACGCCCTGCCCAACATCCATGTCGACTATGTCCGGGTCGAGCCGCCCGGCATCCCGACCTCCTGGTGGCGCGGCGTCGGGCCGACGCACAATGTCTTCGTGGTCGAGAGCTTCATGGACGAGCTGGCCGCCGCCGCCAAGGCGGACCCGGTCGCCTATCGCAAGGAGCTGCTCGCCCATAATCCGCGGGCGCTCGGCGTGCTGACGCTGGCGGCGGAGAAGGCGGGCTGGGGCCAGCCCCTGCCCAAGGGGCGCGGGCGCGGCGTCTCGGTGCAGTTCGCCTTCGGCAGCTTCATGTCGATGGTGGCCGAGGTGGAGACGGCGGCCGACGGCACGCTCAAGGTGCATCGCCTCGTCTGCGCCGTCGATTGCGGCCTGCAGGTCAATCCGGACACCATCGCCGCGCAGGTCGAGGGCGGGGCGATCTTCGGCCTCACGGCGGCGCTGCACGGCGCCATCACCCTGAAGGACGGCCGGGTGGAGCAGGGCAATTTCGACACCTATCTGCCCATGCGCATCGACGAGGTGCCTGTCATCGAGACCCATCTGGTCAAGAGCGCCGAGGCCCCCGGCGGCATCGGGGAGACGGCGACGGTCGCCGTCGGCCCGGCCGTCGCCAACGCCGTCTTCGCCGCCACCGGCAAGCGCGTGCGCACCCTGCCGATCGACATGGATGCGCTGAAGACCGGGTGAGGACCCACGGGCGCGTACGCCGGGGGAAAGGCGCGACACCGGCCGCCCCTTCTCCCCGTTCTCACGGGGAGAAGTCCGCCCTTGCTTTGCAAGGGCGAGGGATGAGGGGCAGCAGGACCTCTCATCTTGAACGCTTTGCGTAGCCCCTCACCCCTACCCTCTCCCCGTAAACGGGGCGAGGGGGCGCATATGTCGCGCCAGTTCGGCACGCCCGTCATCTCGCCCAGCGCTTGAGCCATTACCTATGGGTTGCCCCACCGCCGATCCCCAGCGTCGCCGTGAGCTCCCGGGCGGCCGCGGCGCCGGCGCGGTTGGCGCCGATGGTCGAGGCAGAGGGGCCGTAGCCGACGAGATGGATGCGCGGATCGCGGGCGACCTCGGTCGCCAGCCGGCCGGCCATCACGATGCCGCCATCGTCCTCGCGGATCTGCAGCGGTGCCAGATGGTCGAGCGAGGAGCGAAAGCCGGTGCACCACAGGATGACGTCGACCTTCTCCTCGCTGCCATCGGGCCAGCGCACGCCGTCGGGCGTGATCGCGCTGAACATCGGCCGGCGCGCCAGCACGCCGCGCTCGCGCGCGGCCCGCAGGGCCGGGGTGAGGGGCAGGCCGGTAACCGAGACGATGGAGCCGGGCACCAGGCCCCGTCGCACCCGGTCCTCGACCAGGGCGACGGCGGCCCGCCCGTCCTCCGGCGTGAAGGGGCGGTCGCGGAACTGTGGCTCGCGGCGGGTCACCCAGATCGTCTCGGTCACGCGCGAGATCTCGTCGAGGATCTGCACGGCCGAGATGCCGCCGCCGACCACGAGGACGCGCTGGCCGGCAAAGGCTTCGGCGGTCTGATAGTCGCGGGTGTGGAGCTGGCGTCCCCCGAAGCTCTCCCGGCCGGGATAATCGGGAATATAGGGCGTTTCCCAGGTGCCGGTCGCATTGATGAGGCCGCGGGCCGAAAAGGTCTCCCTATCCGTCTCGACCCGGAAGCGTTCGCCGCGCCCGCACACCACCTTGACCGTCACCGGCCGATAGACGGGCAGTTCGAACTTGCGCTCATAGGCCTCGTAGTAGCGCGGCACCGCTTCCGCCGCCGGCACCTCGGTGAGGCCGGGATCGATGACATCGGCAAAGGCCATGCCGGGCAAATCGTGCACGCGGTTGACGGTGCTCAGCGTCAGGGACGGCCAGCGATATTGCCAGGCCCCGCCCGGCGCGGGCGCCTTGTCGAGCACCAGATAGCCGCGGCCGGGCGGCAGGCCGAGCTCGTGCAGGTGATAGGCGCTCGAGAGCCCGGCCTGGCCGGCGCCGATGACGACGATGTCCACCTTGTAGGTGAGGTGGAGGTCCCGCGCGCTTGCCGGGTCTGCGGGGGGCGAAGCGGCCTTCGCTCCATCTTCATCATGCTGAGCCATGCTGCGAGAGTGGCGGCCGGGTTGCCGGAATTCAAGGGGGCGACGACGGCGCCATCGCGCGATTGCATCACGCTGCCCGAAATCCTATAAAGCAAGTATATGCTTTGAATATAGACTGCTGAGGATCATGTCGACGCCGGAGCTGGAAAATTCGAGCCTGCAGACACGGCCCGGACCCGACCGCCTGTTGTTCCTCTTGAAGACCAAGGGGCAGCAGACGGCGGCCGAGCTCGGCAAGGCGATCGGCACGACCGGCGAGAATGCGCGCCAGCAATTGATGAAGCTCGCCGCCGAAGGCCTGGTCGAGACCGAATCGGTGGCCCGGGGCGTCGGCCGGCCCTCCCAGTTCTGGCGGCTGACCGCGCAGGGGCATGGCCGTTTTCCCGATACCCATGCCGAGCTGACGGTCGGCCTCTTGCGCAACATCCGTGACCTGCTCGGCCCGGAGGCGCTCGAACGCCTGATCGCGGCGCGCGAGGACGAGATGCGCGCGGCCTACCGCGCCGAGCTCGGCCGGATGGAGGGTACGGATGCCCGCGTGGCGGCCTTGGCGCAGATCCGCACCCGCGAAGGCTATATGGCCGAGCAGCGCCCCGCCGAGGATGGCGAGGGCTGGCTCCTCATCGAGAACCACTGCCCGATCTGCGCTGCCGCCACGGCCTGCCAGGGCTTCTGCCGCTCCGAGCTTGCCATTTTCCGCGAAATGCTCGGCCCGCACTGCTCGGTGGAGAGAACCGAGCATATCGTCCACGGCGCCCGGCGCTGCGCCTACCGCATCCGGGAAGAAGCGCCGTAGCGGGCCGGCGCCGGAGCATTTTGTGATTTGACGGAATCAGTGGGAACCGCAAGGTCGCGTCAGAACAAGGCGTTGGGGTGAGAGCGTTCCGTGGTGAGCGCGCTTGCCACCGGCGTCGGAAAGGCGATGTGCCGGCTGGGCAAACGAGGCCAGCCGTAAGCATCCGCCGGCAAAGGGAAGGATTGCCTGATGGGCGCCATGGCGGAGCGGGACGGGCAGGCGATCGAAGCGTCGACGGTGCGGGCCGTGTCCTGGCGCCTGCTGCCGTTCCTGATGCTGGCCTATCTCCTGGCCTATCTCGACCGGGTCAATCTCGGTTTTGCCGCCCTGACCATGAATGACGAGCTGAAGTTTTCGCCCCTGGTGTTCAGCTGGGGCGCCGGCATCTTCTTCATCGGCTATTTCCTCTTCGAGGTGCCCAGCAACGTCATCCTGCACAAGGTCGGCGCCAGCCGCTGGATCGCCCGCATCATGGTGACCTGGGGCATCGTCTCGGCGCTGATGGCGCTGGTTGCCGGTCCGGTCAGCTTTTATGTGCTGCGCTTCCTGCTCGGCGTGGCCGAGGCCGGCTTCTTTCCCGGCATCATCCTCTATCTGACCTATTGGTATCCGGCCAAATACCGCGCCCGCATCCTCGCCGCCTTTGCCGTGGCGGTGCCGGTATCGACCGTGATCGGTGCCCCGATTTCAGGCTATCTGCTGGGTCTGGACGGCGTCGGAGGTCTCAAGGGCTGGCAATGGCTCTTCATTCTGGAGGGCCTGCCGGCAGCCCTGCTCGGCATCGTGACCTGGTTCTATCTCACCGACCGCCCGGCGTCGGCAGCCTGGCTCAGTCCCGAGCAGAAGCGCTGGCTTTCCGACCGCCTGGCGCGCGAGGAGGGCGCGAGGAAGGCCGCGCACCATATGAGCCTGCGCCAGGCGCTGGCCTCGCCCAGGGTCCTGGTCCTGAGCCTGGTCTATTTCGGTTTCGTCGGGGCGCTCTACGGCATGCAGTTCTGGCTGCCGCAGATCGTGAAGGCCTTCGGCCTCAGCAACATCCAGACCGGCTTCGTCACCGCGATCCCCTATGTGTTCGGCTCGGTCGCCATGGTGCTGTGGGCGCAGCATTCGGACCGCACCCGCGAAAGGGTCTGGCATGTCGCCCTGCCGCTCTTCCTCATCGCCCTGTCCCTGGCCGTGGCCAGCGCGCTGAGCGATCCCGTGCTGACCATGATCGCCCTGACGGTGGCAGCCATCGGGGTGTTCTGCACCTTCTCGCTGTTCTGGACCCTGCCGACGGCTTTCCTGAGCGGGGCGTCGGCGGCGGCGGGCATCGCCCTGATCAATTCGATCGGCAATCTCGCCGGCTTCGGCGGGCCCTATCTGATCGGCTGGTTCAAGGACCAGACCGGCGGCACCGCCATGGGGCTTCTGGCCCTGTCGCTGCTGCCGCTGGTCTCGGCCCTGCTGGTCCTGGGCCTGGGACATGATTCTAAGACGGAATTCGCCGCCGCCGAATGACGGGTGCGCAAACGGCGGGCAGGACCTGGACCCCATCCGCCCGTCGCCGGTTTCAGTGTAGGCATGCAGCGGCTGCCGGCCGTCTCAAGGTGCCTTCTTGCCGCTGGCGTCGAACTGCTTGAGATAGGCGATGACATTGGCGATGTCGTCGGGCTTCGACAGGCCGACAAAGGCCATCTTGTTGCCGGGTACCTTCTGTTTTGGGCTCTTAAGATATTCTGAGAGAGTGTCCTCCGCCCAGGTCAGGCCGGCACTCTTCATTGCTGGTGAATAGGTGTAAGTTTCTACAGACCCGGATTTACGACCGATTATTCCATTCAACTCAGGGCCAACGGCGTTCTTTGCGGTCTCTCCAACCTGATGGCAAACTTTACACTTAATGAATACTTTCTCTCCAAGGGCCGCGTCTTGCGCAAGTGCGGCACTTGATATCAGGATAGAGGCAAGAATTCCGACGGCGACCTGTCGCATTTTCTCTCCCTTTCGGCCATTCATCCGAAGTCATCGAAGGTTAAGCTTAATTTCTGCTTATTTTGTTCTTCATATGTCGTGTTGCGTTGTGAATCAGTCTAGGCGCAACGTAAAGTGACTGGACAGCATGAAGAATGATGATCACACTCCTTGTCAAGAATAGATATTATCTGCACAGGGAGGATGCGCGCTTGGTAGCCGGCGATTTCGGCTCGCTCCCGGTTCGGCAGCGGCGGCCTTTTCAGAAACAATTTGATGGGGTTGGGCGTGCCATGGCGCGTTTCGACGGTGGATTGCCGCAATGATGAAACGGCGACAATTTCTCGCGCTTGCGGCTGCGGGCCTGGGTGCGGGCTTTCTGGGTTCTGCGGGGGCGGCCCGGGCGCAGCTGGCGCCGCTGCGCCTGGGGGTTCTGTCCTTCGGCACCGTCGAATGGGAGCTTGCCGCCATCCGCGCGCTCGGCCTGGACGAGGCTGCGGGCTTGAGGATCGAACCGCTCAAGCTCGCCTCCAACGATGCGGCGCGTATCGCCTTCCTGGGCGATGCCGTCGACAGCATCGTCTCCGATCTGCTCTGGGCGGCGCGCATGCGCGGCGAGGGGCGGGACATCGTGTTCCTGCCCTTCTCGGCATCGGAAGGAGCAGTGATGCGGGCGCCGGATTCGACGATCGCCACGGTCGCCGATCTTGCCGGCAAGCGCATCGGGGTAGCCGGCGGAGCGCTCGACAAGAGCTGGATCCTGCTGCAGGCCTATGCCCGGCACCAGGCCGGCATCGACCTGGCCAAGGTGGCCGAGCCGGTGTTCGGGGCGCCTCCCCTGCTGAGCATGAAGCTGGAGCAGGGCGAGCTCGATGCGGCGCTGCTCTATTGGAATTTCTGCGCGCGTCTGGAAGCCAAGGGCTTCAAGCGCCTGATCGGCGCCGACGAGGTCGCGCGCTCCTTCGGCGTCGAGGGATCGATCTCCTTCGTCGGCTATGTCTTCAAGCGGGGCGACGAGCAACATGACAAGCGCATCGCCGCCTTTGCCGCCGCTTCCCGGCAGGCCAAGCAGGCCATGGCGAGCCAGGAGGCGATCTGGTCGCAACTCCGGCCCCTGATGCAGGCCGACGACGAGGCGACCTATAACGTCCTGAAGCGCACCTTTCTGGCCGGCATTCCCAGCCGGGCGATCGCCGACGAGCAGGCGGATGCCGCCAAGCTCTACGCCAAGCTGGCCGAACTCGGCGGCGAGAAGCTGGTCGGCAAGACCGCCACCCTTCCGGAGGGGCTCTATTGGGCCGGACATTGACAGAATGGGGCAGCGGGCGCCTGGCCGGGCTCACGGCCCGGCTGGTCTCGCTGCTTGCCTTGCTGGCGATCTGGGAGGTCGCGGCCCGGCTGGCCAATGGCCCGCTGTTGCCCTCGCCGGCGGCGGTGCTCGCCTTCATCGTCGCGGAGACCCGGCGCGGCGACCTGATCGCCAATATCGGCATCACGCTGGGACGGGTTGCCGGCGCCTTCGGCGTGGCGATGCTGATCGGCAGTGCCATCGGCATCGTCCTCGGCCGCTGGCACCGGGCCAACGCGGCCTTCGATGTCTGGCTCCTGGTGCTGCTCAACATGCCGGCCCTGGTGATCGCCGTGCTGTGCTATATCTGGCTTGGCCTGACCGAAGCCGCGGCGGTGACGGCGGTCGCCCTCAACAAGATCCCCAATGTCATCGTGGTGCTGCGCGAGGGTACCCGGGCCCTCGATCGCGACCTGGAGGAAATGGCCCATGTCTATCGCTTTCCGGCGGGAACCTGGCTGCGCCATGTCCTGATGCCGCAATTGGCGCCCTATGTCGCGGTGGCAGCGCGTTCGGGCCTGGCGCTGGTCTGGAAGATCGTGCTGGTGGTCGAACTGCTCGGCCGCTCGTCGGGCGTCGGCTACGCGATTTCACTCTATTTCCAGCTTTCGGATGTCACGGCGGTGCTGGGCTATGCTCTCGCTTTCACCTGCGTCATGCTCGCTATCGAATTTCTCCTGTTGCAACCCCTTGAGAAGCATGCCCGACGCTGGCGCCCCGCCCTTGCTTGACCTCAGCATTGCCAGCAAGGTCTATCGCGATGATCGCGGCAGGGCCGTGGAGGCCGTCAGGGGGCTCGACCTTTCGCTGGCCGTGGGGGAATTCACCTGCCTGATCGGCCCTTCCGGCTGCGGCAAGACCACGGCCCTGAAGATCCTGCTCGGGCTCGATCGTGATTTCGAGGGCAGGGTGGAGCCCGACATCACGGCGCTGACAGTCGGGGTAACCTTCCAGGAGCCGCGCTTGCTGCCCTGGCGGACGGTCGAACAGAATGTTCGCATCGCCTTGCCGCCGTCGCAGCGCCGGCGCGAGCTCGACGCGCTGTTCGGGCGGCTCGGCCTCACGGAATGGCGCACGCATTATCCGCATGCGCTGTCGCTCGGCCTGCAGAGGCGCGTCGCGCTGGCTCGAGCCTTGGCACTCGAGCCGCAATTGCTGGTGCTGGACGAGCCCTTCGTATCGCTCGACGACAAGGCCGCGCTGGAACTGCGCGCTTGCCTGCTGGCTGAAGTCGCCGACCATGGCATCACGGTTCTGATGGTGACCCACAATGTGCGCGAGGCGATCGGCCTGGCCGATCGGCTGCTGTTTCTGGGGCCCCGTCCCACCCGCATCCTCCATGAGGTCGCGATCGTGGAAGCGCGCCCGGACCGGCATTCGGCCTGGATCGAAACGCGGCACCGGGAATTTGCCGAGCGTTTCGGCCTGTAGCGCCGGAGGTCGAGGAAGGAGCTTGCAGGATGCGACGGCTCGTGATGCTGGCCCGGCTTTGGATGGCGGCCTGCCTTATCCTGCTTCCCGGCTTCGTTTCGGCTGAGACGCTGCCGACGCCCCTGCCGATGACGGAAATAGCCGAGGGCGTCTTCGTTTTTGCTGCCCCGCATGAACTGGCCGCGCCGGGCAATGCCGATGCCATCGGCAATGCCGGCTTCGTCATCGGCAACGAGGCGGTCGCGGTCATCGACACGGGCGGTTCGAAGCAGGCGGGTCTTTCCTTGTTGGCGGCCATCCGCGCCCGTACCGACAAGCCGATCCGCTATGTCATCGACACCCATGTTCATCCCGACCATCTGCTCGGCAATGCCGCCTTCCGCCTGCCGGGCGTGACGATCGTCGGCCATGCCAATTTGCCCGAGGCCCTGTCCGCGCGCGCCGGGACCTATCTGTCGGCGACGCGCCGGCTGATCGGGGAAGCCGCCTTCGCCGGCACGGAGGCGGTCGCTCCCACCCTGCTGGTCAAGGATCGGCTCGACCTCGATCTCGGCGGCCGCCGCCTCCTGCTGGAGGCCTGGCCGACGGCCCATACCAACACCGATCTCACCGTGCTGGACGAGAAGACAGGCACCTGGTTCCTGGGAGACCTGCTCTTTGCCGGTCATGTCCCGGCGCTCGACGGCAGCCTCAAGGGTTGGATTGCCGTGATCGACACGCTGCACTCGCGCCCGGCCGCCCGTGTCGTGCCGGGCCACGGTCCGGCAGCGATGCCCTGGCCGGCGGCGGCCGATCCGATGCGGCGCTATCTCACGCGCCTGCGCGACGATGTGCGCGCGATGATCGCCGAAGGCCGGACATTGCAGGAGGCGGCGGAACGTGCGGGGCAATCCGAGCGCGACAACTGGGAGCTTTTCGACGAGTTCAATCCGCGAAATGCCACAAGTGCCTTTCATGAACTCGAATGGGAATAGCCGGCGCCGAGCGTAAGAACCATATATTACCGTCGGTATTTTGCGGTGCATTCAATAAATGATGCAATGCACCATAATAAGGTAAAAATAAATCTAATGGCATGTCAGTCAAATCTTGCATGAACTGAACACGTTGCATAAGGTAACGCATCTTCGACTTCCAACGGCACCGTGATGGGGATCGCAGTGTCGATTCGAAAGCCAGCGGCTTATGCCTATGGCTACGAGGCGGATCCGCCGGCTGTGACACGCTGTCGAAGAGACGAGGTATCCCCAAGGCTAGAAGAACGACATCAAGTTCGGCATGTGGTCCGGCGGGACGGCATGCGTGTGGCCACTCGGAGGAAGCCCAATGAAAATATTGATAGCGTGGCTGGGCGTGGTCTGCTCGCTGTTATTCGGCGCGCAGGCCTACGCCAACGACGAAGTACAAAAGCTGACGCAGGACCCCAATCAGTGGGTGCTGCAGACCGGCGATTATGCGAATACTCGATATTCGAAACTTGACCAAATTACTGCGGAAAACGTCAAGAAGCTCCAGGTTTCCTGGACATTCTCGACAGGCGTCCTGCGCGGCCATGAAGGCTCCCCGCTGGTCGTCGGCGACATCATGTATGTCCATACGCCGTTTCCCAACACGGTCTATGCCCTCGATCTCAACAATGAAGGCAAGATCATCTGGCGTTACGATCCCAAGCAGGATCCGAACGTCATTCCCGTGATGTGCTGCGACACGGTCAATCGCGGCTTGGCCTATGCGGACGGCAAGGTGTTCCTGCACCAGGCCGACACCACCGTCGTGGCGCTCGACGCCAAGACCGGCAAGGTGGTCTGGTCCGTCGTCAACGGCGACCCGAAGAAGGGCGAGACCAACACCGCGACCGTCATGCCCGTCAAGGACAAGATCCTCGTCGGCATTTCCGGTGGTGAATTCGGCGTGCGTTGCCATCTCACCGCCTATGACCTCAAGACCGGCAAGCAAGCCTGGCGCGCCTATTCCATGGGCCCGGACGAGGAAATGCTGGTCGATCCGGAAAAGACCACCGAACTCGGCAAGCCGATCGGCAAGGATTCCAGCATCAAGACCTGGCAAGGCGACCAATGGAAAACCGGCGGCGGCTGCACCTGGGGCTGGTATTCCTATGATCCCAAGCTGAACCTGGTCTATTACGGCACGGGCAACCCCTCCACCTGGAACCCCAAGCAGCGCCCCGGCGACAACAAGTGGTCGATGACCATCTTCGCCCGTGACGCCGACACCGGCGTTGCCAAGTGGGTCTACCAGATGACGCCCCATGACGAATGGGACTATGACGGCGTCAACGAAGTCCCGCTGGTCGATCTCAAGATCGACGGCAAGGAGCACAAGGCCCTGGTCCATCTGGACCGCAACGGCTTCGGCTACACCCTCGACCGCGAGACGGGCGAGCTCCTGGTTGCCGAGAAGTATGACCCGGTCGTGAACTGGGCCACCAAGGTCGACATGGACAAGAACAGCAAGACCTATGGTCGTCCGCTGGTCGTGGCCAAATATTCGACTGAACAGAATGGTGAAGACGTCAACACCAAGGGCGTATGCCCCGCGGCTCTCGGCTCCAAGGACCAGCAGCCGATGGCCTATTCGCCCAAGACCGGCCTGTTCTACGTGCCGACCAACCATGTCTGCATGGATTACGAGCCGTTCAAGGTGAGCTACACCCCGGGCCAGCCCTATGTCGGCGCTACCCTGTCGATGTATCCGGCCCCCAACAGCCATGGCGGCATGGGCAACTTCATTGCCTGGGACGCTGCCAAGGGCAAGATCGTCTGGTCGCTGCCCGAGCAGTTCTCGGTGTGGTCCGGCCCGCTCGCGACTGCCGGCGGTGTCGTGTTCTACGGCACGCTGGAAGGCTATCTGAAGGCGATCGACGCCAAGACGGGTAAGGAACTCTACAAGTTCAAGACCCCCTCCGGCATCATCGGCAACGTGATGACCTACACCCACAAGGGCAAGCAATATGTTGCAGTGCTCTCGGGTGTCGGTGGCTGGGCCGGTATCGGCCTGGCAGCAGGCCTGACCGATCCGAATGCGGGTCTGGGCGCCGTTGGTGGCTATGCAGCCCTCAACAACTACACCGCGCTCGGCGGACAGCTGACGGTGTTCGCGCTGCCATGAGCACGTGATGCAGCAGCCGGGGCAAGGCGCGTTCCGCCGTGAATGCGCGTTTGCCCTGGCTTGCTGTCTCAGGTGCCTTTGCGCCGCTCGTCGATATCGGCAAATTGCAAACCCTTTGGCCGATCATCCCGTCGGGGCTGGGGAGACGTCGTTCTTTCCCAGCCCCCTCGCCAGACAAAAACGAAGACTTCCGGCTTTCGGCGCCCTTCGGCCCGCGAAATGGTGGTCTGTGCCCTGAGTGGGAGACAAACGATTGCTTGTTCAAGCCAATCCAATGAAATCACGAGCCGGGAACCGCCCCGCCCCTTTGCATCGCAATGCGCTCTTCGGCCTGACGGCGTTGGCGCTGGGCCTTTTCGCAGCGACCTCGGCCTTCGCCGACCCGGCCAAGCCGGCCAGCAGCGAAGACGGCAAGTACAGCGATGCCGAGGGTGCACCGACCTATAACATCACTGCAGATGGCAATGTGGATTGGTATACCTTCTCCGGCTATCGGCGTTATCATTCCGAATGCACGGTCTGCCACGGTCCCGACGGTGCAGGCTCGACCTATGCGCCGGCGCTCACCGATTCCCTGAAGAAGATGAATTATGAGCAGTTCAGCACTGTCGTGGTCCAGGGTCGCAAAGATGTGAGCACGTCAAGCCAGAAGGTGATGCCGACTTTCGGCACGAACCGGAACGTGATGTGCTATCTTGACGACATCTATGTTTATCTGCGGGCGCGCAGCGATGGTGCCCTCGCGCGCGTCCGTCCCGAAAAACACGACCCCAAGCCACAGAGTGCCAAGGATGCCGAAACGGCCTGCATGGCGAACTGAGTCCAACCTGCTTCTTGTTCCCGGCCTTGTCCTGGCCGGGATGGTGCTCGGCTTGAATTCCGCCAATGCCCAGCAGGTACCCGAACTCGTCGACAAAGCCAATCTGCGCGTGTGCTCGGATCCTGCCAACATGCCGTTCTCGAACCGCCGCCAGGAAGGGTTCGAGAACCGCATCGCCGAGATCGTTGCCAAGGATCTGCAGCGGCCGGTGCGCTATTACTGGCTGCAGCAGGGTATGGGCTTCGTGCGCAACACGCTGGGCACGGGCCTGTGCGACGTGATCATCGGGGCCGCTTCTGGCTCCGATCTCACCCAGCACACCAATCCCTATTACGCGTCGACCTATGTCCTCGTGGTCAAGGCGGACGGGCCGCTGGCCGGCGTCACCAAGCTGGAGGACCCCGCGCTCAAGGGCCGCCGATTCGGCATCATTGCCGGCACACCGCCGGGCGACCACCTGCAGCGCCTCGGCCTGATCGCCAACGCCAGGAGCTATGGGCTGACGCTGGATCAGCAGGACAATGCGGCGGGCAAGGAAGCCATCGACGATCTCGTCGCTGGAAACACCGACGGTGCGCTGCTTTGGGGGCCGATCGCCGGCTATTACGCCAGCAAGGCGGCCAAGCCGCTCAAGGTCATTCCTCTCGTACAGGAAAGCGAGCGTCCTCTGCTGGCCTATCGCATTACCTTCGGCATCCGGGCCAACGAGACGCAATGGAAGCACACGCTCAACGCCGCCATCCGCAAGCACGCCAAGGAGATCGCGCAGGTGCTCTCCGACTACGGGGTGCCCCAGGTTTCCGTCGATAGTCTGCCGGCCGAGCGGCCCAATCTCGCCGCAGGCCAGGTGCAGGAATAAGGCGATGATCAGGCCGATCGCGCGCAGTGCTGTCCTTCTGGT
Organism: Labrys sp. WJW; assembly: GCF_001676615.1. Classification (GTDB taxonomy): domain Bacteria; phylum Pseudomonadota; class Alphaproteobacteria; order Rhizobiales; family Labraceae; genus Labrys; species Labrys sedimenti. Next base: position 45,832 of record NZ_LYXZ01000022.1, on the reverse strand, counting down.
CCTGGCCCTCGCGACGTTGCCGGCCCAGGCCGGTCCTCCGCCCGAGCCGAGCGGCTATCGTCTCGACGACTACAGGGCACCGACACCGGCGACGCTCGCCGGCGCCACGGTCCTGGATACGCCGCGGGCCGAGGCATTGTGGAAGCAGCGAGGGGCCCTCTTCGTCGATGTCCTGCCGCATCCGCCCAAGCCCGCCGAGCTTCCCGCCGGTACGCTCTGGCGTGATCCGCCGCATGAAACTATCGTCGGCGCGGTATGGCTGCCGGAAGTCGGGCGCGGTGCGCTGGCGGCGGCGACGGAGGATTATTTCAAGCGCAGCCTGGCCGAGCTGACCCATGGCCGCCGCGAGGAGGCGCTGGTGTTCTTCTGCAAGAAGGACTGCTGGATGTCGTGGAACGCTGCCAAGCGGGCGGTCAGCTATGGCTATGGCCGGGTCTATTGGTATGCCGACGGCGTCGATGGCTGGAAGGGCGCGGGCCTGGCCCTGGAGGCGGTCAAGCCGCGGCCGTGAACGGCAGTCTTTGTGCCGACGGCATCAGAAAGGGAGATGGACAATGACCTTTCTTGAAAAACGGGCTGGATCGTGCCCTTCGCGCCGCCGCTTCCTGGGTGGGACAGGGCTGGCCGCGCTCATGCTCCTCGCCAGCCCGGGTTGGGCCGAGGCCGGCGACACGCCGAGCGAGGCGACCTGGGATTCGATCCGCCCGGACCTCTTCGGCGAAAAGACCATCGATCCCGAGCCGGTCCTGCGCTTGAACGCACCGGTCAGGGCCGAGGATGCGGCGCTGGTGCCGATCGAGGTGGTTGTGGACCTGCCGGCCAATGACAGCCGCACGATCAGGGCGATCACCCTTGTGGTGGACGAGAATCCCTCGCCGTTGGTCGCCGCCTTCAAGCTCGGGGAGGGGCGCCGGCAGTTCAGCCTGTCGACGCGCATCCGCGTCAACTCCTATTCCTATGTCCGGGCGGTCGGGGAGACCAGCGACGGCAGGCTGCACATGACCAAGGCCTTCGTGAAAGCGGCCGGCGGCTGCTCGGCTCCGGCCGGCAAGGATCCGGTGGAGGCCAAGGCCAATCTGGGCAAGATGCGCTTTCGTGATTTTTCCGGGACGGGCAGCAAGGAAGCCCAGATTCAGATCCGCCACCCCAATTATTCCGGCATGCAGATGGATCAGGTGACGCGGCTCTACACGCCGGCCTGGTTCGTGCAGACCCTGGCGGTTACCCAGGGGCAGAAACCGGTCTTCTCCATGGAGGGCGGCATCTCGCTCAGCGAGGATCCGACATTCCGCTTCAGCTATGACAAGGATGGGCAGCCGATCTCCGTCGATGCCAAGGACACCGAGGGGAACGAGTTCAAGCGCGCCTTTCCCGCCGATGGGGGCAGTTGAGCCGCCGTCGAAGAATTCTTTGACGTGCCCCTTCGGATCGATGACATAGCGTGTCATGCGGGAAAGCACCGCTGCACCACCGCGATGTGATCACGCCATGACCGAAAGCCCGGAAACGCCGGATACCGTCGAAATCAGCTTCGATGCCAACGAGGCCATCGTGCTGTTCGAGCTTCTCTCGCGCTGGTGCGATCCTAAGACGGACGCTACGCCGGCGGGCGCCTGCTTCTGGAGCACGGCTGAATGCGCCGTCCTTCTCGGGCTTGTTGGCAGCCTCGAAGGGCAATTGGCTGCGCCCTTCAAGCCTGACTATGAGGAGATCGTCGCGCAGGCCCGGCGGTGTCTGGAACCGCTGTGGAATCAGGCGACCCTGAACGGCTGAACACCCCGGAAACGCTATTTGAAGCAGCGGATCTCGGCTTCGGCCTGGGTGCGCCGGAGATTGGCGACGACGTCGTCGAACTGCTTGGTGCTGCGGAAGATGGCGGACTGCTGGCCGACACCCTGGCGCATGGCCAGGATGGTTTCGGCCCTTTCATAGCCGTCATAGGGCAGGATGGAGGCGATCACGTCGATCGAGCAGGCGCAGCGTTCCATGGCTTCCCGCGTCTCGCCATTGGCGGCCATGCAGCCGATCACATAGTCGACCCGTGCCTTGGTCGGATAGTCGTTCTCGACCTCTGCGCCGAAAGCGGGAATGGCCGTGGCTGCCAGCATCAGCAATGCCAGAAGCGTGTCAGTCGGGCTTGGCCTCATAGGAAATTCCTTCGTCGAGCAGCGGGCTGTTCTTTCCGGGCGCCGAGACTTCGATGCGGGCGATCTCGCCGGGCAGGTCCCTGGCCACCAGGAATTCGTAGCGCAGCGTGTCCAACCCATTGAGCCGGGCCTTGTTGGGGTCGTCGCTGAAAGGCTGGATCGAGACGCGCCAGCCGGGAAGGGTGCGGCCCTCATAGGGGATTTCAGCCGGTTTCACCTCGGCCTTGTCGCGCAGGGCCGTGCGGATGGCCGTTTTGAAATAGCGCGGATTGGCCTGATAGGTTTGGGCGAGTATGCCGATATGATGCTCGAGGAAGAGGCTCAGCACCGGATTGCCGCTCATGTTCTCGAACGGCCCGGCGGCGCGTCGGTGAGCGCCGCTGAAGAGCTGGACCTGCACGGTGCGGGTCTGCTCCGTCTCGCCCTTGTCGAGGGTGAGACGGATGGTGTCGTCGAAGGAAGCACCGTAGAGTTTGTCGTCGGCGCTCTTGCGATGATAGGCGTAGGTCAGCACCTGGTTGACGGTGGTCTTGTCGAGCTGGGGTTCCTCGAACAGCAGGGTGGCGGCGTCCGGGGGCGCTGCGGCCGCATGGGCGGCACCGGCGAGGACCAGGAGGGCCGGGGCGGATAGCCATGCTCTTCCCGGCTTGCGACGTGCACGATCATTCATGCCGGCTGTCCTTCCATCGGTCGGGGAGCGGCCGTCATGACGCGGTAGTCATAGGCCGGTGGTGAGGATACGGCCGATTCGCTGGCGGCCAGGGCCTGCATGCGGTCGTGCCAAGGCGATTTGTGGCAGGCCGGATCGGTCACGCCGGCGTCGCCGGCCAGGGCCAGGGCCTGGCAGCGGCAGCCACCCCAGTCGCGTTCCCGGCGCTCGCAGCTGCGGCAGGGATCCGGCATCCAGTCGGTGCCACGATAGGCATTGAAGGCGGGCGAGTTCAGCCAGGCCTCTGCCAGAGTATGCTCGCGCACCGACCAGAATTCGAGGTGGGGGATGGTTTCGGCGGCATGGCAGGGCAGGATCTTGCCCGACGGCGTGACGTTGAAGGTCCGGCGCGCCCAGCCGCCGTTGCAGGGCTTGGGATAGGCCGAATAATAGTCGGGCACCACGAGGTCGATGACGATGCGGCCTTTCAGCCTTTCACGTGCGGCTTCCACCAGGGCGATCGAGGCATCCGCCTCGGCGCGCGTCGGCATCAGGGCGGCGCGGTTGCGCTGTGCCCAGCCATAATACTGGGTGTGGGCGATTTCGACGCGCTTGGCCTGCATCTCGACGGCAAGATCGATGATATCGCCGACCTCGCCGATATTGGCGCGATGGATCACCGCATTCACCGTCAGCGGCAGGCCGAGCGTCACCACATGCCGAGCGAAGTCGCGTTTCCTGGCATGGGCTCCGGCCAGGCCACCGATATGTTCCGCCGTTTGCGCGGTTGCAGCCTGGATCGACAGCTGCACATGGTCGAGGCCGGCCTCGGCGAGGGCCTCGAGCCGGGCCTCGGCCGCGCCGACACCGGCCGTGATCAGGTTGGTGTAGAGGCCGAGTTCGGCACAATGGGCGGTCAGCTCGACGATGTCGGGCCGGGCCGTCGGCTCGCCGCCGGACAGATGCACATGCAGGACGCCGAGGGCGGCGGCCTCCGAGAACACGCGCTTCCAGGTCTGCGTGTCCAATTCCTGCGCGCGGTGATCGAGCTCGAGCGGGTTGGAGCAATAGGGGCAGCGCAGCGGGCAGCGATGGGTGAGCTCGGCGAGCAGGCCGATCGGATTGGGGATGCGGGCCTGGCTCGTCATCGCTCGATCACCCGCTTGGTAAGGAGATCATCGAGCATGGCGATGACGTCGCCCTCGATCACTTCACGCTTTTCGCCATAGCGTTCGGCGAGCAGATCACAGATCGCGCCGACGCTGCGCTGGCCGTCGACCAGTTCCACCACGCTGGCGGCCACCGCGTCGAGGCCGAAGGCACGCTCGGGTGCCAGCAGCATGTGCTTGTTGCGGACGCTGTCGAAGCGGAGCCTGACCCCACGCGGCAGGCTGGGGACGTCCTCGGCCGAGAGCGTGCTCATGATGCCAGCTCCATACCGGGAATCCAGGCGCCGGGCGGCGGCAGGCCGGGTGTCACATAGGCGTGGTGCAGGCCGTCCAGCTGCGCCCATAGCACGTCGCATTTGAAGGCAAGGGCTGCGAGGACGGATTGCTGCAGGGCGATGCTGGTGGCGTGACGCTTGACATAATCGAGCGCGAAATCGGCATCGCGAGGTGCCTGCGACAGGCGCTTGTCGAAATAGGCGAGGGCCTGAGGGGAGATGAAATCATAGCTTGCCAGCATGCCGGCAAGGCGTTCGGAAATGATGGTGGGCGCGAACAGCTCGGTGAGGGAGGAGGCGATCGCCTCCAGGAGCGAGCGGTCGCGCACGAAATCGACATAGGCCTGCACGGCATAGCGGGTCGCCGGCAGCAGGCCGCGGGTGGAGACGACATAGTCGCGCGGGAAATCCAGGCTGTCGGTCAGTTTGAGCCAGCGCTCCAGACCGCCATCGCCATCGCCGGTGCCGTCATGATCGACGATGCGCTGGCGCCAGATCCGCCGCAGCGCCGGGTCCTGCATGCGGGCGAGGATGGTGGCGTCCTTCACCGGGATCATGGCCTGGTAGAAATAGCGGTTGAGGGCCCAGGCCCTGACCTGGTCGCGGCTCAGACGGCCACCATGCAAGGCGGCATGGAAGGGATGGAGATTGTGGTAGCGCCGATGGCCGATATCGCGCAGGGCAGCTTCCAGCGCGGCGGGGGAAAGGAGCGTTGTCATAGGGAAAATACCATGCCGTCATGGGCGACCTGCCAACCCGCTGTCTCGACCGCCTGCCTTTGGGGCGAATCCTCCACCAGGACCGGATTGGTATTGTTGAGGTGGATGAAGACCCGCTGTTCCACGGGCAGGCCTGCCAGGGCGGCCATCGATCCGTCGGGGCCGGCAATCGGCATATGGCCCATGCGCCGCCCCGTCTTGGTGCCCAAGCCGTGCCGGATCATCTCGTCGTCCTCCCACAGCGTGCCGTCGAACAACAACAGATCGGCACCGGCAATGGTTTCGCGCAGCCAGGGCGGTACGTCGGCGCAGCCCGGAATATAGGCGATCCGCTTGCCGCCGCCGGCCAGCATCACGCCCACCGTCGCCTCGCTTGCCTCGCCCAGGCGCATCGGTTCGTTCTCGCGCCAGAGCGGCAGTTTTCCCGGAACCGGCACCAGCGTCACGGTCAGGCCCGGCAGGGCCTCAAAGCTCTGACCCGGCCTTACCGCCTTTCGGTCGACGAGGTCGCGTGCCAGCACGTCGAAGATCCGGTTGCCAGCGAGACTGTCCAACGTCTCGGCCGTGCCATAGAGCGTGAAAGCCTGGCGCTCGCGCAGGCCCAGCAGGCCGGCGACATGGTCGACATCGCCATTGGTCAAGAGCACAGCGGCAATCGGCGAGTGGCGCGCGGATCCCTTGTGACGCAATGGATCCCCGGGCTGGAGCGCAGGCGCAGCCTGGAGTTGCTGGCGGATATCGGGCGAGGCATTGAGCAAAAGCCAATCCTCCCCGTTCACCGAAACCGCGATACTCGACTGGGTGCGCGGCCGGACCCTAGGATCGCCGGTCCACGCCAGACGACAGACCGGGCAAGCACAGTTCCATTGTGGAACCCCACCCCCGGCCGCCGCCCCGAGAACGATGGTATGCAAGCTTGCCTGCACGACCCCGATTCCGTTGCTGTCGCCGATTCAACTTAGAATTCCGGCGGCAGGTCCTCGTCGGACATATAGCCCGTCACTTCCATTCCGACGCAGAACTCGATGATTTCAGGTTTGGTCCAGCGCATTTCAATTCCTCCGTTGCTTGGTTTGTGAGCTTTTTCATAAGGAATTTATAAGTATTAATCTTGGAAGATACCAAGATCATTACCAACAACACTATCCACGTCTTCCATCAATACCGCAAGTGAAAACGATTGGGTTTTGTGGCGCACCGTTTTTGAGGCACAAGGAATCATGGGGACCCGCCGGTGCGGATCCACTGCGTGCGACATCGTGGCAGCCGCTGCTCAGCGTCCGGACCGATTGCCTGCCATGTCGAGCATGAAGCCGCGGCCGCGAACCGTACCGATCAGCGGTCCGCCGACGCGGGTGATGTCGGCGAATTTGGTTCTGAGATAGCCGACATAGACATCGACGACGTTGAGCGAGACGCCTCCCTGCGTGGCCCAGAGGCGGTCGAAGATCTCGCCGCGCGAGACGGGATGGTTGGCGTTCTGCATGAGCAAGGCGAGCAATTCGGCCTCCCGCTGCGTCAGGCGCACATGCACGGTGCCGTAATGGGCCTGGCGCGTCTCGTGATCGAGCACGAGGCGTCCGACGATCAGGCGTTCATGTTCATCCGAAGTGCCGGACCGGTGCAGGAGGTGGGTGCGCAGCCGCGCCACCAATTCATCGAACTGGAAAGGCTTGACGATGTAGTCGTCGGCGCCGGCCGTGAGGCCGTCGACGCGATCCTGCACTTCGTCCTTGGCGCTGACGAACAGGATCGGTCCCGTATAGCCGGTCTCACGCAAGGCCCTGCAGACGTCGAGCCCCGAACCGTCGGGCAGGATCATGTCCAGCACCACCGCGCAGGGATTGATGTCCCGGGCCGTGTCGAGGGCCTGGTCCGCCCGCTCCACCGTGGTGACGTCGAATCCCTCCACCTTCAGGCCCCTGCTGAGCATCGAGCCAATGTCGGCATCATCTTCGACGAGCAATACATTCATGATGCAAATCCTGTGTGCGTATTCCCTTCGGCGGCTCGGGGCAGCGTGATCGCCACCCGCGTACCACGCTCGGTGTTTGGATCCGATGCTATAACGATGCTGCCGTGATGTCGCGTGATAACCCATTGGGCCAGGGCCAGACCGATGCCGAAGCTCGATGAGGCGCCGCCGTTGCGGCTGACGAAACGCTCGAACACCTGCTCCCGCGCCTCGGCGGGAATGCCGCAGCCATCGTCGCTGACGAAGATGCCGGCGGCGTCCGGGCTATCTTCCAGGCGGATCTCGATGCGCGTGGCGCCCTTGGCATGGCGGATGGCATTGTCGATCAACCCCTCGACCACCTGGCGGATCCAATCGCCGTCGGCGACGATGTCGCCAGGCGATTCGGGCAGGACCAGCGCAATTTCAAGCTGGTGGCGCCGGACCACGGGCGCGTAGCTCTCCACGGTGTCCACCAGCAGGCGCGCCAGGTCGATGCGGCGGAAATCGAGGGTGATCTCGCCGCTTTCCGAGCGCGCGACACGCAGCATGTCCTCGACGCGTCGATGCAGACGGAAGGCGCGCTGGCGGATGGTGGTGAAAGTCGTGCGGGTCTCCTCGGGGCTGATCGAAGGCGCGCGCAGGGCAATGTCGCATTCGCCCAGCACCACGGTGAGCGGGGTGCGCAGCTCATGGCTGACATCGGCAAAGAAGCGCCGGCGCGAACGGTCGATGCGGGCCAGCCTCTCATTGGCGGTAGTGAGGTCGGCCGTACGCTCGGCCACGATGCGTTCGAGCGCTGCCCTGTCCAGCGATAATTTATGTTCGCGCCTGGCCAGCGAGGCTGCCATGCGGTTGAAGCGGGCCACCAGCAGGCCGAGTTCGTCGCGCGCCCCGACGGCGAGCCTGATATCGAGCTTGCCGCGGCCGATGGCGATGGCGGCATCGTCGATGGCGCTGATTCGGCGCAGCAGCGGCCTGGTGATGCGCTGGTGCAGCAGGATCGCGATCAGGATGGCGAGGATCGCCGCGGCGATGGCGGCGATGGTCAGGCGCTGCGAGGTGCGGGCGATGTCCTCGCGCGCCAGCTTGACGGCCTGCCGTTCGGCCTCCACCAGGGCGGACAATCGCGGGCCGGCGCTGAGGCCGAAGCCGTTGAGGGCACCGCGGATGGTGTCGCCGCGCGCAGCTGTATCCGATTGCTCGAGCCCGGTGGCGATGGAGGCATCCAGACTGGCGATGTCCGCGCGCAGCAATGCCAGCATGCGCTCCGGCGTCTCGACGCGGCCTGGGATGGTTTCGCCCTGCCAGGGGTCGGCGCCGGCCGCCGTCAGCACGGTGTCGATCTGGCTCTTCAGGGCAGTCAGTCGCAGGCGGCTGGACGCTGCGGTCTGGGCACTGTCGATGGCGGCAAAGGCATAGTCGGTCAGGCGTCCGGAGGCCTCGGCCAGCAGGTCGAGCCGGCGCTGCGACACGGTGAGACGCTCGACCGCGAAATCGGAGGTCCGCACGGCGAACAGCAGGCCGGCCGCCGCCAGCAGGGTCAGCATGGCGGCACCGGCGATCAGAAAGGAGAGAGAGCCTCGAATCGATCCCATACCGCCACGAACCACAATTGTTCCGACCATTGTAGTCGGTTGACGATGCACACTTGCCCAGCTGAGGCGCCGTTGCAAGGCTGCGGCACGCCGGGCAAAGCGCCTTTGGACGGAAACGCTTGTTTCTCCGGCGTCCTGCTGGCGCGGCCTTAAGGGTCCTGCCGGGCGCCGCAAATCGCGAAACGCGGTTGGCAGTGCCCGTCTTCAGATGTCGGTCGACAGATCCCGCTTGGTGACGCAGCGCCAGTTGCGTATTTTCCATTGCCGGTGCGTAGACTGCCACTGGGCGATGGTTTCCTGGGCGTGCAACAAGCAGGCCATGCTGTCCCGCGTATCCATGGACCAGCTGATACGCTCCTCGCGGCAGGAGTCGGGCGCGCTCATCAGGCAGACGGTCAGGAGAATCCACATGAGGTGCCTCTTGCTGCAGCAAGCGATGTTAGCCTGTTCCCGTTTGCAGCTCCAATCAAGCTGTACTTGTGTGCTACCTCCCATGCGGTAGCCGGGCACCCCCGGAGTGCTGCCTGCCCGTTCATGCTGCGGGCATCAGGATCTCGCCCTTGCCGAGGGTGGCAAGGTCGCCGGCCAGGCGCTCGGCCTGCTGGGGGATGAGCTCGGCCGACCGGGGCCGGATATGCGCCACGGCGCGGCGAAGCAATTGGGCCACCACGAGGCGATGGCGGCCGGTGGGGACGAAGCTCGGCAGCAGGGTGCCATGCGCGGCTGCAATGATGGTACCGCGCCGCATGCCGTAGCCGGGATTGTCGCCGACTTCCTGGGCGATGATGGTGCCGGCGATCAGGCCCGAGCCAGCATAGTCGCCCGCCCGCCCGCCGATGAGGATCAGCCCTCGCCGCATGCGCTCGCCCAGCCTGTCGCCCGCGTCGCCCTCGATGACGAGGATCGCGCCATCGAGGCCGTGCATTGCGCCGTGGATGGCGCCGCCGGCACGTTCGTCCGCATCGCCAGCGATACGGACGAGCCCGCCCTTCGCCGCACTGGCCGCAAACGGACCGGCACTGCCGGTGACTTCGATCGTGCCGCCCCGCATCGCCTGGCCCAGCCGCTGGCCGACATCGCCGTCCACCACGAGGCGGCCCGATTCGAGCCCGGCGCCGATCAGGTCGAAGCGCGGGGAGCCGCCCTCGAAGCGGATGCTATCGCGATCGCCTGTTTCGACCGTGAAGATATCGGCCACCGCCACGCCGTGCCGGGAGGTACCGATCGGGAGTCTCTCGATGTCCGGAAGCGACAGGGCGCCGATGCGATGCGGCACCAGGCCCGAAAGGTCGAGGCGTTCGGGCGGGGCTTCGCGCAGGCGGAAAGTGAGGGCGCTCATGTCAGCAACTCGCGCAGATGAAAGTGATATTTGCCGAGCTTGCCGCCATAATTGCCGGCGGTGACACGCACCAGGCCATGCTGCGGTCCTGCTTCGACGGCTGCGTGGAGCCCCTCTCTCATCGAGGCGCGTACCGCGTCGGCCGAGAATCCGTCGATGACGATTTCGAGTACGGCTCCCACCTCGGGCGCCAGGGCCGAACGGGGGCGGCCCTTCAGCGTCGGGCAGTAGGGGTCGTTGGTCGAGGCGATCATGCCCTTGGTGCGTCCGCCGACCTTGGAGCCAGAGCGCACGATGCCACCGGGAAAGGGCAGGATCACATCGGGTACGGCCGCTGCGGCGCGGGCCGCGGCTTCGGCTACCGCCAAGGTGCCGGCCTGGTCGCGGCCGAGAAACAGCAGGTTGCCGCCACCCACCGCGCCCTCGACGAGGCCGGTGTCGTGCTCGCAGACGAATTCGCCGTCCATCACCGGCACGCGCCAATAGCGATGCCCTTCGATGCGTTTGGCCATCTCATAGCCGTCGCCGAAATAACGGATATTGGCGCCCAGCTTGAGACGCCGCTTGCCGCCGGAACCAGCATAGCAGGCCGACCCGGGGCTGGTCAGCACGCATTGGCCGACACGGCGCGCGAGCTGCTTGCCGAGCCCGTCGGCATCGAAGCCGAACAGCAGGACGCGCAAGCCCGGCCTTCCGTCCGGGGTTTCCTCCGGCGAGAGGGGCCGGTCGATGCCGGCCTCGACGCCACAGCCGATCACCGAGGTGGCAAAGCCCGTCAGGCTCGCCGCTGCGATCTCGGCCCAGCGGGGCGTGTCGGCCGTCAGCACGATCGCTGTGGCGGCCATGCCGAAGGCTTCGGCGAAGGTGTCGTCGATGGCGATGCCGTTGAGCATCAGGTCAGAGCTAGGCGTCAGATCAGACATGGCTCGACCTCGAAAACATCTCTTTCACCAAAGGCCTCGAGCGGCACGCTGAAACTTTCCAGGCCGGCCCCGAAGCGGTCTTCGAGATAGCGGTCGGCATGGCGCCTCATGGCCGGATCGAACTCCGGCGCCAGCGTCAGGGTGCGGCCGGCGCGCCACCCCAGCGGCTCGCCCTTGCGCACCACCGCCACGCCGTCCTTCAGGACCAGATCGGCCGAAGCGAACATCGCGGTGCGGTCGGCATCCTCGCGGTAGATGGCCACATCAGCGCGGGCGCCCGGCTTGAGATGGCCGCGGTCGGCCAGTCCGAGCAGTCGTGCCGGCGCGGCGCGGGTCATGATTGCGACTTCGGCCAGGGTATATTCGCGCTCGATCGCGGCAAGGCCGCTGCGCTCGCGTACGATGTCCGGCAGGCTCGCCAGAGTGCGATCCCGTTCCGCCTTGTCCATGAGCAGATGGATGAGGCGGGGATAGGCGGTGAACGGACCGCCATTGGGATGGTCGGTGGTGAGCAGCACCCGCCAGGGGTCCGGCGAGAGCAGGAAGAGTTCGAGGCCGATGGCAAATTGCAGCGCGTTGATGCCGGAGTTGCGGCGATAGCGGTAGGGCACGATGCCGCCGCCCTCCGCATCGCCGTCGACCAGGATCCATTTGCGTGGCCGGCCGGCCTTGCGGCTGGAGAATTGCCGGAGAATGTCGAGGGAGATCGTGCAGGTCTGGCCGAACACCACCTGGCCCACATCGAGGGTTGTGTTGGGATTCGCCGCCAGGGCCGCGCAGACCTCCGCCGCAGCCGAGACGATCCCGCCACTCTCGTGCCGGCCATAGCTGTAGAACTGGGCATGGGCGAAATGGACGGGGCGCCCCTCCGCCGCCTTGATGGTAGCGATCAGCGTATCGACGGCGCCGGGCAGGCCGAGATTGTTGCAATGAACGTGCAGGGGATGCGGCACGCCGATCGCCGTGGTCGCGTCGAGCAGGGCCGTGAGGATCTGGCGCGAGGTCAGGCCATAGCTCGGCACCTCGTCGTCGAGCCCGAAGGCGCGGACGTTCTGCTTGAAGGCCGCCGCCCCGCCGGCATTGATCACCTTCACGCCGAGCCCGCGCGAGGTTGCGAGCGTCAGGGCCGTCAGGTCGCGCACCGCCTGGGCACCCTCCTTGCGCCGGAGCAGGGAGAGCAGCTGGTCGTCATTGCCGAGCACGCTGAGCGCGCCGCGGTCGATGAGGGGAATGTCGTCGAGTTCGAGATGGGTCGCCAAGGCGGCGCTCGGCGCCAGTGCCGGCTCGATCACCGTCGTATAGCCCATGCGCGCATAGAGGCGGCCAGTCTCGAAGGCCGACCAGCGCGCGGTCGAGAAGGGCAGGGCCGGGTCGCCGGCAGTTTCGCTGACATGAAGTTCGGGCAGCAGCAGGCGCGCCAGGGTCACGTTGCCGCCGGCAATATGGGAATGGACGTCGACGCCGCCGGCCATCACCACGCAGCCGCGCGCGTCGATCACGGTATCGGCGACGGCCTGCACCGGCTTCTCGACGATGCGCTCGTCCTGGATCCACAGATCTGCCTTGCCGTCACGGCCGGAAACCGGATCGACGATGCGGCCGCCCGCAATGCGCGTCAGCATGATCCCTGTCCCTTCTCGCCGATTGTGGTTTGAATGGCCGCGAGGATCTCGGCCGCGCCGGTGTTTCGAGGGGCTGGGCCCGTCCCGATGGCTGCGAGCGTGCCGCGGCGCTCGTCGAAACAGACGGCCATACCGGCTTCGCCCGGAACAGCCACCTCGATCACGATGCCGGCCTGCGCTTCGTCTGGACGTCCGGAGAGGACGACGCCGGGAATACCGACCGGGGGCTTCTCGCCATGGGCTTGTGCGCAGAGCCATAGTGCCGCATCGGCTTCCTTGCTCGCGACCAGGCGGCGAGCATCGAAGCGCCAGGGATCGTGCTCGGGATAGCCGCGTCCCAGCCCGACACGTGGCGCATCGCCGGTCGTCCAGCTGCCGACCGCGAGGGCCAGCCGCGCCGCGGCCGGCACGCCGAGCGGCAGACTGGAAAAGCGGGTCTCGTCATTGAGGTCCTTGACCAGCCCCTGGAGCATGCCGACGGCTGGTTCGCCCAGTTCCCGGGGGTCATAAACGGCGACCCCGAAACGGGCCGCTTTGATCCTGCCGGCCAGATCGTTCAGCGCCACAGTTTCCGGGCGGGGCGACAACCGGCCAGTCGCGAGGGCGCGCAGCAGGCCCAGATGCGCGGCAAGGGTGTCCTGGTCGTCCTCCAGGTTGAGGACATTGCGCTCGGCCACGCCGGCCAGCGGGGCAGGGGCAGCCACGAGCTCAGCCAGCAAGGGATTGGTGCCGGCCTTGCGCCCGACCACCAAAAGGAGGTCCGCGCGCGCCCGTGCCTCGGCCCAGGTGGTGGTCATCGCGCCGCGGGCGGTGAGGGCGCCGAGATCGGCATAGAGCGCATCCGAGCCCTCGCAGTCGATCGCAGCGCCGATATGGAAGGCAAGCCGGTAGGCTGCGCGTACCGCTGCAACGTCGCCGGACAGCCCGCCGATCACGGGCAGGCGAGCCCGAGCCAGCATCCGCGCCGCAGCGGCTATGGCCTCGTGCTGATCAACCGGTTGGCCTTCGATCCAGGCGCGCATCCGTGAGCCGTCTCCTGCCTTTCATTTTCGCTATAGCTAACAACCACCTCAGCGTTCGGCCAAGTACCTCCGCGCTCTCTGGCAAATTTATAAGAATAATATGGATTATTTCTAAGAAATTGCTGCGTTGCCAACGATGTTTATTTGTTATGATATTTTCCTATTGGGGAGGCCGCGCCGATGTATCAGCAGAAGGGAACGACCTTACCCGGATTTGAGTCCGCTTCCGCGACAAATCCCGCTTCGATCCGCGTGAGTGCGAGTGCGCGCCTGCATCTCGGTTTTCTCGATCTTCATGGTGGGCTCGGTCGCCGTTTCGGCAGCCTCGGCCTCGCGGTGAGCAGCCCCGCCGTCGATCTCGTCGTATCGGATGCGGAGCGTTTGATCGCCGAGGGAGAGGAGGCCGAACGCGTGCTGCGCTATGCGGAAGCGGCGGCGCACCATCTCCAGGTCGAGCCGCGCGGCCATTTTCGGTTGCGGCGCAGCATCATACCCCATGCCGGCCTCGGCTCAGGGACGCAGATCGCCCTGGCGGTGGCGGCGGGCCTTGCCAGACTGCGGGGTCGGCCCTTTCAGGCGCGCGACGCCGCGGAAGCACTCGACAGGGGCAATCGTTCTTCCGCCGGCCTGGCCGCATTCGAAAAGGGCGGCCTGGTTCTCGACGGCGGACGCGGCGAGGACGATCGGGCGCCCCCGATTCTTGCCCGCTTGCCCTTTCCGGAGGATTGGCGAGTGCTGTTGGTCTTCGACACCTCTTCCCATGGCCTGCATGGCGAGGCCGAGGTCAGTGCCTTCCGGCAGTTGCCGCCCTTTCCCGAGGCCGCCGCCGCCCATCTCTGCCGTCTTGCCTTGATGCGCATCCTGCCGGCCGCGGCCGGCAGGGATGTCGAGGCTTTCGGGGCCGGCGTGGCCGAGCTACAGCGCGTGGTGGGGGATCATTTCGCGTCGGCGCAGGGCGGCCGCTTCACCAGTCCGATCGTCACCAAGGTGCTGGCCGCCTGCGAGCAGCGGGGCTTTGGCGGCATCGGGCAAAGTTCCTGGGGCCCCACCGGTTTCGTCATTATCGGTTCCGACAGCGAGGCACGCCGGCTGGTTGCCGAGCTGAAGGCCGACGGATTGCCACCCGGCATCCGCCTCGAGATCGTGCGCGGACGCAATCAGGGCGCCCAGGTGCGGATCAACCGTGACCATGCGCTCAAGAGGAGGCTCGCGTTCTGATGGCCCGATCGATCCTGCATATGCTCTCGCCGCTCAAGCATATGAGTCCCTTTGACGTCAACATGGCGGTCGATGCTGGCTTCGACGTCGTCATTCCCTATACGGGCGTGACGCTGGAGGAAATCCGGCCGCTCGTGCAGGACGCGATCTTCTCGCGCGCGCCGGGCGATGGCAGCCGCACCTCGATCTTCATCGGCGGCAAGAATGGCGGCCTTGCGCTCGATATGCTCGATGCCGCGCAGAAGGCCTTCGTGCCGCCTTTCGCCCTCAACCTGTTCACCGATCCGGCCGGCTCCTTCACCACCGGCGCGGCCATGGTCGCCAAGGTCAAGGCCGTGCTGAGGGACAAGCATGGCGGCGAACTGGCAGGCCGCAAGGTCGTGATCTTCGGCGGGACCGGTGTCGTCGCCTATTGCGCCGCCGTGCTGGTGGCGCTCGAGGGCGGCCAGGCCGTGCTGGCGGGCCATGACGGCACCAAGCGAGTGAGCGACATTGCGGCCGGCATCAAGCAGCGCTTCGGCGTCGATGTCGGTTATGCCGATGGCAGCACGCCCGAGGCCCGGCGGGCGGCGGTCGCCGGTGCCGAAATCGTCCTGTCCAGCGGGCCCGCCGGTGTGAACATTCTTTCCGCGGCCGACCTCGAGTCCGTGCCGGGCCTGCTGGTCGCCGCCGATGTCAACGCCGTCCCGCCGGCGGGGGTGGAAGGGGTCGGCGTGATGGCCAATGGCGAGCCCTTCGGGAATGGCAAGGCGCTGGGCGTCGGCGCACTCGCGATCGGAAACGTCAAATACAAGACCGAACTCGGCCTGTTCCGTCGCCTCCTGGCGACCGACAAGCCGATCAGCCTGGATTTTCGCGATGCGTACAAGCTTGCCCTCGAGATCGCAGGGTGAGGGCGCCTGCGTCCTGATCGCCGCCCAGTCCGGTCGCGCTCTCGCCGCTGCCGCCCGCCGCGCGGGCTACAGGCCGTTGGTCGTGGACCTCTTCGGTGACAGCGATACCCGAGCGCTGGCCGCGGGCTATCGCCAGGTCAGGGGTCGGTTCGGCGTGGGTGTCGCCGGCCTTGCCGTCCTCGATGCGCTGGATGAATTGGCTCTTGCCAGTGCCCAGCTGCCTCTCGGCGTCGTTCTCGGCAGCGGTTTTGAAGCCAGTCCCGCTTTGATCCAGGCCATCGACGAGCGCTTCGGCCTGATCGGTGCCAGTGCCGACACGGTGGCCAGCCTGAAGGATCCGATGGGCTTTGCACGCCTGCTGGCGGAACTTGGCATCGGCCACCCGCAGGTCCGGCTGGAGCCGGTCGCCTTGTCCTCGGGCTGGCTGGCCAAGCGTCGCGGTAGCTCGGGCGGGGGCCATATCCGCAAGGCCCGCTCCAACAGGCTGGCGCCTGGGCGCTATCTGCAGCGGGCGGTCGAGGGAGAGCCGGTTTCCGTCGCCTTCCTCGCCGATGGCCGCCGGGCTCAGGTGATCGCCCGCACACGTCAATGGGTTTCGCCCGGCCGGGGTGCCGCGTGGCGCTATGGCGGCGCCATCGAGCCGGGCGGGCCGCCCGCGATCGATCCCGAGATCGAGATGGCGATCGGCCGGATCGTGGCGGCCACCCGGTTGCGAGGCCTCGCCAGCGCCGACCTGATGGTGGCGCCGGATCGCTGGTGGCTGCTGGAGATCAATCCGCGGCCTGGCGCCACCCTCGATTGCCTCGACCGGCGGCGGACGCCGCTCTTCGAGCGCCATTGCCGCGCGAGCAGGGGCGAACTCGGCGAGGTCGAAGCTCCTCCCCAGGAGGCCGCCGGGAGCATGATCGTCTATGCCCGGCGCCGTATCGCCAGGGTGCCGGAGATCGCATGGCCGGCTTTCGTGGCGGACAGGCCGGAGCGCGGCAGCGCGATCGAGGCCGGGGCGCCGGTCTGCACCGTCGCCGCCACAGGCACGGCAACCGCCGAGGTTCGACGCCTGCTCGACTTGCGTGGCGCGGACATCATCCGTCTCGTTCAAGAGGAGAGAGTTCCGGCGTGACGATTTTCCTGCAGCCCCCGAGCGTCAATGCCCTGGCCAGACCGTTGGTCGACAGCCTCGTCGCCGATGCCGCGGGCCTGCGGCTCACCGTCAGCGCGGGCCCGGGCGGGTGCCGCTTCATCGATGCCGGCGCCGGTGTTCCCGGCTCCATCGAGGCGGGCCGCCGGCTTGCCGAGATCTGCCTGGCGGGCCTCGGCCGCGTATCGATCGCGCCCACCGGGCCGGTGGAGCGCTGGCCCTTCTCCGTCAATGTGCAGACGACCAATCCCGTCCTGGCTTGTCTCGGCTGCCAATATGCCGGCTGGAGCCTACGCGCCGGGAGCGGCAAGGAAGCCTATTTCGCGCTTGGCTCAGGGCCGGGGCGCGCTGCCGCGCGGGTGGAACCTCTCTTCGTCGAACTGGGCTATAGTGACGATGCCGACAGCGCCGTCCTGATCCTGGAAACCGCCTCGCCGCCGCCTGAGGCCGTGGTGCGCAACGTCGCGGAGGCGACGCGGCTGGCACCCGAAGCCCTCACTTTCATCTATGCGCCGACCCAGAGCCTGGCGGGGGCCACCCAGGTCGTCAGCCGCGTGCTCGAAGTCGCGCTGCACAAGGCGCACAGCCTCGGCTTTCCGCTTGCCGACATCGTCGATGGCCTGGGCACGGCACCGCTGGCGCCGCCCACCCCGGATTTCGTACGGGCCATGGGCCGCACCAATGATGCGATCATCTATGGCGGGCGTGTCCATTTGTTCGTGGCCGGCACCGCCCAAGCCGCCAAATCGCTGGCCGAGGCCCTGCCGAGCCCCACGTCCCGCGACCACGGCAAGCCCTTCGCCGAGATTTTCAGCCGTTTCAAAGGAGATTTCTATGCCATCGATCCGCATCTGTTCAGCCCGGCGGAGGTCATCGTCACCGCTCTCGAGAACGGCGAGACCTTCCGCGGCGGCCATCTGATGCCGGACCTGGTGGATGCCTCCTTCTCGTAGCATCGAACGCTGAGCTCACAGGACCCCAACCTCGCAGGAACTCTTGGTAGGACATCTCGAATTGAACCCGCTCGAACACCCTGTGGGACGCCGATTGCGTATCGGCCTCGCAGCCGACAATGGCGAATGGCATCGTGGGCGCCTGCTTGGCGCCCTGCGCGCCTGCGGCGTCGAGCCGGTGCTGTTTTCCCTGGCTGATGTGGCCATGGTCACGGGCGGGGGCGAGCCCCTGCGCATACCCGGCTTCGAGGGAGAATTGCCGGATGGAGTGCTGCTGCGCACCATATCGGGCGGAACCTTCGAGGCGACCACCCTGCGGCTCGGCGTGCTGCATGCCCTGGTCGCGGCTGATGTGGTGGTGTGGAACGACCCGCGGGCCATCGAGCGTTGCGTCGACAAATCGATGACCAGCCTGCTGATCGCCAGGGCCGGCCTGCCGACGCCGGATACCTTCGTGGTGTCGAGCCGGGAGGCGGCGGTGGACATCGTGCGGCGCGAGGCCAGGCCGGGCGTGCCGTTGGTCCTCAAGCCCCTGTTCGGCTCGCAAGGCGAGGGCCTGCGCCTGATCGGCGTGCCGGACGATCTCCCGCAGCCCGAGGACGTGGCGCGGGTGTATTATCTGCAGCGTTTCGTGCGCCGGAACGTCGAGGGCTGGCGGGACTACCGCGTCTTCGTCTGCGACGGCCGCGTGGTGGCCGCCATGGCGCGCGAGGGCGATGGCTGGATCACCAATGTCCATCAGGGTGGGCGCCCGTCGCGCTGGCAGATGCCGGAGGAAGCCGAGAATCTTGCCTTGAGGGCGGCGCAGGCGGTCGATGTATCCTATTGCGGGGTCGACCTCATCGAGGATGATCGCGGCCGCTTCCTGCTCCTTGAGGTCAACAGCATGCCGTCCTGGTCCGGCCTGCAGAGCATCGTTGACGCCGATATCAGCGAGGCCGTCGTCCGCGCCTTCCTGAAGGCGGTCTATGCCGCCCACCGTCCAGCCATGGTGGCGGTATCATGAACTATCATCCTCCCAGCCTCGATCTTGCCGGCACCTATCGGGACGCCTGCCTTGCCGAACTCCGGGCCCTGAAGCCTGGCAATGTGCATGTCTTCGCGGATGTCGGCGAGACCAAGGTCGCCGATTTCGAGGCGAGCGCCGTCGCCTCTGCACCCTGGATCGGCCAACCGCGCGCCAGCGTCGGGGCGCGTATCCTCGGTGCCATCAGGGCGACGCGCGAGGCCATAGGCTGGAACACCAATCTCGGCATCGTGCTGCTTTGTGCGCCGCTTGCTGCGGCCGCCGAGGCGGGAGGAGACTTGCGTGCGGCGCTTGCATCGATCCTGTCGGGACTCGACAGGATCGATGCGCGCGATGCTTTCGAGGCGATCCGCCTGGCCTCGCCGGGCGGGCTGGGAAGCGCCGATCGCCACGATGTCCACGAAGCGCCGACCGTTACCTTGCGCGAAGCGATGGCTGAGGCGGCGGCGCGCGATCGCATTGCCCGCGCCTATCTCACCGATTTCGAGGATGTCTTCGAGACGGGCCTGCCGGCGCTCCGGCAGGCGCAAGGGGGCGGCCTCGATGAGCCCTGGTGCACGACATCAGTGCATATGGCCTTCCTGTCGCGTTTTGCCGACACGCATATCGAGCGCCGCCGCGGCCGCGAGCAGGCCGAAGCCGTTCGGGCGCGCGCAGCCGAAATCATCGGGGCGGGTCCACCAGGCCCCGCCTCGCTCGCAACCTTGCTGGCATTCGATGCCGAACTGAAGAAAGGAGATCTCAACCCCGGAACTTCCGCCGACTTCACCGTGGCGACATTGTTTGCCGCCGCGATCATACGCTCTCCGGCAACCGGCAGCTGAACGGATGCTTGCTGGTGACGGAATGCGCGATTACGCTCATAAAGCTATCTGGCCAACCGGTTCGGCGCCGTGCCGAACGCTGCAAACAAGGATAGATGGCTCGGCCGCCGTTCCAAGGGATCGGGGCCTTTGTTCTCGCAGGGAGGACTATCGAATATGGCAAAGATCAACAAGGTTTTGATCGGTGAATCCCTTGTCGGCGACGGCAATGAAGTCGCTCATATCGACCTGATCATGGGTCCTCGCGGCTCGGCCGCGGAGACGGCATTCTGCAATGCCCTCACCAACAACAAGGATGGCTTCACCTCGCTTCTAGCGGTGATCGCCCCAAACCTGCAATGCAAACCCAACACCTTGCTGTTCAACAAGGTGACCATCAAGGGCGCCAAGCAAGCCGTGCAGATGTTTGGTCCCGCCCAGCACGCCGTGGCGCGCGCGGTGCAGGACAGCGTCGCCGACGGTACCATTCCCGCCGACGAAGCCGACGACATCTTCATCAGCGTGGGCGTCTTCATCCACTGGCTGGCGGACGACGACGCCAAGATCCAGAAATACAACTACGAAGCGACCAAGCAGGCGATCGAACGCGCCGTCCAGGGCTGGCCGAGCGCGGCCGAAGCCACCAGCAAGCGCGAGCAGGTCAAGCACCCCTTCGCTGCATAGACAGGGGACAGCCCTGGGCAGGAGCCGCCTGCTGCGCCCATGCCTGCAGGCCTGCTTCAGCGGTTGGCCGCCATCTTTCTCGGACGCTGAAAATTCGCCGGAGGGACCCAGTTTCCTCCGGCGAAGACTTGCCGGAGGCGATTGCTTTGACCGCGGAGTAGAACCGCCGTCATTGCGAGCGCAGCGAAGCAATCCAGGCTCGGCGAGCGAATCGAAGGCTTCTGGATCGCCACGTCGCTACGCTCCTCGCGATGACGACAGGGCCGTGCCATGGTCAACTTGCGGCCATGCCCTTAAAGGCGTCCGTCATGTAGGGCAGAAGCGACGAGAATGCCGGACACGCCGATTTCGGCGAGGGCGGCAAGATCGCCTTTGTCCCGCAGACCACCGGCGGCATAGAGCCTGCAACGGGCGGGAGCTTGCCGACGAAGCGCGGACAGCCTGTCGAGGTCGGGTCCGCTGCCCATGCCCACGCGCCCCAACGTCATGACGATCACCCGCTCCGGCCAGATCGACGGCGTGGCGAGGATCGCTTCGGGGCCGACATAGTCGTCGCCGCGAAAATCCAGCGACAGCACGGCATGATCAGCCAGGTCCCGCACGAGCCTGTCGTCGCTCTGGCTCTCGGAGCCGAGCACCGGGAGGCCGAGGCCCTCATCAAGAAAGGCCTCCGCTTCGGAGCGCGTGGCAATGCCGGCATCGACCCACAGGCGTATTGCCGGGAAGGTGGCCGCGAGGCGTCGGAGGCTGGCGGTATCGCGCCCGCGCCCCTCGATACCGTCGAGGTCGGCGACATAGAGCTGGCGCGACGGCGTGGCGCGCAGCAGGCCGGCGGCGACGTCGACCGGATCGGCCGTCGGGCTGAGCGGTGTGACGATCGGCTGGTAGCGGGCGCGATCGCCCGCCTTGGCCCGCACCACCGAGCCGTGCCGCAGATCGATGACCGGCACGATCTCGACGCCGAGGCTTGCGCCCGGCGCGGTATGGGCTTTGTCCTGTCGATCCGGTGCAGGCATGATGACGACTCGAAAGCGGCGTTACCCCTTTGTGGCACGGCGCCTAGAATGGTGAAAGCGACAGGCCGTGAAAGTGATTAGTATGGATTCCACTGCGTATGATGATCCGGTGCTCACCACGAACGATCTGGTGCTGGGCTGGGATCTCGGGGGCGTGCACGTCAAGGTCGCCGCCGTGGCACAGGGACGGCTGCTGGCGGTGACGCAGGAACCCTACCAGATCAGGCAGGGGCTTGCCGTGCTCGACCGAGCCTTCGCCGCCCTGCCGTCCTGGGCGCGCGAGGCGCGCCACCATGCGGTGACCATGACCGGGGAGCTCAGCGCCCTGTTCGACGATCGCGCCGCCGGTGTTGCCGCCCTGACCGACTGGGCCACCCGGCACTGCCAGGGCGAGATCGCCATCTATGGCGGACGGGCTGGTTTCCTGCCGCCCCATCGGGCGGCTGCCCATGCGGTGGATGTCGCCTCCGCCAACTGGCACGCAACCGCGGCCTTCGTCGCCTCCCGCCTGCCGAATGCCCTGCTGGTCGACGTCGGATCCACCACCTCCGATCTCATTCCGATCGAGGAAGGCCGGATCACGGGCCTCGGCTATACCGACGCCGAGAGACTGGTATCGGGCGAACTGGTCTATGCCGGCGTCGTGCGCACGCCTTTGATGTCGCTTGCCGAAAGACTGCCCTTCCAGGGGCAGGACGTCACGCTGGTCGCCGAGCATTTCGCCACCATTGCCGATGTCCATCGCCTGCTCGGCACCTTGCCCGAGGAGGCCGACCAGCACGACACGGCCGATGGCCGCGACAAGAGCCTCGCCTCTACGCGGACCCGGCTGGCGCGGGTCGTCGGCCAGGATGCGAGCGACGCGCCCGATCATGTCTGGAATGAACTGGCGGCTCATTTCGCCGAGCTGCAATTGCGCCGCCTGCATGATGCGGCGGCCCGTATCCTGTCGCGCCGCAAGGCAGAGGCGCGCCCGCCCGTGGTGGGCTGCGGCGTGGGCCGCTTCGTGGTTCAGGCGCTGGCGGCGCGGATGGGCCTGGCCTATCACGACCTTGCCGATCTGGTGCCGAGTGCCGACGGCTCGAAGAGCTACTGGGCCTCCTCCTGCGCGCCGGCGGTGTCGCTTGCATTGCTCGCGGCCGAGCGGGTTTAGGATGCGGTTCGGGGCTGAGCGCATTGTCATCCCCGGCGAGCCACATCGTGGCAAGGGAAGGGGATCCAGGGGCCATGATTGGAGTCTTTCAGCCCCTGGATCCCCTTCCCCTCGCTACGCTCGGCCGGGGATGACAGGATCGTTTCGAATCCAGGGGTCGCGTCTCAGCGGGATGAACTGGCGGGTGTCGGCCCGGCCAGGATCTTTTCCTCGATCCACCGCCAGGCTTCCAGCTCGGCTTCGCCGGCCGTCTTGCCGATGGCGATGCTGAGATAATCCATCTCGCTGCGGATCTTGTCGGGGCTGAGCATATGCAGCCGGGTCGACAAAATGGCCGCTTCCAGCACGGCCGCCTGGGCGCGATTATAGCCGAGGAACGGCTGGTGCAGCCCCCGGTGCACGACGCGGCAGCGAAAACGGGGCCTGACCTCGTCGGGAACCACCGCCTCGACCGCAAGCTCCATATGGGCGAAGGCTTCGGCCAGCCTGACGCCCTCGATCCGCTCGCAGGGAAGGGTCGTCCAGCCGCGCCGCCCGGTAACGCAGCCGGCGATCACCCGGATGTCGAGCGGAGCCGCCGCGGCCAGGAAGGGATGGCGCTCCAGATTGGCAATGGTCGGCGAGGGGCGGAAGGGAGCGACGACATAATGCTCGCCTTCCTCGATCAAGCCGAAGGGCACCAGATGCGCGCTGCCGTCGGCATTGAGCGTGGTCACGATGGTTTCGAGAATGCGCGGCATCGCTACTTTCCCTTGCGGCCGGCCAACGTATGGCCCGGCGCCTTGAAGCCGGTGGCGTCTTCGCTCGGTTTGTCCGCGGCACAGCCGAAATCGAGCGGTTCGTCCTGGGCGTAGCGCTTGCCGAGCCGCCAGGCGGTCTCCGCCTTGGCCAGTTCCGTGCCGAGATAGAAGGCATGGGCCGCATCGCCGGCGACGTCGAGCTCAGGATAGAAGGCCAGGGCATCCGTTCCGCGGGCATGGACGGCGCGGTTATAGGCGTGGATGCCGTCATCGCTGACTTCGATGCGGAAATTGGCATCGCGCACGTCCTTGGCGTTCTGCTCCACCTGTTCCGGCGAACTCACCACCGGCCGCTTGTCATGGAGAGCGAGCAGGGCCGAGCCATAGCCCTTGGGCAGGGAATGATCGGCCTTGGCCGCGAACATCAGCCGGCGCGCGGCGTCATGCTCCTGCAGCGTGCGGCGGGTGTGGGCGCTGACCTGCACCACCAGCACATGGCGGATGGCGAGTTCCGAGCAGATCCCCATCAGGAGGGCTGTCAGTCCCAGGCTGTCGGCTTCGGTCAGTTCCGTGAGGTTGCCGGTTCCCATCAGGATCTCGGCCTGCGGTTTCAGGCGCCGGAACTCGACATAGCGTGCCAGTGAGGCGGCAAAGCCGAAATGGATGGGGTCGAGCACGGGATCGGCGATATAGGGCCGGCCGGCCTCTTCCATGCGCTCGACCGCCCGCAGCAGCGAGGCGAGGTCGCCGGGCTCGACCGGCACCAGCACCGGGATGGCCTGCGTCCCCGAGGCGAGGTCGAGGGTGTGCTCGTTGAGGCTCAGCAGGAAATCGGCACCCGCCTCGGCGCCCCGCCGGAGCTCGGCCGGTGCGGCGCTGTCGACGCTGACCCTGAAACCATGCTGCTTGAGCAGTTTGATGCTGTCTTCCAGATGCGGGAAGGGCGTGTCGGGCAGAGCGCCGAGATCGATGATGTCGGCGCCCTTGGCGGCCATGGCGCGGGCACGCTCCAGCAAGTGCTCGGGCGAAAGCTGGGACGCGTCCACGATCTCGGAAAAGATAGTGACGTCGTGGCGCGAGAGATCGGGCGGATGACCGCCCCGGCCGAGAAAGGCGGGCAGGTCGGCGATCTCGTCGGGGCCGCGCTGCACCGGAATGCCGAAATGGCCGGAAAGGGCTTCGAGGTCGGCCCGGCAGCGGCCGGGCAGCAGGACGCGGGTGACGCCGTCGGGCAAGGTGACGCGTCGACGGATGATCTCTTCCGTCATCAAAGCGGCAACCTTGACGCCGGCATCCAGGATCAGCCAGTCGAAGGAAACCGGGCCCAGGGCCGTCATCGTGCGCTCGAGCCTGGTGCGGCTGAGATGACCGGTGATCAGGGCGAGGTGTTCACGCATTTCAGCCTTTCCAACACCGCCTGGCGCAGGCTCTCATAGGTCTCGACCACTGTCGTCGCCTCGAAATCCTTGAGCCGTTCGACATTGTCGAGGTCGATCCG
This sequence comes from Labrys sp. WJW, assembly GCF_001676615.1. Lineage (GTDB taxonomy): Bacteria > Pseudomonadota > Alphaproteobacteria > Rhizobiales > Labraceae > Labrys > Labrys sedimenti. The sequence goes on along the minus strand of NZ_LYXZ01000022.1, from coordinate 21,292 downwards.
CCTCGGATAGACCTTGACCATGCCGGAGGGGGCCTGCGTCTCCATCTCCGGTGCGGTGTCGCAGGCAAACACGATCGAGGGGATACGGCATTTGCCGGCCTGCGCATAGACATTGGTGGCGAGCGTGTCGGAGATGCCGAACACGCATTTGGCCACGGTGTTCGAGGTCGCCGGCGCCACCACCAGCGTATGGTAGTCGCCATGGTAGAAAGCGCCGACGGGGGCGGCGCTGGCCGTGGTGTCCTTGATCAGCCGCGTGCCCTTTGGCAGGGCATCGAACTGCTTGCGATACATGCGGATCACCTCGGCCGCGGCCCGGGTGACGAAGAGATCGCACTCGCCCACCTCGCGGATCAGCTCCAGGCATTCGGTGAAGTAATGCCCGGAGCCGGTGAGGGCCCAGGCCAGGCGTGGTTGTGCAGGATGCCGGCTCATGAGGCCTCGCAGGGAGCGGAGAGCAGCGCGGCAAGGCCGTCGTCGCTGGAAGGGCCCGCTACCACGATGGAGCCGGTGAACCGGGCCGCGTAGCGGGGAAAATGGGTGTCGACGATGTCGGCTGCCGCCAAAGTCGCGGGTGTCGAATCGGCGGGGACATCGACGGACTTGACCAGGATGAGCCTGTCGGCGCCCAGTTCGGTGGCCAGCCAGGCCGCCAGGCTGTCCGAGGTCACCGCCCAGCTCTCGGCGATATCCGGATGCCCGGCGCGCAGCTCGGCGGGATGCCAGATCGGGAGCCTGCCTTGCCGCACAGCTTCCTTGACTTCAGCCCTGCTCCCGACGGCTGTCAGGCGCGCATGGCGGGTGGCCAGCACTTCGGCCAGATGCGTCATGGCATCGAGGGCGAGGCGGTGGGCGAGGACGTCGTCGAAGGGCATGGCTGCCTGGACCTGGCGCACCGCATCGGCAAAGGGGCCACCGCCGGCGACCAGTACCAGCGGCACCTGGGTTTCACCGGCGAGTTGTGCGAGCAACTGCTCGAGGCGGGCCGAGCCGCACAGGCTGCCGCCGATCTTGACCACGGTCAGGTTCATGCAGCCCGCTCGCCGTCAATCTGCCCACTTTGCCGGATGGCCTGAAGACGGTGGGCCGCGCGGTCGATGGCCTGCGGGTCGAGCTGGCCGCGACGGTCGCCGGCCAGGCAAAGCCCCCCGCGAAAGCCGAGATAATCGGGACGGAGGACGGCGAGCGCTTCGATGTCCTCGACACGCAGGGAGCCGGCAAGCCCCGACATCAGGCCGAACCGACGACAATCCGAGATGAAGGAGGCAAGCTGGCCCACAGTCATCAGGTCGGGCAGGCGAATGCCTTTCTTCTGGCGCGTGTCCAGCATGGCACCAGCAAAGCCGGCCTCCAGGAGGGCTTCCGTCAATTTCAAGGGGGGATCCTCGTCGGCGAACAGCACCGCGATGAAGCGCCCATGCCCGCCGAGCCGCCGGCCAAGCTCGGCGATGCTGGCGACCCGGGCCATCGTCCGGCCGAGACCGAGCTTGACGAAGGTGACGCCGGTGGTGGCGATCGCCAGGGCACTGTCAGCAAGGCGTCCCACATCGTCGTCGTCACCGGCAACCGCACTGGTGATGGCGTCATCCGGCAGGCTGGCCTGAATGCTGCGGATGGTAGCAAGAGGCAGGGCGCCCAGGGCGCCGGCCTCCGGATCCTTGGCATCGACGAGATCGGCCCCCTGCGCATGGGCGAGCCGAGCTTCGGCGTTGTCGACGACACTGACAAGCAAACGGGTCACGATGGGCCCTTCCTCTTTATTTCCCACAATGCCCTCATGGGCGTTCGGCGGCAACCGCGCGATTTTTCACTGCGCCTGCCGTGCCTCTTCCTGCAACTGGCCCAGAACGAAGTCCGTGGCGTGCTGCCAGGCCTCGTTGGTGTCGCCGCGGAAGCTGATCTGGCGGAAGAAGACACGCTTGCCGTCTTTGGCATCGAAAACGCCGACCCAGATTGCCGAGATCAGGGTGCTGGTCTTGTGTACGGCTCCGGTCAGGATGAAATCTGCGCCGGACTTGCGTGCTTCGCCCAGCAGGCAATCCTGGTCATTGCCGGCGCAGGCGATGATTCCCGGCGTGGCCGGAACGATGCGATAGAAGCCGCCCGCCTGCAGCCGATCGGTCAAGCGGGCCGACATCGCCTTCAGCCGGTCGGCATGGGCTTCCTTCTGGTCCGATGCCTCGCCGGAGGTGTCGAGATAGCCGAAGGGCAGAGCGAGCAGAGCCTTACCGGGCTCGCCGGCCCGGGCCTGAGAGGGGAGGACGGCTGCCATTGCCAGCAGGACAAATATTGTCCTGCCCGCCTGCCGCAGCAGGCTGCTGTGTCTTCCAGTCCAATACTTCAGGCTGCGCCGGCGCGTTCCTACAATCAGGGACATCCATTCAAGCACAGTGGTCCCTTCACAAATAAGAATATTCTATGAAAACTATCAGTTCGCGTTCTAGTAAAAATTGCCATGAACATGAAAGCCAGTACAGACGTATTCAGCTTATAAATTTCTTAGGTATATTAAGTTGACGTTCTTCATTTGCAATGCGTAAGCTTGCCGATGTTCAGGCACGCAGAGGCCTGCGCGTTCGGGAGCGAAATGTGTTACCGGCTGCGAGATTGAGAAACCCGTCCCGCATGATGGCAGCCTTGCTGCTTGCCCTTGTGACGCTGCTGGCCTGTGGCTCGGCGAGGGCGGCCGAACCGCTCGAAGTTCGCATCGGCGTCATCACCCACAAGGCGCCGCCGCCCGCGCTCTACGAACTCGATCCCACCCCGGAAGACGAAGCCGCGGCCGGCGCGGGGCTTGCCATCGACGACAACAACACCACGGGCCGCTTCTCAGGCCAGCGCTATGTGCTGGACCAGGTCGTGCTGGACAAGGACCAGTCGCCGGTGGCATCGGCCGTCAAGTTGGCCGATGCCGGGGCGAAATTCCTGGTGGTCGCCCTGACGGCGGACGAACTCCTGGCCGTTGCCGATGCCCTCAAGGGGCGCCCGGTGGTGGTGTTCAATGCCGCCGCGCAGGACGACCGGCTGCGCGGCGCCGATTGCCGCGCCAATGTGTTCCACGTTCCGCCGAGCCGCGCCATGCTGACCGATGCGCTGGTGCAATATCTGGCGACGAAGCGCTGGATGAAGCTCTTCCTCACCTATGGGCCCACCGCGGCGGACAAGCTGTATGCCGACGCCCTGAAGCAGTCTGCCAAGAAGTTCGGCCTCACCCTCGCCGCCGAGAAGGCCTGGGAATTCGGTCCGCTCGCCCGCGCCCGCAGCGACAGCATCACCCAGTCGGACGCCCTGGTGTTCAGCCGCGGCACGGATTACGACATCATGGTGGTGGCCGACGAGGAGGCCGATTTCGGCGACTACCTCGCCTACCGCACCTGGGACCCCAAGGTCATTGCCGGCACGCAGGGCCTGATCGCCACCTCCTGGCACCGCGCCCAGGATGCCTGGGGCTCGGCGCAGCTGCAGAGCCGCTTCTTCAAGCGTGCCAAGCGTACCATGCGGCCGATCGACTATCAGGCCTGGGTCGCGGTGCGCGCCGTGGGAGAAGCCGTGACACGGACCAAGTCGGCAGATCCGGCGGCGGTCTCGACCTATCTCGTCGATCCAAAATTCCAGCTGGCCGCCTTCAAGGGCGTGCCGGTGAATTTTCGCAGCTGGGACCATCAGCTGCGCCAGCCGGTGCTGATCGCCCAGCCGATGGCGATCGTCTCGGTGTCGCCGCAGCCCGGCTACCTGCATCAGCGCAGCGTGCTCGATACGCTCGGCGCCGATCAGCCCGAAAGCCAATGTCATTTGCCGTGAACGCGCTGCGGGGATGCCCGCCTGGAGAGGAACCGGATCATGCCGCATTTCGCCAAGGCTGCTTTTTTGGGGCTGGCGGCCGCTTGCCTGGCCGGCACGGCGCAGGCCTACACGGTCTATGTCTCCAATGAGAAGGGCAATTCGATCTCCGTGATCAATTCCGAGACCCAGACCGTCAAGCAGACCGTGCCGACTGGCCGGCGCCCGCGGGGCATCACCATCTCCAATGACGGCAAGTCCCTCTATCTGTGTGCCAGCGACGACGACGGTGTCGAGGTGATCGACACGGCGACGATGAAGGTGGCCCGCACCTTGCAGTCGGGCCCCGATCCCGAACTCTTCATCCTGCACCCTTCCGGCAATCCCCTCTACATCGCCAATGAGGACGATGCCCAGGTGACGGTGGTGGACGTGAAGGAGAACAAGGTGCTCGCCACCGTGCCCGTCGGCGTCGAGCCGGAGGGCATGGGCATCAGCCCGGACGGCAAGATGCTGGTGAACACCTCCGAAACCACCAACATGGCCCATTTCATCGACACATCCACGTTCCAGGTGATCGATAGCGTGCTGGTGGATTCACGCCCGCGCTTTGCCGAGTTCAACAAGGACAATTCCAAGGTCTGGGTGAGTTCCGAGGTCGGCGGCACCGTCAGCGTCATCGAGCCCGCCACGCGTAAGATCCTCAAGAAGATCGAGTTCCAGATCCCCGGCGTCACTGCCGAGACGATCCAGCCCGTCGGCGTGCGCGTCACCAAGGACGGCAAGACCGCCTTCGCGGCGCTCGGGCCGGCCAATCGCGTCGCGGTGATCAATGGCGAGACCCTGGAGGTCGAGAAATATCTGCTGGTGGGCCAGCGCGTGTGGCAGCTCGCTTTCACGCCGGACGAGAAATATCTCTACGCCACCAACGGCAATTCCAACGATGTATCGGTGATCGACGTCGCCAGCCAGAAGGTGATCAAGACCATTCCGGTCGGCGAGGCACCGTGGGGCGTGGTGGTCTCGCCGAATTGACGCGGACGCGACGATTCGATCAGCAAGATGATTCAAAAGACCTGGGGAGGAAGACCATGCGTATCACGACTCTTGTCGGTGCCCTGACTGTGCTGGGCCTTGCCTGCAGCCCGGCCCTCGCGGAAAAGAATTCCAATCGCGTCGAGGGCAAGGGCACGCCGGCCAAGGCCTGGGCCCTGATCGGCGATTTCTGCGGCATCAAGACCTGGCACCCTGCCATCGCTTCCTGCGAGCTTTCGGAAAAGGACGGCGCCAAGATCCGTACCCTCACCACCAAGGACGGCGCCAAATTCGTCGAAAAGCTGGTCAAGTGGGACGACAAGGACACATCCTACACCTATGCCATCCTCGAGAGCCCCCTGCCGATCGAGAATTACGTCTCCACGCTGAAGGTGGAAGAGGACGACGAGCCGGGCAAGATCGCCATCACCTGGTCGTCCACCTTCGACCCCAAGGGCGTGTCGGGAGACGTCGCCCGGAAAGCCGTGGCGGATATCTATCTGGCCGGCCTGCTTCAGCTCAAGGCCAAGCTCAAGGGCAAGTGATGGTTGTTCGGACTGCCCGTTCCTGGTGTATCCTGCCGCCCTTTCGGCGCGACGGGGAGCAGCCATGACGGTTGGCACGGACAAGCCGGCGCTCTCGGTTGCGGCCGTCGGCCATCGCTTCGGCAAGCGCGAAGCGCTGGCCGACGTTTCGCTCGAGGTGCAGGCCGGGCGTTTCGTCGCCCTGCTGGGGCCGAACGGCGCCGGCAAGACGACCCTGTTCTCGATCGTGACGCGACTCTACCAGAACCGTTCCGGCCGCGTCGAGGTCTACGGGCATGATCTCAACCTCGCTCCGTCGCGGGCGCTGGCCGAGCTCGGCGTCGTCTTCCAGGCCCGCACGCTCGATGCGGACCTGACGGTGCGCCAGAACCTTGCCTATCACGCTGCCCTGCACGGGCTTGGCGGGAAGGCGGTGCGCGAGCATATTCTCGCGCTTCTCAAGCGCGTGGGTCTCGCAGAGCGGGCCGACGAGAAGGTTCGCACGCTCTCCGGCGGGCAGGCCCGGCGCGTGGAGATCGCGCGCGCCCTGGTGCACAGGCCGCGCCTTCTGCTCCTCGACGAGCCGACCGTCGGTCTCGATCTGGCGGCGCGGGCCGACATCGTCGCCACGGTGCGCCGCCTGGTGGCCGAGGAAGGCATCGCGGTTTTGTGGGCGACCCATATCTTCGAGGAGATCGCCGACAACGACGATGTCTATGTGCTGCATCAGGGCCGGATCGTCGCCGAGGGCAAGGCCGCCACGCTCGCCGCCCGCAGCGGCGCCAGCCTGGCCGAGACCTTCCGCCGCCTGACCGACAGGGAGGCCGCCTGATGTCGGATGCGACGCTCACTTCGCGATTGAGCTTTTCGGGCTATCTCGTCTGCCTCGGCGGCATCGCGCATCGGGAGATGCTGCGCTTCGTCAACCAGAAGGAGCGCTTCCTCTCGGCACTGGTGCGCCCGCTGATCTGGCTCTTTATCTTTGCCGCCGGCTTTCGCAACGTGCTGGGGGTCTCGATCCAGCCGCCCTACGAGACCTATGTGCTCTACGAGACCTATGTCGTGCCGGGGCTGGCCGTGATGATCCAGCTTTTCTACGGCATGCAATCCTCGCTCTCGATGGTCTATGACCGCGAGGTCGGCTCGATGCGGGTGCTGCTCACCAGCCCGTTCCCGCGCTGGTCGCTGCTGGCCGCCAAGCTCACGGCGAGCGTGCTGGTGTCGGTGCTGCAGGTCTATGTCTTCCTGGCGATCGCGGCCTGGTGGGATGTCGACTCGCCCGTGCAGGGCTATGTCCTGGCCTTGCCGGCGCTGGTACTGACCGGCCTGATGCTCGGCTCGATCGGCCTCTTCCTGTCCTCGCTGATCCGTCAGCTCGAGAATTTCGCCAGCGTGATGAACTTCGTGATCTTCCCGATGTTCTTCGCCTCCTCGGCGCTCTATCCGCTCTGGCGCATTAGGGAGGCGAGCGAGGGTCTTTATCTGACCTGCCTTGCCAATCCGTTCACCCATGGGGTCGAACTGGTGCGCTTTGCCCTCTATGGCCGGCTCGAGCCGGTCGCGCTTGCGGTGGTGGTTGGCACCACGGTGCTGTTCTTCGCCGCCGCGCTCATCGCCTATGACCCGTCCCGCGGCCTGATGGTGCGCCGCGGCGGCCCCAAAGGAGAAGCATCATGAGATTTGGCAGGCCCCCGATATCTGGCAGGTCCATGGTTCGGACCCTTCGGCCGGCCATCCTCATGGTGATGCTGGCGGGAGGTGTGGATTGGGTTCACGTGGTGCAGGCCCAGCAGGCCCAGCCCGATCCGGACTGGCCCTGCATCCAGCGCAAGGTCGGCACGCTCAGTGCCGGCGTGGTCTGGAGCGGGCCGGACATCGCGGCAGCGGGTGATTGGACCAAGGATTTCGACACGGCGGCGATGGCCCAGAAGCTCGCCTCGCGCCGGACGCCGATCGAGGAGGTCGACGGCCTGCTCGACGGTTTCGTGCAACAGGCGGGGGCGGAGAAGGATGCTCGCCTGACGCGCCTGTTCGCCGGTGTGCTCGAACTGGTCAACGAGGAGCGCGACAAGATCCTGGGCGGCATCGGCCGCTATGCCCGCGGCCAGAACAAGCTCGCCGACCGCATCCGGGACGAGAGCGACAAGATCGGCGCCGCCAAGGATTCTCCCAGCGCGACGGGCAGCAAGGAAACCGACGATCTCGAGACCCAGCTCAAATGGGACAAGCGCATCTTCGAGGAGCGCGGCCGCTCTTTGACCTATGTCTGCGAGACGCCTGTCTTGCTGGAACGCCGACTGTTCGACATCGCCCGGCGCATCCAGCAGCGCTTGTGAGAAAGATGGTCCGTAAGCCGATCGAGATGAGCATGTAGCGCGATATGAGGGGGAAGCGCCGGCCGGGATAACGGGAACAGAGCCTTTTGAAGGAGGTTTGGAAGGGTACCCTGGGGCCTGGGGCACTTCACCCACTTCAAAGGAGAAGGCCAGTGATCAAGTCAGTCTGTGTCGCGGCGGCTCTCACATTGGGTCTGGCAACAGGTGCGATGGCCGCGCCCAACGCCGTGTGGACACGCGCCAGCCAGTGCAATGAATCCCAACTCAAGCAGATGAAAAACAGCGTGGATTCGATTCGGGATCCGCTGCGGCAGGAAGCGGCCCTGGAGGAATTGGACACGGCCGTGGCATTGCTGCAGGACAATGATCCTGATGGATGCATGATGCATCTCAGCAATGCCGCCGAATATGTCACGCCATGACGTGGCGGGCGCTGTCGTGGCGCCCGTTTCCTTTCAACGAGGCAAAGTTCTGCGCCTCGTCCCTCGGCCGGAGTGAGGCCTCGATCGGCTACTCCTTCGCTCTTATTGGCGGCAAGGATGTTGATTTCAGCTTGATCCAGGAAGGGTGCGACGCGCTTTGGATGATGTCCATGCCCTCGGGGGCCGGTGCCAGCACTCTCCACCCATCTCGCCATTGTGAAGACCGCTCGCCCGAAGATCCTATAGGCTGCTGCCGGGTTGACAGGGGAGGGACGCGCGATGACCCGCATGACGGCCAGGGATTTTCCGCAGGAACTCCTCGAACTCTACGACTTCTATGCGCATGGCAAGATCTCCAAGCGCGAGTTCCTCGATCGTGCCGGCAAGTTTGCCGTGGGCGGCCTGACGGCAACGGCCATTCTCGCTTCGCTGAGCCCGAACTATGCCTATGCGCAGCAGGTGCAGTTCACCGATCCGGCCATCGTGGCCGAATACATCACTTTTTCCTCGCCCAAGGGGAATGGCGAGGTGCGCAGCTATTTCGTGCGGCCGGCCAAGGCGGCCGGTCCTGTCCCCGGTGTGGTTGTCGTCCACGAGAACAGGGGCCTCAACCCCTATATCGAGGATGTGGCGCGGCGGGTCGCCAAGGCGGGGTTTGTTGCCCTCGCCCCCGACGGTTTGAGTTCGGTCGGCGGTTATCCGGGCAATGACGACAAGGGCCGGGACCTGCAGGCCAAGGTCGATCCCGAAAAGCTGATGAACGATTTCTTCGCGGCGACCGAGTTCCTGATGAAGCACAAATCCGGCACGGGCAAGGTCGGCATGACCGGCTTTTGCTATGGCGGCGGCGTCGCCAATGCCACGGCCGTGGCCTATCCCGAGCTTGCGGCTGCCGTGCCCTTCTATGGGCGCCAGCCCAAGGCCGAGGACGTGGCTCGCATCAAGGCGCCGCTACTGATCCATTATGCGGAACTGGATACCCGCATCAACGAAGGCTGGCCGGCTTATGAGGCTGCGCTCAAGGCTGGCGGCAAGACCTTTGAGGCCCATATCTATCCGGGCGTGAACCACGGCTTCCACAACGATTCAACCCCGCGCTACGACGAGGCGGCGGCCAAGTTCGCCTGGGACCGGACGATTGCCTGGTTCCGGCGCTATCTGGCCTGAGGCGTTCGGTTCGATCCGGTTTTCGACGTGTCGCTGTGTCTTCTCCGCCTCCTGCCAAAGTGCAGGAGGCGCCGGCTGCCTGTGGTGGCGGGACGGCCTCATCCGGGCGCTGACGGCTGCTGCGGCGTGGCTGGCAAGTTAATCTGACATTCCACATTTTTTTTGCTACGGAATAAAAATTCCGCGAAAGGGTGGTTGTCTTACGATTTGAACAGGTGCGACCTATATACGACGGAATATGTTGGGTGCCGGGTCTGGCATCGATGTTTTGGCCGCCGTCCTGCCCGAGAGGCAGGCACCAGGATAGTGTAGGATATTGGGCGTTTTACGATGCGGAATCCGCCAAAGCCGGACCCAGAATTGCTGCGGACCTGCTATCTTTCCGGACAGATGACCGAGGCTCAATGGCAGGAGCACGTCGCCAACGGTGATGTCGAGGAGCTTGCCGGCGCCAAGGACGACAGCGCCTCGATTTCGTCCCTGGAAGCCGCAATGATCCTCGGCAGGGAGGCCATGCAGTTGCGGGCCCGGCAATTCATGGACAAGCACCCGGAACTCTCGGTTAGCGATCTCATGGTCGAGTTTGCCTTGCTCGAGGCGGAACTGCTGATCGCGTCGAGAAACCGAGCGGCGTAGCGGCAGATTCCACTCAGCGCCGACCTTGCCACCCCAGCCGGCTCTCGATGCGCCGGGCGCTGGCCTTGACCAGGGCGATCAGGTCAGGGTCCTTCTGCTCGAGCTTCCTGTCCGGCACCACGATCGAGATCGTGGCGCGGCAGGCGCCCTGGTTGTCGCGGATCGGGGCGGCGATGCAGGCGACCGCGAAGTCGGAATCGCCGGCCTGGATGGATAGGCCCTGCTCCAGCGCCTCGGCCGCTATCTGCGCCAGCACATTCTTGTCCGTCTCGGCCCGCCCCGTCGGCGAGGCGACCGCCGAGCGCGCGAAGATCTCGCGCCGCTCCGCTTCCGGCAGATGGCCGACCAATATGCGGCCGGATGCCGTCCAGTTCAGCGGGCTGCGCGTACCGACGCGCGAGGTCACCTGGAAATGGTCCTTGCCCTCTTCCATGGCCAGCACGACCATGTGATCGCCGTCCCGTCCGCAGATCTGGATGGTCTCGCCCGAACTCTGGGCGAGTTCGTGCATCTCCTGCTCCGCCACGTTGAGAAGGTCGAGCGTGCGCGCATAGGTCAGGCCATAATGATAGAGGCGGGGCCCGAGCCAGAGCAGGCCGCCATCCTGACGGTCGAGCATCTCCTTCTCCACCAGGTCGTCGACGATGACATAGATCGTCGACAGGGGGGCGCCGATGTCGCGCGCGATCTCATAGGCGGTGGCGGGACGCTCGACCTTCTGCAGATAGTCGAGAATCTGCAGGGCGCGGTCGATGCCGCTGGTGCGCGAGCGGCGCCGGGTGGCACCGCCTTCGTTGGCGTCGTCACGCTCGAGGGCTGTCGTGGACATGGGATTCGAAGCTTTCCATCATGCATCATTCTATGCCGCGGTCGCGGCAATGAACAAGCAGGGCTCAGTCCGGCCATTGCAGAATGGCGGCCTCCTTCGCCAGCAGGCGATCCTCGAAGGGGGTGGCGATCGGCAGGTTGGACTTGCGGGCCTGCTCGAGTTCCTCGGCGAGGCGGGCCGCCACGATATCTTCCTCATCCGGGTGCAGGTTGCAGGGATCGAGGAAGAAATAGCCGTGCTCGACCTCGTGATCGCGCACGATCACCGGGCGGTCGCCGGCGGCGAGACGGTCGGCAAGGTCCCAGGCGGTGATGCGGGCCTCCTGCGGGTCGATGAAGACCTGGAGCCGGTCGAGCGGATTGCTGGTCGGGTCGGGGACGACCACCGCCTTCACGCCCTGCTTGCCGTCGAGAGCCGCCACCCAGCAATCGAGGGCCTTGCGCTCACGGGCACGGATGCCGTCATGATCGCGCGTCTTCCAGGCCTGCAGGGCGGCCAGTGTGCCGACGATGCCTTCCTTGCCCACCTTCATGCCGCGGCCGATGCCCCGGTTCTGCAGATAGACATTGCGCACCAGTTCCTTGGGGCCGGCCACGATGCCGGAGGTTGGGCCGCCCAGGAATTTGTGGCCGGAATAGAGGACGAGGTCGGCGCCATCGGCCAGGAAGCCCTGGAGATCATATTCGGAGGCGGCGTCGACGATGACGGGAATGCCACGCTCATGGGCGACCTTGGCGAAGACCTTGAGCGGGATCTGCGCATAATCGACGACGTGGTGGGAGACCACATAGACGGCAGCGGCCGTGCGATCGGTGATGGCGCCGGCCAGATGGTAGGCCGAGGCGCTGGTGGCCTGGCCGATCGGCACGACCTTGGCGCCGGTGAGGCGGATCGCCTGCTCGACGGGCGCGCCGTAGCTGACCATGTGGCCGGACTGGATGATCACCTCGTTCTTCAGGCCTGTGGTATCGGGCAGGCGTTCGATGGCGGCAAGATCGTTGCCGGTCATGGCGGCGGCAACGGCGAGGCTGATCGCGGCCGAGCAGGAGGCCGTGATGAAGCCCGCCTCCGCGCCGGTGAGGTTGGCGATCACCGCGCTCGCCTTGCGATGGAGGTCGCCGAGTTCGACGAACTCGCTCAGGATCGCCGAGACCGCTTCAACGGCAGGCGGCACCACGATGGAGGCACCGAGCGAGGTCATGGTCCCGGATACGTTGATGACGGGCCTCAGGCCGAGGCGGCTGCGGATATCGTTGGCGGGCATGGAATTGCGCTCCGAAAGGCGAGGGGAAGGGCTTGAGAAAGCTTGGATCGGGATGGTTCGTTTGGGCTGTCATCCCCGGCGCCACCTGCTCTCGCTGCGCTCGCGAGTAGCTCGGCCGGGGATGACAGGCATATTGGTTGCTCGAAATTCCTTTCAGTCGATCGCTACGATGGCTTCGATCTCGACGGTGATCTGGCCGGGCAGAGAACCCTGGCCGACCGCCGAGCGGGCATGGACGCCGCCGTCGCCGAAGACCTCGATGAACAGGTCCGAGCAGCCGTTGATCACGGCCGGATGCTGGGCGAAATCGGGCACGGCATTGACCATGCCGAAGAGCTTGACCACCCGCCGCACCCTGGAGAGATCGCCGAGCGCGTCCTGCATCACGGCGATCAGGTTGATGCCGGTCAGGCGGGCATGCTGATAGGCTTCCTCGACCGAGACTTCGGCACCGACCTTGCCGGTGTGCGAGCGGCCGTCGGCATGGTTCGGACCCTGGCCGGACAGGAAAAGCAACTTGCCCTCCTGCACATGGGTGACGAAATTGGCGATGGGCGCGGGCGCGGCGGGAAGCTTGATTCCGAGGGCTGCCAGCCGCTCATAGGGCGAGGCGTGCGGGCGTGGAACCGTCCCGGAAATGGTCATTGAAAACACTCCAATAATGCGAATAGCGCGGCCGTCATGCGAAGAGCTCGGCTTGGCGGATGCAGGCGACGTGGTGTCCGCCGCCGATAGGCTCGACCGGCGGGATGGTGGTTGAGCAGGCCGGCGCGGCGGAGGGGCAGCGGGTACGGAATACGCAGCCCGATGGCGGTGCGATGGGGCTGGGAATATCGCCCTGCAGCGGCACGCGGGTGCGCCGGCGGGTGGGGTCGGGCACCGGCGCAGTCGCGAGCAGGGCCTTGGTATAGGGGTGGCGCGGAGCGGCATAGACTTGCCGGCTCGGGCCCCGCTCCATCACGCGGCCGAGATACATCACCACCACCTCGTCGCACAGATATTCGACGACGGAGAGGTCGTGGGCGATGAACAGCATGGTCAGGCTCAGCTTCTTCTTGAGATCGCCGAGCAGATTGAGGACCTGGGCCTGCACCGAGACGTCGAGGGCCGAGACGGGCTCGTCGGCGACGATGAATTCGGGTTCGACCGCGATGGCCCTGGCGATGCCGATGCGCTGGCGCTGGCCGCCGGAGAATTCATGCGGAAAGCGCGTGGCATAGTCGGGCGACAGGCCGACGAGGGTCAGCAGTTCGGCCACACGCTCGGCGCGGGCCTTGCCGCGCGGATAGCCGCAGGTGTCGAGCGCCTCGCCGATGATGGCCGAGATGCGCATGCGCGGATTGAGGCTGGAGAAGGGATCCTGGAAGACGATCTGCAGCCGGCGGCGATAGGCCAGCATCTCCCGGTTGCTGAGGCCGAACAGGTCCACTCCGTCGAAGATGGCCTTGCCGGAGGTCGGCTCGACCAGGCGCAGCACCGAGCGGCCGGCGGTGGTCTTGCCGGAGCCGGATTCACCGACCAGGCCCACCGTGGCGCCGCGACGGACGTCGAAGCTGACATCCTCGACGGCATGCACGATGCGCCCGTTTCGGGCCGGGAAATGCTTGGTGAGGTTCTGCACGCTGAGGAGCGGCGTGTCGGCCGCAGCCTGGGGGGAGGGGGCTGTCGTCATAGCTCGGCGCTCCGGATGCAACGCGAGAAGCTGGCCGCTCCCGTCGCGACCAGTTCGGGGACGGTGGCGCGGCAGGTCTCGATCGCCAGGGAACAGCGCGGTCCGAAGGCGCAGCCGGGGGGCAAAGCGGTGATCGGCGGCACATTGCCGGGAATGGAATGGAGCGCCCGGCGCTCGCCGCTGGCATCGATGTCGCGTGCCGCGTCCGGGGTGCAGGCGAGCAGGCCCCTGGTATAGGGGTGGCGCTGATGGGCGAACAGATCGATGACGGGCGCCTGCTCGACCACCCGGCCGCCATACATCACCACCACATTGTGGGCGATCTCGGCGACCACGCCGAGATTATGGGTGATGAACAGGATGGACATGCCGAGTTCCGCCTGGAGACGGCGCAGCAGGTCGAGGATCTGGGCCTGGATCGTCACGTCGAGGGCGGTGGTTGGCTCGTCGGCGATCAGCAGGGACGGGTTGCAGGAGAGCGCCATGGCGATCATTACGCGCTGGCGCATGCCGCCCGACATCTGGTGGGGGTAGTCATCGAGCCTGGACGCGGCGTCGGGAATCTCGACATGCTTGAGCATGGCAAGCGCCCGGCGACGAGCTTCCTGGCGGTTGACCGGCTCGTGCAGGGCGATCATCTCGCCGATCTGGTCGCCCACCGTGTAGAGCGGGTTGAGGCTGGTCATCGGCTCCTGGAAGATCATGGCGATCTCCCGGCCGCGCATGCGGCGGAACTGGCGGGGCTCGAAGGCGGCGAGGTCGTGCACGCCGCCGGCCCGGTCGCGGAACAGGATCTTGCCGCCGGCGATGATGCCGGGCCTGGAAAGCAGCCCCATGATCGACAGGCTGGTGACGGATTTGCCCGAACCGGACTCGCCCACCACGGCGAGTGTCTCGCCGCGCTTGAGGTCGAAGGTCACGCCATCCACCGCCTTGGCGGTGAAGCGCTTGTTGACGAACCAGGTGCGCAGGTCCTGGACGGAGAGAATGGTATCGGCCGCGAGCGGAGCTGTCATGACTGCCACCCGCAATGAGGGCAGGCGTGTTTGCCGGTCGTTGGCGCCTGTGCCGGAACATAGCGCTCGGCGGCAATCACCTCGGCGCCCAGGATGGCCTGGCGCGGTTCGAACACCCGGGTGAGCCGGCTGACCGCTCCCTGCGAGTCCTTCACCGTGAGATCGGCGTCGGCGACCTCGAACAAAGTGAACTCGGAGGGCCGGCCCTTGTCCAGCAGCCCGTCCGCCTCAAGGCCGATGGCCCGGCGTGGGGTCGTGGTCACCGCGGCGACCACCTCTTCCAGCTTCATGCCGAGCGAGAGCAGCTTCGACATGGTCGTCGCCATGTCCCACACCGACCCGTCGAGCGAGCGGTTGTGCAGGTCGGTGGAGATGGTGGCGGGCGGCAGGCCTCGCGCCAGGGCCGCCGTGGCGACATCGAAGGAAAAAGAAGCACCGCCATGGCCGACATCGAGCACGATGCCGCGCGCCGCCGCGTCCTCGGCGAGGCGGTAGAGGTCCTCGTCCTCCAGGATCGAGCTGCCGGCCTTGCCGTTGAAGCAATGGGTGACGATGTCGCCTTCGGTCAGCAGGCCGAGGACGTCGTCATAGAGCGGCGGCGGCTCGCCGACATGCACCATCAGCGGCAGCTTGAGGATGCGGCCGAGCTTCTTGGCGAGCTTGACCGGCGTGAGGTCCCAGCCGCCAGTGATGACATGGCTGGCGCGCACCTTCAGGCCGACGATGACGTCGCGATTCTTCTCCACCGTGGCGATGATCCGCTCGAAATCGATGGAGCGGATGTCCATCAGCTCGCTGACACGGTTGCAGGCGACCAGGCCGATCGAGCCGAGATTGAGGAAGGCGTAGACGTTCTCCCGTGCCGGCTCGATGATGAATTCGCGCAGGCCGTGGAAATTGGCCTCCCCGGCCGAGCCGGCATCGACCATGGTGGTGACGCCCCGCGCGGCGCCGCATTGCTCGGGCCGGAGCGAGATGTCGGTGCCGCCATACCAGACATGGACATGAAGGTCGGTCCAGCCCGGCGAGAGGAAGCGCCCGCCGGCATCGAGGACGCTGATATCATCGCCGGCCGCGATCGAGGCAGCGACCTCGACGATGCGGCCTTCGCGGTCGACCAGGATGTCGAGGGGCGTGCCGGCCGGGGCGGCGGTGAAGCCGATCGTCCTGGCTCCCTTGATGAGCAGCGGCCGGTCGGCCTGGGGGAAGCGGTTGCCGATCATGGCTCAGATATCCTTTGCCAGGCGCGGATCGAGGAGATCGCGCAGGCCGTCGCCGACCAGTTGCAGCGACAGCACGGTGATGACGATGGCGGCCCCTGGGAACCACATGAGCCAGCCCGCCTTGTCCATGAACTGGCGCCCGACGCTGATCATGGTGCCCCAGGTCGGCGTGTCGGGCGAAATGCCGACGCCGAGGAAGGACAGGCCCGCTTCGGCGAGGATGGCATTGGCGAAGATGAAGGTGCCCTGCACCAACAGGGGCGAGGTGACGTTGCGCAGGACATGGCGCAGCAGGATCTTCCAGGTCGGCACGCCCAGCGCACGGGCCGCCTCGACATAAGGTAGTTCCCGGATGACCAAAGTGGAGGCGCGCACCACGCGGGCCAGGCGCGGGGCATAGACGATGCCGAGTGCGATGATGACGTTGATGGCCGAGGCGCCGAGAGCGGCGACCAGCGCGATTGCCAGGAGGATGTCGGGAAAGGCCATCATCGCGTCGATCACGCGCGACAGCGGCGTATCGGCCTCGCGGAAGAAGCCCGCGGTGAGGCCGAGCGCGATGCCGATCAGCGAGGCCAGCACCACCACGGCGAGGCCGACGGACAGGGAGGTCTCCGCCGCATAGAGCATGCGGGTGAAGATGTCGCGCCCCAGGTCGTCGGTGCCGAACAGATGGGCGAGGCTCGGCCCCTTCAGGCGGTTGGCGACGGAGAGCTTGGTCGGCGAATAGGGTGCGATCAGCGGCGCGAGGATCGCGGCCAGGGCGATGATGGCGAGAATGGCAAGCCCGATGAACGAGGTCGGCCGCCGGATCAGGCGCGACAGCAGGCCAGGCGCTGCCAGGTGGGAGGAGGAGATGGCAGCCATCAGTAGCGCACCCTCGGATCGATGAGCAGATAGAGCATGTCGATGCAGAAATTGACGAGGACGTAGAGCCCGGCGATCACCAGGAGCGCGCCCTGGATCACGGGGTAGTCGCGCCGGAGCACCGCGGAGACCACGAGATTGCCGATGCCCGGCACGCCGAACACGGTCTCGGTCACCACAGCGCCGGAAATCAGCAGCGCCGCAGTCAGGCCGATGACGGTGAGGATCGGGATCAGCGCATTCTTGAAGGCATGTCGGATCACCACGCGCCATTCGCTCATGCCCTTGGAGCGGGCGGTGCGGACATAGTCGTCCGAGAGCACGTCGAGCATGGAAGCCCTGGTGAAGCGGGTGATCAGGGCGGACGAGACCACGCCTAATGCCACCGCCGGCAGGACAAGATGATTGAGGCGCTCGCCGAAGGAAGCGCCGGGACCGCCATAGCCGGAGGTGTCGAACCAGCCGAGCTTCACCGCGAAGATCTGCATCAGCACGAGGCCGAGCCAGAAGCTCGGCACGCTGGCAGCGAACATGGCGAGGGTCGTGGCGGCTTGGTCGAACAGCGAGCCGCGCCAATAGGCCGAGAGGATACCGACGGGCAGGGCGATGACGGCGGCGATCAGCAGCGAGAACAGCGTGAGGAAGAAGGTCGGCTCGGCGCGGGCGGCGAGTGCCTGCGTCACCGGCTGGTTGAGGAAGATCGACTGGCCGAAATCACCCTGCACGAGGCCGAGGACGTAATAGGCGAACTGGGTGATGATCGGGCCGTCCAGGCCGAGCTTGGTGCGCAAGGCAGCGATGTCTGCCTCGGACGCGTCGGGTCCGAGCATCATGGCGGCCGGATCGCCCGGCGTGACCCGGACGATGATGAACACGATCGTCACGACGAGGGCCATCACGATGATCATGCCGAGGAGGCGGTGGAGAATCGTGCGCAGCATCGATGGAGCCTTGCGTTGTTCGAGGCCGGAAGAGCGTGACGAGGCGACGTGAGCGGGATCGCGGACATCCTGTCCGCTCTTCCTCTCAAGATAGGTCACGTTTCCGAAGAGCGGACATCGCGACATGCTTGCATGTCGCTGAGAAGTCCGCGCTCCAGGATCACTTTCCTTCCAGATAGGCGTTCCAGAAATAGGGCCAGGGGGCCGGCGTGACGCCCTTCAGATTGGGGGCCTGGGCGGCGAGGGCGTTGAAATTGCCGACCTTGTAGGCCGGAGCCTCGTCGTAGAAGGCCTTCTGGACGGCCGGCCAGAGGGCCAGCCGCTTGGCAGGATCGGACTCGGCATTGAAGGCGCCCAGTGCCTCATGCTTCTTGTCCGAGACCCACCAGCCGGGCGAGGTGTCCGACATGAAGCCGGTCAGCGACGGCTCGGGCAGGAAGGGGCTGTGGGTGATGTAGATGTCCCACAGTTTCGGGTCGGTGCGGTTCTTGGTCAGCGTCGCCCATTCCACCACGTCGAGCTGCACCTTGAAGCCGGCCGCCTTGAGATATTCCGCGGCGACCTGCGCCAGCTTGTAGTGGAACTCATATTGGCGGCTGGTCAGGATGCGCAGCGGCTTGGAGCCGTCATAGCCAGCTTCCTTCAGCAAGGCAGTGGCTGCCTCGACGTCCCCCTCCGGCTTGTAGGGCTGCGTTCCTTCCTCGGTATGCCACTTGTAATCCTTGGGGTAGAGGGCGCCGTCCACCGAGAAGAATTCCTCCGAGCCGAAGGCAGCCAGCATCATGTCCTGCGGGGAAAGCGCCGCCTGGATCGCCTTGCGGATGCGGATGTCGGAGGCGAGGCCCTCCTTGTTGTTCATGAACAGGACCGGCCAGCCAAAGGGCTTCAGCAGGACCGGGGCAGTCTTGCCCTTGGAAATCTTGTCGAAGGCTTCGACGGGCAGGGAGTCGACATAGGCGAACTGGCCGGCGGCGGCACCCTCGACGCGGGTATTGGGATCGGGCACCGGCACGAAGCGGATTTCGTCGAGATATTGCTTGCGTGCGCCGCCATAGCCGTCGGGCTCGCCCTGGCGCGAGGCATAGTCGTCGAAGCGGGCGAGCTGGATGAACTGGTCCGGCTTGCGCTCCTTGAGCTTGTAGGGGCCGGTGCCGATGAAGCTGGTCAGGGGATCCTGCCCGGCGTTCTTGGCCGGGATGACGATCGCCGCGGCATTGTTGAAGGCGAGCAGGGCCAGCAGCGGAGCATAGGGCTTCTTGAGCGTGATCTTGACGGTATGATCGTCGGTCGCGTCGATGGCGGCAATCATCTCGGCCGTCTGCTTGCCGCGCGTGGCGATCTTCGTCCACCGCTGCAGCGAGGCGACGACATCGGCGGAGGTCATCACCGAGCCGTCATGGAACTTGATGCCGGTGCGCAAGGGGATGGTGTAGGTCAGCCCGTCGGCCGAGATCTTCGGCATTTCGGCGGCGAGCAGCGGGGTGACGCTCCAATCCTTGTCGAAGGTGAACAGCGTTTCGAAGATGTGTTGGGAGACGATGCCGACGAGGTCGGCGGTCGAGGCCATCGGGTCGAGCGTGGGCGGTTCGCCGACGGTGGCGACATCGATGACGCCGCCCTTGGTGGCATCAGCCCATGCCGGTCCGACGGCCGGAAGCAATGTCAGTGCAAGCAGGGCAGTCAGTCGGGCCAAGTGTCCCATATTGCGTCCCCTTAGTTACATTATTATGTAATCTATAACTTATTTATGTATCACTATGCCTTCGATGTCGCGTTTGGTCAAGTCGGTTCGCCGCAGGGCCCTCCGCAGAGGCCGGTCAGATGTCGCCCAGGCGGTGAAGCACGATGTCTGAACTGCGATCGGAGTTGAGGACGATGGCGCCCGGCAGGCAGCGCACGCTGAAGAGCCAGGGCAGTTCCCAGGGCGCCGCCCGCCAGGCATCATGTGTGCTGCGGCTGGCCGGATGGGCGAGGAACATGTCGCGTTCGCAGGGCTCTAAACGGAGCTCGAGTGTTCCGAAAGGCGAAAGCAAACGCATGCCCGGACCGTCGGCGCCCCGGTAAAAACGGGCCTCCAGCCCGCTCGACCCGTCACGATAGCACCCCACCGGCAGGAGGTCCTGCTCCGATATGGCCGCTTCGACCGGCCTGAACCGGCGGCGGCGGCCGAATTTCTCGGTCTCGATGCTGCCGTCGGCCTGAACCAGGAGATCATAGGGTGCCAGCCCCGTGCGGGGGCGGAAGCGGCCTTGCGCCACCTCCTCGACCTCGGTCGTCCCCATGCTGGTGACCAGGCTCGGCGTGCCGCCCCCGCTGTCGATGCGGATAAGGGCGCTGGTGCCGTCTTCGCGATAGGTGCCCGCGCACTCGGTGAGCGTTGCGATCGCCGCGGGAGACAGGGGCGGCCCGGCCTCTAGGCCGAGGACGATGTCGGCGATGCGCCGGGTGAGGGCATAGGGCGAGAACTCGTCGTGGTTGGCGAGGAGGACGATGCCGAGGTCGCGCTCGGGAATGCGGATCGATTCCGAGCGCGAACCGGCGATCCAGCCGCTATGCCCGATGCAGCGAAGCCCGCGGTGAAGGCTGGTGACGAGGCCGAGGCCATAGGGGGAGGCGATGCCGTTGATCACGGCGCCGGGTGCTTCCATGCGGGCGATCATCGCGGCGTCGCCGACCTTCGGCCGGGCGAGATTGGCCTGCCAGGCCAGCATGTCCTCGAGGCTCGACACCAGCCCGCCCTCACCGCCGATGGCGATGCCCCAGGCGGCCTTGAGCCAGGCGCCGTCCGGGCCGCGGCGATGATGGGTGGCGAGGCGTGGATAGATCTCGTCGTCGCGCACCATCAGCCTGGTGTCGTGCATGCCGAGCGGGCCGGTGATGCGCTCGCGCAGGAGATCGTTGAACGACAAGCCCGAGACCTGTTCGAGGATTTCCGACAGCAGCAGGAAATTGGAGTTGGAGTAGAGCAGGTCCGTATCGGGCGGGAAGTTGAGGCTCTTCTGGCGGGCGACGATGGCGCGTGCGGCGGCGCGGGAGGAGGGAGCCAGGATCGGAATGCCGGCCAGGATCATGGTGTCGAGGATATCGCGCAGGCCGCTGGTGTTGGCGGCCAGCTGCCTGAGCGTGATCGGCTGGTCATAGGCCGGCAGCCAGGGGCAATGCTCGCGCACATCGTCGTCCAGCGAGAGCTTACCTTCCGCTTCCATCATCAGGGCCAGCAGCACGGTGAACTGCTTGCTCTGGGAGGCGATGCGCACCACCGATCTCGGCGACAGCGCGATACCGTGGGCGAGGTCGGCCATGCCGGCGCAGCGCTGGTAGACGACGTCATCCCCAAGCGTGACCGCGACCATGAAGCCGGGCGAGGTTTCATTGGCCCAGGGTGTGAAGAGGGCATCGATCTCGGCGACGGCGGCGGGGGCAAGGAAGGTCATGGCATGCGACTTTCGGACAAAATGGCTTTGGGCATTGAAAACATTGTCATTCCAGGCGTCGACTTGCACGGCAGCGGCTACTGCCTCTTTCTGCCGGGTCGTGCAGCCCCTCACCCTTACCCCAGTCCACTCCGAGTGGAGTGGAC